>NZ_JACHMD010000001.1:1200000-2400000 GCF_014204835.1 Microbacterium marinum | reverse complement strand
GTGTCGAACCTCGTGCACCACGACCCGTTCATGGCGTTGGCGGACTTCACGTCGTATGCGGCGGCGCAGCAGAAGGTCGACGCGCTCTACGCGGACACAGAGGCGTGGACACGTTCCGCGATCCTCAACGTGGCCCGGAGCGGGTTCTTCTCGTCGGACCGGTCGATGCGCGACTACATCGACCGCATCTGGCACACGCCTCCGGTGCGGTGACTCAGCGCGCGTAACGGGCGACGAAGTTGCGGAGCACCGCGCCCGTCTGGGTGACGGGTGCGCGATGCACGGCGTCGATCGTCGCCTGGAACTCGTGCGGCTCGAAGTACCCGTGGTGGCGGTAGGCGTCGATGCGGGTCACGATGCCGGCGAGGTCGAGCTCGGGGTGGAACTGGGTGGCGTAGACGTTCCTGCCGACGCGGAACATCTGCACCGGGCACCGCTCGGACGACGCCAGCAGCGTGGCGTCCGCGGGCAGGGCGGAGATCGCCTCCTTGTGGCCGACGAACGCCGAGAAGGCGTTCGGGAGTCCGGCAAGCAGCGGATCCACGCGCCCTGCCTCCGTCAGGCTCACCTCGGTGACGCTGATCGGCTCGCCGTGCCGACGGTCGATCGTGGCTCCGATGTGCGCGCCGAGCGTCCCGATCCCGTAGCAGGCGCCGAGAAACGGCGTGTCGCGAGAGGTCACGTCGGTCAGCAGAGACGCGAACTCCGCCTCGACCCGCCGTTGCACCGGCGACTTCACCGTCGGGTCGTCAGAGGCGTTGTACGGCCCGCCGCCGACGAAGATCCCCGAGATCGCGTCGAGGTCGAGCCGCGGCATCCGATCCCGCTCCAACCGCACGCGGAGGAGGTCTCGCGGGGCGAGTCCCGCGTGCCGGAGGAAGAGCTCGTACTCCTCTTCCGCCGGTCCGTCCTCGGCGCGCGTCGCGAGCAGGACGAAAGGCTTCATGCCTCACACGTTACGCGCGATTAGCACCGCATCCGGCGGCCGTGCAACCGGGTCAGGTCGTCTCGCGGCCCGGATTAGAGTCGGAGAAGGAGGTACGAACATGGCCATTGCACGACTTCACGGCGGTCCGCTCGACGGACAGGTGATCCCTGTCGAGGGCGAGCTCACCGATCGCCTCATCCTGCCCTACAGCGAGACCCAGGTGGTCTACGAGCGCGCGGGAGCCGACGAGAACACGGGCGAGGGGGACGGGCCCACCTCGGCGCAGTTCCACTTCGTCGAGGCGGAGGGCGACATCGACCCGTCCGCCGACGAGCGCGACGATCGCATCACCGGTGACATCTGACGCCGAGCACTCCCTCGAGATCGAGCGGAAGTACGACGTCGACGCCGAGACGCCCCTGCCGGACTGGACGGAGCTTCCCGGCGTCGACGCCGTGGGGGAGCCGGAGCCACGCCAACTCGACGCGCGATACCTCGACAGTGCAGACGGCGCGCTCGGTCGCGCTCGCATCGCGCTCCGGCGCCGGACCGGCGGCCCCGACGAGGGGTGGCACGTCAAGCGCGTGACGCCGGACGGCAAAGCCGAGACGCGCTGGCCGCTGGACGGCGACGGCGCCGGCGACACGATCGTGGTGCCGGACGCCGTGGCCGCAGCGGTCGCGGAGATCGCGGCGCCCCCCTTCACGGTGCTCGCTCGCATCCGCAACAGCCGCACCGCCTACGCGCTGACGTCTGCCGACGGCGCGGTGGTCGCCGAGTTCGTCGACGATCGCGTCGACGCGACGGACGAACGCACCGGCCGGAGCACGACGTGGCGGGAGTGGGAGCTCGAGCTCGGGCCCGCGGCGCCCTCTGACGAGAACGCTCGTGAGGTGCTGTTCGCCTGCGCCGAGGACCTGGTGCGCCGTGCCGGGGGAGTCCCCGCGGCATCCGAATCGAAACTGGGGCGCGCTCTCGGCGTGTGAGCCCGGAAAGCACTGACGCCGCC
Organism: Microbacterium marinum; assembly: GCF_014204835.1. Lineage (NCBI taxonomy): Bacteria > Bacillati > Actinomycetota > Actinomycetes > Micrococcales > Microbacteriaceae > Microbacterium > Microbacterium marinum. Next base: position 2,398,063 of record NZ_JACHMD010000001.1, on the reverse strand, counting down.
CCCGGCTTCGGTTGGGGCGGCGTCAGTCGTGTGAGTCAGGGTAACCGAAACGTATTCGTCTCGATAGGACCTGTCCTCAGAGGTTGATCATGTGTCCCGCGAGACCGTGGAACGCCTCCTGCAGACCCTCCGAGAGCGTCGGGTGGGTGTGGACGTTGCGAGCCGCCTCGAGGGCGGTGAGGTCCCACTTCTGCGCGAGGGTGAGCTCGGGCAGAAGCTCCGACACGTCGGGGCCGATGAGGTGGCCGCCGAGGAGCTCGAGGTGCTCGGCATCCGCGATCAGCTTGACGAAGCCGACGGGCTCGCCGAGGCCGTTCGCCTTGCCGTTGGCGGAGAACGGGAACTTCGCGACCTTGACGTCGTAGCCGGCATCGCGCGCCTGCTGCTCGGTGAGGCCGAACGAGGCGACCTGCGGCGAGCAGAAGGTGGCGCGCGGCATGTTGCGGTAGTCGCCGAGCGTCTGCGTCTCGGCCTTGCCGATGGTCTCGGCGGCCACGACGGCCTGGGCCTCGGCGACGTGGGCGAGCTGCAGCTTCGCGGTGACATCGCCGATGGCGTAGACACCCTCGACGTTCGTGCGCATGTAGTCGTCGATCTCGATCGCGCCGCGGTCGGTCAGCTTCACACCGGTCTTCTCGAGCCCGAAGCCCTCGACGCGCGGAGCGAAGCCGATCGACATGAGGACCTTGTCGGCCTCGATCTGTCCCTTCGCGCCATCGGCGTTCGCGGAGTAGTCGACGGTGACCTTGTCGCCGGAGTCGACGACCGACTCGACCTTCGTGGAGGTGAGGATCTCGATGCCGTACTTCTTGTACTGGCGCTGGATCTCCTTGGAGACCTCGACGTCCTCGTTCGGGAGGGCGCGGTCGAGGAACTCGATGATCGTGACCTTCACGCCGTAGTTGGAGAGCACGAACGCGAACTCCATGCCGATGGCGCCGGCCCCGACGATGACGATCGAGCTCGGCAGGTCACGCGTGAGGATCTGCTCCTCGTAGGTCACGACGTTCTCGCTGAGGGTGACGCCGGGCAGCAGTCGCACGGTCGACCCGGTGGAGATGATGACGTTGTCGGCGGTGACGGTCTCGGTCGACCCGTCGGCCTTCGTCACCTCGATGGTCTTCGCGTCGACGAAGGACCCACGACCCTGGTACTCGGTGACCTTGTTCTTCTTCATCAGGAAGTGGATGCCCTTGACGTGGGTTTCCGCGACCTTGCGGCTGCGGTCCCATGCCGTGCCGAAGTCGAAGTTCACGTCACCGCTGATGCCGAACAGGTCGGCCTTGTGGGTGAACGTATGTGCGAGGTCCGCGTTCTTGAGGAGAGCCTTGGAGGGGATGCAGCCGACGTTCAGGCAGACACCGCCCCAGTACTTCTCTTCGATGATGGCGGTGGACAGTCCGAGCTGCGCCGAACGGACGGCTGCGACATAGCCGCCGGGGCCGGCACCGAGGATGACGACGTCGTAATGAGGCATGCTTCCAGCCTAGTCCGACCCGTCCCGCCTCAGTCCTTCGTCGCGCCCCGTCGCCCGCGGGCGATGGCGATCGCGATCACGATTCCCACACCGAGGAAGAGGATGCCGCCGCCGACGGCATACGGGACGGCGTTGAATCCCTCGGAGCCGCCCTCGGCTTGCTCTGCCGCGGTCTCGACGCAGTCCCCGGCGGCGGCCTGAGCGCCTTCGGTTCCGACCGAGAACCCGAACTCACCCGAGATGGGGTGACCGTCGCTCGAAACGGTGCGCCACTGCACGATGACCGCACCCTCGACCGGCCCGGCGATCGCCTGGGTGATCTCCACGCCGTCGATGACGGGCTCGCCCTCGGTGATGGGCGCGCAGTCCTCGTCGAGGATGACGATCTCCGTGGCGCCGTCCTCGGTGAGGGGAGCGTCGCTGAATGTCAGGGTGACCTGCTCTGGGGTCTCGCCGACCACGGCATCGGCGGCCGGGTCCGGACCCACGAGTTCGTCGTGCGCGGATGCCGGGCTTGCGGGAAGGACCAGCGCGGCCGCGAGCGACAGGGCGACGAGGAGGCGGCCGGGGCGGGAGATCTGAGCGGTCGACATGCCACGACGATACGAGCGCGGTGTCGCAGCGCCTCGGGACTGTTGTGGTGCACGGCGGGGCGCTACCATGTCCCGCTCGCCCGCCGTCGGACCGTCAGGACTCGAGAAGGGCGTTGTACCGCGTCGACCCGATCGCGAGGACGTGGTGCCGCTCGTGGAGCGCGACGGGATCGCCTGCACGGAGTTCGGCCGCCCCGCCCGCTCCGTTCCAGAGCGAGACCTCGTGCCCCTCCTCGAACGTGCGGATGCGGATCGATCCGCTTGCAGCGTCCGCCGAGAGCACGATCGCATCGACCCATTCGCCCGGCGTCGCGGCGACCAGACGCGCCTGGACGCGGTGCACGGCATGCCCTGCGGCGAAGGAGGAACAGGCCCGCCCGACGCTGCACATGCAGTCCCCGGCCCCGCGAGCGGGTACGGCCGGAGTGCGGTGAGCGGGGGTGGGCACGATTTTCTCCTTGTCGAGACGGGGTGGTGTGCGAAAGGCTACGGGGACGACTTTCCGGTGTCGTCCCCCACGACACACGGTGAAACGAAGACACCCGAGCAGGCCCGGCGCCGATCACTGATCGACCGGTCGATCGGTTAGTGTGGAATGAGGAGGACATCGTGGACGACACTCACCGACCCGGCGGCGATATTCATCGCGGCGCTGAGACGTCGGCGCACCCGCGTCTCGTCGACGCGACGCAGACGTTCGGACACGATTCCGACCTGTCCTTTGTGCCGTTCGGCAGCGAGCTGACCGCCGCGGAGGTGGAGGCGATCAACGCGCTCCCCGCCCGCGCCGCGCTTCTCATCGTGCGCTCCGGTCCGACGGCGGGAGCCCGGTATCTGCTCGACACCGACGTGACGACGGTGGGTCGGCACCCCGAGGCGGACATCTTCTTCGACGACGTGACGGTCTCGCGTCGCCATGCCGAGATCACCCGGACCGGCTCCGTGTTCGAGCTGATCGACCAGCGGTCCCTGAACGGCACCTACGTCAACGGAGAGCGCGTCGACCGCGCCACGCTCGTCGACGGCGCCGAGGTGCGGGTGGGCAAGTTCCGGCTGAACTTCTTCGTCGCTCCCGCAGAGCGGGCGATCGGAGCGTGAGCCCGGCTGCGGCACCCCGCGGACGGACGACGTCTGCGGGGTCACTGAGCATCGGCCAGGTGCTGGCGCGTCTCAGCCCCGAGTTCCCCGCCCTCAGCGCGAGCAAGCTCCGCTTCCTCGAAGTGCAGGGCATCGTCACGCCCGTGCGCACGGAGTCCGGCTACCGGAAGTTCTCCGGCGCCGACGTCGAGCGCCTGCGCACCGCGCTCACCATGCAGCGCGACTTCGGCATCCCTCTCGCACGCATCCGCGAGTACCTCGAGGAGAACGGCGACGCCGGGACCCCTGCGGCGCCGGCGTCCATCGTCCAGACCGCGCGCCGGTACCGCCGCGACGAGCTCATCTCCGCCGCCGGTGCCGGAGCGGGCCTGCTCAACGATGCGATCTCCGCCGGACTCATCGCTCCCGCCGAGACCTACGACGAGCGCACCCTCGCACTCCTGCGATCGCTGGCGGCGCTCGACGCCCACGGCATCCAGCCTCGCCACATCCGAGGTGTCCGTCAGACCGCCGAGCGGGAGGCCGCGCTCATCGAGAGTGCGCTCGCCCCCCTTCTGCGCCGGACGGATGCCGGTTCGCGTGCCCGCGCGAACGAGTTGGCGCCCGAGCTGGCTCGACGTATCGATGATGTGCGCGACGTCTTCGTCCGGGCCGCTCTCGATCGCCTCACCCCCTGACGCACTCGCGACACGCCGACCGCGGGAATCGGATGTCGTTGCCGCTTCACCTTCCACCCTCTAGCGTGGAAGAACCGATACCCCGCAGGAGGTCCCGATGACCGCGCATGACGCGCTGGGCGAGCAGAAGTTCTCCACCGAGCTTCTGTTCACCGACGGCCTTCCCGCGATGGACGACGAGGTCGGCTACCGCGGCGCACAGGCCGCCCGCGCCGCCGGCATCACCTATCGCCAGCTCGACTACTGGGCTCGCACCGAACTCGTCGAGCCGACCGTTCGCGGCGCGAGCGGTTCGGGATCCCAGCGTCTCTACGGATTCCGCGACATCCTCGTCCTGAAGCTCGTGAAGCGGCTCCTCGACACCGGCATCTCCCTGCAGCAGATCCGGGTCGCGGTCGATCAGCTCCGCGCCTCCGGCATCCGTGACCTCGCCGGCACCACGCTGATGAGCGATGGCGCCTCGGTCTACCTGTGCACGTCGAACGACGAGGTCATCGACCTCGTCAGCCGCGGCCAGGGTGTGTTCGGCATCGCCGTCGGCAAGGTCCTGCGCGAGGTCGAGACGACGCTGGTCGAGTTCGACCCCCAGTCGCCGGATCCCGTCGACGAGCTCGCGGCCCGCCGCGCCGCACGCACGGCCTGACCCGCCGCACCGTCTGACCCGCGTTCGTCGGGAACGACCTGCATTCGCGCGCCCGCTGCTCGGGTCCTCAGCCGATCGGGCGCGACGCCCGGGGTCCACAAGACCCGGGATCGGCTGCCGAGCCGAGGAGGAGCGTCAGGCGCCCGCGGAAGCGCCGGCGACGGGGATCCGACCCGTGCGGACGATGCGGTCAAGGAGCGAGTCGAAGTCGGCGGCGAGCTCCTGTGCAGAGTCGCCCGGCCAGATGTGCAGCGGCTTGGCCGCACCCTGCGCCTGCTGTAGCGAGGTGCGCTCGGGCAGCTGGGGGGACAGGACGAGGGGTCCGAACATGTCCCGCAGCTCCTTGATGCGGAACTGGTGCTCGATCGACTGCGGCCTGACCCGGTTGACGACGATGCCCAGCGGCTGCAGGCGGGGGGAGAGGCCGCGGCGGATCTCCTCGATCGCGCGGAGGGCACGGTCGGCGGCGGCGACGGAGAAGAGACCGGGCTCCGTGATCACGACGACGCGGTCGGACGCCGCCCACGCAGTGCGGGTGAGGGCGTTCAGCGACGGGGCGCAGTCGATCAGCACGAGGTCGTAATCGGCCTCGATGGTCGCGAGTGCCTCTTCGAGCTTCCAGACATCGCGGACGCTGGGGTGGGGGCCGTCGAAGTTGATGGCGGAAGGGCTGCCGATCATGACGTCGATCGTCCCGGGGTGCACCTTGGCCCACCCGCTCGAGGTGATGGCCTGACGGACCACCTTCTCCTTCGGGTTCGCAAGCACGTCGGCGACGTTCAATCGCCCCGCGACCTGGATGTCCATGCCGGTGGAGACGTCGGACTGCGGGTCGAGGTCGACGACGAGAGTCCGCACCCCACGTGCGAACGCCGCCGAGGCGAGGCCGAGGGTCACGGTGGTCTTGCCGACGCCACCCTTGAGGGAGCTGACGGAGAGTACGTGCACGAGGCACTACGTTACCGTCCCCTAGGCTGTGAGGGTACTCAGCCCGTACGCCGGCGACCCGATGCCGTGGCGCCCCTGCACCCTCTCGAGGTGAAGCATGTTCCGCAAGATCCTGGTCGCGAACCGTGGTGAGATCGCCATCCGTGCATTCCGCGCGGCGTATGAGCTGGGGGCGCGCACCGTCGCTGTCTTCCCGTACGAAGACCGCTACTCGCTGCACCGCCTGAAGGCCGACGAGGCGTACCAGATCGGCGAGGTCGGTCACCCCGTCCGTGCGTACCTCGATGTCGACGAGATCATCCGGGTGGCGCTCGAGAGCGGCGCCGACGCGATCTACCCGGGCTACGGCTTCCTCTCCGAGAACCCGGAGCTGTCGGCGAAGGCGGCCGCGAACGGCATCGCCTTCATCGGGCCCTCCGCCACCGTGCTGGAGATGGCAGGGAACAAGGTCACGGCCAAGCAGCACGCCATCGCGGCGGGCGTGCCGGTCTTGCGCTCCACCGACGCCTCGGATGATGTCGACGCGCTCGTCGCGCAAGCCGAGGACATCGGCTTCCCCATCTTCGTCAAGGCCGTCGCCGGGGGAGGCGGGCGGGGAATGCGACGCGTCGAGAACCGCGACGCGCTCCCGCCGGCCCTGTCAGAGGCCATGCGCGAAGCGGGGAGCGCGTTCGGTGACGCCCGGGTCTTCCTGGAGCAGGCCGTGCAGCGCCCGCGTCACGTCGAGGTCCAGATCCTCGCCGATAAGAATGGCCACACGGTGCACCTGTTCGAGCGGGACTGCTCGGTGCAGCGCCGACACCAGAAGGTGGTGGAGATCGCACCCGCGCCGAACCTCGCCGACGAGGTCCGCATCGCCCTCCACGGGTACGCGGTCGCGTTCGCCACCTCCATCGGGTACGAGAACGCGGGAACCGTCGAATTCCTCCTCGAGACCGCGGGGCCCCGGACCGGCGAGGTCGTCTTCATCGAGATGAATCCGCGCATCCAGGTCGAGCACACCGTGACGGAGGAGGTCACCGACGTCGACCTCGTGCAGTCCCAGATGCGCATCGCCTCCGGCGAGAGCCTCGCCGATCTCGGCCTGCAGCAGGAGAACATCCACCTGCGCGGAGCAGCACTGCAATGCCGCATCACGACCGAGGACCCCGCCCAGGGTTTCCGCCCCGACACCGGCAAGATCACGACGTACCGCTCGCCCGGCGGCGCCGGCATCCGCCTCGACGGCGGCACGACCGCGGCGGGCTCCCAGATCAGCCCGCACTTCGACTCCATGCTGTCGAAGCTCACCTGCCGCGGCCGCGACTTCGCGTCGGCGGTCCGTCGTTCGCGGCGCGCCCTCGCCGAGTTCCGCATCCGCGGCGTCTCGACCAACATTCCGTTCCTCCAGCGCGTGCTCGACGACCCCGCGTTCGTCGCGGGCGATCTCAGCACCGCGTTCATCGACGAACGACCCGAGCTCGTCAACGGTCGGGAGTCGAAGGACCGCGGCTCGAAGATCGTGTCGTGGCTGGCGGACGTCACCGTGAACCGTCCCCACGGGGAGAGCCCGGTGCGCTCCGACCCCGGCGCCAAGCTGCCGACGCTCGACCTCACGTCCACCCCGGCGGCAGGGTCGCGACAGCGGCTCCAGGAGCTCGGCCCGCAGCGCTTCGCCCAAGCGCTCCGCGCCCAGTCGGCCCTCGCCGTCACCGAGACGACCTTCCGTGACGCCCACCAGTCGCTCCTCGCCACCCGTGTCCGCACGAAAGACCTCGCTCGTGTGGCGCCGTACGTCGCCCGTCTCACCCCCGAACTCCTGTCGGTGGAGGCCTGGGGCGGGGCGACCTACGATGTCGCCCTTCGCTTCCTCGGCGAAGACCCGTGGGAGCGGCTCGACGCCCTCCGCGCCGCGTTGCCCAACGTCGCGATCCAGATGCTGCTGCGGGGCCGGAACACGGTCGGGTACACGCCCTACCCGACGAAGGTCACCGATGCGTTCGTGGCCGAAGCCGCGGCATCCGGAGTCGACATCTTCCGCATCTTCGACGCCTTGAACGACGTCGACCAGATGAGGCCCGCCGTCGACGCCGTCCTCGGGACCGGGTCGGCCGTGGCCGAGGTCGCCGTTTGCTACACCGGCAATCTGCTCGACCCCGCCGAAGACCTGTACACCCTGGACTACTACCTCCGACTGGCGGAGCAGATCGTGGACTCCGGCGCGCACATTCTCGCGATCAAGGACATGGCGGGGCTGCTCCGGCCGGCCGCGGCGGCGAAGCTCGTGCGGGCGCTGCGCGAGCGGTTCGACGTGCCCGTCCACGTCCACACCCACGACACTGCGGGCGGGCAGCTCGCAACGCTCCTGGCCGCGAGCGCCGCCGGCGCTGACGCCGTCGACGCCGCCGCCGCGCCGATGTCGGGGACGACCAGTCAGCCGTCGCTGTCGGCTCTGGTCGCAGCCCTCGCCGACACGGAGCGCGACACGGGTCTCGACCTCGACGCGGTCTCGGACCTCGAGCCCTACTGGGAGGCGGTGCGCAACCTCTACGCGCCCTTCGAGTCGGGACTGCCCGGGCCGACCGGTCGCGTCTACCACCACGAGATCCCGGGCGGTCAGCTGTCGAATCTCCGGCAGCAGGCGATCGCACTCGGCCTCGCCGAGGACTTCGAACTCATCGAGGACATGTACGCCGCCGCCAACCGCATCCTGGGTCGCGTGCCCAAGGTGACGCCGTCGTCGAAGGTCGTCGGCGACCTCGCCCTGCACCTCGCGGCCGTCAAGGCGGATCCTGCCGACTTCGAGGCGAACCCTGAGAAGTACGACGTGCCCGACTCGGTCGTCGGCTTCATGGCGGGCGAGCTCGGCGACCTCCCGGGCGGGTGGCCCGAGCCCTTCCGCTCGAAGGTGCTCGCAGGGCGCTCGGTGAAGGTCGGCGTCACCGAGATCTCGGACGACGACTCCACGGCATTGGATGCCGACTCCTCGACGCGGCGGGCCAAGCTCAATCGGCTCCTGTTCCCGGCCCCCACCAAGGCGTTCCACGAGGTGCGCGACACGTACGGCGACCTGAGCGTCCTCGACACGATGGACTACCTCTACGGTCTCGTGCCCGGGCAGGAGCACGTCGTCGAGATCGAACGCGGCGTTCAGCTCTACGTCGGCCTCGAAGCCATCGGCGAGGTCGATGAGAAGGGCATGCGCACCGTCATGGCCACCCTCAACGGGCAGTTGCGACCGGTCGCCGTGAGGGACCAGCAGGTGACCGTCGAAGCGCGGCAGGCCGAGAAGGCCGACACGTCGAAGCCCGGCCAGGTCGCGGCGCCGTTCTCGGGCGTCGTCACCCTGAAAGCCGATGAGGGCGCGAAGGTGCAGGCCGGGCAACCGGTGGCATCCATCGAGGCGATGAAGATGGAAGCCGCCATCACCGCGCCCGTCGACGGGACGGTCGAACGGCTCGTGATCCCCGGAACCGCGCAGGTCGAGGCGGGTGACCTTTTGCTGGTCATTCGCCCCGCCGAGTAACCTGGTTGGTCGGGCGCTCTCGCCCCCGATGAACCTGGAGTGAACCGCCCGTGATGCGTGACCGCGACAACGAGACGTCCGAGGACGTCGACAACGGCGTGCTGGCCGGCACCGACCGCCTCGAGACCACCGGGATCGGCATCGTCGACGGCTCGACGGCGCAGGTCGAGGTGGTCCTGCCCGCACTGCACGACGACGATGCCGACGACGATCTCGACGACGCCGACTTCGCTGCGGCGGCGGTCACGGCCGAGTCGATCGAAGACGCCGGGCCGCCGGAGCTGATCGAGGACGCCCCCGTCGAGGAGCTCCCCGTCGTCCGTCCCGCGCCTGTACCGAACGACGTCGTCGACGCCGACGTCATGGTGGAGACCACCCCGACCGGAACCGTCGTCACGGGCCAGACCCGTCGCGAGATGCACCACGCCTCGGGCGCCGACAAGCACGCCCTCGAGCGCGTACGGACCGCGCGGGCCGAGGAGGAGCCGCTCGCCTCGCGCCGACTCGACCAGCTCGGCGCCGACCGCGAGACGGCCGACCTCCTCACCGCCGACCGTCTGCTCGACCGGTCCCGCGTGGCCTCCGCCGAGCCCGATGGACCCTGGCAGCGCTTCGTCTACGCCGCGACGGCCCGCCGGGTGAACCTCGGCGACAGCAAGAGCTCGCGAGCCCGCAAGGAACTCGACCGGCGGATCGCGGCGCCCCTCCACGGCGGCGCCAAGTTCGTCCCCGTCCTCTCGCGCAAGGGCGGCGTGGGCAAGACGAGTGTCACGACCCTGCTCGGCATGGCCCTCGCCGATGCCCGGGAGGACCGGGTCATCGCCGTCGACGCCAACCCCGACCGCGGCACCCTCGCCGAGCGCATCGGACGCACGAGCGGCAAGACCGTCCGCGACCTCGTCCGCATGCGCGGCGCCATCACCGGGTTCAACGACCTGTCCGCCGTCGTGGCGCGCGACGAGACGCGGCTCGACGTCCTCGCATCCGACGCCGATCCCCACCTCTCCGAGGCCTTCAGCGACCGCGACTACCACGACGTCGCCGCCGTCGCCGCGCACTACTACTCGATCGTCCTCACCGACACGGGCACCGGGATCGTGCACTCGGTGATGGATGCCACTCTCGAACTCGCCGATCAGCTGATCATCGTCGCCGGTCGCAGCATCGACGAGGCGCGGCTCGCCTCCGAGACGCTCACCTGGCTCGAGACCAACGGGTTCGCAGACCAGGTCCGCACCGCCATCGTCGTATTGAACACCTCGCGACCGGGCGCGAGCCTCGTGAAGCCGGCGGAGCTCGAGTCCCACTTCCGCAGCCGCGTGCGCGCGGTCGTCACCCTCCCGTACGACTCCCACATCGCCACCGGCGGCCCCGTGACGTTCCGCGAGCTCGACCCGCAGACCCGCCACGCCGCGCGGGAGCTCGCCGCGCTCGTCGTCGAGGGCCTGCGTGCCGGCGGCGGTGGACTCGCATGACCGCGCGTCCCATCCGCGTCTTCGGAGACCCCGTGCTGAAGACCGTCTGCGACCCCGTGGGCGCCATCGACGACGGCATCCGCTCGCTCGTCCGTGACCTCGTCGACTCCGTCGAGCTCCCCGGACGCGCCGGAGTGGCGGCACCCCAGATCGGCGTCGCGGTACGCGCCTTCAGCTACAACGTGGACGGCGACGTCGGGTACATCCTCGACCCCGTCCTCGAGGTGTCGGGGGAGCCGGTGCCGACCGGCGAGGGGTGCCTGTCCGTGCCGGGTCTGTGGCACGACACTCCGCGGCATCCGTGGGCCCGCGTCACCGGTCGCAACCTCTCCGGCGAGCAGATCGTGATCGAGGGGGAGGGGCTCCTCGCGCAGGCGTTGCAGCACGAATGCGACCACCTTGATGGCATGTTGTACCTCGACCGGCTTCCGAAGGACGTTCGGCGGCAGGCGATGCGCGAGGTGCGCGAGTCGGACTGGTTCTGACGCCAGCGGCGACGGCGTCCGCGTCGATGACGCAGCGAACGACGAAGAAGGGCCCGGTTTCCCGGGCCCTTCTCGCGTTCGCTCGTCAGTTGCCGAGCGAGATGTTGGTCGTGGAGACCTTCGCGGCGTAGATCTCGTCGATGTCGGCGGCGAAGTCCTGCAGGATGACGTTCCGCTTGATGCTCATCTTCGGCGTCAGGTGGCCCGAGCCTTCCGTCCACTCGGTGTCGAGGAGGGTGAACTTCCGGATCGACTCGGCGCGCGACACATTGGTGTTCGCGCGGTCGATCGCGGTCTGCACCTCGGCGAGCACCTTCTCGTTCCGGATCGCATCGGACATCGGCAGATCAGCGCGGAGCCCGTTGTTGGCGAGCCAGGTCGGGAGCATCTCGCGGTCGAGGGTGATCAGAGCCGCGATGAATGGCTTCTGATCGCCGACCACGACGACCTGCCCGACGATCGGGTTTGCGCGGATCGGATCCTCGAGCCCGGCCGGTGCGACGTTCTTGCCGCCCGCGGTGACGATGATCTCCTTCTTGCGACCGGTGATGGTCAGGTAGCCCTCGGAGTCGAAGCTGCCGATGTCGCCCGTGCGGAACCAGCCGTCGTCGAACGCGTCAGCGGTCGCCTCGGGGTTGCGCCAGTACTCCTTGAAGACGTTGACGCCACGCACCTCGACCTCGCCGTCTTCTGCGAGACGGATGCCGACACCCGGCAGGGCGGGTCCGACCGTCCCGATCTTGGACTTCGACGGAATGTTCACCGAGGCGGGCGCCGTGGTCTCGGTGAGCCCGTAGCCCTCGAGGATGTGCACGCCGAGGCTGTGGAAGAAGTGACCCAGTCGCGGACCCAGCGGAGCCGATCCCGACACGGCGTGCTTCACACGACCGCCCATCGCGGTGCGCAGCTTGCTGTAGACGAGGCGGTCGAACAGGGCGAACTTGATCTTCAAGCCGAGCGGGATCTTCTCGCCGTCCTGAAGCCTGCGGGAGTGCTCGATCGCGACGGCGGCGGCGGCGCGGAAGATCTTCCCCTTGCCGCCCGCCTCCGCCTTCTGCTCGGCGGAGTTGTAGACCTTCTCGAACACGCGCGGCACGGCCAGGAGGTAACTCGGCTTGAAGGAGCCGAGCGACGCCAGGAGCTTCGTCGTGTCGGGTTCGTGTCCGGTCTTCACGCCACCGTGCACGTTGAGCATGGAGATGAACCGCGCGAACACGTGGGCGAGGGGGAGGAAGAGCAGCGTCGAGGCCTCGGGGACCTCGACGACCTCGTGCAGGGCACGAGCTGAGTTGCGCGAGAGCTCGACGAAGTTGCTGTGCGTGAGGACGCAGCCCTTGGGGCGACCCGTCGAACCGGACGTGTAGATCAGCGTCGCGATGTCGTCGGCGTTCGCGAGGGTCCGGCGGCGCTCGATCTCCTCGTCGGTGACCTCGCTGCCCTTCGCTCGCAGCGAGTCGAGGTCGCCGGACTCCATCGTCCAGACCTCGCGGATGAGCGGGACCTCGGAGCGGATCTCCGCAACCCGCTCGGCGTGCTTCGCGCCCTCTGCGATCATGGCGATCGCCCCGGAGTCGGAGAGGATCCAGCTGATCTGCGACGCCGAGCTGGTCTCGTACACGGGGACCATCACGGCGCCCGCGAAGAAGAGGGCGAAGTCGACCAGGGTCCAGTCGTAGGTCGTGCGGGCGATGAAGGCGACTTTGTCGCCGGGTTCGATGCCCGCCGCGACGAAGCCCTTCGCGAGGGCGACGACCTCCCGCTGGAACTCGGCGGCGGTGATATCCCGCCAGCCGTCGCCGTCGGGCACGGCGAACAGGGCGAGCGACGGCGTCGCCTTCACCCTCTCGACGAGCAGGTCTGACGTGTTCGCAGTCGGGTCTGCGGGGACGACGGCGGGGGAGTCGAATTGTACGGCGCTCATGGGCGGCAGCTCCTTCGGTACCGATTGGCGTCGGGTTGGTGCGACTGAGTCTATGTCACGTGAGCCTCGATCCCACGGGAAACGGCCGGTGAGGCGACGCCACTAGACTCTCGGATGCCGCGTGCCCGTGCGCGGCCGAAGGGAATCGCGTGCTCAACGTCGGCATCGACATCGGTGGGACCAAGATCGCCGGAGGGGTCGTCGACCCCGACGGGAACATCCTCGAACGGCGCCGTGTGGCGACGCCGACGGACCCTTCCGCCCTGGCGGAAGCGGTCGCCGTGATGGTCGCCGACCTGACGACGACGCACGACGTGCACGCCGTCGGCGTCGCCGCGGCCGGGTTCATCGACGCGACCCGCTCGGTGATCCTCCACGCGCCCAACATCGACTGGGTCGAGGAACCGCTGCGCAGCGAACTCGAAGGACGGATCGGCCGACCGGTCACCCTCGAGAACGACGCGAATGCGGCGGGCTGGGGCGAGTTCCGGTTCGGCGCGGGTCGCGACGTCGACGACATGGTCATGCTCACTCTCGGCACCGGGGTGGGTGGCGCCGTCATCATCGGCGGCCGGCTCCTGCTGGGCGGGAACGGCACGGCCGCCGAGCTGGGGCACATCCGGTTCGAGCGTGGCGGGCGTCCCTGCGGCTGCGGCCAGCGCGGGTGTCTCGAGCAGTACGCCTCGGGTCGTGCCCTGCAGCGCGAGGCAGCGGAGATCGCGGATGCCGGCGGCATCGGGGCCGGACTCGCCGCCGCCCGGGACGCAGAGGGCATCGTCCCGGCTGCGGCGATGGCGGCGCTCATCGAGGGGGGAGATGCCGGCGCGCTCGAAGCGGTCAGCCGAGTCGCGACAGCGCTGGGCGAGGCGTGCGGCGGCATCCAGTCCGTCCTCGATCCCGAGCTGTTCGTGATCGGCGGGGGAGTGGCCGATCTGGGGGAGCGGCTCCTCGGCCCTGCCCGCACGGCGTTCGCCGCCGCGCTGCCCGGCTACGGTCAGCACCCGGTGGCGTCGTTCGCGATCGCCACCCTCGGCAACGACGCTGGGCTCATCGGCGTCGCCGACCTCGCCGGAGGGCGCGTCTGAGATGGTCTATTGGATCCTGAAGTACCTCATCATCGGTCCGGTCGTGAAGGCGATCTTCCGGCCGTGGGTCGTGGGTCGCGGGAACATCCCCGCCTCGGGCGCGGCCATCATCGCCAGCAATCACCTGTCCGTGAGCGACTCGATCTTCTTCCCGCTCATGATCGACCGTCCCATGACCTACCTCGCCAAGAGCGACTACTTCACCGGCAGCGGGCTCAAAGGATGGGCCACGCGTGTGTTCATGAAGGGGACCGGACAGATCCCCATCGACCGCACCGGAGGCAAGGCCTCGGAGGCATCGCTGAACACGGGACTGCAGGTGCTGGGACGGGGAAGCCTCCTCGGCATCTACCCGGAGGGCACGCGCAGCCCTGACGGCAAGCTCTACCGCGGACGCACGGGCCTGGCCCGCATGGCGCTCGAGGCACGCGTGCCCGTGATCCCCGTCGTCATGATCGGCACCGACGACGTCATGCCGATCGGGCGGTCGGTGCCGCGCGTGGGCCGGGTCGGGATGGTCATCGGCGAGCCTTTGGACTTCAGCCGGTTCCACGGACTCGAGTCCGACCGGTTCGTGCTGCGCTCCGTGACCGATGAGATCATGGTGGCCCTGCACCGCATGGGCGAGCAGGAGTACGACGACGTGTACGCCTCGACCGTGAAAGACCGGCGTCCGCCCACCGACACCTGAGCGTCACAGCGCGCAGGGAGGTCACCGCCCGCCGGTAGGATCGAGGGATGCCCACCCCTCTCGACCACTGGCGCACGCTCCCGATCAAGCAGCAGCCGGCCTGGCCCGATCAGGATGCCGTCGCCGCGGTGTCCGCCGAGATCGCGACCCTCCCGCCCCTCGTCTTCGCCGGCGAGGTCGACAACCTCCGCGCGCGTCTGGCGAAGGCCGCAGCCGGAGAAGCATTCCTGCTCCAGGGCGGCGACTGCGCCGAGACGTATGCCGGTGCGACGGCGGAGCAGATCCGCAACCGCATCAAGACCGTGCTCCAGATGGCGGTCGTCCTCACCTACGGAGCGTCGATGCCGGTGGTGAAGATGGGCCGCATGGCGGGACAGTTCGCCAAGCCCCGCTCCAGTGACACCGAGACGCGCGGGGACGTCACCCTGCCCGCCTACCGCGGCGACATCGTCAACGGGTACGACTTCACCGCAGCCTCACGTCAGCCCGACCCGCAGCGACTGCTGAAGGGGTACCACACCGCGGCATCCACGCTGAATCTCATCCGCGCCTTCACTCAGGGCGGTTTCGCGGACCTCCGCGAGGTGCACAGCTGGAACAAGGGCTTCGCGCAGAACCCGGCGAACCAGCGCTACGAGCGGCTGGCGGGCGAGATCGATCGCGCCATCAAGTTCATGGAGGCTGCGGGCGCCAACTTCGACGAGCTGCGGGGCGTGGAGTTCTACACCGGCCACGAGGGCCTGCTCATGGACTACGAGCACCCGATGACGCGGATCGACTCCCGCACGCTGACGCCGTACAACACGTCGGCGCACTTCCTGTGGGTCGGGGAGCGCACCCGCGAGCTCGACGGCGCGCACGTCGACTACTTCTCGAAGATCCGGAACCCCATCGGCGTGAAGCTCGGCCCGTCGACGACGCCCGAGACTGCTCTCGCCCTGATCGACAAGCTCGACCCCGCACGCGAGCCGGGTCGACTGACGTTCATCACCCGCATGGGCGCCGGTAAGATCCGCGATGCGCTGCCGCCGCTGCTGGAAGCCGTCAAGGACTCCGGCGCCACGCCGCTGTGGGTCACCGACCCCATGCACGGCAACGGCATCACGACGCCGACGGGCTACAAGACGCGTCGCTTCGATGACGTCGTCGACGAGGTGCGGGGCTTCTTCGAGGCCCACCGCGCCGTCGGCACATTCCCGGGCGGTATCCACGTCGAGCTCACGGGCGACGACGTGACGGAGTGCCTGGGCGGGTCGGAGATGATCGACGAGGCGACCCTCGCGACGCGCTACGAGTCGCTGTGCGATCCGCGCCTGAACCACATGCAGTCCCTGGAGCTCGCCTTCCTCGTCGCCGAGGAGCTCGAGAAGCGCTGAGCCGTACCGCGACGACGCGCCGTGTGACGATCCGTCCGCGGCGCGTCGTCGTTGCTCCAGGATGCCGCGGGACGCGGCTCAGCCCTGGAGGATGCAGAGGATCGGGGTCAGCGTGATGGTCGCGCCCGGCAGTGCGGTTCCGCTCGGGTCGTAGGAGTTCACGCAGTACGCGTCCCAATACCCACCGCCCAGCGGCAGCGGGTCATCGTTGATGCCCGCGTTCACGTCGAATCCTTGGGCTTGAACGGACGCGACGGCCTCCCGGATCGTCGATCCGGTCACGTCGGGCACAGCGATCGGCTCGGGGCCCTTCGACACGACGAGGGTGACCTCGTCGCCAGGGCGGAAACTGCCGCCGCCCTCGCGCTCCAGCACCCGGATGACGCGTCCGGCTTCGACCTCGCCGCTGTACTCCTCCGTCGTGGTGGCGCCCAGATCCACGTCGCGGAGCGTCCGGACCGCCTCGTCCTCGGTCTGGCCGGCGACCGCCGGAACCGGACCGAGCGAGACGCGGAGCTCCGCGGTGGAGCCGTGCAGCACGCGGCATCCCTCGGTGCACTCGACCGGCTCCGAACCGGCGCCCTGCGTCACGTAGACGCGCACGACGCGATCCGGGTCGAAGCTCGTGAAGAACATCTTCTCCTCGGCCACGGTGATGCTCACCTCGTCGAGGAGCGCGGTCACCTCGTCCGCGGTGCGGTCCTGGAGGACGGGGAGCTCGGCGGTCGCCGGTCCGGCGGAGATCTGCACCGTCACGGACGACTCGCGGTCGAGGCGCGCCCCGGCGGAGGGACTCGAGCCCAGCGCCTCGCCCACGGGCACGTTGAGGTCGTGGACTTCTTCAGCGACAGCGGTCAGGTCGTTCTCCGCCAGCAGGTCCTGAGCCGCGGCGAACGTCATCCCCTCCACGTCCGGAACCGACGTCAGCGATCCCGGCCCCGAGCCGAACCACCATCCGGCGCCGCCGGCGGCACCCGCGAGCAGGAGGACGAGAAGGAGGAGCCACCCGCCCTTCACGGCGTTCCGACGGGATCGCGTGCGCAGCCGCGTCGCGTTGTCGACGTCCTCCGTGACCTGCGGCGCGGTGAACGTGCCGGGCATGACGCGGGTCATCTCGTCGGAGTCGAGCGTGTCGTCGACGACGACCGCGCCTCCGGCGGGAGTGGACCGCACCACCTGCGGGAAGATGCCGAGCTCTTTCTGGATGGCGCGCAGACGTTCGAGCATTTCGCGGGCATCGGTCGGACGATCTTCGGGATCGCGCTCCGTCGACCAGAGGACCAGCTCGTCGAGCTGCTCCGGGACGCCGGGGTTCTTCACGCTCGGGCGGGGGACCGAGTGCGTCGCGTGCTGGTAGGCGATCTGCATCGGCTGCTCGCCCTTGTACGGCTGCTCGCCGGTGAGCATCTCGTACAGCATGATCCCGAGGGCGTAGATGTCACTCCGCGCATCGGCGGTGCCCCGGGTCACCAGTTCCGGCGCCAGGTACGCGATCGTGCCGAGGAGCATCTGCCCCGTCGCGGTGTTCGCGCTGGTCGCGCGAGCGAGCCCGAAGTCGCCGATCTTGATGCGGCCGTCCTCGGCGAGCAGCACGTTCTCGGGCTTCACATCGCGGTGGATGATGCCCGCGCGATGAGCCGCCGCGAGCCCCGAGAGGACGGCATCCATGATGGTGATGGTCTGGGGGAGCGTGAGTCGACGCTGCTCGCGGACGAGCTCGCGCAGTGTGATGCCGGGCAGGTACTCCATGACCAGGTAGGCCATCTCGCCGTCCTGACCCTGGTCGAACACGTTGACCACGTGCGGGTCTGCCAGGCGCGCGGCGGAGCGAGCCTCCTGGATGAACCGGTTCTGGAAGACGGTGTCGTCGGACAGGTGGCCGTGCATGACCTTCAGCGCCACGCGCCGTTCGAGTCGAAGATCCGTCGCGACGTACACCGTCGCCATGCCACCACGTGCGATGCGGGCGCGCACACGGTACCGACTGTCGACCAGGCGGCCGATCAGCGGGTCGGTCTGCTGGCTCGTACTCACGAGCCGATTCTACGGAGCGGATGCCGCAAGCCCGCGGAGCGCCTCACCCGCGAACCCGAGGATCAGCCGTACAGATCGATCCAGCGGTACGCCTGGTCCTCCCAGATGCCGTACCGCTTCGGGTACGCGGAGATCTGGACGGCTTGGGCGGCGTCGGCGAAGTCCATTGACTCCCAGCCGTCGATGTCCAGAAGCCCGCGGGTGTCGCTCCCGTTGGGGTCCCGGGGTCCGCCGAAGAAGGCGGCCGCCGCTCGGCGGGTGTCGCGGACCTGGTCCTCCGAGCCCCACCCGGCGCTGGGGCGCTGCTGGAAGAGTCCGAGGGAGTCGCGGTCACCCCAGTCGAGGTTCCGGATCCAGGACTCGACCATCGCGGTGGACAGCGCCACCGCGATGCCGTCGCGCGAGACGCCGCGACTGCGACCCACCTCGATGATCGTGCGGACGTTGCCGATCTGCTCCTCGTCGAGCACGACGTCCGCCGCTTCGGCGCGCGAGGTCGCGGCCACGGCGGCGGTGCTCGGGATGTCGAGCTTCTGCCCCGGGTAGATGATGGACGTCCGGTCGAGCCCGTTGGCGGCGAGGAGGCGCGTCAGGCTGACGCCGTGACGGTCGGCCACGGCCCAGAGGGTCTCGCCGGCGGCCACCTCGTGGCGCGCGGACCGGGCTTCGGGGGCGGGCGTCGGGGTCACGGTGCGAGCGGCGCTCCGCGTCATAGCCGCCGTGCCGGGGATGGTGAGGCGCTGGCCGGGCCGGATCGTCGTGGTGGAACCCAGGTCGTTCGCCTTCGCGAGCGCGGAGACGGAGACGCCGTGGCGCTTCGCGATGGCCCACAGGGTGTCGCCGTCGCGGACGGTGTGGCGCCCCGCGGCGCGGGGCGTCTCTGCCTGCGCGGATGTCGACCGGGGACGCGACCGCTCCGCTCCGGCGCCGAGGCGGAGGACGTCGCCGGGGTGGATCACGGAGCGCCAGGTGAGGTCGTTCCACGCGAGGACGTCGGCGGTGCGGAGTCCGTGGCGGGCAGCGATCGCGCTGACGGTGTCACCGTGGGCGACGACGTGGGTGCGGATGGCCGACGAGGATGCCGGACGACCGACGACGACGCTCTTCGCCGCGGGAGCGGGGTGGGTGGCGGGCTCGCGCTCGGGTCGAGGAGCGACGTCTGCGGCGGAGGCGGTGAGGGGTGCGGGGAGGACCGAGAGCGTCAGGGCGATCGACCCGACGACGGCGGGGGTGACCCGCGAGCGCAGGGCAGGGGAGGGGGTGGTCCGGTGCAACGGGCGTTCCTTCTCGTCATCCCCAGATGTCACGACCCCAGTCGTCTCTGCCCGCCACACGCTGTCACGGATGTGCACAGGTGTCAACGCGTGATGCTGATGTGACGAATGTGATTTGCGGTTCTTCTCGGTCGTCGGCGGGCATCTCGCACGGCGGGCAGTGGCGGATGAGAGGATGAGAAGGTGACGAACGACGCTCCCTCCGACTGGCTCTCGCTCCCCGAACTCGTCGAGGTGACGGGCGAACCGCTGGGCCGTGTCCGCCGCATGCTCGACGAGCGTCAGCTCGTCGCCTCTCGCCGGTTCGGCGCCCCGCGCGTCCCCGCCCTCTTCCTGGTGGACGGTTCGCCGCTGTCTTCCCTTCGGGGCACCGTGATCGTGCTGCAGGATGCCGGTTTCTCCGACGACGAGCTCATCGACTGGCTCCTCGCCCCGGAGGAGTCCATCGGCGTCGCGCCCATCGAGTCTCTGCGGGCCGGACGCAAGAGCGAGGTCCGACGCGTCGCCCAGTCGCTGGCCTGACGCCGGCACCGCCGATCAGGCCGTCCGGACGGTCGCAGCGCGGGCGAGGTCCCGCAGCTCCGACACCGGGGCGTTTCCGAGCGCGGCCCCACGCAGCGCGCGGTCCGCTTCGACGGCCCAGGTGCCGATGAGGTCTTCGACGCGCTGCAGCGCGTCGGTGTCGACGATCGTCTGCTGCAGGGAGGCGATCTGCTCCCGCGAGAGGGAGGGGTCGCCGATCAGCTCGTCGAACACCCGCGCCGCTCCTGCAGTAAGTCGCTCGCGGGCGAACGCGACCAGCAGGGTGCGCTTGCCCTCCCGCAGATCGTCGCCGACGGGTTTGCCCGTCGCCGCCTCGTCGCCGAACACGCCCAGCACGTCGTCGCGGAGCTGGAAGGCCAGACCGACCGGGTGGCCGAAGGCGCTCAGCGCGTCGTACTGAGCGGCATCCGCTCCGGCAAGGGTCGCGCCGAGGAGGAGCGGATGCTGCACGCTGTAGCGCGCCGACTTCAGTGAGGCGATGCGCAGCGCCCGCTCCGCGTGTTCGGCGGCGGGGACCGCGACGTGGGCGGACTCCTCCGCGACGTCGAGGAACTGGCCGATCGTCACATCGCGCCGCATGCGCGCGTACTCCCGGCGGGCGGCAGCGGCTCGGGCGTCGTCGTCGAAGTCCGCCAAGCCCTCCTCGAGCAGATCGTCGCTCCAGGCGACCAGCAGATCGCCGAGGAGGATGGCAGCCGATCGGCCGAATCCTTCGGGGTCGCCGGCCCACTCCGCGTCCCGATGGCGACCCTCCCATCCGCGGTGAGCGGCCGGTGCGCCGCGGCGGGTGTCGGAGTTGTCGATGATGTCGTCGTGGACGAGCGCGGCGGCGTGGAAGACCTCGAGTGATGCCGCAGCCGAGATCACGGCATCCGGCACGACAGAATCTGCGCGCCGACCGGCGGAGGCGACAGCACGCCACCCGGCCAGGCAGAACCTCGCCCGGAACCGTTTGCCGCCCGTGGCGGCTGCGGCGCCCGAACGGACGAAGGCCGCGGCCTCATCGCCGAATCCGTCGACGGCATTCAGCTGCTGCTCGAGGAACCTCTCGACTCGCTGGGAAACGGCCGCGATCGGTGAATCGGGAGAGGACACAGGCCTAGCCTAGTGATGACGCGCACGCGTACTATTGGTAGACCGACCCGAGGGGGATGCATGCCACTGTCAGAACAGGAGCAGCGTCTGCTGGACGAGATGGAACGCCATCTCATGCGCAACGACGCCGACGTGGTCAGTGCTGACCGCGGCGCGAACACCCTCAGCTACCGGAACATCGTGTACGGGTCCGTGATCGTGCTTCTCGGCATCGCGGGACTCGTCGTCGGGGTCGCGTCCTCCCTGATCGTCATCGGCGTGATCGCCTTCGTCGTCATGGTCGGAGGAGTCGTGCTCGCCTTCACGCCGGCTCGTGGTGCGGCGGCTGCGCGGTCCGCCTCGACCGGGTCGCGCAAGCCGGCACCCGCACGTTCCTCGGCGTCCTTCATGGACCGGATGAACGACCGCTGGGACCGCCGTAACGAAGAGCGCTGACCGGCCTCCACCCTCCTCCACTGAGAGCACCGCCCTCCGGGTCGGTGCTCTTTTTTCGTGCGCCTACGGATGCCGCGGTGGCGGCGTGGCGCGCCCGTTCGCCACGGAACCGCGCGCAGCGGCGTGTTCTCCCAGGATGTCCTCGTAAAGTGGAGGGAAGTGGAGTAAAGTGGCGCACACCTGAGTGGGCCGGACGAAGGGGGTGAGCAGCTGATGCTGCTGGGCACGCACACCCCCAAGCTCGACGACAAAGGCCGCGTCATCCTGCCGGCGAAGTTCCGCGACGACCTCGGATCCGGAGTCGTGGTGACCCGCGGCCAGGAGCGATGCCTCTACGTGTTCAGCTCGGCTGAGTTCGAGCGCGTCTACGAGCGCATCCGTGAGGCGCCCCTCACCAACAAGCAGGCTCGCGACTTCCAGCGCATGTTCCTGTCGGGGGCGAGTGCGGAGAAGCCGGACTCGCAGAACCGGATCACCGTGCCGCCGCACCTGCGCGTATACGCGGGCCTCGAGCGCGAGCTGATCGTCACCGGCGTCGGTGCCCACGCGGAGATCTGGAACGCGGACGCGTGGAACGCCTACGCGGACAGCAACGAAGACACGTACTCGGACATGGAGCAGGAGGTGATCCCGGGACTCTTCTGACCCTCGGCTGTGACTCCCAGCCGCACGCCCTGACGCACTTCCCCGGTGTCAGGTCGGAGCGGATGGGGATCAGAGCCGAGGGAGGCCCCCTCACATCATGGCCCTCGACGACATCCACACCCCCGTGCTCCTCGACCGCTGCGTCGACTTGCTCGCCCCCGCGCTCCGGCGCGAGGGCGCGGTCTTCGTGGATGCCACCGAAGGGATGGGCGGACACTCCGAGGCGCTTCTGGAGCGGTTCCCCGAGGCGCACCTGATCGGACTCGACCGCGATACGGACGCGCTGCGGATCGCGGGCGAGCGCCTCGCCCGGTTCGGCGACCGTGTCACCCTCGTCCACACCGTCTATGACGGCATCGCCGAAGCCGTCCGTTCGACGGGCCGGCGTTCGGTCGACGGCATCCTTTTCGATCTGGGCGTCTCCTCCCTGCAGCTCGACGAAGCCGACCGCGGCTTCGCGTACTCGCAGGACGCCCCGCTGGACATGCGGATGGATCAGACCTCCGACGTGACCGCGGCGGACATCGTCGCAACCTACGGCGAGGGCGACCTGCGCCGGATCTTCGAGCGCTACGGCGAGGAGAAGCTCGCCGCCCGCTACGCCCGCGCCATCATCGCGGCGCGAGCGGAGGAGCCGCTGACCCGCTCGGGGCAGCTCGTCGATCTGTTGATCGCGGCGACCCCGATGGCGGTGCAGCGGGAGCGCGCCGGGCACCCCGCCAAACGGGTCTTCCAGGCGCTCCGGATCGAGGTCAACGGCGAGCTGACCGTGCTCGAGCGTGCGCTGCCCGCAGCGCTCGATCTGCTGCCCGTCGGAGGACGCATCGTCGTCATGTCGTACCAGTCGCTCGAAGACCGGCTGGTGAAGCGGGTCTTCGCGGAAGCGTCGTCGTCCACGGCGCCCGCGGGACTCCCGATCGAGCCGCCCGAGCACGCTCCCAAGTTCCGGCTCCTCGTCAAGGGTGCCGAGTTGGCCTCCGACGAGGAGAAGCTCCGCAACCCGCGCGCCACGCCGGTCCGGCTGCGCGCGGCCGAACGTGTGAAGGAGGCGGCAGCATGAGCGTTCCCGCTCTCGCCCCGATCCCCGAGGCCCGGCCGGCCGAGCGGGTCGGCCGCCGACTGCGCGCACTGGCCGAGGCCCGCCCGCGCCGACGTCCGCGCCTGGTGTTCGGCATCGTCGCCGTCGCCGGAGCCCTTGCGATCGGCGCGACGCAGATGGGCCTGTCGATCCTGACCACCCAGGGGGCCTACGAAGTGCGCACCCTCACCGCGGAGCAGCGGTCGGCGACGTGGCAGAAGCAGATCCTCCAGGAGGAAGTCGCGGGACTGAGCTCGCCGCAGTTCCTCGCGGCGAACGCCGCTGCGCTCGGCCTGGTCGCAGGTGGCGAGCCGAACTACCTCCGTCTGAGCGACGGGAAGACGCTCGGAGCGAAGCAGGGCGCCTCCGACCAGTCGGCCATCCAGGCACTGTCCCGCGCCGCCGTCGCGAACGCCCACGTCGCCGGTGTGCCTCTGGTCACCGACCCCGAGGCGAGCCTCAGCAGCGGCGTCTCGGTCGATGAGAAGCTCCTGAGTGAAACGCCGACACCCCCGGCGATCACCGACGGACTGCCCACGCCGACCACACACTGAGAAGCATGACGACTCGCGCAACCCGCAGCCCGCGCCGTCGGACCGTCGTCGCCCTGGGCGTCGTCCTGGTGGTCCTGGTGGCGTTCGTGATCCGGCTGGTCGACATCCAGATCGTCAACGCGAGCCAGCACATGACCGATGCTCGGGACAAGGGCATGGAGACGACGTCGAAGCTCGCCGGCACGCGAGGCGACATCGTCGACGCGAACGGCACGCCGCTGGCATCCAGCATCCTCCTGTACGACGCTCAGCTCGACCCGATGCTCGCCGTCGAGGGCATCGACGAGCGCGACGACAACGGGGCTGTGGTCAAGGACGAGAACGGTGACGTCGTCAAGATCACCTGGGCCGAGCTCGCCGTGCGCATCGCGGACGTGACAGGTCAGGATGCCGAGGATGTGCAGAGCATCGTCGACGATGCGATCGCCGCCGATCCTCACGACCGATTCGAGTACCTCGATCGCTACATCTCCACCTCGGAGTTCCGCGCTCTCGCGGACCTCGAGCTGCCGTTTCTGACGTTCCGATCCAACCCCTCGCGCACCTACCCCAACGGTGCGGTCGCCGGAAACCTGCTCGGCTTCGTCGGAAGCGACGGCGAGCCGCTCGAAGGATTCGAGGAGATGCAGAACTCCTGCCTCTCGGCGACCGACGGCAGCATCCGCTATCAGCGTGGCGCCGATGGCGTCACCATCCCCGGGACTGCCGTCGAGGAGCCTGCGGTCAACGGCGGCACCCTGCAGCTCACGATCGACTCCGACCTGCAGTGGTACATGCAGCAGCTCATCGCCGAGGAGACCGACCGCTACAAGGCGGACTGGGGCGGGATCATCGTCATGGAGACCGCCACCGGCAAGATCCGCGCCATGGCCGAGACACCGACCGTCGACCCCAACGACCCGGGCGCCAGCGAGCCGGACGACCGAGGCTCTCGCCTGCTGCGCTTCTCCTACGAACCCGGTTCGACCTTCAAGCCGGTCACCGCGGCCACGGCCATCGAGCAGGGCGGCGCCACGCCGGAGACGTCGGTGACGGTTCCCGATCGCATGGTCTTCAAGAACGGCGCCGTGATCAACGACTCGGAGGACCACGTCACCGAGAACCTGACCCTGACGGGCGGGCTCGTGGAGTCGTCGAACGTCGCGATGTCGCAGTTCGGCGCCATGGTCGACGCGCAGACCCGATACGACTACCTGCAGAAGTTCGGTGTCGGACAAGCGTCGAGGCTGAACTGGACGGGCGAGCCGACGACGACGCTGCACCCCGTCGACCAGTGGGACAACCAGACGTTCTACACGACCACCTTCGGTCAGGCCTTCACCGTGACCGCCGTGCAGGTCGCCAACGTGTACCAGACCTTCGCGAACAAGGGCGTCCGCATGCCCGCCTCGCTCGTCGAGTCCTGCACGCTGGCCGACGGAACCGTGATCGAGCCGGACCTCGCGGAGCCCGAACGCGTCATCGAGGAGAAGACGGCAGAAGAGGTCTCCCTCATGCTCGAGAACGTCTTCGCGCAGGGCACGATGGCTGACGACATCGCCATCGACGGCTACCGGATGGCAGGCAAGACGGGCACCGCGCAGGTGTCCGACGGCGAGGGCGGATACAAGCCCAACCTGTACTTCACGTCGCTGGTCGGCTACGCCCCGGCAGATGATCCGCAGTATGTTGTCCTGACGGTCTTCGACGAGCCCAAGAAGCAGCGCATGTCGTCGGCCAACCGCTCGGTGTTCAAGAAGGCGATGACACAGGTGCTCACGCACTACCGCGTCATGCCGTCGGGTTCGGAGACCCCACTCCTGCCCGTGAACGGCTGATCCGAGCGCACGAGGAGAACCCCACAGCATGATCCGGATGACGCTCGCCGAGGTGACCCGTGCCGTCGGCGGCACCCTCCACCTGTCCGCCACCGACCACGAGGAATCGCCCGTCGAAGGCGTCGTGGACACCGACTCGCGAGAGATGGGGCCCGGCTCCGTGTTCGTCGCCAAGCCCGGCGACGTCACGGACGGGCACCTGTTCGTCGGCGCGGCCGCAGAGGCCGGCGCGGCACTCGCGATCGTCGAGCGCGTGGTCGACGCGCCGATCTCGCAGATCGTCGTCGCCGACGCCGTCGCCGCCCTCGCGCGTCTCGCCCAGGAGGTCGTCGCTCGGGTGCGCGCGTCGGGTCAGCTCCAGGTCGTCGGCATCACCGGCTCGAACGGCAAGACGACCACCAAGAACCTCCTGGCGCGCATCCTGCAGGACGAGGGCCCGACGGTCGCCCCACGCGCCTCGTTCAACAACGAGGTCGGCGCCCCGGTGACGATGCTGCGCGTCGCGGCCGACACGCGGTTCCTCGTCAGCGAACTGGGTGCCTCGCGACCCGGTCGCATCGCGGAACTGGCCGCCCTGATCACCCCCGACATCGGCGCGGTGCTGATGGTCGGCCTGGCGCACGCCGGCGGCTTCGGCGGGGTGGATGCCACGCAGAAGGCGAAGACCGAACTCGTTCAGGCCGTGCGACCCGGCGGCGTGGCCGTCTTGAACGCCGACGACCCCCGCGTCGCCGCGATGGCCGCCGTCGCTGCCGAGCGGGGCGTCGCGGTGCGGTGGTTCGGCCGTGGTCCCGACGCCGACGTCCGCGCGGAAGACGTCGAGGTGACGGCATCCGGAACCGTCTGCACGATCGTCGTCGGAGGCGAGCGCTTCCCGCTGCGTCTTCGCGTGCTCGGTGAGCATCACGTCATGAACGCCCTCGCGGCCGTGACCATCGCCGGTGTGCTGGGCGTGTCCACCGCGGACGCCGTCGCTCGCCTCGAGACCGTCGAGATCGCGGAGCGGTGGCGCATGCAGCCGCTCGGCAGCGACCGCGTGCGGATCATCAACGACGCCTACAACGCGAGCCCCGACTCGATGTCCGCCGCGCTGCGCACGGTCGCGCAGATCACCGAGCCCGGCCAGCGCAAGGTCGCCGTGCTCGGTGCGATGAGCGAGCTCGGCGAGCAGGCAGGGGAGGAGCACGACCGCGTCGGACTCCAAGCCGTGCGCCTGCGCTACGAGCGCATCGTCGTGATCGGCTCCGCCGCGCGCCGGCTCTACCTCGCCGCGATCAGCGAAGGCTCGTGGGACGGCGAAGCGGTGTTCTTCGAGACCGCCGACGAGGCGTTCGACTACCTGCGGGGGGAACTGCGCGACGGCGATCGTGTGCTGGTGAAGTCGTCCAACTCGGCCGGGCTCCGGTTCCTCGGCGATCGTCTGGGAGAATCGTTCTCGTGAGATCTCTGCTTGCCGCTGCGACGATCTCGTTGGCGTTCACCCTGTTCCTGACCCCACTGTTCATCCGCTTGTTCCAGCGGATCGGCTGGGGGCAGGTCATCCGCACCCCCGAAGACGCGCACAACCCGAGCCACCACACGAAGCGGGGCACCCCGACGATGGGCGGCATCGTCTTCATCCTCGGCACGGTGGTCGGCTTCTTCGCCGGCACCGTCTTCGGTGGCACCCCGCCGACCGTCTCGGCGCTGCTGGTCCTGTGGATGATGGTCGGCCTCGGCGCCATCGGCTTCATCGACGACTACATGAAGGTGCGCCAGCAGCGCAGCCTGGGTCTGTCGGGCTGGCGCAAGATCGTGGGCCAGGTCGCCGTCGCCGTGCCGTTCGGGATCATGGCGCTGAACTTCCCGAACGCATACGGTGAGACGCCCGGTTCGGCGTACATCTCCTTCTTCCGCGACATCCCCACGCTCTCGTTCATGGCGCTCGGCGCCGTCGCCGGATGGATCCTCTATCTCGCCTGGATCTCCTTCCAGGCGGTCGCCTGGTCGAACGCGACGAACCTCACCGACGGCCTCGACGGTCTCGCCACGGGCGCCGGGATCTTCACGGTCTCGGCCTACAGCCTCGTGACGTTCTGGCAGCTGCAGCAGCGCTGCCACTCGACGGCTCTCGTCGCCGAGTACACGAACGCGTGCTACGACACGCGGGACCCGATGGGCCTGACGATCATCGCCGCGTCCTTCGTCGGCGCGCTGGTCGGCTTCCTGTGGTGGAACGCCCCCAAGGCCAAGATCTTCATGGGCGACGTCGGCTCTATGGCGATCGGCGGCGTCGTCGTCGCGATGGCCGTCCTGAGCCGGACGCAGATCCTCGCGGTCATCATCGCCGGCGTGTTCATCATCGCTCCGGCATCCGTGATCCTGCAGCGGTACTACTTCAAGGCCACGGGCGGGAAGCGCCTGTTCCTGATGAGTCCGTTCCACCACCACCTCGAGATGCGCGGCTGGCCCGAGATCACGATCGTCGTGCGGATGTGGGTGATCGCCGGCATCCTCGCGGTGTTCGGCGTCGGAATGTTCTACGTCGCGTGGCTGGCGGCGATGTGAGCGCCCCGCTCGACACCCTCACCAGCTGGCACGCGGACTGGAAGGGATTGCGGGTAGCCGTGCTCGGTCTCTCCGTCACCGGCTTCTCCGTGGCCGACACCCTGGCCGAACTCGGCGCCGAGGTTCTCGTCGTCACCGAGAACGCGTCGGAGGAATACGCGCGGCTTCTGCCCGTGATCGGCGTCGGCCTCGCCGAGGGCCCGCTCGACACGGTGCCGGCGGCTCTCATCGACTTCGCGCCCGAGGTCGTCATCGCCTCGCCCGGCTTCGCTCCGCACCACCCCGTCGTCGCCTGGGCGCAGAGCGAGGGCATCGCCCTCTGGGGCGACATCGAGCTGGCGTGGCGCGTCCGCGACAAAGTGCTCCGCGCGGACGGCAGCCCCGCCGACTGGGTGCTCATCACCGGCACCAACGGCAAGACGACCACGACGCAGCTCACCGCCACCATGCTCGTCGCCGGCGGCCTGCGCGCCGCGCCCTGCGGCAACATCGGCGTTCCCGTTCTCGACGCGGTCCGTGACCCGGAAGGCTTCGACGTCCTGGTCGTCGAGGTATCCAGCCACCAGCTCTGGTACCTCGGACTGCAGTCCGGACCCGACCGCCTGTCACCGCACGCGAGCGTGTGCCTCAACCTCGCCGAGGACCACCTCGAGTGGCACGGCTCGTTCGACGCGTACCGCGATGCGAAGGCGCAGGTCTACGACAACACGCGTGTCGCGTGCGTCTACAACAAGAGCGACCTCGCGACCCAGGCGATGGTCGAAGACGCCGAAGTGGTCGACGGATGCCGCGCCATCGGCTTCGACCTCGGTGTGCCCGGCCCGAGCGACCTCGGCCTGGTGGACGACATCCTCGTCGACCGGGCGTTCCTCGACGAGCGTCGCACGAACGCCCTCGAGCTGACCACCCTCGACGAACTCGCGGCCGCCGGTCTCACGGCGCCGCACGTGGTCGCGAACATCCTGGCTGCCGCGGCGCTGGCCCGCTCTCTCGACGTCGCGCCCGCCGCGATCCGCGATGCGCTGCGGGGCTTCCGCCTCGACCCGCACCGCATCGAGGTCGTCGCCGTCGCCGCCGGTGTCACCTGGGTCGATGACTCGAAGGCGACGAACCCGCACGCCGCGGCATCCTCCCTCACCGCGTATCCCGGCGCGATCTGGGTCGTCGGCGGACAGCTCAAGGGCGTCGACATCGGCGACCTCGTCGCTGCGCGGGGGCCCGCGGTGAAGGCGGCGATCGTCATCGGCGTCGAGCGAGACGCGGTCCGCGCGGCGTTCGCGCGACACGCGCCCTCGGTCCCGCTGTTCGAGGTCGATCACGCTCACACTGAAGATGTCATGACCGAGGTCGTCGCGCTGGCGGCGGACGTCGCCCGTGACGGAGACGTGGTCCTCCTCGCTCCGGCTGCGGCGTCGTTCGACCAGTTCGCGTCGTACTCGGACCGCGGCCGGCGGTTCGCGGTCGCAGTGAACGAGCGGATCGACCGCGACGGACACGGAAGGGATGCCGGTGACCTCGACGACCGACCGTCCCCTTCCGGCGGACTCCGCTGACCCGGGACGCGGCTTCACCGCGAGGGTGAGCCTCGGACGGGTCTTCACCCCGGTCCCGAGCGAGTTCCTCCTCATCACCTCGACAGCGCTCCTGCTGACCGTCTTCGGACTCGTCATGGTGCTGTCGGCGACCATGGCCACGTCGGCCAGCGCCGAGGACGGACCGTTCCAGACGGTGATGAAGCAGGCGATGTTCGCGATCGTCGGCATCCCGCTCATGCTCGTCTTCAGTCGACTTCCCGTGCAGTTCTGGAAGCGCATCTCGTGGATCGCGCTGATCGGCGCGCTGGGGCTGCAGCTGCTCGTGTTCACCCCGCTGGGGTACGAGTTCGACGGCAACCGCAACTGGATCGCGATCGCCGGTGTCCAGGCCCAGCCGTCCGAGTTCCTGAAGCTCGCCTTCGCGCTGTGGCTGGGATATGTGCTCTACCGCAAGCACACCCTCCTCGGGCTGTGGCGGCACGTCTTCATCCCCGTGGTGCCCGTCTCCGCAATCGTCATCGGATCCGTCGTCGCCGGCCACGACCTCGGCACCGCGATGATCCTCGTGCTCATCCTGCTGGGAGCACTGTTCTTCTCCGGCGTGAAGCTCCGCGTCTTCGTCATCCCCGCCGTCGTCGCCGCGGGGATCGTGGCCTTCCTCGCCATCTCTAGCCCCAACCGCATGGCGCGCATCACGAGCTTCCTGAACCCGAACTGCATCGACGAGTACCTGACGACCTGCTACCAGCCGCTGCACGGCATCTGGGGCCTCGCCAGCGGGGGAGTCTTCGGCCTGGGGCTCGGAAATTCGCGCGAAAAGTACGCGTGGCTGCCCGCGGCCGCGCACGACTACATCTTCTCCATCGTGGGGGAGGAGCTCGGCCTCATCGGCTGCGTCGTCGTGCTCGCCCTGTTCACGCTCTTCGCCATCGGCGCGTTCCACGTCATCCGCAAGACGCACGACCCGTTCATCCGCATCGCAGCCGGCGGCATCACGGTCTGGATCGTCGGTCAGGCGCTCATCAACATCGGCGTCGTGCTCCGCGTCTTCCCCGTTCTCGGCGTTCCCCTGCCGTTCATGTCGCAGGGTGGCACGTCGCTCGTGTCGGTCCTCATGGCGTGCGGCGTGCTCCTCGCCTTCGCACGCACTCTGCCGAGTTCGCATCCGGTCGTCGCCGAGCCCCGCCGGTAGGCTCGATCCGGTGACGACGTACCTTCTGGCCGGCGGTGGCACCGCGGGCCACGTGAATCCCCTGCTCGCCGTGGCCGATGCGATCCGTGCGCGCGAGCCCGAGGCGACGGTGCTGGTGCTCGGCACGAAGGAAGGCCTCGAAGCCCGCCTCGTCCCGCTGCGCGGCTACGAACTGCTGATCGTCGACAAGGTCCCCTTCCCCCGTCGGCCGAACAGTGCGGCCCTCCGCTTCCCGGCCCGGTTCACGCGCGCCATCGGTCAGGTGCGCTCTCACATCCGCGAGCGCGCGGTCGACGTCGTCGTCGGCTTCGGTGGGTACGCCTCGGCGCCGGCCTACGTCGCGGCGCGCCGGACGGGCGTGCCGTACGTCGTCCACGAGGCGAACGCCAAGCCCGGGCTGGCCAACATCCTGGGCGCACGCCGCGCTGCGGCATCCGGAGTCGCTTTCGAGGGGACGCCCCTCCGCGGCGCCGAGGTCGTCGGGATGCCGCTGCGACCCGAGATCGTGAACCTCGACCGCGATGCACTGCGCGTCGAGGCCGCCGCCGCGTTCGGCCTGGACCCCGCCCGGCCGGTGCTGCTGGTCTTCGGCGGATCCCTCGGTGCGCTGCGCCTCAATCGCGCGTTCGCGGGCGGGTGGCGGTCGGTGGTGGATGCCGGATGGCAGATCCTTCACGCGGTGGGAGAGCGCAACGAGGCAGTCGACCCCGGCGATCCGGCGTACCGCGTCGTGCCCTACATCGACCGCATGGACCTCGCCTTCGCCCTCGCCGACGCCATCGTCTCGCGCTCGGGAGCCGCGACGGTGAGCGAGATCAGCGCCCTCGGCATCCCCGCGGTCTACGTTCCCTACGCCGTCGGCAACGGCGAGCAGGCGCTCAATGCGACCTCCGCCGTGCAGGCGGGCGCGGCCCTCCTGATCCCGGACGGCGAGTTCACCGAAGACCGGATCCGGACCGAGATCGCGCCCCTGCTTCGGGATGCCGCCGCGCTCACGCGCATGCGAGCGGCGGCATCCGAGGTCGGCACCCGCACGGGGAGCGAGAACGTGCTGGCCCTGATCGATCGCGCGCTGGCGCGCTGAGGCGTCCAGCGCGCCGCAGCCGCCGCCCAGGGCCCGCGATCTAGACTTGACGGGCCATGATTCGACCCGATCTCACGCTCCCGATTCCGGAGCACATCACCGCCGCCCACTTCATCGGGATCGGCGGGTCGGGCATGTCCGGCCTCGCCGGGATGTTCCTCGATCGCGGCATCCGCGTCTCAGGATCGGACCGCTCCGACAGTGCCGCCATGCAGGCTGTCGCCGCGCGCGGCGCGACGGTGCACGTCGGCCACGCCGCCGAGAATCTGCCCGACGACGTCGATGCGATCGTGTTCACCGGCGCGATCTGGCCCGAGAACCCGGAGTACCTGCTGGCGAAGGAGCGCGGCATCCCCGTGCTGCACCGCTCGCAGGCTCTGCACTGGCTGATCGGCGGCCGTCGCCTGGTGAGCGTCGCGGGCGCCCACGGCAAGACGACGTCGACCGGCATGATCGTCACGGCCCTGCGCGCGGCCGGCGCAGACCCGACCTTCGTCAACGGGGGAGTCATCGCCGCCCTCGGCGTCTCGAGCGGCACCGGCTCCGACGACATCGTCGTCATCGAGGCGGACGAGTCCGACGGGTCCTTCCTGCTCTACGACACCGCCGTCGCCCTCATCACGAACGTCGACCCCGACCACCTCGACCACTGGGGGTCGCGCGAGGCCTTCTACGACGGCTTCGTCCGGTTCGCGGATGCCGCCTCCGAGGCCGTCGTGATCTCCGCCGACGACCCGGGTGCGCGCGAGGTCACGGCGGCGCTGTCGCACGCTCAGGTGGTGACGTTCGGTCGTGCGGAGGACGCCGACCTGCGTGTCTCGGACATCGCGACCGACGGGCCGGTCTCCTTCACGCTCCACTACGCCGGTGACACCGCCACCGGCCGACTCGCCGTTCCGGGCGCGCATAACGCGATCAACGCCGCGGGCGCCGTCGCCGTCCTGATCACCCTCGGATACGACCTCGAGCCGGCCGTGCGTGCGGTCGAGGAGTTCGGCGGCACGGTCCGCCGCTTCGAGCTGCACGGCATCCGCTCCGGCGTCAGCGTGTACGACGACTACGCGCACCACCCCACCGAGGTCGCCGCCGCCCTCTCCGCAGCGCGGACCGTGGTGGGCGATGGCCGCATCATCGCGCTCCACCAGCCGCACACCTACTCGCGCACGCAGGCGATGTACCGGGAGTTCGCGGAGGTGCTCGAGACCCTCGCCGACCACACGGTCGTCCTCGATGTGTACGGCGCGCGTGAGGACCCGGTGCCGGGTGTCACCGGTGAGCTGGTCAGTGGAGCGTTCGCCGACCCTGATCGTGTGCACTTCGTCGCCGATTGGCAGGATGCCGCCGAGTACACGGCATCGGTCGCCCAGGAAGGGGACTACGTCATCACCCTCGGCTGCGGCGACGTCTATCGCATCATTCCCCAGGTGCTCGAGGCCCTCGGGTCGGAGCGGTAGGGATGCGACGGCCGTCTCCGCTGCCGTCGACTCCGTCGGCCGGTCGCCCGTCGACGCCGGCGCCCTCGCCGGTCGCGCCCGACGACGACGCCTCGACGGAGGCGGTTCCGGCCGATGCGGGTGCGTCGGGGCCGATCGCCCCGGTGCTCCCGCTGATCGCGGGGGAGCGGCAGGCGGAGAAGAGCGACCCGCTCGACGGCGAGGATCCCGAGCCTGACGACGCGGCATCCGATCGTCCGCTGGGCGTTCGCGACGTCTGGGCCGCCGCCCGCGCGCGCAGGAGGGCGCTTCGCCGCGAGATCCGGCGCTTCACGGCGCGCCAGCGGCGACGGCGGAACGCCTGGCTCGCGGCGGTGGGCGCAGTGCTCGTCGTCGCTGTCGGTGCGGTTGCGCTCGCGTACAGCCCGGTGTTCGCCGTGTCGACGATCACCGTCGTCGGCGCCGAGAAGCTCGACCCCGCGGTGGTCGAGAACGCTCTCTCGGGGCAGCTGGGCACGCCCCTGGCCCTCGTCGACTCGAGCGACGTCAAGGCGGCGCTCGTGACGTTCCCCCTGGTCGAGACGTACACGATCGAGGCGCGCCCGCCGCAGGAGCTGGTCGTGCGCATCGTGGAGCGGACGCCCATCGGCTCGCTGTCGTCGAAGGCAGGGCACACTCTGGTGGATGCCGCCGGCGTCGCGCTGGCGACGACGAAGGACGCGCCGGAGGGGTACCCGGCTCTCACGGTGACCGGTGGTGCCGGGTCCCGCGCGTTCGCCGCCGTGGGGGCTGTCTACCGCGCGCTCCCGGAGGATCTGCGCACGCAGGTGCGCGCCGTCTCGGCGACCACCCCGAACGACGTGACGCTCACGATCGAGGGTGCGGACGTGCTGTGGGGCGGCGCGGAGGACTCCGCCGAGAAGGCGGTCGTGCTGCGCGCAGCGATGGCCGCCAACCCGCCGTCGAAGGTCGATCTGTACGACATCTCGTCGCCCGGTGCGGTCGTCATCCGCTGACTTCGGACTCGATCTGACGACACGCCCAGCGTGTTGCGCTCACCGCTGTCTCGCGCGCCTACTTTCGGAATCAGGAATTGCATACTCGGCAATTCTTTAAACCTCTGGTTGAGGTTGAAGGTTTGCACTTGAGGTTCGGGACGATACGGAGGCCGGCGTGAGCCAGAACCAGAACTACCTTGCAGTGATCAAGGTCGTTGGCGTGGGCGGTGGCGGTGTCAACGCCGTCAACCGCATGATCGAGCTCGGCCTTCGCGGCGTGGAGTTCATCGCGGTCAACACCGACGCGCAGGCGCTGCTGATGAGCGACGCCGACATCAAGCTCGACGTGGGCCGCGAGCTCACGCGTGGACTCGGCGCCGGAGCCGACCCCGAGGTGGGTCGCCGTGCGGCGGAGGACCACGCCGAGGAGATCGAGGAGGCCCTTGCGGGCGCCGACATGGTCTTCGTGACCGCCGGTGAGGGTGGTGGCACCGGCACCGGTGGCGCCCCCGTCGTCGCGCGCATCGCGAAGTCGATCGGCGCGCTCACCATCGGTGTGGTGACGAAGCCCTTCTCCTTCGAGGGACGCCGGCGCCAGACGCAGGCGGAGTCCGGTGTCTCCAAGCTGAAGGAAGAGGTCGACACCCTCATCGTCGTCCCGAACGACCGGCTCCTCGAGATCAGCGACCGCGGCATCTCGATGATCGAGGCGTTCGCCACGGCTGACCAGGTGCTCCTCGCCGGTGTGCAGGGCATCACCGACCTCATCACGACGCCGGGTCTCATCAACCTCGACTTCGCCGACGTGAAGTCCGTCATGCAGGGCGCCGGATCGGCGCTGATGGGCATCGGCTCGGCTCGCGGCGCGGATCGCGCGATCAAGGCGGCGGAGCTCGCTGTCGAGTCGCCGCTGCTCGAGGCGTCGATCGAGGGCGCGCACGGCGTGCTGCTGTCGATCCAGGGTGGATCGAACCTGGGCATCTTCGAGATCAACGATGCCGCGCAGCTGGTCAAGGAGGCCGCGCACCCCGAGGCCAACATCATCTTCGGAACGGTGATCGACGACACCCTCGGCGACGAGGTGCGGGTCACCGTGATCGCGGCCGGCTTCGACGGCGGTGAGCCCTCGGCCAAGGTCGAGCCCATCACGGCGACCCGGCCGGCGTCCGCTCCCGTCCTGCCTCCGCTTCCCGCCGACACGGTCGCGCGCGATCTGGCGGCAGCGGAGTCCGCGTCCTCGAAGGAGTCGGTGTCGGTGTCGGCGCCCGTGTCGAACAACGACTACGACTCGGCGTTCGGCGACGACGACCTCGACATCCCCGATTTCCTGAAGTAAGTCGGGCGCGACCTCACGTGAACCTTCGATCGCGGCTCGCCGACATCGATGCGCGCATCTCGGATGCCGCTCGAGCGGCGGGCCGCGATTCGTCGGAGCTGACACGGATCGTCGTCACGAAGTTCCACCCGGTGGATCTCGTCGAGGAGCTCGCCGCCCTCGGCGTGACCGACGTGGGGGAGAACCGTCAGCAAGAGGCGACGGCCAAGCGCGCGGCCTACGGCGACGGACCCCTGCGCTGGCACTTCATCGGCCAGGCTCAGACGAACAAGGCGCGGGCGATCCGTGCGGTGGCGGACGTCGTCCATTCCGTCGACCGCGTCCGCCTCGCCGACGCCCTCCACGCGGCGGCTCCCGAGGGCGACGCCGAGCCGCTGGACGTGCTCCTGCAGGTGAACCTGACGACGGACACGGGCCGCGGCGGGGTCGCACCCGTCGATGTCGAGGCTCTCGCCCAGCACGTGCGCGCGCAGTGCCCGTCGCTGCGACTCCGAGGCGTCATGGGCGTCGCTCCGCTCGATGAGGCGCCCGCATCGGCGTTCGCCCGCCTGGCTGAATCCTCGGCCGTTGTGCGCGGCGTGGACCCCGACGCCACCTGGATCTCCGCCGGCATGACCGGCGACTTCGTCGAGGCGATCGCCGCAGGCGCGACACACCTGCGGATCGGCTCGGCAATCACCGGCCCGAGGCCGACACACGGTTAGCCTCGACACAGACGAGCAAACGGAGGATGCGATGTCGAACCCGCTCAAGAAGACCATGGTGTACCTGGGCCTCGCCGATGAGGAAGAGGTCTACGAGGAGCAGGCTCCGCGCCGCGAGAAGCAGGTGGAGAACAAGACCGCTCCGGTGACTCCGATCCACCGTCCCGCCGTCGTGCGCCAGCCCGCGCCGTCCGCGATCAGCGAGATCGTCACCGTCCACCCGAAGCAGTACCGCGATGCTCAGTCCATCGCCGAGAACTTCCGCGACGGCATCCCGATCATCATCAACCTCTCGCAGATGAGCGATGCCGACGCGCGCCGTCTCATCGACTTCGCCAGCGGTCTGTCGCTCGGCCTGTACGGCCGCATCGAGCGTGTGACGAGCAAGGTCTTCCTGCTGTCGCCGGAGAACGTCGCGGTCTCGGGTGAGGGAGCCATCGCCTCGGGCGACGCCGACTCCACCCCGTTCACGCACTGACGTCGTGTCGATCATCGGCCTCATCGCCGGGATCCTCAACACGCTGGTCCTGATCTATGTGCTGTTCCTCCTGGCACGTCTGATCCTCGAGTACATCCCGATGTTCAACCGGGAGTGGCGTCCCCGAGGCGGCATGCTCGTGGTCGCCGAAGTCGTCTTCACGGTGACGGACCCGCCCCTGAGATTCTTCCGTCGGTTCATTCCGCCGCTGCGGATCGGACCGATCGCGCTCGACCTCGGATTCCCGCTCACCATGCTCAGCTGCTTCGTGCTGCTGTCGATCACCCAGGCGCTCAGCGCCCTCTGACCCGTCGTCGCACCCGTCACCTCGTCGGACTATGCTGGCGGGGTACGGCTCGCGCCTCGCGGGTCAGTCACTGACCGGCCCGCCTCCAGAGCCCAGAAAGAGGAAAGACACATGCCTTTGACTCCTGAAGACGTCGTCACGAAGCAGTTCCAGCACGTCCGCTTCAAGGAGGGCTTCGACCCGGACGAGGTCGACGACTTCCTCGACGAGATCGTCGTCGAGTGGCGCAAGACCATCGCCGAGAACGAGGAGCTCAAGGCGAAGCTCGCCGCGTACGAGTCCGGTGAGACCCCGGCCGAGGCTCCCACGCCCGCCGCCGAGCCGGAACCGGAACCGGTCGTCAGCGAGGTTCCCGCCGCGGAGCCCGCCGCCGAGGCTCCCACGTCCGCAGCGCCCGCTGCCGCGTCCGCCGGCATCATCGAGCTCGCTCAGCGCCTCCACGACGAGCACGTCGCCGAGGGTAAGGCGCAGAAGGAGAAGCTCATCTCCGAGGCGCAGACCGAGGCCGACACCATTCTCAACGACGCGCGCACCAAGGCCCGCGACGAGATGACCCGCCTCGAGAGCGAGCGCGGAACCCTCGAAGCTCGCATCAGCGAGCTGCGTCAGTTCGAGCGTGACTACCGCGTCCAGCTGCGCGGCTTCATCGAGGAGAAGCTGCGCGACCTCGACGTGGCCGGCACCTCCGGCGCAACGCCGATCTCGGCTTCCTGACGCCTCGCACCTTGTCGAGCCGTACGTCCGCTCGCCGGACGACTCTGCACGCTGCAGCGGCCGGCACCACCATCGCGATCCTCGCGGTGCTGGTGCTGGCCGCTGATCAGTTCACCAAGTACCTTGCGCTGGAGAACCTGCCCGAGAAGCAGGCGGTCCCGGTGCTCGGCGACGCCCTCCAGCTGTTCCTGACGTTCAACCCCGGTGCCGCCTTCTCCCTCGGCGAGGGAGTCACGTGGGTCTTCACCCTCGTCCTCATGGCCGCCGCTCTCGTGATCGTCTTCCTCGCGGTCAGCCGGGTCCGCACGCGGTCGTGGTCGATCGTCCTCGGACTGCTGCTCGGCGGCATCCTGGGCAACCTCACCGACCGGTTGCTGCGTCCGCCGGGGTTCCTGACCGGTCACGTCGTGGACTTCATCCACACGCCGTGGCTGTGGCTCGGTTTCCCGTCGGCGATCTACAACGTCGCCGACATGTTCATCGTCACGATGATGATCAGCGTCGCGCTTCTCGTCCTGCTCGGCATCCGATTCGATGGATCTCGGGAGAAGGACGACACCGAGCAGGCGCCGGCGGCGACCGCCGACCCGGATTCGGCTCCCTGACATGGAGTCGCGCAGCCTTCCCGTCCCCGACGGCTTGGACGGCGTCCGGGTGGATGCCGCTCTCGCCAAGCTCCTCGGCTTCTCACGGACCTTCGCCGCCGAGGTCGCCGAAAGCGGTGGGGTGGCTCAGGACGGCCGCGTCCTCGGCAAGTCCGACAAACTCGTCGCGGGCGGATGGCTCAGCGTGGAATGGGAAGACCGCCGCGGACCGGAGATCGTTCCGATCGCCGTCCCCGACCTCGGGATCGTCCACGACGACGACGAGATCGTCGTGGTCGACAAGCCGGCGGGCGTGGCCGCGCATCCGTCCCTCGGTTGGGAAGGACCCACCGTCGTCGGCGCTCTGGCGGCGGCCGGCTTCCGCATCGCCACCTCCGGGGCGGCCGAGCGTCAGGGTGTGGTGCATCGCCTCGACGTGGGCACCAGCGGCCTCATGGCGGTGGCGAAGACCGAGCGCGCCTACGTCGCCCTGAAGCGCGCGTTCAAGGAGCGCGAGGTCGACAAGATCTACCACACCGTGGTCCAGGGCCATCCCGATCCGCTCTCAGGCACGATCGACGCACCGATCGGCCGGCACCCGAACCACTCGTGGAAGTTCGCGGTCACGCCGTCGGGGAAGGACTCGGTGACGCACTACGAGACGATTGAGGCGTTCCCGGGCGCCTCACTGCTCGAGGTGCATCTCGAGACGGGGCGAACCCACCAGATCCGCGTGCACATGGCAGCCCACCGGCACCCGTGCGTTGGAGATCCGCTCTACGGGGCCGATCCCACGCAAGCTGCGCGTCTCGGGCTCAGCCGTCAGTGGCTCCACGCCCGGGAGCTGTCCTTCGCGCACCCCGCGAGCGGCGAGTGGGTGACCTTCACGTCCGAGTACGCTCCTGACCTCGCGCACGCGCTCGGCATCCTCCGCGGCGACTGAGCCGCGTGGCGGTCACCGGCCGCCGTGGAAGGACGCGGGATCGTCTTCCGCGATGGCGAGGGCGATCTTCCGCACGTGGGTCTGGTCGACCTCCACCAGCTCGCCGAGGCCGTACCACCCGACCTCGGTCAATTCGCCGTCGGCGGGGTGGGGTTCGCCCGCCACCCAGTCGCAGCGGAATACGAGGTCGAGGTAGTCGACCTGGTCGCCGTTCGCGTACACGACGCGCGGGACCTGCTGCACGTGGGCGAGCCGCGTGACGCGCACCTCGATGCCTGCCTCCTCGCGGCATTCCCGGACGGCCGCATCGGCGGGTTCCTCACCGGGGTCGATGATGCCGGAGACGGGCTGCCATGCGCCGTTGTCGGCTCGACGGCCGATCAGAACCTTCTCGTCCTTGAAGACGATCGCCGTCACACCGACCAGGGGCAGGGGATCCGTGCCGATCTTCTCGCGCAGGGTGAGGACGAAATTGGGAGTGGCCATGGACCCAGCCTAGGTTCCCCATCGATGCTCACCCTGAGGGTGAACCTGAGGCGACCTGGTCCGACCTACGGCGATCCGGGTCGGCGATGTCCGACCCCTTCGTAGACTCGAGAGGTGGCATCCGATTCCTTCGTCCATCTGCACGTGCACAGCGAGTACTCGATGCTCGACGGTGCGGCCAAGATCAACGCCATGACGCAGGCGGCGGCCGATTATGGGATGCCGGCGATCGCCGTCACCGATCACGGGAACACGTTCGCGGCGTTCGAGTTCTACAACGCCGCCCGGAACGCCGGGGTGAAGCCGATCATCGGGCTCGAGGCCTACGTGACGCCCGGTACTCACCGCAGCGACAAGTCGCGCGTGCAGTGGGGTTCGCCCGACCAGAAGAGCGACGACGTCTCGGGTTCGGGCGCCTACACCCACATGACCATGTGGAGCCAGACCACCGAGGGCATGCACAACCTGTTCCGGCTGAGTTCGCGCTCGAGCATGGAGGGTTACTACTTCAAGCCCCGCATGGACCGAGAGCTGCTCCAGACCTACGGGAAGGGACTTATCGCGACGACCGGATGCCCCTCGGGTGAGGTGCAGACCCGACTCCGGCTCGGCCAGTACGAGGCGGCGCGTGCGGCGGCCGCGGAGTTCCAGGACATCTTCGGCAAGGAGAACTACTTCGCCGAGATCATGGACCACGGGCTGCCCATCGAGCGCCGGGTGATGAGCGATCTCATCCGCCTCGCGAAGGATCTTCAGATCCCCCTGGTCGCCACGAACGACTCGCACTACACGCATCAGCACGAAGCCGACGCGCACGAAGCGCTCCTGTGTGTGCAGTCCGGGTCGACGCTGGACGATCCCAACCGCTTCAAGTTCGACGGCGACGGCTACTACATCAAGACGGCACAGGAGATGCGGCAGCTGTTCCGCGATCACCCCGAGGCCTGTGACAACACCCTCCTCATCGCCGAGCGGTGCGAGGTCGAGTTCAACACCTCCGCCAACTACATGCCGCGATTCCCCGTGCCCGACGGCGAGACCGAGGACAGCTGGCTCATCAAGGAGGTCGAGGCCGGCCTCCACTACCGGTATCCCGGTGGCATCCCCGACAAGGTGCGCAAGCAGGCCGAGTACGAGACCGGGATCATCCTCCAGATGGGGTTCCCCGGGTACTTCCTCGTGGTGGCCGACTTCATCAACTGGGCCAAGGACCACGGCATCCGCGTCGGCCCCGGCCGAGGCTCCGGTGCCGGTTCGATGGTCGCCTACGCGATGAAGATCACCGACCTCGACCCGCTCGAGCACGGGCTCATCTTCGAACGCTTCCTCAACCCCGACCGCGTCTCGATGCCCGACTTCGACGTCGACTTCGACGACCGGCGCCGTGGTGAGGTCATCGACTACGTCACCGAGAAGTACGGCTCTGAGCGCGTCGCCCAGATCGTCACCTACGGCACGATCAAGTCGAAGCAGGCGCTGAAGGACGCCGGCCGCGTGCTCGGGTTCCCGTTCAGCATGGGGGAGCGGCTCACCAAGGCCATGCCCCCGCCCGTCATGGGCAAGGACATGGAGCTCGGCGGCATGTTCGACCCCGAGCACAAGCGGTACAAAGAGGCGAGCGAGTTCCGTGCCCTCATCGACACCGACCCCGAAGCCAAGACCGTGTTCGAGCGCGCGCGGGGCCTCGAAGGGCTCAAGCGCCAGTGGGGTGTGCATGCGGCGGGCGTCATCATGTCGTCCGAGCCGCTGCTCGACATCATCCCGATCATGCGTCGCGAGCAGGACGGTCAGATCGTCACGCAGTTCGACTACCCGTCGTGCGAGACGCTCGGGCTCATCAAGATGGACTTCCTGGGGCTGCGAAACCTCACCATCATCTCCGACGCCCTCGACAACATCCGTACCAACCGCGGTGAGGAACTCGACCTCGAGCACCTCGCGCTCGATGACAGACCGGCCTACGATCTGCTGACGCGCGGCGACACCCTCGGTGTGTTCCAGCTCGACGGCGGCCCGATGCGCTCCCTCCTGCGGTTGATGAAGCCTGACAACTTCGAGGACATCTCGGCCGTCATCGCCCTGTACCGCCCGGGCCCCATGGGCGCGAACTCCCACACGAACTACGCGCTCCGCAAAAACGGGCTTCAACCGATCACCCCGATCCACCCTGAGCTCGAGGAACCGCTGAAGGACATCCTCGACACGACCTACGGCCTGATCATCTATCAGGAGCAGGTCATGGCGATCGCCCAGAAGGTCGCCGGGTTCTCGCTCGGACAGGCCGACATCCTCCGGCGCGCCATGGGCAAGAAGAAGAAGTCCGAGCTCGACAAACAGTACGAGGGCTTCTCCGGGGGCATGAAGGAACGCGGGTTCGGCGAGGGCGCGATCACCGCGCTCTGGGACATCCTGCTGCCGTTCTCGGACTACGCGTTCAACAAAGCGCACTCCGCCGCCTACGGACTCGTCTCGTACTGGACGGCCTACCTCAAGGCCCACTACCCGGCCGAGTACATGGCGGCGCTGCTCACGAGCGTCGGCGACTCCAAAGACAAGATGGCCGTCTACCTCAACGAGTGCCGTCGCATGGGCATCAAGGTGCTGCCTCCCGACGTGGGGGAGTCGATCCGCTTCTTCGCGGCCGTCGGCGAAGACATCCGCTTCGGTCTGGGCGCCGTCCGCAACGTCGGCGCGAACGTCGTCGACGGGATCGTCGCGGCCCGTGAGGCCGAGAAGTACTCGAGCTTCCACGACTTCCTGTCGAAGGTCCCCGCGCACGTCGCCAACAAGCGCACGGTCGAGTCGCTCATCAAAGCCGGCGCGTTCGATTCGCTCGGCTCGACCCGCCGTGCCCTCATGGAGATCCACGAGGATGCCACCGAACAGGCCGTCCTCGACAAGCGGCGCGAGGCGAACGGCGAGGTCGGCTTCGACTTCGACAGCCTCTGGGGCGACGACGAGCCGCAGCAGGTCGCCC
Source organism: Microbacterium marinum (assembly GCF_014204835.1). Taxonomy (NCBI): domain Bacteria; kingdom Bacillati; phylum Actinomycetota; class Actinomycetes; order Micrococcales; family Microbacteriaceae; genus Microbacterium; species Microbacterium marinum. The sequence goes on along the minus strand of NZ_JACHMD010000001.1, from coordinate 2,355,296 downwards.
GCGTGCCGGAGCGCCCGGAGTGGACGAAGAAGGACAAGCTCGCCTTCGAGCGAGAGATGCTCGGCCTCTACGTGTCGGACCACCCCCTCGCGGGTCTCGAGATCCCGCTGGCCAAGCACGCGTCGACCTCCATCCACGACCTTCTCGCCTCGGAAGACATCGGCGACGGCGACATCGTGACCGTCGCGGGGCTCGTCACGAGCGTGCAGCATCGCGTGGCGAAGCAGAGCGGCAACCCCTACGGCATGATCACCGTCGAGGACTTCGACGGCGAAGTCACGGTCATGTTCATGGGGAAGACGTATACCGAGTTCCAGTCGATGCTCCAGGCCGACGCGATCCTCGTCGTCCGCGGCCGGGTCTCCCAGCGCGATGACGGTCGGAATCTCCACGGTCAGTCCGCCTTCGCACCCGACCTCGGAAATGTGGATGCGTCCGGGCCCCTGGTGCTGATGGTGCCCGAGCATCGAGCGACGGAGACGACGATCGCCGGTCTCGCGGCTGTTCTGAACCGGCATCCGGGATCGACGGAAGTCACGCTGAAGCTTCACCGGGGCGGCGTTGCGAAGGTCTTCGAAGTGCCCGCGCAGGTCGACGTCACGGTCGACCTCTACGGCGAACTGAAGGGCCTCCTCGGGCCGCAGTGCCTCGGCTGACCGCATCACCTCGCGGGGTAGGATCGCAGGCGGCGTGCACCGGCGCCATTCGGAAGGAGCATCGTGACCGACGAGAAGACGAACCCCGAGACCCCGGAGGATGCCGCGTTCACGGCGGACGACGTCAGTGACACGGTTGTGCGCGACGAGCCGACCGCGGCGTTCGAGCCGCTGCCGGCAGACGAGCCCACCGCCGTCTACGGTCAGGACGACACCTCCGTCGTTTACGGCGAGGACGAGCCCACCGCCGTGTACGGCACGGATGATGTCGCGGCGGCGTCGGATGCCGATGGCTCGGACTCCTACCGCGCTGCTGAGCCGGCCGACGCGGACCCGCTCCCGTCGACTGCCGAATCGACCGTCCACGAGGGCGCGGACGCCGTGCCCCCGCAGTACGGGGTCGGGCCGTTCTCCCTCCGCGAGGTGTCACTCCTCGGAGTGTGGGCGCTCGCCTTCCTCTTCTCCTTCTTCCCGCTCTACGTCGCGGACGACTTCAGCCGCTTCTTCGGCGGGCCCACCGTCTGGACGGCGGGCATCGACTGGGTGCTCGCCATCGGAGCGCCCACCGTCGCGGTGTTCCTGCTCGTGCTCCGCCGTTTCTCGCCCGACGGGATTCGCCGGGTCGGGTCGCTCGGTATCGATCAGTTCGCCTCGGTCGCGTTCTCTGTCGGCGCCGTCATCTGGGTGGGCTGGCTGTGGGGCAACATCGCCCGTGGCATCGCGAGCGGCTTCTGGCTCAGCAGCTGGGTGGTCTGGGTCGAGGCGATCCTCTTCCTCGCCGCCGTGGCGCTGACCGTGGTGGCCCCCTTCATCCCGCCGTTCCACGAAGACTTCCTGCACCGGGCAGAGACGACCTCGCACCGTGTCGCCCGTCGTGCACGGCCGGTCGTCGCCCGACCCGTCTCGGACGCGCGGTACACGATGGCGGCGCCGTCGGTCGACCCGGAGCCCGCCCCGTTCGGCGACCCCATCGACGACGACGAGCCCGCTCCGATCGCCGCTCCCGCTCACCAGGCCTTCTGGGCGCTCGTACCTGCCGAGCGCGACGTGGTCGACGAGAACGGCATCCCGCTGTTCCGCATCGGCCCGACCGCCTGGGCGCTGGTGATCGAGGATCGCGGTGACAGCTTCGTCGTGCGCCACGAGGACGGTCGCATCGGCTACCTCACCGACGTCTCCGGCGTCACGCGCGGCTGAGCCGCCGGTAACCTGGAGGGATGCTCCGGACGATCGATCTGCGCGGCCGCGCCGTTGAACCTGACGACCTGCTCGCTGCGGTTCCACGTGCCGCCGCCGCACGTGATGAGGCACTCGCGACGGCGGCGGCGATCGTCGCCGACGTCGCCGCTCGCGGCGCCGACGCGCTGCGTGAGCAGGCGTCCCGCTTCGACGGCGTCGACGGGCACGAGATCCGGGTTCCCGCGGCACACCTCGATGAGGCACTAGCGTCGCTCGACGCCGGCGTGCGTGCCGCTCTCGAGAAGGCCATCGATCGGGTGCGCCACGCGTCCGCTGCGCAGGTCCCGGCCCCGATCGTGACCGAGGTCGCGCCGGGCGCTCGCATCGAGCAGCGCTGGCGGCCGGTCCGCCGCGTCGGCGTGTACGTCCCGGGCGGAAAGGCCGTCTACCCCTCCAGCGTCGTCATGAACGTGGTCCCGGCGCAGGTCGCCGGCGTCGCCGAGGTCGCCCTCTCCTCTCCTCCGCAACGTGATCACGGCGGACGTGTCCACCCGGTGATCCTGGCCGCCGCGAAGCTGCTCGGCGTGACGGAGGTCTACGCGATGGGCGGGGCGGGTGCGATCGGCGCGTACGCCCACGGCGTGGGGGAGCTCGCTCTCGCTCCGGTGGACGTCATTTCCGGTCCCGGCAACAACTTCGTCGCCCTGGCCAAGCGTGTCGTGGCGGGAATGGTGGGAACGGACTCCGAAGCGGGGGCGACCGAGATCCTCGTCGTCGCCGATGAGTCCGCCGACGCCGATCTCGTCGCCGCGGATCTCGTGAGCCAGGCGGAACATGACGAGCAGGCGGCGGCGGTGCTCGTCACGGCATCCGAGCAGCTCGCCCGCGCCGTCGGTGCCGCAGTCGAGGTGCGTGCGCGCGCCACTCTGCACGCCGATCGCGTGGCGATCTCGCTGGCCGGTCCGCAGTCCGCGATCGTCCTGGTCGATGACATCGAGACGGCGACGGCGTTCAGCAACGCCTACGCTCCCGAACACCTCGAGCTGCACGTGTCCGACCCACGTCCGGATGACTTCGTCAACGCCGGTGCGGTCTTTGTGGGCCCGTGGACTCCCGTGAGCCTCGGCGACTACCTCGCCGGGAGCAACCACGTGCTGCCGACGGGCGGCCAGGCACGGTACGCGGCCGGACTGTCCGCGTCCACGTTCCTTCGTCCGCAGCAGGTCATCACCTACGATCGCGACGCCCTCGCCGCGGTGCGCGACGAGATCGTCACGCTGTCGTCTGCCGAGGTGCTCCCCGCGCACGGCGAAGCGGTCACCGCTCGTTTCGACGCGTAATCTGGTCTGCCATGCACTGCCCGTTCTGTCGCCATTCCGACTCCCGTGTGATCGACTCCCGTACGAGCGATGACGGCCTCAGCATCCGCCGCCGTCGCCAGTGCCCGAAGTGCGGCGGCCGGTTCACGACCGTCGAGACCGCGAGCCTGAACGTCATCAAGCGCTCCGGCGTCATCGAGCCGTTCAGCCGCGAGAAGGTCATGTCCGGTGTGCGGAAAGCGTGCCAGGGGCGCCCCGTGACGGAGGCAGACCTCGCCGTCCTCGCCCAGGCCGTCGAAGAGTCGGTGCGCCAGACGGGTGTTTCCCAGATCGACGCGAACGAGATCGGCCTGGCGATCCTCGGCCCCCTCCGCGAGCTCGACGAGATCGCCTTCCTCCGTTTCGCAAGCGTCTACCAGGCATTCGAGACGCTGGAGGACTTCGATGCGGCGATCGCGCAGCTGCGGGCAGACCACGTGGGCGATCGCGGCACGACCGAGGCGTGATGAGTCGTCCTGGAGGACGGCCGCTGCGGCTCTAGGCTGAGAGGCGATGTATCGCCTCCTCTTCGATCTCGTCCTCCGCCGTTTCGACCCCGAGACCGCTCACCATCTGGCCATGGCGGTGATCCGCGCTGCCGGCGTGTGCCCGATCGCGGCCGTCGTGCGACGATTCACCCGCCCCGCGCCGGAGCTGCGGACCGAGGCCCTTGGCCTGGTCTTCGAGTCGCCTTTCGGGATTGCGGCCGGGTTCGACAAGAACGCCGTGGGGGCGCTGGGCCTGCATGCCCTGGGCTTCGGTCACATCGAGGTCGGCACGGTGACGGCGATCGCGCAGGACGGCAATCCGAAGCCTCGCTTGTTCCGTCTGGTCGCCGACCGGGCCCTGATCAACCGCATGGGGTTCAACAACCTCGGCGCCGCGGCGGCAGCGGAGCGACTGCGGCGCATGCGCGACCGCCGGCGGCGGCCGGTCCTCGGTGTCAACATCGGCAAGTCGCGGATCGTCGACGTCGCGGACGCCACGGCGGACTATGTGGCGAGCACGCGCCTGGTCGCCCCCGTCGCCGACTACCTCGTCGTCAATGTCTCCTCCCCGAACACGCCGGGCCTGCGGGGGCTCCAGGCTGCGGAGACCCTTCGCCCGCTCCTGGAAGAGGTGCACCGCGCCGCGGGCGACACGCCGCTGCTCGTGAAGATCGCGCCGGACCTTTCCGACGATGAGATCGACGCGATCGCGCGGCTCGCCGTCGACGTCGGACTCGCGGGGCTCGTCGCGACGAACACGACGATCTCTCGCGACGGATTGACGACGGATGCCGCTGCCGTTGCCGCCCTCGGCGCCGGGGGACTGTCCGGTGCGCCGCTTCGTGCGCGATCGCTCGAGGTCCTGCGGCGCGTGCGGGCCGTCGTGCCCGCGAGTTTCTGCGTCATCGCCGCGGGTGGTGTGGAATCGGCATCCGACGTCGTCGAACGAATCGACGCCGGTGCGGACCTCGTGCAGGGCTACAGCGCCTTCGTCTACGAGGGGCCGTTCTGGGGCCGACGCATCAATCGTGACCTCGCTCGGATCCGTTCGCCGCGCCGCTGAGCCGAGGCGGCATCATCGGCTCCGCCGTTGCCATTAGAGTTCTCTCATCACCACTGGGGGATGGGAAAACTCAATGAAGAAGTCATTCGTCGCGCCCTTCGTCTTTCTGACGATCGCCGCGATCTCTCTGACGGGCGCGCCCGCTGCTGTCGCCGATGATTCGGAGCCGACACCGACGCCGGCGAACGTCGTTGTCAACAAGCCGGGGATCTTGACGCTGCCGAACGGCGACGGTGTCAGGGACACCACGTCGTTCACCGTCGAGGCCGACGCTCCGACCACGGTCGCGCTGTCGCTCGTCGACCCGGCCGATGAGAGCGTCGTCAGCGTCCTCGACCCGGTCATCCTGACCGAGGGTGCGCTCACGGCGACGGTTCCGCTGACGCTCGACGGTGTCGTCCGTCCGGGCGGCTTCGCGCTCCGTGCCACGCCGGAGGGCGGGGAGACAACGTCGACGAAGGTGATGATCGGGTCGGGTCAGCCCCAGTTCGCCAACATCGCGCTCAGCCGCAGTGTCATCTACACCTACAAGAAGGCGACTGCTCGTTCGAGCGTCGCCACCGTCTACGCACGTGACGAAACGGGCGAGCGCGTGCCGTTCACCGGCTCCGTGGCAGCGAAGGTCGGATCGAAGACGGTCACCTCGAAGGTGTCTTCGGCGGCCGGAGCCGACGCGAAGGTGACGATCGCCGCCACGTCGCTCCCGCTGGGAGCGGGCACGGTCACGTTCACCGCGACCGCTCAGGGACTCACCTCGAAGGGGTCCGCGAAGCTGACCGTCCGGAACGTCGCGGTCACCGCGACGAAGGTCTCCGCATCGCAGCGGACGGTCTACCCCGCGAAGGACGGTTACCTGGATGCCACCAAGATCGCCGTTTCGGCGAGCTCGTCGACCGGCAAGACGATCGGCGCGACCGGCACGGTGAAGATCGTGCGAGGCAGCAAGACGGTGCGCACCTGGAAGCTGTCGTCGACCAAGTCCTGGTCCACCACGTGGGACGGCAAAGTCGGCGGCAAGGTCGTTCCGGGCACGTACACGGTGAAGGTCGCCCTGAAGGGCCCGGAGGGCGCCACGAAGTCCGCGTCCACCACGATCGCCGTCAAGAAAGGCAAGCTTGTGTCGACGAAAACGAAGAAGACCTACAAGGCTTCATCGATCCTGAAGACCTACACCCCGTTGGACGAGTACGGCCAGGGATATTGCCAGTATGACGAGGTGACCTTCGGCTGCATCGGTTTCGACGGCTACTACGGCGATGATGCGGTGTCGCTCATCGCGGAAGGGTCGACGACCATTCCGGCCTCGGTGCGGAGCGCGAAGGCTTTCGGCGCCGTAAAGGTGAAGATGACCCTCAATGCTTCCGGAGTATCCGGCCAGGCTGTGTGGGGGTACGGATCCGTGTCCGATCCGACCGCAAAGGTCACGGCGATGAAGAAGGGCAACACGTCGCCTGGTTGGTACACCGTACCGAAGTCGGGGACGAAGCTCGGCGTCGTCGCCGCGACGGGCGAGTACTCCTATTTCTTCGCGAAGACGATCACGGTCGAGTACAGCCACAAGAAGATGGTGAAGTAGACCCCGCACGACGAAGGGCCCGCACCAATCAGGTGCGGGCCCTTCGTCATGAACCGTTCAGGACGGGTACTGTCCGCGGGTCACCTGCGGCTTGGGGAGGCGCATGAAACGCATCTGCACCGAACGCATCGCGGCGTACCAGCCGAGGCCCTTCTCGCGCCGGTCGCCCCACTTGTCCTTCGCGAGCGACTTCACCTTCCGGCTCAGGATGATCATGTCGGCCACGACGAACAGGATGTACGCCCACAGGCCCACGTAGGCGTAGAAGACGACCGTGTTGTTCGGCACCAGTGCCACCAGGATGACGAGCACCAGCAGCGGCATGACCAGCTCGCCCGCGTGCCACCCGGCATCCGTGTAGTCGCGCGCGAAGCGCCGCTGCGGCCCGCGATCGCGCGGAGTGAGGTACCGCTCTTCACCGTTGGCCATGCCGACGCGTGCCTTCTCACGCTGCGCGGCGAGCTCGGCCTTCGCGCGTGCGCGGGCCTCCTTGGTATTGGCGACGAGGGGTCGCTTCCGGGCGGCCTCCTGTTCCGAGCGCGAGGGCGTCGGGCGGTTCTTCCCGGGGCCGCTCGGGGCGTCGGGTGCGGTGTCGGCGGGAGGCGGAGTCTTGGCCACGGGGGAGGGTCCTCGGGATCGTCGGGAAAGCGTGCGCCATAAGATTACCCGCATGACCTCAGACACCCCCCGATCCGAGGCGGTGCGCGAGGCCGGTCTCGCCGCCGTCCCCGCCGCCATCGCCGACCTGGGCGCGCTCGTGCGCATCCCCTCCATCGCCTTCCCCGGTTTCGACCGTGGCGAGGTCGAGCGCAGCGCTGAGGCCGTGAAGGGTCTGCTCGACGGTCTGGACCTGTTCGATCGCGTCGAGATCAAGACGGCGACGGTGGCCGAGACGGGGGAAGAGGGCATGCCGGCCGTGCTCGCTTCGCGCGCAGCCCGCAACGGGCGCCCCACGATCCTCCTGTACGCCCACCACGACGTGCAGCCGGTGGGCGACGAGGAGCTGTGGGAGACCCCGCCGTTCGAGCCGACGGTCCGCGACGGTCGCATCTACGGGCGGGGTGCCGCCGACGACAAGGCGGGCATCATGGCGCACGTCGGCGCGCTGCGCGCGATCACCGAGGTGCTGGGATCGGACTTCGACCTCGGCGTCAACATCTTCTTCGAGGGTGAGGAGGAGGCTGGTTCCGCGTCCTTCGCCCAGTTCTTGAGTGACAACGCCGACGCCCTCCGTGCCGACGTCATCGTCGTCGCCGATTCCGGCAACTGGGATGCCACGACGCCTGCCCTGACGGTGTCGCTGCGCGGCAACGTCCGGTTCACCCTCGACATCGAGACCCTCGACCACGCGTCGCACTCGGGCATGTTCGGCGGCGCCGTGCCCGACGCGATGCTCGCGACGGTTCGCCTCCTGAACTCCCTGTGGGATGAGGAGGGCGCGGTGGCGGTGGCGGGGCTCCGGCATCGCGACGCCGAAACCCCCGCCTACACCGAGGAGACCCTCCGCGATGAGGCGGGGCTCCCGGCGGAGGTGTCGCCGATCGGCCGGGATTCCATCCTCAGCCGCATCTGGAACAAGCCCTCGATCACGGTGACGGGCATCGATGCTCCGAGCGTGCGCAACGCCTCCAACACGCTCTCCCCGAAGACGACCGTCGTGATCAGCAGCCGGATCGCACCGGGGCAGGAGGCACGCGAGGCGTTCGAGGCGATCGAGGCGCACCTGCGCGAGCACGCGCCGTTCGGCGCGAAGCTCACCTTCCGTGACGTCGACTTCGGCGACCCGTTCCTCGTCGACACGACGGGGTGGGCGGTGGCGCAGGCGCGCACCGCACTCGCCTCCGGCTACGGCGTCGATCCCGTCGACATCGGTGTGGGTGGCTCGATCCCCTTCATCGCCGACCTGGTGCGCGAGTTCCCCGCCGCGCAGATCCTGGTCACGGGTGTGGAGGACCCGCACGCGCGTGCCCACAGCCCCAACGAGTCGCTTCACATCGATACGTTCCGCAACGCACTCGTCTCCGAGGCTTTGCTCCTGGAAAGCCTCGACGCGACCGTCCTCTGACGGCGACGCGGCGTAGAATCGACAGAGCACGCCACTCCCGCTCCTGAAGAGCACTGGTGGCCCGAACCCGGGGAGAGTCATGACCGACATCGCCACGCCGACCACCGAGACCACGCCCGCGCACGGTGTCGCCCTGAGCGACGCCGCGGCCGCGAAGGTGAAGAGCCTCCTGCAGCAGGAGAACCGCGACGACCTGCGTCTTCGCGTCGCCGTGCAGCCGGGTGGCTGTTCGGGTCTCATCTACCAGCTCTACTTCGACGAGCGCTACCTCGATGGCGACCAGACAGTCGACTTCGACGGCGTCGAGGTGATCGTCGACGACATGTCCGTGCCGTACCTGGACGGCGCGAAGATCGATTTCAAGGACACGATCTCCGAGCAGGGCTTCACGATCGACAACCCCAACGCCGCCGGCAGCTGCGCCTGCGGCGACAGCTTCCACTGATCCATCCGGGCCCCTCACTTTCGGCCGTGCCTACCTGAGCGGTTGGCCGGAATCGCTTGAGAGGTTGCCCTAGACTGGCATGAGTCTGACCTTCATGTCCCCGAAAGGTGCACCGTGCGCGTCAAACGCCGACTCCGTTGGGCCATCGTTCCGCTGGGGATCGCCACTGCGATCACCCTGGCGGCGTGTAGCCCTACCACTGCGAACGGCTTCCTCCCCGGCTTCGACGAGGAAGGTGGTCAGGCGACCAACCAGACCTCGATGATCGCCGGTCTGTGGACCACGTCGTGGATCGTCGTGCTGGCGGTGGGTGTGATCACCTGGGCGCTGATGGGCTTCGCCGCGATCGCCTACCGCCGGCGCAAGGGCCAGTCCGGCCTGCCGGTGCAGCTGCGCTACAACATGCCGATCGAGATGTTCTTCACGATCGCGCCGGTCATCCTGGTGCTCGGCTTCTTCGCGTTCACTGCACGGGACCAGGCCATCCTCGAGACGCAGTACGAGGACCCCGACGTCTGCATCACGGCCATCGGCAAGCAGTGGGCGTGGGACTTCCAGTACACCGGCAACGACTGCGAAGACCCGTCGGACGCGGTCTGGACCATGGGCGTCCAGGCGCAGACGGACGCCGAGGGCAATGTCATCAACGAGGTCCCCGAGCTCGTCCTCCCGGTGAACCAGAAGGTCACCCTGAAGCTCGAGTCCCGCGACGTCATCCACTCCTTCTGGATCATCGACTTCCTCTACAAGAAGGACATGATCCCGGAGCGCGACAACTACTGGTCGTTCATCCCCACCAAGGAGGGCGAGTTCGCCGGCAAGTGCGCCGAGCTCTGCGGCCAGTACCACTCGATGATGCTCTTCAACGTGAAGGTCGTCTCGCAGGACGAGTATCAGGACTACCTCGCCGAGCTCGAGGCCGCCGGCCAGACCGGTGACATCGACGACGTCTACGACCGTCAGCAGAACCTGCCCGGAACCGACGGTTCGGGCGAAGCCGAGGGAGCAGAGAACTGATGGCCACCAACGTCCCCTCCGGACAGCCGCTCCCGCCGCGCCAGGCGGCGCTGCTCAGCAGCAGCCGCGTGGAGCACAAGGGCAACATCATCGTCAAGTGGATCACCTCCACCGACCACAAGACGATCGGGTACATGTACCTGATCGCCTCCGTCATGTTCTTCATGCTCGGCGGCGTCATGGCGCTGATCATCCGTGCGGAGCTGTTCGAGCCCGGCATGCAGGTCGTGCCGACCAAGGAGCAGTACAACCAGCTCTTCACGATGCACGGCACGATCATGCTGCTGATGTTCGCGACGCCGCTGTTCGCCGGCTTCGCCAACGCCCTGCTGCCGCTGCAGATCGGCGCCCCCGACGTGGCGTTCCCCCGTCTGAACGCGTTCGCCTTCTGGCTGTTCACCTTCGGCTCGCTGATCGCGGTCGCCGGCTTCCTCACCCCGCAGGGTGCCGCGGCGTTCGGTTGGTTCGCCTACCAGCCGCTCGCCAATGAGACGTTCTCGCCGGGTGCGGGTGGCGATCTCTGGATGCTCGGCCTCGGCATGAGCGGTTTCGGCACGATCCTCGGCGCCGTGAACTTCATCACGACGATCATGACGATGCGCGCCCCCGGCATGACGATGTGGCGCATGCCGATCTTCAGCTGGAACACCCTCGTCACCAGCATCCTGATCCTGATGGCGTTCCCCGTGCTGGCCGCGGCCATCCTGGCCGCCGCCGCCGACCGCATCCTCGGCGCGCACATCTACGACCCGGCCAACGGCGGTGCGCTGCTGTGGCAGCACCTCTTCTGGTTCTTCGGCCACCCCGAGGTCTACATCATCGCGCTGCCGTTCTTCGGCATCGTGTCGGAGATCTTCCCGGTCTTCAGCCGCAAGCCGATCTTCGGCTACAAGACCCTCGTCTACGCGACCATCGCCATCGCGGCGCTGTCGGTGTCGGTGTGGGCGCACCACATGTACGTCACCGGCGCGGTCCTGCTGCCCTTCTTCGCCCTCATGACGATGCTCATCGCCGTCCCGACGGGTGTGAAGATCTTCAACTGGATCGGCACGATGTGGCGAGGCTCGATCACCTTCGAGACGCCGATGGTGTTCTCGCTGGGCTTCCTGGTGTCGTTCGTCTTCGGTGGTCTGACCGGTGTCATCCTCTCGTCGCCGCCGCTCGACTTCGCCGTCTCCGACTCGTACTTCGTCGTCGCCCACTTCCACTACGTCGTCTTCGGCACCGTCGTGTTCGCGATGTTCGCGGGCTTCTACTTCTGGTGGCCGAAGTGGACCGGCAAGATGCTGAACGAGCGCCTCGGCCTCGTCCACTTCTGGCTGCTGTTCATCGGCTTCCACATGACCTTCCTCATCCAGCACTGGCTGGGCGCGGACGGCATGGTCCGCCGCTACGCCGACTACTCGGCCGCGGACGGCTGGACGTGGCAGAACCAGGTCTCGACGATCGGATCGATGATCCTGGCGGCATCCATGGTGCCGTTCCTGCTGAACGTGTGGATCACGGCGCGTACGGCGCCGAAGGTCACCGTCAACGACCCCTGGGGGTACGGCGGTTCGCTCGAGTGGGCCACCAGCTGCCCGCCGCCGCGGCACAACTTCACCTCGATCCCGCGCATCCGCAGTGAGCGTCCGGCATTCGATCTGAACCACCCTGAGGCCGGGATCCCGGTCGGCGTCGGCCCGGCGAAGGACGCGCCCGACGCACCCGTGATGGACCTGGCGAACGGTGAGGTCAAGTAATGAAGACCAACGTCAACCTGTGGTGGATCCTCGCGGCCTTCTTCGGCCTCGTGGCCGTGGTCTACACGGTCTGGAGCATCCTCGCTCACCCCTCGCTCGTCTGGTACAACGCGATCGAGTGGGTCGGATCCGTCGCCCTCGTGTTCGTCACGATGATGGCCGCGATGATCGCGTTCTACACGTCGCGTGTCGAGCGCGCCCAGGGTGGAGAGCTGCCCGAGGACTCGCTGACGGCCGACATCGACGACGGTGACCCCGAGATGGGCGAATTCTCGCCGTGGTCGTGGTGGCCGCTCGTGCTCGCCGGCTCGGCGGCACTCGCCTTCATCGGACTCGCCGTCGGCGAGTGGATGGTCCCGATCGGCATCGGCGTCTTCGCCGTCGCGATCGTCGGCTGGGTGTACGAGTACTACCGCGGGTACTTCGCACGCTGAGCACCTCGACTCTGCGCATACGCGCCGGCGTCGCTTCAGACGTCGGCGCGTTTCGCGATGTCAATCAGGATGCCGCTTTCACGTCGCAGCTCGCTGCGGCGGTCGCCGACGGTGTCGGTGGCGGCCCGTCCGGCGACCTTGCGTCGGCGGCGCTGATCCACCGATTGATCGCCTCGAGCCTCTCTGTGCGAGACGCGGAGGACCTCATCGTCCGTCTGCGGATGGCGAATTGGGATCTGGGCGCCTTCATCCGCCGGGATCCCGACCTCGCGGGGATGGCGAGCACGCTCACCGGAATCTGGTTGGTGGAGGACGCCGGTCTGCTTCTCGCTCACACCGGCGACTCCCGCGCATATCTCCTCCGCGACGGGGAGCTCACGCGCGAGACGCGCGACGACTCGTTCGTCCAGGCACTCGTCGACCGGGGCCTCATCACGTCGGACGCCGCCTGGTCGCACCCGCGGCGGAACATCATCACCGCGTCCCTCAGCGGAGCCGATGGAGACGTCGTCCGCGTGGAGTCGCGGGCGGCGGCCCTGGGCGACCGATGGCTGCTGTGCAGTGACGGTCTGACGGACTACGTGCCAGAGGCGGAGATCCTCAGCATCCTCTCGTCGGCAGAGGACGTGACGAAGGCGGCGCGACAGCTCGTCGATGTCGCGCTCGAGGCGTCGTCACGCGACAACATCACCGCGATCGTGTGCGACGTCGAGTCTGGCGCCCCGTACGAGACCGCCGTTCCCGTCCTGGCGGGCGCTGCGGCGCATCGGTATCCAGAGGTGCTCGAGGCCGGTCTCGCGACGGCGTGAGGCGACTGTGCCGCGTCAGGTGGACGCGGACGGGCGCACGACCATGACGAGCGGGTCGAATGTGCGGGGGAGGGGACCCTCTGCTCCCTCGACCGGGTAGCCCTCGCGCGCCCAGTACTCGTACCCGCCGATCATCTCCCGGACGGCGTAGCCGAGGCGGGCGAACTCCACCGCGCCCTTCGCTCCGGCGTTGCAGCCGGGGCTCCAGCAGTAGACGACGACGTTCGCGTCGCGGGGGATCTCCGCGCCCGCTCGTGCGGCGATCTCGCGGTAGGGGATGTGCAGGGCGCCGCGTGCGTGCCCCTGGTTCCACGCCTCCTCGCTGCGCACGTCGACGAGGACGACATCCTCGCCGGCGCGCTGCGCGGCGTACACATCGCTCGGGTCGGTCTCGTGGCGGAGCTTGTGCTCGAAGTAGGACAGGGGGTCTGGGTGGGTCATGGGATCGACGCTACGGCAACGACAAAGCGGCGAGGATCGACCTGACGGTCAGTCCTCGCCGCTTTCCTGCCAAGCGACGTCAGTCGTCCTTCTCGGAACGGTCCTTTGTCTCGGCGGACTTCTTCGGCTTCTTCCCGGCATCGCCCTCATCGGGGACGATGATGTTCGACGGACGGTTGGCCGTCTCCGGGTTGTGGCCGTCCTCGATCGGGTGCAGCGGAGCGTCGGGGACGCTGGCGCGCTCGTGAGCGCCCTGGATCTCCGCTGCTTCCTCGGTCGCGATGTGGTCGAGCTCGTGGTGCTGGTGAGCCTCGGCCGCGGCGATCTCGGACTGTGTGACGGGGGAGAGGCGGTCTTCGAAGAACCAGCGCGACAGCGAAGCGCGCATGTTCTGGTGCCACGGGATCCGACCCTTGTCGTTGGGGCGGACCACCAGAGGCTCGTTGATCTCGAAGTCGATGAGCTTCACGCGCTCATACGCGTCCACGGGCTGGTGGACCTCGATGTACTCGCCACCGGGGAGCCGGACGATGCGGCCCGACTCGTAGCCGTGGAGGGCGATCTCGCGGTCCTTCTTCTGCAGCGCGAGCGCGATGCGCTTGGCGACGAAGTACCCGATGACCGGTCCGACGATCAGGAGCGCCTGCAGCGTGTGGATGACGCCCTCCATCGTGAGCGAGAAGTGCGTCGCAATGATGTCGGAGGATGCCGCTGCCCACAGGACCGCGTAGAAGATGACGCCCGCGACGCCGATGGCCGTGCGCGTCGGTGCGTGGCGGGGGCGCTGCGCGATGTGGTGCTCGCGCTTGTCGCCGGTGATCCACGCCTCGATGAACGGGTAGACCGCGACGAGGACGATGAACAGACCGAGGACGGCGATCGGCAGCAGGATGCCGAACGACCAGGTGCGGTCGAACAGGACGATGTCGAGGTTCGACGGTGCCAGACGCAGCGCGCCGTCCGCGAAGCCGATGTACCAGTCGGGCTGGGTTCCGGCGGAGACGGGCGAGGGGTCGTACGGGCCGTAGTTCCAGATCGGGTTGATCGTGAACAGCGAGGCGATCAGGACAATCACGCCGAACGTGATGAACAGGAAGCCGCCCATCTTCGACATGTACACGGGAACCATCGGGTAGCCGACGACGTTGTCGTTCGTGCGGCCGGGGCCGGCGAACTGCGTGTGCTTGTTGATGATCATCAGCATGAGGTGCACGACCAGCAGGCCGATGAGGATCAGCGGCAGCAGGAGGATATGCAGCGTGTAGAGGCGGCCGACGATCGCCATGCCCGGGAACTCGCCGCCGAAGAGGAGGTACGAGGTCCAGGTGCCGATCAGCGGGATGCCCTTGATCATGCCGTCGATGATGCGCAGACCGTTGCCCGAGAGCAGGTCGTCGGGGAGCGAGTAGCCGGTGAAGCCCTCAGCCATCGCGAGGATGAAGAGGATGAAGCCGACCACCCAGTTGAGCTCGCGGGGCTTGCGGAACGCGCCGGTGAAGAAGATGCGCAGCATGTGCACACCGATCGAGGCGACGAACAGCAGGGCTGCCCAGTGGTGGATCTGGCGGACCAGCAGGCCGCCGCGCAGGTCGAACGAGATGTGCAGCGTCGACTCGAGCGCCGCAGACATCTCGATCCCGCGCAGCGGGTGGTAAGCCCCGTTGTAGTGCGTGGGTGCCATCGACGCCTCGAAGAAGAACGTCAGGAAGGTGCCCGAGAGGAAGACGACGACGAAGCTCCACAGAGCGATCTCGCCGAGCATGAACGACCAGTGGTCGGGGAAGATCTTCCGTCCGAGCTCCTTCACCAGGCCGGATAGGCTGGTCCGCTCGTCGAGGTAGTTGGCGGTGGCGCCGATGAAACGACCGCCGAGGGGCTTGTCGGCCGCCTTCGGAGCGGATGCCGACGCGGTCTCAGTCGCGGTGCTCAATGACGCTCCCAGAAGCTCGGCCCGACGGGCTCTTCGAAGTCGCTCTTGGCGACGAGGTAGCCCTCAGCGTCCACTTCGATCGGCAGCTGGGGGAGCGGTCGGGCGGCCGGGCCGAAGATCACTTCGGCGCCGCGCGACACGTCGAACTGCGACTGGTGGCAGGGGCAGAGGAGGTGGTGGGTCTGCTGCTCGTACAGCGCCACCGGGCAGCCGACGTGCGTGCAGACCTTGGAGTAGGCGACGATGCCGTCGTAGGACCACTCGAGCTTGTTGTACTCGGCGGGCAGCTGCTCGGGGAGCAGCCGCATGAGGAGGACGATGGCCTTGGCCTTCTCCTCGAGGTATCCATCCAGGTGGTCGACGTCCTTGAGGGACTCCGGGATGACGTGCACGGCGGAGCCGAGCGCGACGTCGGCGGCGCGGATGGGCAGACCGGAGGGGTCGTGCGCGAGGCGCTCGCCCTTCTTCCACATCGTGTGCTTCAGGAGGGCGACCGGGTCGCCGGCGAGCGGCTTCTCCTCGGAGCTGTGCGGTGCGAGACCGCGGAAGAGGGTGACGCCGGGGATGATCGAGGCGACCAGCGCAGCGATCAGCGAGCCGCGGATGGCGGTGCGGCGGCCGAAGCCGGACTCCTCGTTCGCCTCGCGGAAGACGTTGATCGCACCCTCGCGGGTCGACTCCTTGCCGCGGGTGGTGTGGCGGGCCTCGATGTGCTCCTTGTCCGACATGATCGCCTTGGACCAGTGGATCGCACCGATACCCAGAGCGAGCAGCGCGAAACCGATGCCCAGACCGATGAAGAGGTTGTTGCTGCGGATGTCGCCGAACTCGCCGCTCTCGATCGGGAACAGCATGTAGGCGGCGACGGCCCACAGGCTTGCGGCGAGAGAGATGTAGAACAGCGTGTAGACGGTGCGGACCGCCCGCGTCATCGCCGCCGGGTCCTTGTCGGTCATCCGCTCGCGGTGCGGCGGGAGACCCGGGTTCTGCACGGGGTCGGTCACCGCGACCGCGAGCCCGGACGAGGGCTTGGTGGTCGCCCTCTGGAGCTCGAGCGGCTCTTCCTCGTGTGACATTGTGCTCCTCGAAATCGAATTCTTTACGTCAGTGGGGGATCAGTTGGACTTCGCGGTGATCCACACGCACACGCCCAGCAGCGTCCCGATACCGAAGATCCAGATGAACAGGCCTTCGGAGACAGGACCGAGGGAGCCGAGGCTGAACCCGCCCACGGACTCGCTCTCCTGGAGGTACTGAAGCGACGAGATGATGTTGCGCTTCTCTTCGGGCGTCAGCGTCATGTCGTTGAAGACCGGCATGTTCTGCGGGCCCGTCACCATGGCGGCGTAGATGTGCAGCGGGCTGGTCTTGGTCAGCGCCGGCGCGTACTTGCCCTCGGTGAGTGCACCACCGGCTGCGGCCACGTTGTGGCACATGGCGCAGTTGATGCGGAACAGCTCGGCGCCCTCGGTGAGATCGCCCTTGCCGTCGAGAAGCTCCTCGTCGGGGTAGGTCGGGCCGGGGGAGACCGACTGGACCCACGACGCGACGGCCTCGATCTGCTCCTGCGTGAACTGCGGAGTCTTCTGCGGCGCCTGGGGGCCCTGAGCCTGCAGCGGCATGCGGCCGGTGGCCATCTGGAACTCGACCGACAGCTCACCGACGCCGTAGAGCGACGGCCCGTCGGCGGTGCCCTCCATGTTGAGGCCGTGGCAGGTCGCGCAGTTCGCCTGGAAGAGCTTCTTGCCGTCCTCCACGGTCAGCGTCGATGCCGTGTCCGTCGACTCGGTGGAAGCCATCGCGGCGGACGCTCCCGCGTAAATGCCGCCGGTCAGCAGGAGACCGACGCCGATGAGGGCGGCGGCAGCCCACTTGCTGCGGCGGCCCGTCTGCCGACGCGGGGTCTTGGATGCCATGAAGGAACTCAGCTCCGCTCTGTATTACCGGATGAAGTAGATGACCGCGAACAGGATGATCCAGACCACGTCGACGAAGTGCCAGTAGTACGACACGACGATGGCGGAGGTCATCTCCTTGCGACCGAAGTTCTTGACGGCGAACGCACGACCGATCACCAGCAGGAAGGCGATGAGGCCACCCGCCACGTGCATCGCGTGGAAGCCGGTGGTGAGGTAGAACGCCGAGGCGTAGGGGTCTGCGCTGATCGGCATCCCCTCGGCGACCAAGGTGGCGTATTCCCAGACCTGGCCCGAGACGAAGACCGCGCCCATCACGAAGGTGAGGAAGAACCACTCGACCATGCCCCACTGGCGGAAGTTCCAGACCGATCCCTTGCGGTAGGGCTGGAACCGCTCGGCGGCGAACACGCCGGCCTGCGTGGTGAAGGACGAGAGCACCAGGATCAGGGTGTTGACCGCGGCGAACGGGATGTTCAGCAGCTCGGTGCGGTCCTCCCACAGGCCGGGGGAGATGTTGCGGATCGTGAAGTAGATCGCGAACAGCCCAGCGAAGAACATCACCTCGCTGCCGAGCCACACGATGGTGCCGACGGCAACCGGGTCCGGTCGTTTCACCGAACGCAGTGCCTGGTTGTAGGTCGCAGGAGTGGTCGTCACATTCCCCATTATGGCCGATTTCGTGGCAGAGGTTTCGCATCCCTGAAGGTGGTTCCGTCTTTCGGGGGTGTGAGGATCTGCTCTGCTGCCGCCGCGAGTCCGCTGGCAGTGTCCTGAGTAGGATCGGGGGTCATGGCGGACATGTACTCCTGGCCCGAGATCCTCACCTCCCTTCTTGCGAAGTCGGACCTCAGCGTGTCGGAGTCGACCTGGGCGATGCGCCAGGTGATGAGCGGATCGGCGACGCCCTCCCAGCTGTCGGCCTTCCTGATCGCGCTCCGGGCGAAGGGCGAGACGGTCGACGAGATCGTCGGTTTCCGTGACGCGATCCTCGAAGCTGCCGTGCCGCTGCCCGTCCGCGCTGAGGTGCTCGACATCGTTGGAACGGGCGGCGATCGTTATGGGACCGTGAACGTCTCGACGACGGCCTCCGTCGTCGTCGCCGCCGCCGGGATCCCCGTCGTGAAGCACGGCAACAAGGCCTCCAGCTCGAAGTCGGGGTCCTCCGATGTCCTCGCCGCGCTCGGCATCGACCTGACGCAGACCCCCGAGCGTGTCGCCGCCGTCCTCGACGAGGTCGGCATCACGTTCGCGTTCGCCTCCGCGTTCCACCCTGGGTTCCGGCACGCCGGGCCCACGCGCGCCGAGCTCGGCATCCCCACGGTCTTCAACTTCCTGGGGCCGCTGTGCAACCCGGCGCGAGCCGAGGCGAACGCCGTCGGTGTCGCGCAGCTCGACCGGGTCCCGCTGATCACGGGCGTCTTCCGCACCCGCGGCGCCACGGCGCTCGTCTTCCGAGGGGACGACGGAATGGATGAGCTCACCACCACCGGCCACAGCCGGGTGTGGGAGGTCAGCCGCGGCGACGTGCGCGAGCACGACGTGGATCCGCGCGACATCGGCATCCCGCGCGCCGAGATCGCCGACCTGCTCGGCGGTGACGCCGCGCACAACGCGGCCGTGGTCCGCCGGGTGCTGGAAGGGGAGGGCGGCCCCGTGCGCGACATCGTCCTGCTGAACGCCGCCGCCGGCATCGTGTCGTACCGCCTCTTCCAGGATGCCGCCGAGCTGCAGCGCCCGTTCCTCGACCGGTTGCACGAGGCATTCGGTGAGGCGGCAGCGGCCGTCGACACGGGTGCGGCGGCGGCGAAACTGGGCGCGTGGGTGGACGCATCGCGTGCGACGGGGAATGCCGACCGAACAGGCGATTAAACCCGGCGCAGAGCCGTGTGCTGCGGCATCCGCCCGCAATATCGTGAGGTCATAAGAAGGCTCACGAAAGGATGCCGCTCATGTCCGACACCGTTGCCACCGCAGACACCATCGAAGCGCCGCAGAAGAAGGTGGGACTGGTCAAGATCATCGGCACGCTCGGGATCCTCGGCGGCATCGTGCTCATCATCGCCGGGATCATCGTGTGGTCGGTCGTCTCGTCGCAGCTCCGCGCGGAGAACATCACCGTTCCCGACGACGCGATGGCCTTCCAGGGGCAGACCGTCGCCGGCCCGCTGACCGCTTACGTTCAGGCGGACATCATCCAGCTTCACGCGCTCGAAGCGTCCGGGGGCAAGACGTACGCGGAGCTCGAGCAGGACGACCCGGTGCGCGCCGTCATGATGAACGCGTCGTTCCTCCGTGCCTCGCTGTTCACCTCGGTCGTGTCGTTCGGCGTCGCTGCCTTCGCCATGGGCATCGGGGTCCTGTCGATCCTCGTCGGCACGGGCCTCAACCGGCTCGCGTCGGCACCCGTGGTCGTTCGACGGGCGACTGTGGTCTGATACAACGCATGAGACCCGTCGACGCGCTCACCGAGATCGCCGAGCTCCTTGAACGGAACCGGGCGTCGCGGTACAAGTCGAAAGCGTTCCGCGCGGCGGCCGAGACGGTCGCAGGTCTCAGCGCAGCCGAGCTCGCCGACACGGGGCGGTTGCGCTCACGGAAGGGCATCGGTGATTCGACCTTCGCGGTCATCACCGAGGCCCTTTCGGGCGTTGTGCCGCAGTACCTCCTGGACCTCCGGGCATCGGTGGAGCCGGAGACGACCTCGACGTTGCGGACCCTCCTCAAAGGCGACCTGCACGCGCACTCGGACTGGTCGGACGGGCTCACCTCGATCGACCTGATGGCCGATGCGGCGCGAGCGCTCGGTCACGATTATCTGGCGCTGACCGATCATTCGCCTCGCCTGCGAGTGGCGAACGGCCTCTCCGCCGAGCGGCTGCGCCAGCAGCTGACAGAGCTCCCGGCGTTCTCCGGCGGCGGTTTCACCCTGCTCAGCGGGATCGAGGTCGACATCCTGGACGGCGGCGCGCTCGATCAGGAGGACGCGCTGCTCGATGAGCTCGACATCGTCGTCGCTTCTGCGCATTCCAAGCTCCGCATGGACGCGGGGCCGATGACGCGGCGCCTGGTCGCGGCGGCGTCGAATCCCCGCGTCGACGTGCTCGGGCATGTGACGGGCCGGCTGGTGAGCGGGTCGCGCGGAACCCGTCCGCCCTCGACGTTCGACGCGCGGGCCGTCTTCGAGGCCTGCGCCTCGAACGGGGTGGCGGTGGAGATCAACTCGCGGCCCGAACGGGAGGATCCCCCCGACGAGCTGCTGTCGCTCGCCGTGGAGATCGGGTGTCTGTTCGCTATCGACTCGGACGCGCACGCCTCTGGGCAGCTGTCGCTCCTCGATCACGGGGCGGCCCGTGCCGAGCGTCTCGGCGTGGATCCGGACCGGGTCGTGACGACGTGGTCCCTCGACCGGCTGCGGGACTGGTCGCGCGGACGCTGACCGGTGAGGCGCTCAGGCCCGCGCGGCGACCGCGTCGGCGGCGCGCTGTGCCGATGCGCCCAGGCCCCACGCGTCGGCGAGGGCGGTGACCGAGGCGGCATCCGGTTCGCGGAGGCGGGCGTCGACCGGTGCGAGATCGAGGGTTCGGACCACCTCGACCACGGTGGGTGCGACGGCGAGGTAGTCGGCGGCGGCGAGGATCTTGGCGCGGACGCCGGCGCTCATACCCTCGCCCGCCTCGGCGGCGGCGCGGATGCCGGACAGGTCGCCGTGTGCGGCGAGCAGGGTGGCGGCGGTCTTCTCTCCGACGCCGGCGACGCCGGGCAGACCGTCGGAGGCGTCGCCGCGCATGACGGCGAAGTCGGCGTACTGGGCCGGGAGGATGCCGTACTTCTGGGTGATGAGGCTGTCGGTGAGCTCTTCGAGGTTGCTCATGCCGCGGCCGGTGTAGATGACTCGGACTCCGCGGGCGTCGTCGACGAGTTGGAAGAGATCGCGGTCGCCGGTCACGACGTCGACGGGGATGTCGCTCTGGGTGGCGAGGGTGCCGATGACGTCGTCGGCTTCGTGTTCGGCGATGCCCACGATCGGGATGCCGAGGACGCCGAGTGCCTCCCGGATCACGGGGATCTGGGTTTCGAGCGGGTCGGGGATCTCTTCGACGTCGGCGCCGGTGTCGACGACCTGGGCGACGCGGTGGGCTTTGTAGCTCGGGATGAGGTCGACGCGCCACTGCGGTCGCCAGTCGTCGTCCCAGCAGGCGATGAGGTGCGTCGGCTCGTAGGTGGTGACGAGTTTGCCGATCATGTCGAGGAGACCGCGGACCGCGTTGACGGGGCGGCCGTCGGGAGCCTTGACGGTGTCGGGGACGCCGTGGAAGGCGCGGAAGTAGAGGCTGGCGGTGTCGAGCAGCATGAGGCGGTCGGTCACCGGACCATCCTGGCACTCAGCAGCCCGGGCCGTCCGGGTCTTCTGCGCAGGTCTGCTCGACGAGCGCGGTCTCGACGTCGACGATGCGGATGGGAACGGCGTCGGTCGACACGTCGAGGATGCCGGCGATGGGGAACCAGCCGAAGCCGGCGTCGCCCTCAGCGGCGTATCGGATGTCGACGTGCGCGTCGTAGGTGCCGACCGCGGTGTAACTGTGGCTGGTGGGCGTGGCGGTGAACTGCGGGGCGCCGAGATCGGCCCAGTCGGTGCCGGGGGTGGTCGTCTCGCGAGTCGTCGAGTCCCCGTAGTGGAAGAGGTACGACACGGGCGTGAATCGCACGGTCACCGGGATGTCGAAGATCTCGCCGTCGACCGTGTGGGGCGCGGCGTCGACGACGAAGTTCGTCGGCATGCCCACGACGCCCATCCCGCCGGGTTCGCCGGTGAGGTTCGGCGGGTCGGGCGCGTAGACCGCGACGTCCTGGATCGTCGCGGTCGTGACGTCGGGTGCCTCGGGGTCGGCCGGCTCGGCTTCCCCTTCGGGCGGGATGACTCCGCGGCAGAGACTGTCGTACGGGCACCGCCCGAACCACTCGTCGGCGGTCAGCCCTCCCGGGTAGATGCGCTCCGGCTCCTCTGTCGGGCCAGGGGCGGGCGTCCAGTCGTCAACCCGGTCCGGAGCGGGAGCATTGCGCTGCTGGACCTCCTCGCGAGTAGCTCCGATCGCCACCGACGACCCGCTGTTAGTGGCAGCACAGCTCGTTCCCGCCAACCAACGGTTTGAGCTTCCGCATCCGCGGTCATCAGCGGCCGCAGACGTCGGCGCTGCGTTGAGCAAGGTTAGTACCGCCAGGGATACGGCTATCCCTCGCATGTCGCGGCCACATCACTAGTGTCGATGCGTTGCAGGCGAACGTCTCCGGCCTCGTTACGCACGAGAGAGATCGTCTCGAGTTGTCGGTCTGGACGGTCTGCGCTCACCAGGGACGTCCCGTTCGCATCGCGCACGTCCACATTCGAGACGTCGATACAGCTCTCGATGTCGACTTCATTGCCGTCGCTTCGCAACCCATTGATAGCGAGGATTCGGGTTTCTCCGCTGACAGACTGTCCTGCGGCGTGCATTTCGGAGAACGTGCGGCGATCGAGATCGTTGAGTTCGCCAGTCGTCAGGGCGAACAAGGGCTCGAACGTCTGCGGATCGGCGAGATCGACGTCATTCAGAGCGTCGACGTAGGCGCGATAGGTCTCCTCGGCGGCGGCGAAGGCCTCCTCTTCCGACGCGAATCCTGTGGCGGTGGGACTGGGCTCAGGTGCGGGCGGAGCGCACGCGGAGAGCGAGAAGGCGGCGAGGCATGCGACGAGGATCGTCGTGATCGTGGGCGCAGGTGCTCGCATGCGACCACCGTAGCCAGGCGACTCGCAACGCCGGTGGGTTCTCCACAGGACGTAGGCTCGGATGCCAACAACGAGAATCGGGGGAGGAGATGTCCTTCGGAGCTGCGGCATCCGTTCCCCGAGGTCGACGGTTGAACGCTCAGGCGCCCTGCCCCTGCGGCGGCGCGGAGTTCGGATCGTGCTGCGGACCGGTCCTCGCCGGCGCGGACGCACGCGATCCCGAGGCGCTGATGCGCTCGCGGTACACCGCCTTCGCGCTCGGCGATGTCCGGCATCTGCGCGACACGTGGTCGCCGCGGACGCGCCCCGATGACGTCGGGGTCGACACCGACACGGACTGGCTCGGGCTCACGGTGGAGGCGAGCTCCGCCGCGGGGGACGAGGGTCGTGTGTCGTTCCGTGCGCGGTGGCGCGACCGACGCACCGGCGAGTCCGGCACCCTCTCGGAGCACAGCCGGTTCCAGCGGCACTCCGGGCGCTGGTACTACGTCGAGGCCGTCTGATACCCTGGAGCGTCACGCACGTGGCTCTTCAGCCGCGCCTGTCCGACATCGCAACATCATCCACCACGCCTCGACCGGCTTCCGCACGTCCTCGTGCGGACTGACCCGAGGCCCGACGACAACACCATCCAAGGACAACCCCCTACATGACTAACGCAACGACCGCCCCGGCCACCAAGCAGGTCGCCATCAACGACATCGGATCTGCTGAGGACTTCCTGGCCGCGGTCGAGAAGACCCTGAAGTTCTTCAACGACGGAGACCTCATCGAAGGCACCGTCGTGAAGATCGACCGCGACGAGGTCCTCCTCGACGTCGGCTACAAGACCGAGGGTGTCATCCCCTCGCGCGAGCTCTCGATCAAGCACGACGTCGACCCCAACGAGGTCGTGGGCGTCGGCGACCAGGTCGAGGCCCTCGTTCTCCAGAAGGAGGACAAGGAAGGCCGCCTGATCCTGTCCAAGAAGCGCGCGCAGTACGAGCGTGCATGGGGCGACGTCGAGAAGATCAAGGAGAACGACGGTGTTGTCACCGGTTCCGTGATCGAGGTCGTCAAGGGTGGTCTGATCGTCGACATCGGTCTCCGCGGCTTCCTGCCCGCGTCGCTCATCGAGCTGCGCCGCGTCCGCGACCTCACGCCGTACCTCGGCCAGGAGCTCGAGGCCAAGATCCTCGAACTCGACAAGAACCGCAACAACGTCGTGCTCTCGCGTCGTGCGCTGCTCGAGCAGACCCAGTCGGAGTCGCGCTCGAACTTCCTGAACAACCTCCACAAGGGCCAGGTCCGCAAGGGCACGGTCTCGTCGATCGTCAACTTCGGTGCGTTCGTCGACCTGGGTGGCGTCGACGGTCTCGTCCACGTCTCCGAGCTGTCCTGGAAGCACATCGAGCACGCCTCCGAGGTCGTCGAGGTGGGCCAGGAGGTCACCGTCGAGATCCTCGAGGTCGACCTCGACCGCGAGCGCGTCTCGCTGTCGCTCAAGGCGACGCAGGAGGACCCGTGGCAGGTCTTCGCCCGTACCCACGCGATCGGTCAGGTCGCTCCGGGTAAGGTCACGAAGCTCGTCCCGTTCGGTGCGTTCGTCCGCGTCGCAGACGGCATCGAGGGCCTCGTCCACATCTCCGAGCTCTCCGGCAAGCACGTCGAGCTCGCAGAGCAGGTCGTCTCCGTCGGCGAAGAGGTCTTCATCAAGATCATCGACATCGACCTCGAGCGTCGTCGCATCTCGCTCTCGCTCAAGCAGGCCAACGAGTCTGTCGACCCCAACGGCACCGAGTTCGACCCGGCGCTGTACGGCATGGTCACCGAGTACGACGAGAACGGCGAGTACAAGTACCCCGAGGGCTTCGACCCCGAGACCAACCAGTGGAAGGAAGGCTTCGACGAGGCCCGCCTCGCCTGGGAGGCCGAGTACGCCGCTGCTCAGGGTCGCTGGGAGGCTCACAAGGCCGCCGTCGCCAAGGCTCTCGAGGCCGAGGCTGCCGCTCCGGTCGAGACCGGTTCGTCGTCCTTCTCGTCCGAGGTCTCCGGCGGCGCCGGTACCCTCGCCGACGACGAGGCGCTTGCCGCTCTCCGCGAGAAGCTGTCCGGTCGCTGATCGAACACCCGCATCACCGAGGGGTCGGAGCTTCGTGCTCCGGCCCCTCGGTCGTTCTCGCGCGCGTGGCCGCGTGAGGAACACCTGCGCGGACGGTAACGTTCAGCTGTGAGCAAGAGGGCATCGGCGGATCGGCGCCGTTCGGGAGCGAATCCCGGCATGCCCGGCCGGCTCCGGGCTGTCCTGGGCACGGATGCCGGGGACATGCCGCTCACGGAGCTGCGCGATCGCATCGTGGCCAACAACCAGATGCTGCTCACGGCGATTGTGGGAGCGATCTTCCTGTCGGGCATCGCCGCGGGATGGCTGGCGAACGTCCCGCAGTTCGTCGTCGGTGTCGTCATCATCGTCCTCGCGGCTCTGGCGAGCCTCGCCGTCCCGTGGTCTCGCGTCAGCCCGACGTGGGTGGGCGTGATCCCGCTCGTGGACATCGTCGCCATCGCCTTCCTCCGCTCCGCAGACGTCCCCGGCGTCGCGCTCCTCTGGGCGTTCCCCACGATGTGGCTCTCGTCCCTCGGGCGCATCTGGTTCATCGCGGCCTGCGTCAGCGTGATCGGCGCCTACTGGGTCACCCTCGCCTACCTGCCGAACTTCGAATGGACCTGGGCGGTCATCGTGCTGCCGGCGGTGATCATCGCGATCGGCGCGTCGACCTACAACGCAACCCGGCGCTTCGTCGCACAGCGGACGCTGATCGACAAGCAGACCGAGCGCCTCACGGCCGCGCTCCGGCACGCGAGTCGGCAGGAGCAGCTCCTCGCGGAGGTGCTCGACACCGTCGACTTCGGCGTGCTGCGCGTCGGGCCGTCGGGAGAGATCACGTTCGTCAACGACGCCCTCGGCCGGTTCCAGCAGCGCATCCCCGGCTTCGGCCGCGTCGATGCGGTGGGGGAGATCTTCGCGGCCGATGGTCAGACGCCGCTGGACCCTTCGGAGCGCCCACTCGCGAGAATCATGCGGGGGGAGACCTTCGACGACCTGGTCGTCTGGTACCCGGTCTCCGAATCACGCCGCGCGGCGCTCAGCCTGACCGCACGGCGGCTGGCGGATGCCGACGGTCAGCCGGCCGGCGTGGTCCTCGTCGCCCGCGACGTCACCGAGGAGCGGACGGCGCTGAAGGCGCGCGACAGTCTCGTGGCATCCGTATCGCATGAACTGAGGACGCCGCTGACGTCGATTCTCGGGTATCTGGAACTCGTCCTGGACAACGAGGACGTCGCGGAGGGCGTGCACCGACAGGTCGACGTCGCCTACCGCAACAGTGAGCGGCTGCTGGGGATCGTGTCGGGCATCCTGGCCGCATCCACGGCGTCGCGGATGTCGGCCGAGGTGACGATCTCGCCCCGCAGCAGCGACGTCGCCGACCTGTTGCGCGCATCGGCATCCGACCTCGGGCCGGTGGCGCGGGAGCGCGCCATCAGGATCGACATCGACGACGTCACCTCGGCGCCCGCGTTCATCGATCCCTCGCGGATCCGCCAGGTGATCGACAACCTCGTCAGCAACGCGATCAAGTTCAACCGCGACGGCGGAACCGTCACCCTCGGCAGCTCCACCGACGGCGCGCACACCTGGTTCCTCGTCCGCGACACCGGCATCGGACTCACTCCCGAGGACCAGGACCGCGTCTTCGAGCGGTTCTTCCGGGCAGAGAGCGGCGTCCCGGGCACCGGCCTGGGACTCGCGATCAGCCTCGAGATCGTGCGCGCCCACGGGGGCGACATCACGGTGACGTCGACCCTCGGGCTCGGGACCACCTTCATGGTGCAGGTCCCGGCGAACGCCGAGATCGCGGCGACCGAGGTCGAGGACGGGGAGGCATGATGCTGGACTTGCTCTCGGTCACCGTCATGACCGCGCTCGTCGCGCTCGTCGCGAGCGGGATCTTCGTCGTGGAGACCCTGCGGCGCCGTGACACCGGCGCCGGGCGGCTGTGGGCCGTCGGCTACCTGTGCGGCACCGTGACGACCTTCGCCTACATCTCCTGGGCGGCCGGCATCGGCGGAGCGATCGCCATCGCGATCGGCAACGCCACCTTCGCGTTGACGCCGGGATTCATCTGGCTCGGCAACCGGCGCTTCAACGATCGTCCCCTCGTCTGGGCATCACTCACTCTCGCGGCCCTCACCCTCCTCACGTTCGTCGCGGCGCTCGTGCGCGTTCCCGTCGACGGGAGCTGGGGAGGGTGGGAGATCATGGCCGCCACGATCGTCGTCCTCTTCGTGTTCGGCGGATGGGAGGCCCTGCGACGGCCCATGGGCCGCATCGGCAATGCGCGGCTGTTCACCGGCGTGCTCCTCGCGGGAGCCGCCTACTACGCGGCCCGCCTCGTCGTCTTCCTCATCGACGGTGCGGACGGGGAGTTCTTCACGACCTGGTTCGGATCCATCTCGGCGAACATCGCGACGGTGGTGCTGACGATGGTCGCGGTCGTCGTCACGTCCATCCTGCGCGCGACGAAGGGCGTCACCCAGCGGTACGAGTGGCTCAGTGACAACGGGGTCGCCGCCGACGGCGTCATGCTCGGTCGCACCTATCGCGACGCCCTGAAGGACATGACCGAACGAGCGAGCTGGCGGCGGGAGCTGGTGAGCGTCATCGTCGTCCACGTCGACGGCCTCGAGGAGATGAACGCGGCATTCGGTTCGGATGCCGTGGACGAGCTCGCCGCGACATGGCGCGCGGCCGTTCGCCGTTACGCCCCGGCGGCCGCACTGGTGGGCGAGGACGGCGATGTGGCCCTGTCGGTGTGCGGGCTCGCCAGCACCGCGGCGGACGCGCGCCGCCAGGCGGCCGCCATCTACCGCGGCTGCATCGACGAGCTGGCGGGAAGCCCCACCGGGCTGCTGCCGGTCATCGGCGTCGGGGTCGCGCTGACGGAGACCGTCGGATACGACACCGCGCATCTGCTCGACTCCGCACGGACAGCCGCTGTGCGCGCCGCGAGCAGCCTGGAGTCGTCCGTGCTCTTCGGCGGCGTCGACGAGGCCCGATCGCGCCTCATCTGACGCATCGTCGCGAACGACGTGGCATCCTCGGAGGGTGACCCTCATCGCGCTGACCGGCGGCATCGCCTCGGGGAAGTCCACCATCGCGGCCCGGCTGGCCTCCCACGGAGCCGTGGTGGTCGACGCGGACCAGATCGTCCGTGACGTGCAGCAGCCGGGGTCCCCGGTGCTGGCCGGCATCGCGCGCGAGTTCGGCGCGGACGTCATCACCGCTGACGGGGCGCTCGATCGTGCCGCACTCGCCTCGCGCGTCTTCGGGGACGCGGAGGCGGTCGCACGGCTGAATGCGCTGGTGCACCCCGCTGTGCGGGAGGAGTCGGCGCGGCGGTTCGCCGCGGCATCCGCCCGACCCGATGCCGTCGTGGTCTACGACGTCCCGCTGCTGCTGGAGGCCCGGGCCGACGACCCGTGGGAGCTCATCGTGGTCGCGCACGCGCCGGCCGAGCTCCGTCGCTCCCGGATGATCGAGCTGCGGGGGATGTCGGCGGATGCCGCTGACGCGCGGCTCGCAGCACAGGTCGACGATGAGCGGCGCCTCGCGATCGCCGATGTCGTGATCGACACAGCGGGGACGCTGGAGCACACGCTCGCGCAGACCGACCGGCTCTGGGAGCGCCTGCAGGGCCGGGAGTCCGCCGGCTGATCCGCGCGACGCTCGCCGACGGCGAACGGCGGATCCGATGTCGGAGGCCGCGCCTACGCTGGAGGGATGCAGACCACGCGTTCCGTTCGGCCGTTCGAGGTCATCAGCGAATACATGCCCAGCGGCGACCAGCCGCAGGCGATCGCCGACCTTGCGGCGCGCATCAACGCCGGCGAGACCGACGTCGTGCTGCTGGGTGCGACCGGTACCGGCAAGTCCGCGACGACCGCCTGGCTGATCGAGCAGGTGCAGCGCCCCACGCTCGTGATGGCGCACAACAAGACCCTCGCCGCGCAGCTGGCCAACGAGTTCCGTGATCTCCTGCCCGAGAACGCCGTCGAGTACTTCGTCAGCTACTACGACTACTACCAGCCCGAGGCGTACGTCCCGCAGACGGACACCTTCATCGAGAAGGACTCCTCCATCAACGCCGAGGTGGAGCGGCTCCGGCACTCCACCACCAACTCCCTGCTCAGCCGGCGTGACGTCGTGGTGGTCTCGACCGTTTCGTGCATCTACGGTCTCGGCGCTCCGGAGGAGTACCTCCGGGCCATGGTCGCCCTGCAGGTGGGGGAGCGGTACGACCGCGACGCCCTGATCCGCAAGTTCATCGCGATGCAGTACAACCGCAACGACGTGGACTTCTCCCGCGGCAACTTCCGCGTGCGCGGCGACACGATCGAGATCATCCCGGTGTACGAGGAGTACGCGGTCCGCATCGAACTGTTCGGCGACGAGATCGAGGCGCTGTACATGCTCCACCCGCTCACGGGTGACGTCGTGCAGAAACTCGAGAGCGTGCCGATCTTCCCGGCATCCCACTACGTCGCGGGCACCGAGACGGTGCAGCGCGCGATCAAGACGATCGAGCACGAGCTCGATGAGCGGCTGAAGGAGTTCGAATCGCAGGGCAAGCTCCTCGAGGCCCAGCGCCTGCGGATGCGGACGACCTTCGACCTCGAGATGCTGCAGCAGCTCGGTTTCTGCTCGGGCATCGAGAACTATTCGCGGCACCTCGACGGGCGGATGCCGGGGGAGGCCCCGCACACCCTGCTCGACTTCTTCCCCGACGACTTCCTTCTGGTCATCGACGAGTCGCACGTGACCGTGCCGCAGATCGGCGCGATGTATGAGGGTGACGCCTCGCGCAAGCGCACCCTCGTCGATCACGGCTTCCGCCTCCCGAGCGCGATGGACAACCGGCCGCTGCGCTTCGACGAGTTCAAGCAGCGCGTCGGTCAGACGGTCTACCTCTCGGCGACCCCCGGTCGGTATGAGATGGGCATCGCCGATGGTGTCGTCGAGCAGATCATCCGCCCCACCGGCCTGATCGACCCCGAGATCATCGTCAAGCCGTCGAAGGGTCAGATCGACGATCTCCTCGAAGAGATCCGTGTCCGCGTCGAGCGCGATGAACGCGTGCTCGTGACGACCCTCACCAAGAAGATGGCCGAGGAGCTCACGGACTTCCTCGGCGAGCACGGCGTACGCGTGCGCTACCTCCACTCCGACGTCGACACACTGCGTCGCGTCGAGTTGCTGACGGAGCTCCGCCAGGGTGTGTACGACGTCCTGGTCGGCATCAACCTCCTCCGCGAGGGTCTCGACCTCCCCGAGGTGTCGCTCGTGGCGATCCTGGATGCCGATAAGGAAGGGTTCCTGCGGTCAGGCACCTCCCTCATCCAGACCATCGGGCGTGCCGCGCGAAACGTGTCGGGGCAGGTGCACATGTACGCCGACAAGATGACGGACTCGATGGCGGCGGCGATCGAGGAGACCGAACGGCGTCGCGAGAAGCAGATCGCCTACAACCTGGAGAACGGGATCGATCCGCAACCGCTGCGGAAGAAGATCGCCGACATCACCGACGCCCTCGCTCGCGAGGCGACGGACACGCGCGACATGATGAACAGTCGCGGGGCGAGCAAGACGAAGTCCGGCAAGGGGAAGAGCCCGACGCCTCAGCTCCGTCGGGAGGGCATCGCGGCAGAGGGCGCCAATCAGCTCGAAGCGACGATCGAAGACCTCACGCGGCAGATGCTCGCGGCGGCCGATGAACTCAAGTTCGAGCTGGCGGGCCGCCTGCGGGACGAGGTGCAGGATCTGAAGAAGGAGCTCCGGGCGATGGAGCGCGCGGGCCACGCCTGAGGTGAGACCTCAGGGGCAGTGCATGAGGGGGCGCTCGCCGGACCGGTCGAAGGTGTGCTCCGACATCGGCCGACCGCACAGGGGGCAGGCGCGCTCCGTCCGGATCGGCTCCGGTTCGGTCTCGTACGGTCCCACAGAGGCCGGCCCCGCGTAACGGATGAGGCGACTGTTCCAGTAGCTGTACCAACCGCCCGCGGCACGCACCCGTTCCCGGAACGGCGGGCGCTCGGGGTCTCGTTTCGACATATGCTTAGTGTACTAAGTATTAGGGGAGGTGGGGTTACGCATGGACGATGACCACGCGCTCGCTCTCGAGAGCCAGCTCTGCTTCGCGATCGTGACCGCGGCGCGCAACGTGGTGTCGATCTACCGGCCCGTCCTGGAGCCGCTGGGGCTGACGCATCCGCAGTACCTGGTGATGCTGTCCCTGTGGGAGCGGGCTCCGCAGTCCCTCAGCGAATTGGCGGCGGCTCTCGCCGTCGAGCCGGCGACCCTCTCGCCGACCGTGAAGCGACTCGAGGCGCAGGGCAGAGTCGCCCGGCGACGGCGGGGCAGCGACGAGCGCGTGCTCGAGATCACGCTCACGGACGAGGGTGCGGCGCTGCGCGAGCGCGCGCTCGCCGTGCCGCGCGAGATCATGCGTCGGGTGGGGATGGATCCGGCGGACGTCGCACGGCTCCGCGACGGACTGGCTCCGTTCGCCGGACGTCGAAGCGACGAGAACGTCGCGGAGTGATCGCTCCGAGCGAAGCCCGGAGCCGGTGTCGGTGGTCCAATCTAGGATTGACCGGTGCCCATCGTCCCCGTTCCCTCCGCCTCGAAACTCAGCGTCCGCGGCGCTCGCGTCCACAATCTGAAGGACGTCGATCTCGAGATCCCGCGTGACTCCCTCGTCGTCTTCACTGGTCTGTCCGGCTCCGGGAAGTCGAGCCTCGCATTCGACACGATCTTCGCGGAAGGGCAGCGCAGGTACATCGAATCGCTGAGCTCCTATGCGCGGCAGTTCCTCGGCCAGGTAGACCGCCCTGACGTGGACTTCATCGAGGGACTGAGCCCGGCGGTGTCCATCGACCAGAAGTCGACCAACCGGAACCCGCGCTCGACAGTCGGCACGATCACCGAGATCAACGACTACATGCGTCTGCTGTGGGCGCGCATCGGCATCCCGCACTGCCCGGAGTGCGGAGAGCAGATCCAGCGTCAGACCGTTCAGCAGATCGCCGATCAGCTCATGGAGCTGCCCGAACGCACGCGCTATCAGATCGTCGCGCCCGTCGTCACGCAGAAGAAGGGCGAATTCGTCGACCTCTTCAAGGAGCTCTCCGCAAAGGGGTACGCGCGCGCGATCGTCGACGGTGAGGTCGCACAGCTCGCCGAGCCGCCCGTCCTCAAGAAGAGCTACAAGCACGACATCGCGGTCGTCGTCGACCGCCTGGTGGCGAGCCCCGACATCCTCAGCCGGGTCACCGACTCCGTCGAGACCGCACTCGGGCTGGCTGGCGGCATCCTGCAGGTCAACTTCGTCGATGAGGAGGGCGACGCGGCCTGGCAGAGCTACAGCGAGAAGCTCGCGTGCCCCAACGGACACCCGCTCCAGCTCACCGAGATAGAACCGCGGACCTTCTCGTTCAACGCGCCCTTCGGCGCCTGCCCCGCCTGCTCCGGACTCGGCACGCGGATGTCCGTCGACACCGAACTCCTCCTCGGAGACGAGGAGCTCTCGATCGCCGAAGGCGTCATCATCCCGTGGACCACTCAGGGCAAGGGGCTGTTCCAGTACTACGAGCGCCTGCTCGTGGGCCTCGCGGACGACCTCGGATTCTCCCTCGACACGCCCTGGAAGGATCTCGACGAGGACGTGCAGAACGCCGTCCTGGCAGGCGAGAACTACAAGGTCACAGTGAAGTGGAAGAACCGCTACGGCCGTGAGATGCGGTACGCCTCGGGGTTCGAAGGAGTTATCCCGTACATCGAGCGACAGTTCACGCAGGCCGAGAGCGACACCCAGCGGCAGCGGTGGTCGGAGTTCCTGCGAGAGGTGCCGTGCCCCGTCTGCGACGGCGACCGACTGAAGCCCGAGGTCCTCTCCGTCCTCGTGCACGGTCACTCGATCGCCGACGCCTCGCGGCTCTCCCTCGGCGAGGCGCAGACCTACTTCGCGGAACTGCAGCTCACCGACCGCGAGGCCACGATCGCGGCAGCGGTGCTCCGTGAGATCCGTGCCCGTCTCGACTTCCTCATCCAGGTCGGTCTCAACTACCTCAGCCTGAGTCGCGCCGCGGGATCGCTCTCGGGCGGCGAGGCGCAGCGCATCCGACTGGCCACCCAGATCGGATCGGGCCTCACCGGCGTCCTGTACGTGCTCGACGAGCCGTCCATCGGACTCCACCAGCGCGACAACCGCCGCCTCATCGAGACCCTCGTCCGTCTGAAGAACCTGGGCAACACGCTCGTCGTCGTCGAACACGACGAGGAGACGATCCACGCCTCCGACTGGGTCGTCGACATCGGCCCGCGCGCCGGCGTCGAGGGCGGCAACGTGATCCACTCGGGTCCGGTCGAGCAGCTGCTGACGGATGAGGACTCGATCACCGGCGCGTACCTCAGCGGTCGACGTGCGATCACCATGCCCAAGAAGCGGCGCAAGGTCGACAAGGGCCGGCAGGTTCGCGTCGTGGGGGCCCGCGAGAACAACCTCAAGAACGTCACCGTCGACTTCCCCCTCGGCGTCCTGACCTCCGTCACCGGCGTCAGCGGATCGGGCAAGTCGTCTCTGGTGAACGGCATCCTCTACGAGGTGCTGGCGACCAAGCTCAACGGCGCGCGTCGAGTCGCGGGCAAGCACACGCGCGTCACCGGACTCGAGAACCTCGACAAGGTGGTTCACGTCGACCAGGCGCCCATCGGCCGCACGCCGCGCTCGAACCCGGCGACGTACACCGGCGTGTTCGATCGGATCCGGTCGCTGTTCGCCGAGACCCCCGAGGCGAAGGCGCGCGGCTACCAGCCGGGGCGCTTCAGCTTCAACATCAAGGGCGGCCGCTGCGAGGCATGCTCCGGCGACGGCACGATCAAGATCGAGATGAACTTCCTCCCCGACGTCTACGTCGACTGCGAGGTGTGCCACGGCCAGCGCTACAACCGCGACACTCTCGCCGTGCACTACAAGGGCAAGAACATCGCCGAGGTCCTCGGGATGCCGATCTCCGAGGCGGCCGAATTCTTCGAGCCGATCACCGCGATCCACCGTTACCTGAAGACCCTCGTCGACGTCGGCCTCGGCTACGTGCGGCTCGGGCAGTCGGCGACGACCCTGTCCGGTGGTGAGGCCCAGCGTGTCAAGCTCGCGACGGAGCTGCAGCGCCGGTCCAACGGTCGCACGATCTACGTGCTCGACGAGCCCACCACCGGTCTGCACTTCGAAGACGTCCAGCGCCTGCTGGACGTGCTGAACAGCCTCGTCGACAAGGGCAACACGGTGCTGGTCATCGAGCACAACCTCGACGTGATCAAGTCGTCCGACTGGGTGATCGACCTGGGCCCGGAGGGCGGCTCCGGCGGTGGAACCGTCCTCGCGACGGGAACCCCCGAGCAGATCGCCGCGGTGCCCGAGAGCCACACCGGCCAGTTCCTCGCCGAGATCCTGGAAGTGGCACCCGCACGCAAGGCGGGCTGACGTGGCATCCGCTCTGCCCTACAAGCCGAAACCGGGGGAGATCCCCACCAATCCCGGCGTCTATCGGTTCCGAGACGCCGACGGCAGGATCCTCTACGTCGGCAAGGCCAAGAACCTTCGGGCGCGGCTGTCCAACTACTTCGCACCGCTTCACACGCTCCACGAGCGGACCCGGCGCATGGTGACGACGGCGGCGAGCGTCGAATGGACGGTCGTGAAGACCGACGTCGACTCGCTGCAGCTCGAGTACACCTGGATCCAGGAGTACTCGCCGCCGTTCAACGTGCGTTACAAGGACGACAAGTCCTACCCGTACATGGCCATCACGCTCGCGGACGAAGCCCCCCGCGTGATCGTGACGCGCAACCGTCGGATCAAGGGCGCGAAGTACTTCGGGCCCTTCCCGAAGGTGTGGGCCGTCCACGACACGATCGATCAGCTCATCAAGGTGTTCCCGATCCGCACCTGCAGCGATTCGTCGTACAAGAAGGCGATGGCGTCGGGGCGACCGTGTTTCCCCGGCCAGATCGGCCGGTGCGGCGGCCCCTGCTCGATGAAGGTGACGATCGAGGAGCACCGCGCGATCGTCGACGATTTCATCGCCTTCATGTCGGGGGGCGACAAGCGGTTCACGAAGACCCTTGCCGCTCGCATGCGCGAGGCGGCCGCGGCGATGGACTACGAGGCTGCCGCCGGATACCGCGACAAGCTCCAGGCGATGGATGCCGTGTTGAATCGCAGCGCGCTCGTGTTGAGCGAGGACACGGATGCCGATCTGTTCGGCGTCGCCGAGGACGAGCTGTTCGCTGCGGTGCAGCATTTCGTGGTGCGCGGGGGGCGGGTCCGCGGGGTCCGCGCGGCCACGATCGACAAGGAGCTGGACATCACCGGCGCCGAACTCGTGGACCAGCTGCTGCAGCGCGCCTACGGTGACGCGGCGCCCGACGACGTCCCCCGACAGGTGCTGGTGCCCACACTCCCCGAGGATGCGGCCGAGCTGGAGCAGTGGCTCCAGGCCCGCCGGGGCAAGAAGGTCACCCTGCAGGTGGCTCAGCGCGGCCAGAAGGCCGATCTGATGCGGACGGCGACGATCAACGCGCAGCAGGCGCTCATGCTGCACAAGACGCGGCGCTCGAGCGACTACACGTCGCGGACGAAGGCACTGACAGATCTGCAGGAGGCGCTGGAGCTCGACGAGGCGCCGCTGCGAATCGAGTGCTTCGACGTCTCCCACCTCGGGGGGACGAACGTCGTCGCCTCGATGGTCGTCTTCGAGGACGGCCTGCCGCGAAAGGACCAGTACCGGTCGTTCTCCGTCACGGAGACCACCGACGACACGGACTCGATGTACCAGGTCCTGATGCGCCGGCTCGCTCACGTCGACCGCGATGAGGCCGAGCAGGAGCGCATCGATCCGACGGCCGAAGGTGACGTGGACACCACGCGGCGCAAGCCCCGGTTCGCGTACCGTCCGCAGCTGCTCCTCGTCGACGGTGGAAAGCCCCAGGTGGAGGCGGCGGCACGCGCACTGCGCGACAGTGGGCACACCGAGATCGCCCTGTGCGGCATCGCCAAGCGTCTCGAGGAGGTCTGGCTGCCGGGGGAGGACTTCCCCGTGATCCTCCCGCGCACGTCCGAGGCCCTGTACCTCCTGCAGCGACTCCGCGACGAAGCCCACCGCTTCGCGATCACCCACCAGCGAAAGAAGCGCCGTCGCGACATCAGCACCGTCTTGTCGGAGGTCCCCGGACTGGGCGACGCGCGCATCAAGGCGTTGCTCCGGCATTTCGGATCGGTGAGCGCGCTGCGCGGCGCGACGGTGGAGCAGATCCAGGAGCTCCCGGGCATCGGCCCGCGATTGGCCGAGAGCGTGTTCGCCCATCTCTCATCGGGTTCGGTGGCCGACGGCGAAGATCGCTAGGCTGGAGACCCGACGCGGACAGGGGTTGATCACGGTGACCGACGGGCAGACGCCAGGAGAGATCCTGATCGTCACGGGCATGTCCGGGGCCGGACGGACCACGGCCGCGAACGCGCTGGAGGACCTCGACTGGTACGTCGTCGACAATCTGCCTCCGCAGATGCTGAAGCCGCTGCTCGATCTCACGGCGCTCGCCGCGGACGCCCTTCCGAAGGTCGCCGCCGTGGTCGACGTGCGAGGCCGTCAGCTCTTCGGTGAGCTGCCCGCCGTCACCCGGGCGCTCCGCGGCGGCCGCCAGCTCCGGGTGTTGTTCCTGGATGCCGCGGACGACGTGCTCGTCCGCCGTTTCGAAGCCGTGCGCCGCCCGCACCCCCTTCAGGGCGAGGGCACGATCCTCGACGGCATCCGCCGGGAACGGGAGCGGGTCGCGTCGATCCGCGAGGCTGCGGATCTGATCGTGGACACCAGCAGCCTCAACATCCACCAGCTCGCCAGCCGTATCGTCGACCACTTCAGCGAAGCGGGCGATGCGCGCCACACCGTCACAGTGATGAGCTTCGGTTTCAAGTACGGCCTGCCGCCCGACGTCGATCTCGTCGCGGACATGCGGTTCCTGCCGAACCCCTACTGGGAGCCCGATCTCCGTGCCCTGACGGGTGAGGACGAGGCTGTGCGGGAGTTCGTCCTCGGGCAGGAGGGCGCCGTCGAGTTCATCGACGCGTACGCCGCTGCACTCCGCCCGGTCCTGCAGGGCTATCAGCGGGAGAACAAGCGTCACTCCGTTGTCGCCATCGGCTGCACGGGCGGCAAGCATCGATCCGTGGTCACCTCGCTGGAGCTCGCGGATCGGCTGACGTCGGAGCACGGGGTGGCGGTCCGGGTCACGCACCGCGACCTCGGTCGCGAGTAAGCTGATCCTTTGTCCCCGACCGCCTCTCCCGAAGGATCGACGTGCCCCTGACTGCTGACGTGAAGACGGAGTTGACCTCGGTTCGGGACCCTCGACCCACCGCTCGGGTGGCCGAACTGACGACGATCCTCCGCTTCTCGGGCGGACTGCACTCCATCGCAGGTCGGGTTGCCGTCGAGGCGGAGCTCGAGACCGACGTCCTCGCCCGCCGCGTGGCGCGGGATCTCATGGAGATCTACGGCGTTCGGCCCGAGCTCGCCCACGTGCAGGCCTCCGGGGGACGCACCGGCAACCACTTCGCCGTCCGGGTCATCGAGGGCGGCGAGACGCTCGCCCGGCAGACCGGGCTGCTCGACCCCCGTCGCCGTCCGGTGCGCGGTCTTCCGAACAAGATCACGACCGGCGCGCGTCCCGATCTCGCCGCCGTGTGGCGGGGCGCCTTCCTGGCCGCGGGAACCCTGACCGACCCGGGCCGATCCGCGGCGCTCGAGGTGGCCTGCCCCTCCGGTGAGGCCGCCATGGCCCTCGTCGGTGCGGCACACCGCCTCGGCATCGCCGCCAAGGCTCGCGAGGTGCGCGGCATCCCGCGCGTCGTCGTTCGCGACGGTGAAGCGATCCGGACGGCGCTGCTGGTGATGGGTGCCCAGAAGACGGCAGCGGCGTGGGAGGAGATGAGGCAACGACGTGAGGTGCGCGCCGGCGTGAACCGCCTCGTCAACTTCGACGATGCGAACCTCCGCCGTTCCGCTCAGGCCGCCGTCGCCGCGTGTGCTCGCGTGGAGCGCGCGCTGGAGATCCTCGGTGACACGGTGCCCGACCACCTCAAGCAGGCCGGTGATCTGCGCCTCGCGCACCGCGATGCGAGCCTCGACGAACTCGGTCATCACGCCGACCCGCCTCTGACGAAGGATGCCGTAGCGGGACGGATCCGGCGACTGCTGGCGATGGCGGACAAGAAGGCCGCGCAGGACGGCGTGCCCGACACCGAGTCCGCGGTCCCCGCCGGGCTCGAGGACTGAGCGTTACATTCCTTCTTCTCGGGAAGCAACGGGGTGCCCGGGCGGTTGGCCCTCAATAGGATGAATCCGATCAGCCGCGCTTCGGCGCGGCACCAACCGAAGGAAGAGGACATGGCGAAGTACACGTTGCCCGAACTCCCGTACGACTACTCCGCGCTCGAGCCGAGCATCAGCGGAAAGATCATGGAGCTTCATCACTCGAAGCACCACCAGGCGTACGTCACCGGCGCGAACACCGCTCTGGAGCAGCTCGTCGAGGCCCGTGACAGCGGCAACCTCGCGAACGTGAACAAGCTCGAGAAGGACCTCGCGTTCAACCTCGGCGGCCACGTCAACCACTCGATCTTCTGGACCAACCTCGCGCCCGCATCGCAGGGTGGCGGCGGCGAGCCCGAGGGCGAGCTGCGCGCAGCGATCGACGAGTTCTTCGGCAGCTTCGACAAGTTCCAGGCGCACTTCACCGCCGCCGCGACCGGCATCCAGGGCTCGGGCTGGGCCGTCCTCAGCTGGGACCCGATCGGACAGCAGCTGATCATCCAGCAGCTTTTCGACCAGCAGTCGAACACCGCCCAGGGCACGGTCCCGATCTTCCAGCTGGACATGTGGGAGCACGCCTTCTACCTGGACTACCTCAACGTCAAGGCCGACTACGTCAAGGCCGCGTGGAACATCGCGAACTGGCAGAACGTCGCGCAGCGTCTCGACGCCGCTCGCGAGAAGACGGCCGGCCTGCTCTAGTAGTAGTGTCGTAAACAGGTGAGGATGCCGGGCTCCTCCCGGCGACGGGGGCAGAGTTCCGGCATCCTCTCTCTTTTTCAGCACATCGCGTTCGGCTCCTGACGGCGCCCGGCGCGACGAGAAACGGGAGACAACGTGTCTGTCAAGATCGGCATCAACGGCTTCGGCCGAATCGGACGCAACTTCCTTCGCGCGGCTCTCGCGCAGGGAGCTGACCTCGAGATCGTGGCGGTGAACGACCTCACCGACAACAAGAGCCTCGCCCACCTCCTGAAGTACGACTCCGTCGGCGGCCGTCTGGACGCCGAGGTCTCGTACAGCGAGGACTCCATCACCGTCAACGGCAAGACCATCAAGGTCTTCGAAGAGCGCGACCCGGCGAACCTGCCCTGGGGCGAGCTCGGCGTCGACATCGTCATCGAGTCGACCGGTCGCTTCACCAAGGCCGCTGACGCCAAGAAGCACATCGCCGGCGGCGCCAAGAAGGTCATCATCTCGGCTCCCGGCACCGACGTCGACGGCACGTTCGTCATGGGCGTCAACGACGGCACCTACGACCCGGAGACGATGCACGTCATCTCCAACGCGTCGTGCACCACCAACTGCCTCGCGCCCATCGCCAAGGTCTTCAACGACAACTTCGGCATCGAGCGCGGCTTCATGATGACGGCGCACGCCTACACCGCCGACCAGAACCTCCAGGACGGCCCCCACGGCGACCTGCACCGTGCTCGCGCGGCTGCCATCAACATCGTCCCCGCTGCCACCGGTGCCGCCAAGGCCATCGGCCACGTGCTGCCCGAACTGAACGGCAAGCTCAGCGGCTCGTCGTACCGCGTGCCCGTGCCCACCGGCTCGATCGTCGACCTCACGGTCATCACCCCGACCGAGGGCCTGACCGCCGAGGTCATCAATGCGGCCTTCGAGAAGGCGGCTGCCGAGGGTGAGCTCGTCGGCTACCTGAAGTACAACACCGACGCGATCGTGTCGAGCGACATCCAGCTCGACCCGCACTCGTCCGTCTTCGACGCCGGCCAGACCAACGTCTCGGGCAACCTCGTGAAGATCTCGTCGTGGTACGACAACGAGTGGGGATACTCGAACCGTCTCGTCGACATCACCGAGCTCGTCGCCAGCAAGCTCTGACGATGGCTCTGCGCACCCTCGATTCGCTGGGTACGCTCGCAGGCAAGCGTGTCATCGTCCGTGTTGACTTCAACGTCCCCCTGAAGGACGGCGTCATCACGGACGATGGCCGCGTGCGCGCCGCGTTGCCCACGCTCACCGCACTCGTGGGCCAGGGCGCCCGGGTGATCGCGGTCTCGCACCTCGGTCGTCCCGACGGTGCACCCGACGCGAAGTACAGCCTGGCCCCGGTGGCCGAGCGGCTCGCCGAGCTGCTCGAGGCGCCCGTGGTGTTCGCGAGCGACACCGTCGGCGCGTCTGCACAAGAGGTCGTCGCCGGCCTCGGCGACGGACAGGTCGCCGTTCTCGAGAACCTTCGGTTCAACGCGGGCGAGACGGCGAAGGACGACGCAACCCGCGCCGCCTTCGCCGCGGAGCTGGCGGCGCTGGGCGATGCCCTGGTCTCCGACGGGTTCGGCGTCGTGCACCGCAAGCAGGCGTCGGTCTACGACCTCGCCGAGCTGCTGCCCTCCGCAGCGGGGCTCCTCATCGAGAAGGAGGTCGACGTCCTCGACCGCCTGACCGAGCGTCCGGAGCGGCCGTACGCAGTCGTGCTCGGCGGATCGAAGGTCAGCGACAAGCTGGGCGTGATCGAGCACCTGCTGCCGAGGGTCGACAAGATCCTCGTCGGCGGCGGCATGCTGTTCACCTTCCTCGCGGCGCAGGGACACAAGGTCGGCAAGAGCCTCCTCGAAGAGGACCAGCTCGACACCGTCCGCGGATACATGGAATCGGCGCGGGAGCGCGGGGTGGAGATCATCCTGCCGGTCGATGCCGTCATGGCATCCGGTTTCGCCGCCGACGCCGACCATGTGGTCGCCGCCGCGGACGCGCTGGAGGACACCGCTTTCGGTGCCGAGGGCATGGGTCTCGACATCGGCCCGAAGACCGCCGAGCTGTTCGCCGACGCCATCCGTCAGGCGAAGACGGTCTTCTGGAACGGCCCCATGGGCGTGTTCGAGATGCCGGCGTTCGCCGCCGGCACGAAGGCTGTCGCACAGTCGCTCACCGACGTCGACGGGTTGTCGGTCGTCGGTGGGGGAGACTCCGCCGCCGCTGTTCGCCAGCTCGGTTTCGATGACGAACAGTTCGGTCACATCTCG
This sequence comes from Microbacterium marinum, assembly GCF_014204835.1. Lineage (NCBI taxonomy): Bacteria > Bacillati > Actinomycetota > Actinomycetes > Micrococcales > Microbacteriaceae > Microbacterium > Microbacterium marinum. The sequence goes on along the minus strand of NZ_JACHMD010000001.1, from coordinate 2,313,958 downwards.
ACCGGCGGAGGCGCGAGCCTCGAATTCCTCGAGGGCAAGAAGCTGCCCGGATTGGAGATCCTCGGATGGGAAGCGTGAGCCGGAAGCCGCTCATCGCCGGCAACTGGAAGATGAACCTCGACCACCTGCAGGCGGTCGCGTTCGTCCAGAAGCTGCACTGGACCCTGAAGGATGCCGCGCACGAGAGCGACGCGGTGGAGGTTGCGGTCTTCCCGCCCTTCACCGACATCCGCACCGTGCAGACGCTCGTCGATGCCGACAAGATCCCGTTCGCCTTGGGCGCGCAGGACCTGTCGACGCAGGACTCGGGCGCATACACCGGCGAGATCTCGGGAGCGTTCCTGAAGAAGCTCGACGCGTCGTACGTCATCATCGGCCACTCCGAGCGTCGTCAGTACCACCACGAGACGGACGAGCTCGTCGGCGCGAAGGTCCAGGCCGCGTTGCGTCATGGCCTCGTCCCGGTCGTGTGCGTCGGCGAGACCCTCGAACAGCGCGAGGAGTCCGGGCCAACCGCGGTCTCGGTCGCGCAGCTCGAGGTCGCCCTGCAGGGGATCTCGGCCGACGCCGACATCGTCGTGGCGTATGAGCCCGTGTGGGCCATCGGCACCGGTCAGGTGGCGTCGCCCGAGCAGGCCCAGGAGGTCTGCGCCGCGCTGCGTGCGGTCGTCGCCGACGTCCTCGGGGAGGAAGCGGCGGCCCGGACCCGGATCCTGTACGGCGGATCGGTGAAGTCGGGCAACATCGCGAGCTTCATGCGCGAACCCGATGTGGATGGTGCCCTGGTGGGTGGAGCGAGCCTCGTCGCCGACGAGTTCGCCGCGATCATCCGCTACCAAAAGCACGTCGGCGTGTGACCGCCGCGCGGCGCGGACCCCTACCCGGGACCGCGCCGCGCAGCCGGTATACTCGTGCACTGTGCGCCGACCGTTCGGCGACCCGAAAGGCTTGAACGACTGTGGACATCCTCCAGCTTGTGCTGCAGGTGCTGCTGGGCATCACCAGCCTCCTGCTCACCCTCCTGATCCTTCTGCACAAGGGTCGCGGCGGCGGCCTCTCCGACATGTTCGGCGGTGGCATGAGTTCCGCGATGGGCTCGTCGGGTCTCGCGGAGCGCAACCTCAACCGCTTCACCATCATCCTGGCGCTCGTCTGGTTCGTCGCCATCGTCGCCCTCGGCCTCATCACGAAGTTCCAGGGCATCTGATGGCCACCGGGGGGAACGCCATCCGTGGCACGCGCGTCGGCGCGGGACCGATGGGGGAGCAGGATCACGGTCACCACGCGGACCGCGTCGCCGTCTCGTACTGGGACGCGCTCGGCAACGAGACCGTCCGCTACTTCGCGGCGGGAATCCCCGAAGAGGAGATCCCCGAGACGATCGACTCGCCGCACTCCGGCCTTCCGGCCGGTCGCGACAAGGCCAATCCGCCGGCAGTCGCCAAGACCGAGCCCTACAAGACGCACCTCGCCTACGTGAAGGAGCGTCGCAGCGACGACGAGGCGGACTCGATCCTCGAGGACGCCCTCAAGCAGCTTCGCGAGCGCCGCGGTCAGGACTGATCGTTCGCGCACAGACGCCACCTCGTCAAGGACGGGGTGGCGTCTCGCTTTTCGAGGCTCAGAACTCCGGGTCGATGAGCTCTTCGGGCACCGAGCCCGCGGCTGCCTCATCCACGAAGAAGACCGTCTGCTTCCGCCCCTTCGCTCCCGCTGCGGGGACCGAGTGGTAGCTCGCCCCCGCGAGCGCGAGTCCGAGCGCGGACGCCTTGTCGACGCCGGGGAGGACGAGCCAGACACGGCGCGACGAGTTGAGCACGCGACGGGTCAGGGTGAGGCGCTCCGCAGGAGGCAGCGGAGAATCACGCACCGGGAGAACCGTGTGTTCGACATCGGCGATCTCGGTGCGGTCGGGGAACAGTGAGGCGATGTGGCCGTCGGGCCCGACGCCGAGGAAGCACACGCTGAAGACCGGCCAGGCCTGCTCGTCCGTGCCGAAGCTCGCGAGCTCGTCGGCGTAGCGCCGGGCGGCTTCTTCGACATCGATCCCCGCATCGGATGCGGCGAAGCGATGCAGGTTGTCCGAAGGGATGCCGATGTGGTGGAGGAAGGCATCGGAGGCGGCGGCGTCGTTGCGTTCGGGGGAGTCGGCGGGCACGAAGCGCTCATCCGCCCACCAGACGTGGACCCCCGACCAGTCCACGCCCTCGCGGGAGCTGCTGTGGCCCGCGGCACGGAGGACGGCCGTGACGGCGGTGCCGCCACTGATCAGCACGTGGGTCGTCTTGCCGGCAGAGCTGCGCTTGGACACCCGCTGCAGGAAGCGCTCGGCGACGCCGGAGGCAAGCGCCTCGGCATCCTTGATGACGACGACGCGCTTCTCTGCCCGGAACTCCGACATATGACTCCTACCTCGTGGGAGGCTCGAGGAGCGCCCAGCCGTCTGTGATCACTCGACCATACAAGAGGTCGGGATCCAGTCGGCGCAGCTCTTCGGCGAGACACTCCCGCAGCGACCTGCGCGGCAGCACGATGTCGTGCGTGGGCTGGCCTGGCTGGGTCAGCGTGGCATCCGTCTCGTTGGAGCGCTCGAGGACGATGTCACCCGACGCGCGTACGAGCCGCACCGAGCGGATGCCGTGGCTCCATTCCTCGGCCGGAGCGTAGCGCCACTCGACGGGCACATCGAGCTTCATCCGCAGCCAGGCCGCGAGGAGCCCGGTCGACGGGGAGTCCCCTGCGCCGACGACCTCGACACCGATGACGGATTCGTAGGGCGGCTGGTCGAGGACCGCGGCGAGCTGCTCGCGCCAGTGCGTGAGTCTCGTCCATGCCAGGTCGGTGTCGCCGGGCTTGTAGACGTGGCCGAGCGACGCGAGCCGATCGCTCACGTAGGGCTTGGTGGATGCGTCGGTGATGCGACGCTGCGCCATCCGCCCGATCGCCGAGGAGGCGGGCGCGGAGGGCGGGTCCTCGGGCCACCATGCGACGACGGGGGCGTCGGGCAGCAGCAGGCCGTTCACGAGGCTCTCCTGGTTGTCGGCGGCCTCGCCGCGCGCCCGCAGGACGACGACCTCGCTGGCGCCGGCGTCTCCGCCGACACGGATCTGCGCGTCGAGACCCGTCGCGGCGTCGGGCTGAACGACGAGGACGATCACGCGCATGGGGTGCTCACGCGACGCGGCGTTGGCCGCTTCGATCGCCTCTTCGTCGAAACCGCCGGTGGAGACGATGACGAGGGTGAGGACACGGCCGAGCGCGACGGCTCCGCCTTCCTCACGGACGCTGACGAGCTTCTTCGCGATGGTGGACACCGTGGTGTCCGGCAGATCGACGATCACGGGCGCCTCCAGACGCGGCCGTCGCGGGCCAGGAGTTCATCGGCGGACGGGGGGCCCCACGAGCCGGGGGAGTACTGCTCCAGCTGCTGGTCCTGAGCGGCCCAGTACTCCTCGACGGGGTCGAGGATGCGCCACGAGAGTTCGACTTCCTCGTGCCGCGGGAACAGGGGCGGGTCGCCGAGGAGGACATCGAGGATGAGCCGCTCGTAGGCCTCTGGGCTGGACTCGGTGAAGGCGTGGCCGTAGCCGAAGTCCATCGTGACGTCGCGCACTTCGTTGCCGGCGCCGGGCACCTTGGAGCCGAAGCGGAGGGTGACGCCCTCGTCGGGCTGGATGCGGATGACGAGAGCGTTCTGGCCCAGCTGCAGGGCCTGGCTGCGCAGGAACAGCAGGGGCGGCGTGTGCTTGAACACGACGGCGATCTCGGTCACCCGGCGGCCGAGACGCTTGCCAGTGCGGAGGTAGAACGGCACGCCGTTCCAGCGCCGCGTCGCGATCTCGAGCTTGATCGCCGCGTACGTCTCGGTGGTCGAGGCGGGGTTCATCCCGTCTTCGTCGAGGAAGCCCGTGACGTTCTCGCCGCCCTGCCATCCACCGGCGTACTGACCGCGGGCGGTGGCCGTCGAGAGGTCGTCCGGAAGCTTCACCGCGGCGAGCACCTTCTCCTTCTCGGCGCGCAGGTGCTCGGCGTCGAGGGAGATGGGCTCCTCCATCGCCGTGAGGGCGAGGAGCTGCAGCAGGTGGTTCTGGATGACGTCGCGCGCGGCGCCGATGCCGTCGTAGTAGCCGGCGCGACCTCCGACGCCGATGTCCTCGGCCATCGTGATCTGCACGTGGTCGACGTAGTTCGCGTTCCACAGCGGCTCGTAGAGCTCGTTGGCGAAGCGCAGCGCGAGGATGTTCTGCACCGTCTCCTTGCCGAGGTAGTGATCGATGCGGAAGATCGCGTCAGCGGGGAAGGCGACTTCGAGTGCCTCGTTGAGCTCCCGTGCGGTCTGCAGGTCGCTGCCGAACGGCTTCTCAATCACCACGCGACGCCAGCGGTCGCTGTCGGCGGTGTCGTCGACGAGGCCGGAGTCGCGCAGCTGGCGGGCGACCGTGGGGAAGTCCTTCGGCGGGATCGACAGGTAGTACGCGTGGTTTCCCATCGTGCCGCGCTCCACGTCGAGGCGCTCGACCGTCTCACGGAGGCGGGCGAAGGATGCCGCGTCGTCGAACTCGCCCTGCACGAAACGGATGCCCTGCAGCAGCTGCTTCCAGGTCTCTTCGCGGAACGGCGTTCGTGCGTGCTGACGGACAGCGTCGTAGACGACCTTCGCGAAGTCCTGGTCCTCCCAGTCGCGTCGGGCGAATCCGACGAGGGCGAACCCCGGCGGAAGGAGCCCGCGATTGGCGAGGTCGTACACGGCCGGCATCAGCTTCTTGCGGGACAGGTCGCCCGTCACACCGAAGATGACCAGCGCGCTGGGACCGGCGATCCGGTTCAATCGTCGATCGTCGGGGTCGCGGAGGGGGTTCACCCCGCGGGAGATCTCTGCAGCCATCGACTCAGCGTGCCGCGTCGAGAGCGTCGCGGACGGTCGCCTGCAGGTCGTGCCACGAGACGATGAACTTCTCCACGCCCTCGTCCTCGAGCACCTGCGTGACGTCGACGAGGTCGACGCCGGCCGCAGCGAGCTCGTCGAAGGTCCGGTGCGCGTCGGCGTAGGCGCCGGTGACGGTGTCGCCGGTGATCACCCCGTGATCGAAGGTCGCCTCGAGCGTCTTCTCCGGCATCGTGTTGACAGTGCCGGGGGCGACGAGCTCGGTGACATAGAGGGTGTCGGGAAGCGCGGGGTCCTTGACGCCGGTCGAGGCCCACAGGGGGCGCTGGACGGTGGCGCCGGCGGCGATGAGCTCGACGGCGCGGGGCTCGGCGAACGTCTTCTCGAAGAGCTCGTACGCGAGGCGTGCGTTGGCGAGGCCGGCCTTGCCCTTCAGGGCGGTCGCAGCGGGCGTGCCGATCGCGTCGAGCCGCTTGTCGACCTCGGTGTCCACGCGCGACACGAAGAACGAGGCGACGGAGTGAATCGTCGCGATGTCGTGGCCGTTCGCGGCGGCCTCACGGATGCCGGTGAGGTACGCGTCGATCACTGCGGCGTAGCGCTCGAGCGAGAAGATCAGCGTCACGTTGACGGAGATGCCCTCGGCGAGCACGGCGCTGATGGCGGGCAGGCCCGCCAGGGTGGCGGGGATCTTGATGAGGGTGTTCGGCCGGTCGACCTTGGCCCACAGCTCCTTGGCCTGCGCGATGGTCGCCTCGGTGTCGTGGGCGAGATCGGGGGAGACCTCGATTGAGACGCGGCCGTCGACGCCGTCGGTTTCGTCGAACACCGGACGGAAGATGTCGGCCGCGTCACGCACGTCGGTCGTCGTGATCTCGAAGATCGCGGTGTCGACATCGGCGCCGTTCTGTGCGAGAGCGACCAGCGGTGCGTCGTACGAGTCGTCGTTCTTGTTGCCGATGGCGGCCTGGAAGATGGACGGGTTCGTCGTCACGCCGACGACGTCGCGCTTCTGGATCAGCTCGGCGAGGTTGCCGCTGTCGATCCGCGAGCGGGAGAGGTCGTCGAGCCAGATGCTGACGCCGGCGGCGGACAAATCTGCGGTGGGGGTGCTCATGCGTTCTCCTTGACAGTTGCGCGTGCCGCTTCCACGACCGCTTCGGCGGTGACGCCGAACTTCTCGAACAGGGTCTTGTAATCGGCCGACGCGCCGAAGTGATCGATGCCCACGGTCCGGCCGCGGTCGCCGACGAGGCCACGCCACAGTCCGGTCGCGCCCGCCTCGATCGAGACGCGGGCGGTCACGGCGGCTGGGAGGACGGACTCGCGGTAGGCGGCATCCTGCTCGGCGAACCACTCGAGGCTCGGCGCCGACACGACGCGGGCGTTGATGCCCTCCTCGGCGAGAGTCTCGCGTGCCACGACGGCGAGCTGCACCTCGGAGCCGGTGGCGATCAGGACGACGTCGGGCTTCGCGTCGGGCGCATCGATGAGAACGTACGCACCCTTGGCGACACCTTCGGTCGTCGCGAACCCGTTCTCGCCGCGCGGGAAGACCGCGATGTTCTGGCGGGTGAGGGCGATGCCGGTGGGGCCGCCCTGGCGACGCAGGATCTCGAGCCACGCCGCTGCCGTCTCGTTGGCGTCCGCGGGACGCACCACGGTGAAGTTCGGGATGAGGCGGAGCGTGGCGAGCTGCTCGATGGGCTGGTGGGTCGGCCCGTCTTCACCGAGGGCGACCGAGTCGTGCGTCCAGACGAACACCGAGGGGATGTCCATCAGTGCGGCCAGGCGCACGGCCGGGCGCATGTAGTCGCTGAAGATCAGGAACGTGCCGCCGAAAGGGCGTGTCGGTCCGTGCAGCTTGATGCCGTTGACGATCGCACCCATGGCGTGCTCGCGGATGCCGAAGTGGAGCACACGTCCGTACGGGTCGCCCGACCATTCGTGGGTCGACCACTCGGCGGGGATGAAGCTCTTCGCGTCCTTGATGGTCGTGAGGTTCGACTCGGCGAGGTCCGCCGATCCGCCCCACAGCTCGGGGAGCTCGGCCGCGAGTGCGTTCAGCACCACGCCCGACGCCGCGCGGGTCGACACGTCCTTGCCCGCCTCGAACGTCGGCAGGGCGTCCTCGATGCCGTCGGGGAGCGTGGCCGCCTCGAGGCGGTCGAGCAGCGTTTTGCGCTCGGGGTTGGCGGCCGCCCAGGCGTCGAAGGACTCCTGCCACGCCGCCCGGTCGGATGCCGCGCGCTCGGCGAGCGAACGCGTGTGAGCGATCACGTCATCCGCGACCGCGAACGTCTCCTCGGGATCGAACCCGAGGACCTTCTTCGTCGCGGCGAGCTCGTCGGCACCCAGCGCGGAGCCGTGGATCTTGCCGGTGTTCTGCTTGCCGGGAGCCGGCCAGCCGATGATCGTCTTCAGGATGATGAGCGAGGGCTTCGCGGTCTCGGCCTTCGCTGCCTCGATCGCGGAGTGCAAGGCGGCGACGTCCTCGACGTATTCGCCCGTCTTCTTCCAGTCCACGACCTGGACCTGCCAGCCGTATGCCTCGTACCGGGCCTGCACGTCCTCGGTGAAAGCCACGTTCGTGTCGTCCTCGATCGAGATCTGGTTCGAGTCGTAGATCGCGATGAGGTTGCCGAGCTGCTGGTGACCGGCGAGGGAGCCCGCTTCGGCGGTGACGCCCTCCTGCAGGTCGCCGTCGCCCGCGACCACGAAGACGTGGTGGTCGAACGGGCTCGTGCCCGCCGCGGCATCCGGGTCGAACAGACCCCGCTCGTAGCGGGCGGCATAGGCGAACCCGACGGCCGAGGCCAGGCCCTGGCCGAGCGGTCCCGTCGTGATCTCGACGCCCTTGGTGTGGCCGTACTCCGGGTGGCCCGGGGTCAGCGAGCCCCACGTGCGCAGCGTCTTGAGGTCGTCGAGCTCGAGGCCGAAACCGCCCAGGTAGAGCTGCACGTACTGGGTGAGGGAGGAGTGGCCCGCAGAGAGGATGAAGCGGTCGCGACCGAGCCAGTGGGTGTCGGTGGGGTCGTGACGGAGAACCCGCTGGTACAGCAGGTACGCGGCGGGGGCCAGGCTCATGGCCGTGCCCGGGTGGCCGTTGCCGACCTTCTCCACCGCATCCGCGGCCAGTACGCGCGCGGTGTCCACCGCGCGCCGGTCGATCTCATCCCAAGCCAGCTCTGACACCTGGTCGCCTTTCGTCACGGGTCGGCGCGGACGAGGGCCTGCAAAAGAGGGGTGTCGTCCCGCGCGCGGGACTTTCAGCATATCCAGCCGGGCCCTTCGTCGGGGCCGGATCGGCGCTCTGTGACGAACTTTGGCAAAGGGTTGCCATGGGCCTGCTCGAAATGGATGCCGTAGACTCGACGCGACGATCAACAGCGGTGGGGACATGGCAATCACACAGACCGACGGGCGCGCGACCGCGTCGACCCGGTCGTCCATCGGCTCCACCATCCGTGCCTACGTGCAGCTGACGAAGCCGCGCGTGCTGGAACTCCTGCTCGTCACGACGATCCCGGTGATGTTCCTCGCCGAGGGTGGCCTGCCCGATCTGTGGCTGATCCTGGCCACCGTGATCGGAGGCGCGATGAGCGCCGGCTCCGCGGCATCCTTCAACATGTACCTCGACCGCGACATCGATGCGCAGATGAAGCGCACGAAGAACCGGCCGCTCGTGACCGGCGAAGTCACCCCCCGGGGCGCGCTCATCTTCTCGTGGACGCTCGCGGTCGTCTCGACCGTGTGGCTCCTCGCGACGACCAACTGGGTTGCAGCCTCGCTGAGCGCGGCGGCGATCTTCTTCTACGTCGTCATCTACACGATCTGGCTCAAGCGCCGGACCGAGCAGAACATCGTCTGGGGTGGCATCGCCGGATGCTTCCCCGTCATCATCGGCTGGTCGGCGGTCACGGAGTCGCTGTCGTGGACGCCGTTCATCCTCTTCCTGCTCGTCTTCCTGTGGACGCCGCCGCACTACTGGCCGCTGTCGATGAAGTACAAGGGCGACTACGAAGAGGCCGAGGTGCCGATGCTCGGCGCGACGCGCGACGGCATCCAGGTCGGCCTGCAGGTCATCCTCTACGCCTGGGCCACGATCGCAAGCTCGCTGCTGCTGATCCCCGTCGCGGGGATGGGTCTCGTCTACACCGTGTCGGCGCTCGTTTTCGGTGGATGGTTCATCTACGAGTCCCACGTGCTGTACGCCCGCGCCGTGCGCGGCGAGCAGATCAAGCCGATGCGCGTCTTCCACGCCTCCATCACGTATCTGACGCTGCTGTTCGTGGCGATCGCGATCGACCCGCTGCTTCCCTTCTGAGACGCAGCGGGCCGATCGGCCACCGTCAGCGGGTAACCGGAGTCGCGTCGGACTCGATGCGCTCGTCGGCGTCGGCCGGACCGTCCGTGACCGTGGGGTCGTTCCACGCGGCGTCGTCGACGATCCGGTCATCGGCGATCACAGCGGTGGGAGCGAAGGCGCGCAGCGCACCCAGGGTGGCGGCGAGTGCCAGACCGACGGCGCCGGCGCCGATCAGGATCGCGCCGAGCACGGCCCAGATCTGACCGACGTACACTTCGACGCCGGTCGCCGTGCCGGCCGTCAGCGCCGTCTCCATGAGGCTGAGCTTGTCGACGAGGACCAGGGCTCCGGCGGTCGCGGATGCGAGCGAGCCAGCGATCAGCAGCCAGAACGGAATGCTGCGGACGAGGCGGGGGCGGGTGTTCATCGGATCTCCTCAATAGCGGAATCGTCCGATTGCGGACGACCGTCGCTACTGTTCCCGACCCACCCGAGCAGATCCTCGGTGGTTCCTATGAGGCGGCCATGTATGCGGAGTCGGCGGGTGCCTTCAGCCGCAGGACGACCACCGTCATCGCCGCTGCGGTCAGGGCGGCCAGAACCATGTGGATCCCCACGGCGAGCTCGGGGAGACCGTTGCGCGCCTGGTAGAGCCCGACGGCGATCTGGACGAGCTCCGCGAGCAGGAGCACCGAGATCCAGGTGCGGGTACGCAGGTTGCGGATCCACGCGACGGCGGTGAGCGCGACGGTGAGAGCGAGCAGCGCGTATCCCGGCCATGCGTGCACGTGCTCGAGGACCTCGGCGTTGAACCCGTTCCGCCCGGCAGCCGCGTCGCCCGAGTGCGGGCCGGCGCCGGTCGTCAGGACGCCGAAGGCGATCGTGAGCGCGAGCACGAGGGTCGTCCCGTGCGTGAGGCCGGCGTACCAGGCCGGGACGGCGCGGCGACGTGCCCCCGCCGGCTCGTCGAGGCGCACGAGGAACGCGGCGCAGACGCAGACGAGCACGAGCGAGACGACGTAGTGGAACCCGACGATGAACGGATTGAGCCCCGTCAGCACGGTGATGCCGCCCACGATCGCCTGCGCCACGACGCCGCCGAGCACGATCGCCGCGAGCACGAAGAGGTCGCGACGATCGCGGCGCATGCGCCACACGAGGAGGACGACGGCGAGGGCGAGGATGCCGACGAGCCCGGTCAACGTGCGATTGCCGAACTCGATGATCCCGTGGATGCCCATCTCGGGCGTGGCGACCAGAGAGTCGGGCGTACAGGTCGGCCAGGTCGGGCACCCGAGCCCGGATCCCGTGAGCCGCACGGCGCCGCCGGTCGCGATGATAAGAGTCTCGGCGAGGAACGACAGCCACGCGAACACGCGGAGAGCGGGGGAGATGCGGACCGCCGTCGCTGCCGTCGCGGGAGAGTCGGTGGTCAGCATGGAATCGCCTCCGGGCGGGGATCGGCACGGCCGCAGGGGGTGGCGGTGCCTGTAGAATGGCGGGGTAGGCGAGAGCGACTCCGGTCGCGGCTCGCACAACGATTCTAGGCGCGGTCTCGTGCCGGAAGAGCGGCCCAGCAAGCGGCATCCCCCCTCGCGCACTCCTCGTGAGACCGGGAATGCCGGAGCGGATGACACCGCCCGGGCCTGTGAGGAGGAAACGTCATGTCGGATGTGCTCATCGACCGTCCCGAACTCGAGGGCCTGGGGGTGTACGAGTTCGGCTGGCACGACCCGGATGCCGCCGGCGCGAGCGCGAAGCGCGGCCTCAACGAGGCCGTCGTCCGCGACATTTCGGCGTTGAAGTCCGAGCCCGAGTGGATGCTGAAGACCCGTCTGAAGGGCCACCAGCTGTTCGGCCGCAAGCCGATGCCGACGTGGGGCGCCGATCTCTCCGAGATCGACTTCGACAACATCAAGTACTTCGTGCGCTCCACGGAGAAGCAGGCGCAGTCGTGGGAGGACCTCCCCGAGGACATCCGCAACACGTACGAGAAGCTCGGCATCCCCGAGGCGGAGCGCGCGCGGCTGGTCGCCGGTGTCGCCGCGCAGTACGAGTCCGAAGTGGTCTACCACCAGATCAACGAGGAGCTCGAGAAGCAGGGTGTCATCTTCATGGACACCGATACCGCTCTGCGCGAGCACCCGGAGTTCTTCGAGGAGTACTTCGGCACCGTGATCCCCGCGGGCGACAACAAGTTCGCCGCGCTGAACACGGCCGTCTGGTCGGGTGGCTCGTTCGTCTACGTGCCCCCGGGCGTGCACGTCGAAATTCCGCTGCAGGCCTACTTCCGCATCAACACCGAGAACATGGGCCAGTTCGAGCGGACGCTGATCATCGCCGATGAGGGCAGCTACGTGCACTACATCGAAGGGTGCACGGCCCCGATCTATAAGAGCGACTCGCTGCACTCGGCCGTCGTCGAGATCATCGTGAAGAAGAACGCGCGCGTTCGCTACACGACGATCCAGAACTGGTCGAACAACGTCTACAACCTCGTCACCAAGCGTGCCGTCGCCCACGAGGGCGCGACGATGGAGTGGGTCGACGGCAACATCGGCTCCAAGGTGACGATGAAGTACCCGTCGATCTACCTCATGGGAGAGCACGCCAAGGGCGAGACCCTCTCCGTCGCGTTCGCCGGCCCCGGCCAGCACCAGGACGCCGGCGCGAAGATGATCCACATGGCGCCGTACACGCAGTCGTCGATCGTCTCGAAGTCGATCGCGCGCGGCGGTGGTCGCGCCGGATACCGCGGCGAGGTCCGCGTGGACGCCAACGCGCACCACTCGGCCAACACGGTCCGGTGCGACGCGCTCCTGGTCGACACGATCTCGCGCTCCGACACGTACCCCGCGATCGACATCCGGGTCGACGACGTGCAGCTCGGCCACGAGGCGACGGTCTCGAAGGTCAGCGAAGAGCAGCTGTTCTACCTCATGAGCCGGGGGATGCCGGAGGACGAGGCCATGGCGATGATCGTGCGCGGCTTCATCGAGCCGATCGCCCGTGAGCTGCCCATGGAGTACGCCCTCGAGCTGAACAAGCTCATCGAGATGGGCATGGAAGGATCCGTCGGCTGATGACGACAGCGACTCAGACCCCCGCGAACACCGCGGAAGGTCACATCGACCCTGCGGCCGTGCTGACCGACGGCGGCTTCGTGCCCGTGCAGACGCGGTCGGAGCGACCCTGGTCGTACGACGCGGCGGACTTCGGCGTGCCCACCGGCCGCGAGGTCAACTGGAAGCACACCCCACTCGACCGGCTCCGACCGCTGCTGGTCGACGAGCCGGCGCCCCACGACGTCATCTCGGTCGAGGTGAGCGGACCCGCGGAGGTGCAGCATCTCCGCCTGAAGGTGGACGAGGCTCCGCGCGGCGAGGTGTTCCGCCCCGAAGACGTGACCAGCGCGATCGCGTGGACGCAGGAGGCGGAGGCGCCGCTCATCCGCATCCCGGCGAACGTCGAGCTCGATGAGCCGGTCGTCGTCCATCTCACCGGCACCGGTGGCGTGGCGCACGCGCACGTCGTGATCGAGGCGCAGCCGAACTCGCGGGGCACCGTGATCCTCCGCCACGAGGGCACGGCCGAGCAGGCGCAGAACGTCGAGATCATCGTGCGCGACGGCGCCGCGCTGACGGTCGTCTCCGTCCAGCGGTGGGATGACGACGCCGTTCACCTCTCGGCCCACCAGGCCCGCGTGGACAAGGATGCGACACTCACCCACATCGTGGCGAGCCTCGGCGGCGGCGTGGTCCGCGTGAACCCGTCGGTCGAGCTGGCCGGAGCCGGCGCGCAGGGCAAGCTCTACGGCCTGTCCTTCGCCGATGCGGGGCAACACCTCGAAAGCCAGGTCTACCTGCACCACAAGGGTCCGCACACCGTCGGCGACGTGCTCTACAAGGGCGCTCTCCAGGGCGCGAGCGCCCGCAGCGTGTGGATCGGCGACGTCCTCATCGGGCCGGATGCCGTGGGCACCGACTCCTACGAAGCGAACCGAAACCTCGTCCTCACCGACGGCGCGCGCGCCGACTCGATCCCGAACCTCGAGATCGAGACGGGCGACATCGTCGGCGCCGGGCACGCGAGTGCGACGGGTCGCTTCGACGACGAGCAGCTCTTCTACCTCCAGGCCCGGGGGATCGACGAGGAGGAGGCGCGCCGGCTGGTCGTGCTGGGTTTCCTCATCGAGATCGTCCAGAAGATCGGCATCCCCTCGCTCGAGGAGGAGTTCACCGCCGCGATCGAGGCCGAGCTCGCCGGTGGTGTCGCCCCGTGAGTGCACAGAAGGTGCTCCAGCTGAGCGCCCTCACCCAGGACACCGCGGTGCGCGTGGAGATCGACGGCGTTGCGATCGCCGTCGTCCTCGACGGTCAGGGCGAGGTGCACGCCATCGGCGACACCTGCACCCACGGCGACATCTCGCTGGCCGACGGCTTCGTCGAAGGCGAATCGCTCGAGTGCTGGGCGCACGGCTCGGCCTTCTCGCTGCGCACCGGTCGTCCCCTGAACCTTCCGGCCTACGAGCCGGTGCCCGTCTACGAGGTCACGATCGACGGGGACGACATCCTCATCGATCCCACGGTGACCAAAGCTGTGAACTGAAGAAAGAAGCCTGACATGTCTGTCCTCGAGATCCGCGACCTGCACGTGACGGTCGAGACCGAAGCCGGCGAGACCCCGATCCTCAACGGCGTGACCCTCACCGTCCGCACCGGAGAGACCCACGCCATCATGGGCCCCAACGGCTCGGGCAAGTCGACCCTGGCGTACACGATCGCCGGCCACCCGAAGTACACCGTCACGGGCGGCAGCATCACCTTCGACGGCCAGGACGTCCTCGCGATGTCGGTCGACGAGCGCGCCCGCGCCGGCCTGTTCCTCGCGATGCAGTACCCGGTCGAGATCCCCGGTGTGACGGTCACCAACTTCCTCCGCACCGCCAAGACCGCGGTCGCCGGGGAGGCGCCGTCGATCCGCGCATGGAGCAAGGACGTCAAGGAGGCGATGAAGAACCTGCGGATGGATCCCAAGTTCGCCGCCCGCAACGTCAACGAGGGATTCTCGGGCGGAGAGAAGAAGCGGCACGAGATCCTCCAGCTGGAGCTGCTGCAGCCGAAGATCGCCGTCCTCGACGAAACCGACTCCGGCCTCGACGTCGACGCGCTGAAGATCGTGTCCGAGGGCGTCAACCGTGCCAAGGAGCAGAGCGACATGGGCGTGCTCCTCATCACGCACTACACGCGCATCCTGCGCTACATCAAGCCTGATTTCGTCCACGTGCTCGTGAACGGCCGCGTTGCAGAAGAGGGCGGCCCGGAGCTCGCCGCTCGACTCGAGGACGAGGGCTATGACCGTTTCCTCGCCCCCGTCGGCGACGAGGCCTAGGATCGACGCATGACCGAGACGCTCGCACCCGAGAAGTACGACGAGGTCACCGAAGCGCTGAAGGACGTCATGGATCCCGAGCTCGGGATCAACGTGGTCGACCTCGGCCTCATCTACGACCTCGGCTGGGATGACGAGAACGACGCCCTCGTCATCCACATGACGCTCACCTCCGCCGGCTGCCCCCTGACCGACGTGCTCGAGGAGCAGACCGGGCAGGCGCTGGACGGCGTCGTCGATCGCTTCCGGATCAACTGGGTCTGGATGCCGCCGTGGGGTCCTGAACGCATCACGGACGACGGCCGCGACATGATGCGCGCCCTCGGCTTCTCGATCTGATGTCACGCACTGTCATCCGGGCGGTCCTCGCCGTCGTGCTGACTAGTCTCGAAGGGTGACGGTCACGCCCCTGGACGCGCTTCCGCTCGAGGTCCTTCGGCGGCGGTCGAGCACGAAGTGGCGTTCCTACGGGCCGGACGTCATCCCGATGTTCGTCGCGGAGACCGACTTCCCGCTCGCGCCGGCGATCACGGACGCCCTGCGCGAAGCGGTGGAGATCGGCGACACCGGGTACACGCCGCCGCGTCCGGAGATCGGCAGCGCGTTCGTCTCCTTCGCGCACCGCCACTGGGGGTGGAGGGTCGACCCGGCGCGGGTGCGATGGACCGGCGACGTGATGATGGGTGTGGTCGAGATCCTGCGGGCGACCGTGGCGCCCGGGGAGCGCGTGGTCATCACGCCTCCCGTCTACCCACCCTTCTTCGACACCGTCCGCGAGGCGGGCGCCGTCGTGGAGGAGGTGCCGCTCGTCGATGACGGGTCGGGGTGGTTCCTCGACCTCCCGGGCATCGACGCGGCGCTCTCCGGCGGTGCGCGGGCTGTGCTGCTGTGCAATCCGCACAACCCCACCGGGACCGTGCACAGCCGCGAGCAGCTCGCGCAGCTCGCGACGATCGCCGCCCGTCACGGGGCGGTCGTCGTCAGCGACGAGATCCACGGTCCCCTGGCGCATGCGGACCACCCGTTCACGCCGTTCCTCTCCGTCTCGGACGACGCGGCAGACGTGGGCTTCGCGGTGACGAGCGCGTCGAAGGCCTACAACCTGGCAGGACTCAAGTGCGCCGTCATGGTCGCGGCATCCGAGGCGAACGCCGCGGTTCTCCGGCAGCTGCCCTGGGAGGTGGAGTGGCGCACGGGACTCTTCGGAGCGCTGTCGAACATCGCCGCCTTCTCCGGCGACTCCGACGCGTGGCTCGCGTCGCTGCGAGCGCGCCTCGACGTCAATCGGACGCTGCTGGCTGAGCTGCTGGCACAGCATCTCCCGCTCGCCCGCTATCGTCCGCCGCAGGCCGGATTCCTGGCGTGGATCGACGTGTCGGCGTACAAGTGGGGCGACGATCCCGCCGTCGCGGTGCGACGGAACGCGCGCGTCGCGCTCCACCACGGGCCGTACTTCGGCCCGCAGGGCAGAGGGCACGTCCGCATGAACTTCGGTTGCGGCCCCGACATCCTGCGTGAGGCAGTCGAACGGATCGCGGCATTCGCACGATCCGGCTCCCGCCTCTGATCGCGCGGGTCAGTTCTCCGAACGCCCCAGTCGCCAGTACCCCATGAAGGCGACGGCACGGCGGTCCACGCCGACGTCCCCGACGAGGTGGCGTCGCAGCGCCTTGATGGCGGATGCCTCGCCGGCGAGCCACGCGTACAGCGGCGCGCGCTTGAGCGCGGCGCCGCCCTTGGCGGTTCGCGGCACCTCCCACAGGATGTCGGTGTCCACGTCGATCTCCTCGACTTCCGCGCCGACGCCCTCGGGTGCCAGGCGGTGAGCGATCTCCGTGACGGCCGAGATGAGGTGATCGTGGCGGTGCTGCTCGCCTTCGCGGGCCGCCGTCACCAGCTCGAAGCCCGGGTGCTCGGGAAGGTAGGCGATGTCCTCGGCGTGCGGCACCTCGAGGACGACGACCCCGCGTGCATCGTGGGGAAGCTGCTCGAGGATCCGGGCGATGGCAGGAGCGGCCGTCTCATCTCCCGCGAGCAGGATCGCATCAGTGCGCGCCGGCGGCACGAAGTCGATGCCGAAGTTCACCCCGCGGTGCTCGACGGTGGGAGCGAGGATCAGCACCTCATCGCCGACCTGTGCGCCGGCGATCCACGCCGACGCCGGGCCGATGACGTCGTGGGCGACCATGTCGATGTCGACTTCGTTCTGCGCGTTCCGCACGGCTCGGGTCGTGTAGGTCCGCATCACCGGTCGTGCAAGCTCCGGCATCTCCCGCCACCGGTCGTACCAGTCGTCCCCGGTGGGCATGGAGTCGATGGGCGCGGTGGCCGTCGGGAACATCACTTTCACGCGCTGGTCGAAGCCAGGGTCGCCGTAGCTGCCCAACTTGTCGTCGCGGAACGTGAACCGTCGGAAGCTCGGGGTCAGGTTGGTGACCGCGGCGACGGGGGCGCGGAAGAAGGTCATCGTGTTGCGGCTCATGCGGCTTCCTCGAGTCAGGCGGGGCGAGCGGCGTCGGAGGACGCCGGAACGTGGTGGCGGCCGATGGGCAGGACGAGCGGTCGTCCCGTGAGGGGGTCTGCGATGACCTGGCTGTCCATCCCGAACACGTCCTTCACGGTTCGTGCGGTGAGGACCTCGTCGGGGTCGCCGGCGGCATACAGGTGCCCGCCCGCCATCGCCACGAGGTGGTCGGCGTATCGGGCGGCGAGATTCAGGTCGTGCAGGACCATCACGATCGTGGTCCCGTTGCGGCGGTTGAGGTCGGTCAGCAGATCGAGGACGTCGATCTGGTGGCTGACGTCCAAGAAGGTCGTCGGCTCGTCCAGGAGCAGGACGTCGGTCTGCTGCGCGAGCGCCATCGCGATCCACACCCGCTGGCGCTGACCTCCGGAGAGCTCGTCGACGGGACGGTCCGCGAGAGCGGCGGTGTCGGTGGCCTCGAGGGCGGCGGCGACGGCTTCGTCATCGTTCCGGCTCCAGCGCGAGAGCGGACCGTGGTGCGGCGTCCGTCCTCGGCCCACCAGGTCGGACACGGCGATCCCCTCGGGGGCGATGGGCGACTGCGGGAGCAGACCGAGGTCGCGGGCCACCTGCTTCGTGGGAAGACGGTGGATGTCCTTGCCGTCGAGGATCACCTGGCCCGCTCGGGGGGTGAGCAGGCGGGCCATCGACTTCAGCAGAGTTGACTTGCCGCAGGCGTTCGCGCCGACGATCGCGGTGATGCGCCCGGCGGGAACGGTGAGGTCGAGGTCGTCCACGATGACCCGGTCGCCGTAGGCGAGCCGAACGTGCGAGACCTCGAGCGTGCGGTCGGCGGTCATAGGGAACCTCCCGAGCGGCTGCTGCGGATGAGCAGGAAGATCAGGTACGGAGCGCCGAGCACGCCGGTGACGACGCCCACGGGCAGTCGCATGCCCAGCAGGTACTGTCCGGTGAGGTCGGCGAAGAGGACGAGGAACGCGCCGAACAGGCCCGCGACGAGGACGGGCGAGCCGACGGGGCCCAGGAGCCGGGCGGCGATGGGGCCGGCCAGGAACGCCACGAACGAGATCGGGCCGGCGGCGGCGGTCGCGAAGGCCAGGAGTGCGACGGCGCACACGATGAGCATGATCCGACGCCGCTCGACGGGCACTCCGAGCGCGGATGCCGTGTCGTCGCCGAGGCGGAGCAGTTCGAGGTCGCGCGTGAGCCACAGCAGCACCGGCACGACGATCGCGATCGCGATCGCGAGCGGGACGGCTTGGCTCCACGCGGCGCCGTTGAGGTTGCCGGTGATCCAGCGCATCGCCGCCTGGAGATCCCACTCCGCGGCGCGGGAGAGGACGTAGGCGACCACGCTGTTGAACATCGCCGCCACGCCGATCCCGATCAGGATGAATCGCGCTCCGGCACCGCCGTCCTTGAAAGCCAGCAGATAGATGGTGAGTGCCGTGGCGAGGGCGGCGACGGTCGCGACGAGGGAGACGGTGGTCTCGTCGAAGGAGAGGAAGACGATTCCGACGACGGCTGCGGCGCTCGCTCCAGCGTTGATCCCGATGATGTCGGGGCTGGCGAGCGGGTTGCGCAGCATGGTCTGGAAGACGGCGCCACCCATGCCGAAGCAGAGGCCGGCCAGGAGGGCGACCGTCGATCGGGGCAGCCGGAGCTCGCCGACGGTGAAGGAGGCCCCCGGGACGGTCTGACCGGTGATGACGGCCCACACTTCCGCGGGTGTGTAGAAGGTCTGTCCCACCATCAGAGAGATGAGGTAGGCCGCGGCGACGGCGATCAGCAGGAGGCCGGTCACGACGATCCGGCGGCGCCGGCGACGGGCCCTGCCCTGCGAGACGATCTCGAGAGCGCCGCGCTGCGGCGCGAGGGCGGTCACAGTGCCCTCATCTTCTGACGGCGGACGATGGCGATGAAGAACGGCGCCCCGATGAGGGCGGTGACCACTCCCACCTCGACCTCCTGGGGGCGGGCGATGACGCGGCCGACGACGTCCGCGACCGTGAGGAGGCCGCCTCCGACGAGTGCGGAGACGGGGAGGAGCCAGCGATGGTCGGGGCCGACGATGAGCCGGCAGACGTGAGGGACGATGAGTCCGACAAAGCCGATGGGGCCTGCGAGCGCAGTGGCCGATCCGCAGAGGATGACGGCGCCGAGAGCGGAGACCAGGCGGGCCGTCCGAACCCGCTCGCCGAGACCGGTGGCCAGTTCGTCGCCCAGGGCGAGGGAGTTGAGTGCTCCGCTGGAGGCGATGCAGATGACGGCGCCGACGGCGAGGAACGGGAGGAGCAGGGCGATCTTGTCGAAGGTGGCGCCGCCGACGCCGCCGATCTGCCAGAAGCGGAAGACGCTCATGACGTCGATGCGCGGCAGCAGGATCGCGCTGACGAGGGAGGTGAAGGCGACGGCGGTGGCCGCGCCTGCGAGGGCGAGCTTGAGGGGGCTCGCACCACCCCGGCCGAGGGAGCCGATCGTGTAGACGAACACCGCGGCGAGCCCGGCTCCGAGCATCGCGAGCCAGATGTAGCCCAGGGAGCTGGTGATGCCGAAGAAGGCGAGGCCGGTCACGACGGCGAGCGACGCGCCGCCGTTGATGCCGAGGATCTGAGGGTCTGCGAGCGGGTTGCGGGTGACGCCCTGCATGACGGTGCCCGCCATGGCGAGCGCCGCGCCGACGAGGAGGGCGAGCAGAGTTCGGGGCACTCTCCGGGCGACGGCGGCCGCGGAGGTCGTCTCGATGTCGCCGGTGAGACCGGCGACGATGTCGGGGAGGCTGACGGTGCGGTTTCCGAAGGTCACCGACAGAACCGCGATCACCGCGACGGTGGCGACGAGGATCAGCAGCCAGGCCACGCGGCGCCGCCGCGTCCGGCGTCGGGGAGACGCGGACGCGGCGACGACGGGTGCCGAGACGAGAGTGCTCACGAGGGGGAGGAGGGGTGCGGTCAGATCACTCGGTGACCTTCGCCGCCGCCTCTCCGAGGAGGTCGACGAAATCGGCCGTCAGGTCGTTCGTGATGGACAGCGGGCTCGGGTTCGCCGCCGCCGACAGCGGAGCGTTCGAGAGCGGGAGGACGACGACCGCGCCCGAGGCCACGGCCGGGATCTTCGCCAGCAGCGGGTCGGCCTGCATCTGCGCGAGGGTGGTGTCGTCGCCGTAGGTCACGAGCACGTCGAGGTCGCTGAAGCGCTCGATCTCCTCGGTGCTGTTGGTGATCCAGAACTGGTCGGTGTTCTCCGACTGCTCCACAACCGTCGCGGCCGGCTCGAACCCGAGGTCCTGCAGGAAGAGCTGTCGGGGGTCCTCGAGGGAGTAGAAGCCGATCTGGCTGAGATCGGTGGCGTCGAACGAGCTGAAGATGGTCGTCTTGCCGGCGACCGCGGGGTACTCGGCGGTCAGTTCGCCGAGGTGCGCGGTGAGGTCGTCGACGAGCGCCTCGGCCTCGTCCTTCAGGCCGAGCGCGGTGCCGTTGATGGTCGTCAGCTCCTGCCACGTCGTGCCCCACGCGACGTCGGGGTAGGCGACGACCGGCGCGATCTTGGTGAGGGTGTCGTAGTCCTCCTGCGTGAGACCGGAGTAGGCGGCCAGGATGATGTCGGGCTGCGCGTCGGCGACCGCCTCGAAGTCGATGCCCTCGGCCTCGTCGAAGAGGACCGGGGTCTCGGCACCCAGCTCTTCGAGCTTGTCCTCGACCCAGGGGAGGATGCCGTTGTCGTCGTCGTCGCCCCACGTCACGGCGGGCATGCCGACGGGCACGACGCCCAGAGCCAGGGCGGCTTCCTGGTTCGCCCACGAGACGGTGGCGACCCGCTCGGGCTTCTCCGAGATGGTGGTCGTGCCGAACGCGTGCTCGATGGTGACGGGGAAGCCGGAGGACTCCGCCGCTTGATCCGAGGTGTCGTTCCCCGCGGTGGTGCCCGTGGTGGCGCATCCGGTGAGGACGAGGAGGGATGCCGCAGCGACGGCGACGAGAGAGCGGATGCGAGGCACGAGAGCTCCAGGGTCGAATGTTTAGGGTCGCCTAACCTTACATCCGCGCCCGTCCGTCAGGAAATCGTCGGACGCGAAACGGCCCGCACCGAAGTGCGGGCCGTCTCACGAAATGGAGGCGGGGATCAGCGGCGCGAGCGGCGCTCCACGGCGCGTGCGCCCAGCCATGCCGCCGGGATCAGGAGAGCAGCGAAGGCGGCCTTGATGAGACCCGGAACGATAAAGGGTGTGACACCCGCCTCGAGCACCAGCGCGACGGTCACCTCGGCGCCGACGACGGTGCCGAGAATCACGGCCATGTACGGCACGCCGATCAGGAACGGGACGATCGATGCACCCACGAAGCCGGCGAAGGCGAGCGCGGGCTTGCGGTCCCACGCGCGCTCGGCGACCCAGCCGGCGACGAACGCCGCCGGGATGAAACCGAGGATGAACCCGAACGCAGGGTTGAGGACGTAGGCCGGGCCCGCCAGGGCGCCCGCGAAGATCGGCGCACCGGCGAGCCCGGCGAGCATGTAGGTCGTCAGCGCGGCGGCGCCGCGCCGGGCGCCGAGCGCGGCTCCGACCACGATCACCCCGAGCGTCTGAC
Source organism: Microbacterium marinum (assembly GCF_014204835.1). NCBI lineage: Bacteria > Bacillati > Actinomycetota > Actinomycetes > Micrococcales > Microbacteriaceae > Microbacterium > Microbacterium marinum. The sequence goes on along the minus strand of NZ_JACHMD010000001.1, from coordinate 2,292,302 downwards.
CGGTGATCGGCACCGGGCCGATGAAGAAGGAGACCTTGGCGAGCAGCGCCACGAGGGCGACACCGGCCAGGACCAGGGCGGCATCCGTCGCGAGGGCACGTGCGCGCGTCGACGGCCGAGCGATCAGGTCGGCGAGGACGGGGCGCCGGACGGCGGTGGACAGGGACATCGGGCCTCCTGGGCGTCGGTGCGCGCGGCCGCGCGCTCATTCGCCACATCCTAGGGGCGCTCTCGCGCGGGCACGGGAAACGCTGTCGACGCGCGACAAGATCTATACTGGGGATTTGGCCGCTCGGCCGATTCCCCTCCCGAAGAACGGACGTCTGCTGTGCTCGCCGTGCACGATCTCGAGATCCGCGTGGGCGCCCGCACGCTCATGTCGGAAGTGTCCTTCCGCGTGTCGGACGGAGACAAGATCGGCCTCGTGGGCCGCAACGGCGCCGGCAAGACCACCCTGACGAAGGTGCTCGCCGGCGACCTCATCCCCGCGGACGGCAAGGTCGACCGCTCCGGAGAGCTCGGCTACCTGCCGCAGGACCCCCGTACCGGGGACCCCGAGATGCTCGCCCGGACGCGGATCCTCGATGCGCGTGGGCTCGGCACCCTCGCCCTGCAGATGCACGAAGCCTCGATGCTCATGGGCGACGACGACGAGACCGTCGCCGCCAAGGCGATGCGCCGGTACGGCAACCTCACCGAGCGCTTCGAGGCTCTGGGTGGTTACGCGGCTGAGGCCGAAGCGGCATCCATCGCGCACAACCTGTCGCTGCCGGACCGCATCCTCGACCAGCCGCTGAAGACACTCTCGGGTGGTCAGCGCCGCCGGATCGAGCTCGCCCGCATTCTGTTCTCCGACGCGCAGACGATGATCCTCGACGAGCCCACCAACCACCTCGACGCGGACAGCGTCGTGTGGCTGCGGGAGTTCCTGAAGAACTACAAGGGCGGGCTGATCGTCATCAGCCACGACGTCGAGCTGGTCGGCGAGACGGTGAACCGGGTGTTCTATCTCGACGCCATGCGGCAGGTCATCGACGTTTACAACATGAACTGGAAGAACTACCTCCGTCAGCGCGTCGCCGATGAAGAGCGCCGCAAGAAGGAGCGCGTCAACATCGAGAAGAAGGCGACCGCACTCCAGCTCCAGGCGGCACGGTTCGGTGCGAAGGCGTCGAAGGCCGCAGCTGCGCACCAGATGGTGGCGCGTGCGGAGAAGATGCTCTCCGGCCTGGAGGAGGTGCGCCAGGAGGATCGGGTCGCGAAGCTCCGGTTCCCGAAGCCCGCCCCGTGCGGCAAGACCCCGCTCATGGCGAAGGACCTCTCGAAGTCCTACGGGTCGCTGGAGATCTTCGCCGGCGTCGACCTCGCGATCGACCGCGGGTCGAAGGTCGTCGTGCTGGGTCTCAACGGAGCGGGGAAGACCACGCTCCTGCGCATCCTCGCCGGCGTGGACAAGCCCGACACGGGCCAGCTGGAACCGGGGCACGGTCTCAAGATCGGCTACTACGCCCAGGAGCATGAGAACCTCGACGTCACCCGGTCCGTCCTGGACAACATGATGTCTGCGGCCCCCGACATCACGGCGACCGAAGCCCGGAAGGTCCTCGGGTCGTTCCTGTTCACCGGCGACGACGTGCTCAAGCCCGCCGGCGTGCTCTCCGGCGGTGAGAAGACGCGCCTGTCGCTGGCGACCCTCGTCGTCTCGTCGGCCAACATGCTCCTGCTCGACGAGCCCACGAACAACCTCGACCCCGCCTCACGCGAAGAGATCCTCGGAGCGCTCGCGCACTACGAGGGCGCGGTCGTGCTGGTCTCGCACGACTCCGGCGCCGTCCAGGCGCTGAACCCCGAGCGCGTGCTCATCTTGCCCGACGGCGTCGAGGACATCTGGGGTCGCGACTACGTCGACCTCATCGAGTTGGCGTAACGCGGTCCGGACGTTGTTGGCGTGACGCGGTCCGGCGGGTGAGCTGACGCGGGTCAGCGGACGTCGAGGAGCTCGTCTTCCGCTTCCATGTCGCGATCGCGGCGGCCCGTCTTGCGCCGTCGCGGCACCGACTCCCCGGACTCCGCATCCTCGCGGCGATGCGCGACCTCGGTGCGGATCATGTACCAGATGAACGCGAAACCCATCACGGCGAAGAGGATCCACTGGATGGCGTACGACAGATGCGGCCCCGGGTCCTCCGACGGCGGCTCGAGTGCGTTCGGCCGTTCCGCCGCGGGGTCTTCGTCGGTCATCAGCACGTAGGCCGACGTCACAGCGGCGGACTCCTCGCCGATCGTCTCAGCGATCAGCGGCAGATCGATGGTCGCGACCTGCCCTTCGGGCGCCGACCGACCCTCGCGCGCGGACATCTCTCCCGGCTGCAGGCGGCCCGTGACGGTCGCCGTGCCGCTCGGCGGGGCGGGCACCGCATCGGGTTCCGGCTGATCGCGGCCAGGAGGGACCCACCCTCGATCGACGATCACGACGCGGCCGTCATCGGTGCGGAACGGGACGAGGACCTCGAAGGCACTCGTCCCGCCACGCGGGCGGTTGCGCACCAGCAGGGTGTCGTCGGCGAGGTACTCGCCGCGGAGCGTGACCGTGCGCCACTCATCGCTTGGGTCGAACGCCGCGCCGGGGGCGATCAGCTCCGCCAGGTCCACGGGAGCCCGGTCGTAGTTGCCGGCCACGAGCGCGAGTTCCGCCTCTCGCTCGGCACTGCGGGCGAACTGCCAGTTCGACAGCATCACGCACGCGATCGCGAACACGACGGCGACCGCCACGTAGCCGCTCCAGCGCAGGACGGTGCGCCGGTTCACGAGGTCGCCGCCTCGTCGAACCGCAGAACCTGCACCGGGAACTCCCTCGTCGCGAGGTAATCGCGCAGGAACGCGACGTGCTCGTCGCACGCCGCCCAGATCTTCCGCCGGTCGGGGGTGTGGATGCGGGGGTTGCGCCACACGACCTGCCACTCGGCGTCAGCGCGGCATCCAGCCCGGGAGCACTGCGCCGCGGTCACGTGCGATCCCCGTCGCGCTTCTCCTCGATGCGGATGATTCCCTCGCCAGTGTCGTCGGAGTCGACGAGCATCGGCGTCGACGACGTGATCTCCCGACGCGGCTGTTCCGCCCGGCGCGCGGTCGGGGCTGCGCTGACGTTGGCGATCACGACCGCGAGATACGGCAGGACCGCGGCACCCAGGGCGAACATCCATGTGTACCAGCTGTAGGGCGTGACCGTCACCATCAGGATGAAACAGGTGACGCGGACGCCCATGACGATGAAGTACTTCCGCGTACGGGCGCGGGCGTCCTCCTCGGGTGCGGTGGCGAGCGAGGTGGCCGACTGTGCGGAAGTGGATCTCATATGGCCCGCCGTGAACTCAACTGAAGGTGGTCGACCCCGACGATGCCGCCAGACCGATGATGAAGACGACCCAGATCACCCAGAAGACGATGAGCAGCACCCACATGCCGGTGCCGACCCACCCCACGATGGTGCCCGCCAGGGCCAGGCCACGGCCGTTCTCGCCGGAGGTCTTCACCTGCCGCAGCGAGATGTGACCCATGATCGCGCCCGCGATCGACCCGAGCACCGGGACGAAGGAGAGGCCCGCGATCGACGCGATGAGCGAGACGATCGCGAGGACGTTGGTGGGTCGCGCGGGCGACGCGGGTGCGTAGCCATAGGGCGCCTGGCCATAGGGTGCCTGGCCGTACCCCGATGCCGGGTACTGCGGCGCGGAGTACTGCGGCTGCGGGGCCGCGGGAGGCGGGTAGGAGCCTCCGTAGCCCGGTGCGGCCGGCGGTGCCGGGGGAGTCGTGTCGCCCGAGGAAGGCGGGGTCGGCTGCGGTGCGGGGTTCGTGGCGTCGGTCACGGACGTCTCCTTCGAGCGGGATGCTGCTCCCAGCGTACCGCCCGCACCGCGACTAGGCTGGGGCGGTTCCCCGCTGCCGTCATCTCCAAGGAGCACCATGTCCAGTGAACGCGTCGTCCTCGTCACCGGCGGCAACCGCGGCATCGGCCGGGCCATCGCAGAGCGCTTCGTCGCCGACGGCTACCGTGTCGCGGTGACGGCACGATCCGGGGAAGGTCCCGAGGGCACCCTGACGGTGCGGGCGGATGTGACGGATGCCGCGGCTCTCGACGCCGCGTACACCGAGGTTGAGCAGCAGCTCGGCCCCATCGCCATCGTCGTCGCGAACGCGGGCATCACGAAGGACACGCTTCTTCTGCGGATGACGGAGGAGGACTTCGACTCGGTCGTCTCGACCAACCTGGGAGGCGCGTTCCGGGTCGTCAAGCGTGCCGCGAAGGGGATGCTCCGCGCCCGGTGGGGTCGCGTGATCCTCATCTCCTCGGTCGTGGGCCTGTACGGCTCCGCCGGTCAGATCAACTACTCGTCGTCCAAGAGCGCGCTGGTCGGATTCGCACGGTCGCTGACGCGGGAGCTCGGCGCGCGGTCGATCACCGCCAACGTCGTCGCCCCCGGCTTCATCGAGACGGACATGACCGCGGCCCTGCCTGAGGACACCCAGGCGGAGTACAAGAAGAACATCCCCGCCGGACGGTTCGGCGATGCTGCGGAGGTCGCAGCAGTCGTCGCCTGGCTCGCCTCGGACGATGCGGCCTACATCTCCGGCGCGGTCATCCCGGTCGACGGCGGCCTGGGCATGGGGCACTGAGCCCACGATCCGACACGCGCGAGCGTGAGCTGCAATCAGCCGATGGCGGCCAGCAACGCGCGCGCCAGACGGTCGGGGTCGGAGAACTGCGGCCAGTGGCCGGTTCCGAGCGGGACCACCGTGGCGTCCTCGATCGCGTCGAACTCCGCGGCGAAAGCGCCCCACTGCTGCACGACCCGGCGGAACGTCTCCTCGTCCATGCCGCCCATCAGCATCGTCACCGGCACAGCGTGACGCGCCCCACCCGACAGAGGCAGCGGGTCGGTCGGCACCCTCGCGGGCACTGATCGCGTCGTCGGCGCGGTGCGCTCGCGGACCTCGGGGGCGAGATCGGCGACGTCCTCCTCGTCGAAGAAGTCCCACCCGGGGAAGGGGACGACGCCGTGTAAGACGGGGAACTCCGAGATCTCCGCGCCGGGAGGAGGCGGAGTGGTGTCGACGAAGACGACGCGCGCCACGCGGCCCGCGCGCGCCTCGGTTGCCGCCCAGGCCACGTTCCCACCACCGCTGTGGCCGACGAGGACCACGTCACCGTCGGCGCCGTCGATCTCCCTGACGACAGCCTCGATCCAGTCGGCGATCCCGATGTCCGAGGACTCGGGCGCGGCGACGCCGACACCGGGCAGGGTGGGGCGTGCGGGGTGTGACCGGCCTCCCGCAGGGGGTCGACGATGTCGTCCCACGACGAATCGTCGAGCCAGAGTCCGGGGATGAGGATGACGTCCATACCGGCGAGAGTACGCCCGGGCGCCGACACGCCACGAGGTCAGGGCAGGAGTGGGATGACCTGAGCCAGATCGACCGGTCCCACGACGACGTCGGCCTGACGTCGGACGGCGGGTTTGGCGTTGAACGCGACCCCCAGGCCTGCGGCATCCATCATCTGGAGGTCGTTCGCACCGTCGCCGATGGCGATGGTCCGGTCCGTCGGCACGTTGTGCTCGCGTGCCCATTCCCGGAGGGCGGCTGCCTTCCCCGCGGCGTCGATGATCTCGCCGTCGACCTCGCCGGTGAGAACCGCATCCGAGCTCACGAGCCGATTCGCGCGCCATACGTCGATCCCGAGGTCGGGCGCCACGACGTCGAGGATCTCGTGGAACCCGCCGGACACGACGGCAGCGACGCCACCGCGTCGATGGATCGCCTCGACGAGCTCGCGTGCCCCGGGAGTGGGCTCAACGCGGGAGAGCACCCGGGTGAACGACGCGAGTGGAACGCCCGCCAACTGCTCGACCCTCGACCGGAGGCTGGCGGCGAAGTCGACCTCGCCGCGCATCGCCGCCTCCGTCGCCGCCGCGACCTCGCGTCCACGTCCGGCTTCATCGGCGATCAGCTCGATGACTTCGTTGCGGATCAGCGTGGAATCGGCGTCGAAGACGACGAGGAATCGGGCGTCAGGCACCCGTCCACGCTATCGGGTCGCCGCGGCGTCCTCGGTCACGGGGTGATGCGGACGTTCTTGCCCACGACGGTCAGCCCGCTGTCGGTCACCGTGAACCCGCGGGAGAGATCGAGTTCGCGGTCGACCCCGACCGTGGCGCCCGCTTCGAGCACGACGTTCTTGTCGAGGATCGCCCGGTGCACCCGGGCACCCGCTCCGACGCTGACGTGGTCGAACAGCACGGAGTCCGTGATCGTCGAGCCCCCTCCCGAGAGCGTCCACGGTCCGACGACGCTCCGCTCGAGGTGGGTGCCCGAGAGCACGCAGCCGAGCGAGACGATCGAATCGATCGCGTTCCCGATGCGGCCGACGCCATCGCGCACGAACTTCGCGGGAGGCGAGTTGACCGACTGCGAGCGGATGGGCCAGTCCATGTTGTAAAGATTGAAGACCGGGAGCGCCGAGATCAGGTCCATGTGCGCGTCGAAGAATGAATCGATCGTCCCCACATCGCGCCAGTAGTCGCGGTCGCGGTCGGTCGACCCGGGCACGTCGTTGCGCTTGAAGTCGTAGACGGCGGCCTCGCCGCGGTTCACAAAGTAGGGGATGATGTCGCCGCCCATGTCGTGGTTGGACGTCGGCAGCTCGCCGTCTGCCTCGACGGCCTCGATGAGCGCGTCCGTGTCGAAGACGTAGTTGCCCATCGAGGCGAGGACCTCGCCGGGGCTGTCGACGAGTCCGGTCGGATTCTGCGGCTTCTCGAGGAAGTCGCGGATGGTCGAGCCGTCCTCGGGGTCGACGTCGATGACGCCGAACTGATTGGCCAGGCCGATGGGCTGACGGATGCCGGCGACCGATGCGCGCGCGCCCGAGGCGATGTGCGCGTCGATCATCTGCTGGAAGTCCATGCGGTAGACGTGGTCCGCGCCGATCACCGCGACGATGTCGGGCTTCTCGTCGTGGATCAGGTTCAGGGACTGGAGGATCGCGTCGGCGGAACCCGAGAACCAGCGCTTCCCGAGCCGCTGCTGGGCGGGGACGGAGGTGACGTACGCGCCGAGGAGGGCGGACATCCGCCAGGTCTGCGACACGTGGCGGTCGAGACTGTGCGACTTGTACTGGGTCAGCACGACGATCTGCCGCAGGCCCGAGTTGATGAGGTTCGAGATCGCGAAATCGATGAGGCGATATTGACCGCCGAAGGGTACCGCGGGCTTGGCCCGATCCTGCGTGAGCGGCATGAGCCGCTTCCCTTCGCCTCCGGCGAGGACGATCCCGAGTATCTTCGGCGATGCTGGCATGTGCCCACACTATGGCTGTTTGCGACCGGGCGGCCAGGACTATGTCACGTGTTTCGTGTGCCCTAGAGTTCGGTCCATGCGCGTCGACATCGTCACGAAGGAGTACCCGCCCGAGATCTACGGCGGAGCGGGTGTCCACGTCACCGAGCTGGTGCGTTCGCTCCGCTCGCGCATCGAGGTGCAGGTGCGCGCGTTCGGCGGCGGACGCGACGAAGCGGACACGACCTCCTACGCCGTGCCGCCGGGGCTCGCCGCGGCGAACCCCGCGGTGCAGACCCTCGGCACCGACCTCGAGATCGTCGGGGACATCGCCGGGGCGGACGTGGTCCACAGTCACACCTGGTACGCCAACTTCGCCGGGATGCTCGCTTCCATGCTCCACGGCATCCCGCACGTGGTCACGGCCCACTCGCTCGAGCCGCTGCGGCCCTGGAAGGCCGAGCAGCTCGGCGGTGGGTACGCGGTGTCGAGTCACATCGAGAAGACCGCGTACGACCAGGCGGCGGCCATCGTCGCCGTCAGTGACGGCATGCGTCGCGACATCCTCCGCAGCTACCCCGATCTCGACCCGCAGAAGGTCCGCGTCATCTACAACGGCATCGACGTCGACGCCTGGCACCCGCGAGAGGATGCCGCTCTCCTCGAACGACTCGGGATCGACAGCGCGCGTCCCTCCGTCGTCTTCGTCGGTCGCATCACACGGCAGAAGGGGCTCCCGTACTTCCTCCGGGCCGCCGAGCAGCTGCCCCCCGAGGTGCAGCTCGTCCTGTGTGCGGGGGCACCGGACACGCCCGAGATCATGGCGGAGGTGCAGGGACTCGTCCGCGACCTGCAGCGAACGCGCGACGGCGTGGTGTGGATCGAGGAGTTCCTCCCGCGTCCCGACCTGTGCGCGATCCTCACCGCCGCCACGACGTTCGTCTGCCCGTCGGTGTACGAACCGCTGGGCATCGTCAACCTCGAGGCCATGGCGTGCGGCGCAGCGGTCGTCGGCACGGCCACCGGCGGCATCCCCGAGGTCGTCGTCGACGGCGAGACGGGCCGCCTGGTGCCCATCGAGCAGGCTCAGGACGGCACCGGCACGCCGCTCGACCCCGATCGCTTCGTGGCCGACCTCGCGGCCACGCTGACCGAGGTCGTCTCCGACCCGGAGCGGGCGCACGCGTATGGCCGGGCCGGCCGCGAGCGCGCAGCGACGGCGTTCAGCTGGGAGGCGATCGCCGACGCCACGGCGGCGCTGTACCGGGAGGTCGCCGACTCCGGCCGATAGGCTGGGAGGCATGCCTGAGGTCCTCGAACTCGCCGACGTCGTCGTCCGCCGCAACGCCCGCAACATCGTCGACGGGATCGACTGGACGGTCGGCTCCGACCAGCGGTGGGTCGTCCTCGGACCCAACGGCGCCGGGAAGACGACGATCCTGCAGCTCGCGGCGACGTTCATCCACCCGACCTCCGGCGAGGTCACCGTTCTCGACGAACGACTCGGACGCACCGATGTGTTCGAGCTGCGGCCCCGCATCGGATTCGCGTCGTCGGCCATGGCCAAGCGCGTTCCCCAGGACGAGACCGTCATCGACGTCGTCCTGACCGCTGCCTACGCCGTGACGGGGCGCTGGCGCGAGGACTACGAGGCGATCGACGAGCGTCGCGCGCGGCGGGTGCTGGGGGAGTGGGGCCTCGGCGACCTCGCCGACCGGACCTTCGGGACCCTTTCGGACGGTGAGCAGAAGCGCGTGCAGATCGCCCGCGCCGTCATGACCGACCCGGAGCTCCTGCTCCTGGACGAGCCGACCGCGAGCCTTGACCTCGGCGCGCGCGAAGAGCTGCTCGGTCTGCTGGGCGGCTACGCCCGCGAAGAGACGACACCCGCCATGATCATGGTCACCCACCACGTCGAGGAGATCCCCGTCGGCTTCACGCACGTCCTCCTCCTGCGCGAGGGGCGCGTCGTCGCGCAGGGGCCGATCGCCGAGGCGCTCACGGCGGAGACCCTGACCGAAACCTTCGGGATGCCGATCACGTTGACCGCCGAGGATGGCCGGTTCGCCGCACGCGCGGCATCCTGATAGAATCGCTCCTTGGCGCACTCGCGCCGCAGACTTCCACCCGCCTCTGGCAAAATCCAGGGCATTTCGTGAGGAACCCAATGAAGACTGACATCCACCCCGAGTACAAGGCGGTCGTGTTCCGCGACCTCGGCTCCGGCGAGACCTTCCTGACCCGTTCGACGGTCACCAGCGACAAGACGATCGAGCTGGACGGCGAGACCTACCCGGTCATCGACGTCGAGATCTCGTCGGCTTCGCACCCGTTCTACACGGGCAAGCAGCGCATCATGGACTCGGCCGGTCGCGTCGAGAAGTTCAACCAGCGCTTCAAGAACTTCGGCAGCAAGTAAGCAGCCGTCCTCGAAAGCCCCGCTCCGGCGGGGCTTTCGTCGTTTCCGGGCGGATCCGCCCGGTGCCGATCAGCGGATCGGCCAGCTGCCGTCGAGTGCGTCTGCGGGGTCGAGGCGGCCGATGGAGATGAAGTACTCGGTCAGGCTCTCGGCCTGCGCTCGGGCCCAGCCGATCTGCTGCGTGTGCAGCTCGGGCGCGGTCAGGTCCAGGGCGAATCGTGCCGCGATCGCCTGTGCGACTCGGCCCGCGGCGACCGCATCGGCTGCCGCGTCGTGTGCGCCTTCCAGCACCACGGCGTAGTGCGCGGCGACCACCTCGAGGGTGCGCTTGCCGCGACGGTACCGGTCGAAGGTCTTGTCGACGACGAGGGGGTCGACGACCGGCGCGGGGGCATCGATCGTCGGGACGGCATGGCGGATGCCCTCGTAGCGGAGCATCGAGAAATCGAAGGAGGCGTTGTACGCGACGACCGGGATGCCGGCGTCGAAGAGCGCGCGCAGGGCGTCGGTGACCTCTGCGACGACCTCGCCCGCCGGCCGGCCCTCAGCCCGTGCGCGCTCCGTGCTGATGCCGTGGATGGCGCTTGCGCCCTCGGGGATCTCGACCCCCGGATCGGCCATCCAGCTCGTCGCTTGAACCACCGTGCCGGTCGCGTCGAGCACACCGACGTGCGCGGTGACGATCCGGTCCTCACGGACGTCCACGCCGGTCGTCTCGAGGTCGAAGACGCCGATCAGGCCGCCCGGCGCGGGGAGCAGCGGGACGGCCACGGACTCTTCGACGACGACCGCCACGGCCGTCTCAGCCACCGGTGCGGGCAGGTCGCCGAACACGTCGTCATCCCAGAGCGGAATCGCCTGCCAGCCGGTCATGCTCCGACGCTACGATGACGCTCCGACATCGCGGTCGCGGCGCGCCGCCCTCGTAGACTCGACGGGTGACCGCCGTGAATCCGTACGCCGCCGACCTCGCGCAGATCCCGGTGCATCGGCACGAGGTCGAGCTCGCGGGATCCACGACCGCGTACTGGGTGTACGGCGAGGCCGACGCCGAGACCACGATCGTCGCGGTGCACGGCTTCCGTGGCGAGCATCACGGACTCGAGCCGGTCGTCGCGCAGCTCCCGGGGTTCCGGGTCATCTCACCGGACCTCCCCGGGTTCGGCGAAACGGCACCGCTGCCCGGCCGTCGCCACGACCTCGACGCCTACGCGCAGTGGCTGACGGAGTTCGTCGCCGCCGTGGCCCCGGGCGCCGTGGTGCTCGGCCACTCGTTCGGATCGATCGTCGCCTCCGCGGCGGTCGCCCGCGGACTGGCGACTCCGAAGCTGATCCTCATCAACCCCATCGGCGCGCCGGCCCTCGAAGGGCCCCGCGGCATCCTCACCCGCCTCGCCGTGTTCTACTACGACGCCGGCGCGAAGCTGCCCACCCGCATCGGGGAGGCGCTCCTGCGCAATCCGCTCATCGTGCGGGTCATGAGTCTCGCGATGGTCAAGACGAAGGATGCCGCGATCCGGCGCTTCGTCCACGATCAGCACGACACCTACTTCTCGCGCTTCGCCGACCGCGACACCCTCCGCGACGCGTTCGTCACGTCCGTGTCGCACGACGTGCGCGAGGCGGCGTCCGCGATCGCTCAGCCGACGCTCCTCGTCGCGGCGGAGAAGGACGACATCACGCCGCTGTCCGCGCAGGTCACCCTGCGCGATCGATTCCCGGATGCGGAGCTCGAGGTGATCCCGCGCGTCGGGCACCTCATCCACTACGAGACGCCGCGTGAGGCGGCATCCGCCATCAGGCGCTTTCTTCGGCCTTCCGGCGCCGATACGCGTTGACGTTCATGCGGTTGCCGCAGTTGCCGGTGTCGCAGTACCGCTTCGAGCCGTTCTTCGAGTAGTCGATGTAGACGGCGGAGCAATCGTCGGCGTCGCATTCGCGCACGCGGTCGAAATGGTCCGACCGGATGACGTCGACGAAGGCCATCGCCACCTCGACGGTGATGCGTGTCGCCAGCGGCGCCTGGTCATCGGTGGCGTGGATGTGCCAGTCGTACCCGTCGTGGATCGTGAGCTGGGGGAGTGCCTTCCCCTCGCGGAGCATGGCGTTCACGATCGGGACGGCAGCCTCGCGATCGCCCGCCCACAGCATGCGCAGACGGGTGCGCGCTGCGCGCAGCTCTGACAGCTCGACGTCGTCGCGCCGGATCGTGCCGCTGTAGGGGAACTCGCGGAGGAACGCAGCCAGATCGTCCTGGGTGGCGAGTCGATCGAGCCCGTCGGCATCGGTCTCGGGGAGCGAGTTGACGAGCGCGGTCGCCGCGCGGAGGGACAACTCCGTGTCACGGATGAACATGATGTTGACTCCTGACGAAGGGAAACGCTACTGTCACCAGTGTAAGCACACATCACTCCTGACAATCGGAGCAGCCCGGTGACGCACACGGCGCCTCGCACCCTCGCTCGCACCACGAGCACCCGCCCCGCGACCACCGTGGTCCAGGCCCGAGGCCTGCTGATCGCCGTCCTGAGTGCGCTGGCCTTCTCCGTCAGCGGGCCGATCGCCAAGCCGCTTCTCGAGAACGGGTGGTCGCTCGCGGCGGTCCTCTTCGTGCGGATGGCGGTCGCGGGGCTGGTCGTGTCTCCGGCGCTCATCCGCACGCTGCTGCGGCAGCGCCGGTTCCTCCGCACCCACTGGCTCTCGCTGGTCGCCTTCGGTCTCATCCCCGTGGCCGGCTGCCAGCTGCTCTACTTCTCCGCCATGCAGCGGATGCCGGTCGCCGTCGCGCTCCTGATCCAGTACCTCGCGCCGGTGATGCTCGTGCTGTTCGTCTGGCTCCGCACCCGCACCGCTCCTTCGCGCGCGGTGATCGCAGGCTCCGTGGTCGCGATCGCCGGCCTCGTCCTCGTCGTCGACATCGCGGGGGCGCGGTTCGATCCGCTCGGCACCGTGTTCGCCCTGCTGGCCGCCGTGTGCGTGTGCTTCTACTTCGTCATGAGCGAGCGGACGGGGCCGGACCTGCCCCCGCTGGCCCTCGCCTCCGGCGGTCTGTTCGTCGGCGCCGCCGCGATCGGCGTGCTGGCCCTCGTGGGTGTCCTGCCCTTCACTGCGCCGCTGCTCACCGTCCCCGTGGCCGGCGTCCCGCTCCCCGCGATCGCGGCGCTCCTCCTGGTCGGCGTGTGCACGGCGATCGGATACTCGTTCGGCGTCATGGCGGTGCCGCTGATCGGGTCGCGTGTCGCGTCATTCGTGGGCTTGTCCGAGGTGCTGTTCGCCCTCATGTTCGCGTGGATCCTGCTGGCCGAGACTCCCGCCCCGATACAGTTCGCGGGGGGAGCGCTCATCCTCGTCGGCGTGGTGCTCGTCCGTCTCGACGCCCGCGCCGCGGCGGCAGTCAGTGCTCCCGTCGAGCCGCTGCCAGGAGAGGTCGGACCCGGTATCCGATGACCTCGCCCATGGCGAGGGACGTCTCGGTGCGCTCGACCCCCTCGATCGCGAGGATGCGGGCGTCGACATCGAACAGGTGCTGCGTGTCCCGCGCGGCGACACGCACGAGCAGGTCGATCGGACCGCTCAGCCCGTGACACTGCACCACCTCGGGGATCTGCTCGAGCTCGGCGGTGATCCGCGGGAGATCGGCCTGCTTCACCTGCACCTGCAGGACCGCGTCGATCGTGTAGCCCAGCGCGGCCGGTGACATCGCGCGCTCGAACGAGAGGAAGACCCCCGAACGCTCGAGCTTGGCCATCCGAGCCTGGACGGTGTTGCGCGACAGCCCGAGCCGCTCGCTGAGGGCGACGACGGTGGCGCGGTGGTCGTCGGCGAGCGCGTTCAGCAGCTCGAGATCGACGTGGTCGAGGGCGCTCATAGTGCGAAACCATAGCAAACCCCATCGCGGCATCCTGCGCATGATGCTCAATTCGATCTCGGATGCTTGAGCGAGGTGCAATGTCGGCATAGTCTCGCGGCATCCGGCGACGATGCCGGTGTTCTGCGCCGGTCACCCCTTCACGAGAGGGGCGACCGCGATCAGAGAGGGACGATGATGACCGACACTCTGACCCCGGCCGCCGCGCGGTCGACCGACACCGACGACGTCGCCCGGCTGCTCGATCACACCGGCTCCCGTGTCGCCGACGAACGGCTCGATCCGTGGATCGCCGACGTCGACGCCGCGATGCTCCGCGAGCTGTACCGCGACATGGCGATGACGCGCCGACTGGATGCCGAAGGCGTCGCCCTGCAACGCCAGGGACACCTCGGCCTCTGGGCACCCGCACACGGGCAGGAGGCCGTCCAGGTGGGCACCACCTGGGCCTGCCACGACGACGACTTCCTGTTCCCGACCTACCGTGAGGTCGGCATCGAGCTCGTCCGCGGCATCGAGCCCGCGGACTTCGTGATGGTGTGGCACGGGGCGAAGCACTCCTCGTGGGACCCCTCCGTCGCCCACGTCGCCAACCCCCAGATCATCATCGGCGCGCAGAGCCTCCACGCCGTCGGATACGCCATGGGCATCCAGCGCGACGGGGGCGACCAGGTCGCGGTCGCCTACTTCGGCGACGGGGCGACGAGTCAGGGCGACGTGAACGAGGCGATGGTGTTCGCGGCATCCTTCGAGAGCCCCGTCGTCTTCGTGTGCTCCAACAACCAGTGGGCCATCTCGGAGCCGGTGGGTCTCCAAGCCCAGTACCCGATCGCCGGACGGGCGCCCGGCTTCGGCATCCCCAGCATGCGCATCGACGGCAACGACGTGCTCGCGTGCGTCGCGGCGATGCGCTGGGCGGCGGACCATGCACGCAGCGGACTCGGACCGGCGTTCATCGAGGCGGTCACCTACCGCATCGGTCCCCACACCACCTCCGACGACCCCACCCGCTACCGCGATCCCGCCGAAGTGGACTACTGGCGCGCGCGTGACCCGCTCGCCCGCGTGGAGGCCTACCTCCGCCGCATGGGAGCGTTCGACGACGCGTTCCGTGACTCCGTCCAGGCCGACGCCGACCGATTCACCGCAGCGATGCGGGCCGCGGTCGTCGAGGCGACGCCCCCGCCCCCGCAGCGGCTGTTCGAGAACGTCTACGCGGAGCCGCACACCGGCATCGAAGAGCAGCGGGCGGCCTTCATGGCCTACCTCGACGGCTTCGGCGCGGAAGGCGGTGCGGCATGACCCAGCTGACGCTCGGCAAGGCGCTGAACGCGGGGATGCGGCGCGCGCTCGCCGACGACGACAAGGTCCTCGTCATGGGTGAGGACATCGGAAAGCTCGGCGGCGTCTTCCGCATCACCGATGGCCTCCAAGCGGAATTCGGCCCCCGTCGCGTCGTGGACACCCCTCTGGCGGAGTCCGGGATCGTGGGCACCGCCGTCGGGCTCGCGTTCCGCGGGTTCCGTCCCGTGGTCGAGATCCAGTTCGACGGATTCGTCTACCCGGCGTTCGATCAGATCGTCAGTCAGGTCGCCAAGCTCCACTACCGGACGCAGGGGCGGGTCACCATGCCGCTGACGATCCGCATCCCATGGGCGGGCGGGGTCGGCGCCGCCGAGCACCACTCGGAGTCGCCCGAGGCGTACTTCGTGCACACCGCGGGGCTCCGGGTCGTCGCAGTGTCGAATCCTCAGGACGCCTACACGATGTTGCGGCAGGCCATCGCGTGCGATGACCCGGTCATCTTCCTCGAACCGAAGCGGCTCTATCACGCGAAGGGGGAGGTCGATGTCGATGCCGACATCGCCGACGCGGCGCCCCTGGGCCTCGCCAGAGTCGTTCGCGAGGGCTCCGACGTCACCGTCCTCACGTACGGGTCGCACGTGACCACGGCTCTCGACGCGGCGCTCGCCGCAGAGGATGAGGGGATCTCGCTGGAGGTCATCGACCTGCGGTCGATCTCACCGGTGGACTACGCCGCCGTCACGGCATCCGTCCGGCGCACGGGTCGCGTCGTCGTCACGCACGAGGCGTCGCGCGAAGGGGGTGTGGCCGCGGAGATCATCGCGAGCGTCACCGAGAAGTGCTTCCACTACCTCGAGGCGCCGCCCGTGCGGGTCACCGGCATGGACATCCCGTACCCGCCGGCGAAGCTCGAGCGGTACCACCTGCCCGACCTCGACCGGATCCTCGACGCCGTCGACCGGGTCATGGGCCGGCCGAACAGCCTCTCGGAGGTGTCCGCATGATCACCGACTTCCGTCTCCCCGACCTCGGGGAAGGTCTTCCCGAGGCCGAGATCGTGCAGTGGCACGTGGCGCAGGGCGACCAGGTGACGCTCAACCAGACGATCGCCGAAGTCGAGACCGCCAAGGCCATCGTCGAGCTACCCTCTCCGTTCGCGGGGACCGTCGCCGCCCTCCGACACGACGCGGGCGATGTCGTCGCCGTCGGCGAGGTGCTCATCTCCTTCGATGTGGCCGGCGCCGAGGCACCCGCGCCCGAGGAGGACGACGTGCCCGCTCCGGCCGAGACGCGCGAGCCGAACCTCGTCGGCTACGGAGCCGAGCCGCGGGCAGCCGGCCGCCCGAAGCGTCGGGTGCGCGGGGCGTCGGCCGGCGGATCCGCCGACGACGCGGTCCGGGAGGCCGCGCCTCACGACGCGATCGTCGCGGCGCCGCCCGAGCGGGAGATGCGGGAGCGTCCTCGCTCCACGCCGCCGGTGCGGAAGCTCGCGAAGGATCTCGGCGTCGAGCTCGCCCTCGTCGAGGCATCGGGTGCGTCCGGGATCATCACCCGTGAGGACGTCGAGGCCTACGCGGGCCGGACAGCGACGGCGCCGACCGTTCCGGTGGGCATCGATCGGCCGTCCGACCGCTCCGCCACGGAGCGCGAGGAACGCATCCCCATCCGCGGCGTCCGCAAGCACACCGCCGACGCGATGGTGCGGTCGGCGTTCACCGCACCGCACGCGTCGACGTTCCTGACCCTGGACGTCACGGCATCCGTGCGTCTGGTGGAGGGACTGCGTGCCGATCGACGGTATGCCGACCACCGCGTGGGGATCCTGGCGGTCGCGGCGAAGGCCGTCTGCGTGGCGCTCAGGCGCACCCCCGACCTCAACGCCACGTGGGACGAGGCCGCCGGTGAGATCGTGCGTCGGCGCTACGTGAACCTGGGCATCGCGGCGGCGACCGACCGCGGTCTCGTGGTCCCCTCGGTGAAGGACGCCGACAGGATGTCGCTGCTCGAGTTGGCAGGCGCAATCGGCGAGCTCGCCGCGACCGCGCGTGCGGGACGGGCGACGCCCGCGGACCTCAGCGGCGGCACCTTCTCGATCACGAACTTCGGGGTCTTCGGAGTGGATGCCGGGACGCCGATCCTCGTGCCCGGCGAGGCGGGGATCCTGGGGCTCGGCGCGGTCCGCCGCCAGCCCTGGGAGTTCGAGGGCGGCATCGCGCTGCGCGACGTGCTGACGCTCAGCCTCTCGTTCGATCACCGGCTCGTCGACGGTGCCGAGGCGGCGAGGTTCCTCACAGACGTGGGGGACATCCTCCGCGAGCCGGGACGGGCGATGGTGCTGGCATGAAGATGGATCTCTCCGGTTACGGACTCTCCGAGGAGCAGTACGAGCTCGCCGGTCTTGTGCGCTCCTTCGCGGACGATGTCGTCGCACCGGTCTCGTATGAGGCCGATCGCACCAAGACGCTCCCGATGGACGTGGTCGCGCAGATGGGGGAGATGGGGCTGTTCGGACTCCCGTTCCCCGAGGAGGTCGGCGGGCAGGGCGGCGACTACGTGGCTCTCGGACTGGCGATCGAGGCCCTCGCGAGAGTCGACCAGTCGATCGCCATCACGCTCGAGGCAGGGGTGAGCCTCGGTGCCATGCCGGTGTTCCGGTTCGGCACCGACGTGCAGCGGTCGGAACTCCTGCCCGACCTGCTGGCCGGCCGCGCGCTCGCCGGGTTCGGCCTGACCGAGCCGGAGGCGGGATCGGATGCCGGGGCGACCCGCACCACCGCTCGACTGGACGGCGGCGAGTGGGTGATCGACGGCGCCAAGCAATTCATCACGAACTCGGGGACCCCGATCACCCGATTCGTGACGGTGACCGCGGTGACGGGAGAGCGTGCCGATGGTCGCCGGGAGGTGTCGACGATCATCGTCCCCACGGGCACCCCCGGATTCTCCGTCGGACCCGCCTACGACAAGGTGGGCTGGCATGCCAGCGACACCCACCCGCTCACCTTCGAGGGCGCCCGGGTGCCGGAGGCGAACCTGCTGGGAGAGCGCGGCCGGGGATTCGCGGGGTTCCTGCACATCCTCGACGAGGGGAGGGTCGCGATCGCGGCCCTTGCGACCGGCGCGGCGGAGGGATGCTTGGAGGCGGCCGTCGACTACGCGCAGAGCCGGGTGGTGTTCGGCGAGCGCCTCGGAACGCGTCAGAGCATCCAGTTCATGCTGGCCCGCATGCAGCAGCGCGTCCACGTGGCGCGACTCGCCTGGCTCCATGCGGCGCGGCTGCGTGACGCGGGCCGCCCGTTCAAGGTCGAGGCCGCGATCGCCAAGGTCACCGCGAGCGATGCTGCGATGGACAACGCCCGCGACGCGACGCAGATCTTCGGCGGGAACGGCTTCATGAACGAGTACCCGGTGGCACGCCACTACCGCGACTCGAAGATCCTCGAGGTCGGGGAGGGCACCACCGAGGTTCAGCTGCTCGTCATCGCCCGGGCGCTGGGCGTGGCGTGAGGCGCCGCGTCGTCGGGCGCCCGCTCAGGCGGGGACGCCCGGCGACGCGAGCAGTCGGAGCCGCTCCCGCTCGACGAGGAACGTGTGGCGCGAGCCGTTGGCGAGGCGTATGCCGTCCTCGGGGTGGAGTCCGGCTGTGGCATGACGCAGCACCGCGCGGATGAGCGCGCCGTGCGCGACGACGACGATTTCGGGTGCGCGGGGCGCGGTCGCCGCGCGGGCGTCACGGATGACCTGACGCATCGCGTCGATGGCGCGTGAGGTGACGTCCGGCCATTCCTCGGCGCCGGGGATCTCCGCGGTGTGCCAGGAGCCCCATCGCGCGAGGAACTCGGTGTCGGTCATGCCCTCGGCTTCGCCGTAGGAGCGTTCGCGGAGGGTGGCGTAGCTGCGCAGCACCTCGATGCCGAGGACGTCGGCGATGATCTCGGCGGTCTCGCGCGCGCGGGAGAGGTCGCTTGACGCGAGGATGAGCGGCACGGTCGGGTCGCGCTGCTCGGCGAGCGCGAGGCCGACTTCCCGTGCCTGCGCGCGTCCGGTGGCGTTGAGCGGGATGTCCGTCGACCCCTGGATGCGGCGGTTCAGGTTCCAGTCGGTCTCGCCGTGGCGCACGAGGGTGAGGGTCGTCACCGTTCGAGCCTACGGTGCCGAAGGGGCCATGCCGTCCGCGGCGGTCAGCTCGCGGGCGAGTTCGGTCAGGACCTCCGAGGTGCCCGCGTCGACTTTGACGGTTGCCCGGGAGTCTCCTCGTGTCTGGCCGCGGTTGACGATGACGACGGGCATCCGTCGCCGGCGGGCTCGTTCGAGCAGACGGATCCCCGAGTTGACGACCAGGGACGAGCCGGCGATCAGCAGGGCGGTGCTGCTGTGCACGAGCTGCTCCGCCTCGCGGAACTTCTCGGCGGGGATGAACTCGCCGAAGAACACGACGTCGGGCTTGAGGACGCCGCCGCACACCGAGCACACCGGGACGACGAAGTCGTCTCCGACGTGGGGGAGGACGTCGCCGTCGGGGCCGAGCTCGACGTTCTCCGGGACCGTGATCCACGGGTTGTCTTGTTCGACACGGATCGCGAGGTCGCGACGATCGAAGACCTGGCCGCAGTGCAGGCAGCTCACCCGCCGCATCGTGCCGTGGAGTTCGACGACCCGGTGGCTTCCGGCGCGGACGTGGAGACCGTCCACGTTCTGGGTGATGACACCGGATGCCGCGCCGGCGCGCTCGAGCGCGGCGAGCGCCCGGTGGCCGGCGTTGGGGGAGGATGCCGAGAATGCCTTCCACCCCAGGTGGCTGCCCACCCAGTACCGCCGACGGGAGGCGTCGTCGGTGAGGAACTGCTGAGCGGTCATGGGGGTGCGGACGGGAGCGCCCTTGCCGCGGTAGTCGGGGATGCCCGAGTCGGTGGAGACGCCGGCCCCGGTGAGCACCGCGATCCGGTGTCCGCGCAACACGTCGATGGCCGTCCGAACGGCCTCCGCGGTCTCCGCGTCCTCATCCCACAGCGTGCCCACGCCACCTCCCGACTGCAGGTTCGAGCCTACGCCGTCTGCCGGCGCGGGCCGCCGACGGTGCGTGACACCATGGGCACCATGACCATCGAGCGGATCGACGATCCTGCCGACCCGCGCCTGGCCGATTACCGCGGATTGACCGACACGGCCCTGCGCCGGGTGGCCGAACCCGCTGGCGGGCTCTACATCGCCGAGTCCGCGAAGGTGATCGCCCGGGCGGTAGCTGCCGGACACCGCCCGCGTTCGCTCCTGGTGCAGGAGAAGTGGCTGGCGGATGCCGAGTCGCTGGCGGGTTCTGCGCCGGTGTACGTGGTGCCGGATGCCGTGGCCGAGGAGGTCACGGGATACGCGGTGCACCGGGGCGCCCTCGCCGCGATGCACCGTCCCGATCTGCCCGCGGTGGCCGATCTCGTCGCCCGGGCGCGGCTGGTCATGATCCTGGAGGATGTCGGCGATCACACGAATGTGGGTGCCGCCTTCCGGGCCGCGGCGGGGTTGGGTGTCGACGCGGTCCTCGTCTCGCCGCGCTGCGCCGACCCGCTGTACCGCAGGAGCGTGCGCGTGAGCATGGGGACCGTCTTCCAGGTGCCGTGGACGAGGATGCCGGAGTGGGATTCGGTCGCGCCGATCCTCCGCTCCGCCGGGCTGCATGTGGCCGCTCTCGCGCTGACGGAGGATGCTGTCCCGCTCGACCGGTTCGCCGCTCGTCGACCCGACCGCGTGGCCGTGGTCCTCGGGTCAGAGGGCGACGGTCTGTCCCGCCGCGCGCTCGCCACCGCGGACACCGTCGTCACGATCCCGATGGCGGGCGGCGTCGACTCCCTCAACGTGGCCGCGGCCTCCGCGGTCGCCCTGTGGGCGCTGCGCTGACCGGGAGCGGTCCGGTCAGTCGGCGTCAGAGGGCTCCGGGCGTCGGTACATCACCGGCAGCGCTTCAGGCCGCTTCGCGGTGATCGTGTCTCCCGACGACTGGTGGCGGAGGCGGCGCAGGACCCAGGGCACCAGGTACTCCCGCGCCCAGATCAGGTCGTTGCCGCGCGCCGCACGCCACGTCGTCGACGGCAGCGGGTCGGGCTGCATGGCCTGCAGGTCGTTCGGCACGTTCAGCGCCCGCAGGACCATGCGGGCGACCTCGTGGTGTCCGAGCGCGTTCATGTGGAGGCGGTCGTCGTCGAAGAACCGCATGTCCTGGACCTCTTTGAGCGCCCACTGGTCGGCCACGATGCAGTCGTACCGGTCCGCGATCGCCCGGATGTTCTCGTTGTAGATCGCGACCCGGCCGCGGATGCCGCGGAAGACCGGGGTGAAGGCGGTGTCGATGCCGGTGAACACGACGACGGTGGCGCCCTGCGAGGACAGCCGCGCGACGGCATCCTCGAACAGCTCGGCCACCGCGTCGGGGTCACCGCCCGGGCGGATGACGTCGTTTCCACCGGCGGAGAAGGTCACCAGGTCGGGCTTGAGCGCGAGCGCGGGTTCGACCTGCCCGTCGACGATCTGCCCGATCAGGCGGCCGCGGACGGCGAGGTTCGCGTACGCGAAGTCGTCCACCTGCGCGGAGAGGACTTCGGCGACACGGTCGGCCCACCCGCGGTGGCCGCCGGGGAGGGAGGGCTCGGGATCGCCGATGCCCTCCGTGAACGAATCTCCGAGGGACACCATGCGTCGCCACGGGTGGGCCGTCGCATTCGGGACGTACGGGGTGCGGTTCTCGTCGGTCGCCGGCTCGTTGTTTCGCATGAGACCTCCGCTTCGAGGCTACCTGTCGGTGGGAGCATCTATCGTGGATCGACGTGACGGGGAACGAGCGAGCCGGAGAAGCGGAGGTGTCCGAACCCGCCGACGGCGGACACTTCGGCAGCTTCGCCGCCGAGCACCTCTCCCCGGCCTTCCCGCAGCGCGCCCCGTGGGGAACCGCGCAGAACCTCCGCGCCTGGCAGGCCGAGGCGCTCGAGCAGTACTTCGACGCGGACGGGCCTGAGGGCGTGGGGCGGGGGCCGCGCGACTTCCTGGCCGCGGCGACCCCGGGTGCAGGCAAGACGACCTTCGCGCTCCGTCTCGCGAGCGAGCTCATGCGACGCGGGGTCATCGACCGGATCATCGTCGTCGCTCCGACCGAGCACCTGAAGACGCAGTGGGCGGATGCCGCGGCGCGCGTCTCCATCCGCCTCGACCCCCGCTTCAGCAACAAGCACTACGCGCCGGCCCGGCACTATCACGGCGTCGCGGTCACCTACGCGCAGGTGGCGGTGAAGGCGTCGGTGCACGAGCGTCTCGTGCTGGACTCCCGCGCCCTGGTGATCCTCGATGAGGTTCATCACGGTGGCGACGCGCTCAGCTGGGGCGACGCGCTGCGGGAGGCGTATGGGCGGGCGACGCGACGCCTGCTGCTGTCGGGCACGCCGTTCCGCAGTGACACGGCGCCGATCCCGTTCGTCGAGTACCACCCGAACAGCAAGGGCATCCGCATCTCGCGGACGGATTACAACTACGGCTACGGGCGCGCGCTCGCCGACGGCGTTGTCCGTCCCGTCCTCTTCCACGTGTACGCGGGCCAGATGCGCTGGCGCACCAAGGCGGGGGACGAGTACGAAGCCCACCTCGGGCAGGACAACACGAAGGACATCAACTCGCAGGCCTGGCGCACCGCGCTCGATCCGCAGGGTGACTGGATTCCCGCCGTCCTGCGCTCCGCCGACCGTCGGCTCAGCGAGGTCCGCCAGGACGTGCCCGACGCCGGCGGGCTCATCATCGCGACCGACCAGACGGCGGCACGGGCGTACGCGGCGATTCTGCGGGACATCACCGGCGAGGCGGCGACCGTCGTGCTCTCGGACGACAAGGCGGCGTCGGGTCGGATCGAGACCTTCGCGCAGTCGACCACCCGCTGGATGGTGGCCGTCCGGATGGTGTCGGAGGGCGTCGACGTCCCGCGACTGGCGATCGGCGTGTACGCGACGAGCGCCTCGACGCCGCTGTTCTTCGCGCAGGCCATCGGCCGCTTCGTTCGGGCCCGGCGCCGAGGCGAAGCGGCATCCGTGTTCCTTCCGAACGTCCCGCAGCTGCTCGCGCTCGCGAACGAGATGGAGCGCGAGCGCGACCACGCCCTCGATCGCGAGAGCGACGGGGAGGACTCGCTCGAGGACGACCTCCTGGCGGAGGCGGAGCGGGAGGACAAGGCCTCCGATGCGCTGACGGAGGAGTTCAGCTACCAGGCGCTCGGGTCGGTGGCGCACTTCGACCGGGTCCTCTACGACGGCAAGGAGTTCGGCCAGCTGGCCGTTCCCGGAACGCTCGAGGAGGAGGAGTTCCTCGGAATCCCGGGTCTGCTCGAGCCCGA
Source organism: Microbacterium marinum (assembly GCF_014204835.1). Lineage (NCBI taxonomy): Bacteria > Bacillati > Actinomycetota > Actinomycetes > Micrococcales > Microbacteriaceae > Microbacterium > Microbacterium marinum. Next base: position 2,269,016 of record NZ_JACHMD010000001.1, on the reverse strand, counting down.
GCACGTCCACGAGCTCCTCATGCAGCGCCAGTCCCGGCAGACCCGCCACCGCCACGCGCGGGAGGCGCAGGAGCAGAAGACCGGGCTCCCCGCGAACGAGGTCGAGGCGACGCTCCCGCCCGCCCTCCACCGAACCCTGCGCGAGCAGCGGCAGCTGCTGAACAGCCTCGTGGGCCTGTACGCGCGGCAGAGCGGCGAACCCCACGGCTCGGTGCACGCCGAGCTCCGTCGGGTCTGCGGCGGGCCCGAGGTCGCCCGCGCGACGGTCGCCCAGCTGCAGGCGCGCATCGATGTCCTCCGCCGCCGCGTCCACTCCTGACGACGGCTTCGGACGGCTCGGGGCCGGGCGCGGTTCGGCGATCCGAAATGCTGACAGTTCGGTTCCGGGCGCGGTTCCGTGGGATGCCGCTGGCTAGCGTGGAAGGGACATGAGCGCGCACACCCCGACGGCGTCCCTTCCCGCCAGCCCGAAAGATCGTCGTCGATGGGCGCAGTACCTGGTCGATGAGCGGGCCGAGGCTCGCGTTTACCGTGAGCTCGCCACGCGGAAGACGGGCGAGGAGCGCGAGATCCTCGTCGCTCTCGCCGAGGCAGAAGGGCGCCACGAGGCGCACTGGCTGGAACTCCTCGGCGGTGAGCCGCCCCGCCTCCCGGCCGCCTCCGTCCGCACCCGGCTCCTCGCCCTGATGGCCCGCAGATTCGGCTCGATCTTCGTCCTCGCCCTCGCCCAGAATGCGGAGAACCGTTCGCCCTACGACGATGACCCGCACGCCACGCCCGCGATGCGCGCCGACGAGAAGATCCACGGTGAGGTCGTCCGCGGACTCGCCGCACGGGGACGCCTCCGTCTCTCGGGCACGTTCCGGGCTGCGGTGTTCGGCGCCAACGACGGCCTCGTCTCCAACCTCGCCCTCGTCATGGGCATCGGCGCGACGGGCGTCGCGCCGCAGTTCGTCCTCTTCAGCGGCGTCGCGGGGCTCCTCGCCGGAGCGCTGTCGATGGCCGCCGGCGAATTCGTCTCCGTGCGATCGCAGCGCGAACTGATCGAAGCGACCCACCCGAACAACGACACCGACCACGTCCTGCCCGACCTCGACCTGGACGCGAACGAGCTCGCGCTCGTCTACCGCGCCCGAGGACTCGACGAGGCGGGATCGCTGGCCCGGGCGCGCAAGGTCATCGCGGCCGCGCAGGCCAGTGACCGCGCCGTGCCCTACCGCCGCGCCGCGGAGCCCCCCGCAGACCTCGAGTCCGTGGGGTCGGCCTTCGGCGCCGCGGCATCCAGCTTCGCCTTCTTCGCCTCCGGGGCCGTGATTCCGGTGCTGCCCTGGATCTTCGGACTCTCGGGGCTCGCCGCCGTCGCGCTCGCCCTGGCCCTCGTCGGCCTCGCGCTCCTGCTCACCGGTGCGACCGTGGGGCTGCTCTCGGGTGCACCGCCGCTGCGGCGCGGCCTGCGCCAGCTCGCGATCGGCTTCGGCGCTGCGGCCGTGACCTATCTTCTCGGGCTGCTGTTCGGCGTGTCGGCCGCGTGACCCGGCCCGATTTATCGCTGCGGCGGAAGCGTGCTAATCTCGATCTTCGGTTGCGAAACCGAAACCACCTTGCGCGGGTGGCGGAATAGGTAGACGCGCTAGCTTGAGGTGCTAGTGCCCGAATAGGGCGTGGGGGTTCAAGTCCCCCCTCGCGCACGAACAGAATGGGTCCCGGAAACGGGGCCCATTCTTCGTTTCCGGGTGCCGTCCCGAACGGGTGTCCCCGCCCGGGTAGCGTGGTCCGCATGGCCGATATCGACGAGCTGCCCGAGGTCGCGCGTGTGGCGCGCGACCTGATCCGATTCGACACGACGAACTTCGGTGAAGGCCGTTCCCGCGGCGAGCGCGAGGCAGCGGAGTACGTCGGCGCCTATCTGGAAGCCCTCGGGCTCACGCCGGAGTTCTACGAGCCGATCCCGCGGCGCACGAACGTCACCGCCCGCATTCCGGGCCGCAACCCCGACAAGCCCGCACTCATCCTGCACGGACACCTGGACGTCGTCCCCGCGGTCGCCGAGGACTGGAGCGTGGATCCGTTCGAGGGCGTCGTGAAGGACGGGATGCTGTGGGGCCGCGGCGCGGTGGACATGAAGGACATGGACGCCATGATCCTGACGTCGGTCGCCGAGCTCCTCCGCGCGGGGGAGCAGCCCGAACGTGACCTCGTCGTGACGTTCTTCGCCGATGAGGAGAACGGCGGCGTCGAAGGCTCGCAGCTCGTCGTCCGTGATCGGGCCGAATGGTTCGCAGGTGCGACCGAGGCGATCAGCGAGGTCGGCGGATACTCGATCGCGGTGGGCGATCGCCGCGCGTACCTGCTCCAGGTGGGGGAGAAGGCGCTCGTCTGGATCCGGCTGCACGCCCGCGGGCTTGCGGGCCACGGCAGCCGTCACCACCCCGAGAACGCCGTCACCCGGCTCGCGGAGGCCGTCGCCGCGCTCGGTCGGACCGGGTGGCCGATCGAGCTCACCTCGACCACGCGCCAGCTCGTCGCCTCCCTCGCCGACCTCTCCGGCGCCCACGCCGCCGAGCCGGACGTCGTGGCGGACGCGACCGGCGCGGCATCCGCTTTCCTGCGGTCCACGTTCCGGACCACCACGAACCCCACGGGGCTCACGGCCGGGTACAAGCACAATGTGATCCCGGATGCCGCGACCGCCGCGATCGACATCCGCACCCTCCCGGGGCACGAGGACGAGGTCCTCGCCGAGGTGCAGCGCATCGTCGGCGACGACATCGAGATCGAGGTCGTCCATCGCGACATCGGATTGGAGGTCCCCTTCGCCGGCGACCTCGTCGACGCCATGGTCGACTCCCTCGCGCGTCACGATCCGGGCGTGCCGGTGATCCCGTACCTTATGGGTGGAGGGACTGACAACAAGGCCCTCGCCGAGCTCGGCATCGCCGGGTTCGGGTTCGCACCGCTGCGACTGCCCGCCGATCTCGACTTCACCGGCATGTTCCACGGTGTCGACGAGCGCGTCCCGATCGATGCCCTCGTCTTCGGGCAGCGTGTGCTCACCGACCTGATCCGCACGTACTGAGAGGCCTCCATGTCGATAATCGAGGCGATCATCCTGGGCATCGTCCAGGGTCTGACTGAATTCCTGCCGATCTCCTCGAGCGCCCATCTGCGGATCGTGGGGGAGTTCCTCCCCTCCGCCGAAGACCCGGGTGCGACCTTCACCGCCATCACCCAGATCGGTACCGAGCTCGCCGTCCTCGTCTACTTCTGGGGGCGCATCATGCGGATCATCGCCGCGTGGGCGAAGTCGCTCGCCGGGCGGGTGCCGCGGAACGACCCCGACGCGCGCATGGGCTGGATCGTCGTCATCGGCACCATCCCGATCGGCATCCTCGGCTTCCTCTTCCAAGACGTCATCCGCGACACCTTCCGCAACCTCTGGCTCGTCGCGACGGTCCTCATCGTCTTCGGTCTCATCCTCGGCGCAGCCGACGCCCTCGGCCGGCGCGTGCGCACCGAGAAGGATCTGACGATCGGCCACGGCCTCACCCTGGGCGTCGCGCAGTCGCTCGCCCTCATCCCCGGCGTCTCCCGGTCGGGCGCCACGACCACCGCGGGCCTCGCCCTGGGGTACACCCGTCCCGCGGCCGCAGAGGTCGCCTTCCTCCTCGCGGTGCCGGCGGTCTTCGGAAGCGGACTGTACGAGCTCCTGCAGGCGATCAGGGAACCCGGCGAGTCGGTGTTCACGCTCGGCGAGACCGCCATCGCGACCGTGGTGGCTTTCGGCGTCGGCTGGGCGGTCATCGCCTACCTCATGCGGTATCTGAAGAAGGGCAGCTTCCTGCCGTTCGTGATCTACCGCGTGGTGCTCGGTGTCGTCCTGTTCATCCTGCTGGGCACCGGAGCCATCCAGGCGTACTGATCAGCGGCGGGGATCGTCCTTGCCGCGCGGACCGTCTCCGCGCCGGCGGAGGTACTTTTCGAACTCCTGCGCGATCGCGTCACCCGAAGCCTCGGGCGAGTCCCACGTGTCGCGCGTGGTCTCGAGTTGACGGATGTACTCCGTCATCTCCTCGTCGTCAGCGGCGGCGGCATCGATCGACGCTTCCCAGGCGAGTGCGTCGGCCGGCAGCTCGCCGCGCGCGATCTTGGCGCCGGTGATCTCCTCGAGCTTGTCGAGGAGGGCCAGCGTCGCCTTGGGTGAGGGGGTGTGCCCGGCGACGTAGTGCGGAACGCTCGCCCACAGCGCGGCGGTCGGGATGCCCGCCTGCTCGGCGGCCTGGGCGATCACCGAGAGGATGCCGACCGGTCCCTCGTAGGTCGATCGCTCGAGGTTCAGGAGCGTGCGCAGGTCGTCGTTCTCGGATCCCGCGAACACCGAGATCGGGCGGGTGTGCGGGACGTCGCTCATCATCGAACCGAGTGCCACGATCCCGGTGATGTCCTCGCCGAGCGCCGCGTCGACGAATTCCGCGGCGAACGACTGCCACGCGCGCGCGGGCTCGGGTCCGGTGAGCAGCCACAGCGACGTCACGTCGTCGGCGCGGTCCTGTGGGCGCCACAGCGTCGCCTCGGGCCAGACCAGGTGCCGCGCGCCGTCGGCATCCGTCTTCATCTGCGGGCGCGTGTACTGGTAGTCGAAGTAGAGCTCGGGGTCCACCGCGAACGCGCGCTCGAAATGGCCGGCGGCCTGCACCTGGGTCGCCGCAGCCGTCGCCGCCTCGCCGGCGTCGTTCCACCCGTCGAAAGCGATCACGAGCACCCGATTACCCAGTCCTTGCACGGACGTCCTCTCTTTCGGTACCCCCACGATACGCCGACCCCCGGCGGGTGGGTGGGTGTCCCTCGCTTAGGCTGGGCGGGTGACTTCGCCCCTTCCCGCTGCGGTCCTCTGGGACATGGACGGCACCCTCGTTGACACCGAGCCCTACTGGATGGCGGCCGAGACCGCCCTCATCGAGAGCTATGGCGGTCGATGGAGCCACGAGCAGGCCATGCAGCTGGTCGGTCTCGGGCTGGAGGACTCCGCCGGTGTGCTGCAGGCGGCGGGCGTCCGTCTGTCTGCGCCCGAGATCGTCGCGCACCTCACCGACGAGGTGATGCGTCAGCTCCGCGAGAGTGGCGTCCCGTTCCGCGCCGGCGCCCGCGAGCTGCTGCTGAGCCTCCGCGAGGCCGGGGTCCCCACCGCGCTCGTGACGATGTCGATGAGTCGGATGGCCCGGGTGGTGGTCGACCTGATCGAGTTCCGCGCCTTCGACCTCGTCATCGGGGGCGACGACGTCGCCCGGCCCAAGCCCTTTCCCGACCCGTACCTCCAGGCCTGCGAGCAGCTGGGTGTGAACCCGGCCGACACCGTGGCGTTCGAGGACTCGCCCAACGGGGCACGCTCCGCGATCGCCGCGGGGACCGTGACCGTCGGAGTCCCGAACATGGTGCCGCTGGAAGGCGTCGGGGCGTTCACGCTGTGGCCGACGTTGGAGGGCCGCACCGCCGGCGACGTGGCCGATGTGCTCGCCGCCGCACGGGCGGAGGTGTCCGCATGAGCGCCGATCGGCGCCCGAGCGGTCCGTTCCGCATTGGGGATCGCGTCCAGCTGACCGGGCCCAAGGGCCGGCTGCACACCATCACGCTGCGTGAGGGCGGGGAACTGCACACCCACCACGGCGTGCTCCGCCACGAGGCGATCGTCGGTCAGCCCGACGGCTCGGTGGTCGTCAACAGCGGGGAACACGAGTACCTCGCCCTGAGGCCGCTCCTGCGCGACTTCGTGATGTCCATGCCGCGCGGCGCGGCGATCGTGTACCCGAAGGATGCCGCGCAGATCCTCGCCTCGGCCGACATCTTCCCCGGCGCGACGGTCGTGGAAGCGGGCGTCGGGTCGGGAGCGCTGTCGCTGTGGCTGCTGCGGGCGATCGGGAGCGAGGGCCGGCTCATCTCATTCGAGCGCCGCGAGGAGTTCTCGCAGGTGGCCGAGGCGAACGTCGAGACGTTCCTCGGCGAGGATCCCGAGAACTGGGATGTCGTCGTGGGTGATCTCGGCGAGCGTCTGCCGGAGGTCGCATCCGCCGGAACCGTCGACCGCGTGGTGCTCGACATGCTCGCTCCCTGGGAGTGCATCGACGTCGTGGCCGAGGCCCTGACCCCGGGCGGCGTCGTCCTCTGCTACATCGCCACGGCGACGCAGCTGAGTCGGGTGGCCGAGTACATCCGCGGGACGGGTCTGTTCACGGACCCCGAGGCGACCGAGACCATGGTTCGCGGCTGGCACGTCGAGGGTCTGGCGGTGCGTCCCGACCACCGGATGGTCGCGCACACTGGCTTCCTGATCACGGCGCGTCGCCTCGCCCCGGGAGCCGTTCCGCCCGATGTCCGCAAACGGGCGCTCAAGAAGCCCAGCTACGCGGATGCCGATGTGGAGGCCTGGACGCCGGGAGCCGTCGGCGACCGGCAGATCACCGACAAGAACCTCCGCAAGCGCGTCCGCGATGCCCAGCGCGCCGCCGACGGCGCTCGGCAGGCGGCGGGGGATCGCCCCGACGAGACCGTAGACTGAGCGAATGCGTCAGATCCCCGCGGCCATCGCCGTGCTCGGCCTCTCCGCCCTCGCTCTCGTCGGATGCGCGGCATCCGCTCCCGCCGCCGGATGCGAGCGGGCCGAGACCGGTTCTTCCGCTCTCGACCTCATCGAGGTCACGGGCGATCAGGGTCAGCCGGCGGCGACGACGACGGCTCCGGTCCACGTCTCGGAGACCACCTACACCGACCTGACCGTCGGCTCGGGCGAAGCCGTCACGACACGCGCACAGGACGTGCAGTTCACCACCACCGTCCTGAACGGGACCACCGGCCAGGCCGTCGTCTCGTCGGGAACGACCGTGCAGACGGTCACGCAGTGGGCGACCTTCGCCGAGGGCGTCGCCGACATCCTCGAGTGCGCGACCGAGGGCTCTCGCATCGTCGGCGCGATCGCCCCCGACGATCTCTCGGATCAGGCCGCGACCAACCTCGGGCTCTCCGACGGCGACAGCGCCATCTTCGTCATCGATCTCGACAAGGTCTATCTCCCGGCGGCCGACGGTGCGCCTCAGTACGTCGACGGCGCCGGGATCCCCACCGTCGTCCTCGATCCGGACGGCCGGCCGGGCATCATCGTGCCCGACGCCGAAGCGCCGGACGACCTGATCGTCAAGACGCTCAAGAAGGGCGACGGCGAGGTCGTCGCCGCCGACTCCACGCCGCGCGTCCACTACACCGGTGTCCTCTGGGAGACCGGAGAGGTGTTCGATTCTTCATGGGAGAAGGGCGCCTCCGCCGCCTTCTCGCTCGACGGCGTCGTCGAAGGCTTCGCAGACGCTCTCGAGGGGCAGAGCGTCGGCTCCCAGGTGCTCGCCGTGATCCCCCCGGAGCTCGGCTACGGCGACCAGGCGTCGGCGTCGATCCCCGCCGGATCGACGCTCGTGTTCGTCATCGACATCCTCGGCATCGACGAGACCGCACCCGCGACACAGTGAGGCGGCCCGCCACCCGGCGGGCGATCGCGCCTAGGATGATGCTGTGAACGGCGACTCCCACCGCAGCGCACCCGAGGAACGGCTGGTCAACCTCGTGGTCGCTTTGCTCGCGACCGAGCAGGGGCTCACGAAGGACACGATCCTGACCTCCGTCGCGGGGTACCGCGAGCAGGGGGCGGGCGGCGCGTCGAAGGACGCACTCGAGAAGATGTTCGAGCGCGACAAGGAGAATCTCCGCGCGCTCGGTGTGCCGATCGAGACCATCGGGGACTTCGCCGATCCCGACGATCTGCGCGAGGCCCGGTACCGCGTCCCGACGGCCGAGTACTCCCTGCCCGTCGACATCGATTTCAGTCCCGCAGAGATCGCGGTCCTCAACCTCGCCAGCGGCGTGTGGGGCGAGTCCTCGATGTCGGCGGACGCGCGCAGCGGTCTGCGCAAGATCCGGGCGCTCGGCATCGACGTCGACGCGCCGATCATCGGCTATGCGCCGCGGATCAGTCTCCGCGAGCCGTCGTTCACGCCACTGCAGCGCGCCATCGAGCAGGCGCGCGTCGTGGAATTCGACTACATCAAGGGCGGGTCGGATGCCGCTCATCGCCGCCGGATCCAGCCGCTCGCGCTCCTCGAGTACGAGGGTCGCTGGCACGTGTACGGCTTCGATGTCTCCCTGGGCGCCGAGCGGACCTTCCTCCTCACCCGCATCAGCTCCGATGTGACCGTCACCCGTGCGTCGTTCGACGCCGCGCTCCGGGAGGGCGCGGGGGAGAAGGCGCTCGCGGGACTCACCGCGGTCGCCGAGCGGCAGCGGGCCCTCCTGGAGGTGGAGCCCGGCACCGAGGCCGCGCTGCGGCTGCACCGTCGCGGCATCCCCGCTGAGCAGGGCATCCACGTGCCCTACGTCGACGCGCACATCTTCGCGGACGAGCTCGCCTCGTATGGCCCCGAGGTACGTGTCGTGGCGCCGACCGATCTCCGCGACCTGGTGATCGATCGCCTCGAACGCACGCGCGCCCTGCACGCGGAGGCCGTCGCATGAGCGCACGACCGCTGCTGGCGACCGATCGTGCGTCGCTCATGCTCCAATTGGTGCCGTACCTGATCAGCCGGGGCGAAGTGTCCGTCGCCGACGCCGCGGAGGACTTCGAGGTCACTCCCGAGCAGATGCGCGCCATGGTCGAGAAGCTGACGGTCATCGGCCTGCCGGGCGACGGCGGCTTCTGGCAGATGGCGAACGATCTCTTCGACATCGACTGGGATCTCCTCGACGAGCAGGACCACATCTCGCTCACGAACGCCGTGGGTCTCGAGCGCACCCCCCGCCTCACCGCCCGCGAGGCGGCGGCGCTCCTCGCCGGGCTCCAGCTGGCTGCGAGTCTGCCGGGCGTCGGCGACAGCGGTGTCGTGCAGGGCCTGCTCGCCAAGCTCGCCCGCGGGGCCTCCAGCGCTCCGGCCGACGTCATCGTCGCGCCCTCGGCGGTCGACGAGGTCCGCACCACCGTCTCGGACGCGATCCGAGCCGGCGTCGCCGTGTCGTTCACCTACCAGGCGCCGGATGCCGCGCCCACCACGCGCACCGTGGATCCCGTGAAGGTCCACATCGCCGACGGCCAGTGGTATCTGCAGGGATGGTGCCACCTTCGCGAGGCGATCCGGACCTTCCACCTCGACCGTGTGTCCTCGGTGACGCTGACGGACATCCCGATCGCGCACGCCGGCGAGCCCGTGCCCGGACTGTTCGCGTCGGCCGAATCCGACGCCGTCGTCGAGGTCCGCTGCCGGGCCGACATCCTGCCGCTGCTCGGCGACTACCTCGATCGCGCCTCCGTGGCCGGGAGCGGGGAGTATCGCAGCGCGGCGCTGCGGGTCGCGGACGAGCGGAGCATCAAGCGCGTCGCCGCGCGCCTGGGTGGGGACGTCGAGATCACCGCCCCCGCGGCGGCACGTGCGTCCGCTGCATCCTGGGCCGAAGCCGGGCTCGCCCAGTACCGCTGAGACCCGTCGCAACCTCGGCGGCTAGACTGGGGGCACATCGAACCCGAGGAGCTTCTCATGGGCTTGCAAGGCTGGCACCTGCTGATCGTCCTGTTGGTGATCCTGCTGTTGTTCGGCGCCGCCAAGCTTCCCGCGCTCGCCAAGAGCGTCGGGCAGTCCGCGCGCGTCTTCCGCGGTGAGATGAAGGCGCTGAAGGAGGACGACGCCGATCCGTCCGCGACCTCGACGCCGCCGACGTCCACGTCGTCGTCCGTGCCGCCGTACCCGCCGCCCGCGCAGGGCTCCGGTGGGGCGCAGACGCCGGGCACCTGACTCCGGCCTTGGCGCGTCGCCCCGTCGACGAGGACGTCCCGTACCGCGATCGTCGGATGTCGCTCGCGGATCATCTCCGTGAGTTCCGTAAGCGACTGCTCATCGCCGCCGCGGCGCTCGTCGTCGGGATGATCGTCTCGTTCATCCTCACCGACTCGATCATCCTCGCGATGACCGAACCCATCCGCGTCGTCGCGGAGGAACGCGGCGAGGTGGGCGAAGTGACGCTGATGTTCGCGACCGTCACGTCGGCGTTCGATCTGCGCATCCGCATCTCGTTCGCGGTGGGCCTCCTGATATCCGCTCCGGTCTGGCTGTGGCAGATCTGGGCCTTCCTGATGCCGGGTCTCACCCGCAAAGAGGTGAAGTACACCTTCGGGTTCGTCGCGTCCGCTGTGCCGCTGTTCTTCGCGGGAGCCTTCTTCGGGTGGCTGATCCTGCCGCACCTCGTCGAGCTGATGGCCGGGTTCACCCCGGTCGGCGCGTCGAACTTCTACGACGCCAAGTACTACTACGACTTCGTGTTCAAGCTTCTCCTCGTCGTCGGCGTCTCTTTCGTGACACCCGTGTTCCTCGTGGCCTTGAACCTCGCGGGTGTCATGACCGGCAAAGAGATCATGAAGGGATGGCGCGTCGCGATCGTGATCGCCACGGTGTTCGCCGGCGCGGCCACCCCCGCGGCAGATATCGTCAGCATGCTGGTACTCGCGGTGATCCTCACCGTCCTCTTCTTCGCCGCGGCAGGCCTGTCCATGCTCTTCGACCGTCGTCGCCGCAAGCGTGACGCCGAACTGCTCGGGACGTCCGCATGAGCGATCCCGCGGAGCGGTACGCACTCGCCCAGGCGGCGAAGTCCCATCCGATCTCGGCGGAGTTCGCGGCGCTGCAGTCGTTCGGGCTCGACCCGTTCCAGATCGCGGGATGCCACGCCCTCGAAGACGGCCGGAGCGTCCTGGTGGCAGCGCCCACCGGCGCCGGCAAGACCATCGTCGGCGAGTTCGCGGTGCACCTCGCGATGGGCACGCCTGGCGAGAAGGCTTTCTACACGACACCGATGAAGGCGCTGTCGAATCAGAAGTTCCGTGAATTGCAGCAGGTGTACGGCGAACAGAACGTCGGCCTGCTCACCGGTGACACGAACATCAACGGAAACGCCCGCGTGGTCGTCATGACCACGGAGGTGCTCCGGAACATGATCTACGCCGACTCACCCGCGCTTCGCGGCCTCCGGTACGTCGTCATGGACGAGGTGCATTTCCTCGCCGACAGGTTCCGGGGCGCGGTCTGGGAAGAGGTGATCATCCACCTCCCGTCCTCGGTGCGGATCGTGGGCCTGTCGGCGACCGTGTCGAACGCGGAGGAGTTCGGTGACTGGCTCGACACCGTCCGCGGCGACACCGCGGTGATCGTCTCCGAAACCCGCCCGGTGCCGCTCGAGCAGCACGTCCTGGTCCGAGGCGACCTGCTCCCGCTGTTCGACGACCGCGCAGGTGTGGCCACCGCGCAGGTGAATCAGGAGCTCACCCGGATCCGGTCGGTGAAGGGCGCCACCTACGAGAACAACCGCCGTGCGGCGGAGTATCGCGGGCGGTCCGACCGTGAGGCGCGTCGTCCGCACCGCGGCGGGAGGCGGCCGGTGCGGCCGTCGAACGCGCAGCGGATCGAGCGCATCGACCGTCCCCAGGTCGTCGAGCTCCTCGGTCGCTCGAATCTGCTTCCGGCCATCTTCTTCATCTTCAGCAGAGCGGGGTGCGATGCGGCTGTCCAGCAGGTCCGCCGCTCGGGCGTGCGACTGACGAGTACGCCGGAGCGCGACGAGATCCGGTGGATCATCGACGAGCGGATGTCTCCTCTCCAGGACGAGGATCTCGGCGTGCTCGGATACTGGGAGTGGCGCGACAACCTCGAGCGGGGCGTCGCGTCTCATCACGCCGGCCTTCTGCCGGCGTTCAAGGAGGTCGTCGAGGAGCTCTTCCAGCGCAAGCTCGTGAAGGTCGTCTTCGCGACCGAGACGCTCGCCCTCGGGATCAACATGCCCGCCCGCACCGTGGTGCTCGAGAAGCTCGAGAAGTTCAATGGCGAAGCCCGCGTCGCGATCACGTCGGGGGAATACACCCAGCTGACCGGCCGTGCCGGCCGGCGCGGGATCGACGTCGAGGGCCACGCGGTCGTCCAGTGGACCGAGGGACTCGACCCGCAGGGCGTCGCGGCGCTCGCATCCCGGCGCACCTACCCCCTCAACTCCAGCTTCCGGCCGACGTACAACATGGCCGTGAACCTCATCGACCAGTTCGGTCGTGAGCGTGCCCGCGAGGTCCTCGAGTCCTCCTTCGCCCAGTTCCAGGCCGACCGTGCCGTCGTCGGGATCGCGCGGCAGGTGAAGGACGCCGAGGAGTCGCTCACCGGCTATCGGAAGGCCATGACCTGCGATCGCGGCGACTTCGCGGAGTACTCGGGCCTGCGGCGCGAGCTCAGCGACCTGGAGAAGCTGAACCGCGCGGACAAGACGGCTCCCTCACGGATCCGTGCGCAGCGGCAGAACGAGATCCAGTCGGTCCGGCGCCGCATGCAGCGGCATCCGTGCCACACCTGTCCCGAACGCGAGGATCACGCACGCTGGGCCGAGCGGTACTGGAAGCTCCGCCGCCGCACCGACAAGCTGCGACGCGACATCGAGACCCGCACCGGCACGGTGGCGCGCATCTTCGATCGGATCGTCGATGTGCTCGCGGAGCTCGACTACGTGACGGTGGATGCGGCCGGCGCGCACGCCCTCACGGATGCCGGGCGCACGATGCGCCGCATCTACGGTGAGCGCGACCTGCTCGTGGCCGAGTCCCTCCGCCGCGGACTGTGGAACGATCTCGACCCGGCGGCCCTCGCGGCGCTGGCATGCTGCATCGTCTACGAACCGCGCCGCGACGAGACGGGGGAGTACGGACTGCCCCGGGGGCCCTTCCGGGAGGCGCTCAGTCGCACCCAGGAGCTGTGGTCGCGCCTCGACGATCTCGAGCAGGACCACCACCTGCCGGGGAGCGAGCCGCTCGCGACGGGGCTCGCCCGCGCCATGAACTCCTGGGCGCGAGGGGCGGCGCTCGACCGGGTGCTCGACGAGGCGGAGATGGCCGCGGGCGATTTCGTGCGGTGGACGAAGCAGACGATCGACCTGCTCGACCAGCTGTCCATCGTCGCCGACGCGCCGGTGGCCTCGACCGCGCGCGCCGCGCTCGACGCCGTCCGTCGCGGCATCGTCGCCTACACCTCGGTCTGAGCCGGGCCGGACGCCGGGGAGAACACGAACGCCCCGCCGCGCGGCTGTGGCCGAACGTCGGAGCGTTGGAGGGGATGACGGGAATCGAACCCGCGTAATCAGTTTGGAAGACTGAGGCTCTACCATTGAGCTACATCCCCGAACCGCTGAAAAACAGCGACTCGACGAGTGTACCGGACGCGGTCGGCTAGACTTACCAACGGCCGTTTTTCGGCGCTCGCCCGCGTGCGCGCCCCGGGGCGTAGCTCAGCTTGGTAGAGCGCCCGCTTTGGGAGCGGGAGGCCGCAGGTTCAAATCCTGTCGCCCCGACCAACGGCCCCACGAACCCAGACCCCCAACGGACGCGCACCCGCGCGGCCGGAGAAGGAGAACGACAGGCATGGTCACCAGCACCGTCGAGCAGCTGAACCCGACCCGGGTGAAGCTCCACATCACGGTCACCCCCGACGAGCTCAAGCCGAGCATCGCCCACGCGTACGAGCACATCGCGCAGGACGTGCAGATCCCCGGCTTCCGCAAGGGCAAGGTCCCCGCTCCGATCATCGACCAGCGCATCGGCCGCGAGGCCGTCCTCGAGCACGCGGTGCAGGAGGGTCTCGACGCGTTCTACCGCGAGGCTGTCACCGCCAACGAGGTGCGCATCGTGGGCCGTCCGTCGGCCGAGATCGTCGAGTGGCCGAGCACGAAGGACTTCTCCGGCGACCTCAAGGTCGAGGTCGAGGTCGACGTCCGTCCGGAGTTCGAGCTTCCCTCCTACGACGACATCACCGTCGAGGTCGACGCCGTCGAGACCGATGAGGCGGCCGTGGATGCCGAGCTCGACAAGCTCCGCAGCCGCTTCGGCACGCTCGTGACCGTCGACCGTCCCGCCAAGACGGGCGATTTCGTCGAGCTCGACCTCGTCGCGACGATCGACGGCAACGAGATCGACCGCGCCGAGGGCGTCTCCTACGAGGTCGGCTCGGGCGAGCTGCTCGAGGGCATCGACGAGGCGATCGACTCGCTCACCGCGGGCGAGGACACCACGTTCCGCTCGAAGCTGGTCGGCGGGGACCACGCCGGCGAAGAGGCCGAGGTCTCCGTCTCGGTCAAGGCCGTCAAGGAGCGCGAGCTCCCCGAGGCCGACGACGACTTCGCCCAGGTCGCCAGCGAGTTCGACACCCTTGCCGAGCTCCGCGAGAGCCTCGTCGAGCGCGTCTCGCAGCAGTCCGTCTTCACGCAGGGCTCGGCAGCGCGCGACAAGCTGATCGAGATCCTGATCGAGCGCTCCGACATCCCGGTCCCCGCGAAGCTCGTCGAGGACGAGGTGCACGCGCACCTCGAGGGCGAAGGCCGCCTCGAGGACGACGTGCACCGCGCCGAGGTCACCGAGGCGAGCGAGAAGCAGTTCCGCACGCAGATGGTGCTCGACAAGGTCGCCGAGAAGCACGAGGTCCAGGTCTCGCAGGATGAGCTGACCCAGTACCTGATCCAGTCCTCGCAGCAGTACGGCATGTCCCCGCAGGACTTCGTCGATGCGCTGCAGGAGGGCAACCAGCTTCCCCTCATGGTCGGCGAGGTCGCCCGCAACAAGGCCGTCGCCGTCGCGCTGGGCAAGGTCACCGTTGTCGACACGAACGGCAAGCCGGTCGATCTGACCGGATTCGTCGCCGAGGAGGACGAGGCCGCTGAGGCTGACGCCGCCGACGAGGCCACCGAGGAGAAGGCTCCCGCCAAGAAGGCTCCGGCGAAGAAGGCTCCCGCCAAGAAGGCTCCGGCCAAGAAGGCCGACGCTGAGGTCGAGGGCGACGCTGAGGCTGCTCCGGCGAAGAAGGCCCCCGCCAAGAAGGCTCCCGCCAAGAAGGCTTCGGCCACGAAGGCTGCGGATGCCGCGGACGACGCCGAGGCTCCGGCCAAGAAGGCGCCCGCCAAGCGTGCGCCCAAGAAGGCCGCCGACAGCGAGTGACCACCGATCCGAGGGCGGTGGGGGCGATCGTGCCCTCACCGCCCTCGGTCGTATCCGGGGTCGATACCGGCCGCGGTATGCCCACGGCGAACACGGGCGAGACGCCGTTTTCGCGCCGCTAGATTCGAAGCACGAACACGAAGCAGGAGAACATCCATGGCTGAACCCCTTATGGCGACCAGTGTCTTCGACCGGCTGCTGAAAGACCGCATCATCTGGCTCGGCTCCGAGGTGCGCGATGAGAACGCGAACGAGATCTGCGCCAAGATCCTCCTCCTCGCGGCCGAGGATTCCGAGAAGGACATCTACCTGTACATCAACTCGCCCGGTGGATCCATCACGGCGGGTATGGCGATCTACGACACCATGCAGTTCGTCCCGAACGACATCGTGACGGTCGGCATCGGCATGGCGGCATCCATGGGACAGCTGCTGCTCACCAGTGGCACGAAGGGCAAGCGCTACATCACGCCCAACGCCCGGGTACTGCTCCACCAGCCGCACGGCGGCTTCGGGGGAACGGCCAGCGACATCCAGACGCAGGCGCAGCTCATCCTCGACATGAAGAAGCGCCTCGCGGAGATCACCGCCGCCCAGACCGGCAAGCCGGTCGAGCAGATCAACGCCGACGGCGACCGCGACCGCTGGTTCACCGCCGACCAGGCGCTGGAGTACGGCTTCGTCGACCACATCCGCGAGCACGCCGCCGACGTCACCGGTGGCGGCGGGACCGAGAACTGAACGACCGAAGGAAGACAACACAGATGAACATCCCGACTTCCGGTCTCCCTCAGGGCATCGCGATGCCGTCGAGCCGCTACATCCTCCCGCAGTTCGAGGAGCGCACGGCGTACGGCTACAAGCGGCAGGACCCGTACAACAAGCTGTTCGAGGACCGCGTGATCTTCCTCGGCGTCCAGGTCGACGACGCGTCGGCCGACGACGTCATGGCGCAACTTCTCGTGCTCGAGTCGATGGACCCCGACCGCGACATCATCATGTACATCAACTCGCCCGGCGGCTCGTTCACGGCCATGACGGCGATCTACGACACGATGCAGTACATCTCGCCCCAGGTGTCCACCGTCGTCCTCGGACAGGCGGCCTCCGCGGCATCCGTCCTGCTGGCGGCAGGTGCGCCCGGCAAGCGTCTGGCCCTGCCGAACGCGCGCATCCTCATGCACCAGCCCGCCGTGGGCGAAGCCGGCCACGGGCAGGCATCGGACATCGAGATCCAGGCTGCGGAGATCCTCCGCATGCGCACCTGGCTCGAAGAGACGATGGCCCGTCACACCAACCGCTCCGTTGAGCAGGTCAACAAGGACATCGACCGCGACAAGATCCTCTCGGCCCAGGAGGCGCTCGAGTACGGGATCGTCGACCAGGTGCTGACCTCGCGCAAGCGCACCCCGGCCGCCATCACGGCCTGACCCGCGCCCGATGATGCCCCGTCGATCCGTCGGCGGGGCATCGTCGTCCCGGGCGATCATCCACACTCGCGTCGCAATCCACCCCGTGTCCGGATCTGCGATTAGGCTCATCACCAGCACCAGGAATCCTGAGGGGGAGCGACATGGCACGAATCGGTGAGAGCGCCGACCTGTTCAAGTGCTCCTTCTGCGGCAAGAGCCAGAAGCAGGTGCAGCAGCTCATCGCCGGTCCCGGCGTGTACATCTGCGACGAGTGCGTCGAGCTGTGCAACGAGATCATCGAAGAGCGGATGGCCGAGTCGGGCGACGGTGAGGTCGCCGAGTTCGATCTGCCGAAGCCGCGCGAGATCTTCAGCTTCCTCGAGGAGTACGTCGTCGGACAGGATCCCGCGAAGCGGGCTCTCGCTGTCGCCGTCTACAACCACTACAAGCGCGTCCGTGCCCGCGGCACCCTGCAGCCCGCCGAGCAGCGCGCCGATGAGGTCGAGATCGCGAAGAGCAACATCCTGCTCCTCGGTCCCACCGGCTGCGGCAAGACCTACCTCGCGCAGACGCTCGCCAAGCGCCTCAACGTCCCGTTCGCGGTGGCGGATGCCACGGCCCTCACCGAGGCCGGCTACGTCGGCGAGGACGTCGAGAACATCCTCCTGAAGCTCCTTCAGGCCGCTGACTTCGACGTCAAGCGTGCCGAGACCGGCATCATCTACATCGACGAGGTCGACAAGATCGCCCGCAAGGCGGAGAACCCGTCGATCACCCGTGACGTGTCGGGCGAGGGTGTGCAGCAGGCGCTTCTGAAGATCCTCGAGGGCACGGTCGCATCCGTCCCTCCGCAGGGGGGACGCAAGCACCCGCACCAGGAGTTCATCCAGATCGACACGACGAACGTGCTGTTCATCGTCGCCGGCGCCTTCGCCGGGCTGGAGGACATCATCTCCTCGCGCGTCGGCAAGCACGGCGTCGGATTCGGCGCGCCGCTGCAGGACAAAGAGCAGGAGCTCGATGTCTTCCGCGATGTGCTCCCCGAAGACCTCCACAAGTTCGGGCTCATCCCGGAGTTCATCGGCCGTCTCCCGGTCGTCACGACCGTCTCCCCGCTCGACCAGGACGCGCTCATCGAGATCCTGACGGGTCCGAAGAACGCTTTCGTGAAGCAGTATCAGCGGATGTTCCAGCTCGACGGCGTCGAGCTGGAGTTCGAGGAGGAGGCGCTGCGCGCCATCGCCGACCTCGCCGTGGCGCGCAAGACGGGCGCCCGTGGTCTGCGCGCGATCCTCGAAGACGTGCTGGGCCCGATCATGTTCGAGATCCCGTCGGCCGAGGACGTCGACAAGGTCATCGTGACGCGGGCCTCGGTCACCGAGGGCGCGCCTCCCACGCTCGTGCTGCGTCAGAAGCGCAAGAGCGCGTGACCCTTCGCCGCGGCTGACCCTCCGCGAGGCCCCGCCGCGCGTCAGGCGGAGCGGACCGGCAGAATGAGGTCTGTGCGAAGCTGGTCGGTCGCCGTCGTCGACGGGTCGCTCACGTACGCCTCGATGAACACGCCTTTCGGCTGGCCGTCGGCTGCCGCCACGAGACGTCCCCACGCATCGCCGAGCCCGTCATAGGAGCCGAGGTGCGAGGTCACCATCGCGTTCCCGGCGGGCAGTGCGGAGGCGTGGATCGCACCGGCGGGCGTCTCGATGTCGCGCGTCGGGGCACCGGCGGTGGGGAACCCGATCTCGACGTCGAAGACGCCCGAGGGGTCGCCGTGGTAGATCGCAAACGCCGGACCCACCGGCGTGACCAGTCCCGCGCCGACGGCCGTTCCCAGCGCCGTGAAGGATCGGTCGAAGAGGGTGCGCAGATCGTCCAGACGGATCCCGTTGTGGCGGATCACCGTCATCAGCGCAGCCTCCAGGAAGAGGAGCTGTGCGCCGTCATAGGGGGTCGGTGCGAGCGGAGGAATGGAGTCTGCCATGGGCTGATCCTGGCACGGTCGCCCGGGGCGCGACAGGGGGTCGCCGGCCAGGTCGTGGATCAGGCGACGAGGATGTTCAGACTCAGGATGCCAGGCCGCGACGCTCCAGGAGGGGCTCGATCCGGGCCTCGCGGCCCCGGAAGTCGCGGTACGCCTCCAGCGGGTCCATCGACCCGCCGACGCCCAGCAGGCGTCGGCGGAACCGCTCGCCGTTGGCGCGGGTGAGTCCGCCATTCTCGGCGAACCATTCCACCGTGTCGGCGTCGAGGACCTCGCTCCAGATGTACGAGTAGTAGCCGGCGCTGTAGCCACCGGAGAACACGTGGGCGAAGTACGTGGAGGAGTAGCGGGGTGGGACGACGGGGTTGTCCAGCCCGATGTCGGTGAGTGCCGTCGCCTCGATGTGGGCCACGTCGAGGGTGGTGGAGGCCGTGTCGGCGTCCACGCTGTGCCAGGTCTGGTCGAGCCACGCGGCGGCGAGGTACTCGCTCGTCGCGAAGCCCTGGTTGAAGGCCTCCGACTCACGGAGCTTCTCGACCACCTCGGCGGGAAGCGGCTCGCCCGTCTCGACGTGTCGCGCGTACTCCGCCAGCACCTCCGGCCAGAAGATCCACATCTCGTTGACCTGACTCGGGAACTCGACGAAGTCGCGGAAGACGGCGGTGCCGGCGAAGTGCGGGTACGTCACATGCGCGAAGAGCCCGTGAAGGGCATGACCGAACTCGTGGAAGAGGGTGGTCACCTCGTCGAGGGTGAGCAGGGTCGGCGCACCCGGGGCGGGCTTGGGGACGTTGAGGTTGTTGACGACGATGGGAGCCGTGCCGCGGAGCTCGGACTGCGAGACGATCGAGTTCATCCACGCGCCGCCCCGCTTGGTGTCGCGGGTGTACAGGTCGAGGATGAACAGCCCCAGCGCCGAACCGTCCTCCTCCGACACCTCGAAGACGCGCGCGTCGGGGTGGTAGGCCTGCAGGTCGGTGCGCTCGGCGAAGGTGATGCCGTACAGTGCGGATGCCGCGCGGAAGACGCCGTCGACGAGCACGCGCTCCGCCTCGAACCAGGGCCGGAGCGCGGTGCGGTCGAGGTCGTAGCGGGCGGCGCGGACCTTCTCGGTGTAGAACGCCCAGTCGTGGGCCTCGATCGTGAACGGTGCATCTTCTGCATCGACGATCGCCTGGAGCGCCTCCTGCTCGCGACGTGCGTTGGCCGCTGCGGGAGCGGCGAGTCGGCGCAGGAGCGCGTGTACGGCCTCCGGGGAGCCTGCGGTCTGGTCGGCGGTGATGTAGGCGGCGTGCGAGTCGAAGCCGAGGAGCTCCGCGCGCTCGGCGCGGAGGCGCACGATCTCGGTCAGCACTTCGCGGTTGTCGTGCGCGTTTCCGCGGCTCGCGCGGGAGCGCGAGGCGTCGAGCAGACGTCGCCGGCTCTCGCGCGACGTCAGGGTGGAGAGGTAGGGGTGGCCGGTGAAGAGGGTCAGGGTGACCACGTACTTCCCGGGGAGGCCGCGGTCGGCGGCGTTCTGCGCGGCGGCCGACAGTTCGCCGTCGGTGAGGCCGTCGAGTTCATTGGCGTCGTCGAACACCACGGCGAGGTCGTTCGTGTCGGCGAGGAGATTCTTCTCGAACGTGTTCGAGAGCACGGATAGGCGCTGATTGATTTCGGTGAGCACGGACTTCGCGCCGTCGTCGAGTGCGGCGCCGGCGCTCGTCATCTCGCGGTACCGGCGTTCGACGAGGTAGCGCTCCTCGGCTCCGAGGTCCAGCGAGTCGAGCTGCTCATAGACGGCCCGGACGCGCGCGTACAGCGCGGCATCGAGCTGGACGGCGTCGTCGTGCGCTGACATCAGCGGCGCGAGGGCGGCGTCGATCTCCTGGATCTCGGGCGTCGCGTGGGCGGAGGAGACGGTGTAGAAGGTCCGAGCCACCCGACCCAGGAGGTCGCCGGCCGCTTCGAGCCGTTCGAGGGTGTTCGCGAACGTGGGCGCTTCGCTCTGCGCGGTGATCGCGTCGATCTCGGCCCGGTGCTGCGCGAACGCGGCTTCGAACGCCGGGAGGTAGTGCTCTGCCCGGATGCCGGGGTAGTCGGGAAGACCGAAGGGGAGTGACGAGGGGGCGAGAAGCGGGTTGGAAGCGGCATCCGTCATTCCTTCAGCGTACGTGCCCGGGCCGGGCCGGACGCCCGCCGCGACTCGCCTACGCCTATCTGCAAAGAAATGCTTGCAAAGAAGTATGTGCAAAGATATCTTTGCATTATGACCGAAAGTGACCCGACCGCTACCCGCCCCGAACGCGTTCTCGACGCCGGCGCGCTCAAGGCGCTCGCGCACCCCCTCCGGGTGCAGATGTACGACATCCTGTCGCAGTACGGCGCGCAGACCGCGAGCTCCCTGGCGGCGTTGACGGGAGAGTCGACCGGCTCGACGAGCTACCACCTGCGTGCGCTCGCGAAGCACGATCTGATCCGCGAGGTGGAGGGGCGGGGGTCGGCCCGTGAGCGGTGGTGGGAGCGGGAGAAGGGCTCCGTGTCCTTCACGAACCCCGAGGCCATGAAGACGCCGTCGGGCAGGGCGGCGACCCAGGTCGTCATGACCGAATTCCTCAACCGACGCCACCAGCAGCTGCTGCGCTTCGTCGGGGACAGCATCCGCACACCGGCCGAGATCGATGACATGACCGCGCTCATCTCGACCGCCAACCTCCGCCTGACACCTGACCAGGCGAAGGAGCTCAACGAGCGCTTCTCGGCGCTCATCGATGAAGCGAGCGACCGCTACCGCGGACAGGACGAGGCAGGCACACAGCCCTACACCGTCCGCGTGGACGTCTTCGCGCTCCCCGAAGGAGGCAACTGACATGACCACTCTCACCCTCGTGCGCCCCGTGGCGGCGGCGACGCCGACCCCCCTCGACCGAGCGCTCCTCGTCGTCAGCCGCACGCTGCAGGACGCCGTCACCCGGCGCATGTCACGGCGGGCCGCATCTGCATCGCTCCGACTCGCGCACGACGAGGCGATCGAGCGTCGACGGGACGGCGCCGCGGTCCTGCACACCGGGATCCTGCCGCGGTGACCGTGGTCCGGCCGAGGCCTCCGGTGAAGCCGGGGTTGGGCCCGGCCTTCGGTCGCCTGTGGACCGCCGCCGCGTTCAGCAATCTGGCCGACGGTCTCGGGCGCACCGCGGTGCCGCTCATCGCGACCACGCTCACGCGTGACCCTCTGACGATCTCGATCCTCGCGGCCCTCGCGTTCGTGCCGTGGTTCGTCTTCGCGATCCCGGCCGGGATGCTCGTCGACCGATTCGACCGTCGCATCCTCATGGCGGTCGCGAACACCGTCCGCGCCGCCGCGGCGCTCGGCCTCGCGGTGCTCACCGTCACGGGTGCCCTCGACATCTGGTGGCTGTTCGCCGGCACGCTCGTGTTCGGGTTCGGCGAGACGGTGTTCGACAACGCGACGAACGCGGTGATCCCCGCGGTCGTGCGCGACGAGCACCTCGAACGCGCGAACGGTCGGATCCAGGCCGCGCAGATCACGATCGACAGCTTCATCGCGCAGCCCATCGCGGGCGTGCTCTTCGCGGTGTCGCTGGCCCTGCCGCTCTGGGTCGGGTCGGTCGGCTATCTCGTCCCGATCGTCCTTGCGGTCCTGCTTCCGCTGTCAGCCGCGCGGCCGCTTCGCACCTCAGCATCGAAACCTGATGCCGCGCCGCGCGTGCCGGCATCGGAGGCGCTCCGCTTCCTCTGGACCCACCGTTACCTGCGCGCACTGGTGCTGTTCACGTCCCTCATGGGCTGCGCCTTCTCGTTCGCCCAGGCGCCGACGATCCTCTACTTCCTCGATGAGCACGATGTTGCGCCGGCGGCGATCGGATTCGTGACCGCAGGCATCGGTCTCGGGGCGCTGGCGGGTTCGCTCGTCGCCGCGCCCGTCGTGGCTCGGTTCGGACGCGGCGGCGTGATGTGGGCGGCGAACCTGCTGGCGGCGCTCGCGCTCGTGGCCGTGGGCATTGCGCCCGAGGTCGTCACGGCGGTCGTCGCCTACGCGGCGATGGCGTTCGCGATCTCGACCTGGAACGTCCCGTGGGCGGCGCTGCGCCAGCGGCTCATCCCGCCCGTGCTGTTCGGCCGGACGCTGGGCGTCATCCGCATGATCACGTGGGGCATGTTCCCGCTGGCGACCGTTCTCGGCGGGTGGGTCGCCCGAGGAGATCTCCGGCTTCCCTATCTGCTCGCCGGCGGCTTCTGCCTCGTCGCCACCCTCGTGTGCACCAAGCTCCTGCTCGAGGCGTCCCGGCAGGGGCTCAGCCCCGCCGACGCCTGAGCGGGGTCAGTCCTCGAGCGCGTCGACGTGGCCGACGACGACCTGGCCGTCGCGATCCTGTCGGACGACGGCACCCGTCTCCAGCTCGGCGACGGGGCGGCCCTCCAGCCAGGTGAGCGTCCAGCGGGGCTTCGGCTGCACGCCCGACAGCGTCACCGTGGCATCCACCACCGCGATCTGCTCGTGCAGCAGAGCCGGGACGGATGCCGGCGGCTCCGCCCCGCTGTCCCAGCGGGTACCCATTCGCATCATGCCTCCTGAGGGGCGAGTTCGATGTCGGTGACGGCGATGGCGTCGGCGTCGGCGTAGCTGACGGCGGCGATGCGACCGACCGCGGCGAGGTCGCCCTCGGCGGAGCGGATCGCGTCGAGCGCGGCGGCGGGGCCTGCGACGGTGAGCGAAGCGACCGGCGTCTTCTGCGAGGCTTTCGCCTCGGTCTTCGCGCGGCGCACGCCGATCAGAGCCTCACCGACCGCGCGGAGCACGGCCGGGTCCCCATCGATCTCGAGCGGGGTCGGCCAGGCGGCGGTGTGGACCGAGCCCTCCTCGAACCACGACCACGATTCCTCCGCGGCGAAGGAGAGCACCGGAGCCAGCAGGCGCAGCAGCGTCGACAGTGCGAGGCGCAGCGCGAGGGCGGCGGACGCCTGGCCGGCGTCGGCCTGGTTGTAGGCGCGCTCCTTCACGAGCTCGAGGTAGTCGTCGCAGAACGTCCAGAAGAACGCCTCGGTGATCTCGAGGGCGCGGGCGTGGTCGAAGGCGTCGAAGGCCTTCGTCGCGTCGCGGACGACCTGATCCAGCGTCGCCAGCATCGAGGCGTCGAGCGCGTGGGTGATGCGCGCGCCCTCCGGTACGGGGAACGACAGCACGAACTTCGCGGCGTTCAGGACCTTGATCGCCAGGCGGCGCCCGATCTTCACCTGCGTGGGGTTCTGCGGGTCGAACGCGGCATCCGCGCCGAGTCGGCTGGAGGCCGCCCAGTAGCGGACCGCGTCGGTGCCGTGCGCGTCGAGGATGTCGGCCGGGGTCACCACGTTGCCCTTCGACTTCGACATCTTCTTGCGGTCGGGGTCGACGATGAAGCCGGAGATGGCGGCATCCGTCCACGGCGCACGACCGTCTTCGAGCACCGAACGCACCATCGTCGAGAAGAGCCAGGTGCGGATGATGTCCTGCCCCTGCGGGCGCACGTCGAAGGGGGCGACGAGGTTCCAGAGCTCCTCGTCACGCTCCCACCCGCCGGCGAGCTGCGGCGTGAGCGACGAGGTCGCCCACGTGTCGAAGATGTCGCGCTCGGCGTCGAACCCGCCGGGCACGCCGCGCTGATCCTCGGTGTAGCCGTCGGGCACGTCTGTGGTCGGGTCGACGGGCAGGCGGGACACGTCGGGCGTCAGGACGCGGTCGTAGTCCCGTTCGCCGTTCTCGTCGAGGCCGTACCAGACCGGGATCGGCACACCGAAGAAGCGCTGGCGCGACACGAGCCAGTCGCCGGTGAGGCCGTTCGTCCAGTTCTCGTACCGGACGCGCATGAAATCGGGATGCCAGCCCATGCCGCGGCCCATCTCGATGAGCTTGTCGCGCAGCTCCGCGTCGCGGGCGCCGTTGCGGAGGTACCACTGGCGGGTGGAGACGATCTCGAGGGGGCGGTCGCCCTTCTCGTAGAACTTCACGGGGTGCGTGAAAGGCTTCGAGACCTCGAGCAGCTCGCCGGACTCCTGCAGCAGCTCGACGATGCGCTTCTTGGCGCTGAACACCGTCTTGCCGGCAAGCTCCGCGTACGCCGCCTTCGCGGCATCCGTCACGAGCACCTCGGGGGACTCGTCGATGATGCGGCCGTCGCGACCGAGGATCGTCCGGTTCGGCAGGTCGAGTTCGCGCCACCAGATGATGTCGGTCACGTCACCGAAGGTGCAGATCATCGCGATGCCGGTGCCCTTGTCCTTCACCGCGAGCGGGTGGGGGAGGACGGGCACCTCGACATCGAAGAGCGGGGTGCGCACCGTCGAGCCGAAGTAGGGCTGGTACCGCTCATCGTCGGGGTTCGCGACGAGGGCGACGCACGCGGGCAGCAGCTCGGGGCGCGTCGTCTCGATGTGGATGTCGCCGGAGCCGTCGGTCTTGTGGAAGGCCACGCGGTGGTACGACGCCTGCTGGTCGCGGTCCTCGAGCTCGGCCTGGGCGATCGCGGAGCGGAAGTCGATGTCCCACAGCGTCGGCGCCATGGCCTGGTAGGCCTCGCCGCGGTCGAGGTTGCGGAGGAACGCGAGCTGGCTCGTGCGGATCGTGTCATCCGAGATGGTGCGGTAGGTCTGCGTCCAGTCGACCGACAGGCCGAGCTTGCGGAAGAGGTCCTCGAACTGCTTCTCGTCCTCGATCGTCAGCTCTTCGCAGAGCTCGATGAAGTTGCGGCGGCTGATCGGCACCTGGTCGGCCGGCTTCAGGCTCTTCGCGTCACCGCGAAACGGCGGCGTGAAGTCGGGGTCGTACGCCAGCGAGGTGTCGCAGCGCACACCGTAGTAGTTCTGCACGCGACGCTCGGTGGGCAGGCCGTTGTCATCCCAGCCCATCGGGTAGAACACCGTCTTGCCGCGCATGCGCTCGTAGCGCACCTTCACGTCGGTGTGCGTGTAGCTGAAGACGTGCCCGATGTGGAGCGAACCGGATGCCGTCGGGGGAGGAGTGTCGATCGAGAAGACGCCCGATCGTCCCGTGGCCTTGGCCGCGTCGCGATCGAACAGGTAGGTCCCGGCGGCGGACCATGCGGCATCCCACTTCTGCTCGAGGCCTTCCAGGGCGGGCTTGTCAGGGATCTGCGCGTTCGTCATGGTGGTGCTCCTCAAGCGATATGTGCGGCACTGTGTGAGCGTGCCTGAGTGTGGGTGCCCGCCAGTCTACCGCCGGGCCCGCACCGCTCAGGTGATCCGAGCTGGCGGCTCGCGAGGAGACGGCGGTTGCCGAGGAGGGGAAGCAAGGGTCCGGTCCTCGAGACCTGTCACGTCCTCGCGATGAGACCGCGAAGCTCCTCCCCAGGCTCGCGCGCGGTGTTGCCGTGCACAGCGTGAGGTGTCGTGTGCCGGGTGACGGTCGCGATCACGAGGCTGTGCGGATGACAGTGACGGATGCGGTGGTGCAGCGTGGCGGGATCGTCCGATCGGGGGAGCTTCGCCGGCTCGGCTTCAGCGATCGCGCTCTGCGGACGGCGGTCGAGGCCGGCGACCTCCTGCGACCGCGGCGAGGGTGGGTTGCGGTGCCATCGAGCGACCCGGCGCTCCGTGCCGCGGCCACGGCGGGCGTGGTGCTCACGTGCGTGACGCAGGCGCAGCGGCTCGGGTTGTGGGTGCTCCATGCGGATGCCGCGCACGTGGCGGCACCCGCGCATTCCGGCTCTGTGCGGGTTTCAGATCCGCGGACCGTCCTGCACTGGGCGGAGCCGATCGTGCCGCGGGCGCCGGACGCACTCGTGGACCCAATCGAGAACGTCCTCGCACTCGCGGCATCCTGTCTGCCGTTCGAGGAGGCGCTCGCGATCTGGGAGTCGGCCCTCGAACGTGGGGTGGTGCAGCTGCCGGCCCTGCACAGGCTCCCGTTTCGTGGACGGGCGCGGGCTGTCCTGACGCAGGCGACGCCGTTCGCTGGATCAGGCCTCGAGTCGTTCATCCCACCGCGGCTCACATGGCTCCGCGTCTCGATCGTGCCGCAGGCATGGATCGCCGGGCATCGCGTGGATTTCCTGATCGGCGATCGCCTGGTCCTGCAGATCGATGGGGGGACCCACGTCGGAGCGCAGCGCGAGGCCGACAATGCCCACGACGCAGAGCTGATGCTCCTCGGCTACCACGTGATCCGGGTCGGCTACGCCCAGGTCGTGCATCGTTGGCACGTCGTGCAGGACGCGATCGCCCGGGCCGTCGCTCAGGGGCTGCACCTCGCTGAACGGTGATGGTTCGCGAGGAAGCGGAGGTTCGCGAGGAAGCGGAGGTTTGCGAGGGCCGGATGCCGAGATCCGGCCCTCGGGATGTGTCAACTCCTCGCCAAGCGACGCCGGGCCCGCACCGCTCAGAAGGCGGTCTCGATGGTCGCGTTGTCGTCGATGATCGCGCGCACCGGGTCGCTCGTGAAAGCGTCGACGAGCGCGTCGGTGGAGGCCGCGTCGGCATCCTCTTCGGGGACCACGACCTGCAGTGCGAACCGGTCGTCGAGCTCCGTGAGAAGGCCGTCGTCCTGCGGCGTCAGTCCGAGGGCGGCGATGTGCGAAGGCCACTGGAACACGAGATCCGCCTCGTCGTAAGCCGTGTTGAGCTGGGTGATCTGCAGCTCGAGGAACTCCAGGTCCTTCGGGTTCTCGGCGATGTCATCGACGGTCGCCGCATACGGGTCCACGCCCTCGGCGAGAGTGATGATGTCGGCGTCGGCGAGCATTTTCAGCGCCCGGCCGGTGTTCGAGGCGTCGTTCGGGATCGCGACGGTCGCGCCGTCGGGCAGGTCGGCGATGTCGTCGATGGTCTTGGAGTAGAACGCGATCGTGAAGTTGTAGATCGGCTGCACCGCGGTGAGCGACGCGTCGTTCGCGGCGTTGAACTCCTGCATGTAGGGCTCGTGCTGCGAGAAGTTCGCATCGATGTCGCCGGCGGCCAGCATCTGGTTGATCGTCACGTAGTCGGCGACCTCGACCAGCTCGATCTCGTAGCCGTCTGCGATCTCCTCGGCGGCGGCCTCGACGATGTCGGTCATGGGCGATGTCACGGCGCCGACGCGGAGGGTCTGGACAGCCGCGTCGCCCGGTGAGGCGGACGCAGCGCACCCGGCGAGGGCGATGGTGGCAATGGTGAGGGCGGCGAGCGCGAGGGGGCGCAGGGTCGTGCGACGCAGGGTCATGGGGTGTCTCCTTGTGGGATCGAGGGGGATGCCGGTGGTCACCGGTGGTCGAGGCGGATCGAGATCCGTTGCCCGATGGTCTGGATGACCAGCACGAGCGCGAGGATCACGAGGATGGTGAAGTACATGAGCACGTCGTCGTACTCCTGATAGCCGTAGCGCAGTGCGAAGTCGCCGATGCCCCCGCCGCCGACGACGCCGAGCACCGTCGAGTAGGAGAGCAGACTGATGCTCGCCGATGTGAGCGCGTAGACGAGCCCGGGTACGGCCTCCGGCAGCAGGAAGCGCAGGACGGTCTGGGGCACGGTCGCCCCCAGGGTCTGCGCGACGCGCGGGATCCCAGGACTGACTTCGCGCAGGATCTGCTCCACGAGTCGCCCGTAGACGGCGACCGCGACCACGCAGAGGGAGAAGGTCGCCGCGGGTGTCCCGAACGTGGTGCCGTAGACGGCCCGGGTCACCGGCACGAGGAAGACGACGAGGAGGAGGAACGGGAACGAGCGGATGACGTTGATCAGCGTGTCCGCGATGGTCCAGACGATGCGCTGGGGTTCGATCCCGCCCGGGCGGGTGAGATAGACCGCCGTCCCCAGGGGGAGCCCGATCAGCACCGCTGTGGCGAGGGAGACGCCGAGCATGTACGCCGTCTCGCCGAGGGCTTCGACGAGGTCGTCCCCGCGCTCGGCGAGAGACGCGGCGAGAGACGAGAGGATGTCCTCTTCCCCGGTCATGCCCCGAGCTCCCGTCGCGCCCGATCGAGGTAGGTCTCACGCTCTCGGCGGGCGCCTCGGTTGACCGGCAGGACGTCGATGAGTCTGCCGCCGTCGAAGAGGGCCACGCGGTCGCAGACGTCGCGCACGACGTCGAGGTCGTGCGTGACGATGACGACCGTGGCGCCGAACCGGTCGCGCGCGCTGCGGAGGAGATCGAGCACTTCCGCCGCGGTCGATGCGTCGAGCGCGGAGGTCGGCTCGTCGCACAGGAGCAGTCGGGGCCTGGTGACCAGGGCGCGGGCGATTCCGACGCGCTGCCGTTGGCCGCCGCTGAGCTGTGCGGGAAAGGCGTCCGCCCGCCGGTCCAGCCCGACGAAGCGGAGGACCTCGTCGACGATGCCCGCGTCGCGCATCGCGCGCGGTCGCAGCGAAAGAGGGACCTCGACGTTCTGCCGCACGGTGCGGTTCGCCAGGAGGTGGACGCCCTGGAACACGACCCCGATGTCGCGTCGCAGCTGTCGCAGGCCCGCCCGGTTCAGGCGGCCGACGTCGTCGCCGAGGACGGTGACGAGCCCCTCGGTCGCGGTGAGCTCGCCGGTCAGAAGGCTCAGCAGCGTGCTCTTGCCGGCTCCGCTCTCGCCGATGACGCCGAGGATCTCGCCCGACGCGACCGTGAGGTCGACCCGGTCGAGTCCGCGCACCCCGCCCGGGTACGACACGCTCGCGCCGCTCAGGGCAACGAGAGAAGGGGACGACACGGAGAGACCTCGGAAGATTGTTGGATGCCGTCCAATTATAGTTGCGGGATGAGCACCAGGTACCGGACGTCGGCCGTCAACCGCGATGGCGGGACCGGCGTGAGCAGGGTCGTCGGCGGTCTCGAGGTCGCGGTGTCCAACCCGCTGAGTGCGGACGCGGACCTCTCGCGGAGCAACCCCGAGCAGCTCCTCGCGCTCGCGTGGGCCACGTGCCTCGACGCCACCCTGCAGGCGATCGTGCGCGGCGCGCACCGCACCTCGGTCCGCGTCGACGTGGAACTGCGGGATTCTCCTGAGCGGGGCGGGTTCGAGTTCGACGTCACCGCATCCGTGTCGGCCGAGGGGCGCTCGCTCGAGGAGACGGTCGGTCTTGCCGAGGCCGCCCACGCGCGATGCCCCATCTCACGGCTGCTCGAGCACGCCTCGACCGCGCGCGTCAGAGCCGAGGTGTGGTCCGACTGAGGTCGTCTGCGGCACGGACATCGATGCCGAGCGCGACAGCGAACGCGCTCGCGTGCGTCGTCACCTGGTCTTCGGAGAGCGTCGCGCCGCGAAGAGCCCGGACGTCGGTGAACGCGAGCACGTCCGCGCCGCGAAGGTCGAGGTCGGAGATCGTCCACTCGCGGGTGTCGCATTCGTCCACGGTGGAGCCGGTCACGCGCATGCACTGGATCTGGGCTCCGGGAGCGTCGAGGGTGCCGATCCGGCACCCCTCGATCTCGACGTCGCCGAGGGTCGCGCCGGCCACCGTGAGGTAGTCGATCCGCACGCCGTCGAGTACCAGTCCGTCGCATCGGCTCCGGGAGAGGTCGAGCGTGCCGATCCGACCGCCGCGGACGACGACCGATCGCCACGTTCCCTCTCGCGCGATGACCTCCGCGGCCGACAGGCCGTCCGCGACGACGTCCGAGAGGACGGCGCCCGTGAGGTCGAGGGTCTCGACGGACGCGGGGGCGATGACGCTCTCGCTCACCCGCGCGTGAGCGGCATCCGTCCCGCCCGCGCCGAGCGTGATCCTCGCTCCGAGGATGTCCGCAGAGCGGCCGAGGGCGGCGGGGGTCAGTTCTTCGGGGAGGTCCGGCTCCGCGATCCGAGGCGGTGCGGGGCTGATGCGGGATCGGGCCATGACGCCAGCCTAGGTCGCGGGTAGGATGGCGGTATCAGCACCGATCCGGCCATCACCGGGGAGCTCTCGGAAGAACAGCGGTCAGCCGCCCAGTAGAACCGAGCGGGGCAGGCCCGTCATCGCCGCAGGTGAGTGGGTGCACCCGGAACCGGGTCGCATCAAGCGGGGTGGTACCGCGGTCTCCGGATCGTCCTCGCAGGAGCAGACCTGCAGGAGTGACATGACCTACCCCCGACCTTCCGCCTTCGGTCCCGCCGCCGACGCGCCCGCCGCCGTCGTCCCGAGCCCGCGCTTCCCCGACCTCGAGCGCGACGTCCTCGCGTTCTGGGCGCAGGACGACACGTTCCGCGCGTCGATCGCGCAGCGCGATGGCGCCGACGAGTGGGTGTTCTACGACGGCCCGCCGTTCGCCAACGGCTTGCCGCACTACGGCCACCTCCTGACCGGCTACGCGAAGGACCTCTTCCCGCGGTTCCAGACGATGCGCGGCAAGAAGGTCGACCGCGTCTTCGGATGGGACACGCACGGCCTGCCCGCCGAACTCGAGGCCATGAAGCAGCTCGGGATCACCGAGAAGAGCGAGATCGAGGAGATGGGCATCGCCGCCTTCAACGCGAAGGCGCGGTCATCCGTCCTCGAGTACACGCAGGAGTGGGAGAACTACGTCACCCGCCAGGCGCGCTGGGTCGACTTCGAGCGCGGCTACAAGACGCTCGACACCGGCTACATGGAATCGGTGCTCTGGGCGTTCAAGCAGCTGTACGACAAGGACCTCGCCTACGAGGGCCACCGCGTGCTGCCGTACTGCTGGCGCGACGAGACGCCCCTGTCGAACCACGAGCTCCGCATGGACGACGACGTCTACAAGATGCGGCAGGACCCGTCCGTCACGGTCACCTTCCCGCTCGTCGGCGCCAAGGCCGAAGCGCTCGGGCTCACCGCCGTCCGCGCGCTCGCATGGACGACGACCCCGTGGACCCTGCCGACCAACCTCGCGCTCGCCGTCGGACCCGACATCGAGTACGTCGTCCTGCCCGGCGGCCCGGCCGGCGCCGCCGACATCCACGAGGACGCTCTCGAGGGCCAGTCGCACCGTTACCTGCTCGCCGCCGATCTGCTCGCGAACTACGCGAAGGACCTCGGCTACGCCTCGGCCGACGAGGCTCGCGACGCCGTCGAGCAGACCGTCCGCGGGGCCGACCTCGCCGACGTCGCCTACGACCGGCTCTTCGACTACTACGCCGACGAGGAGACCTGGGGAACGCAGCACGCCTGGCGCATCCTCGTCGACGACTACGTCACCACCACCGACGGCACCGGCATCGTCCACCAGGCACCGGCCTACGGTGAGGACGACCAGCGCGTGACGGGGGCCGCCGGCATCCCGCTCATCATGAGCCTCGACGACGGCGGACGCTTCCTGCCGCAGGTGACCGATGTCGCCGGCGAGCTGTGGATCGACGCGAACCGCCCCCTCATCCGTCTGCTCAAGGCGGAGGGTCGCCTGCTGCGCGAGGCGTCGTACGAGCACTCGTACCCTCACTGCTGGCGCTGCCGGAACCCCCTCATCTACAAGGCCGTCTCGAGCTGGTTCGTGCGCGTCACCTCGATCAAGGACCGCCTCGTCGAGCTCAACGAGCAGATCACCTGGGCGCCCGAGAACGTCAAGCACGGCCAGTTCGGCAAGTGGCTCGAGGGCGCGCGCGACTGGTCGATCAGCCGCAACCGCTTCTGGGGCTCGCCGATCCCGGTGTGGAAGAGCGACGACCCCGAGTACCCGCGCGTTGACGTGTACGGCTCGCTCGCCGACCTCGAGCGCGACTTCGGCCGGCTACCGGTGAACGAGGCGGGCGAGGTCGACCTGCACCGGCCGTTCATCGACGACCTGACGCGCCCGAACCCCGACGACCCCACCGGCAACTCCACGATGCGCCGCATCGAGGACGTCTTCGACGTGTGGTTCGACTCCGGCTCGATGCCGTACGCACAGGTCCACTACCCGTTCGAGAACCGCGACTGGTTCGACGAGCACGCCCCCGCCGACTTCATCGTCGAGTACATCGGACAGACCCGCGGCTGGTTCTACGTCATGCACGTGCTCTCGGGCGCCCTGTTCGACCGTCCCGCGTTCTCGGGCGTCGCCTGCCACGGCATCGTCCTCGGCAGCGACGGGCAGAAGATGTCGAAGTCGCTGCGGAACTACCCCGACGTCAGCGAGGTCTTCGACCGCGACGGCTCCGACGCGATGCGCTGGTTCCTCATGAGCTCGTCCGTGCTCCGCGGCGGCAACCTCGTCGTCACCGAGGGGGGCATCCGCTCCGGCGTCCGCGAGTTCCTGCTCCCGCTGTGGAACGCCTGGTACTTCTTCTCGACCTACGCGAACGCTGCGGGTGGACCCGACGGCGAGGGATACGAGGCCGTACGGCGGACCGACTCCACGAACGTCCTCGACCGTCACATCCTCGCCCTCCTCGGCGACCTCGTCCGCGACGTCGCCACCGACCTCGACGCGCTCGACTCGACGATGGCGGCTGCCAAGCTGCGAGAGTTCGCCGAGGCCCTCACGAACTGGTACATCCGGCGCTCGCGCGACCGGTTCTGGGTGGGGGTGGATGCCGCCGACGCGACGACCACCGAGGCCTTCGACACCCTCTACACGGTGCTCGAGACGCTCACCCGGGTCGCGGCTCCGCTGATCCCGCTGGTCTCCGAGCGCGTGTGGCAGGGGCTCACCGGCGGACGCAGCGTCCATCTGGAGGACTGGCCCGATGCGGGCGAGTTCGCCCCGGCATCCGACATCCGCGAGGCGATGGACACCGTCCGCGAGGTCTCGTCGGTCGCCAACGCCCTGCGCAAGAAGGAAGGCAAGCGCGTGCGCCTGCCCCTCGCGAACCTCACGGTCGCCGTCGCGGGTGCCGACGCGCTCGCACAGTTCGAGGACATCGTGCGCGATGAGCTCAACGTGAAGGCCGTCGAGGTCGTCGAGCTCACGGACGGCCTCGCCGAGCAGTACGGCATCAGCCAGCGCCTCGCCGTCAACGCCCGTGCCGCCGGCCCGCGCCTGGGCAAGCAGGTGCAGCACGTCATCAAGGGCGCCAAGGCGGGCCTGTGGTCCGAGCAGGACGGCGTGGTCGTCGTCGACGGCATCGCGCTCGAGCCGGGGGAGTACGACCTCACGCTCGAAGCCGGCGGGGTCGCCGAGGGCACCGCGATCGCGCTCCTCCCGCGCGGCGGCTTCGTCCTGCTCGACACCGCCACGACGCCCGAGCTCGAGGCCGAGGGCCTCGCGCGCGACGTCATCCGCGCCGTCCAGGACGCCCGCAAGGCCGCCGGGTTCGAGGTGAGCGACCGCATCGCGCTCCAGCTCACCTTCGACGACAGCGACGACGCCGAGGCGGTTGCGTCCGCCTTCGACACGGCCGACGTCGCGGGGGAGACCCTGTCGGTCGCCGACCTCGTCGCCACCGCCGACGGCACCGCGCTGCGAGGCGAGGCGCTGCGCTCGAGCCCCGAGCACACGGCATCCGTCCCCGCCGGCACGTACGCGAACGCCGGCGACTTCACGATCGGCGTGCGCCGGATCGGAGCGACCTCATGAGCGACCGGACCCGAGCGGATGCCGTCTACGCGGCGCTCCTGGAGCGGCAGGGCGAGCGGTGGGTTCAGCCGCGTGTCGAGCGGACGCGTCGCGTGCTGGAGCTGCTCGACGACCCGCAGCGCACCTACCGCGTCGTCCACGTCACCGGCACCAACGGCAAGACGTCGACGAGTCGGATCATCGAGTCGCTGGTGCGCGCGCACGGCCTCCGGACGGGATTGTTCACGAGCCCGCACCTGGAGCGCTTCACCGAGCGCGTGATGATCGACGGCGAGCCGATCGCCGACGGTGCAATTGCCGACGCCTGGGACGAGATCGCGCCCATCGTCGACCTCGTCGACGCCGAGCTGGCCGCATCGGACGAGGCGCCGCTCACCTTCTTCGAGCTCCTCACCGTGCTCGCGTTCGTCGCGTTCGCCGACGCCCCCGTGGACGTGGCCGTCGTGGAGGTCGGGATGGGAGGTGCGTGGGATTCGACCAACACCGCCGACGGCGACGTGGCGGTCTTCGCTCCCATCGACATCGACCACGCCGACCGTCTCGGCGAGACGATCGCCGAGATCGCCGCGGTCAAGGCGGGCATCATCAAGCCGTCGGCGGCGGTCGTCTCCGCTCAACAGGATGCCGCGGCGGCGAGTGTCCTGTCCGACGCCGCACGCCGCGCGTCGGCCACCCTGGCCACCGAAGGCGAGCAGTTCGGGCTCCTCGACCAGAAGCTCGCGGTCGGCGGTCAGTTGATCACCGTGCGCGGTCTCGCCGGGACCTATCCGGAGCTCTACCTGCCGCTGTACGGCGCTCATCAGGGTCACAACGCGGCGCTCGCGATCGCGGCCGCGGAATCGCTCATCGGCGGTGCATCGCAGGCTCTCGCCGACGACGTCCTGGCCGACGGCCTCGGCAACGCCACGTCGCCCGGACGCCTGCAGCTCGTGGGCGTCGCCCCGACCGTGCTGGTCGACAGCGCGCACAACCCTCACGGTGCCCGCGCGCTGGTCACCGCGCTGGGCGATTCCTTCGACTTCGACGACTGGGGCCTCGTCCTCGGCGCGTTCGGGGACAAGGACGTGGCCGGGATCGTCGGGACGCTCGCTCCTGCCGCGGCGCACGTCTTCGCGACCGCGCCGGAATCCGAGCGCGCGGAGGACCCGGACGCGATCGCCGACCTCGTCGATCAGATCGGCACGCCCGTGACCGTGCACCGCGACCTCGCGGAGGCCGCGGACGCGGCCCGCGCGTGGGCTGCGGCATCCGATCGACGAGCCGTCATCATCGCCGGCAGCGTCGTGCTCGCGGGTGAAGCCGTGGCGCTGTCTGCCGCGGAAGACTGGAAGGCCGGGTACAACGAGTGAGTCCGCGGGTGCGGCGCCACCGCGGCGCGCAGGAATCCCTCCTCGCGGTGGTGCTGATCTCGGAGTCGCTCGTCGTCTTCCTCGGCGGGCTCGTCGTCTTCGGGCTGCGGGTGCTGCCGGACGGCATCGACGACTGGTGGGCGATCGTCGCCGGCGCGGTGCTCGCCGTCGTGACGGTCGGCCTCGCGGGACTGGTCCGGCACCGCTGGGCCGTGCTCGCGGGCGCCGTGCTGCAGGGTGTCATCGCACTGGGCGCATTCCTCGTGCCCGCACTGCTGATCGCAGCTGTGGTTTTCGGCGCGATGTATGTGTATGCCACCATCAAGGGCGGCGCTCTCGATGAGCGCAACGCCGCGCTCGCCGCGCAGGCGGAAACGAACGGAGACTGACATGGCCACCGAACAGACCCTCGTCCTCGTCAAGCCCGACGGCGTCGCCCGCGGCCTCACCGGCGCGATCCTCGCCCGCATCGAGGCGAAGGGCTATGCCCTGGTCGACCTCCGCCTGGTCGAGCCCGACCGTGCGCGGCTGGAGCAGCACTACGCCGAGCATGCCGGCAAGCCCTTCTACGAGCCGCTGCTGGACTTCATGATGTCGGGCCCTTCCGTCGCGATCCGCCTCGCCGGAAACCGCGTCATCGAGGGATTCCGCTCGCTGGCCGGCACGACCGACCCCACCACTGCCGCCCCCGGCACCATCCGCGGTGACTTCGGACGTGACTGGGGACTGGCCGTTCAGCAGAACCTGGTGCACGGCAGCGACAGCCCCGAGTCCGCGGCGCGCGAGCTCTCCATCTGGTTCGCCTGACACCAACTCACGAAGCGCCCGCGTCCTCGGACCGGGCGCTTCGTCGTTCTCCGACCCTCAGAACTCGGCGATCCAGTTCAGCCGGAGCTGGGCGAGCAGCCCGATGACCGCGAACGCGCCGATCGACATGAGGGGAACCCACGCCATCAGCGACCCGGCGACGCGCTGCACCCGCTCGGGGACGGGGATCGCGCCGATGCGCAGCAGATGCATGATGACGGCGAAGAACGTCGGGATCGTGACCGACCAGGTCACCATGCACCACGGGCAGAGCGTTCCCAGAACATAGATGCTCTGCGAGATGAGCCAGATCACGAAAGCGAGCGCTCCGGTCACACCCAGGCCGAACGCGAGCCAGAACCAGCGCGCGAACCGGGCATTCGCGAGGAGGGCCGCTCCCACCACGACCGGCGCCATCCAGCCGGTGAGGCCCAGGATCGGGTTCGGGAAGCCGAACACCGATCCCTGCCAGGACTGCAGATTGGCGCCGCACTGGACGAGGAGGCTGATGTCGCACGCAGCCGACGCGGTCGGGTCGGCCAGCAGCTTCATCCGCTCGACGGTGAGTTCGAACGCGGCGATCCATCCGACGACACCCGCGAGGATGAGCCAGATCGCGAGCGCGGTCGGGCGGGGATGATTCAGCGGGGTCGTCATGGGGGCGATTATGGCACCGGCTGCATATGCGCCGGCTGGGCTGAGGACCGTGCAAATCCGCTCCGTCACGGTTTCGGGCGCGATAGTGAGATAATGGTGGCCGATGTCCCCGCGGCCGCGCCGCCCGGACGTCACCAGAAGACTTCGGGCGATGACCGCCCGCGCAGCACGACCTCGCACAGAACGCGGGGAGAACAGCTGCAGACCGAGTGAGTTCGCGGCCCGTCCGATACGGGACGGCGCCGCCAGAGTTTCGCCGGACGGCACGCGGAGCCGTCCGCTAGGAGTAAGCCAGTGATGGCCGATGACAACAACGAATCAGCACCCTCCGATGTCTCCGAGCAGGAGCTGAACGCCCCCGAGCAGCCCGCTGTGACCGCGGACGCCGACGTCGCGACCGAGGACACCGGCATTGCGACCTCCGACGCCGTGGACGCCGGCGCGACGGACACCGCGGCGGCGCCGGCCGTCGGCGAGTCCGACGCTGAGACGACGGGGGAGCCCGACGCTCCGGAGTCGAGCGAGGCTTCCGAGGCGGCTGCCGCAGAGTCGAACGACGCGCCGGAGTCGAGCGAGACTCCTGAGGCGGATGCCGCGCCCGACACTGCCGCTCCCGACACCGCCGCGCCCGCCGCCGCCCCCGACGCCGCCGCTCCCGACACCGAGGAGCCCGCGGAGGCGGAGAAGCCGACGGCGGTGAGCCTCGGCCTCCTGCCCGAGCAGTTCGTGTCGGCCGTCTCGACCGCACTCCACTTCTACGCACCCGAGATCGTGCCGCTGCCGGCGCGCCCGGGCCGCGCGCGCGATGACCGCGAGGACCGCGACGAGCAAGGCGACGAGCCCTCGTCCAGCGCGCGACGACGCAACCGTCGCCGCGGGGGCGAGTCGGGCGACGAGCCCACGCCGCGCCGCCGCGCCGTCGAGGTCATCACCGAGCCGCAGCGCATCAAGGGCTCCACCCGTCTCGAGGCCAAGAAGCAGCGGCGCCGTGACGGACGCGAGGCGGGGCGTCGCCGCACCGTCGTGACCGAGGCCGAGTTCCTCGCTCGCCGCGAATCGGTGGACCGCGACATGATCGTCCGCTCCAAGAGCGGCCGGATCCAGATCGCCGTCCTGGAGGACAACGTCCTCGTCGAGCACTACGTCGCCCGCAACCAGGACGCCTCCCTCATCGGCAACGTCTACCTCGGGCGCGTGCAGAACGTCCTGCCCTCGATGGAGGCGGCCTTCGTCGACATCGGGCGCGGACGCAACGCCGTGCTCTACTCGGGCGAGGTCGACTGGGATGCTGTGGAGACCGGCAACCAGCCGCGCCGGATCGAGCTGGCGCTCAAGAGCGGCGACAGGGTGCTCGTGCAGGTCACGAAGGACCCCGTCGGACACAAGGGTGCCCGCCTCACCAGCCAGATCTCGCTCCCGGGCCGCTACCTCGTGTACGTGCCCGGCGGTGCCATGAACGGCATCTCGCGCAAGCTCCCCGACACCGAGCGCGCGCGCCTCAAGAAGATCCTGAAGGAGGTGCTCCCGGAGTCCTCGGGCGTGATCGTGCGCACCGCGGCGGAGGGAGCGACCGAGGAGCAGCTGACCCGCGACGTGCAGCGCCTCACCGCGCAGTGGGAGCACATCAGCGCGCAGACCCAGAACGGGCAGGCGCCCGCACTGCTGCACTCCGAGCCCGATCTCCTCGTCAAGATCGTGCGCGATGTCTTCAACGAGGACTTCCGCAAGATGCTGATCCAGGGCGACGAGGCGTACCAGACCATCACGTCGTACCTGACGGGCGTCGCCCCCGACCTGCTCGAGCGGATCGAGAAGTACGAGGGTGATCACGATCCTTTCGACGAGCACCGCGTCACCGAGCAGATCGAGAAGGCGCTGGACCGGAAGGTCTGGCTTCCCTCGGGCGGCTCGCTGGTCATCGACCGTACCGAAGCCATGACCGTCGTCGACGTCAACACCGGCAAGTTCGTGGGCACCGGGGGCAACCTCGAGGAGACCGTCACCAAGAACAATCTCGAGGCTGCCGAGGAGATCGTCCGTCAGCTGCGCCTTCGCGACATCGGCGGCATCATCGTGGTCGACTTCATCGACATGGTGCTGGAGTCCAACCGCGATCTCGTGCTGCGACGCCTCGTCGAGTGCCTGAGCCGCGACCGGACGAAGCACCAGGTCGCGGAGGTGACCTCGCTCGGTCTCGTCCAGATGACCCGCAAGAAGCTCGGCCTCGGCCTGCTGGAGACTTTCAGCGAGGCGTGCGAGGTCTGCGCGGGTCGCGGCGTCATCGTCCACCACGACCCGGTGGTCAAGCACCGTTCCGGCGGCAACACCGCGGGTGGGGGAGGCAACGGCAACCGCCGCTCGCGCCAGGGCAACGGGTCGTCGCAGAACGGCAACGGCAACGGCAACGCCGCCGCAGCACCCACCGGCGGCACCCACGTCATCACCGAAGGCGTGAAGTCGGCGCTCGCGCAGATCGCGGCATCCACCATCCACCCCCACGGCGAAGAGGTTCCCACTGCGGCCGCCGAGGAGACGGCGCCCGCCGAGCGACCTGAGCGCGCCGAGCGGCCGAAGCGTCCTCGGAAGAAGAAGGCGGATGCCGCGCCGAAGAGCGACACGGAGCGGATGCTCGATTCCGTCCTCGAGGCGCTCCCCGAGCCCAAGGCGCCCGGTCAGGGCCGGGCACGTCGTCGCGTGACGACGGCGGCGCTCACCGGCACGCCGGTGTCCACCGCCTCCGACGAGTCCTGAGGGTCGTCACCGCCCGCGGCGTTCGCGGGCGGTGACCCGCAGCCCCGACGCGATCAGGCGGCGGGTCAGCTCGTGCGCGTCGACACGCTGGGCTCCGCCGGCGACAAGGTCATCGATCGCGTCGGCGGGGACGTCATAGTGGTCGCGGTCGAACGCGCGGGCGGGGATGCCGTGGCGCGCGGCGAATGCGTGGAGCTCGTCGAGGTCGGCATCCGACACGAGATGCGCCCAGAGTCTGCCGTGCGCCGGCCAGAGCGGGGTGTCCACGAGCACGGCCATGCCGCGATCCTAAGCCGCGGCGCACCCACCACGGGCCGGAGCGACCCACCCCGGAGTGCTTTTGCCCTTGCTGTCCCGATCGGGTATTCTGGACCCTTGGTGCGTCACGTGTCGCAGGCCTATGGCGACGCAGAGCCTAGCTTCCGCACCAGGACTTCCCAGTCTCATCAGAGCCCGGAGCCGTGCGCTCCACAGAAGAAACAAGGTGTGAAGTGGTTTACGCAGTTGTGCGCGCCGGTGGCCGTCAGGAAAAGGTCGAAGTCGGCACCGTCGTGGTGCTCGACCGCCAGAAGGCTCAGGTCGGCGACAAGATCGAGCTGCCCGCCGTCCTCTTCGTCGACGGCGACGCCGTGACGACCGACGCGGACAAGCTCGCCAAGGTCAAGGTCACCGCCGAGGTTCTCGGTGAGGAGCGCGGCCCCAAGATCATCATCCAGAAGTTCAAGAACAAGACCGGTTACAAGAAGCGCCAGGGCCACCGTCAGGACCTCACGCGCGTCAAGATCACCGGCATCAAGTAAGCCAGGAGGCACGAGAGATGGCACACAAAAAGGGCGCAAGCTCCACCCGTAACGGTCGTGACTCCAACGCACAGCGCCTCGGCGTGAAGCGCTTCGGTGGTCAGAAGGTCCTCGCCGGCGAGATCATCGTCCGTCAGCGTGGAACCCACTTCCACCCCGGCGCGAACGTCGGCCGTGGCGGCGACGACACGCTGTTCGCCCTCGAGGCGGGCGCCGTCGAGTTCGGCACGAAGGGCGGCCGCAAGGTTGTCAACATCGTGTCGCTCGCCGAGTAAGACACAGAATTCCACGGTGAGGGGCGGGCTGCGGCTCGCCCCTCACGTGTTCCTACCGACAGGAGATTCCGCATGGTGACGTTCGTCGACCGCGTGACGCTGCATCTGAGCGCGGGCAAGGGCGGCAACGGCTGCGTCTCCGTCCGACGGGAGAAGTTCAAGCCGCTTGCCGGCCCCGACGGCGGCAACGGCGGACATGGTGGCGACATCGTGCTCGTCGCCGACCCTCAGGTGACCACGCTGCTCTCGTACCACCACTCGCCGCACCGCTCTGCCGGGAACGGCGGCTTCGGCATGGGGGACAACCGGTCGGGAGCCGCGGGAGAGCACCTCGAACTGGCCGTTCCCGTCGGCACCGTCGTCAAGGACGAGACGGGTGAGACCCTCGTCGACCTCGTCACCCCCGGCGTCCGTTACGTCGTCGCGCCCGGCGGCCAGGGTGGGCTCGGCAACGCTGCGCTGGCGAACCCGAAGCGCAAGGCACCTGGATTCGCGCTGCTCGGCACGCCCGGATGGCAGGGCGACATCCAGCTCGAGCTCAAGACCGTCGCCGACGTCGCGCTGGTCGGGTTCCCGTCCGCAGGCAAGTCGAGTCTCATCGCCGCCATCTCGGCCGCGCGACCGAAGATCGCCGATTACCCCTTCACGACCCTCCACCCAAACCTGGGTGTGGTGCAGGCCGGAGACGCGCGCTTCACCGTCGCAGACGTGCCCGGACTCATCGAGGGCGCAAGCGATGGAAAGGGCCTCGGCCTGGAGTTCCTGCGACACGTCGAGCGCTGCACGGCGCTCGTTCACGTCCTGGACTGCGCGACCCTCGAGCCCGGGCGTGACCCCATCAGCGACCTCGATGTGATCCTCGCCGAGCTCGCCGCATATCCGGTCCCCGAGGGACAGGTCCCGCTGCTCGAGCGCCCCCAGCTGGTCGCCCTCAACAAGCTCGACGTGCCGGAGGCGAAGGACCTCGCCGACCTGGTGCGTCCCGAGCTCGAGAAGCGGGGCTTCCGCGTCTTCGACATCTCGACCGTCAGCCGCGACGGGCTGCGTCAGCTGACCTTCGCTCTGGGCGAGATCGTCGAGAGCCACCGCGTCGCCGCCGCGTCGGCCCCCGCTCCGGAGCGGATCGTCATCCGCCCGCAGGGCGCCGAGAAGGACTTCGAGATCCGCGTCGAGGGCGGCACGTACGGCAACATCTACCGCATCCTGGGCACGAAGCCGGTGCGCTGGGTGCAGCAGACCGACTTCCAGAACGAGGAGGCCGTCGGCTTCCTCGCGGACCGGCTCGAGAAGCTGGGCATCGAAGATGAACTGTTCCGTGTGGGGGCGGACGCGGGCTCGACCGTCGTGATCGGCCCGGGCGCCGGAATCGTCTTCGACTGGCATCCCTCACTCAGCTCTGCCGCCGAGCTCATGACGGCGCCCCGAGGAACCGACCCCCGCCTCGACCTCAACCCCCGCCGAACCACGTCGCAGCGCCGTGAGCGGTATCACGAGCGTATGGATGCCAAAGCGGAGGCTCGTGCCGAGCTGGAGTCCGAGCGCCTCGCCGCCCGCGGCGACGGCTGGGAGGACGAGGACGAGTCGTGAGCCTGCAGGATCGCGCCGGTCTCGCCGGTGCCCGCCGGGTCGTGGTGAAGGTCGGCTCTTCGTCCATCAGCGGGGAGAACGCGGAGAAGATCCAGCCCATCGTGGAGGCCCTCGCTGAGGCTCACGCGCGCGGTACGGAGGTCGTGCTCGTCTCGTCGGGTGCGATCGCGACCGGGATGCCGTTCCTCCTGCTCGACTCCCGACCGAGCGACCTCGCCACCCAGCAGGCCGCGGCCGCCGTCGGGCAGAACGTCCTGATCTATCGCTATCAGGAGGCGCTGCGTCCCTTCGAGATCGTTGCCGGGCAGGTTCTGCTGACCGCCGGCGACCTCGAGAACCCGACGCACCGTTCCAACGCGCGACGTGCCATGGAGCGCCTCCTGGGGCTGCGCATCCTGCCCATCGTGAACGAGAACGACACGGTCGCGACCCACGAGATCCGATTCGGCGACAACGACCGTCTCGCGGCGCTCGTGGCGCAGCTGATCGGCGCCGACGCGCTCGTCCTCCTCAGCGACATCGAGAGCCTGTACACCCGCCCGCCGGGGGAGCCCGGCGCGAGGCCGATCCACCACGTCGATTTCGGCGACGACCTCGCCGGCTACCAGTTCGGGTCGGTCGTGGTGAACAGCGTCGGCACCGGCGGTGCGGCGACGAAGGTCTCGG
Source organism: Microbacterium marinum (assembly GCF_014204835.1). Taxonomy (NCBI): domain Bacteria; kingdom Bacillati; phylum Actinomycetota; class Actinomycetes; order Micrococcales; family Microbacteriaceae; genus Microbacterium; species Microbacterium marinum. The sequence continues at coordinate 2,226,318 of NZ_JACHMD010000001.1, read as the reverse complement.
CTGCGCGACTGGCATCCACTGCCGGGATCGGGGTGCTCGTGACGAGTGCCGACCTCGTCTTCGATGCCCTTCGTGGCGATGACGTGGGCACCTGGTTCGCCCCGAATCCGACGCCGGCTGCGGTGCCCGGAACCGCGCCGATCCGCGTCGCCGTCGACTGAGCATCGGCGGGTGTCGGGCCCGCCCTAGACTGGCGGGATGAGCCTCACCGTCGTCACCGCCCAGGAGCGGATGCAGCTCGCACGCGAGGCATCGCGCTCGGTCGGTCTTCTGTCGGATGCCGCGAAGTCGGCGCTGCTGCACGAGATCGCGCGCGCACTTGACGCGCACGTCGAGGAGATCGTCGCCGCGAACGCGGAGGATCTGGCCCGGGGGGAGGCGGAGGGGATCTCTGCGGGTCTCCTCGACCGGCTGCGCCTCGACGAGCCGCGCGTGCGGGCTCTCGCCGCCGCCGTCCGCGACGTCGCGGAACTCCCCGACCCCGTCGGCCACGTGCTCGATGACCGCACCCTCGACAATGGGCTGCACCTGCAGAAGGTCTCGGTGCCCTTCGGGGTCGTCGGCTCGATCTACGAGGCTCGCCCGAACGTGACCGTCGACATCGCCGCGCTTGCGCTCCGATCGGGCAACGCCGTCGTCTTGCGGGGAGGTTCGGCTGCGCTGGCATCGAACGCCGCACTGATCCGGGTCATGCGGAGTGCGCTGAGCGATTCCGGGGTGGACCCGGAGGCCATCCAGACGGTCGACGACTTCGGTCGTGACGGCGCGCGGGCCCTGATGCGGGCGCGTGGGCTGGTCGATGTGCTCGTGCCGCGGGGGAGCGCGGGACTGATCGAGACGGTCGTGACCGAGTCTTCGGTGCCGGTGATCGAGACCGGAGCCGGCGTCGTTCACATCGTGCTGGACGCCAGCGCGCCGTTGAAGCGGGCGACAGAGATCGTCGTCAACGCGAAGGTGCAGCGACCCAGCGTGTGCAATTCGGTCGAGACGGTGCTCGTCCACCGCGACGCCGCGGACCGCCTCATCGCACCGGTCGTGGCCACACTGCAGGAGCACGGCGTCACCGTCCACGGCGACGACGAGGTTCGCGGCCTCGCCGGGGGAGTCGTGCCCACGACCGAGGCGGACTGGTCCACCGAGCACATGAGCCTCGACGTGTCGGTCCGCGTCGTGGACGACCTGGATGGCGCGCTCGCGCACATCCGCCGGTACTCCACTCAGCACACCGAAGCCATCGTCACCGACGACGAGGCGAACGCCGAGCGCTTCCTGAAGGAGGTCGATTCGGCCGTCGTGATGGTCAACGCGTCGACGCGCTTCACCGACGGCGGGGAGTTCGGCTTCGGCGCGGAGGTGGGCATCTCCACGCAGAAGCTGCACGCCCGCGGACCGATGGGGCTTCCCGAGCTGACCACCACCAAATGGCTCGCCCGCGGCAACGGGCAGATCCGCCGCTGACCGCCTAAACTGGTCGAGCACCCGAATCCTCGAACGGAGCCCGAATGAATTTCGCGACGACCCTCACTCTCGCCGCAGCCGAGACCGAGCCCCACGGCGGCAACGTCATGGCGGAGACCTTCGGATACGGCATCGTCGCCTTCGTGGTCTTCCTCTCGCTGGGTCTGGTCACCCTTTCGTACCGCAACGTCGCCAACCGCCACGCGCACAAGGCCGAGGCGTACGCGGCCAAGAACCCGGCACCGCAGGCGGGCCACGGCCACCACTGAGGCCGCCGCAATGGCATCGACGCGTGCCCCGCGGATCGGGGTGATGGGCGGGACGTTCGACCCGATCCACCATGGTCACCTCGTCGCCGCGAGCGAGGTCGCGCAGTCGTTCGATCTCGACGAGGTGATCTTCGTCCCCACCGGCGAGCCATGGCAGAAGTCGGGCGTCTCCTCGGCCGAGCATCGCTACCTGATGACCGTCATCGCGACGGCATCCAATCCGATGTTCACCGTCAGCCGCGTGGATGTGGACCGCCGGGGTGCCACCTACACGATCGACACCCTCCGCGACCTCAAGGCCCAGCGGCCCGACGCGGATCTGTTCTTCATCACCGGCGCGGACGCCATCGCGCAGATCCTCGGCTGGCGCGATGTGCAGGAGTTGTGGGATCTCGCCCACTTCGTCGCCGTGTCGCGCCCCGGACACACGCTGAGCGTCGACGGACTGCCTTCCGATGACGTCAGCGAACTCGAGATCCCGGCGCTGGCCATCTCGTCCACCGACTGTCGCGAGCGCGTGAGTCGGGGAAACCCGGTGTGGTACCTCGTCCCGGACGGCGTCGTCCAATACATTGCGAAGCACCACCTGTATCGGAGCAAGGCATGAGCACACCAGACCAGCCCAGCCCTCCGCTGACCCGGCGGCAGCTGCGCGAACTGCGCAACACGGCGTCGACCCCCATCATCACGCAGGAGGAGGCGGACGAAGCCGCGGCGGCCGCGGCGACTGCGGAGACGCAGACGGACGACGTCGCGGTCGAAGAGGCGCCCGAGTCCACTTCGTCTGTTGCCGTCGACACCGAGTCGGAACCCGCTGTCGACGAGGTGGTCGCCTCGGATGCTGACGGCGACGCCCGGCCGATCAGTCGCAAGCAGGCGCGCGCCCAGGCCAAGCTGCGGACCGCCGCGATTGAGCTCGTGCCGCACGACGAGTCCGACCGAGACCAGGACGACGTCGCGGCGGTGGAGGCAGAACCGGTCGTGGAGCCCGAGGCGGAGGTCGACGACGAGTCCCAGCCGGAACCCGTTGCGGACGTCGAGCCCGAGGCGGAGGCCGCCGACGATGCTGCCGACGACGACGCGGCTGACGAGGACCCGGCCGTGGCCGAGGAGCCCAAGACCGACGACGAGGCGGAGTCTACGGAGAAGGCGCCGGTCGTCGCACCGGGTCTCGGCGCGCAGCTGCTTTCCGGCGAGCCTGGCGATGTCGAGTTGCCGGCATCCTTCGATCACCTGCTCGCTCGCGGCGGCGGCGGCGGCTCGAGCTCGGCCCCGAACGCGCTGATCCTTTCGCAGACACCCGAGACGGGGTCGCTGTCCGTTCCGATCATCGGTACGGGTGAGCTGCTGATCACCGGCAGCTACTCGCTTCCGCAGAACTACGGTTCCACCGGAGCCGTGCCCGGCTCGCAGGACGGCAAAGACCTCGACGCGGCGCTCATCGACGGGGAGCTCCCTCCCGCGTCTTCACCCACCCCGATCGCCGCGAGCTCGGCGATCAGCACGATCAAGAGCGCGGACGAGATCATCCGTCCGCCGGCGCCCGAAAAGGGCAGCCGGCTGATGATGACACTGGCGATCACCGCCGGTGCTCTCGCCCTCGCGCTGGCGACGGTCCTGATTCTGGCCGTCGTGAATGGAGTCTTCTGATGGTTGCCACCGAACACACGCACGAGCTCGTGCGGATCGCCGCCGCGGCGGCTGACAGCAAAGGCGGGGAGGACTTCGTCGCTTTCGACGTGTCCGAGCCGCTGCCGCTCGTTGATGCCTTTCTTCTCGTCACCGGTTCCAGTGAGCGCAACGTCGCGGCGATCGCCGACGAGGTCGAGGAGCGGATGCTGGAGGCGGGTCAGAAGCGGCTCCGCCGTGAGGGACGAAGCGAGGCCCGCTGGATCCTGCTCGACTTCGGCGATCTCGTGGTCCACGTGTTCCACGAGGAGGAGCGCGTCTTCTACGGGCTGGAGCGGCTCTGGAAGGACTGCCCGATCATCCCCGTCGGAGTGTCCGAGAGTGCATCGTCCGACTGAGTCGCCCACTTCCGTTCGAAGCACCCGTTCACGTGTAGTAAGCTGAATGGGTTGCCGCGAGCGGCGACCAAGGGCCTGTGGCGCAGCTGGTAGCGCACCTGCATGGCATGCAGGGGGTCAGGGGTTCGAGTCCCCTCAGGTCCACGAAAACCCCCGGTTCTCCGGGGGTTTTGTGGTTTCCGGCTATTCTCTGGTCCAGCTCGGGTCGATGGCGCTCTCGTCTTCGGGCGTCCGATTGTCGTCCACTGTGGTGCGGGCGGCGTACGGCGTGTTGCCCGGCGGAGGAGTGAACACTTCCTCCGCGTCGTCAGGACCGGCCGGGGCGCCTTCGGGTGCCGGTGGCAGGTGCTCGCCCTCGCCGGCCGCGAAGCGCTCCAGGTTCTCGGGCGATGTGGGTGCATCGGTCATGAGTCATCCTTTCGTCCCCCTCATCCTGCGCTCGCGGAGCGGGAGGCGCGAGAGGGTTGACCCGGCTCCGACGCGCGTGGACGTCCCGGTGCTGCGACGATCGGAGGCGTACTCTCTCGGCAGGGCTCCATCGGGGGAGCCGGGACGGGAGTCACGATGAAGTTCTTCCAACGGCTGGGTCGATCCCTCATGCTGCCGGTCGCCGTCTTGCCGGTCGCGGCGATCCTCTCGGGCATCGGTTACTGGATCAAGTCCGCGAACGGCGGGGACGACAACGTCGCGTCGGCCTTCCTCGCCGCGGCGGGCGGCGCCCTGCTCAGCAACATCGCACTGCTGTTCGCGGTGGGTGTGTCGATCGGCATGGCGAAGAAATCCGACGGCACGTCGGCACTCGCGGGCCTCGTTTCGTGGCTCACGGTCACGACGATGCTGAGCCCGACCACGATCGGCGCTCTCACCGGCGCCGCAGCAGAGGATGTCGACCTCGCGTTCACCAACATCCAGAACGTCTTCGTCGGCATCATCTGCGGTCTCATCGGCGCCTGGTGCTACAACCGCTTCCGCGACACGAAGCTCCCCGACGCGCTGTCGTTCTTCTCCGGTCGTCGATCGGTCGCGATCGTGACTGCAGGCGCCTCCCTCGTCCTCTCCGTCGCGCTGATGTTCGTGTGGCCGTTCGTCTACGGCGGGCTCGTCAGCTTCGGCGAATGGATCGTCACGCTCGGGCCCGTCGGTGCAGGCCTGTACGGCTTCTTCAACCGCCTGCTCATCCCGCTCGGCCTGCACCACGCCCTGAACTCCGTGTTCTGGTTCGACGTCGCCGGAATCAACGACCTCAACAACTTCCTGCAGGGATCCTCGGGCGATGGTGTGTACGGGGTCACCGGTCAGTACATGACCGGCTTCTTCCCCATCATGATGTTCGGCCTCCCGGGTGCTGCTCTGGCGATGTACGTGACGGCGAAGACGACGCGGCGCAAGGTCACCGCCGGCATCCTGCTCTCCGGCGCCATCTCGTCGTTCTTCGTCGGCGTCACCGAGCCGCTCGAATTCGCGTTCATGTTCCTGGCCCCGTGGCTGTACCTCGTGCATGCCGTGTTCATGGGCATCTCGCTGTTCGTCTCGGCGCTTCTGCCGGTGCGGATGGGGTTCGGCTTCTCCGGCGGGTTCATCGACCTCGTCTTGAGCTGGATGAACCCGCTCGCGCAGAACCCCTGGCTCATTCCCGTGATGGGCGTGTTCTGGTTCGCGGTGTACTTCGTCGTGTTCCGCTGGATCATCCGCCGGTGGGACCTGAAGACGCCCGGTCGCGAAGACGACGAGGTCATCGACGACGAGACGACGGATGCCGCACCTCGCGGCGACTTCCACGCCACGGCCGAGCGGTTCGTCGCGGCCCTCGGCGGCAGCGCGAACATCGTCGAGCTCGAGAACTGCGCCACCCGACTCCGCATGGAGGTCGCGGACACGTCCAAGGTCGATGACAAGGCACTCGCACGCGCGGGCGCTGCGGGCACGATCCGCCCCGGTGGCACCTCGGTGCAGGTCGTCTACGGGTTGAACGTGCAGTTCGTGAAAGATGCGATGGAGGACGTGATCGCCGGGCGGGGACGTGCGGCATCCGCTCCGGCCGGAGCCGAGGCCCCGGTGACCGTCGCCACGACCGCACCGGCCGTCGTGCGGGTGAAAGCCCCCGTGGCCGGACGAGTCGTCCCTCTGAGCGACGTGCCCGACGAGATGTTCTCGGACGGCACGATGGGGCCGGGCATCGCGATCGAGCCGACGGACGACGTCGTCACGGCGCCCGCCGACGGCACCGTCGAGAGCGTCTTCCCGACCGGCCATGCGATCGGACTCCGCTTGAACGACGGGACCGAGCTCCTCATCCACATCGGCATCGACACGGTCTCGATGAAGGGCGACGGTTTCGAGACGCTCGTGGCGGCGGGTGACGTCGTGAAGACCGGCGATCCGCTCGTCCGGTTCGATCGCGACCGGATCGCGGCGGCGGGACATGCGACCGTGACCCCGATGATCGTTCTGAACAACCCCGACGCGACCATCGAGCTGGAGTGACCCGCGCTCAGCCGATCCGCTCGAGGAGCCCGCGACGGATCGGCTGAGCCCGCTCGGTGAACCCCCGCTGGGCGGCGACGTACGCGGCCTTCCCGGCCGACGTCTCTACCGCGACCGGCTCATAGCCCCAGTCGCGGAGGTCGTACGGAGATGCGCGCATGTCGAGTTCGCGGATGTCGCGGGCCAACTCGAACGCGTCGAGCAGCACCTCGCCCGGCACGAGCGGGCCGAGCTTGACCGCCCATTTGTACAGATCCATCCCGGCGTGGAGACAGCCCGGCTGCTCGTGGTCGGCCTGGGTCTCGCGCGCCGGCGCGAACCGGTTCTTCGGCGTGGCCTCGGGGGTGAAGAAGCGGAACGCGTCGATGTGCGTGCATCGGAGGTCATGCGACTCGACGACCGCATTGGTTCCGCTGTGCCCGAGCCTCAGTGGCACCGGATGTCGCGTCTCCCGGTCCCGGTAGACCATCGCCCATTCGTGCATGCCGAAACAGCCATACGAGCCGATTCGGTTGAGCGTGCTGGTGAGGATGCCGCGGATCGCCCGGACGAGCGGCTCCTTCTCGGTCAGGAACGCGTCCACGTCGACGACCACGCTTTCGCCGTCCACGCGGTACCAGCGCCAGGCGGCGTGGGGCGCGTCAGCGGCATCCATCAGGGCCACCTCCCGCCCCGGATGCCACTTGCGCAGAAGACCCGGCTTGTACGAGTAGTACGTGTACAGGAAGTCGTCCACGGGATGCGTCTGCCCGCGCTGCACTCGAGCGCGCCGACCGGCGGTGAGCGCGTCGGCACGCTGCTCGTGCGCCGCGGCACGGGCCGACCATTCGGCGCGCGAGAGGCGGAGGCGGGTGGTGGTCGTCACCTGACGAGGATAGGCGGCCGCAGCGGTCACACCGGGCGGATGAGGTCGGGGGAGTCATTACGGACGTTCCCCACCTCGCGTCCGACCTCGTGGTCCGTCAGCCCTTCGACGACCGCCGGCGCCGCGTCCACCGCGGCATCCAGCAGGTCTCCGACATTGTCCACTTCGGTGTCGAGCCACGCGTCGGCGAAGTCGGCGTCGACGAACAGCGGCATCCGGTCGTGGATGGAGCCGAGCGGGGCGACCGCATCACGGGTGAGGATCGTGAAGGACAGGAGCCACTTGGAGGGGTCGTCTTCGGCCTTCTGCGGATCCTTCCACCACTCGTAGAGCCCGGCGAACAGCATCGGCGAGCCGTCGGCCGGCGCGATGAAGTAGGGCACCTTGCCGTCGTCGGTCGTCGCCCACTCGTAGTACCCGGTGGCCGGGACGATGGCACGACGCTTGATGAGCGCCTGCCGGAACATCGGCTTGTCCTCGAGCTCTTCGGAGCGGGCGTTGAACGCCTTCACCCCGATCTTGGGGTCCTTCGCCCACCCCGGGATGAGGCCCCAGCGTGCCGATTCGAGACGGCGGGTGGGTGGATCGGTCTTGGCGGAATCGAGCACGATGCCCACCTGAGCGGTCGGTGCCACGTTGTAGGACGGCGCGGGCAGATCGTCGCCCTCCACGTCGACGCGGAGCACGCCGACCAACTCGGATGCCACGTTCGCGACGACGAATCTTCCGCACATGGCGTCAGCCTAGGCGGGGTCTGCGACGTCGCGGATGACGCCGACGTCACTCAGCCGCTCGAGCAGCTCCGAACCGTCGTCCCCGGTCACCCACGGCACGCCTGCGGCGGTGTGGTCGTCCACGGCGGTGCGACCACCGGCCAGGACCGCCTCGGCGGGGGTGAGGCGCCGGATCGCGACCGCCGACACCTGATCGGGGTGCTCCACGGTGAACGCGGTGTAGATCTCGTCATCGCGCTGCCCGTCATCGCCCACCAGCAGCCAGTCGATGTCGGGGAACTCCCGAGCGAGCCGGCGCAGGTTCTCCTCCTTGTGGGCCTTGCCGCTGCGGAACCACCGATCGTGCGTGGGCCCCCAGTCGGTGAGGAGGAGCGCCCCCGAGGGGAAGAGGTGGCGGCGATGGAAGCGGACGAGCGTGGGGGCGACGTTCCAGGCACCGGTGGAGAGGTAGAGGATCGGCGCACCCGGGTTGTCCCGCATGAGCCGCTCCAACAGGACCGCCATGCCCGGGACCGGCTGCCGAGCGTGCTCGTTCAAGACGAAGGAGTTCCAGGCAGCGAGGAACGGTCGCGGCAGCGCCGTCACCATCACGGTGTCGTCGATGTCGGACACCACACCGAAGCGCACGTCGGCGCCGACGATGAACACCCGGGCCTCCACCGGCTCGGAGCCTTCCACGTGCATCGTCACCGTCTGCCACCCGGGGGAGAGGTTCGCCGGCAACACGATGTCGACGACACCACCGCGATCGGCGGCGACCTCGTGGTCGACGCCGTCGATCGTCACCGTGACGGTGGCGTGCGCGATAGGGACGGCCGCGAAGCTGCGCCACCCGCGGACGCCCGCGTACTCGCCGCGCTCGCGCCGTTTCACCTTCGGGGCGATGAGCACGCGGCCGAGGACGCGCACCCACTCGGTGCTGCCGTACCCGGGGAACGGGGCGACCGTGGGTCGCCGTCCGCGCGCACGCGCACGCCCTTCACGCCAGGCGTGAAAGCGGTACTCGAGGCGCGCGAACCAGAGGATCTTCGTCTCGGGGGTCGTCGGAGAAGCCATCGGCTTCAGTCTTTCACGTCGCCGGCTTCACCCTCGGAGGAGTTGACAACGTCGGTGCGGAGATGACGGGCCTCCCGTGCCGCGATGACCCGCTTGATCACGTACGCGAGCACCAGGAACGCGGCGATGACGCCGACGAACAGGTAGGCGGCGAAATGCAGGCTGTCAGCGAGCTCCCGGTAGCCCCCCGCGGCCGCGGCCGAGACGGAGACGTACGCGATCGACCAGATGGCGCACGCGGGGAAGGTCCACGCCAGGAAGCGACGGTACGCGTAGCCGCTCATCCCGACGGTGAGGGGCACGAGGGAGTGCAGGACGGGGAGGAACCTCGACAGGAAGATCGCCACGCCGCCGCGGCGGCGGAGGTACAGCTCGGCGCGGATCCAGTTCTTCTCTCCGATGAGCGCGCCGAAGCGCGAGAAGCGGATGCGCGGCCCCAGCCAGCGCCCGAGCGCGAACCCGATGCTCTCACCGACCAGCGCGCCCACGAGCACAGTCACGACGAGGATCGCCCCCTCGCCGACGCTCCCGACCGCGGTGCCGGCGACGATGACGATGGTGTCGCCGGGCACGATCAGCCCCACGAGCACGCTCGTCTCGAGCATGATCGCGACACCCGCGACGATCGTCCGCACCACGGGGTCGACATCCTGCACGGTGTCGAGCAGCCAGGTGAGGAACTCGTTCACCCCCTCAGGCTACCGAGCGCCGGCGACGGCGCCTGGGGGATGCCCCGACGATTCCGATGGATGCCCCGATAATCTGTGGGGATGGCCCGACTCTCCGCGTTCGAGCGTCCGGGGTGGGTCGATCCGGCAGCGCTGTTCGCCGCTGGGTGGGCCGACGCGGAGCACGCGTTCTGGCTCGATGCCGGGCCGGATGCCGCGGAGGGGTGGAGCTGGATCGGCGAGGGGACACCTGCCGCCACGCCGACGGCGGTCGTCTGCGGTGGAGCGGACGAGGGCCCCTTCGGCCCGTTTGCCGGCGGCTGGGTCGGCTGGGCGGGGTACGACACAGCCGCGCGCCGCGCGGGCGCACCGGCATCCGAGGGCGGAATCGCCGATCGCTGGCTGCGCGTCGATCGTTTCGTCGCGTTCGATCACGCGGAACGCCGCGTCTTCGTCGTCGCGCCGGCCGACGAGCTCACCGACGTCGTCGCCACGGTCGACGGATGGGCCGCGGGCGCGCGAGCCCCCCGCCCCGGCGCGCCTGCGACGGTGGAGGTAGCAGCGCGTCACGACGCCGCCGAGTACGCGGATCTCATCGCGCAGTGCCGTGAGGAGATTCGGGAGGGCCGCGCGTACCAGCTGTGCCTGGCGACGCGCTTCGAGACCGCGGCATCCGTCGACCCCTTCGAGACCTATCTGCGGCTGCGGAAGGCGACCCCCTCGCATCACGGCGGGATGATCCGCTCCGGCGGGACGGCGCTGCTCAGCGCCACGCCGGAGCGGTTCCTCGAGGTCTCGGGCGGCATCGTCCGGACCCGCCCCATCAAGGGCACACGTCCCCGCGGCGTCGATTCGGTGACGGATGCCGCGCTGGCCGCCGAGCTGCGTGCCAGCGAGAAGGAGCAGGCCGAGAACGTCATGATCGTCGACCTGATGCGCAACGATCTGCAGCGGGTGTGCGAACCGGGGACCGTCGCCGCGGAACGCCTGCTCGAAATCGAGAGCTACCCGGCCGTCCACCAGTTGGTGAGCACCGTCGCGGGCCGGCTGATCGGGGGCACGACAGTCGGCGAGCTGTGGGATGCCGCGTTCCCGGCCGGCAGCATGACGGGGGCGCCGAAGCTGTCGGCGATGCAGATCCTGCACCGGCTCGAAGGTGCATCCCGCGGACTGTTCGCGGGATGCTTCGGCTGGATCGGCGAGGACGGTGCTCTGGATCTGGCGATGGTGATCCGATCGATCGTCACCCACCCCGACGGCGCGTACGTGGGCGCGGGCGGCGGGATCACCTGGGGCTCGATCGCCGCGGACGAGGTCGCCGAGGTCGGGGTGAAAGCCCGCGGGCCGCTGGCGGCGCTCGGTGGCGCGCTGCCGCCGGGCTGGTGAAATCCGGGTCCGCTAGGCTGGAACGGCGCTTTCGCGCGCCCTCCCGACCTCATGCACGATTGGTTCTCCGTGTCTTCCAGCACCCCCACCGACGCTTCGACCCCCGAGCCGGGCTCCTTCGACTCCTCGGCCATCCAGACGAAGTGGCAGGCACGCTGGGCTGAGGCCGACCCGTTCCGGGCGGGCGGCGACGAGGACACTCGCCCCCGGAAGTACGTCCTCGGCATGTTCCCGTATCCCTCGGGCGACCTGCACATGGGTCACGCCGAGAACTACGCCTACGTCGACGCGGTCGCGCGCTTCTGGCGGCACCGCGGGTACAACGTCCTGAACCCGATCGGGTGGGACTCGTTCGGGCTGCCGGCCGAGAACGCGGCGATCAAGGGCGGCGCTGGTTCGGATCCGCGCGAGTGGACCTACAACAACATCGACCAGCACAAGAAGAGCTTCCGCGAGTTCGGCTCGAGCTACGACTGGAGCCGCGTGCTCCACACCAGCGATCCCGAGTACTACCGCTGGAACCAGTGGCTGTTCCAGCGCCTGTACGAGAGGGGCCTCGCCTACCGCAAGCAGAGCGCCGTCAACTGGTGCCCGAATGACCAGACGGTCCTCGCGAACGAGCAGGTCGTCGACGGGCACTGCGAGCGCTGCGGCGCCGAGGTCGTCAAGAAGAAGCTGACCCAGTGGTACTTCAAGATCACCGAGTACGCCGACCGGCTGCTGGACGACCTCAACCAGCTCGAGGGATTCTGGCCGCACAAGGTGCTGCAGATGCAGCGGAACTGGATCGGTCGGTCGGTCGGCGCAGACATCGACTTCGAGATCGAGGGACGCGCCGAGAAGATCAGCGTCTTCTCCACCCGCCCCGACACGCTCCACGGTGCGACCTTCATGGTCGTGGCGCCCGATTCCGACTTGGCCGCGGAGCTCGCCGCGGGGTCGTCCAGTGCGGTGCGGATGCGCTTCCAGGACTACCTCGACACGGTCCAGAAATCGAGCGACATCGAGCGTCAGTCGACGGACCGTCCGAAGACGGGCGTCTTCCTCGACCGGTTCGCGATCAACCCGATCAACGGTGAGCGCCTCCCGATCTGGGCGGCCGACTACGTGCTGGCCGACTACGGCCACGGTGCCGTCATGGCGGTGCCGGCGCACGATCAGCGAGACCTCGACTTCGCGCGAGCGTTCGATCTGCCCGTCAAGGTGGTCGTCGACACGACCGCGCCCGTGACCGGGGCGATCCCGGTGATCGAGCTCGACGACGACGGCGTGCCGATCGACCCGCTGGGCGACGAGGACCTCGAGGCACTCGACCCGGTGCGGACGGGGGTCGCCCTCACCGGCGACGGGCGACTGATCAACTCCGGGTCGCTCAACGGCTTGTCCAAGCGCAACGCCATCACCCGCGCGATCGAGGAGCTCTCGGCAGCGGGCAACGGTCGTGCGGCGAAGTCGTACCGCCTGCGCGACTGGCTCATCTCCCGGCAGCGCTTCTGGGGAACCCCGATCCCCATGATCCACACCTCGGACGGTCGGATCGTCCCAGTGCCCGACGAGCAGCTGCCCGTACGTCTGCCCGATGCCACCGGCCTCGACCTGAAGCCGAAGGGCACCTCGCCGCTGGGTGGCGCCACCGAATGGGTGAACACCGTCGACCCCGAGACGGGCGAGCCGGCGCTTCGCGATGCCGACACGATGGACACCTTCGTCGACAGCTCGTGGTACTTCTTGCGCTTCCTCGCGCCCACGGATGCCGCGCAGCCCTTCCCGACCGCGGAGGCGGCGAAGTGGGCGCCTGTGGACTCGTACATCGGCGGAGTCGAGCACGCGATCCTGCACCTGCTGTACGCCCGCTTCATCACGAAGGTCCTCTTCGACATGGGGCTCGTGGACTTCACGGAGCCGTTCACCAGCTTGATCAACCAGGGCATGGTCCTCCTCGACGGCTCGAAGATGTCGAAGTCCAAGGGAAACCTCGTGGAGTTCGCCTCGAGCATGACCGATCCGGGCGCCGACGCGGTGCGCGTGGCGATCGCCTTCGCCGGCCCGGTCGAGGACGACATCAACTGGGAGGATGTGTCCACCACCGGCGCGCAGAAGTTCCTCGCCCGGGCGCTCCGCGTGGCATCCGATGTCGCGAGCCCGACCGACGTCGTCTGGGCCGAGGGGGACTCGGCGCTGCGCCGTGTGACCCACCGGCTGTGGGCCGATGTCGTCGGTCTCGTTGAGCAGTCGAAGTTCAACGTCGTCGTCGCCCGCCTCATGGAGCTCGTCAACGCGACCCGCAAGGCGATCGACTCGGGCGCCGGCCCCGCGGATGCCGCAGTCCGCGAGGCGGCAGAGGCCGTCGCGATGATCCTCGACCTCTTCGCGCCGCACACGGCCGAGGAGATGTGGGAGATCCTCGGGTACGAGCCGTTCGTGGGTGTCGTCCCGTGGCGTCAGGCGGACCCGACCCTGCTCGTGGAGGAGTCGGTGACGGCCGTCGTTCAGGTCAACGGCAAGGTGCGCGGCACCCTGACGGTGCCGGCGAAGATCTCCGGTGACGAGCTCGAGGCGCGTGCCCGCGCCGACGAGAAGGTCCGCCGTGCGATCGGTGACAGGGACATCACCCGTGTCGTCGTACGAGCGCCGAAGGTCGTGAGCTTCACCGTCTCCTGAGCGTCTTCTCCACTGCGGACCTCTGATCGTCGTTCGTCCACCGTCCCTTCGCCGGGTGCGGAGAGGATGGTGCGACGCCGCGAGGATCGTGCCATGGATGCGCAGACGGTGCCGAGGTCTCGACGTCGGCTGGCGATCGGTGCCGCCGTCGTCCTCGTGGTCGTCGTTGCTGCGGTCACCATCGCGATCGGGATCGTCCGGACGGGCGCGGAGTCAGCCGTAGACACGGTGCCCGAGGTCGTTTCCGAGACGGTGGCGCCGGCATCGGTGTACGTGCATGTCTCGGGTGAGGTGCGCGTCCCCGGTCTCTACCGTCTCGACCAGGATGCCCGCGTCGTCGACGCTGTCGCCGCCGCCGGGGGATTCTCGGAGAAGGCGTCTCGCGACGGCGTGAACCTCGCGCGGCCGGTGAGCGACGGTGAGCAGCTCCTGATCCCCGCCGAGGGCGACGAGAGGACGGATGCCGGTACCTCCGCGGCGCCGGAGGGTGATGGCCGCGTCAACCTCAACACGGCAGACGTCGCCGCGCTCGACACCCTGCCGCGCGTCGGCCCGGCGATCGCGCAACGGATCATCGACTGGCGAGACCAGAACGGTCGGTTCACAAGCGTCGACGACCTCATGGCCGTCCCCGGTATCGGCGAGAAGATGCTCGAATCCCTCCGCGACCTGGTGACGGTGTGAGTGGTCGAACCGCGCAGGGATGGTGACGTCGCTACCGTCCTTGAGGATGACCGAGGCGGACCGTCCAGCAGGGGCCGCCGGCGTCTAGCGGGCGGTCCCTGCGGGCGCTTTCAGCGTGTTTCGTTCCGGCGCATGACGTGATCGCGACGGAGCACATCAGCGGCGAACGCGAGAAGGGGGATCACTGAGACAGGACCGATCCACGTCGGATCTGCATCTGTAGTCACGAGAACGGTGTTGAACACTGCGCACCAGACAACGGCACCGACAAACCAGGTGATACGCCACCATGTGTCCGCGAAAAAGTACCGGAAACGGTTGGCGCTTCGATTCTCCTTCACTTGCAGTTCCCCCCTCTATACGTATCGAACCAAGGTACTGGCGAGGTGATAACAGTAAAGGTGATAGTCAGTTGAAGACATCTTTTCGGGCTGGAGTTGTCCGCAACGCCAGCTGTGTACACACCGGACCCTGCAATAGCCAGACAGGCGGCGCCAAATGCAGCCGCTCCGATGGGCCCACCCGCCGCCGTGCCGGCGGCTGCACACACAGCCGTGAGGCCGGTAGCGCCCCACCCCGACTTTGCCGTCCTGACGCGAATGTATTCGATGGATTGCGATCATCGCTGTCCCCTCTTCGGCGGACATCTACGTGCGCCCATTCGGCCGGGTTGGCCGCCTCGCCTCTGCGAGCGCTGGTGCTCAGGGAACCTCGGCGTCTCGCTGACGACGATGCATCAGCGGCGCCCAGGGGCATGGTGACGCAAATCCGGATGTCGTTGGCGATGCTGGCCTCACCCCCGAGGCGCACCCGACCGTTTCGATCAGCCGACCCTGATCTGTCGGAAGCGCGGCGAGGCCGTTCGCTCTCATTCTCCACCGGTGCCCCATGACCGATATCGTCCCCTGATCGCCGGTAGACGGAGCCGGAGGCGTCGGCGCTCCCCGAACCTATCGAAATGACGATGCGAGCCGCGCGGCGCCGCGATCTGCGGTTGCTGCCGGTCGCGCTCGGAGGCTGGGCGGGCGCCGGGGCGGCGATCAGCTTCCCGGAGCACGCGGGGACACTCGCCGTCGCGCTGTGGGTCAGCGCCGCCCTCGCACTGGCGATCGCCTCGACACGCGCGGGGCCGACGGTGTTCGCCCTCATCGCGGTGGCGCTCGCTGTCGCCGGGGCCACGGCATCCCACGTCGCCGTCGCCCAGCCTGCGCGGGACGCGGTGTCGGGGCTCCAGATCACCGGCGGTCGCAGCGTCACCTTCAACGTCGACGTCGTGGGGAAGATCGAACGGTCGGCGACAGCATTCCGCTTCGACGCGATAACGCGATCCGCGACGATCGGCTCGGACTCGACGCCCGTCTCGGCTCCCGTGCTCGTCCGCGTGCAGGAGCGCCTGGCCGGGCTCGACCTCGGTGCTCAGGCCGAGGTGACGGGAACGGCGTCTCGAGCGGATGCCGCTGATCGTGAGGTCCTCGTGATCGAGGCATCCACGATTCGGCTCGTGCGAGCCCCGACCGGTCCGCTCGCCGTCGCGGCCGCGCTGCGGACGGGCCTGGTCGAGGCGGTCGACGGCCTGCCCGACCCGGGCGCAGGGCTCGTCCCGGGCCTCGCCGTGGGCGACACGTCGGCCGTCACCGAGGACCTCGATCAACAGATGAAGGCATCATCGCTGTCTCATCTGACCGCGGTCTCAGGGGCGAACTGCGCGCTCGTCGTCGGGATCGCGTTCGGCATCGCAGCGCTCTGCGGGGCGCGCCGCGGCATCCGCGTCGCCGCGGGACTCATCACACTGGTGGGGTTCATCGTGCTCGTCTCACCCGAACCGAGCGTGGTCCGAGCGGGGGCGATGGCGGCGATCGCGATGCTCGGGGTCCTCCTGGGACGTATCGGCGCGGGGATGTCCATCCTGTCCGCGTCGGTGTGCGTGTTGCTCGTCGTCGATCCGTGGCTCGCGGCATCCCTCGGCTTCGCTTTGTCGGCCGTCGCGACAGGGTCGCTGCTCCTGTTCGCGGGGCCGCTCGCTGACGGGATGTCGAAATGGATGCCGGCCCCGCTGGCGCTCGCGCTCTCCGTTCCGCTCGCGGCGCAGCTCGCCTGCGGACCGCTGCTCATCCTGATCGAGCCGACCGTGCCCCTGGTCGGCGTGCTCGCGAACCTGCTCGCGGGTCCCGCAGCGCCCGCCGCGACCGTCCTCGGTCTGCTGTCCTGCCTCGCACTGCCGTTCCCGGTGCTCGCGCAGGGGCTCGCGGCGATCGCGTGGCTGCCTGCGGCCTGGATCGCGGGAACGGCGGACCTGTCCGCGCGGCTGCCCGGGGCTTCCATCGGATGGCTGGAAGGGATGCCGGGGCTCATCGCCCTCGCCGCGACAGGAGCAGCGATCGGCATCGTGCTCGCTACACGCCGGCACCGGTTGCGACGGTGGGCGGGGTGGGCACTCGTCACGATCATCGTCGTCGCGGCGGGCGCGGGCCCGTTCCGGACCCTCATCGACCGGACCCGTGCACCGGACGACTGGGCGATCTTGGCTTGCGAGGTGGGTCAGGGCGACGCCGTCCTCGTCCGCTCCGGCGACGCGATCATGCTCATCGACACGGGGCCGGAGCCGGAACCCCTGAGCGCGTGCCTCGACCGCTTCGCGATCGAGCACGTCGACGTGCTCGTGTTGACCCATTTCGACATGGACCATCGCGGCGGCGCGGACGCCCTGGTCGGGCGCGCGGACCTCGTCCTGCACGGTCCGGTGCCCGACCCGGAGGCGACCGCGATGCTCGCCCGGTTCACCTCTGCAGGCGCGCGGACGCAGGAGGTGTCGGCCGGTCAGGGCGGCGTCCTGGGGGAGTGCCGCTGGCGTGTGCTGTGGCCGAAGCCGCGCGACCCGGTCTATCCATCCGGGAACGATGCGAGTGTCGTGATCGACGTCACGGGATGCCGCGTCCCCGACGCGATCTTCCTCGGCGATCTGTCGGCCCCGTCGCAACGATCCCTGATCGCCTCCCGCACGATCGATCGCACGTACTCGGTCGTCAAGGTCGCGCACCACGGCAGCGCCGACCAGGACCACAGCCTGTACCGGCAGCTGGATGCGGCCGTCGCCCTCGTGACGGTCGGCGAGAACACGTACGGCCACCCGCGAGACGAGATCCTCGACCTCCTTCGGGAGGAGCAGGCGATCGTTGCCCGCACCGACTCGTCCGGCGACATCGCCCTCTGGCGTGACGGCGAGGGGATCCGGCTCTGGCGGTCCCGCGGTGAAGACGGTTGACTCTCGTAGGCTGGCCGGATGCCTGCCTCCCGCACGCCTCGCGCTGTCGTCGTGACCGGCGGCATCCTGCTGGGGGTGGCCGTCGCCGTCGTCGCTGTCCTGGGATGGACGTTCGCCCGCTCCGCCTCGCGGGGGAGTGCGAACCCGTTCGACTTCTTCGGGTACTTCACGAACCAGACCGCGGTGTGGAGCGCGCTCGTGCTCGGGGTCACCGGCATCCTTCTCCTCCGGAACAGGGCCGTCCCCACGTGGCTGGCCCTCGCCCGCGGTGGCGCAGTCGCCTGTCTCATCGTCGTGGGCGTCGTCTACAACGGGTTCGTCCCGGGCACGGGATCGGCGCCGCCCTGGGTGAGCGCCGTCCTGCATGCCGGGCTGCCGCTCTATGCCGTGCTCGACTGGGTGCTCGTTCGCGACCGCCCACGGCTGCCGTGGCGGAGCGTCTGGCTCGTGCTGCCCTACCCGCTCGTCTGGCTGGTCGTCGTGCTCCTCCGCGGTCAGAACGACGGCTGGGTGCCCTACGGTTTCCTGCTGCCGAGCCGCGGGCTCGGCCCGCTCGTCCTCACGAGCCTCGGGCTGCTGGCGATGCTGCTGGCTTCGGCCACCGCGGTATGGGCGCTGTCCCGAATCGTCCTGCCACGACGGCGCGGCGTCGGCGCCCCTCGGTAGGCTGGAGCCCATGCCGAGCCCCCGCCGCCCCGCCGCGAAGACGACGAAGTCGGCGATCCCGCAGATCTCGTGGCGCGCGCCGCAGCCGGCACCTGTCGTCCTCGTCTCGGGGCCTGAGGAAGTGTGTGCGGAACGCGCCACCGCCGGCCTTCGTGACTACCTCCGTGCCGAGGATCCGAGCCTCGAGGTGACCGACGTCCGTGCCGACGACTACGCACCCGGCACACTCCTGGCCGTCTCCTCACCCTCCCTCTTCGGCGAGCCGCGGCTCGTCCGTGTCTCGGGCGTCGAGAAGTGCTCCGACGCCTTCCTCGCCGAGGCGATCGCATATCTCGACGCCCCGCAGGACGGTGCCACGATCGTGCTCCGCCACACCGGCTCGAGTGTGCGGGGGAAGAAGCTCCTCGACGCGATTCGCGCCGGGACCGGTGGGGGAGTCGAGATCGCCTGCCCCGCCGTCAAACGTGACTCCGATCGCTTCGACTTCGCAGCCGGAGAGTTCCAGGCCGCGAAACGCCGCATCGCACCGCCCGCCCTCCGATCGCTCGTCTCGGCGTTCGCCGACGACCTCACCGAGCTCGCCGCGGCGTGCCAGCAGCTCATCTCCGATGTCGACGGCGACATCACGGAGCAGATCGTGACCCGCTACTATGGCGGCCGGGTCGAGACGACGGCGTTCGCCGTCGCCGATACCGCGATCGCCGGGCGCTACGGTGACGCGCTGATCGCACTGCGACACGCACTGGCGTCGGGCGCCGACCCCGTGCCGATGGTCGCGGCGATCGCATCGAAGCTGCGGACCATGGCGCGCGTGGCGGGAAGCCGCGAGCCGGCTTCCGCCCTCGCCGCGCGCATCGGGATGAAGGACTGGCAGGTCGACCGCGCCCGCCGCGACCTCTCCGGATGGACCGAGTCGTCGCTGGGCATCGCGATCCAGGCCGCCGCTCGTGCCGACGCCGAGGTCAAGGGCGCGTCACGCGACCCCGTCTTCGCCGTCGAGCGCCTGGTCACCGTCGTCGCGACCCGCGCGCCCTACGGGTCCTGACCCCGCTCCGGCCGCCGCGGCAGCGCGCGACCCGACCCGCCGCGCGCGGTCCGACGCGCCGCTGCGCGCGAGCCGACGCAGATTGCGGCATCCGCCCTCGGCAGGCGACAGATTGCGTCGGCTCGGCGCGATGAGGTGAGTGCACCAACCGCCGCACCGACGACGAAGGCCCGCCCCCAGTGGGGACGGGCCTTCGGAAACCGATCGGGCTCAGAGAGCGGCGACCTGCTTGGCGATCGACGACTTGCGGTTCGCCGCCTGGTTCTGGTGGATGACACCCTTGCTGACGGCCTTGTCGAGCTTCTTGGTGGCCTTCAGCAGCGCCGCCTCGGCAGCGGCCTTGTCGCCGGCCGAGATGGCCTCGCGGGTGCGACGCACCGCGGTCTTCAGCTCGCTCTTGACGGCCTTGTTGCGCTCGCGCGCCTTCTCGTTGGTCTTGTTGCGCTTGATCTGCGACTTGATGTTCGCCACGGAGACGTATCTTTCGTTCGGAGGTGTTCGGATGATGTGCCGCGCGACGGTAGAGGGGCGTCTTGCGGCGGTCGTGTGAGGGAGGAACCCACACGGCAAGCCGACTTGAGAGTCTATCAGGTCTGATCGGTCACGCCGAAGCGGACTTCGCCGCCATCGTGGCGAGGGCGAGATCGATGACCGCGTTGAAGACGCGCGGCCGCATCGCGGTGACCAGGTGGGACGTCCGGGGGACCACGATCAGCTCAGCCTCCGGCTTCAGCGTCGTGAACAGACGCTCGTTGACCCGCAGCTGATCCCACTGGCCGTTGACGAACCACATCGGGACGTCGATCCGGGCGAGCGCGGCGACGAGGTCGAGCACCGACAGGCTCCGGAGGGCGATGTCCTGCGTGTCGTAGGCGTACCCGCCGGCCCCGAAGTCGGCGCGGGTCTCGGCGGGGAGCGTCCGGTCCAGGACGAGGTCGGTGAAATACTGCCCGCGGCGGGGGAGTCGATCGAAGCCGCGGGTGAGCGCGCGGTACGCCGCGAGGCCCACGCCCCGCGGAATCGCCGTGCAGCCCGCCGCGATGAACGCATCGACGGGCGGCTTGTCCTCTCGGCCCGCGTACTCGATCGACACCAGCCCGCCCATCGAATGGGCGACGAGGAGGACCGGGCCTCGCGAGGCGGCATCCCGAACGGCCGCATCGATCGTCTCGAAAGCGCCGTCGAGGGTGAACGTCTCCGACATCCGCTTTCCGTGCCCGGGAAGATCGACGGCGACCGCGCCCACCCCGATGCTGCGGAGGTGCTCGACCTGCGCCCGCCACATGGTGGCCGACGTGCGGATGCCGTGGACGAAGACGACCTGGGCGGACATGGTTCCAGCCTACGAACGAAAACGACGGCGGGGCGAGCCTCGAAGGCCCGCCCCGCCGTGTCGTGCGCCGTCGGTCGACGTCAGCGACCGTCGGTCAGAACAGCACGCGCACCTTGGCGGTGTTGCTCTCCGAACCCTCGGCCACGGCCGGGTCGTCCGGCACGAACACCGCCGTGAACGAATGCGTTCCGCGCGAGAGGCGCCCGAGGGTCGTGCTGGCGATGCCCTTCCGGACGTCGACCGTCGCGATCACGGTGTCGCCCTCGCGGAACTCGACCACACCGTCGGGTCGGCCGCCCTCCTGGGAGACGTGCGCGACGAGCGTGGCGGGGACGAGGCGCCCCAGCTGCACGGGCGGCAGAGCGACCAGACGCGTGCGCGTCTTCGCGGCGGGCTCGGCCGCCTGCGTCACCGTCACCGGCACCTGCACCGTCGTCCCGCTGGGGGCCGCGGTGAGGGTGAGGACCGCCGTTCCCGCCGGCGTGCCGGCCGGGAGGGTGACGCTCACCGATGCCGCCCCGGCCGTCACCGGAACAGTGCCCAGCGCCTGGTCGCCGAGGCTCACGGTGAGCTCGGTGTTCGCGGGGGCGCCGCGGCTGGTCAGGTTCAGACCGGCGACGTCGAAGGCGACCGTGCTGCCGGGTTCGACCGACTCGGGGACACCCGACACCTGGACGGCGTGCTTGGCGAACGACGGGGCGACGGGCGACCCGTCCGCGAGGTAGTCCACCCACGCCTCGTAGTCCACAAGGCCCGTGTCGACGTATCCCGTGCCCTCGGTGAAGACCCGGAAGTTGTCGCCACCGGCGGCGAGGAACGAGAACGTTCCGATCCGGTAGGTCGCGGCCGGGTCGATGGGCGCGCCGTCGATCGTCACAGACGTGATCCGCTCACCCTCCGGCAGTGCCGGATCGTAGGTGTACGAGACGTTGTCCGAGAGTCCGAGCTGCAGGTACGGCCGCTGCGGAACGTTGCCGGCCGCGTCGCGCTGCCACTGCTGCTCGAGCATCGTGGTGAACTGCTCGCCGGTGAGGCTGACAAGGGCCAGCGTGTTGTTGAAGGGGAGGACCGCGTTCGCCTGGCTGAAGGAGATCGTCCCGTCGGACAGACCGGAGACGGCTCCCGCACCGAACTCGGCCTGCGTGTCCCAGAGGTCCGCGCGCAGACCGCCGGGGTTGGTGACGCCGATGACGGCGCCGTCGGGGAGGTCGGCGAGGCTGTCGCGCAGCATGTTCGCCACGGTGTTGCCGAGCGTGGACTCCGAGGCGCGGTCGTCGCGGGTGCCGCCCGCGTACACGCCGTCGACGTACGAACCACCCGAGTAGGCCGTCGTGATGTCGCCGGAGACCTCGGCCACCGCCGTGTTCCCGATCGCCGCGGCGTTGGCCAGGGCGGCCTTCACGATGCGGTCGACCTCCGCCACGCGCGGGTAGGTCGCGACCAGTTCTGCGGCGGGCGTGGTGGTGCGGGCGACGTTGCGCTCGGTGTGTGCGGTGACCTCGCCGGTGGCGGGGTCGATCGTGAGGGTGATCTCGCCGATCTTCGCTCCGTACGAACCGGTCTGTACGACGGGGCGAGTGCGGTCGGTGCCGGGCACCGGAGCGGACCACGCGTACTCCTTATGGGTGTGGCCGGTGAAGATCGCGTCCACCTCGGGGGAGGTCTCTTCGATGATCGCGGCGAAGGGCCCGCCGGCAGCGATCTCCTCCTCCAGCGTCGCCCCGTCCGGAGTGCCGGCACCGGCGCCCTCGTGGTACAGCGCGACGATCACGTCGGCCTCGCCGTTGGCGGCGTCGCCGTCGCTGAGCTGCGCGGCGACCCGGTTGACGGCCGCCACCGCATCGCCGAACTCGACGTCTTCGATGCCGGTGGGGGTCACCAGCGAGGGCGTCTCCTCCGTCACGACGCCGATGACACCGACGGACAGGCCGTCCGCCTCGAGGAGGGCGTACTCGTCGAGCGCCGGCGTGTCGGTGCCCTTCAGGTACACGTTCGCTCCCAGCTGCGGTGCGTCGAACTGGTCGGACACCCGGCCGGCGAGGTCATCGAACCCGCGGTCGAACTCGTGATTGCCGACGGCACTGGCCTCCAGGTCGAGGGCGTTCAGCACGTCGATGGTCGGCTGATCCTGCGACACGGACGAGGCGAACAGCGATGCGCCGATATTGTCGCCGGCAGAGAGGAAGAGCACGGGGCCGGATGCCGCGTCGCGCAGCTCTTCGACGGTGCCACCGAACGCGACCGTGTTCGCGTCGATGCGGCCGTGGAAGTCGTTGATGCCGAGCAGGGTCAGTTCGACCGGTGCGGCATCCGCGTCGAGTCCGACGATCACGGGGTCGTGGTCGCTGGAGCGGTAGGCGTCGGGGGCGTAGAACTCGGTGCCGTGCGAGCGGAACCGGCTGTACTCCAGCGCGAGGGCTTCTCCGGAGTTGATGTTCCAGATGTCCGCGCCGGTCGCGCGGCCCAATGCCGCCTCGTTCAGCAGGATGTGGTCGAGCGACCCGGACAGTCCCGAGAAGCTGTAGGAGGAGCTGCCGACCTCGAGCGCGTGCTCCGCGTCGGCGTAACCCGCTTCGTAGAGAACCTGCAGCGGGTCTTCCTGGCCGTAGGAGTTGAAGTCGCCCGCGAGTGCGACGGCGTCGACGTCACCCTGGATCTCGGCGATCCAGTCCCGCAGCGCCGTCGCCTGGCGGACACGGGACTCGTTCGAGGATCCCTGCCCGTCGCCGGTGTCGGCGTCGCCCGGCCAGGGGCCGGCGGATCCCTTCGACTTGAAGTGGTTGACGGCGAAGAGGAGTTCCGCGCCGCCGTCGGCCGGCTCGAAGACCTGCGCGATCGGCTCGCGGGCGTTGCCGAACGCCTGACCGTCGGCGCTCTGATCGCCGAGCGCGCGAGCGTCGCCGACGGGCGAGACCAGCGCGGGCTGGTAGATGATCGCGTTCGTGATGACGTCCTGCTCGGATGCCGCGGGCAGCTCGTCCGAGGAGGGGACGAACGCCCAGGTGCCTGCCCCTGCGTCGGCGTTGAGAGCGTCGACGAGAGTCGAGGTCGCCTCGTCGGGGGTCTCGCCGAGCGCCGCCGAGTTCTCGATCTCCATGAGTCCGACGACGGAGGCGTCGACGGAGTTGATGGCGGAGACGAGCTTCGCCTGCTGGCGGGCGAGGTCTTCCGCGTCCCACGCTCCGCGCTGCGAGCAGCCGTCGCGCACGGTGACGCCGTCTCCGAAGCGGTCGGCGTAGGCGGTGCAGGTGGCGGCATCCGTGCCGAGGGTCGTGAAGTAGTTGAGCACGTTGAAGGATGCGATCGAGAGGTCGCCGCCGACGGTCTCGGGTGCCGCTGTGCGGGTGTTCTCGAAGTCGACGCCGTCCCCGGCTCCGGAGCCGTCCGCGACGAGCGCGGTGGTGGGGTTCAGCTTCCAGGCGTTGTTGCGGTAGTCGACGATGAGCGGCTCGGTGAAGCTCACTCCGGCGCCGACGACGATCGGCTCGGTGAGGGAGACGTACGGCGGCGTCTTCGACGTGTTCGCGGCGGAGGTGAAGTCCGTGGTCGCGCCGTCATCGAGGAGCACGCCGCGGGCGGCGTTGTCGGTGGCGACCGCAGCCGCCTCGGCCGACCCGGGCCGGGCGACGTCGGTCGGCTGACGGAGCGGCTCCGAACCGGTCGCGAGACCGACCTCGCCGTAGCGGTTCGTGCTGTAGGTGTTCGACACCGTGTAGTCGCCCTGCGGCGCGATGAGCATGGACTCGAGGGCCTCGCGTGCGGCGGCGCTCTCGGGCCATGCAACCGTCGCGGGCGTGGGGGCCTCGGCATCCGCGATGACGACGGCGTCGCCTGCCGCGACGGTGATCTCGGTGAGACCGTTGAACTCGGAGACGGCACCGGTGATGGTGACGGTGTCGCCCAGGGCGACCTCGCCGACGGCGCCGGGAGCGTAGACGAAGACGGCGTCGGAGGCCGTGTGGGTGGCGAGGTCGATCGCCCCACCGGTGCCGGGCGTCTGGATGACATAGCCGTTGAACCCGCCGGTCGGGTAGTGGGCGGTCACCACGCCGGTGGTCGTGACGGTGCGGCCGGCGAATGGAGACGCCTCGCCGGTTCCCTGGATCTGCGCGATGGTGGCGCTCTCGGGGTCCGGCTCCGGTTCGGGCTCGGGGTCGACGTCGCTCCCCAGGCCGATGGGAGTGGGCGCGCCGGCGGTGAAGTCGGCGGCGTTGTCGGCCGTGTTCGCGAAGGTCTCGTCGCGGGAGACGCTCGTCGCGTTCGTGGTCGCCGGGGCGGGGCCGCTGCCGGCGAAGGCGTTGGCGGTGCCTCCCCAGCCGACGAGGTCGACGACCTGGGGGAGCGCGGCGATGCCCGCGGTGCCGCTGAGCGCGGTCTCCTGGGAGACGAGGGCGACCTTCGCGCCGGAGCCGCTCATCGCGATCGAGCCCTCGACGTCGGCGTCGAACCCGGGGAGCGCGGTGTTCGAGCCCGGCGCCTGACCGATCAGCAGCTGTGCGCCGGCCGGGAGGTCGATGTCGCCGAGCGGCGTGACCTGCCACGACCCTCCGGTGGCCGAGGCGTACTGCACGCTGTAGCCGGAGAGGTCGAGGGTGGCGTCGCCCGTGTTGGCGAGTTCGATGAAGTCGCGGTTGAAGGCGGCTCCGCTGTTGCCGCCGCCGCCGTACACCTCGCTGATGACGAGGGGCGAGGATGGGTCGACCGCTGCGGAGGCGGCGACGGGGCTGAAGGCGAGCCCCGCCGATGTGACCGCGGCCGCGGTCAGCGCGGCGCAGGTGCGTCGGAATCGGGGGCGCGGGCTGGGCGCGAGGGCGGATGGGTGCGTCACGGTGGTTTGTCTCCCGGGTGGCGGTTCGGGCGCGTTGCGTCATCCGCGCAGGATCCGACCGCCACATTGAGCATTCGGTCAGCGAGACGTGCTCACAAGAGGCAGATCGGTTAACTCTTTCTCATGCGACTCGGCGCTGGCGTGTCGCCTCCCGTGCCCGATATCGTGTCCCACTTCACGGCGCCCGATGCAGCGGCATGCCTCTGTGACGGTCGGTGCCCCGGTAGACTCGCTGGGTCATGTCACCCCGAGCCCTCACGCCCCTGCAGCCCGCGGCGACGCCGCCCGCGCAGATCCGCAACTTCTGCATCATCGCCCACATCGACCACGGCAAGTCCACCCTGGCCGACCGCATGCTGCAGATCACCGGCGTGGTCTCCGACCGCGACATGCGCGCGCAGTACCTCGACCGCATGGACATCGAGCGCGAGCGCGGCATCACGATCAAGTCGCAGGCTGTGCGCATGCCCTGGCAGACGGATGCCGGGACGTTCGCGCTCAACATGATCGACACCCCCGGCCACGTCGACTTCACCTACGAGGTCAGCCGGTCGCTCGCGGCCTGCGAGGGCGCGATCCTCCTCGTCGACGCCGCGCAGGGCATCGAAGCGCAGACGCTCGCAAACCTGTACCTGGCGCTCGAGAACGACCTCCAGATCATCCCCGTGCTGAACAAGATCGACCTCCCAGCGGCCGATCCGGAGAAGTACGCGGCCGAGCTCGCGAACCTCATCGGCGGCAAGCCCGAGGACGTCCTCCGCGTGAGCGGCAAGACCGGCATGGGCGTCGAGGCGCTCCTCGATCTGATCGTCGAGAAGATCCCGGCACCCGTCGGTGACGCGGACGCACCCGCCCGCGCGATGATCTTCGACTCCGTGTACGACGCCTACCGCGGCGTCGTGACGTACGTCCGCATGGTCGACGGCAAGCTCGAGCCGCGCGAGCGCATCCAGATGATGTCGTCGAAGGCCGCGCACGATCTGCTCGAGATCGGCGTCTCCAGCCCCGAGCCGGTCCCGACGAAGGGTCTCGGCGTCGGCGAGGTGGGCTACCTCATCACCGGTGTGAAGGACGTCCGTCAGTCGAAGGTCGGCGACACGATCACGAACCACCGGAAGCCCGCGCAGGATCCGCTCTCCGGCTACACCGACCCCAAGCCGATGGTCTTCTCGGGCATCTACCCGATCGACGGCAGCGACTACGGCGACCTCCGCGAGGCGCTCGACAAGCTGAAGCTCTCGGACGCGTCGCTGCAGTACGAGCCCGAGACCTCGGTCGCGCTCGGGTTCGGCTTCCGGTGCGGATTCCTCGGGCTCCTGCACCTCGAGATCATCACCGAGCGCCTCTCGCGCGAGTTCGACCTCGACCTCATCACGACGGCGCCGTCGGTGACCTACGAGGTCACGACCGACACCGGCGAGACGGTCACCGTCACCAACCCCAGCGAATACCCCGATGGGCGGGTCGCCGAGGTCAGCGAGCCCGTCGTGAAGGTCGGCATCCTGCTGCCCAAGGACTACGTCGGCACGGTCATGGAGCTCTGCCAGTCGCGCCGCGGCACCCTGCTCGGCATGGACTACCTCAGCGAGGACCGCGTCGAGCTCCGCTACAACATGCCCCTCGGCGAGATCGTCTTCGACTTCTTCGACCACCTGAAGTCGAAGACGCAGGGGTACGCGAGCCTCGACTACGAGCCCGCCGGGTCGCAGACTGCGGACCTCGTCAAGGTCGACATCCTCCTCCAAGGCGAGAAGGTCGACGCGTTCAGCTCGATCGTGCACCGGGAGAAGGCGTACGGCTACGGCACGATGATGACGGAGCGCCTGCGCAAGCTCATCCCGCGCCAGCAGTTCGAGGTCCCCATCCAGGCCGCGATCGGCGCCCGCATCATCGCCCGCGAGAACATCCGCGCGATCCGCAAGGACGTGCTCGCCAAGTGCTACGGCGGCGACATCACCCGTAAGCGCAAGCTGCTCGAGAAGCAGAAGGAGGGCAAGAAGCGCATGAAGATGGTCGGTCGCGTCGAGGTCCCCCAGGAGGCGTTCATCGCCGCGCTGTCGGGAGACGTCGAAGGCAAGGACAAGAAGTAGGCAGAGCGGGAGGAGGTGGTCAGATGCGTCGCGGGAACTTTCAGGCAGGGACCGTCGACTACGCCGCCGTCGGAGCCACGCAGGCTCCGGATCTGATGGGGTATCCGCCCCACGGCACGGTGCCCGCAGAGGCATCGTGGCGCATCGGGAGCGGCGACGCGCGGTTCCGGTCCGCCGCCGACCAGCTCCTCTCCTGGGGTGCGCAGCGCGGCGCGGGCCTGACGGTCAGCGACGTGCGGCCTGCATCTGGTCCGATGTACTCCGGCGTCGGCTTCGACGCCGAGGGGACGCCCGTTCAGGCCAGCCGACTGGATCAGGAGCAGCGTTTCGACGCGGACGGGACGCCCTACGTCAGCCCCGGCGCCACCGTCCACCTTCGGGGACGCGTCGGCGGGATGCGGGCCGATGCCGAGCTGCGGGTCATCTCGGTGACCGACGAGCCGCGCCGTGTGGGGTTCTCGCTCGGCACGGTCGAAGGGTCGGTCGTGTCCGGCGAGGAATCGTTCCTCGTCGAGTGGCGTGATGACGACGAGGTGTGGTTGATCGTACGAGCCTTCGACCGTCGCGTCGGATTCCTCTACCGACTGTGGCGTCCGCTGGTGCGTCGGCGCCGACGGGAGCTGTTCCACGGCTACCACCGGGCGATCTCGCCGCTGTACGCGACCGGCGCCTGATGGGCTCGGCCCTTCCTCTCGGCGACCCGGCGCCCCCGGACGGTCGACTTCCCGCGGAGGTCCACATCGATCCGGCGAGCGATTTCGGCGTCTATCTGCACGTGCCGTTCTGCCGCGTGCGCTGCGGCTACTGCGACTTCAACACCTACACCGCGACCGAGCTGCGCGGTGCGCGGCAGGACGCCTACGCCGATGAGGTCCTCCGCGAGATCGCGCTGTCGAAGGACGTGCTGGGAGACCGGGGTCCGTTGCGGCCGGCGCAGACGGTCTTCTTCGGGGGAGGCACCCCGACGCTGCTCCCGCCGGGCGATCTCGCCCGCATGCTGGACGGTGTCCGCGCGGCGTTCGGCCTCGCACCCGGCGCCGAGGTCACCGTCGAGGCGAACCCCGACACGATGACGGATGCCGTCGCGCAGACGCTCGCCGATGCCGGCGTCACCCGCCTGTCGGTGGGCATGCAGTCGGCCGTCCCGCACGTGCTCGCCGCGCTCGACCGCACGCACGACCCCGCGAACATCGCGACGGCGGTGGCGGCGGCCCGTCGTGCGGGCCTCGCCGTCAGCCTCGACCTCATCTACGGGGCGCCCGGCGAGACGCTCGAGGATTGGCGGACCTCGCTCGAGACGGCGATCGCGTTGCGGCCCGACCACGTCTCCGCGTACGCCCTCATCGTCGAGGAGGGCACGAAGCTCGAGCGTCAGATCCGTCGCGGCGAGGTGCCGGCGCCGGACGATGACCTCCAGGCCGACATGTACGAGCTGGCCGATGAGCTTCTCGGCGCGGCGGGGTACGGCTGGTACGAGGTATCGAACTGGGCCACGGGAGACGCGCAGCGCTCACGGCACAACATGTCGTACTGGCGCGGTCAGGACTGGTGGGGGTACGGCCCCGGTGCGCACAGCCACGTCGGGGGACTCCGGTGGTGGAACGTCAAGCATCCCGCCGCCTACGCCCAGCGGATGGCGTCGGGCCAGTCACCCGCTGCCGGACGCGAGCTGCCCGATGCCGAGGCGCGGCGCCTGGAGGCGATCCTGCTGCAGTCGCGGATCGTCGACGGCGTGCCGGTCTCGGAGGCGAGCCCGGAGGGGCGGCGCGCGGTGGCATCCCTCATCGCCGATGGCCTGATCGACGGTGCCGCGGCGATCGGGGGAACGGTCGTGCTGACGCGTCGCGGGCGGCTGCTCGCGGACGCCGTGGTGCGTGCTCTCACCGTGTGATCCGCACATCGAGCCCATCGCGCGATAGAATTGGCACTCGGTGAACGAGAGTGCCAGCGGAGGAGGGGTCATGGTCTCGGAACGGGGATTGCAGGTCCTTCGGGCGATCGTGCAGGACTACGTCGACACGAGGGAGCCGGTCGGCAGCAAGGCCATCGTCGACCGACACCAGTTCGGCGTGTCGGCGGCGACCATCCGCAACGACATGGCCCTGCTCGAGGACGAAGAGCTCATCGCGGCTCCCCACACCTCGTCCGGCCGGGTGCCGACCGACAAGGGCTACCGCGTGTTCGTCGATCACCTGGCGGAGCTGCGCCCGCTGAGCGGCGCGCAGCGCTCCGCGATCGGCGCGTTC
Organism: Microbacterium marinum; assembly: GCF_014204835.1. Lineage (NCBI taxonomy): Bacteria > Bacillati > Actinomycetota > Actinomycetes > Micrococcales > Microbacteriaceae > Microbacterium > Microbacterium marinum. The sequence goes on along the minus strand of NZ_JACHMD010000001.1, from coordinate 2,196,556 downwards.
CTGGCCGACACCGGTGACCTCGACGACCTGCTGGTGCGCACCGTGCGAACGCTCACCCGGCTCACCGGCCAGGTCGCCATCGTGCAGTACCCCTCGTTCGCGCGCGCGAACGTCTCGCACGTCGAGGTCGTGCATCTCGGCGGCACGCGAGCCGTCGTGATCGTCGTCACCGATACGGGGCGGGTGTCGCAGCGGGTCGCGTTCCTGGCTTCGGAGCCCTCCGCCGAGGAGACGGCGCAGGTGAAGGATGCGATGGCTGCCCTGCTGACCGGGGAGAGCGTCCGCGACGGCGCGGTGGCGATCGCCCGGCTGCTCGACGCGGATCCGATCCCGGGCCGCGACGACAACACCCGCATCGTCTTGCGGACCCTCGCCGAGGAGCTCGAGGAGTTCCGTCACGACCGGCTGGTCATGGCCGGCTCCGCGACTCTCGCCCGCCGCGAGTCCGACTTCCGCGGCAGCATCTACCCGCTGCTGGAAGCGATCGAGGAGCAGGTGACGCTGCTGCGGCTGATGGGCGAGATGGTCGCCGACGAGCAGGGCCTCGCGACGAGCATCGGCCGTGAGAACGAGCCGTTCGGCCTGGCGGAGGCATCCGTCGTCGCGGGCGACTACGACGTCACGGGGTCCCGTGCGCGTCTGGGCGTGCTCGGGCCGACCCGCATGGACTATCCCAGCAACCTCGCGGCGGTCCGGGCCGTCGCGCACTATCTGACACGCCTCCTCGAAGAAGACGAGAAGGCGCGCTGAACGACGCGGGCCCCGAGGCCCGGAAAGGCGAAAGTGGCTGACCATTACGAGGTCCTGGGCGTTGCGCGCGACGCGAGCCCGGATGAGATCAAGAAGGCGTACCGTCGCCTGGCCCGCCAGCTGCACCCGGATGTGAATCCGGGAGAGGATGCTGCGGAGCGGTTCAAGCTCGTCACGCACGCCTACGACGTGCTGAGCGACCCGGAGCAGCGGCAGCGTTACGACGTGGGCGGCGACGGCGGGTTCGGCGGAGGCGGAGCCGGCTTCGGGGGCTTCAGCGACATCTTCGAGACGTTCTTCGGTGGGGGCGGCGGGGGCACGCGCGCCGGCCGGCCGCGCTCGCGGCGTGAGCGTGGTCAGGATGCGCTCGTGCGCGTCGACCTCACGCTCGGCGACGTCGTCTTCGGCGTGCACCGCGACCTCGAGGTCGACACGGCCGTCCTCTGCGAGACCTGCCAGGGATCGTGCTGCCAGCCCGGGACGCAGCCGGTCACGTGTGACATCTGCCACGGGTCGGGCCAGGTGCAGCGCACCGTCCGCAGCCTCCTCGGCAACGTCGTCACCTCGCAGCCGTGCACGACGTGCCAGGGGTATGGCACGACGATCCCGTACCCGTGCTCGACCTGCCAGGGTCAGGGGCGCGTGCGCGCGCGTCGGACCGTGTCGATCGACATCCCGGCCGGCGTGGAGACCGGGCTGCGACTGCAGCTCCCCGGCTCGGGTGAGGTGGGGCCGGCGGGCGGCCCGAACGGCGACCTCTACCTGGAGGTCACGGTCGAGCCCCACGATGTCTTCAGCCGCGACGGCGATGATCTCCTGGCGACCCTCGAGGTCTCGATGATCGACGCCATCCTCGGCACGAGCGTGACGATCGATTCCCTCGACGGTGCCGTGGACCTCGACGTGCGTGCCGGCGTCCAGTCCGGCGACGTGCTCACGATCCGCGAGCGCGGCATCACACCGTTGCGCGGCTCGGGCCGCGGCGATCTCCGCGTCGGCGTGCAGGTGGTGACCCCCGGGCACCTCGACCCGAAGTCCCGCGCGCTCGTCCAGGAACTCGCCAAGCGCACGAAGCCCGCACCGCCGCACCTGGCGGAGTTCCACCCGGGGCTGTTCTCGAAGCTGCGCGACAAGTTCAAGCGCTGAGATGGCGCTCCACTTCCTGCTCGAGAGCGCGGGCGATGCCCGCGTCGGAGACGTCGTGGTGCTCGGCGGCGCCGAGGCGCATCACGCCGCCTCGGTCCGCCGCGTCCGTGTCGGGGAGGAGGTCACGGTCGGCGACGGTCGCGGTGTGTGGCTGACCGGCACCGTGGCATCCGTGCAGCCGAAGGAAGTGCAGGTCGAGGTCGTGACCCGCACGGAGACGGGCGAGCCGCGCCCGCGCACGGTGCTCGTCCAGGCGCTCGCGAAGGGCGACCGGGATGAGATGGCCGTCCAGGCGGCGACCGAACTCGGCGTCGACGAGATCGTCCCGTGGCAGGCAGCGCGCAGCGTGTCCCGGTGGGAGGGTGCGAAGACCGCCAAAGGCGTCGCCCGATGGGAGACGATCTCGCGGGAGGCCGCGAAGCAGGCACACCGCGCGTGGCTCGCGGTCGTGTCGCAGCCGGTGTCGACGAAGGACCTCGTTCGCCGGGCCGCGTCGTCGCGCATGCTGGTGCTCGAGCCGACGGGTGCGACGGCGCTGACCTCGGTCGAGCTCGACCCTGCCGACCCGCGGGACATCGTCCTCGTCGTGGGACCCGAGGGCGGGATCTCCGCGGAGGAGCTCGCGCAGCTCCGTGACGCGGGTGCGGAAAGCGTCCGCCTGGGCGACACGGTCCTGCGGACGTCGACGGCGGGCCCGGTCGCGCTCGCCCTCGTCAACGCGGCGCTCGGTCGGTGGTGACCGGTCCCGTCGGAGGGCCGCTGACTAGACTGGACGCATGAGCGAGCCCTCGATCTTCAGCCGGATCCTTCGCGGCGAGATCCCCTCGGAGATCATCGCCGAGACCGAGAACGCCTTCGCCATCCGCGACATCGCGCCGAAGGCGCCCGTCCACCTCCTCGTCATCCCCAAGACCGAGCAGTACCGCAATGTGGTCGAACTCGCCGCCGGGGACCCCGACCTCCTCGCCGAGGTCATCGGGTTGGCGAACGCGGTGGCGGCCGAACACGCCGGCGGGGACTTCCGCCTCGTCTTCAACACCGGCTCGGATGCCGGACAGACCGTCTTCCACGTGCACGCGCACGTCCTCGGCGGTGGGCTGACCGAAGGGAGCCTGGGTGACTGACCCGACGCAGAGCACGAACGAGGCCGGCGATCCCACGGTGGCCCGGATCTACGCCGACGGCGTCGCGATGGTCCAGCTCCTCGGCCCGCAGGACCGGCTGCTCCGGACCGTCGAGCGGGAGCACCCCGACGTCCAGGTGCACGTGCGAGGCAACGAGATCACCCTGAGCGGCGATGCCGAGGCCGTCGCCCGCGCGCGCGCCCTCGTCGAAGAGCTGATCGGGATGGCGCGTGCGGGACAGGGGCTCGACCCCAGCGATGTCACGCAGTCCAACCGGATCCTCCGCGAGAACTCCGGCATGCGGCCGTCCGAGGTGCTGGGGGAAGCCATCCTCTCCTCGCGGGGCAAGGTCATCCGGCCCAAGACGATGGGTCAGAAGGCGTACGTCGACGCCATCGAGGAGAACACGATCGTGTTCGGGATCGGCCCGGCCGGAACGGGCAAGACCTATCTCGCGATGGCGAAGGCCGTCCAGGCGCTGCAGCGCAAGGAAGTCAGCCGCATCATCCTGACGCGTCCCGCGGTCGAAGCGGGGGAGCGTCTCGGGTTCCTGCCCGGCACGCTGACCGACAAGATCGACCCGTACCTGCGGCCGCTCTACGACGCGCTGAACGAGATGATGGATCCCGAGCTCGTCCCCAAGCTCATGGCGTCGGGCACCATCGAGGTCGCCCCGCTGGCCTACATGCGCGGACGTACCCTCAATGATTCGTTCGTGGTCCTCGACGAGGCGCAGAACACCACGCCCGAGCAGATGAAGATGTTCCTCACGCGACTGGGATTCGGAACGCGGATGGTCGTCACCGGCGACATCACCCAGGTCGACCTGCCGCAGGGGGCGTCGGGTCTGCGGCTCGTCACCCGCGTCCTGAAGAACATCGACGACATCCACTTCGCCACCTTGACGAGCGATGACGTGGTTCGGCACACACTGGTCGGCCGCATCGTCGACGCCTACAGCGTCTACGACGAGGAGCGTCTCGCCGCTCGTCGCGACCGCGACGAGGCCAGCGAGTTCGCGAACCGCGCCGAGCGCCGCTCGACCCTACGACCCGGCGGCCCCCGCGACCGCCAGCCCAAGCGAGGACGATCATGACCATCGAGATCACGAACGAATCGGGCGTCGACGTCGACGAGACCGTGCTGCTGCGACTGACCGAGCACAATCTCGCCGAACTGCACGTCAGCCCCGACGCCGATCTCGCGATCCTCCTCGTCGACGAGGGAGCCATGGAGGCCCTCCACGTGCAGTGGATGGACGAGCCGGGGCCGACCGACGTGCTCAGCTTCCCGATGGACGAGCTGCGGCCCGGCACCGACGAGGCTCCGACGCCCGCAGGGCTGCTGGGCGACATCGTGCTGTGCCCCCAGGTCGCCGAGACCCAGGCGGTCGCGGCGAAACACCCGACCATCGACGAGCTGATCCTCCTGACGACCCACGGGCTCCTCCACCTGCTCGGGTTCGATCACGCCGAGCCCGACGACGAGCGCGAGATGTTCGGTCTGCAGAAGGAGCTCATCGCGTCGTTCCGCGCCAGCGAGCGCCGACGCCGCGCATGACCGAGATCCTCCTCTTCGTCGCCGCCGTCCTCCTGGTCGCCCTCGGCGGACTCATGGCCTCTCTCGAGGCCGCGCTCGACGTGACGTCGCGGACCGACCTCGAGGCTCTCGGCGAGAACGGCCGTGGCTCTGCGACGCTGCTGCGGATCTCGGCCGACCCCGACGCCCACCGCACCGCCGTCGTCTTCATCCGCATCCTCGTGGAGACCGCCGCGGCGGTCCTCGTCACGGTGGCCTTCACCCTCGTCTTCGACAACATCTGGTGGGCCATGCTCGCCGCGGTCGTCATCATGACGATCGCGTCGTTCGTGCTGGTGGGTGCATCGCCTCGAGCCGTCGGCCGGCAGCACGCGAAGGGCTTCCTCCGAGCATGCGCCCCCCTGATCCGCGGCGCGCGCATCGTGCTGGGGCCGCTGGCGCACCTTCTCGTCCTCATCGGCGATCGGCTGACGCCCGGGATCCACCGCAACGCGTCCTTCGCCTCGGAGGAGCAGCTGCTCAGCATGGTGGACGAAGCGGCATCCCAGGACCTGATCGAGGCGGACGACCGCGACCTCATCCACTCCGTCTTCGATTTCACCGACAGGTTCGTGCGCGCCGTCATGGTCCCTCGCACCGACATGGTGACGGTGGATGCCGCGGCGACCACCCAGCAGGCGATGACGCTGTTCCTCGACAGGGGCGTCTCCCGCATCCCGGTCGCCGATGGTGAGGCTGACGACATCACCGGCGTCGTGTACCTGAAGGACCTGGTGCAGTTCGCCTTCCGCGACGAGACCGCGTGGCGTGGTGTGCCGGTGGCTCAGATCGCCCGCCCCGCCGTGTTCGTTCCGGAGTCGATGCGTGCGGAGACGCTTCTGCAGCAGATGAAGCGCGAAGCCGTGCACGTGTGCCTTGTCGTGGACGAGTACGGCGGCGTGTCGGGCCTGGTCACGCTGGAGGACCTCATCGAGGAGCTGGTGGGCGAGATCGCCGACGAGTACGACTCCCGGCTGGCGGAGATCTCCGACATGGGGGACGGGCGGTTCCGCGTCAGTACGCGACTCGCCCTCGACGAGGTTGGAGACCTGTTCGACATCGACCTGGAGGACGACGACGTCGACTCCATCGGCGGGTTGTTCGGCAAGGCGCTCGGAAGCGTCCCCGTTCCCGGAGCGCGCGTCGAATACGGCGGACTGGTGCTCACCGGGGGAACGTCGCGCGGCCGCGGCCGCGGACTCGCCACCGTCTTCGTCGAGCGCCTCGAAAGCCTCGAGGCGGCGGATGCCGCGTTCTCGCCCCGGACCGGGGAGATCCGCATCTCGCGGGGATCGGAATAGACCATGACGCACCGCTCAGGATTCGTGACCTTCGTCGGTCGGCCCAACGTCGGCAAGTCGACGCTCACGAACGCGCTCGTCGGCGAGAAGGTCGCGATCACCAGCGACAAGCCGCAGACGACGCGCCGCGCCATTCGCGGTATCGTGAATCGGCCTGCCGGGCAGCTCGTGATCGTCGACACCCCGGGCATCCACAAACCCCGGACCCTCCTCGGTCAGCGGTTGAACGACCTCGTCGAGCAGGTGCTCGGCGACGTGGACGCCATCGGCTTCCTCGTTCCGGCCACCGAGAAGGTGGGACCGGGGGATCGCCGTATCGCCGCATCGCTCGACGGATACGGACGAGCAAAGAAGATCGCCATCGTCACCAAGGTCGACATCGCCTCGAGGGATGAGATCACCGAGCGGCTGATGGAGGTCGACGCGCTCCGTGAGGACTGGGACGCCGTGATCCCGCTGTCGGCGGTGACCGAGGATCAGCTCGACGTCCTGGCCGACGAGCTTCTGGAGCTCATGCCGGCCGGCCCCGCCCTGTACCCCGAAGGCGTCGTCACCGACGAGAGCATCGAAGACCGCATCGCCGAGATCATTCGCGAGGCAGCCCTCGACGGCGTGCGCGACGAACTGCCGCACTCCATCGCAGTGACGGTGGAGGACATCGCCGACCGCGAGGACAGTGACCTCACCGACGTCTACGCCAACATCGTCGTCGAGCGCGACAGTCAGAAGGCGATCATCATCGGTCGCAAGGGTTCACGGCTCGCCGACGTCGGGGCGCGGGCGCGGGCGGGCATCGAGCCGCTCCTCGGACGGCGCGTCTTCCTCTCCCTGCGCGTGCGCGTGGCCAAAGAGTGGCAGCGCGACCCCAAACAGCTCGGGCGACTGGGTTTCTGACCGGCGACGGCGCCGACGATCCACGGGAGGACATCATGACGCAGGCATGGATGGCGACGGGACCGGGCGGGATCGAGGCGTGGGAGCTCCGCGAGGTCGACGTGCCCGCGCCCAAGCCCGGTGAGGTGACGATCCGGGTGCATGCGGCGGGCATGAACCCCGCCGACGTGAAGTACAGCAGCGGGCCCGGCGGGACCTTCCCCGCGCCGATCGGCTACGAGGTCTCTGGCGAGATCACGGCGCTCGGTCCCGACACCGAAATCGGGTCGGGCCCGGCGCGGGTCGGCGACGAGGTCATCGCCTTCCGGGTGAGCGGCGGATACACGGGCGAGCTCACCGTGCCGGCCGCGAAGGTGTTCGCGAAGCCGACGACGCTCACCCATCCTGCAGCGGCCAATCTCCTGCTCGCGGGCGCCACCGCCGCCGAGCTCGTCGAACTCAGCGGCGCCGGCTCGGGTGACACGGTGCTGCTGCACGGCGCGTCCGGCGCCGTCGGGGTGAGCTTCCTGCAGCAGGCCGCCGTGCGCGGCATCCGGGTGGTGGGGACAGCCAGCGAGGGCAATGCCGACGTGGTCCGCCGTTACGGCGGCATCCCGATCACCTACGGCGACGGCCTCATCGATCGGGCGACGGATGCCGCGGCTGCGCCGTTCGTCGCGGCGCTCGACGCGGTCGGGACCGACGAGGCCATCGCGTCGTCCCTCGCGCTGGTGCGCGATCGGGGCCGCATCATCACCATCGTCCGCGCTGACCGGGTGGAACCTGACGGCATCGTCGCCATCGGCGGGATGAAGAAGGCGAGCGCCGTGTTCCGCGACGCCGCTCGGCCGGCCCTGATCGACCTCGCCGAACGTGGGCTCCTCGAGGTGCCCGTGGCGCGGACGTTCCCGCTCGCTCACGCGCGGGAGGCGGCCGCTCTGCTCATGGGCGGCCATCCCGGCGGAAAGCTCGCGCTCCTGCCGTGACCGCGGTCACCCGACTTCGGTGAGTGCGGAGCGCACCACGACGACGCCCGTGCCGAAATCGTCGTCGGCCGCCTGCTGCAGGGTGCCGTCATCCCAGACCACGTCGAGCCACACCCAGCCGCCCTCGGGGTATGACCCGAGGTAGGCCTCGCCGAGCAGGTCAGGCGCCGTGGCCTGCACCGCGTCGACGTCGTCGTCGGTCGCCTTGCCGGCGCGCCCGTCGGTGGGGTCCTCACGCATCATCGGGTCGTAGAGCGCCAGGAGGATGGGAGGTTGCGTGAGGGTGAGTGTCTTCCCGTCATACCCACCCTGGACGGCGTACGAACCCCAAGTCGTGTCGCCGGCGGATTCGGCGCCGTCGAGCCCGTCCCAAGACCAGCCCGCGATCGGGATGCCGCTGCACTGCGGGGGATACGACTCGGCGACGGCGCCGAGGCAGAGCTCCGCGCCCGACCCGGTGTCGATGACGGTGCCCTGACCGATGACGTCGCCCGCGGGCGCTCCCGGGAGGGTGGAGCCGAAGGAGGCGCCGGCGGGAGCATCGGGTGCGGTGCCTCCCGCCCCGGCGGAGGCCGGTGTGGCGCAGGACGTGAGCAGGAGAGCGGCGGCCAGGGGGAGGGCGAGCGCGAGGCGCGGATGCTTCATGTACCCAAAGTGTCGACGAGCACGCGACCGTCTCACCCGTGGTGTGACGTCCCGGGGGTACGCCGGGTCGTTCCGGTGTAACGTGGGGGCATGCGCTCCGGCAGGCTTCTCCTTCTTAGCTGCCGCGACGAGACCTCGCAGTAACAGGGCCACTCTCGTCGCGGAGCTTTCCGTGGGCCCGAACCACGTAGACGAGAGAAGAAGCCACACCATGCGAAACAACCAGAAGCCCACCACCGCCCCGGTTCACAAGTACCGTCCCTTCCACGAGCAGATCCGGGTGGAGCTGCCCGACCGCACGTGGCCGAGCAAGCGCATCGAGGTCGCTCCACGCTGGTGCGCGGTCGACCTGCGTGACGGCAACCAGGCGCTCATCGATCCGATGAGCCCCGAGCGCAAGCGCGTCATGTTCGAGCTCCTGGTCGCCATGGGCTACAAGGAGATCGAGGTCGGCTTCCCGAGCGCGAGTCAGACCGATTTCGACTTCGTGCGGCAGCTGATCGAACAAGACCTGATCCCCGAGGACGTCACGATTCAGGTGCTCACCCAGGCACGCGAGCACCTCATCAAGCGGACGTACGAGTCGATCGCGGGCGCCAAGCAGGCGATCGTGCATCTGTACAACTCCACGAGCGTGCTGCAGCGCGAGGTCGTCTTCCGCACCGACGAGCAGGGCATCATCGACATCGCGCTCGAGGGCGCGCGGCTGTGCCGGGAGTACGAGAAGACGATTCCCGAGACCACGGTCTACTACGAGTACTCGCCGGAAAGCTACACGGGCACCGAACTCGAGTTCGCGGTCGATGTCTGCAACCAGGTGATCGAGGTCTTCGAGCCCACGCCCGAGCGCAAGGTCATCATCAATCTGCCGGCGACGGTCGAGATGGCGACGCCGAACGTGTACGCCGACTCGATCGAGTGGATGAGCCGTCACCTGGCCCATCGTGAGAACGTCATCCTGTCGCTGCATCCGCACAACGACCGCGGCACGGCGATCGCCGCGGCCGAGCTCGGCTACATGGCCGGTGCCGATCGCATCGAGGGGTGCCTCTTCGGCAACGGCGAGCGCACCGGCAACGTCGACCTCGTCGCGCTGGGCATCAACCTGCTGACGCAGGGGATCGACCCGCAGATCGACTTCAGCGACATCGACCACGTCAAGCGCACAGCCGAATACTGCAACCAGCTGCCCGTGCCCGAGCGCAGCCCGTGGGCGGGCGACCTGGTCTTCACGGCCTTCAGCGGTTCGCACCAGGACGCCATCAAGAAGGGCTTCGAGGCGATGGATGCCCGCGCGAAGGCGGCGGGTGTGTCGGTCGACGACATCGAATGGGCGGTGCCGTATCTGCCGATCGACCCGAAGGACCTGGGCCGCTCCTACGAGGCGGTCATCCGGGTCAATTCGCAGTCGGGCAAGGGCGGCGTCGCGTACCTGCTGAAGAGCGATCACGCGCTGGATCTGCCGCGAAAGCTGCAGATCGAGTTCTCCGGTGTGGTGCAGGCGAAGACGGATGCCGAGGGTGGTGAAGTCTCCAGCGGTCAGATCTGGTCGATCTTCTCCGACGAGTACCTGCCGGCGGCGGCCGACGACGACAAGTGGGGACGTTTCGAGCTCCTGTCGACGCGGACGCAGAGCGATATGTCGGGTGATGTCAGCCTCGACGTGACCCTCCGCGACGGTGACGAGAGCGTCGCCGCCCGCGGCAGCGGCAACGGCCCGATCGCCGCCTTCCTGACGGTGCTGCGCGAGCGTGGCTTCGACATCTCGCTGTACGACTACGTCGAGCACACGCTCGGCGCGGGCGGTGACGCCCACGCGGCCGCCTATGTCGAGCTGCAGGTCGATGACCAGCGCCTGTGGGGGGTCGGCATCGACGGTGACATCTCGACGGCCAGCCTCAAGGCGATCGTCTCGGCGGTGAACCGCGCGATCCGAACCCGCGCGCACGCCGAGCTCGCCGGCGTCTGATCGCCGCAGCGGTCGCCGTCAGGGCTTGATGATCGGAATCGTCGAGGTCTCGACGGCGACCTTGCGGCGGTAGAGCGCCCGCTGCTCGGGCAGGGAGATGTCGAATGCGACGGCGAGGACGCGGATGACGGCGGTGACAGCGATGCACGCGATCGCCGCCGGCACCGCCTCGACGCCGACGATGTCGAGGGTGACGAGGACGGCGCATCCACCGGCGGCGGCGATCGCGTAGAGCGACCCGACGTGCATCATGGCGACGGGCAGTCCCATGAAGACGTCGCGGAGGAGACCGCCGCCGACGGCGGCGCACACGCCGACGAACAGGGCGGGGATGGCGGGCAGCCCCAGGGCGAGGGCTTTCGTGGTGCCGAGCGCGCCGAACATGCCGATGGCGACGGCGTCGAGGGCGACGATCACCGCGTTCAGACGGTGGAAGACGCCGGCGAGGAGCATTCCCACGAGCGCTGCGCCCGTCACCGTCAGCAGGTACCAGTTGCTCTGCAGCGCGACCGGCGTCGTGTTCAGCAGGAGGTCGCGGATCATGCCGCCGCCGAGTCCCATGACGATGCCGATGATGGCGACGCCCAGCAGATCGAGCCGTCGCTGTCCGACGAATCCCGACGCGAACAGGGCGCCCTGGACGCCGCCCAGCCCGACGGCGGTGAGGTCGGCCCAGAGCGGGATCAGGAACTGCGACTCGGTCACGCCTTCATTGTGCCCCGTCACGCGATAATGGATGGATGCCGACATACCGCGACGAAGTCGTGGTCCTGCGCACCCACAAGCTGGGGGAGGCGGACCGCATCGTGACGATGCTGAGCCGCCGGAACGGCAAGATCCGCGCCGTCGCGAAGGGCGTGCGGCGAACGTCCTCCCGCTTCGGTGCCCGGCTCGAGCCGTTCATGGTGGCCGACGTCCAGCTGTACAAGGGGCGCTCCCTCGACATCGTGCAGCAGGCAGAGTCGCTCGGGGCCTACGGCGCCGACATCGTCCCGGACTACGAGCGGTACACCGCGGCATCCGCCATGGCCGAGACTGCCGATCGGTTGAACGAGGCGGAGGCGACGCCACAGCAGTACCTGCTCCTACTCGGCGGCCTTCGGGCGCTCTCGCGGGGTGAGCACGCCTCGCGATCGGTGCTCGACTCCTACCTCCTGCGGGTCATGTCGCTCTCGGGCTGGGCGCCGTCGCTGCAGGCGTGCGCCCGCTGTGGCGCTCCCGGACCGCACGAGTGGTTCGTCGCGCAGCTCGGCGGCGTCGTCTGCAGTGCGTGCGCACCGACGGGGTCCGCGCGCATCGCGCCGGAGACGGGGGACCTGCTGCGCGCACTGCTCGCGGGGGAGTGGGACGTCGTGGATGCCGCGTCCGCAGGTGCCTCCGCCGCGTCGTCCGGTCTCATTTCGGCGTACGCGCAGTTCCACCTCGAGCGCGGCATCCGATCCCTCTCACACCTGGAGGCCCCACGGTGAGTCCCAAGCCCTACACCCACCGCGATGCGGTTCCCTACCGCGCGCTGGACTGGACGGGCATCCATCCGCCCGCGTTCCCGAAGGGTGCGGTTCCCGGGCACGTCGCGATCGTGATGGACGGCAACGGCCGCTGGGCGAACCGTCGGGGCCTCACCCGGATCGAGGGGCACCGCGCCGGCGAGGAAGTGCTGCTCGACGTGGTGGCCGGGGCGATCCAGGCCGGGGTGAAGCACCTCAGCGTGTACGCCTTCTCGACCGAGAACTGGGCACGGTCACCCGAAGAGGTGCGTTTCCTCATGGGGTACAACCGCGACGTGCTCCACCGCCGCCGCGATCAGCTGAACGAGTGGGATGTCCGCATCCGCTGGGCGGGGCGGAAGCCGCGGCTGTGGGGTTCGGTCATCAAAGAGCTCCAGTACGCCGAGCAGCTGACGGCGGGCAACACGGGTCTCACCCTGACCATGTGCGTGAACTACGGGGGAAGGCACGAGATCGTCGACGCCATGCGGGCCATGGGGGAGGAAATCGCCCGGGGACGCCTCAAGCCTTCCGCCATCACGGAGAAGACGCTCCGTCGTCACCTGTATGTGCCCGACATGCCCGACGTCGATCTGTTCGTCCGCTCCAGCGGGGAGCAGCGGACCTCGAACTTCCTTCTCTGGGAAGCCGCCTACGCCGAGATGGTCTTCCTCGACACGCTCTGGCCCGATTTCTCTCGCACCGATCTGTGGGCGGCGATCGAGCTCTACCTCTCCCGTGACCGCCGCTTCGGCGGAGCGAAGGACGCCCCCACCGCGTCCTGAGGCTCAGCGAGCGGCGTCCGCCGCCGGTCCGGCGAGCCACTGATCGACCTCGCGTGGATTCCTCAAGTGCACGACGGGAAGCTCGTACTCGGCGGCGACCACCGGCATCCGCGTCTTCCAGGTCGCGTGAGTGCGCATCTCCCAACGGAGGATGTGACTGGGGTCGCGAAAGACGGTCGAGAGCGGCGGCTCGATGTTGCCGTTCCAGAGCTGTTCACGACGGATGCGGCGGCGCAAGGTGCGGCGAAGCAGCCGGGCCCGGGCGATCCGCCGGGGCAGGTCGAGCCAGATCGCGAGGTCGGCGCCCTCGCCGAGGATTTGACCGCCGCCCGAGCTGAAGTAGTTCCACTCCGACACCCAGCGATCGCCCTCGGCGATGCGGCGGACCTCGCTCAGGAACTCCGGTCGCACGGTCCAGTCCGGGCCGTGGAAGAGCGAGTCGAGCTCGGTGTACTCGAGCGTCCAGACATCCGCCAGGCGGCGGGCGAGAGTGGATTTGCCGACGCCGGTGGTGCCCGCGATGACGACGCGCTGCGGACGGAACGGGAGCGGATCGTCGGCCGACAGCATCCCGCAAGCCTAGGAGGGGAGCAGGGAATACCGCGAGGGGCGGACGACGTTGCACGGGGTGTGACGGATGCCATCAAGATCGACGTGTGGAGCGATATCGCCTGCCCGTGGTGCTACATCGGAAAGCGCAACCTCGAGACCGGTCTCGCCGAGATCGCTGAGGATGCCGACGCCCCCCAGGTGGAGGTGACCTTCCACTCCTACGAACTTTCGCCGGACACCCCCGTCGACTTCGAGGGCAGCGAGATCGACTTCCTCGCGCATCACAAGGGCATGCCGGCCGATCAGGTGGAGCAGATGCTCGAGCGCGTGACCGGCGTCGCCGCCGACGCGGGCCTCGGCTACCGCTTCGACATCCTGAAGCACACCAACACGGTCAAGGCCCACGAGCTGCTGCACTTCGCGAAAGAGCAGGGCATGCAGAAGGAGATGACCGAGCGCCTCATGTCGGCGTACTTCACCGAAGGCCGTCACGTCGGGAAGATCGACGACCTCGTTGCGCTCGCCGGTGATGTCGGTCTCGACGCCGAGGCCACCCGCGAAGCGCTGGAGTCGGGCCGTTACCTCGAAGCCGTTCGCGCCGACCAGGCGCAGGCGCAGGCCTACGGCATCCAGGGTGTGCCGTTCTTCGTCATCGACGGAAAGTACGGCGTGAGCGGCGCGCAGCCTGCCGCGGCGTTCGCGCAGATCGCCCGCCAGGTGTGGGCCGAGCGCGCGGAGGAGCCCGCCGCGAGCTGACCGCAGCCCCGACGACGAAGGCCGCATCCCTGTCCCGGGATGCGGCCTTCGTCGTCCGTGGGATCTCAGGTGAGTGCGCCCTCGATCGCGGCGATCACCTCGGGCTCGTTCGGCTTGGTCTGGGGGCGGAAGCGGTGCAGCTCGCCGCCCCGCGTCACGAGGAACTTCTCGAAGTTCCACATCACCGGGCCCTTGGCGCGTTCGGCGTTGGGCGCCTTTTTCAGCGCCTTGTAGAGGGGAGCCGCGTGGGAGCCGTTGACGCGAACCTTGTCCATGATGGGGAACGTGATGCCCCAGTTCACGGCGCAGTAGTCGAGGATCTCCTCCATCGACCCGGGCTCCTGACCCATGAACTGGTTGCAGGGGAAACCGATGACCTGCAGGCCCCGATCGCCGTACTGCCGCTGGAGCTCCTCGAGCTGCTCGTACTGCGGGGCGAGGCCGCACTTGGAGGCGACGTTGACGATCAGGAAGGTCTTGTCACCGAAGTCGCCGAGCGTCTTCTCCTCCCCATCGGCCGTGGTGAACGGAATCTCGCGGAGGGAGGCACTCTCGGTCATGTCTCCACGATAGGGCGCGGGACGATGCCGGGAGCGCTCGCCGTCTGGGAGAATGGGAAGGATATGTCCACGACCGTCGCACCCCCCGCGCCCCTGCGCATCGGGCCCATCACGCTCGACGCGCCCGTCGTGCTCGCACCCATGGCGGGGATCACCAACACCGCGTTCCGCCGTTTGTGCCGCGAGTACGGCGCGGGACTGTACGTCAGCGAGATGATCACCACGCGCGCGCTCGTCGAGCGCAACGCCACGACGATGCGCCTCATCCGCCACCACGAGTCCGAGACGCCGCGATCCATCCAGCTGTACGGCGTGGACCCGGCCACCGTGGAGGCGGCCGTCCGGATCATCGTCGACGAAGACCACGCTGATCATGTCGACCTGAACTTCGGCTGCCCCGTCCCCAAGGTGACGCGCAAGGGCGGCGGCGCCGCGCTGCCGTGGAAGACCGAGCTCTTCCGCGAGATCGTCGAGCGCGCCGCGGCAGCGGCGGGGTCCGTTCCGCTCACGGTGAAGATGCGCAAGGGCATCGACTCCGATCACCTGACCTACCTCGAGGCCGGCCGGATCGCCGAGGGCGCCGGCGTCGCCGCCGTCGCGCTGCACGCTCGCACGGCTTCCGAGTTCTACTCCGGCAACGCCGACTGGTCGGCGATCACCAAGCTCAAGGAGACGGTGACGAGCGTCCCCGTCCTCGGCAACGGCGACATCTGGTCGGCGGAGGACGCCCGTCGGATGATGACCGAGACCGGCTGTGACGGTGTCGTCGTCGGCCGCGGGTGCCTCGGCCGTCCCTGGCTCTTCGGCGACCTCGCCCGTGAGCTCGGCTCCGGCGACGCCGCGGACCCCGTCGATGCCACCCTCGGGTTCGTGGCCGCAGCCTTCCGCCGTCACGCCGAACTGCTCGTGGAGTTCTTCGAGGACGAGGATCGCGGGTGCCGCGACATCCGCAAGCACGTCGCCTGGTACTTCAAGGGGTATCCCGTAGGCGGAGACCTGCGCGCGAAGCTGGCCACCGCATCCTCGCTCACCGAGATCGACGACCTGCTCGGCGAGCTCGACCTCGGCGCGCCCTACCCGGGTGCCGCCGCCGAGGGACAGCGAGGACGTGCCGGCACGCCGAAGCGACCCGCACTGCCCGACGGCTGGCTGGACTCGCGGGAGATCGGCCACGCGGCATCCACCGCACTCGCCGATGCGGAGCTCGACACCAGTGGCGGCTGAGTTGGCGAGCGGGGTCGGGGTCGCGCCCGGACGTCCCGCCGGGTACGTGGACTCCGACGCCGAACGCTTCCACCCGGAGCGGCATCGCTCGCAGCGCGACGGATTCGCGCGCGACCGCGCCCGGGTGCTGCACTCGGCGGGATTCCGCCGACTCGCGGCCAAGACGCAGGTGCTGAGCCCCGCGAGCCCCGCGGACTTCGCTCGCAACCGGCTCACGCATTCGCTCGAAGTGGCGCAGGTCGGTCGTGAGCTCGCGATCGCGCTGGAGCTGTCGCCCGACGTCGTCGACACCGCGTGTCTGAGCCACGACCTCGGACACCCGCCGTTCGGTCACAACGGCGAGCGTGCACTCAACGAATGGGCCGAGGACATCGGCGGATTCGAGGGCAACGCGCAGTCGCTCCGCATCCTCGCGCGACTGGAACCCAAGGTCGTGGACGAGGACGGGCGCAGCTTCGGACTGAACCTGACACGGGCCAGCCTCGACGCGACCTGCAAGTACCCGTGGACGGCGGATCATGCGATCCCCGACCCGGGAGGGCGTCAGAAGTTCGGCGTGTACGCCGAGGATGAGGACGTCTTCGCCTGGATGCGCGAGGGCGCTCCCGGCCGCGTGCGGTGCATCGAAGCGGAGGTCATGGACCTGTCCGACGACATCGCGTACTCGGTCCACGACTTCGAGGACGCCGTGCTGAACGGGTACCTCGACCCGCGTCGGTTGGCCGATGCGCGGGAGCGCGAATCCCTCCTGACCGCGATCCAGTCGTGGGTGGGTCTCGGCTTCAGTCGGGACGAGCTCGCCGACGCCCTCTACCGGCTCGTTCGACTGCCCGAGTGGATGACGGAGTTCGACGGGACGCGCGCGTCGGTCGCCCGGCTCAAGAACCTCACCTCCGACTTCATCGGCCGCTTCGCACGCGCCGCGACCGCCGCCACCCGTGAGCACTACGACACCCCCGCGCTCACCCGTTACCGTGGCCGCATGGTCGTACCGCGGGTCATCGAGGCGGAGATGGCGGTCCTCAAGGGGACGATCGGCGCGTTCGTCGTCTCCATCGATGGACGCAAAGGGCTCTACAAGGAGCAG
The DNA here is from genome assembly GCF_014204835.1 of Microbacterium marinum. Taxonomy (NCBI): domain Bacteria; kingdom Bacillati; phylum Actinomycetota; class Actinomycetes; order Micrococcales; family Microbacteriaceae; genus Microbacterium; species Microbacterium marinum. Next base: position 2,179,733 of record NZ_JACHMD010000001.1, on the reverse strand, counting down.
CGTCGCGTCCTGAAGCGCCTCGCCTCCGCTCTTCTCGAGCGCCCCGAGCACCTCGATCGGGTTCACGCGGTCGACTTCGCGGCGAGTCGGACCGATGCGGAGCGCAAGCGTGTCGTCGTCGACCAGGTCGCGACCCTCACCGACCGTTTCGCCATCGAGTGGCATTCCGCGCTGGTCGGCGCAGTGGATCTGCGCGAGCTCGGCCTGTGGCCGGCGGGTTCGCGTGTCGTGGCATCCAGCGGCTTCGCACTGCCCGAGCCGATCGAAGGTCTCTGATGGCCCGCATCCTCCAGGCGGATGTCGATGAGGTGAAGGCCCGCACGAACATCGCCGACATCGTGGGGGAGCGCGTCGCCCTGAAGTCTGCCGGTGTCGGATCGCTCAAGGGCCTCTGCCCGTTCCACGACGAGCGCAGCCCGAGCTTCCACGTGCGACCGCAGGTCGGTTACTACCACTGCTTCGGATGCGGTGAGTCGGGAGACGTGTACTCGTTCCTGCGCGCGATGGACCACCTGAGTTTCACCGAGTCGGTGGAGCGACTGGCAGGTCGGATCGGCTACACCCTCCACTACGAGGACGGTGGACCGGCGCCCGAGACCAGCGGGCGGACGCGCCTGTACCAAGCGAATACCGCTGCCGCCGAGTATTTCCGTTCGCAGCTGGCGAGCCCCGAAGCCGAGACGGGTCGACGCTTTCTCGGTGAGCGCGGCTTCGACGCCGGGGCGGCGGCGCACTTCGGGATCGGCTACGCGCCCAAGGGGTGGAACAACATGCGCGAAGCCCTCCGCTCCCAGGGGTTCTCGGACGAGGAGCTGGCAACCGCGGGACTCGTCTCCCAGGGGCAGCGCGGCGTCTACGACCGCTTCCGGGGGCGGGTTGTCTGGCCCATCCGCGACCTGACGGGTCAGACGATCGGCTTCGGCGCCCGCAAGCTGTACGACGACGACCAGGGCCCCAAGTACCTGAACACCCCCGAGACGCCCATCTACAAGAAGGCGCAGGTGCTGTACGGCCTCGACCTCGCCAAGAAGGACGTCTCCCGGTCGCATCGGGTGGTCGTCGTGGAGGGCTACACCGACGTGATGGCCTGCCACCTCGCCGGCATCACGACGGCGATCGCGACCTGCGGTACGGCATTCGGCTCCGACCACATCTCGGTGCTGCGTCGAGTGATGGGCGATGACGACGCGTCGGGCGAGGTCATCTTCACCTTCGATCCGGATGCCGCAGGTCAGAAGGCGGCCCTGCGCGCATTCGCCGACGAGAAGCGCTTCGCTGCGCAGACCTACGTGGCCGTCGCGCCGGACGGGCTCGATCCGTGCGACCTGCGACTGAACCGGGGTGATGGCGCCGTTCGCGCGCTGATGGATGCGAAGGCGCCGATGTTCGAGTTCGTCATCGATCAGAAGCTCGCGGGCTTCGACCTCGGCAGCGTCGAGGGGCGTGTCGGGGCGTTGCGTGCTGCGGCGCCGATCGTGGCGGAGATCCGCGACTCGTCGCTTCGGCCGGGATACACGCGGGTGCTGGCGCGCAAGCTCGGCATGGACCTGGGCGAGGTGACGCCCGCCGTCGAGCGGGCAGCCCGCGGCAGCCGCGCATCGCGCGACAACGCCTCGCCGCCCGTCGAGGTGCAGGCGGCAGGGGCGCCTGAGATGGTCCGCGTGACCGTCGCCACGCTCCCCGCATCTGCGGCGGTCTCGTTGGAGCGCGACGCTCTCATGGGAATCCTCCAGTACGGCCACACGATCGATGCGGCGGAGGTCGATGCGGCCCTGGCGCTCCCGATGCAGCATCCCGCGCTCGAGGCCGTACGGCAGGCTGTGCTGACCCAGCCCGACCGGACCCGTGTCGGGTGGGCCACGGCGGCGGTGGATGCCACGCGCGAACCGTACCGCTCTCTCGCGGCCGAACTGCTGACCTCCTCGTTCCCGGCGTTGACGGAGGCGGGGGCGAAAGCCTCGGCGTTCGCTCTGTGCCGCCGGCTGCGGCTGCGCGCGATCGACCAGGAGAAGGCGCAGTTGCTGGGAGCGGTCCAACGCGTACCCGCGGACTCCGAGGAGGGTCGGCGCGTCCGCGTCGCGCTCCGGGAGCTCGACCAGCGTCGGCGCGTGCTGACCGAGGTCGGATAGCAACGCACCGTCGGAGCGGGCAGGATGGACGCATGGTGCGAGCGAATGATCCCGAAGCGGCCATCCGCTGCGACGACCTGTCGATCGCGCGCTCGTCTGCGGGCGTCCGTGTCGTCGATGGGGTGACCTTCCGGCTCGCGCCGGGGGAGTCGGTCGCGGTGATGGGCGCGACCGGTTCGGGCAAGTCGAGCCTGGCTGCAGCGCTCGCGGGCGCCGAACCGCGCGACCTCACGGTTGTGGGCGGTGCGGCCGAGGTCGCCGGCATCCCGCTGCGTGCACGGGGCCGCGCGCGGCGGATCCGGACCTTCCGCACCGGCTACCTCGCGCAGGGCTCCAACGCGCACCTGCCCGCCCGACTCACGGTTGCGGAGATCGTCGCAGAACCCATCACGACGCGGGACCGGAAGGTCAACGAGCGTGCGCTCGCCCTGCGCGTCGCCAGTCTGCTCGACGAGCTGCACCTTCCGATCGGCTCGTCGGACAAGTACCCCTACGAGCTCAGCTCAGGGATGCGGCAGCGGGTCGCGATCGCGCGGAGCCTGGTGCTCGACCCGACTGTCCTCATCGCCGACGAGCCGTACGCGAACCTCGACGTCGACGTCCGCCCCGCCGTGCTGGAGGCCCTCTCGCGGCGGGTGATCGACGGGATGGCGCTCGTCGCCGTGACGAACGAACGCGAGCTGGTGGAGGGTCTCGGTGCAGGCATCCTCGTCCTGCGCGCCGGCCACACGGTGGGTGTCGGGCCGGACCTCGATCACCTGTCGTGGACTCCGGACGAGTCGACGCGTATCGCCGTCTGATGTCATGAGCACCCGTCGGGCTTTGCTACGATAGGGGAGTTGCCCGCGCACGGGTGACTGATCCTCGGTAGCTCAATTGGCAGAGCAATCGGCTGTTAACCGATAGGTTCTTGGTTCGAGTCCAAGCCGGGGAGCCACGAGAATGGCCCGGACCGCATCGCGGTACCGGGCCTTCGTCGTCTCGAGGATGCCGTGCCTTCAGCGATGCAGTCGTCATCGGCGACCGTCTGCACCACACGCCACCGGCATCCGCCACGATCCGACACCGTTCAACTCTTCCTCATTGCGCAGGAGTGCAGGTCCGCGCACACTGAACCCATGCAGAGTGCACAGCGCACCGAATCGCGGTGGAGCATGGGAGAGATCGTGGGCGCGGTCGTCGCCGGTGTGGCGTTGATCGTCTTCCTTCTGTCGGCCGTCGCGTACGGGCGCACCTACGGGTTGGACCAGGGGGCGTCCTTCTTCGGGCTCCTCGTATCCTTCGCGACCGTGACGACGGGGGTCGGCTGGCACGTCGCCGCGCGTGAAGCGCGCTTTCGACGCAACCGCGGCTGACGCACTCAGGCGTCGAGGTCGTCCACGCCGGGAACCCACTGGTTCCCGGGCTTGCCCCATCCGCGTTTGCGCGCGATCTTCTGCGTGGTCTTCCAGTCGCCGTCGTCGAGGCGGTCGATATAGAGGATGCCGTTGAGGTGATCGAACTCGTGCTGCATGATCCGCGCGCGCCAGCCGTCGACGCGGATGTCGACCGGTGATCCGTCGAGGTCCGTGCCGGTGACGCGTACCTCGTCGGAGCGTCGGAGTGGGAAGCGCTCGCCCGGGAACGACAGGCACCCTTCCGACTCGTCGTCGGGGTCGGGGGAGCCGGGCTCGGGCGGGGTCATCCACAGTTCGGGGTTGATGATCACGCCCCGCCACGGCGCCCCGTCGTCATCCTGGTAGGTGTACGTGTAGATGCGCAGGCCCACGCCGACCTGGGGTGCGGCGAGGCCCACGCCGGGCGCGGCATCCATCGTCTCGAACATGTCCGCCACCAGGTCGCGGATCTCGTCGGTCACCTCGTCCACCGGTGCTGCGACGGAATGGAGGGCGGGATCGCCCATGATGCGAATCGGTCGTACGGCCACGTCGCCAGCCTATCGAGCGGGGAGCCGGGTATCGTCGAGGCGTGCTTCACCTGGCGACGTCCATCAGCGACCTCACCGACGAGCTCGTCGGCGTGTTCCGCGATCCCGCCATTCTCATCGGCATCCCGCTCGCGGTGCTCGGTGCGGTGTTCATGTCGTTCGGTGCGCAGTATCAGCACCGCGGCGTGCAGAAGGTCGAGGCACAGACCGCCCGAGAGGGAACGGCAGGCCTCACCGGCGGCCAGCTCGTGCGTTTGCTGGGTCGACCGTCCTGGGTGCTGGGGACGGTGATGCTGGGCCTGGCGATCGTCTGCCAACTCGCCGCGCTGTCGTTCGCGCCGCTGATCCTCGTGCAGCCGATCGGTGCGATCTCACTGGTGATCACGACCCTTCTGAACGCGCGGATCAGCGGCCACAAGCCCACCCGGCGCTCGATCATCGCGATCGCGCTGTGTGTGGGCGGGATCTTCGTCTTCGTCACCGTGGCGGCGCTGTACGCCACGGATCGTGGCGTGTCCGACCCGCAGCTGATCACCGTTCTGCTCATCCTGCTCGGTGTCGTCGTCGTCCTGGGCGTGCTGTGGGTGACACTCCGCAAGCGCACGCGGGCCCTGTTCTACATCGTCGCGGCCGGCATCGTCTACGGCTTCGTGGCCACGCTCGCCAAGGTCGTCATCAGCAGGATCAAGTCGGGCGACTTCGAGTGGCTGACCGTCCTGTGCGTCGTCGGTCTCCTCGTCGGCACGGCCATGGGTGCGTATTTCGTGCAGACGGCGTACTCGTCGGGTCCGCCCGACCTCGTCATCGCCGGTCTCACCGTCATCGACCCGATCGTGGCGATCGCGATCGGTCTCGCCGTGCTGAACGAGGCACAGGGCGCGCCGCTCGGCGCCTACATCGGCTTCGCCATCGCGGGGGCGCTCGCGATCGCCGGAGTGTTCCAGCTCGCCCGGTATCACCCGCAAGTCGTGAGCGAGAGCCAGGAGATCCCGATTCAGCGCGGCAGCGGCGCCGGTGATCCTCATCCCTCGACCGGATCCATCCGGCTCACCGAAGCCGTGTCGAAGGTGTGGCCGGAGCCGCCCGTGAAGGACGACGAACGCCGGCCGCGTTAGGCTTCTCTCCACAGGGGGCGGTGGCCAAGCTGGTCAAGGCAGCGGGCTCATAACCCGACGATCGTGGGTTCAAGTCCCACCCGCCCTACGCATTCGACTCCGATAGCCGCGACATCTGGCGGCTGGTGAGGAGCGCGACATGTCTGAGCACGATGAGCAACCCAGCGAGCTGTCCACTTATTGGCCGGACATAGCTGGTTTGCCGCCCCTGGCCGTTGTGCCGTCTCGACGACTACGGACTGAGCCCGAACGCGCCCGCAGGAATACCGGGCATGTGGAAGGCATGAGCGAAAACAACACCGCCTCCAGCCGCCGCCTCCTGACGCAGACCGAGCTGGCGGAGTATCTCCAGGTCCCCGTCCGCACCATCGAAGACTGGCGTACCAGGGACTACGGCCCGAAGTTCCTCCGCGTGGGGCGTCGCGTTCGGTACCGCGAAAGCGACGTCGACGCGTGGCTCGATGCGCAGGAGGCCGCCTGATGGCAGGCCGCCCGCCACTTGCGGTAGGCGCGCTTGGCAATGTGACAGCGTGGAAGGACGGGGAGGTCTGGCGAGCTCGAGCTCGTACCCGCACCGCCGGTGGAGAGGTGAAGCGCCCGCGTTCTGGCGCCCAACGCCTTGCCGCCCGAGGCGAATGCTCAATCGGCATGATCCCGCGGATCGGGCAATTCCGTAGTGCTCCGTAGTTACGCGTACCGAACCAAACCCAGTTTGCTTCAAATGCTTCGTCCACTCCAAGGTCCGCGGAATTATGGGGCAGAACGAGGCATCTCGGGAGCTTCAGTTTCGCTCCTGGGCAGAAAAGTGTCAGAAACGCCAGCAAACTGAGCAGAAACGTGAACACGCTCTGCTTGCCTACGCGTCTCTACGCTTTCCGCACGTCGAAGTACGGGGGAGTGCGGGAGGTGACGGAGCAGTGCGATGAAAATGCGACCGATATCGGCTCATTCCGGCCCGGCCCTGGCGCTAAGCGTCTCCGTAGGTGAGCGTTTTTGCGGGCTCCCGACCCGCGGAAACTATGTACGTGGGCGGTGCCAAGCTCGCGATTCCGGGTCGCCGCCTCACTGCAGAGAGGGATATCGGCTGTCGCGCTCATACGCGTCGATGGCCGTCTTGCTTGCGCTAGACAGCGCCCTGCGCAGGCACTCGCAAAGAGGGACACTCTCATGACCGCGGCTACCGATGTGGCAAGTCTCCGGCAGTCTTACGAGACGCCGCGAGGCCGTCTTCAATGCGCGGACAGGCCCGCTGATACGTGGCCCTGCTCAAGGCCATGCTGCGCCGACGGCGACAACGTCCGCAGGCAGAGGTTCGGCAAGGTCGGTGAGCGCCTCTGGCAAGTTGGGGCACTCCGCCCGCGCCGCGGCAACGTCGCTTGTGCGCAAGTCGATCGCGTAGTCGACACACGCGAAGTAGACGTAGTAAGTCGGACCGAACCCAACGGTCTCGGCCGTTCCGACTCGCAAGAAGACGCGAACCACGCCCTCCTCGCCATCCGTATCCAGCGCGAGGACAGTTGGCTCGCGAGCGCCATCCGGCTGACGGTCACCGAACCGCTCTTCAAGGTCCCGATCGGACGCGGTCTGTGCAAGCACCCAGGGCAGCCCTACTTCGTCCTCCGGTTTGGGGGCAGTCAGCGCAATCCCGTTCTGAGATACGAAGTCGTCAACTGTACCCGCCTCCGTCACCTCCAGCGCAGATGAGATGTCGTCGAGCAGGACATCTCCGGAGTACACCACTCCGTTCGCGACACCCTCCGCTGTGGGGCTAGTTGCGCATCCAGCCAGCCCCACAGCGAGCGCGGCTCCAGCGAACGCCGCGGCTCGATATCGGTTACGGGTAGAGATCGACAAGCGCTTCCTCCAGGGCCGACGAGAAATAGTCGGTACCAAGGTTGTTCGGATGCACCGAGGTCTGTGAGACGACACCCTGAGTTGAGACGATACGGAAGTCACCCGCGAAGAACACCGCGGGCTCGCCTCGAGTCAGACCGAACTCGAGGCCGGTTATTCCAGAGCCGTTCGCAACGCAAAGGTTCTTGCCCGCGAACGCCGCCTGCGGCGACACGGAAACCGCTCGCGCGGAAGGTGAGTCGACCGCGTCGGTAGCGGAGTCCATCACATCCTGAATGCCGTCCGACAACTCGTTCAGCCAGCCCTTGTTCACAGCCGCAACCGTGATGCACGTTGATCCGGTCTCGAACAGCTTCGGGTACCCCATCAGCACTATCGACGCGTTCGGAGCGCGTAGTCGAACCTCATTGAGCACTGTGTCGATGCTGTCCGGAAGCTCCGACTGAAGCCGTTCTTCTGAAGCGACGACGATCGAATCCGTATCGCCAGAGAGGATCTTGTGACTGCAGTTGTCGTGTCCGGCTGGCATGACCGTGCTGCCGGCGCACTCCGAGATAACGCCGGCAAAGTGCATGTCGTTCCCCCCAATGGACAGGGTGACGAGCGTGGTGTTCTCGTCCAGATAGCCCGCGTCCATCTGGCTCACCATTCCGTTCTGCCCGAACCTACCGTTCTCACCCCAACCGTTACTCGGCTTTGCGCCGGCGACGGAATGGTAGGGGAGTAGGTGCTCGGATTCGGCACCGGAGCAGGCGAGGAAGTGGAAGTCCATTTTCGAGCTACTCGCGTCGGACAAAGCCCCGATGCTCTGCGTCTCGCCCGGGATCGTGCTCTTCCGGACCCACGCGTTGTCCGACTGGTGGCAACGGTTGCGCTTCTCTGCGTCGTTGCCGTTGTTGTCGGACCACGGCTCGTAGGCGCCGGCGCCCTCACCAGAGGAGTAGGAGTCGCCGAGTGCGACAACGAAGTGCTCAGGCTTAGAAGAGAGCGGCTCGAATGCCACCGCATCCCAGGCAACGTCATCGATGCCCGCCCCGCGTGGGTCCTCAGGGTTCACGTCCGTCACCAAGTTAGTCATCGACACCGTCGGCACGCCGTTCACGTCGAAGACTCCGAGCGGTACCCATTCGTTCGCATATCGACGTTGAGGAAGGTAGCGCGTCTGGGACTCGTTCGGCCCGTATGTGACGGTGTATCCGGCCTGAGGCGTCCACGCCGCATAGCTCGGCATGTGCACCCATACTCGAGTCCACTGGTTGAGCGATTGTCCGAGGCTCCACTCGCCGGTCACCTTGAGGCGATCGCCGGCGTTGATGTCAGCATTCTCCTTATGCATGCGCGCGAAGTAGAAGTGCCCGTTGAAGCCGCCGCCCTGCTGGTGCACATCGATTTTGGCAGGGTAGCTCCCGTTCGCTTCGGCGAACGGGAAGGTGAATTCGAAGCTCCCTGTCGACGGGCGAGTTGTGCAGTCGGCTGGGTTCCGAGCACTCGAGTGTTTGGTGTCATCAACTACCAGCCAATTGCTGGGCACCGCTGCGCAGTTCGGCAGGAAGCTCGACCGTAGCGTCAGTGCTGGCAGCGTTGACGCCATGCTGGACGCCTCGGTGGTGTATGACGAAGGGAAACGCTGGAAACCGTACCCGCAGTAGTTCGAGCAGTCGGGCTTCCATGTCGCGTTCCCGTTCCACCAGCACTCTTTGCTGGAGAGCGTGCATGCTGCCGTCGTTGTCGGGTCGCACAGGTTCCGGCTCGTCTCGCAGAACAACTCGCGCGGCGGCTTTACCTGAGATCGATTGAGCTCCCCATTGAAGTTGTCGGTGCTGAGCCAGTTCGCGACCCGGTACGAGTGCGCATAATCGGCGGGGTACGTACGCGTATCCGGATCCGCCCACACGGTCTGGGGAAGCTCAAGGCCCCAAGCAGCGAAGCCCATGATCTTCTCGGGGTAAGGCCAGTACTGGGGTGTCGCTGCGTCGGCCGCACTCACCTCGAGGAACGGCTGTCGTGCCGCCGCGTAGATGGGGTTGACGGGGTTATTCGACCACCCCAGACCCCACGTGCCGCTTGCTCCCGTGCAGTTGGGACCCGGGTCACACCCCGGATTCCCGAAGTTGACGGACGGCTGCACCCCCGTGTTGTACGCCCACACGGCGCCGAACCAGTTCTCGATGTAGTTCGCGCTGCCATTGTTGATGGTGATGCCCTTGGCAGCAAGTTGGTTCCACTTCTGGCCCAGCATGCGCACCGACATCGCGATGTTCGCGGTGTAGTCGAGAGCGATGGCGCGCTGTTGGTTGTAGGGCAGCGCGACTTCGCCGGCTCGTTCACGGCCAGCGAGGCGCATGCCGTCGGTGATCTGGCCCACGCCATACCCGCAGTCCGCGTACGTGAAGTGCACCTCCCACGGCGTTCCGCGATTGCCGTAGTAGTCGCCGATCAAGGGATTCCCTGTGTTGCCCGGGGAAGTGAACCGCGATGCCTGCCACAGGTTCGACTCCTGCATCAGGACGGCAAGAGAGATCTGTGGAGGGATCGTTCCCCCGCCCGCGAGAGTCACTCGAGGGAACAACCCTTGTGCGGAGTACGAAGGCATTCCGAGGTTGCGCCAGTTCGCGGGACGCGTCTCAGTGAGCTGGCCGAGGACGGCCCGGTTCACCGCCCATTCGACCTGCCTGGGCTTCGGCTGGTAAGCCTGGTTGTTCGGGTCATTCCGCGGGACCGCGCAGGTGCGTTCGCTCTCGGGGAGCTCGTTCGGGTCGCCGGCCGACGAGGTGGTGAGGCTTCGAGCTGTGCTTCCGGAGGGCGCCTCAGGGTCCACGAGCGCCTCATATCGCTCGGTCGTTTCCGCAGCGAGTTCCTTCGCGTCAGGAGCCAGCGAGAACAGCAGATCCTCATCCGAAGCCGTCGCGGTGGCGCTCACCTCGATCTTGTCGACGAGCTCGTCGGCTTGTGCGCCAGTGCGAGCGAGCCCGGCCGGCTTTACCTCGTTGAGGACGATGGCCCCGGTCGATGAGATGACTGCGTGTGGTGTCGCGTTCTCGAGCTTTGCCACGTCGCGAGGAGCCCCGACGAGCGCGATGTCCGGCCCCGTCAGCACAACGCCGCCTTGCGGCGCACGCTGTAGCCCCGATCCAGCGAGCGGTCCACGAGCGACGGGCTTAGCGGCGCTCTTCGCGCTCGGCGAGCCCAGGTATGCGACAGCTCGATCCCCTTCGGCAACGAGATACCCTAGGCGGCCCCCGTCATCGAGAACGAGATCGAACGCTGTTCCCGTGGTTCGCGCCAGGAGGGATTGCTTTCCACTCCGATCTAGGGCGACCACGCCTTTGTCAGCGGCGGCGAAGATGGTGCCCTCGGCATCCGCAATCGCGGACGTCGCCTGACCCTTCAACTTCGCCGAACGAACTTCGTCCTTTGTGGCGGCGTCGATGACGGTGACTGAAGTCGACGATGAGGTGGCATCGAAGGACGTCAGCGTGACTGTGTCGTCATCGCCGCAGCCCGGATTGAAGTACGCCATCGTGTACCCGCCATCGATCAGCGTCCACTCTCCGGTCTGGATATCCAAGATCGCCGCCGCGGCGCCAGCCGACATTCCCACGTCGCTGTTCGTGACAGCTCGTGGCGCGAAAACGAGCGCAAGGTGATCGCCGCTCGTGGTCACACATGAGTTCGAGATCCAACGATCGGTGTCTGTCTGGGGGAGCACAAGCGAAGCGGTGGTTGACCACTTGTACCCGTCACGCGCTTCGGCGGTGAGGACGTCGATCTTTTCGGCGTCAGCGACGACGGTGTGCACTACGTCGTCGTTGGTCTTCCAGTCCCCACCGAGGAGCTCAGCGCGCTGGCTGTTTGGCACGCCACGCTCGGTGAGTGCATCGTCCTGCGCAGGAGCTGGTGTCTCCGGCTGGCTCGCCTCTGCGTTTGGCGAACCGAACGGCATAAACCCTGCCGCAACGATTGCCATGGCGGCGATCGCGGCCGACATTCTCAGCGGTGCCGAACTGTGCAGCTTCAACGGTGTACCCCCAGTCGCGCGACGTGATCAGCCCCTCGTGATCGGATCCGCCGCGAACGCGATGATCGTCATGCTCATCACCCTCACGGCAGTTGCCGCTTGTTTTTCATTCCTAACAGCCGCGCTCGCTGGACGCTGTAGACCTTTTGGGGGACATGTTGCGACTTCCTACAAACTGCCTCAGAGGTCCGCAGGGTAGCGCTAAGTGTGCGCAAGGCGTGAGCGCAGAACACGGGTCACGTCCGACTTTGTGTTTTACGCCGCTCGTGCATAATGGGGGCGTTCACTGCGACGACGCAGTGGCACAGCGGACTCGTCCGTACGAAGCAGTAAGTCTGATCACCGTTCCGCACGTTGCACGAGGAGACGCAATGACTCAAGGAATCAGCCGACGCGGGGTCCTCACGTCGGCCGGAATACTCGGCGGCCTAGCACTCGTCCCAACGCTCACACGCTACGCATCTGCAGCTGAACCGACGGAAGTTCCCCAGACGGTGCCCCGACGTCCGGTGACGAAGGAAGCGTTCGAGGCTGAGTTCGTGGACGCCACGATTCTCTTCCCGTACGAGTTGCCCGCGGACAGCCCGTTTCCTACATCGGCACCCGAGGGTGGCCAGGAGAGCTGGCTCTCGGGCGATGGAGAAGCGACGGCCTACATCTGGTGGCTCGTCGCCGTCGAACGCGCAGTCGTCGGTGCGGCCGATCGCGGGGACGACGAGAGCCGCTCCTACTGGCTCAATGTCGCGTCCCAATGGCCCCTCACGGAGGCCCGTGTACTCGCGGTAGCGGATCCACAAAACTCGTGGGCTACGCAGGTCTTCCAGCCCGTCGAGGAGCAGGGGAACCTTTCGCCGATGCGATCCCACATCGAGGACGCCGCCGCTCGCGCGTACCGGCCCTGACGCATCTTTGGAGGGGGGGGCAATCATGAGAACGACACGCGTGAAAGTGGGAGTCCTGAGCGTCGTCGTTGCCGTTCTGATCACCGGCTGCACACCGCTCATTGACACGTCCCCGGCGCCGAAGCCATCTCAGTCGTCGCAATCGGAGCCATCCGAATCAGAGCTGACTCGTGGTGAGAAGATCGCGCAAGCCTACGAGGAAGCGCGACAGGCGGCTGAGAATCAGCCAGATGAGACACCTTCAGAGGACACTCCCCACGAGGCCACGGCGAAGCATCCGAACTGCGACAGCGTCGCGTGGATCCGTTATGGATCGCAATCAGATGCGAATCCCGGCAGTGCGACTTTGGTGGGGGAGCCCGTGGATACCGGCCCTACGGATGGCGCGACTGGCACCGTGGTCGGTGACGCGGCCGGTGTTCCGGAGGTCTACACCGTGGAAGAAGGGGACACGCTCGACAACATCGCAGCGCGCCTTTGCATCGAGAACTGGGACCTCGCTTCCTTGAACGATCTGACTCGAGAGACGGCGGTGCTGACGATCGGGGAGACGCTCGTCCTCCAGCCGGCAGCGAACGGCTGAGGCGCATGTCGACGTACCCGATGACCTTTCACGGCGTGTCTGAGGTCGAGAAGGAGTATGCCTCAGCAATCGCGAGCTTCCCCTATGCATTGCCACGCGATTTCGTCTTTCCGTCAGCTCCTCCGCTAGAGGTAGTTGAGCCAGATGCCGAGTTCCAAGCTGGGTACGGATTCGGCATTGCTCTCCATTGCTGGACGGAGGCGATGGAGGAATCGATCCTTCGTGCCGGCGCGGACGGGGACGTGGCAACTGCCACCTCTCTCGCGAAGCTGTACCTCGACGCAAGCCGGTCGGCTCACTTCGAGCAGCTGGTGTTTGACCCAGATGATCTGACCGGCGATTTTCTTCGCGCGATCATCGAACGAAGTGACTTCACTGAGCTCCGCGCTTGGCGCTCATCGGTTTCATAGAGAGGAACACAATGGTCACACTCAACTCAGGCGACCTGCCCTTGCTCCTGAAGGTGAACGACGGGCCCAACCCGATTCGTTACTACACCACTCGGTATCGCATCCGGCAGAGCTCACCGTCCATCAAAGCGTGGGCCACAACGAACTCGAGTAAAGCTGAAGCGCTGCGGTTCGGTCTGCGCAACAACAGCGGTACGCAGGTGACCCAGACCGTGCAGATTCCTCGGGGCAACACGGGCTACTTTGGTTTCGCTGCGTCGAGCGGCACTCCGTACATCCCGCAAGGCGAGTATCGCCTGTTGGGGCGTGCGGTCGGCACGGTCATCTGGAATGGCGAAGGCGCCTACGGCTATGTCGAGGTCAGCTGGAAGGGCGACCTTAAGTACAGCGCGTACTGACCGCCACTTGGGGCGGTCAGCTTCGCAGATGGGTGTCGGTCTCCTCGAGCAGGTCGCCAAGGTACATGTCCAACTGCGCAGCCACGTCGGTGAAGGACTTCGTCGCGTAGTGCTCAACGAGCGCTTCGCGCGGTCTCGACGTGTCCAGGTGGGCGCCGTGCACGTCGTGCCTTGGGGTGTAGTGGACGAGGTCGTTTCGCAGGTGGCGCGCGCTTTCCCCGTTAAGGGGCCAACGCAGTGTGGGCAGGTCGGGGATCAGTTGGTTGAGGGATGAGAACGCGTGGTAGCCAACGACGTACTTCACCTTGAAGATCGTCGGGACATCATCCTGAGTCATCGGCGTCATGAGCCGGAGGAACTCGAGCGCACACGCCACGGCGCGCACATAACCGACACGATCGATGGTCCGCTCGTCTGAGGTGCCGTAGTACTCCCAGCTCTTGACGTCCGACATGGAAATCGACTCGATGGTGTGGGCGTGAGGAACGAATCGGTGACAACTTGACCTGCCCCACGGATTCGGTTCCAGTCCGGGTGGCTAACCTGCGGCGGGGATGTCATTGATGTCGAGCGTCTCGTATTCGATGGGTGTGCGGTAGCCGAGGGCGGAGTGGCGGCGCTGACGGTTATGGAAGATCTCGATGTACTCGAAGATCGCGTTGGCGAGCTCGACCCTCGTCTTCCACTTCTTCCGGTTCAGCAGTTCGATTTGCATCGATGACCAGAAGCTTTCCATCATCGCGTTGTCGAGCCCGTCGCCGACCGATCCGAACGAGGGCAGCAGCCCGGCGGAGCGGATCTTCTCCCCGAAGAGCCAGGAGGTGAATTGCGTTCCGTGGTCCGCGTGGACGATCCCTCCGGGCTCCGGACGACGATTCCGGATGGCCATGTCGAGTGCGTTGATGACGAGCGTGGTGTCCTGCTTGGAGTCGATCGACCAGCCGATGATGCGGCGACTATAGGCGTCGAGAACGGCGGCGCAGTAGACCCAGCCTTCTCGCGTGCGGTGTTGCGTGATGTCCGTGACCCAGAGCTCGTTCGGACGAGGCCGGGCGAACTTCCGGTTCACGAGATCGTCGGCTGTGACGACACCACGGAGCCGCTTGGTGCGGATCGGCCCGGGCAGTCCGTAGATTCCGGCTTGGTGCATAAGCTTGCACACGGTCTTGTCGCTGACGGTGACGCCCATCGCCATGGTCAGCTCGGCGTGGACGCGACGGTATCCGTAGGTCCCGCGAGAGGTGACGTGCACCTCCCTGATCAGTCCGGTCAGCCATTGCCGGCGCAACTCGGACTGGGTCATCGGTTTCCGCTTGACGCGGTAGTAGTGCTGCCTCGCGACCCCGAGGACGCGGCAGCAACGGTCGATCGGGATCCCGGCGTCGGCGAGGCGGTCGATCACCGGGAAGAGCCTTTTGGGCGGGGACGCTCCTCGTCGAGGAACTTCGCCGCTTGCCGAACGATCAGCAGCTCGGTCTCGAGTTCACGGATGCGGCGTTTCGCTGCGCGCAGCTCCGCCGACTCCGACGACGGGACACCGGGCCGGCGGCCGTTGTCGATGTCGTCCTGGCGGATCCAGTTCGAGAGCGTGACAGGGTGGATGCCGAGTTCCACGGCGGTCTGCTTGGCCTGTTTGCCGGCACGCACGAGCGCGACGGCACGAGCACGAAACTCCGGCGGATAGGGACGGGGCATGAGGATGAGCCTTCCGGATCAGGCCACCAGTTAGCCACCGAAACTGGAACCCTTTCCGTGGGGCAGGTCAAACTGTCATCAGTTCGTTCCTCACGCCCTGTTCACCCACCGGCGTGTCTCGTGCGTGATCAGGCTGAGTATCGGTGTCAGCGCCATCACGGGCACGTGCTCGTGGCGCTCCTCGTTCCGCACGACCGCGTGAGCCGTCCGAAGGACGAATCGAGCGTCCTGAAGAATGGCGGCAGCAGCCACGCTGCTTTGGGCGGAGGACACGGTCATGGACCGACCTTAAGCCCCTGTCTCGCTCGCAGCGACGGCATTAGCTGGTGGCGAGGTGGTCGTTGTAGACGCTCTTGAGGATCGCAAACACCGCTTCCTGACCATCTCTGACCATGGTTCGAAGCAACTCATCGGCCATCCCACGGACAGGCCAGCCGTCCTCGACTTCGACTGCGCCAGCCGGCATCACGTGGACGTCGATCGGCTTAGGAAACTCTCGAGCGAGTAGAGGATCCACGCCTGGCCTGTCAGAACGCTCCTGCACTCCGGTCTGCAGCCGCTCAGTTATCACGGGGCGATCGACCCAGCCGGTGTTGAGTGACCAGTTCACTCGCCCGGCTGGCCCCTCGAGATCGAACGCAACGCCGAACGGGGTGACCTCACCGGCCGGCTGATCTCGACTATCACGACAGGCGATGACGCGAACGGTGGTGAAGTGGGTTGTGGTCACGTTCGCATCATCGCGGGGAGCTACGACATCGTTCCGAGCGCACACCGCTGACGAGAGCTAGAGCGTGTCTCCTAAATAGGGCCGACGTCTCGCGGGATGCTTGAGGGGTGTCGCGGTTCCAGTTGTTGTCGGATGCTCAGTGGGCGTTGATTGGTGAGTTTCTTCCTGGCCCGACGGGTCGGAAGGGGCGGCCGTTCGCGGACGCGCGGATGACGGTCGAGGGCATCATCTACCGGTATCGGTGCGGGATCGCGTGGCGCCACCTGCCCGCGGTGTTCGGGCCGTGGCAGACGGTGTGGAAGTGGCATCGGCGGATGGCTGGCGACGGCACCTGGGATCGGGTTCTGGGCGATCTGACTGCTCAGGCCGACGCTCTCGGTCTGTTGGATTGGTCGGTGTCCGTCGATTCGACCATTGCCCGTGCGCACCAGCACGCGACGAACGTGACGCGGGTCACGGGGGGCTCCGTCGAACTACAACAATCCCTGCCTCGAGCCACCTGACCACGCACTGGGCCGCTCACGCGGCGGGTTGTCGACGAAGATCCACCACATCGTCGACGGCAATGGGCTCCCATTGGTCATCGCCGTTGCTCCCGGGCAATCTGGCGACGCGCCCACGCTTATCCCGCTGCTTGCCCAGCTCCGCGTCGCCCGTCCGACCGGGCGGCCGCGCACCCGACCGGACGCGGTCCGCGGCGACAAGGCCTACTCATCCCGAGCGATCCGAGCCCACCTCCGAGGCCGCGGGATCCGAGCGGTGATCCCCGAACCCGTAGACCAGCAGGGTCATCGCAGACGCCGCGGCTCAGCCGGGGGACGCCCCGTGAGCTACGACCAGATCGACTACCGCGAACGCAACGTCATCGAACGCAGCTTTGTCCACCTCAAACAGTGGCGCGGGCTCGCGACCCGCTACGACAAGCTCGCCATCGTCTACCGCGCTGGCGTGGTCCTCAACGCCATCAACGCATGGACCCGACAATTAGGAGACACGCTCTAGATCTCGAATTCGATCAGGTCGTGGGCATGTTGCACCTCATTCGTTCCTGGCGTGGCGCCAACCCTGGGCGTCGCGGCGGTCCGGCGCCGGACGTCGAGCTCCTTGAAGATCTGATTCTCGTGATGCTCGGAACGTCGATGCGGCCTGGCGAAGCGCTTGCGCTGAGGCGTCAAGACGTCATCGTGGTCGCGGATGGGCGATGGAAGATCCGTGTCGAGGGCACGGTGAGTACGACGAGGAAGCACGGGACGATCCGGAAAGCGCAGCCCAAGCGAGAGCGTCAGAAGCGAGCCATCAACGTCCCGTACTTCACCCAGGCCGTCCTGAAGCGTCGGCTGGCGACCTACATCGACAACGCCGATGATCTCCTCTTTCCGACGCGCGAAGGCACCTTGCGCCAGACCCACAATCTCAACCGGCTTGTTCGTGACTTTCGTAACGCATATCGGCGAGCGAGAGCTGACTGGCATGGGTATCGACGTTGATCGGCTGACATGCCGGCTCTTCCGGCGTGCGGCTGCAACGACGGTGTTCAACAACGTGAGCCTCGACGCGGCCCGCCTGCTACTTGGCCACGCGAGAGCGGAGACCACACTCGGATACATCAAAGAGGACGACGAGGTGCCGGAGGCGACGGCAGTGGCGCTCGAGGCTAGGTATCCCTTCGGGTTGGGACGTCAGTGAGTGGTGAGGTCCGGCGTCCACTGAGGGAGAATCGCCGCCAGGTCCGTATCCAACGCCTGCGCAATCGCAAGAAGGCTCCGCACGCTCGGGTTCGCCGGCGTCCCTGGCCGAGACTCGCCCTTCTCGAACTCTTGATAGGTGTACCTGCTCAGATTTGCGCGGTAGGCGACAGCATCCTGGCTCAGCTCAGCTTCGTGGCGGAGCCGTTGCAAGCGGTGGCCCAGCTCGCGAGCGTATTGCTCCCAGGTGGCGGGAGTGCGGGGAGAACGTGTCACTCATTGAGCCTGAAGATGCGCCTACGTTTCATGGCCTAGCTCGTATGGCAACCTCCGACGAGCATCACTGCCGGACCCGGTGTGCTCACTCCTGCCGAGGGCGACACGTGGTCGCCCCGTCATCGCCACTCAGCTCCGTCTGCATTCATGACACGACCGTCCCGGATAGGGCCCCCTCATCGAGAATCTCTCCGGACGGGTCTTACGGGACGGTGCGAAGCCCGGAATTTCGCGACCGGGGCAACCCTCTTCGGGTGTCCCGTAGAACAAACCTCTTACGGACACAGTCGGGCACGCAAGCGATCAGAGGTGCAACGTGCCGCCGAGCATGTGGGCATGCAGGCCTCGGAGGGTCACGACGCTGCCACCAACTTTGATCTGCCAGGCGAGGCGGTGTGTTTGCGTGGTCGCGCCAATGGGAGTGCACGTGGGCTGCGACGTGCGAGAAGATCAGCAGATGGGGGAATCTCGCCGGGTCTTCGAGATCGCGCAGGCAACGAAGACAGACGTGAAGACAGTGCTGCACATCTTGAAGGACGTTGGTGTGTCCGCCAGTCAACCCGAGCAGCGCGTCGACGGTGATGCTGTTGACGCCGTCTATGAAGTGCTTGGGCACAGACCCACGCCCGCACTGGCACAGGGCGGAGGCACAGGCCGGAGCTCTGCACCGAAGCGTCAACCGACGCAGACGTACAGAGGGGGCGTTGGCAAACCCGCCGCGCTGCGACCCTTGCC
The DNA here is from genome assembly GCF_014204835.1 of Microbacterium marinum. Lineage (NCBI taxonomy): Bacteria > Bacillati > Actinomycetota > Actinomycetes > Micrococcales > Microbacteriaceae > Microbacterium > Microbacterium marinum. The sequence goes on along the minus strand of NZ_JACHMD010000001.1, from coordinate 2,161,276 downwards.
ACGTCACCTCATCAACGCGGAGCGAGAAGCTGCGATCAGGCAGATGATCCCGCTTATGTTCAGTGACCTGGCTGGGAGTGGGGTCCCGATTGATGAGCCGGTCGTCGTCTACCACGATGTCGCAAAACAGCCGGAGTACGGGCTCGTGACCCTTGATGGTAGACCTTGGATGCCACCGGGCGGGAGCGGTGTCAGCTGGCGGCAACTCGTCGAGCGTTTGAGGACTATCGACAGGCCATACCGTGATCGCGGACTCATGCCCGGAAACGCGTTCGTGCTCGTTGATGTGCGCACCCGACGCGCACAGCACGCACAGTCTTTGAAGCGACTACGTAATGGCGCTGCCGGGCCGGCGTTCGATGCGTTGACGCTCGAGGAGACTCCGGCCGAGTCGCAGCTCCCAGCTGGCGCACCGGCGCGGCTCGCGCCGAGAGCGCAGACCTTCCATGCAACAGACGTGCCGCATCTTGTAGGGAGTGTGACATCACCGGCTGATGGGCCTGAGGAAGCGTTCCTGCTTCACGAAGAGCTCCTGGCCCTCGCTGTTGACAGTCTTGAAGGCGACGAGAAGCTCGATTCGCTGCCGGTGCATATCAATGCGTTGTGGGTGTTCGCGCGCCCGGTCATCATGCGGCGCCCTAACGGGACGGAGCGTCACGTCCGAGCAGTCTGGTATCGCCAAGGCGCCCAACTTTGGCGGATGAGAACGTTCGCAGCGGGACGCGGCCATGATGCGAAGGAAGTGGGGGAGCGGCTCTCGGGACGCCTCCCATTCGTGCCGGTGTGGGACGAGACGCGACCCGAACAGAAGCTTCTCGCCGCAGTGTGGGCGCTAATGGCGCAAGGCGGCGTGACGGAGTCTGAACGACATGCGACTGCGCCTGAGTCGCCTGTGCCTCATACGCGCGACGGCGGAATCGTCGTCGTCCGCGTGCAAGCAGGGACAAGCCACGCGTCGGTCTATCGGGCTGACGGTGACGGGGCAACAAACGAGCGACCGGCATGGAGCGTGCGGGGCCACTGGCGGAAGCAGCCGTACCCATCGCTGGGCAGAGATTCGGAGGGGGCGATCGTCAGCCGGATGATCTGGATCGCGTCCTATACGAAGGGATCTCTGCCCGGGTCAGCGAGTGATGAGAAGGTTATCGTCGTCCGGCCGTGAACGACGGATCAGTCCGATTCGTCATTCTCGGATCGATCTGTGACTTAGAGCCACAGGATGTCGCTGCCTCGGATTGGGAGAAACCCTGCTCGCTTCCAGTGGCGAGTGAGCGCCTCCCGGACGACGGCGTCCTCGACGAGACCGTTGGGTTTCATCGTTCGTCTCGCCGGCGCAAGGCCGATCAAGTCGGTCCGAAACATACGTCGGATCGCGTGAACAAGTGTGTGGCTCCAGCTTCTTCCTCGATGGGCTTCGGCCAGAGTCGCGAGGGAGCATCCTATCGCTGAGACTCCGTTGGCGCGCCGAGAAATGTCCACTCAGCGTCCACAAATGGGCTCCGTACCCGGCCTTGTCCATGTAGCAGTCCGTAGTCGACCGCCGATACTGTTGGCAGCAAGCCGCCACTTGGCGGCATGCGATGGTCGAATCGCTCCGGGCCCGTCAACCGACGATCGTGGGTTCAAGCCCACCCGCCCTACCGAATGGACCGGCGTCGATCACTTCTGGTTCTGCACTGCGTCGTACGACGGCTGTCGGAGCGCCCGGATCCAGCGGTACATCCGCGCGCCGGGCACGAGGTGCCGACCGGCGTCGAAGCGGATGGCGTCGCTCTGATCTGTCGCCGTTCGAAGCTCCAAGACCGCGAACGGGCTCCATGCACCGTGAGTGGTCGCATGATGCAGACGGAGTCGCCACGGTTCACGCGAGAGGATGCGGGCGATGGCATCCGACGCCGGGGGCAGTGCGGGTGACAGGGGCCGCGCGATGATCAGTACGGCCCCGTGGCGTCCGCGGTAGGGGATGAGGCTCCCCAAGTTCGCGCTCGAGGGCCGGCGGGCCGGTCGGAGGGTGAAGCGCCACGGGAACCGAGCTCCAGTCGATGCGAGCTCGATGTCGGCCCAGCCGTCGGTGGTCTCGGTGCGGATCGCAAGTCCGAGGACGTCGGGGAGAGCGGACGGCAGACCGACCGACCTCGAGAATCGGGCGGTTACGCGCGCGACATCCGCGTCGGCAGGATCGTCGATCCATCGGATGCCGCTGGCGTCCTGGCGCGACGTCCACCGCACCGTGCCTTCGAGAAGCACGCCGCGCGGATGAATGGGACGCGGACGTCGGAACAGTCGCAACGCGACGAACGCCGCTCGGAGGATGCCTCCACCCGCCCGAGCGAGGAGAGGAGCGGCATCGGCGCCTCGGGATCCCTCGCGCCCGATCACGGGTGCGTTGTCGCGGGGTCTTCCGGCAGCGCTTCGAGGCTCTCTTCGGAGCTCGTGTCGGCGGCATCCGCCTTCACATCGTCGGTGACGGCCTCCGTCGGTGGGGCGTCGTCGGCTCGCGCGTCGTCGGCATCACGCCGGTGGGGAGTGGAGTCGTTCATCGTGCGTCCTTTCGTCGGTGCCCCGAGTCTGCCCCGGCGCGGTTGAGCGGGCAGGGGCCTTGACACCCGGCTCACTCGGCGCTGCACCGAGGGATGACACGGTTGTCATTCGACCGTGACGTGGGTGATAATGGCCTCACAACCGCACACATCCGCCATGTTGGCTCCATCAGGTCGTAGGGGAAGACGTACCTGAACGAAACGGAGAGAACGATGGCGACACCACACGCGCGTGGAGTGATCTTCATTCACTCTGCGCCACGGGCGTTGTGCCCCCACCTGGAGTGGGCGGCAGGACGTGCCCTCGGACACGCGGTGAGCTTCGACTGGGCCGACCAGCCGGTGCTCGACGGCAGTCGGCGCTCCGAGTTCTACTGGGAGGGCCCGGTCGGCACGGGCGCCGCCTTGGCGACCGCCATGCGAGGCTGGGAGCATCTGCGCTACGAAGTGACCGAGGACCCGACGCCGCGAAGCGACGGTGGGCGTTGGCTCCACACGCCGAGCCTCGGCATCCACTTCGCTCAGACCGATGCCGCCGGGAACGTCGTCATCGGTGAGGACCGCATCCGGTACGCGATGGAGATCGCCGCCGGCAACGCGTTCGAGCTGCAGCGGGAACTCGACGTCGCGCTCGGCGCCGCGTGGGACGACGAGCTCGAGCCTTTCCGGCACGCGAGTGACGACGCCCCCGTCGTGTGGCTCCACAAGGTCGGCTGATCGGATTGCGGCGAGACGATCGCCCGTATCTCGACACTCCTCGAGCACAGTGACAATTCCACAGACTTTCAGGCGGGCGCGACCCTCACTCCTGTGAGCGGCGCCTCGACCGGCTTCGGACGGCTTCCCGGAGACCGGGGCAGCGCCGGCCCCGCCTGATCAACGAAAGACGCCCCCGGAAGGCTTCCCGGGGGCGTCTTTCGTGTGTACGGATGCCGCGGATCAGACCGATCGGAAGGCGACGACGGCGTTGTGGCCGCCGAAGCCGAACGAGTTGCTGATCGCGAGCTGATCGCCGGCGCCGAGGGGGGTCGCGTCTCCCGAGAAGCGGAACGGCACGGCCGGGTCGGGCTCGGTCATGTTGATCGTCGGCGGGGCGACACGGTCACGCAGCGCGAGGACGGTGAACATCGCCTCGAGGGCGCCGGTGCCGCCCAGGAGGTGGCCGGTGGAAGCCTTGGTGGCCGACACCGGCAGCTCCTCGACGCGGTCGCCGAAGACGGAATGGAGCGCCACGTACTCGTTGGGGTCGCCCACCGGCGTCGACGTGGCGTGCGCGTTCACGTGGGTGACGTCGGCCGGGGCGGCGTCTGCCATCTCGAGGGCAAGTCGCACCGCGCGGGCAGCGCCCGTTCCCTCGGGGTCGTTGGCGGTGATGTGATACGAATCCGCGGTGACGCCACCGCCGACGAGTTCGGCGTAGATCTTCGCACCGCGGGCCTTGGCATGCTCCTCGGTCTCGAGGATGAGGACCGCTGCGCCCTCACCCATGACGAATCCGTCACGGTCGACCGCACCGGGCCGCGAGGCGGTCTCGGGGGAGTCGTTACGACGCGAGAGCGCCTGCATCGAGGCGAACGACGCGATCGTGATCGGGTGGATCGCAGACTCGCTGCCACCCGCGATGACGATGTCGGCGAGCCCCGCGCGCATGTGCTCGATCGCGTTGACGATCGATTCGGTGCTCGAGGCGCACGCGCTCGCGAAGGTGCGGGCGTAGGCGCGGGCGTTGAAGTGCAGCGACAGGTTGCCGGCCGCGGCGTTGGGCATGAGCATCGGCACCGTCATCGGCATGACGCGGCGCGGCCCCTTCTCCCGGAGCGTGTCCCACGCATCCAGGAGCGTCCACACGCCGCCGATCCCGGTGGCGAACTCGACACCCAACCGTTCGGGGTCGACCTCAGGCGCCCCGGCGTCCGCCCAGGCCTCCTTCGCGGCCACCATCGCGAGTTGCGACGACGGGTCGAGGCGCTTGGCGACCGGCCGATCGAGCACGGTCTCGGGACGGACCTTGGCCTCCGCGGCGAACGTGACGGGAAGCTGATACTTCTCCACCCACTCGTGCTCAAGGGTGCGGGCGCCGGAGGTGCCGGCCAGGAGCGCCTCCCAGCTCTCGGGGGCGGTGCCGCCGATGGGGGAGGTTGCACCGATGCCGGTGACGAAGATGCGCGAGTTGTTGCTCATGGTTTTCCTCGTGCGGCTCCGGCGGGGGCCAGGCCCCCGCCGGACGCGCGCGTCAAGCCTGGTTGGAGGTGATGAAGGTGACGGCGTCGCCGACGGTCTTGAGGTTCTTGACCTCTTCGTCGGGGATGGTGACGCCGAACTTCTCCTCGGCGTTCACGACGATCGTCATCATCGAGATCGAGTCGATGTCGAGGTCGTCGGTGAACGACTTCTCGAGGGCGACCTCGTCGGCCGAGATGCCGGTCTCGTCAGTGATGAGCTCGGCCAGGCCGGCGAGGACCTCGTCGTTGGTGAATGCCATGGGTTTCTCCTTTTATGGGGGTCGGGCCCAGCCGGGCCGCTTGTCAGTTTAGGTCGGAAGGGTCGCGCGTCAGGGGAGGACGACGACCTGAGCGCCGAAGACGAGCCCGGCGCCGAAACCGATCTGCAGCGCGAGACCGCCGCTCAGATCGGGGTGCTCCTCGAGCAGGCGGTGCGTGGCCAGCGGAATGGATGCCGCAGAGGTGTTGCCCGTCGTCTCGATGTCACGACCGATCACGACGGACTCGGGCAGCTTCAGCTGCTTCGCGAATTCGTCGATGATGCGCATGTTCGCCTGGTGAGGGACGAACGCGGCGAGGTCGTCGACCGTGATGCCGGCCTTCTCGATGGCCTCGCGGGCGACCTTCACCATCTCCCACACCGCCCAGCGGAAGACCGTCGGGCCCTCCTGGCGCAGGGTCGGCCACGGGGCCGCGCCGTCGCGGAACTCGGTGAGCGTGTGGTTCATCCCGACCGCATCCGACTTGGAGCCATCGGACCCCCACACCGTCGGCCCGATGCCGGGTGTGTCGCTGGGGCCGATCACGGCCGCACCGGCGCCGTCGCCCAGGAGGAACGAGATGGAACGGTCCGTGGGATCCACGATGTCGCTGAGCTTCTCGGTGCCGATCACGACTGCGTAGTGCGCCGCGCCTGCGCGGATGAGCGCGTCGGCCTGTGCGACGCCGTAGGCGAAGCCCGCGCACGCCGCGTTCAGGTCGTAGGCCGCGGCCGGGTTGGCGCCGACGCGATCGGCGACGATCGCCGAGACGGACGGCGTCTGCTTGGGGTTCGAGATCGTCGCGACGATCACGGCGTCGATCTGCTCGGGCGCGACGCCCGACCGCTGGATGGCCTCCGCGGCGGCATCCGACGCCAGATCGATCGCGTCGGTCTCGGCGTTCGCCCGCACCCGCGTCACGATCCCGGTGCGCTGCCGGATCCACTCGTCGCTCGAGTTGATCGGCTCGATGATGTCGTCGTTCGGCACGGCGTTCTCGCCGCGTGCGGCGCCGTACGCGTAGATGCGGGTGTGCGCCGCGCCGGTGGGCTGGGTCAGGATCGCGCTCATGCGTTCGCTCCGGTCACGAGGGCCGCTGCGGCGGCGAGGTCGTCAGGCGTCTTCACGGCGACCGAGGGTACGCCTCGCAGGCCGCGCTTGGCGAGTCCGACGAGGGTTCCGGCGGGGGCGAACTCGACGATCCCCGTCACGCCCGCCTCGGCGAACGATGCCATGCACAGGTCCCACCGGACCGGGTTCGCAACCTGCGCCACCAGCAGGTCGAGCGCGGTGCGGCCGTCGGTGACGGCGCCGCCGTCGCGGTTGCTCCACAGGGTGAGCGCCGGGTCTTCAGGTGCGACCTCGGCGGCCGCGGAGCGGAGCGCGTCGACGGCCGGGGCCATGTAACGGGTGTGGAATGCGCCGGCGACCTGAAGCGGGATCACGCGGGTGCCGCGGGGGGAATCCTCGGCGAGCTCTGCGAGCGGTGCCAGGGCGCCGGCGGCGACGATCTGACCGCCGTCGTTGTAGTTCGCGGGAGTGAGGTCGAGCGCACTGAGGCGCTCGAGCACCGCGCTCTCGTCGCCCCCCAGGACCGCGCTCATGCCGGACTGCTCGAGGGCGGCGGCATCGGCCATGGCCCGTCCACGGATGCCGACGAGTCGCATGCCTTCGGTGTCGCTCAGGACGCCGGCCGCGACGAGTGCGGCGATCTCTCCGACGGAGTGGCCGGCGACGCCGCCGACCGGCTCAGCGGCGATCGTCTGCAGCGACTTCCAGGAGAGGAGGCTTGCGGCCACGATGAGCGGCTGCGCGACGCGGGTGTCGCGGATCTGATCCGCGTCCCACTCGGTCCCGGCGGCGATCAGGTCGACTCCGGAGTGCTCCGAGTACGCCTCGAGGAGCTCCCTCGCCCCGTCTTGCTCGAGCCAGGGGGTCAGAAATCCCGGGGTCTGCGAACCCTGTCCGGGGAAGACGGCAATGATCACGTTGTCCATCCTTGCAAGAACGATCGAAGGCGTGCTGTGGGAGTGCGCACAAGAAACGCGAAATGCCTTGTGCGCGTCCGACAGAGGGAGAGTGTCAGCCTGCCACGGATCAGGCGCGACGGACCCCGGCGGCGCGCCGTCGGGTCACGTCACCGCCGATCGAGCCGAGAATGAGGGCGGTCTGGAGGATGAGGGCCTCGCGGGGACCCGTGGCATCCCATCCGATGACATCGGACACACGCTTGAGGCGGTAGCGAACCGTGTTCGGGTGCACGAACAGCTCGCGCGCTGTCGCCTCGAGCGAACGCCCGTTGTCGAGGTAGCTCCACAGCGTGGTGACGAGGTCGGTGGAGTGCGCCTGGAGCGGGCGGTAGATGCGATCGATGAGCGTCGCTTTGGCCAGGGGATCACCGGCCAGCGCGCGTTCGGGGAGCAGGTCGTCGGCGTCCACCGGGCGCGGCGCGTGGCGCCACGACTTCGCGACGGCGAATCCCGCGAGCGCTGCTCGGGCGCTCAGGCCGGCATCCAGGAGTGCCGGCGCGGTCGGACCGAGAACGAGGTGCCCGCTCCCGAACCCCGGCTCCAGTCGGGAGGCGATCTCGGAGAACGCCAACTCCTCGGCATCCTCCCGTCCCGGTTCCGCACGACCGATGACCAGCACCAGTCGCGATCCCTGGACGCCGATGAGGACGTCGACGCCGAGCTTGCGCGCCGTCCGGCGCACCTGGTCGACATCGAGCTGGGGAGGGGTCGTTCCGACGAGGACGGCGACCTCGCCGTGACCGTGCCAGCCCAGGGCGGCGATGCGGCTCGGCAGCTCTTCGTCCGCCTCACCCGTCAGGATCGAGTCGACGACCAGAGCCTCGAGACGGGCGTCCCAGAGCCCGCGGGCCTCCGCCGCCCGCGCGTAGACGTCGGCGGCCGCGAAGGCGACCTCGCGGGAATACAGGAGGATGCTCTCGCGGAGTCCGTTCCCGCGCCCCGCAACGCGTTCTTCCGTGGTCTCCACGGTGACGCGGACAAGCTGCAGCGTCTGGGTGAGGCTGATGCTGCGGAGCAGCTCGCGAGGCGCCGAGGCGAACACGTCGGCGGCGATCCACGGCGTCGAGCCGGGGTCGTCGTACCAGTCGATGAATGACGAGATGCCCGACTGCGCGACGAGACCGACGGCCGACCGCCGTCCCGGCGGCATCTCGGCGTACCACGGCAGCGACTCCTCGAGTCGCCGCAGGGTGGTGGTCGCGAGATCGCCGGAGATCCGGCGGAGCCACGCGAGTGTCTCCGCCTTCTCCTGGGCGGTCGGCCTTTCGGTCATCTCGCGCGTCAGGACTCGCCGCCCGCGTTGCCGGACGTGCCCGAGTTGACGTCGTGGAGACGGTACTTCTCGATCGCCTGGGCGGCCAGACCGCGGTCGACGACACCGTCCTCGGCGAGCGACTGCAGCGTCCGCACGACGATCGACGGTCCGTCGATCTTGAACTGGCGGCGAGCGGCGGCGCGGGTGTCGGAGAAGCCGAAGCCCTCCGCACCGAGCGTCGCGTAGCGGCGCGGCACCCACTGGCGGATCTGGTCCTGCACGGCGTGCATGAAGTCACTGACCGCGACGATCGGACCCTCGGATCCGGCGAGCTTGTCGGTGATGTAGGCGGTGCGCGGCTCCTCCGACGGGTGGAGGAAGTTGTGCTCGTCGGCCGCGAGACCGTCTCGACGCAGTTCCGTCCAGCTGGTGACCGACCACACGTCGGCGACCACGCCCCAGTCGTCCTTCAGGAGCTGCTGAGCCTCGTGCGCCCATGCCAGGCCGACGCCCGATGCGAGGATCTGCGCGCGGTGGCCGTCGCCCTCGCCGACAGACACGCGGTGGATGCCGCGGACGATGCCGTCCACATCCACGTTCTCCGGCTCCTTGGGCTGCACGATCGGCTCGTTGTAGACCGTGATGTAGTACATGACGTTCGGGTCGGGGTGCTCTCCGCCGTACATGCGCTCGAGACCGGCCTGGACGATGTGGGCGATCTCGTACCCGTAGGCCGGGTCGTACGACACGGTGGCCGGGTTGGTCGAGGCGAGCAGGTGAGAGTGTCCGTCGGCGTGCTGCAGGCCCTCACCGGTCAGGGTCGTGCGGCCGGCGGTGGCGCCGATGATGAAGCCGCGCGCCATCTGGTCGCCGGCTGCCCACTGGGCGTCGCCGGTGCGCTGGAAGCCGAACATCGAGTAGAAGACGTACACCGGGATCAGCGGCTCGCCGTGCGTGGCGTACGAGGTGCCGACGCTGGTGAACGCGGCCAGGGCGCCGGCTTCGTTGATGCCGACGTGCATGATCTGCCCCTGCGGGCTCTCCTTGTAGGCAAGGAGGAGCTCGCGGTCGACCGAGGTGTAGTTCTGGCCGTTGGGGTTGTAGATCTTCGCCGTCGGGAAGTACGCGTCCATGCCGAACGTGCGCGCCTCGTCGGGGATGATCGGCACGATCCGGTGGCCGAAGTCCTTCGCCCGGAGCAGGTCCTTCAGCAGTCGGACGAACGCCATCGTGGTGGCGACCTCCTGCGTGCCGGACCCCTTCTTCGGCAGCGCGTACACGCTGTCGTCGGGGAGCGAGAGCGCCGTGTGGTTGCTTCGACGCTGCGGTAGCGTGCCGCCGAGCGAACGCCGGCGCTCGAGCATGTACTGGATGGTCTCGTCCTGGGCGCCCGGGTGGTAGTACGGCGGCTCGTAGGGGTTCTCCTCGAGCTGCGCGTCCGTGACCGGGATCTGCATCTGATCGCGGAACAGCTTCAGGTCGTCGAGGGTCATCTTCTTCATCTGGTGGGTCGCGTTGCGGCCCTCGAAGTGGGGACCCAGACCGTAGCCCTTGACCGTCTTGGCGAGGATGACCGTCGGCTGCCCCTTGTGCTCCATGGCGGCCTTGTAGGCGGCGAAGACCTTGCGGTAGTCGTGTCCGCCGCGCTTGAGGTTCCAGATCTGCTCGTCGGAGTAGTCCTTGACGAGGGATGCCGCGCGCTCGTCGCGACCGAAGAAGTGCTCGCGGACGAACGCGCCGTTCTCGGCCTTGTAGGTCTGGAAGTCGCCGTCGGGGGTCACGTTCATGAGGTTGCGGAGGGCGCCCTCGGAATCGCGCGCGAGGAGGTCGTCCCACTCGCGTCCCCAGACGACCTTGATGACGTTCCAGCCGGCGCCGCGGAAGAAGCTCTCGAGTTCCTGGACGATCTTGCCGTTGCCGCGCACCGGACCGTCGAGGCGCTGCAGGTTGCAGTTGACGACGAAGGTGAGGTTGTCCAGACCCTCATTCGCGGCGACCTGGAGCTGTCCGCGGCTTTCGACCTCGTCCATCTCGCCGTCGCCGAGGAACGCCCAGACGTGCGAGTCCGAGGCGTCCTTGATGCCGCGGTTCGCGAGGTACTTGTTGGTCATCGCCTGGTAGATGGCGTTGATCGGACCGAGTCCCATCGACACCGTCGGGAACTGCCAGTAGTCCTGCATGAGGCGCGGGTGCGGGTACGAGGGGAGACCGTTCGGCGCGGCGGAGGCCTCCTGGCGGAAGCCATCGAGCTGGGTGGAGGTGAGGCCGCCCTCGAGGAAGGAGCGGGCGTACATGCCGGGAGAGGCGTGGCCCTGGAAGAAAATCTGGTCCCCGCCGCTTTCGTGGTCGGGGCCGCGGAAGAAGTGGTTGAAGCCGACTTCGTACAGTGCCGCCGACGACGCGTAGGTGGAGATGTGGCCGCCGACGCCGATGCCGGGGCGCTGCGCGCGGTGGACCGTGATCGCGGCGTTCCAGCGGATCCACCGACGGTAGCGGCGCTCGAGCTCTTCGTCGCCGGGGAAGTCCGGCTCGTTCTCGGGCGCGATCGTGTTGATGTAGTCCGTGGTGGGGACCTGCGGCACGTTCAGGTGCAGTTCGCGGGAGCGCTGCAGCAGGCTCAGCATGATCTCGCGTCCGCGGCCGGCACCCCGGGCGTCGACGAGCTGCTGCAGGGACTCCTGCCACTCCGACGTCTCTTCCGGGTCGCTGTCCTGCGGGCCCTGCGAGTACGGATCCTGATCGTTGACAGTCACAAGAGGCCTTTCGTCGCCTGGCAGATCGTGCCAGGAATGAGGGATCGGGCGAGAGCGGGCTTGTTCGCCTCACACAACTCGCTTGTCCTCAGCCTACCCATTCCGCGCGGGTGGAGACGGCCGTGCATATCCCGCGCTCGTGCGGGCGGGCGTGGCGACGGCCCGCCTCGTAGACTGGAGGCACCAGGGCCTTTAGCTCAGCTGGTAGAGCGCCACGTTTACACCGTGGATGTCGTCGGTTCGATCCCGGCAGGGCCCACGTGAATGCTGCACCCGCCGATCAGAAGCGCCTGCTCGACCTCGCCTCCCTGGATGAAGAGATCCGTCGTGCCGACGCCGCCCGCCGGAACCCGGCACAGGCCGCGCGGGTGAAGGAGCTGCTCGCCGAGCGCGCGGTCCAGTCGACGGAACTCACCCGCCTGCTCGGCGCGCGTGACGATGCGAAGGCCGAACTCGCCCGTATCGAATCGGACGTCGCTGTCGTCGAAGCACGGAGTGCGCGTGACGCAGGTCTGCTCGCGGCGTCGACCAACCCGAAGCAGGCGCAGGGCCTCGAGCACGAGATCGCGTCGCTCGCCAAGCGCAAGAGCGACCTCGAAGACGCGGAGCTCGACGTGATGGAGCGACTCGAGAACGCCGAGTCCGCGGTCTCTGCGCAGGAAGCGCTGATCGCGGCGACCAACGATGAGGGCGCGCGCTTGAGCGCCGAGGGCAAGACGTCCGTCGAGGCCGCCACGGCGGCGTTCGAGCGGGCGACTCGCGACCGTGCTGCGGTCGCGGAGTCGGTTCCGGCGCCGCTGCTCGCCGAGTACGAGCGTCTCGCCGCGCGAGGCGTGGGTGCCGGCTACCTGCAGCACCGGACGTGCGGCGGATGCCGCATGGTGCTCAGCGGCACCGACCTGAACGTCGTGCGGGCCGCGGCTGAAGACGCCGTCGTCCACTGCCCGGAGTGCGGCTGCATCCTCGTTAGGGATTACGACTCGGGCCTGTGACGGGATTCGCAGCTGCGACGCCCGTCGCAGCGGTGACGCGGTGAACGAGACGGCGGCGCCCGCTCCGGGCGTCGCCTTCATCGTCGTCGGCGCGGCATCCGATGGCTTCGTCGATCTCGTCGAGTTGGATGCCGCTGGCGTCGAGGTCTCGCGTCGTCGGATGCCGCGCGCCGAGCTCGCCGCGCATGCGGCGACGGTCGCCCCGGAAACGCGCTGGGTGTGGAGCGATGCCTTCCACTGGTATGCGCCGCTCGTGGCCGCATCGGTCCGCGTCGCGCGGTGCCATGATCTGCGGCTATGCCACGCGATCCTGCGCGACAGTGCCGCCGTGCCGATGCCCGGTCCGATCCGCGCCGCGACCGAGTGGGATGCCGCTGCCGCGGCGCCCGACACGACCGAGGCGACACTCTTCGACTGGTCCGATGGTCCGGCGGGCGTGCCGCACGGCATCGACGCCGCGCTGGCCGAGTTCGCGCGCCAGCGTTCGGCCCTTGAGGGGGCATCAGGCGGGGTGCGCTTGCTGTTGGCGGCGGAGTCGGCCGGTGCCCTCATCGCCGTCGAGATGCACGCCGCGGGCGTGCCGTGGGATGGCGACGTGCACGACGGCATCCTGGTGGGGCTCCTCGGAGAGCGGCCAGCACCGGGACGCCTGCCGAGTCGTGTCGAAGAGCGCGCCGCCGAGGTGCGCGCCGCGCTCGGCGATCCGACGGCGAGCCTCGACTCGCAGCCGAAGCTGCTCCGCGCGCTGCACCGCGTCGGAGTGCTCGCGGCATCGACCAGCAAGTGGGAGCTCGCCGAGTACGACCATCCCGTGATCGAGCCGCTCCTCGCCTACAAGAAGCTCACGCGGCTGCTGAGCGCGAACGGGTGGGCGTGGCGCGAGGAATGGGCGCCCGACGGCAGGTTCCGTCCCGTGTACGTGCCAGGTGGCGTCGTCACCGGTCGCTGGGCATCGTCGGGCGGTGGCGCCCTGCAGCTGCCGCGTCAGCTGCGGCCCGCAGTGCACGCGGACCCCGGCTGGGTGCTGGTGGTCGCCGACGTGGCGCAGCTGGAGCCGCGCGTGCTCGCGGCCATGTCGCGCGACACGGCGCTGGCCGACAGTGCCCGCGGGACGGATCTGTACGAAGGCATCGTCGAGCGGGGCGTCGTCGCCTCGCGCCAGGAGGCGAAGATCGCGATGCTCGGCGCCATGTACGGGGCCACCACCGGCGACAGTGGGCGACTGGTTCCTGCGCTGCGGCGCGCCTACCCCCGGGCGATGGGGCTCGTCGACGATGCCGCCCGCACCGGCGAAGACGGCGGGATCGTCTCCACCTGGCTCGGGCGCACCAGCCCGCCGCCGGGCGACCGGTGGCACGAGGCGCAGGGTCGTGCCGGAGATCCGGACGCCGCCGACGTCGATCGTGCGCGCGCGCAGCGTGCCGCGCGCGATCGGGGCCGCTTCTCGCGCAACTTCGTGGTGCAGGGGACCGCCGCAGAGTGGGCGCTCGCCTGGCTCGCCGAGGTGCGCACCCGGCTGTCCGCGCTCCCGGACGTGGCGGAGGACCGCGGCGCGCCGCGATCCGGCATCCTGCAGTCCCGGCGGGCGCATCTGGCCTTCTTCCTGCACGACGAGATCATCGTCCACGCACCGGCCGAGCAGGCCGAGCAGGCCGCAGCAGCGGTGACGGATGCCGCCGAATCCGCGACCCGGCTCCTGTTCGGCGACTTCCCGCTCGACTTCCGCCTCGACCTCCAGATCCGCGCCGACGCGGCGAAGGATTGAGCGCCGCGTAGACTCGGGGACGCGAATGGGTCGGCTGGACGGTCGCGTGGCGCGAGAGCGCACCGAGGAACGTCCGGGCTCCACAGGGCAGGGCGGTGGGTAACACCCACCCGGAGTGATCCGCGAGACAGTGCCACAGAGAGCAGACCGCCCGGGTTTCGACCCGGGTAAGGGTGAAAGGGTGGTGTAAGAGACCACCGGGGTCGTGGTGACACGACCCGCACGGTAAACCTCGCCCGGAGCAAGGCCAGACAGGGGATGTTGACGCGGCTCGCCGAGTCCCCGGGTAGGCCGCTGGAGCGGCGCGGCAACGCGTCGCCGAGAGAGATGACCGTCCACGGGGTTTCGGCCCCCGGACAGAACCCGGCGTACAGGTCGGCCCATTCGCCCTCTCCGAGCGTCGGCCGCGCTCAGGAGCTCGCGGTACCCGCCAGGTCTTCCGTCGTATCGTCGTGCACGCCCTTCTGCTCACTCGCGAGTGCGAGGGCGGCTGCGCCGATGATGCCCGCGTTGTTGCGGTGCACGGCCGGCACGATCTCGGTCTGCAGGTCGAGCAGCGGCAGGAACTTGTCCGCGTGCTTCGACACACCGCCGCCGACGACGAACAGGTCGGGGCTGAAGAGGAACTCGAGGTGGCTGTAGTACGGCTGCAGCCGGGCGGCCCATTCCTCCCAGTCGAGGGACTCCCGCTCCATCGCGGAGTAGGCCGCGAAGTGCTCGAAGTCCTTCTTGTGGCCAGGGCGATGGAGGTGTCCGAGCTCCGAGTTGGGGATCAGGACGCCGTTGTAGATCATGGCCGTGCCGATGCCGGTTCCGAGCGTGGTGAGCAGCACGAGGCCGTTCTTGCCCCGCGCGGCGCCGTAACGCATCTCGGCGACGCCGGCGACGTCGGCGTCGTTGGCGAAGTGGATATCGCGGCCGAGTCCATCCTCGAAGAAGGACTCCGCCTCGAAACCGATCCAGGTGTCGGCGACGTTGGCCGCCGACAGGGTGCGCCCGTTCTTGACGATCGCGGGGAACGCGACCCCCAGCGGGACGTCGGAATCGGTGACCTCGAGAGTGGCGAGGACTTCGCGGACGGCGCCGAGGACGTCGTCGGGCTCGGCGCCCTTGGGCGTGGGCACCTTGATGCGGTCGGTCAGCAGACTGCCGTCGGCGAGGTCGACCAGTGCTCCCTTGATCCCGGTGCCTCCGATGTCGATGCCGACTGCGGTGGTGGCGCTCTTCGTCATGGTCAAGAGCCTAGACCGCGACACGGGGCCTCTTCGTAGGATGACACCATCCCCGAGGCCGAGGAGGGCCCAGATGAGCGACACCGAGCAGTACTGGTTCAACCTGACGACGAAGAAGGTCGAGCGGGGGTTCGAGTCGCCCGCCGTCGACCGGGCAGGGCCTTTCGCCACGGAGGAGGAGGCCGCCAGGGCGCCCGAGCTTCTCGCGGAGCGTTCGCGCGCATGGGCGGCAGACGAGGCCGAAGAGGACCGCTGGGGCACGCCCGCCGCCGGTGACTCAGCGGACGCGTCGGACCGATAGTCTGACAGTCCACCCGCGGGGAAGGATGCGATGGACAAGCAGCGTGACTTCGTTCTGAGGACGATCGAGGAACGGGGGGTCAAGTTCATCCGGCTGTGGTTCACCGACGTGACCGGCACCCTGAAATCGGTCGCGATCGCGCCGGCAGAGGTCGAGGGGGCGTTCGCCGAGGGGCTCGGGTTCGACGGCTCCGCGATCGAGGGTCTGACCCGATCCTACGAATCGGACCTGCTCGCGCATCCCGACCCGACGACGTTCCAGATCCTGCCCTGGCGCGGCGAGATCGACCCGACGGCGCGGATGTTCTGCGACATCACGACGCCCGACGGGCAGCCCGCCGTCGCCGACCCCCGCAACGTGCTCAAGCGCACGCTCGCGAAGGCAGCGGACGCGGGATTCACCTTCTACACGCACCCCGAGATCGAGTTCTACCTGCTCAAGTCCTCGACCGTCGGCCCGAACGGTCCCGAGCCGGTCGACTCCGCCGGGTACTTCGACAACGTCCCCGGAGGCACCGCGCACGATTTCCGTCGCCGTTCGGTGCGCATGCTTGAGGATCTCGGGATCTCCGTCGAGTACAGCCACCACGAGGCGGGGCCCGGTCAGAACGAGATCGACCTGCGGTACGCGGACGCCTTGGCCACCGCAGACAACATCATGACCTTCCGCACGGTCATCAAAGAGGTCGCGATCGAGCAGGGCGTCTATGCGACATTCATGCCGAAGCCCCTCAGCGGCCAGCCCGGAAGCGGCATGCACACGCACCTGTCGCTGTTCGAAGGCGACGTCAACGCGTTCTACGAAGAGGGCGCCCAGTACCAGCTCTCCAAGGTCGGTCGCCAGTTCATCGCCGGGCTCCTTCGGCACGCGAACGAGATCTCGGCCGTGACCAACCAGTTCGTCAACTCGTACAAGCGACTCTGGGGCGGCGACGAGGCACCGAGCTTCATCTGCTGGGGTCACAACAACCGGTCGGCCCTCGTTCGGGTGCCGATGTACAAGCCGAACAAGGGTCAGTCGACCCGTGTGGAATACCGCGCCCTCGACTCCGCGGCGAACCCCTACCTCGCCTACGCGCTCATGCTCGCCGCAGGCCTCAAGGGGATCGAGGAGGAGTACGAGCTCCCGGCCGAGGCCGAGGACAACGTGTGGTCGCTGACCGATGCGGAGCGCCGCGCGCTCGGCTACGGGTCGCTCCCCGCGAGCCTCGACCACGCGCTCGAGTACATGGAGGAGTCGGAGTTCGTCGCCGAGACCCTCGGCGAGCAGGTCTTCAACTACGTGCTGCTCAACAAGCGTCGCGAGTGGCAGGAGTACCGCGCCCAGGTGACGCCGTTCGAACTGCAGAAGAACCTCGAGATGCTCTGAGGCCATGGCCTCGACCGAGCGGCGCGCGGCCCTCACCGATCTCGCGCGGGCGGGCTTCGCCGACCTGACGGCGTCCTCCGCCGCCCTCGACGAGCTCGCAGAGCTCGTCGATCTGTCGCGGGAGCACCTCGTCGCCGGTGCCGAGCAGGCGGCGGACCCCGACGGGGCCGTCCACGCCTCGCTGCGGATTGCGAGGCGGGATGCCGCGGCCCTCGGCCGCGCGCTGCGCGAGACCCCGCGGGTGCTGTCGCTGCTCCTCGGAGCCTCGAGCGGACTCGCCGAGTTCTTCCTGCGGCATCCGGACGAACTCGACGCGCTGAAGGGGGCGGGGGAGCGCCTCCCGACGGCGGCGGAGATGCGGGACGGCCTGCAGGAGGCCGTCGCTGCCGAGCACGGTTTCGCCGCGGCATCCGATGAGTCGGCGTGGGTCGCCCTGCGCGTGCGTTATCGACGCTTCATCGCGCGTATCGCCGCCTTCGACCTGTCCGCGTCCGACTCGACGGCCGTGCTGGCTCCGGTCGCGGCGGCGCTGGCAGACGCCGCGGGCGCCGCGCTCGACGCCGCGCTGTGTGCCGCGCGGACCCGCGCTGCGGCGCTGTTCCCCCGTGAGGAGGTCGCCCAGACGCGACTCGCGATCATCGGGATGGGCAAGACCGGCGCCCGGGAGCTGAACTACGTCAGCGACGTCGACGTGATCTTCGTCGGCGGCGCGGCGGAGGGCACGGACCTCTCCGAGGGGCGGGCCATCGACATCGCCACCCGGCTGGCGACCCTCACGATGCGGGGCATCGCCGACGTGGAGGTGGAGCCGCCCCTGTGGGAGGTCGATCCGAACCTCCGCCCGGAAGGCAAGCAGGGCGCCCTGGTGCGCTCGCTCGAATCCCACCTCTCCTACTACGACCGGTGGGCGAAGAGCTGGGAGTTCCAGGCCCTGCTGAAGGCCAGGCCGCTCGCCGGTGACGTGCTTCTGGGTGAGGAGTACTGCGCCGCGGTCGCCCCGAAGGTGTGGACCAGCGGCGCACGCGAGAACTTCGTGGACAGCGTGCAGCGGATGCGAGAGCGCGTCACCGAGCACATCCCCGCCGCCGAGGTGCCGCGTCAGCTGAAGTTGGGTCCCGGCGGCATCCGCGACATCGAATTCACCGTTCAGCTGCTGCAGCTCGTCCACGGCCTCGCCGATGACCGGATCCGTCAGCGGAGCACGCTCGCGGCCCTCGACGCGCTCGTCGCGGAGGGATACATCGGACGGACGGATGCCGCGGCCTTCGGCCAGCACTACCGCACCCTGCGCGTGCTCGAGCATCGACTGCAGCTGCGGCGGCTGCAGCGGACGCACCTCATGCCGGAAAGTGCCGACGAGCTCCGCGTTCTGGCGCGCGCGTCGGGTCTGGCTGCGAACGCGGCGGGCGTTTCGGGGTTGTGGGACACCGTCAAGCAGCAGGTCCGCGACATCCACGTGCGCCTGTTCTACCGGCCACTGCTCTCGGCCGTCGCTGCCCTCCCCGCCGATGAGCAGGCGCTGTCACCATCGGCCGCTCACGACCGGCTCTCGGCGATCGGCTTCCGGGACCCCGCAGGCTCGCTGCGCCACATCGGCGCGCTCACCAGCGGGCTGAGCCGGAAGGCGACCATTCAGCGTCATCTCATGCCGGTCATGATCCGGTGGTTCGCCGACGGCGTCGATCCGGACTACGGTCTGGTCGCCTTCCGGCGCATCAGCGAGCGGCTGGGGGACACGCCGTGGTTCCTCCGGATGCTCCGGGACTCATCCGGCGCCGCCGAGCGGCTCACCCGCGTGCTGTCGGGGTCGCGATATGCCGCCGACCTGATGGAGTGGATTCCCGAGGCGGTCGCGTGGCTCGATTCCTCAGAGCAGCTCCGTCCTCGGACCGGATTCGCGCTGCAGCAGGAAGCCCGGGCGATCCAGACCCGTCACGCGAAGATCTCCGACGCGATGCGTTCGGTGCGTGCCCTCCGGCGTCGTGAACTGCTGCGACTGGCGCTGGGGGCGCTCCTCGGGGAGCTGACGATCGCCGAGCTCGCGGAGGGGCTGACCGTGGTCAGCGAGGTGACGATCCAAGCGACCCTGCGGGCGGTGTGGCGAGAGGTCGTTCCACCCGAGGACGATGCGCTGGACTTCGCCGTCATCGCGATGGGGCGGTTCGGCGGCGCCGAGCTCGGATTCGGGTCGGATGCCGACGTCATGTTCGTCTACGAGCCGAACGGAGTGGATCCTCAGCGCGCCCACGAGCTGTCGCTGAAGATCGTGCAGGGTCTCCGCACCCATTCGGAGGACCATCGGGCACCGTTCGAACTCGATGCGGGTCTCCGTCCAGAGGGGCGGAACGGCCCGATGGCGCGCTCGCTGGCCGCCTACGCCGAGTACTACCGGCGCTGGTCGCTGTCGTGGGAGGCGCAGGCGCTGCTCCGGGCGCGCGGCGTCGCCGGCAGCGTCAAGCTCATCGGGTCGTTCATGGCCCTCGCCGACGACCTGCGATACCCGTTGGCACCGGATCCGCAGGGGCTCCGCGAGATCAAGCGGATCAAAGCGCGGGTCGAGAACGAGCGTCTTCCGCAGGGCGCGGACCGGTCGCGCCATCTCAAGCTCGGCCCGGGCGGTCTCAGCGACGTCGAGTGGCTCGTCCAGCTCCTCCAACTGCAGCACGGCGCACAGGTGGAGGGGTTGCGCACGACCTCCACGACGGCGGCGCTGGATGCCGCGCGCGGCGCCGGCCTGCTGTCCGAGACAGCGGCGACGCGCCTGGCCGATGCGTGGTGGCTGGCGAGCAGACTGCGATCGGCGAACACGCTCCTGTCGGGGCAGACGAGCGACATCCTCCCGGCCGACCGAGGGAAGCTCGACGGCATCGGCCGTCTGCTGGAGTATGCGCCCCGCTCGGCCACACAGGTCGAGGAGGACTGGCTGCGGACCGCTCGGCGAGCGCGGCGGGCGTTCGAGTCCCTGTTCTACGGGTGACGTGGCCTACTGTTGATCCGCGGCGCGAAGCGCGTCACCGTCCCGGAGGAGTCGAATGTCCGTTGGTCTGCTCGCCGTCGTCGACGACATCCTGAGCGCCGCGCTCAAAGCGTCGGCGAAGTCCGCCGGTGTCGTGATCGACGACGCCGCCGTGACGCCGCAGTATGTGCAGGGCATCACGCCCGCACGTGAACTCCCCGTGGTCGGCAAGATCGCCCTCGGCTCGATCGCCAACAAGTTCCTCATCATCATCCCGATCGCGCTGCTCCTGACGGAGTTCGCCCCGGATGTCCTGCCGTACCTCCTGATCATCGGAGGCGCCTTCTTGTGTTACGAGGGGGCCGAGAAGGTGCTGGAGTGGTTCGGCTTCTCGCACGGTCACGAGGACGAGGGCGCCCGCGACGAGAAGAAGCTGGTGTTCGGCGCGATCCGCACCGACCTGATCCTCTCCAGCGAGATCATGCTCATCTCGCTGTCCAACCTCGAAGAGGGCATGGATATCTGGCAGACGCTGGCGATCCTGGCGGTCATCGCTCTGCTCATGACCGGCATCGTCTACGGGGCGGTCGCCCTGCTGGTCAAGATCGACGACATCGGGTTGCGGATGGCCAAGAGCCCGGTGCGTCGCGTCCGCCACAACGGCGCGCGCATCGTCCGCTCCATGCCGGCGGTCTTCCGCGCGATCAGCATCATCGGCACGGTTGCCATGCTCTGGGTCGGCGGTCACCTCGTGCTCGAGAACCTCGGCGAGGTCGGTCTGACCATCACGACCGATCTGCTCCACGGGGTAGAGCACCTGCTGCACGACCTCGGACCCATCGTTGTGTGGGT
This sequence comes from Microbacterium marinum, assembly GCF_014204835.1. Lineage (NCBI taxonomy): Bacteria > Bacillati > Actinomycetota > Actinomycetes > Micrococcales > Microbacteriaceae > Microbacterium > Microbacterium marinum. The sequence continues at coordinate 2,140,750 of NZ_JACHMD010000001.1, read as the reverse complement.
CGGAGAGACGCTGGTCTCCGCGATCGCGGGGCTCGCACTCGGATTGATCATCGTCGGGGTCATCCTGCTCATCGCACGCCTGCGCGGTCACGGTCACGACGGCCCCGACGCGGCATCCCCCGAGAACGCCGCCCGCGCGCACTGACCACGAGACGCGTCCCGCCGGCGGCCCGTCCGTGGCGCAGCGGTGCCTGTCGATTGCCGTCGGTTAGGTTGGCAGAGTCCACGTCACGCCGACAGCCGCGGAGGGCCGATCCGATGTCCGACCTCCGTGTGCGCGGTCTGCTGCGACTCGCGCGCGCGAGGGCCACGGCCCAGCGGCCTCTCCTCCTGCTGTCGTCGCTGACGGCGGCCGTGGCGGGTGCCACGATCGTCGTGACCGTGACATGGCTCCAGCGTACGGCCGTCGTCCCGTCGCCGCCTGCCGGTGTCGATCCCGCGGTCCACGCGGAAGAGGGCGCCGTGGGCGTCGCCGGACTAGCGGCCGCCGCGCCCGCGCTCGTCGTCGTCGTGGTGCTGGTGGGCGCCGTCGCGCTGGCCCAGGTCGCGCGGCTGGTCTCGATCGCGCGCGAACGCGAGGACGCCACGCTTCGGGCGCGCGGGCTGTCCCGCTTTCAGGCGAGGAGCATCGATCTCGCCGAGGGCGCCGTCCTCGTCACGGTCGGCGTCGCCGTCGGGCTTCTCCTCGGGCTCGGGGTGTCCTTCGCGACGGGCGTTCCCGTCGATTCCCTCGACGCGGTGGGGTTCGCTCTCCTTCCCGCCGCCGTCGTCCTGGCAGGCGTGTACGTCGTCTCCGTCGGCGGGGGCGGTCGGACGAGCACCGCGCGGGCCCGCACCGTCGGCTCCCTCCTCGGCGTCGTCGTCATCGTCCTGTCGTTGGTCCTCGTCATCTGGCAGCTGCCGCAGGCGGAACCCGGGCGTGCCGACCCGGTGGTCGCGATCGCACCCGCCGTGATCCTTGCGGCGGCCGCGGTGGTCGCGCTGGCGGCCTTCGGTGCCGTCGTGGTGGGGTGGGCTGCGCCGCGCGGTCGTCGGCGCGGTCTCGGGTGGGTGCTGCCGGCCCGGCAGGTCTCGCGTCGTCTGCCGGTCTTCGCGGCGGCTGTGGTTCTCGTCTCGTTGGCGGCCGGCAGCGCCGTGTTCGCTGCGGCGTACGGCGCCACGTGGCGTGCGGAGGCGACGACGGCCGCGGCGGTGGGTGCGGGGGCTCCCGTCCGCGTCGATCTGGCTCCGCAATCCGCCTCTGCCGAGCTCGTGCAGATCGCAGCCGGTGTTCCCGGAGTCCGGGCCGCGGCGGGTGCGCTCATCCAGCCGGTCGAGGTGGGGTCATCGTCCGCGGAGCTCATCGCGCTCCCCGCAGCGGTGCCCGGTGTCATGGTCGACGGGTCGGCGCGTGCGTCCCTCGAGGCGATGAGCACACCGGGAGCGGCTCCCGGTCTCGGCGACGGCGCGTCCGCGATCCGCGTCGAGGCTCTGGTGACGGGTCCCCCCACGGTGCAAGAAGAGGCTCACGGGAGAGGTGACATCGACGTCCAGGGCCGGGCGCCGGTGCAGGACGTTCCCCTTCCCGCAGTGAGACTGTCTGCGATCGTGATCGACGCCGGCGGCGTCCCCGCGACGATCGCTCTGCGGTTCGAAGATCCCGAGCCCGTTGCCGGCGGTGTGCGCCTCAACGCCGAGGCGGCGCTCCCGCCGGGCGCAGCGCCTTGGCGTGTTCTCGCCCTGGTCGCCGGCACGGGACCGGGGGTCGGGACCCGAGAGGCCACCGTGTCCGTCAGCGAACTCGTCGCCGTCGGCGGCGAGACCCTGTCGACCCCCGGTGAGACGTCAGTGGTGGCGGGTGGTCCGGAGTCTCTGCTCTGGGCCGCTGCCGGCGACGCATCGTCGGCGCTGCCCGTCGGCGTCACGTCTGCCTTCGCGGAAAGACTCGGCCTCGCCATCGGCGACACTTTCGCGCTCCGTTACGAGGGGAGCGGTCGACGCGTCGACGCCGTCGTCGATCGGATCCTCTCCGCGATTCCGGGTGCGTCGACCGACCTCGCCGTCTTCGCGCCGCTCGAATCGCTCCTCGTCTCGCAACTCCAGCGCGGCACCTCCGTCGTCCCGCCGAATTCCGTCTGGTTGGATGCCGCGCCGGGGGCAGCCGGGGCGGTCAGCGCCGCGCTCGGCGACAGGGCGGTCCGAACCGCTCAGCCAGGACCGGGAACCGCGATCGTGGGCGCGTTGACCGGTGCGTGGTGGGTCGCCGTGGCGGGGACGGTGGTTCTGGCCGTCATCGGCGCCCTGGCGATCACCCGGACTCTCGCGCACGCGCGGCATCCCGACCTGGGGATCCTTCGAGCGCTGGGGGTGACCGCGCGTCAGCAGGCGTGGATGCGCGCGACGGAACTCACGGTCGTCCTCCTCCTCGCCGTTGCCCTCGGCGCGGCTGCCGGGGCGCTCGGGTCGGCTCTCATCGTGCCGCTGCTCATTCAGGCGACGACGCCGGGCCTGGGCGCCGTCAGCGGAGTGGTCGCCTTCGAGGGCGGCGGCCTGGCCGCCGCGGGGGCGGCACTCGTGGTCGGTCTGATCGTCGTCGTCGGAGCGGCGGCGGGCGGCGTCGCCCGCCGCGCACGACACGCGGTGGTCGGGGAGGACGCACGATGAGTGCGCGATGGTCGACGGTCGCGCTGATCCGCCGGCACCTCCGTGCTCGCGCCGCCGGTGGCGCGGCGCTCGCCCTGCTGACCCTGGTGCTGTCCCTCCTCGCGGGCCTCGCGCCCGTGGCGCTGATCCAGCTCGGTGACGCGACGGTGCGAGACCGGGTGGACGGCCTGTCGGCGACCGTGCGCGATGTGACATCCACCACGGTGGGCATCCCGCAGGTCGCCTCGTCAAAGCCGGATGCCACCGCTGAGGAGGTCTGGGCGGGATTCCTCGCGGCCGGTGAGCAGGTTCGCTCCACGGCGGCGGAGCCCCTGCCCTCACTGCTCTCGCCCGTGCGGGCGGTCGCCCGGGTGGAAGACATGCCGCTCAGCGTCGACCCGCGGACGAGGCTGATCTCGTTCGCCTTCTCGCCGGGCTACGAGGACGAGATCGACCTCGTCGATGGGCGGCTCCCCGCACGCCCGTCCTCGGGTGGCTGGTGGGAGATCGCGCTCTCCGAGTCGACGGCGACACAGATGGAGTGGACGGTGGGGGACACCCGCACCACGGAGACCGTCGATGGCGACGTCGAGATCGCACTCGTCGGGATCTTCGTCCCGAAGAATCCGGACGGCGACTTCTGGGTGCACGCGCCCTCGATCCTCGAGCCCAACGTCTTCGACGACGGCAACGCGCCGCGGGAGGTCACCGCGACTGGCTTCGCGAACCCCGCCGCGCTGGCGGATCTTGCGGGCTTCGACACGGTGGCGTCCCGAACGGACGCATGGTTTCCCGTCGACGCGAGTGGCGTCGACGCCCAGAATGCGGAGGCAGCGGTCGCGGCGCTGCGACGGCTCACCTCCGCCGGTCAGGTGTTCGGGCAGAGCGCCGACGGTCCCGGCGTCCTCGGCGTCCGATTCGAGGCGGCGATGACCGCCGAGATCGAACAGGCGCTCGGACAGCAGCGTTCGACGCTGGGCGTGATCGCGATGCTCGTCGCCGGTCCCGTCGGGGTGTCGATCGCGGTCCTCGTCCTTGCCTGCCGCATCGTGCTCGAGGCGCGTCGCCCCGCCCTGCGGCTGCTGTCTGCGCGTGGGGCGTCCGACGCACAGCTGCGCGGCCTGCTCGCAACCGAGGGCATCGTGTGGGCCGTGCTGCCCGCAGCCGCAGCGATCGCCGTCACTGCGGCCGTCGGTCTCGTCACGGCGGGACCTGCGACGCCCCTGGTGGCGTTCCTCCCGGCAGCGGCGGTGGGACTCGCCCCCGTCGGCATCCTCGCCGCGCTCGCTCCGGCTGCAGCCGAGCGGGCTGCGCGGACGGACCTCGGCACCCGCGGGTCCCGCTCACGACTGCTCCTCGAGGGGACGGTGATCGCGCTCGCGGCCATCTCCCTCGCCCTCCTCGCCGTGCGGGGCTACACCGACGGGGTCGACCTGCTGCTTGCCGCCGTGCCCCTCCTGCTGGCGCTTGCGGCATGCGTCCTCACCCTGCGTCTCTATCCGCTGCCGCTGCGGCGCCTCCTGGCGCGTGCACGTCGCAGCAGTGAGGTCAGCGGTTTCCTCGGCGCAGCGCGCGCCCTCCGCGAACCGACGATCGGCGCGACTCCGGTCCTCGCGCTCGTCGTCGGGGTGTCGGTCGCGGTTTCCAGCGGCATCCTCCTCTCCGTCCTCGACGCCGGCGGCGAAGAGGCCTCGCGTGCGCGGGTCGGATCGGATGTGCGCATCACCGGGCCGCTGTTCACTGCGGCGCAGCTCGACGACTTGCGTGCCGTCGCCGGAGTCTCCGGTGTCGCCGGCATCTCGGGCGCGGAGACGGCGCGTCTGGAGATGGACGGGGTCGACATCGCCACGGCCGTGTTCGTCATCGAATCCGACGCGGTGCGGGAGGTGCAGGGTGATGGGCCGGGCCTCCTTCCGCCTGGCGTCGCGCTCGATACCCCGACGACGGATGCGGTTCCCATCATCGCCTCCGGCGCCGTGGCGGACGCGATCGGCGACGCCGACGTCGTGCGCGTGGACACTACACCCGTAGAGGTCGTCGGCGTGACGCGTGGTCCATCGCCGACCGGGTCCCGCGACAACTGGGTGGCGATCGACGCGGGTGTGGCAGACGAGGTCCTCGGCGAGGATCCCTCCGATCGGACCGTGCTTCTGAGGCTCGACGCCGGAGCTTCGCCCGCTGACGTCTCCGACGCCGTCCGCGGTGTCGTCAGCCCCTCCGCGCGCATCGAATCGGTCGCCCAGGTCGACGCGGAGACCCGATCCGGACCCGCGGTTCAGGGCGTGAGGACGGCGCTGACGGTGGCGACCGCTGTCGCGGCGCTCCTGGCGTCCTTCGCGATCGCCATGACGCTTGTGCTCGGCTCGGGCCCGCGGCGACGCGTGGTGGCCCTGCTGCGAACGCTCGGCGCACCACGTCGGGTCGCACGCGACCTCGTCGTATGGGAGGTCGGCCCGCCCGCCACCGCCGCGCTCGTGGCGGGGGCGGTCTTCGGCGCGCTCATCCCGCTCGTGGTGATGGCCGCCGTCGACCTGCGACCCTTCACAGGGTCGACCGTTGCACCGGCATACACGGCGGATGCGGGAATCCTGCTGCTGTGCGTCGGCGGATTCCTCGCGAGTGCGGCGGCACTCACGGCGATCGCGCTCGCGGTATCGCGTCGGACACCGACGGGGAGCGCGCTGCGCACCGTCGAGGAAGGATGAACAGATGACTGATCCCGGTGGGCTGCGGCCCCGCACCCGGACTCGGCGGGCCGAGGTGCCACCCCGGAGTGACCTGCCGGACATCCACTGCGCCGACCTTGTGCGCATCTTCAAGGTGCCCTCGCGCACCGGACCCGGGATCGAGGTGCAGGCGCTGCAGGGACTCAACCTGCGGGTGGACCGCGGCGAGCTCGTCGCTGTCGTCGGTGCGTCGGGATCGGGCAAGTCGACGCTGCTCTCGATCCTCTCCAGTCTCGATCAGCCGACCGCGGGTGTCGCGAGCGTCGCAGGCCATGACCTCCTCACTATGAAGGAGAAGGAGCGGGTCTCGTTCCGTCGGCACAGCGTCGGCTTCGTCTGGCAGCAGACCTCGCGCAATCTTCTGCCCTACCTGACGGCATCCGAGAATGTCGCTGCGGCCCTTGCCATCGGGTCGGCAAGGATCACGGGCACTCGGAGGCAGCGTGTGGCGGAACTGCTCGACCTCCTGGAGGTGACGCACTGCGCCGACCGTGCCCCCGCCGAGATGTCGGGTGGCGAGCAGCAGCGTGTGGCCGTCGCCGTCGGCATCGCCAATGCGCCCCGCGTGCTCCTCGCCGACGAACCGACGGGTGAGCTCGACGACGACACGAGCGTCCAGGTGCTCGAGGCGATGCGGTCGGTGAATCGCGAACTCGGCGTCACGACGCTCATCGTCACCCACGACCCGACCGTCTCGGAGCACGTCGCACGCACGGTGCAGATCCGCGACGGACGGACGTCGACCGAGGTCCTGCGGTCGACTCGCATCGACGAGCACGGGGCCGAGGAGCACATCGCGGAGGAGTACGCGGTCCTCGACCGGGTCGGTCGGCTCCAACTCCCCGACGAGTTCGTGGCGGCGCTGGATCTCCGTGAACGGGTACGACTGGCGCTCGAGCTCGATCATGTCGGGGTGTGGCCGGGGCAGCAAGCGCGCGGCGGGGCATCGGAGGACGCATCATGACCGCCGCCCTCCGCGGGGAGGGGCTCTCCCGCACGTTCTCGACTCCTGCCGGTGAGGTGCACGCCTGCATCGACGTCGACATCCATGCCGGGCCGGGCGAGCTGGTCGTCCTCAGGGGCCCGTCAGGTGCGGGTAAGACGACGCTGCTGAACATGCTGGGTGGGCTCGATCGTCCTTCATCCGGTCGCGTGTTCATCGGGGACGTGGATGCCGCGGCGCTGTCGGAGGATGCCCTCGCCGCGCTCCGGCGCGAACGACTCGGGTTCGTCTTCCAGTCCTTCGGCCTCATCTCGGTGCTCTCAGCCGCCGAGAACGTGGAGTTGCCGCTCCGAATCGCGGGCGTAGCGGCAGCGGAACGGGACGAGCGGGTCGCAGAGGCGCTGCGGCTGGTCGGCCTGGAGCCTCACGCTGAGCAGCGCCCGACGGAGCTCTCGGGTGGGCAGCAGCAGCGCGTCGGCATCGCCCGCGCGATCGCGGGCGACCCCCAGGTGCTGCTCGCCGACGAGCCGACGGGGCAGCTCGATTCCCGCACCGCCGCGAGCGTCATGGACCTGTTGGGGGCGCTTGTCCATGAGCGCGGGCTGGCAGCCATCGTCTCGACGCACGACCCGCTCCTCGTCCAGCGCGCCGACCGCGTCGTCGAGCTCCACGGCGGTCGTGTCACGTCCGTCGGCTGAGCGCCTCGCCTTCTCACCCCGTTGTCAAGGGTCCGGCGTGTGCGGCGGGGTGGCCGTAACGTGCGGAGCATGGATACCGACGACCGCACGGACGAGCCGACGCCCGCCACCGAGAGTCCGCACTCCGAACCCGACGGCCTCGCACACGACACGGCGTACAGTCCTAGCAGTGAGTCCGAGACCTCGCAGAAGCAGAGCGACGGCGTCGCCGACGCCGTGGATGACGACATCGACGAATCACAGGTGAACGTGGCGCCCGGGACAGGTGGGCCTGACGATGTCGGTGACGTGGAGGTGGACCCGGAGGACATCAACCTCTCGGGTCACTGACCGGTGAGGGAAGAACCGACCGCGCAGGCGCCCGGAGAACGACGCGCGCGCTCGATCGCGGATCGTGATCTCACTGCTCTGATCGCTCGGGTGCGAGAGCATGGAGGCGGCGCAGTCGACGACAGCATTCCGGCGCTGGCAGCAGCGGATCCGGAGATGCTGGCTGTCGCACTCGTCGGCGTCGATGGCTCGACCTCGTCGGCGGGCGATGCGGGCACCCCATTCAGCGTGCAGTCCGCGGTGAAGCCGTTCCTCTTCGCGCTCGCGCTCGTGGACACGGACGGCGGGGCGCTCGACCGCGTCGGCATCGAACCGACCGGCGAGGCTTTCGATGCGGTCAAACTTGAGAGCGGTACCGGGCGACCACCCAATCCGATGGTGAACGCGGGCGCCATCCTCACCGCCGCACTGGTGCACGGGGGTTCGGCGGACGAGCGGAGCGAACGCATCCTTCGCGGCCTCTCCGCCTTCGCGGGACGACCTCTATCCGTCGATGAAGACGTCGCCATCGATGAGCATCTGCTCGGCGATCGCAACCACGCGCTCGCGCACCTGATGCGGTCCGAGGGGACGCTCACGATCACCGCCGACGATGCGGTCGCCGCCTACGCGCGCGCCTGCGCCGTCCTCGTCGACGCCGAAGCCCTGGCTGTGATGGGCGCGACGCTCGCGGCGGGCGGTCGCAATCCAGTCACAGGGGAGCTGGTCGTGCCACCGGCTGTCGCGCGGGACGTCGTGTCCGTCACGGCGACCTGTGGCGTGTACGACGGGTCTGGTCGGTGGATGCGGAGCGTCGGAGTTCCGGCCAAATCGAGTGTCTCTGGGGCGATCGTCCTCGCAGCACCGGGCATCCTCGGTGCTGCGGTCATCAGCCCGCCGCTCGACGAACGGGGTACGAGTGTGCGTGGCCACCTCGCCGCCGACCTGCTGAGCGCCGAGCTCGGCTTGCATTCGTTCGGCGACCTCTCCGGGTGAACGCCTGACGCGGAAGAGCCCGCCAGGCGGACCTGGCGGGCTCTTCGCGATCGTTCGTCGATCAGACTCCGAAGTACAGCTCGTACTCGAAGGGGTGCGGACGAGCCGCGATCGGCTTGATCTCGTTCTCGATCTTGTACTCGATCCACGTCTCGATGAGCTCGGGCGTGAACACGTTGCCACGCGTCAGGAACTCGTGGTCGGCGCGCAGCGCCTCCAGCGAGTCGAGCAGCGAGTTGGGCACCTGCGGGATGTTCTTCGCTTCCTCGGGGGGCAGCTCGTACAGGTCCTTGTCGACCGGCTCGTGCGGCTCGATGCGGTTGATGATGCCGTCGAGGCCGGCCATCATCTGCGCCGCGAAGGCGAGATACGGGTTGCCGGAGGCGTCGGGCGCGCGGAACTCGATGCGCTTGGCCTTCGGGTTGGAACCGGTGATCGGGATGCGGATCGCCGCCGAACGGTTTCCCGCCGAGTACACGAGGTTGACCGGCGCCTCGTAGCCCTTGACCAGACGCTTGTACGAGTTGATCGTCGGGTTGGTGAAGGCGAGCACCGCGGGGGCGTGTGCGAGCAGACCGCCGATGTACCAGCGGGCGGTGTCGGAGAGCCCGCCGTAGCCCTTCTCGTCGTAGAAGAGGGGCTTGCCGTCGAGCCACAGGGACTGGTGCGTGTGCATGCCCGAGCCGTTGTCACCGAAGAGCGGCTTGGGCATGAAGGTCGCGACCTTGCCCCACTCTTCACACGTGTTCTTGACGATGTACTTGAACTTCAGGATGTCGTCCGCCGAGTGCACCATGGTGTCGAAGCGGTAGTTGATCTCCTGCTGTCCGCCGGTCCCGACCTCGTGGTGCGAGCGCTCGAGCACGAAGCCGGACTCGATCAGCTTGAGCGTGATGTCGTCGCGGAGGTCGGCGGTCTTGTCGACCGGGCTGACGGGGAAGTACCCGCCCTTGTACGGCGTCTTGTTGGCGAGGTTGCCGCCCTCTTCGGCGCGACCGGTGTTCCAGGCGCCCTCCTCGGAGTCGACCGAGTAGAAGCTCGAGTTCTGCTTCACCTCGTAACGCACGTCGTCGAAGATATAGAACTCGGCTTCGGGGGCGAAGAACGCGGTGTCGGCGATGCCGGTGGAGGCGAGGTACTTCTCCGCCTTCTTGGCGACCTGGCGCGGGTCCTTGTGGTAGATCTCGCCGGTGCGCGGGTTGTAGATGTCGAAGATCATGACCAGCGTCTTCGCCTCGCGGAACTGGTCGAGGTAGGCCGTCGTGACATCGGGGATGAGCTGCATGTCCGACTCGTGGATGTTCGCGAAGCCGCGGATCGACGAGCCGTCGAAGAGCTGGCCGACCGTGAAGAACTCCTCGTCAACGGTCGAGGCCGGGATGTTGAAGTGCTGCTGCACACCAGGGAGGTCCGTGAAACGGATGTCGAGGAACTTGACGTCCTCGTCCTTGATGAACGCGAGCACCTCGGAAGAATCTTTGAACATGGAGTCTCCAAGATCGGTGCGTTGTCGACGCCTGTCGGATCAGGCGTCCCTCGAACCTATCTGGATCCAGTTGCTCGGCAGTATCTGCCGTGTTTCGGGCGTGTTACGTGGCCGCGATTAGGCTGGAGGACGTGTCAGCGCCCGTTTCCGACTATCCCGGCGAGCGTCTGGGTCGACCTGTGAGCGGACCGGGTAGCATCGCCCGGCCGGGTCGGCGCATCGCGGGACTCCTTATCGACTACGCGGCGGCGACGATCATCGCCACCGCGTTCCTTGGCTACGACCAGTTCGCGCTGCCGGACGAGGCCGGCTGGCGGCTGTTCGCGCCGATGATGGTCTTCGCCGCGCTTCAGATCGTGTTCATCCCGACCCTCGGCGGAAGCCCGGGGCATCGCATCCTCGGCATGCGCCTGGAACTCCAGCGCGGCGGGTGGGTCGGCCTATGGCGCCCGATCGTGCGAACGGGGCTGCTCGTCCTCGTGATCCCTGCCGTGATCTGGGATGCCGATCAGCGCGGCATCCACGACAAGGTCGTCGGCACGGTTCTCGTCCGCTCCTGACGCGGACCCAGCCGATCAGCGGGGGCGCTGAGCGCGCGCGCGGAGCGGATCGATGCCCTTGGGGATCGGCAGCGAGGTGACCGACTGCGACACGGAGTCGATGCGCTTCACGACGGCGGCCAGCGTGGCGCGGTCGATCGTCTTCGGCAGTGCCTTGATCGTCTTCGCGAGGCGGGAGATCGGCACATCGCCTTCGCCGTGGCCGATGTAGATGACCTCTACGTTGACGCCGGACGCGACGCGGGAGACCTTCTTGCGCTCGTCGCTGACCAGTCGCGTCAGGCGACCCCGAGCGCCCTCGCCGATGATGACGACGCCGCCTCGACCCACGGCACGGTAGACGGCGTCCTGGGTGCGGGGGTTGACGCCGACGGGCATGTCGGAGGTCACCCAACGCCGACCGAGACCGGTGGAGAGAACGTGGCCGGCCGCGCCGGGCATGCCGTCGAGCTTCTTGTACATGACCCGCGTCGACAGCCGTGTGAGGAGGATCATCGCGAGCAGGAAGCCGAGGAGCAGACCGCTCACGCCCCACAGGATGACGCTCCAGATCGCGAACGGCGGGATCAGGAAGCCGATGCCGACTCCGACGCCCACGCCCACGACGACCGCTCCGATGAGAGCCCAGGGAAGCCACCGGTACTCGCCCTGTGTGAACGTGTAGAGCGAGCGGAGCTGGGAGAAGAAGCCGGGGCGCTTCTCGGGAGCGGTACTGCGGGATGCCATGTGCTCAGCCTACCTTCGCGGGTCGTCGTCTTCTGCACATCCGGTGCGGCGGCGCGACCACCCCCAGACGCGTCGGGCGGCGGGATGAGAGCGTCGTCGGGGTGCACTGTCGAGGCCATGGACGCACCCCTTCTCACCGCACCGCCGGCTCTTCGAGAGCTCGCGATCGGCGACGCGCCCTTCGCGGGAACGCTCCGCGCAGGGGACCCGCCGCAGCTCTGGACGGATGCCGCGTCCTTCGCGGCATCGGCTGCCTGGGCAGCCGTGGCGGCGGACCACCTGCTCACCGCGCAGGACTCCGCGCGCACCGACGAGGGCACCTGGGTGGTCCTGCCCCATTGCCCGGTCAGGCTGACCGACGTCGTCGAGCGGGGCGGATGCCGGTCGGCGGGCGCGATCACCACGGTCATCGTCAGCGCGCTCCGTGGCGCCGCGCAGGCGGACGCACTCGACGCGGATGACGGTCGATGGTGGGTGACCGCCGAGGGTCGGCCGGTGCTGGCGCTGACGGGGACGTCCTCGTGGCGAGAGGAGACGAGGGCACTCCTGGAGCGGATCGCCGTCGACGCCGAGGAGGCGCAGGCCGAACTGATCCACCGGGTGCTGGCGACCATCGACGATGCCCGGCTGCTTCGGCGCGAGGGGGAGGCGCTGGAGGATGAGATCTTCCGTGAGGCGGCAGCGGCCCCTCTCGACCTCGCGACTCCGGCGGAGCCGATGACCCCCGCGGCCGACCCGCTGCGGCGGTCTGCGGTCGCTCGCGACACCCGTGGGGTGGGCCTTCTGGCGGACATCGTGGAACGCGTGGTCGACGGAGCGATCGCGGATCGGATGAGGGGAGCCGCCGCGAGTGCAGGAGCCCTGATCGCGCGGATCCGGTTTCGCCGGTCGACGGCGCCGACGCAGGCGCGGACCGTCGAACGTCCGCGAACGGGGCGGCGCGCCATCGCGGTCGCGGCGGCGGCAGCGGCCGCCGTGATCATCGTCGGGGTCCTCTGGCCGGCCGAGGAGGGTGACCCCGTCGAGACGGCGCCGCGCTCATCGCCGGCTCAGGCCTCTACCCAGGCGTCAACCCCCGGCGCCGCGCAGCCTGCTCAGGCCGAGGCGTCGCCTGCACCCACACCGACGGGCGACCCACTCCACGCCGGTGCGGCGTTGATCGCGCTGCTCGCGGAGTGCGACGACGACGACTGCCGGACCTCCCGATGGGAGGCACCGGCCTCGGCGCAGCCCATCGCCGCGGCATCCGAGGAGTACGAGATCGACCTCGTCGACGAATACGGGGGAGTGGCGGCGCTGCGCGTGACCGGGCAGGACCGGACGCAGATCGTCGTCATCGTCCGCCAGAACGACGAATGGCTGGTCCGCGAGGTGTACGACCTCGCCGACCAGCCATGACGCCGGTGCGCGTTACGCGCCGAGCTGTGCCTCGAAGTCCGCCGCCTCGAGGCGTGCCTTGACCGCGCTCAGGAAGCGGGCGGCGTCGGCACCGTCGATGACACGGTGGTCGTACGACAGAGCGAGGTAGACGTACGAGCGGACGCTGATGGCGTCCTTGCCGTCGATCGAGACGACGCCCGGGCGCTTCACGACGACACCCGTGCCGAGGATCGCCGACTGCGGCAGGAACACGACGGGCGTGTCGAACAGTGCGCCACGCGAACCGGTGTTGGTCAGCGTGAAGGTGCCGCCGGCGAGCTCGTCGGGCTTCAGCTTGTTGTTGCGCGTGCGGTCTGCGAGGTCGGCGATCTCGTGCGCGATCTGGGCGATCGTCTTGTCGCCGGCGTCACGGAGCACCGGGGTGAGCAGGCCGCGCTCGGTGTCGACCGCGATCGAGAGGTTCTCGGTCGCCGGGTAGACGATCTGGTCGCCGTCGACGGTCGCGTTGATGATCGGGAACGCCTTCAGCGCCTCCGCCGCGGCGAGCGCGAAGAACGGCATGAACGACAGCTTGTCGCCGGTCTTCTCGAGGAACGACGCCTTCACCTTGTCGCGGTAGTTCGCGACCTTGGTGACGTCGACCTCGATGACCGTGGTGAGCTGCGCGGTCTGCTGCATCGACTCGACGGCGCGGCTGGCGAGCACCTTGCGCAGGCGCGACATCGCCTGGGTCGTGCCGCGCAGCGGCGAGACCTCGAGCGGTGCGGGCGCGGCCGCGGCCGGAGCCGCGGCCGGTGCCTCTGCCTTCGGAGCCTCGGCTGCCTTCAGCACGTCCTCCTTGCGGATGCGGCCACCGACACCGCTGCCGGTCACGGTCGAGAGGTCGACGCCGTGCTGCTGGGCGAGCTTGCGCACGAGCGGCGTGACGTAGGTGACGCTGTCGTCATCGGCGGTCGTCGCCTCGGCGGCAGCCACCGGCTGGGCAGGCGCCTTCTCCTCGGCGGGGGCCGGTGCCTTCTCCTCGGCGGGAGCGGCCTCGGGAGCCTTCTGCTCGGCGGGGGCGGCTTCGGGTGCCTTCTCCTCGGATGCCGGAGCCGGGGTCTCCGCCGGCGCGGCGGGCTTCTCGTCGGCGGGAGCAGCACCCGAGCCCACGCGGGCCAGGACGGCGCCGACTTCGACGGTCTCGTCTTCCTGGACGAGGATCTCGGTGAGGGTACCGGCGACCGGCGACGGGATCTCGGTGTCGACCTTGTCGGTGGAGATCTCCAGCAGCGGCTCGTCGACCGCCACGTCGTCGCCGACCTGCTTCAGCCAGCGGGTCACGGTGCCCTCGGTCACGCTTTCGCCCAGCTCGGGCAGCACCACGTCCTTGGCGTCGCCTGCGGAGCTCGCGGCGGGAGCGGCCTGCTCGGCGGGCTTCTCCTCGGCGGGAGCCTCTTCGGCTGCGGGCTGCTCGGCGGGAGCGGCTTCAGCGGGCGCGGCGTCGTCGGCGGGCTGGTCGGCCGGTGCCGACGATCCATCGCCGATCTTCGCGAGGACGGCGCCGACCTCGACGGTCTCGTCCTCCTGCACGAGGATCTCTTCGATGACGCCGCTCACGGGCGAGGGGATCTCGGTGTCCACCTTGTCGGTGCTGATCTCGAGGAGACCTTCGTCGGCCTGGATCGTGTCACCGACCTTCTTGAGCCAGCGGGTGACCGTTCCCTCGGTGACGCTCTCTCCGAGCGCGGGGAGGACCACGGATGTGCTCATGACTGTGTCTCCTTCAAGAAAGTTCGATGTCTGTCTAGCTTAGTCTCGCGGCTGCGAGGGGGTTCAGATGGTATGGAGCGGCTTGCCCGCAAGAGCGAGGAACGCCTCACCGAGGGCCTCGCTCTGGGTGGGGTGTGCGTGGATCAGCGGGGCGAGGTCTTCAGGGTGCGCCTCCCACCCGACGGCCAGCTGGCCTTCGGTGATCAGCTCTCCCACACGGTCGCCGACCAGGTGCACGCCGATGATCGGTCCGTCGGCGAGGCGCACGACCTTGGCGATGCCGTTCGTGCCGAGGATCTCGCTCTTGCCGTTGCCGGCCAGGTTGTACTCGTAGGCAGATACGCGGTCGCCGTGGAGTTCGCGCGCCTGCGCCTCGGTGAGGCCGACCGACGCCACCTCGGGGTGCGAGTAGGCGACGCGGGGGATCGTGGTCTCGGGGACCGGAATCGGGCGGAGACCGGCGATCACCTCGGCGACGTAGATGCCCTGCTGGAAGCCGCGGTGGGCCAACTGGAGTCCGGCGACGATGTCGCCCACGGCCCATACGTGGGGAACGCTCGTCTGCAGCTGGTCGTCGACGCTCACGAATCCGCGGTCGAGTGCGACGCCTGCCTCCTCGAAGCCGAGACCGTCCGTGACGGGTCCGCGGCCCACAGCGACGAGGACGTACTCGGCATCCACGCTCGTGCCGTCCGACAGGGCGACCGAGACCCCGGCATCCGTCTGAGTGACCCCTTCGCAGCGGGTCTGCAGTCTTGCCTGGATGCCGCGGCGTCGGTACGCCCGCTCGAGGGTCTTGCTCGACGCGACGTCCTCCGCAGGAAGGAGGTGGTCGAGGGCTTCGACGATGGTGACCTCCGCGCCGAAGGACCGCCAGACGCTCGCGAACTCCACACCGATGACGCCTCCGCCGAGGATGACGACGCTGGCGGGAACGACGTCGAGGGTGAGGGCCGTGTCGCTGGTGAGGATCCTCCCGCCGACGTCGATCCCGGGAAGGGTGCGTGTGCGCGAGCCGGTCGCGAGGACGACATCGGTGCCGCGGTACGTCTCGCCGGCGACGGTGACGCTCCGGTCGGTCTCGAGACGTCCCTCGCCGGCGATGACCGTGATGCCGCGTCCGCTGATCAGGCTCTGGAGCCCGCGGTACTTCTTGGAGACGATCCCCTCGCGGTATGCGGTGGTGCGCGCGATGTCGATGCCCTGGAGATAGGCGTCGACGCCGACCGAGGCGGCCTCGCGGACGTGATCGGCGATCTCAGCGGTGTGCAGGAGAGCCTTCGTGGGGATGCATCCGCGGTGGAGACAGGTGCCGCCGACCTTGCCCTTCTCGATCAGTGCCACGGTCTTGCCGAGCTCAGCCGCGCGGAGGGCCGCGGCGTAACCACCGCTGCCTCCGCCGAGGACGACGACGTCGAACGTGTGAACGGACTCGCTCATCGACTCTCTCCCTCGAGGAACGCGAGGATCGTGCGGATCGTCGCCCCGGTCGGACCCTTGTCGGTCGCGCCGAAGGGAGCCTTCGTCGTGCCGCTTCCCGCGATATCGAGGTGGACCCACGGGATGCGCGGCGCATCGGGCTCGTCGGAGGTGCGGCCGACGAAGCGCTGCAGGAACAGCGCCGCGAACATCGTCCCGCCGGCCGGATCGCCGATCTTCGCGTTCTGGAGATCGGCGATCGGGGAGTCCAGGTCGTCTTCCATGTGGGCGGGCAGGGGGAGCTGCCACGCGAGCTCGCCGGCGGTCGCCGCCGCGTCGAGGTACCGCGCGACCGTGGCGTCGTCGCCCATGACGCCGGTGTGGCGATTTCCGAGCGCGACGGTGACGGCGCCGGTGAGTGTCGCGATGTCGATGATGACGTCCGGCTGAGTGCGGCTGGCCGCCACCAGCCCGTCGGCGAGGACGAGTCGTCCTTCGGCATCGGTGTTCAGCACCTCGACGGTCGTGCCGTCCAGCATCGAGAGCACATCGCCCGGACGGGTCGCGCGACCGGAGGGCATGTTGTCGGCGATGCACATCCACGCCGTGACGGCGACGGGAAGTCGGAGCTGGGCTGCCGCTCGCACGACGGCCAGCGCGGTGGCCGCGCCGCACATGTCGTACTTCATGCCGACCATCGATGCGGGCGGTTTGAGGGACAGTCCACCGGTGTCGAAGGTGATGCCCTTGCCGACGACGGCGACGTGACGGCAGGCTCCTTCCGGTGCGTAGGAGAGACGCACGAGTCGGGGCGGCCGGTCCGACCCCTGGCCGACGCCGAGGATGCCGCCGAAGCCACCCTCCGCGAGCGCCGCCTCGTCGAGGATCTCGACGTCGATGGGGAGGCCCGCCACCTCCTCGGCGGCCCGATCGGCGAGGTCGGCCGGACCGAGCCACTCCGCGGGGATGTGGACGAGATCCTTCACGAGGGCGACGGCGCCGCCGACAGCGGAGATCTCTTCGGCGGCACCGGCATCGACGTCCTCAGCGGTGTGCACGGTGACCCGGGACGCGCGCTTCTTCGCGGCATCCGTCGTCTTGTATCCGGCGAAGCGGTAGCCGCCGAGGACAGCGCCTTCCGCCGCTGCGCGCCACAAGCCGTCTGCCGCAGGTGCCGCGACGGCCAGCTCGGCGAAGCCGACGGCCGTGCGCACCGCCGCACCGACCGCGTCGCGGAGAGCGGCGGCATCCGGCGCGGACCCCGTCCCGACCGCGATGATCGGCGTCGACGTGGACTGCGGTGCGAACGCACGGACCGTGTTGCCGGCCGCGCCCGTGAAGCCGATACCGCGGAGGGAATCCTCCAGACCCGGCCAGTCGGCGAGGATCTCGCCCGCGTGGTCCAGAGGCGGAAGGGCGAGGACGAGGGCGTCGGCGCCGGAGTCTCGCAGAGCGGTGGGGGACACGATCAGCTCGGGGTACGGCATGGTCTCCATCCTAGGGAGCAGGTCGCGCAGGCCGGGCTCGCGACGTTCGCTCAGAGCGGGATGTCCCACGCGCCGACCCCGTCGGCGGGACTCGTACAGTGGGATCATGCCGTTGTCTGGACCCCTCTACGAGCGCGTCACCTCAGCACCTCCCGTCCCGGCCGGACTCCCGCTCGTCGTCGCGCTCACCGGGTTCACCGACGCGGGGTCGGCGGTGAGCCGCGTCGTCGATCACTTCCGGACCGACCACGAGCCCGAACCCGTCGTGTCGTTCAACGCCGACGTCCTCTTCGATTACCGCGCCCGGCGGCCGCTCATTACCTTCGACGGGGATCGACTCGTCGAGTTCCAGCCACCGCGCCTCGAGCTCTCGCTGGCGCACGATTCACTGGGGCAGCCGTTCGTCCTGCTCGCGGGGTACGAGCCCGACTTCGCGTGGGAGGCGTTCGTCGACACGATCGTCGGACTCACCGAGGGTCTGCAGGTCCGTTCGGTCACCTGGGTCCACGCCATCCCCATGCCCGTGCCGCACACCCGCCCCCTCGGGACGACGGTCAGCGGCACCCGGACCGAGTTGACCGAGGCGCACTCGGTCTGGAAGCCGCACACCCAGGTTCCCGCCACGGCGGGGCACCTCCTGGAATACCGGCTCACCGAGACGGGCGCCTCCGTTGCGGGCTTCGTCCTCCTGATTCCGCACTACCTCGCCGAAACGGACTTCCCGGCCGCCGCGATCGCCGCGCTGGACAGCATCTCCGTCGCCACCGGTCTGGTCTTCGACAGCGATGTGCTCCGTGAGGAGAACCGCGAGTACCTCGAGAAGGTGGACGGTCAGGTGGAGGGGAGCGACGAGCTCACCGCCATGCTCCACAACCTGGAGAACCGGTACGACGCGTACATGGCCGGCGCGACTCAGGCGCAGCCCATCATCCACACGGGAGATCTCCCGTCGGCTGACGAGCTCGCCGCCGAGCTGGAGCGGTTCTTGGCGAATCGACCGAGCGGCGACGACGATCGGCACCCGGGTCTCGGCTGAGCACGGAGTCCTCCGTCAGGGAATGTCGCGCCCGGTTCGGGTGTTGACAGGGGTACGTCCTTCATGCATCCCAGACGTATGAGAGAATGGACGAAATGACCCGTTGTCAACGGTGGGGGCGCACTTCGGTGCGCTGCGCCGGACTTGACAAGGGTCTTACTAGTGTCCGAACCCCGGCGGAGTGCCGTCGGTGAAAGGCGAGACGTGACTTCAGGCACGAAGACCACCCGCACGCGTGCGGCCGCAGCGGCCGACGAGGAGACGACGACGTCCGCGGCCGCGGAGAAGGACACGGCGAAGAAGGCCCCCGCGCGCAAGCCTGCAGCGAAGTCGGCGACGGCCGCCAAGAAGACCGCGACGAAGGCGGCTCCCGCCAAGGCGCGCGCGTCGAAGGCAAAGGCCAAGGCCGAGGATGAGCCCGGCGACGACGAGGAAGAGGCCGAGGACGTCGAGATCGACGCCACGGACGATTCCGACGACACCGCCGACGACGCCAAGAAGGACAAGGGCGACGACGAGGAAGAGGGCGCCAAGCCCGCCTTCACCGAGCCGCTTCCCACGGGCGCGATCGTCATCTCGTCTGCCGACGACGACGAGGTCCCGGTCTACTCGACCCAGATCACCGGTGCGACGGCCGACCCCGTCAAGGACTACCTGAAGCAGATCGGCAAGGTCCCGCTGCTGAACGCGGCGGAAGAAGTCGAGCTCGCGATGCGCATCGAGGCGGGCCTGTTCGCCGAGGAGAAGCTGTCGCACATGACCGCCGCCGAGAAGTCGGCGCAGCTCGGACTCGACCTGCAGTGGGTCGCCCGCGACGGTCAGCGCGCCAAGAGCCACCTGCTCGGTGCGAACCTGCGCCTCGTCGTCTCGCTCGCCAAGCGCTACACGGGCCGCGGCATGCAGTTCCTGGACCTGATCCAGGAGGGCAACCTCGGCCTGATCCGCGCCGTCGAGAAGTTCGACTACACCAAGGGCTTCAAGTTCTCGACGTACGCGACCTGGTGGATCCGTCAGGCGATCACCCGCGCCATGGCCGACCAGGCCCGCACGATCCGCATCCCCGTCCACATGGTCGAGGTCATCAACAAGCTGGCCCGCGTGCAGCGGCAGATGCTGCAGGACCTGGGCCGCGAGCCCACGCCCGAGGAGCTCAGCCGCGAGCTCGACATGACCCCCGAGAAGGTCATCGAGGTGCAGAAGTACGGCCGCGAGCCGATCTCGCTGCACACGCCGCTCGGTGAGGACGGCGACAGCGAGTTCGGTGACCTCATCGAGGACACCGAGGCTGTCGTGCCGGCCGACGCGGTGGGCTTCACCATGCTGCAGCGCCAGCTCGAGTCGCTCCTGGACTCCCTCTCCGAGCGTGAAGCGGGCGTCATCCGCATGCGCTTCGGCCTCGGCGACGGCCAGCCCAAGACGCTGGACCAGATCGGCGACACGTTCGGGGTGACCCGTGAGCGCATCCGTCAGATCGAGTCCAAGACGATGGCGAAGCTGCGGCATCCGTCGCGTTCGCAGTCGCTGCGGGACTACCTCGAATGACCGGCGCCGCCAACGAGGGCAAGGAGCTCACGAAGGCGATCGACGGCGCGACGTACGCACGGATCCCGCTGCGCACGCGCGTCGTCATGCCCGGTGACGATCTCGACGCGATCATCGACGAGTACGCCGCGCCGCACCTGCAGCCCGGCGACCTGCTGTTCGTGACGGAGAAGATCGTCGCCATCACGCAGGGCCGGTCGTACCTCGTCGAGGACATCGATCCCCGGCCGCTCGCCCGCTTCCTCTCGCGCTACGTCGTGAAGACGAAGTACGGCATCGGCCTGGGCATGCCCGAAACCATGGAGATGGCGCTGCGCGAATGCGGAACGCCGCGCATCGTCTTCGCCGCCGGTGTCGCTGCGGTCACGAAGCTCTTCGGCCGGCGGGGCGATTTCTACCGGATCGCGGGCGACAAAGCCCGGTCGATCGACGGACCCACCCCGCACACGATCCCGCCGTACAACAAGGCGGTCGTGCTCGGCCCGACCGACCCGGCCGGCGTCGCAGCGCGACTGAAGGCGAAGCTCGGCGGCGCATACGAGGTCGCCGTGGTCGACATCAACGACATCGGCGGGAACATCCTCGGTTCGACGCTGGACAAGGCGGGGGAGCAGCGTCTCGTGCGCATCCTCGCGGACAACCCCCTGGGCCAGGGGCACCAGTCGACGCCCCTCGGGATCATCCGCGCGTCGGAGGTGTGAACGTGGGAGCCCTGCACCGCCTCTACCGTCGCGCCCGCTTCTTCGTCCGCCGCATCGCCGGCTTCGACAGCGAACGCGTCCTGCAGTTCGCGCGCCAGTCGGCTCGCCTCTCCAAGGCGCCGCTGTGGTGGGTCGTCGCCGACATGGTGTGGTGCTCGGTGCGGTACGAGACCACCTTCGAGAACTACTCGGAATGGGACTTCCGGATCCTCAAGGGTCGCGAACGCGCGACCTACATGACCGATCCGAAGTCCTTCCACCTCGCACGTCGACTCAACGACAACAGCCGGCGCGCCATCTTCGACGACAAGCTCCAGTTCGCGCAGCACTTCGGGCCCGAGCTCGGCCGTGAATGGATCGATCTCCGGGCGACGGATGCCGCTGCGTTCGGTGACTTCGTGAGCCGGCATCCCCGGATCATCGCGAAGAATCCCGGAGGCGTCGGCGGCAACGGGATCTCGCTTCGCGACACCGGGGACATCGTCGACCCGGCGAGCGTGCGCGACGAGCTCCTCGCCGCGGGGCAGGTGCTCGTCGAAGAGGTGCTCGTGCAGCACGAGGACATGGCGTCGCTGTACCCGGCGAGCGTCAACTCGCTCCGGATGGTCTCTTACCTCGACCCGGATGGCACGGTCCACGTTCTGGCCGGAGTGCTCAAGATCGGCAACGGCGGCGTCATCGACAACTTCAGCAACGGCGGCATGTACACGATGCTCGACGAGCACGGTCGCGCGCTCCACGCCGCGAGCGATGAAGAGGGAAACCCGTTCGGTGAGCACCCGGTGACGGGCGTTGCGATCACCGGTTTCCAGGTGCCGCTCTACGACGAGGTGCTGGAGCTCGTCGATCGCCTCGCCCGCCGTGTGCCGGCCTTCCCCTACATCGGGTGGGACATCGCGATCACGCCGTCCGGCCCGGTGGTCATCGAGGGCAATCACAACTCCGGCGTGTTCCAATCCAAGCCCTCGGTCTCCGGCATCCGACAGGGACTGCTGCCTCGGTACCGCGCCGCGATGCGGTTCTGATCGACCCCCACCAGGAGGAATCCGCATGCGTCGCATCCGCGTCCGACTGCAGTACCTGATCCGTCGTGCGCGAAAGCTGCGGCCGGGCAACCTCGTCGAGTTCGCGCGCACCGTCCAGGGCGTCTCGAAGGCGCCGCTGCCGGTGATCATCCTCGACATGCTGTGGTGCTCGGTGAAGTACGACATGGCCTTCCGCGACTATGCGGTCTGGGACATCCGGCTTCTGAACGCCCGCGAACGCGCGACGTGGATGACGCACCCGAAGTCGTTCCGCATCACGAAGATGTACAACACGGCCGAGGGACGGGCCAAGCTCGAGGACAAGCGCCGCTTCGCCCGGGAGTACGCCGATCTCCTCGGCCGCGAGACGATCGATCTGCGCGATGTGGACGACGCCGAGCTCGCCGCGTTCCTGTCACGCCACTCGAAGGTGCTCGCGAAGCCGAACGAGGGTCACGGCGGCGGCGGGATCGACCTCCACGAGGTGACGGCGCAGACGGATGCCGCGTCGTTCCGTGCCGCGGTCACCGCGAAGGGTCAGAGCGTCGTGGACGAGTTCATCGTGCAGCACCCCGACATGTCGGCGCTGTACCCCGACGCGGTCAACACGGTTCGACTGATCACGTTCCTCGACACCACCACCGACAGCGTCCACCTGCTCGCTGCGGTGCTGCGGATCGGCAACGGCGACGTGATCGACAACTTCGCCTCCGGCGGCATGTTCACGATGCTCGACGACGAGGGCGTCGCGATGTACCCGGGTGTCGACAAGAACAGCAACGTCTACCGGGAGCACCCGGCGACGGGGAAGCCGATCGTCGGCTTCCCGGTGCCCATGTACGACCGCGTGCTCGATCTCGCGGCCGCCCTCGCGCGGCGGACTCCCGAGGCCCCGTACGTCGGCTGGGATATCGCGCTGACCCCCGTCGGCCCCGTCGTGATCGAGGGGAACCACAACTCGAGCGTCTTCCAGCCCAAGCCGTCGGCGTCGGGTGTGCGGACCGGCCTCCTGCCGGTCTACCAGGCCGCGGTCGGTTTCTGACCCTGCCGCGGACTCGTCCGCGCACGGAAGAGGCCCCCACCGAACGGTGAGGGCCTCTTCTCATTCTTCGGTCCGGCGCAGGGCCGGACAGGCGGTCTCAGGGAGCCTCGGAGAGACGCGCGGTCTCGTCATGCCAGCTCGTGGCGACGGAGCGGAGCTTCTCCTCGTACTTGCGGCCGTGGTGTGCGCAGAACAGGAGCTCGCTCCCGTTGACCTCAGCGGCGATGTAGGCCTGTGCGCCGCACGAATCGCAACGGTCCATCGCGGTGAGGCGGTATTCGAGGACGGCTCCAGGCTCGGTGGCGGTAGATGTGCTCATGTCAGGTGCCTCCTCTAAGTGTTCTTCACGCGACAGTCATGACATACAACCACGCGAATCCTGCGGGTATGCCGCCATTGCGCGACATTTCGCTGTGCGCGTACGGTGCGCACCCGTGATCGGTCTCGGGCGCATCACGCCGTGTGTGTCGGCGGTCCCGACAGGGCGCCCGCGGATACGATTGGAGATTGTGACAGCCGAGTACTCCGCCCACCATCTGCAGGTCCTGGAAGGGCTCGAGGCTGTCCGCAAACGTCCCGGGATGTACATCGGGTCCACCGACTCGCGTGGCCTCATGCATTGCCTCTGGGAGATCATCGACAATTCCGTCGACGAGGCGCTCGGCGGCTTCGGGTCGCGCATCGACATCCTCCTGCACCCCGACGGCAGCGTCGAGGTGCGCGACAAGGCGCGCGGCATCCCGGTCGACGTCGAACCCCGCACCGGCCTCACCGGCGTCGAGGTCGTCTTCACGAAGCTCCACGCCGGCGGCAAGTTCGGCGGTGGCTCGTACGCTGCGTCGGGCGGTCTGCACGGCGTCGGCGCCTCGGTCGTCAACGCTCTCTCCGAGCGGCTCGACGTCGAGGTCGACCGCGGGGGGAAGACCTACGCCATGTCGTTCCACCGTGGCGAGCCCGGGGTTTTCGGCGGCGACGGCCCGGCGTCCGAGTTCCGCCCATACGAGAAGTCCAGCGAACTTCGCGTGGTCGGCAAAGCACCCAAGGGCACGACGGGCACCCGCATTCGCTACTGGGCGGACCGCCAGATCTTCACGAAGGATGCCGCGTTCGATTTCGGCGAACTCGAACAGCGGGCACGGCAGACTGCGTTCCTCGTCCCGGGGCTCGAGATCGTCATCCGTGACGAACGCGGCGAAGAGCCCGTCGAGACCAGTTACCGCTTCGACGGCGGCATCTCGGAGTTCGCCGACTTCCTTGCTCCGGATGCTCCGATCACCGACACGTGGCGTCTCGAGGGCACGGGGAACTTCAGCGAAACCGTGCCGGTACTGCAGCCCTCGGGCGCGATGGTGCCGACCGAGGTCCAGCGCGAGTGCCACGTGGACATCGCGCTCCGGTGGGGGACCGGGTACGAGACCGTCGGCCGCTCCTTCGTCAACATCATCGCGACCCCCAAGGGCGGCACCCATCAGCAGGGCTTCGAGCAGGGCCTCATGAAGGTCATCCGTGGCCAGATCGAGGCGAACGCGCGCAAGCTGAAGGTCGGGACGAGCGAGAAGATCGAGAAGGACGACATCCTCGCAGGTCTCTCGGTGGTCCTCACCGTCCGGCTGCCCGAACCGCAGTTCGAGGGGCAGACCAAGGAGGTCCTCGGAACTCCCGCAGTCCGCAACATCGTGGCATCCGTGGTGAGTAAGGAGCTCGGCGCGAAGTTCTCGTCGACCAAGCGCGACGACAAGGCGCAGTCGGCCCTCCTGCTCGAGAAGGTCGTCTCCGAGATGAAGGCGCGCATCTCAGCGCGCACCCACAAGGAGACCCAGCGCCGCAAGAACGCACTCGAGTCCTCGTCGCTCCCCGCGAAGCTCGCGGACTGCCGCACCAACGACGTCGCCGAATCCGAACTGTTCATCGTCGAGGGCGACTCGGCGCTCGGCACCGCGAAGCTCGCCCGCAACAGCGAGTATCAGGCCCTGCTGCCGATCCGCGGCAAGATCCTCAACGTGCAGAAGGCATCGATCAGCGACATGCTCTCGAACGCCGAGTGCGCCGCGATCATCCAGGTGATCGGCGCCGGGTCGGGTCGCTCGTTCGACCTGGAGGCGGCGCGCTACGGCAAGGTGATCCTGATGAGCGACGCCGACGTCGACGGCGCGCACATCCGCACGCTGCTGCTCACCCTCTTCTTCCGGTACATGCGCCCGCTGGTCGAAGCCGGTCGCGTCTACGCCGCCGTCCCGCCGCTGCACCGCGTCATCGCGATCAACCCGGGGTCCAAGCCGAACGAGACCATCTACACGTACAGCGAGAAGGAGCTGCACGCGCTCCTCACCAAGCTGACGAAGTCCGGCAGGCGCTGGCAGGAACCCGTTCAGCGGTACAAGGGCCTCGGCGAGATGGATGCCGATCAGCTCGCGGACACCACGATGGCGCGGGACGGTCGCCTGCTGCGCCGCGTGCGCATGCAGGACGCCGAGGCCGCGGCATCCGTGTTCGAACTCCTCATGGGCAGCGAGGTCGCGCCGCGCCGCGACTTCATCGTGTCGTCGGCCGACCGCCTCGACCGCGAGGCCATCGACGCCTGAGCCGAGCGCTAGCCTGAGCGCATGAGCACGCATCGCGTTCCCGCGCCGGTCTTCGCCGACGGCGAGAAGCCGAAGGGTCCGGCGTCGTATTTCGCGAGCATCGAGAAGACGTACGGGCAGCCGATCCAGCACTGGCTGGACATCGCGGCCGACAGCCTCGACACCCGCGCACACCGGGAGGTCGTGACCCTCCTCAAGCAGGAGCACGGTCTCGGCCACGGCCACGCGAACGCCGTCGTCGCCTATGCGAAGGCGACGCTCGCGGGCTGACTCAGCGGACCACGGTGCCGATCGCGCCGATGACGGCGTCGAGCGTCTGCCCGGAGGCATCCCGCTTCGCGCCGGCCGCGGGCAGCTGCCGCACCGCGCCGTCCGTGCCGACCGCGCGTGGGTCATCGCCCACCCAGGCCAGCGTCAGCGCATCCTCGCCCCGGAGGAAGCGCTGAGCGCGCACACCACCGGTCGCGCGACCTTTGGCGGGGAACTCCGCGAAGGCCGACACCTTGCCGGAACCGGCGTCGGTGCCCGCGAGGGCCGACGTCGATCCGGCGATCGTCGCCACGACGGTCTCCTCGCCGGCGATGACCGCCGTGAAGGCGATGACCTGGGCGTCGGCGGACAGTCGGATGCCGGCCATGCCGCCGGCCGCGCGACCCTGGGGGCGCACGGAGGCGGCCTCGAATCGCAGCAGCTGAGCATCGCTCGTGATGAAGACGAGCTCAGCATCGTCGGCGGCCGGTGCGGCCCCGACGACGGAGTCGCCGGGCTTGAGCGCGATGATCTCGACGTCGTGTTTGCCGGCAGGCAGCTCCGTCGCCGCGACCCGCTTGACGACTCCCTGCGCGGTGCCCAGCGCGATCGGGGCCGCCTCATCGAGGCGGACGACCGCGATGACATGCTCCGCCCCTGAAAGCCCCAGGTACTGGTCGGCCTTGGTGCCGGCGCCGAGCTGCACCGAGTTGGCGGGCACGGACGGGAGGTCGACGGGGGAGAAGCGCACGAGGCGGCCTGCGCTCGTCACCGCGCCGAGGTCGCCGCGCGTGGTGGCGTCGACGGCTGAGCGGATCGCGTCGTGCTTCGAGCGTCGTGCCGGCGTGACGATGCCACCGCTGGGTGCGTCGGCAACGAGCTCGGCGCGGATCATCCGACCGGTCGCCGACAGGAACACGCGGCAGGGCGCGTCGGCGATCTGGAGGTCGGCCGGCGCCGCGGCCCGGCCGCGCGGCGCGACGGGCCCGCCGTTCATGAGCAGCGTGCGACGGGGGGTCCCGTAGGCATCTGCCGCGGCATCCAACTCCACCGCGACCTGACGGCGCAGCAGCACGTCGCTGCCGAGCAGTTCCTCCAGGGCCGCGATGTCGGCCTTGAGGGTGTCGCGCTCGGCCTCGAGCTCGACCCGGGAGAACTTGGTGAGGCGGCGGAGGCGCAGCTCGAGGATGTACTCGGCCTGCAGCTGAGACAGGTCGAAGACGTCCATGAGGCGCGTGCGCGCCATCTCGCTGTCATCCGAGGTGCGGATGACCTGGATGACCTCGTCAATGTCGAGGATCGCGATAAGGAGGCCTTCGACGAGGTGCAGGCGCTCCTGCTTGCGGGCGAGTCGGAATCGGCTGCGTCGGGTGATCACCTGGATACGGTGATCGAGGTAGACGCGCAGCATCTCCTTCAGACCGAGCGTCTGCGGCTGGCCGCCGACGAGCGCGACGTTGTTGATACCGAAGGAGTCCTCGAGCGGTGTCAGACGGTAGAGCTGCTCCAATACGGCGTTCGGGTCGAAGCCCGTCTTGATGCCGATCACGAGCCGCAGACCGTGGTTGCGGTCCGTCAGGTCGGTGATGTCGGAGATTCCGGTGAGCTTCTTGGCGGTGACGGCATCGCGGATCTTCTCCATGACCCGCTCGGGGCCGACCATGTAGGGCAGCTCGGTGACGATGATGCCGGTGCGGCGCGGTCCGAGCGACTCGATCGACGACTTCGCGCGGGTTCGGAAGGTTCCGCGTCCGGACTGGTACGCCTCCTTGATGCCGTCGAGACCGACGATGACTCCGCCGCCGGGGAGGTCGGGACCGGGCACGAACTCCATCAGCTCCTCGAGGGTGGCGTCAGGATTCTCGAGGAGGTGGATGGCAGCGGAGACGACCTCGATGAGGTTGTGCGGCGCCATGTTGGTCGCCATGCCGACCGCGATGCCGGTGGTGCCGTTGACGAGGAGGTTGGGGAAGGCGGCGGAGAGCACTTCGGGCTGCTGGAACTGCCCGTCGTAGTTCGGGATGAAGTCCACGACGTCCTCGTCGAGGTGCTCCGTGAGTGCCAGTGCCGAGGGAGCCAGGCGCGCCTCGGTGTACCGGGCGGCGGCGGGGCCGTCGTCGAGGGAGCCGAAGTTGCCGTGGCCGTCGACCAGGGGCACGCGCAGAGCGAAGTCCTGGGCGAGGCGCACGAGCGCGTCGTA
This sequence comes from Microbacterium marinum, assembly GCF_014204835.1. Taxonomy (NCBI): domain Bacteria; kingdom Bacillati; phylum Actinomycetota; class Actinomycetes; order Micrococcales; family Microbacteriaceae; genus Microbacterium; species Microbacterium marinum. The sequence goes on along the minus strand of NZ_JACHMD010000001.1, from coordinate 2,113,269 downwards.
GATGGCGGAGTCTCCGTGCGGGTGGAGCTTTCCCATCACCTCGCCGACGACGCGGGCGCTCTTCACGTGACCGCGGTCGGGTCGGAGCCCCATCTCGGCCATCTGGAAGAGGATGCGCCGCTGGACGGGCTTCAGCCCGTCCCTGGCGTCGGGCAGTGCGCGGGAGTAGATGACCGAATAGGCGTACTCCAGGAAGGATCCCTGCATCTCCTCGGCGAGGTCGATGTCCTCGATGCGCTCGACGGCGGGGGATGACGGGGGAGTGCGCGAAGCTGCCATGTCCTCGATCGGTCTCGGGTGAGGGGTGCTGACGCCCGGCGCGGGAGCCGGGGGCGGGCCGTCATGCCGTGTGGGAGACTTGCCCGGATGTCCCTCAGCCTACCCGCGGACCCTCCTGGAGCCCGGAGCCTCACCGACGTGGTGCCCAATGTCTTGGCGGCTCTCGAAGGCGCCCCGTCGTGGTTCGCACCGGCTCGGTCGGCCATCGTCCTCCTCGTCGACGGGCTCGGGCGCGGGAACCTCACCGCGCGGGCCGGATATGCACGTTTCCTCACCCAGCGGATGACGAAGAAGGATGCCGCGCGGACCGTGTTCCCGGCGACCACCGCAGCAGCGCTCGCGAGCCTGCTGACCGGCGACGCGCCGGGAGCCCACGGCCTCGTCGGGTATCGGGCGCGCGTGCCGGGCACCGATGAGGTGCCCAATCAGCTCCGCGGCTACGAGACCGACGGGCTCGACCCGCTGACCTGGCAGCGGAGCCGGCCCCTCCTGGAACGGGAGGCGGAGCGCGGCAGGCCTGTCTTCGTCGTCACGAAGGCCGCATACGAAGGCACCGGATTCACGCGCGCCCTGCAGCGCGGCGCGGAGTTCGTCGCCGCGGCGTCGATCGCGGAGCGCGTGGACCGGGCCGCGGATCTCGCGTTGCGGCATCCCGGCGCCCTCATCTACGCCTATGTCCCCGAACTCGACGCGATCGGTCATGCCCGCGGGTGGGAGAGCGACGAATGGTCAGCGGGGCTTGAGACGGTGGATGCCGCGGCGCGCACCCTCGACACCGCGCTCGGGCGTCACGCGGGTGCCGTCGTCACCGCCGATCACGGCATGGTCGATGTCCCGCGACATCGGCAGATGCTGGTGGGCGCCGGGGACGAGCTCTGGGAGGGCGTCCGCGTCGTCGGGGGCGAGCCGAGGATGCTGCATTTGTACGCGGAGGACGGCGGCGCGGAGGGCGTGTTCGCGCGTTGGGACGCTCGTGAGCAGGCCCGCGCGTGGGTGCTGCGTCGGCGGGACGCGATCGAGGCCGGACTGTTCGGGGAGGCCGTCGACCCCGACGTCGAGGCGAGGATCGGAGACGTCCTCGTCGCTGCGAGAGCCTCCGTCGCGTACTACGACGACCGCGAGAGCGACAAGAAGCCGCAGAACATGATCGGCCAGCATGGGTCGCTCACCGACGCCGAGCGGATCGTCCCTCTGGTGCGGCTGGGGGCATTCGCGGTCGGCGGCTGATCGCGCCGAGGATCAGCCGTCTTCGGTGCGTGCGCCGAAGACGATCTCATCCCATGAGGGCATCGAGGTGCGTCCCTTGCGACGCGTCTGCTCGGTCGGAGCGTCGGCGTCGTCATCGGACGGGGCATCGGCCGACTCCTCCGGTGCGGCGGCCTCGTATCCCGGCTCGAGGGCGTCGAAGAGCGCGACCGGCGTCTGCGGGCGTTCGTCCGCGGTCGATTCGGTGGGCATCGGCTCACGCTGACCGCGCCTGCGCCGCAGCGCTTCGAGCAGGTCTGCCGTCTCGGCGGAGGTGACCGGTGCGTCGGGGGCGCGCTTGATGGCGGCGTGCTGCACGGCGGGCGAAGACGCGGGCCGGGATTCCGGCTCGAGGTCCGCCTCGGGCTCGACGGCGCCACGGATGCCGAACGCGCCGCTGTCGAAGCGGGAGGAGTCTTTCAGCGGCGAAGAATCGAGCGCGCGCAGGCGGGGGATGAGTCCTTCGGGCAGCGACCCCTGACGCGAGAGCTGCACGGCGTCGGAGTTCTGCGGAGACAGGCTCGAGCGGCGCGGGTCGAAGCCCCAGCGCGCGTCGTGCTCGACCTCGCCGGCGGTGAACTCGAGCTTCACGATCCACCCGGTCTGGTCGCGCCAGCTCGTCCAGCGTTCGCCGGTGGCGCCCGCTTCGGCGAGCTTCGCGCGGACGGCGTTGCCGAAAGTGGGCTGGGCGCCGGGGTCGAGCTCGCCTCCGATGAGGACCGTCACGGCGAGGGCCTGGCCCACGATGTGCTCGCGCTCGGCGAGGACGGGTCCTTCGAAGCGCTGGACGTCCTCGATGCGCACACCGAGGATCTCGGCGACCTCTTCCGCGGACATGCCGGCACGGATGTGCGACTGGATGTCACGGGGGCTCGCCCGGTGCGTGCGCGGCTCGGCGTCGCGCTGCAGTCGGCGCAGCTGCGCGCGCAGCGCCTCATCGACGGCGAGCGAGAACCGATCGCCGGATTCGGTGGCGAGCATCAGCCGACCGTCTTCGGTGCCGATGACTTTGAGCTGCTCCATGCGAGACATCCTCCAGATCCAGCGTGGGCCCGTTTCGACCTGCCGCGCCCATGCTCGCACGCGTGCCCGGCAGGGGAGGGAATATCGCGGGCGTGCCGCGAGTTTGCGCAGTCATCCCCCTGAAAAGGGGCGACGGGACGGCGACTCATTTGCGATTCACCGGCCCGTGATGCAAACTATGGCCGCCCGAACGGGCACCAGCACACAGCAACACCCCGAAAGTTGAGACATTCGCCAATGGCAACGGATTACGACGCCCCCCGCAAGACCGAGGACGACAGCGAGTCGATCGAGGCTCTCAAGGAGCGCGTTCCGGACAAGATGTCGGGGTCGGTGGACGTCGAGGACTCCGACAACCCGTCGGGCTTCGAGCTCCCGGGCGCCGACCTCTCCGACGTCGACCTCGACGTCGTCGTCCTCCCCCCGCAGGAGGACGAGTTCACTTGCGTGGAGTGCTTCCTGGTGAAGCACCGCACGCAGATCGACCACCAGACCTCCATCGGTGCGATCTGCACCGAGTGCGCCTGACCGCTCGTATCTCAGCGACCCCGCTGCGCGCGGGTGATCATCGCCGCCACCCGCTCGGGTGTGCGGGACGAGAACACCCACCGCGTGGTGGGGTCGTTCTCGTCGGTCAGGGGCACCCGCACGACGCCGTCGATCCCGCCGCGGAGGAGATGCCAGTCGTTCGGTGAGAGGTCCCGTCCGCGGGCGGCGCGGGCCTCGTCGCCCGTCAGCACCTCGGGCGTACCCAGGTACGACACGTCGATGTGCGCTCGTCCGACACGAAGCTGGGTCCCGTCCACGCGAAGACGCGGAGCCGACGCGATGAGAGCGACGACGATCGCGATCCCGACGATCAGGCCGATCACCAGCGCCCACGTGCCGTCGACGGGGGCGAACACGATCGCGGCCATGGGCGCGCATACTGCCGCGCTCACGATGAGCCAGAGGGATGGGCTGAGGCGCTCCCGATACGACGCGGATGCGGGGGCGGGACGTTCGGCGTTGTGCATTAGCCTCGGGGGGTGATGGATTCCGTGGACGTTCCCATTATCGCGGCGCATGTCCCCACGTACGCTCACCCGGGCGATGCGGGCGCCGACCTCGTCGCGACCGAGAGTCTGACTCTGCAGCCCGGTCAGCGTGCCCTGGTCGGAACCGGCGTGCGCATTGCGCTGCCCGAGGGGTACCTCGCCTTCGTCGTGCCACGCAGCGGCCTCGCCACCCGACACGGCATCTCCATCGTCAACTCGCCGGGTACGGTGGACGCCGGCTACCGCGGCGAGATCAAGGTCACCCTGGTGAACACCGACACCGAGGAGGCCTTCGAGGTCACGGCGGGTGATCGCATCGCGCAACTCATCGTGATGCCCTTCGCGCACGCCACATTCCTGCCCGTCGAATCGCTCACCGAGAGCGCGCGCGGCGAAGGCGGGTTCGGTTCCACCGGATACACGACAGGACAGTCCGCATGAGCGATGACCTCGCCCCCAAATCAGCCCCCGCCGACCGCGCCGACGCAGGCCCCTTCGACGAGTCCGAGGCGAACGCCGTCCGCCCCTACATCGATCTCGGCGGAGTCAAGGTGCTGCCCCGGGAGGGTCTGAACCTCCGGCTCGAGGTCGAGGAGCAGACCAAGCGGATCGTCGCCGTCGGACTCGACTACGCGGGGTCCACCCTGCAGGTGCAGCCCTTCGCCGCCCCGCGCTCGAGCGGCCTGTGGGAAGAGACCCGTGAGCAGATCCGCGAGCAGATCCGCCAGCAGGGCGGCCGCGTCGAGGAGAGGGAGGGCCCGCTGGGTCCGGAGCTCCTCGCCGAGGTCCCGGTCGTGGGCGCCGAAGGCGACGCGGGGAAGCGGCTCGCCCGATTCGTCGGTGTCGACGGCCCTCGCTGGTTCCTCCGTGGCGTGATCGGCGGCGCCGCCGCCGGCAACCTCGAAGCCGCAGCCCAGATCGAAGACCTCTTCCGATCGCTCGTCGTCGTGCGCGGGAACACGCCCATGCCGCCGCGCGACCTCATCCCCCTGAAGATGCCGGCGTCGCCGGGCGGCGCGTGAGCGCGCCCGAGGGGACTCCTCGTCGCGACGACCGGGAGTCCCCGGCATCCCGACCCGGCCTGGAGCCGCCCACGGCGGGCTCGGCATCGGATCGATCGGCCGACGTCTCGGCGTCGGAGATCCTCGGACAGGCGCTGGGCGGTGCGGCGCGCCGAGCGGGTCTCGACCCGGCGGCGGACGCGAGCACCGGCCGCGTCGTCTGGCACGCGATGGGCGGCTGGCGCGGGGTCGCCGAGTCCGTGCTGCCCGGCCTCGCGTTCGTCATCCTCTACGCGGTCTCCGGTCAGAACCTCGTCCTCTCCCTCGCCGGCTCGGTCGGGCTGGCGGTCGTGTTCACCGTCATCCGTCTGCTCCAGCGTTCGCCCGCGGGCGCCGCGTTCGGCGGACTGATCGCCGCGGGTGTCGCGGCGGCCCTCGCCCTGTTCACCGGGCGGGGAGAGGACAACTTCGTTCCGGGGCTCATCACGAATGCGGCCTACGGGACGGCGTTCCTCATCTCCGCACTGGTCGGCTGGTCGCTCATCGGACTCGCGGTCGGATTCCTCATGAACGAGGGCACCGCGTGGCGGAAAGATCGCCGGAAGCGTCGGGTATTCTTCTGGCTCGCGATCGCCTGGGCGGCGCTGTTCTTCATTCGCCTCGCGGTGCAGTACCCGCTCTACCTGGCGGGGGAGGTGGCGACTCTCGGAACGCTCAAGCTGATCATGGGGCTGCCGCTGTTCGCCCCGCTCGTCGCGGTCACGTGGCTCGCCGTGCGCGCGATCTATCCCCGTCGGGACGCGTGATAGATTTATCTTGACATCAAGATAAATTTCGCCCTGATCGGTAAGGCGCGCCTCACTAGCCGCCGACGCCGAGCGCGGGGAAGATGGGAAGGCAAGCCATGCGTGCTTGCACCCCGCCGACGAAGGAGAGCACACGTGTCCACTGTTGACAGCTTCGGTGCCAAGAGCACACTGACCGTCGGGGACACCGACTACGAGATCTTCCGGGTCGACACGGTCGCCGGGTACGAGAAGCTCCCGTTCAGCCTCAAGGTGCTCCTGGAGAACCTCCTCCGCACCGAGGACGGCGCGAACGTCACCAAGGAGCAGATCCAGGCGCTCGGCGCCTGGGATCCGACGGCCCAGCCGAACACCGAGATCCAGTTCACCCCCGCGCGTGTGGTGATGCAGGACTTCACCGGTGTGCCCTGCATCGTCGACCTCGCCACCATGCGCGAGGCGGTCACCGCACTCGGCGGCGACCCGAACAAGATCAACCCGCTCTCGCCCGCAGAGATGGTCATCGACCACTCCGTCATCGCCGACCTCTTCGGCTCCGACAACGCCCTCGAGCGCAACGTCGAGATCGAGTACGAGCGCAACGGTGAGCGGTACCAGTTCCTCCGCTGGGGCCAGACCGCCTTCGACGACTTCAAGGTCGTTCCCCCGGGCACCGGCATCGTCCACCAGGTGAACATCGAGCACCTCGCGAAGGTCATCTACGACCGGAGCGTGGACGGCGTGCTGCGCGCGTACCCCGACACCTGCGTCGGCACCGACTCGCACACCACCATGGTCAACGGCCTCGGCGTGCTCGGCTGGGGCGTCGGTGGCATCGAGGCCGAGGCTGCGATGCTCGGCCAGCCCGTGTCGATGCTCATCCCGCGCGTGGTCGGCTTCAAGCTGACCGGCGAGATCCCCTCCGGCGTCACCGCGACCGACGTCGTCCTCACGATCACCGACATGCTCCGCAAGCACGGGGTCGTCGGCAAGTTCGTCGAGTTCTACGGCGAGGGCGTCGCCCAGGTGCCGCTGGCCAACCGCGCCACCATCGGCAACATGAGCCCCGAGTTCGGTTCGACCGCCGCGATGTTCCCGATCGACGACGTCACGCTCGACTACCTGCGCCTCACCGGCCGCGACGAGCAGACCGTCGCCCTCGTCGAGGCGTACGCGAAGGAGCAGAAGCTCTGGCACGACCCGTCGCGCCACCTCGAGTTCAGCGAGTTCATGGAGCTCGACCTCTCGACGGTCGTCCCCTCCATCGCCGGCCCGAAGCGTCCGCAGGACCGCATCCTCCTCTCCGAGGCGAAGAGCCAGTTCGAGAGGGACATCCTCAACTACGCGGATGCCGCCGAAGAGGACTCCGTCGAGATCGAGGGCACGTTCCCCGCCTCGGACCCCGGCACCGCACCCGGTGTCGAGCACGAGCACATCGCGGCCGGCGGCGTCTCGCACCAGCACGAGCACGAGCACGTGCCCTCGATGATCTCCAGCGGTGCGCGCCACGCGGCATCCAAGCCGGTCAAGGTCACCACGCCGGAGGGGCAGTCGTACCTGCTCGACAACGGTGCCGTCACGCTCGCGGCCATCACCTCCTGCACCAACACCTCGAACCCCTCGGTCATGATCGCGGCGGGCTTGCTCGCCAAGAAGGCCGTCGACAAGGGCCTCAAGCGGAAGCCGTGGGTCAAGACGACGCTCGGCCCGGGATCGAAGGTCGTCACCGACTACTACGAGAAGTCCGGTCTCGACAAGGCGCTCGAGGGGCTCGACTTCTACACCGTCGGCTACGGCTGCACGATCTGCATCGGCAACTCCGGTCCGCTCATCGACGAGGTGTCGGCGGCGATCAACGAGAACGACCTCGCCGTCACGGCAGTGCTCTCGGGCAACCGCAACTTCGAGGGGCGCATCAGCCCCGACGTGAAGATGAACTACCTCGCCTCGCCGCCGCTCGTGGTCGCCTATGCCCTCGCCGGCTCGATGAACTTCGACTTCGAGACCGATGCCCTCGGCAAGGACTCGGACGGCAACGACGTGTTCCTGAAGGACATCTGGCCCTCGCCGGACGAGGTGCAGGACGTCATCGACCACTCGATCTCGCGCGAGCAGTTCATCAAGCAGTACTCGACCGTCTTCGACGGCGACGAGCGCTGGCAGAACCTGCCCACGCCGACCGGCCCCACCTTCGAGTGGGCCGAGGACTCGACCTACGTCCGCAAGGCTCCCTACTTCGACGGCATGGAGCGCACGCCGGCACCCGTCACCGACATCTCCGGCGCACGCGTCATGGCGACCCTCGGCGACTCGGTCACGACCGACCACATCAGCCCGGCGGGCAACATCAAGGCCGGTACCCCGGCTGCGCAGTACCTCACCGAGCACGGCGTCGCGCAGAAGGACTTCAACTCGTACGGGTCGCGGCGCGGTAACCACGAGGTCATGATCCGCGGCACGTTCGCGAACATCCGACTGAAGAACGAACTCGTCGCCGCCGTCAACGACGGCAAGGTCGTCGAGGGCGGCTTCACGCGCGACTTCACGCAGGAGGGCGGCCCCCAGTCGTACATCTACGACGCGAGCCAGAACTACCAGGCGCAGGGCACCCCCCTCGTCGTCTTCGGTGGCAAGGAGTACGGCTCCGGTTCCTCGCGTGACTGGGCGGCGAAGGGCACGAGCCTGCTCGGCGTCAAGGCCGTCATCACCGAGAGCTTCGAGCGCATCCACCGCTCGAACCTCATCGGCATGGGCGTCGTTCCGCTGCAGTTCCCCCAGGGGGAGAGCTGGGCGTCGCTGGGCCTGGACGGCACGGAGATCGTCTCGATCTCGGGCCTCGAGCAGCTGAACGAGGGCGTCACGCCGAAGACGGTCAAGGTCACCGCCGAGCCGAGCGAGTTCTCGCCCGAAGGCAAGCAGACGGTCGAGTTCGACGCGATCGTCCGCATCGACACCCCCGGAGAAGCGGACTACTACCGCAACGGCGGCATCCTGCAGTACGTGCTGCGTTCGCTGGTCTGACACCGGTTAGCACAGAACCCCGGCGCCGTCAGGTGCCGGGGTTCTGTGCGTCTCCGCGCGTAGAATCGGGACATGAGTCTCCTCGACGACATCCGCGGACCCCGAGACCTCGACGGTCTCACCCGTGACGAGCTTCGAACGCTCGCCGGCGAGGTCCGCGCGTTCCTCGTGGAGAACGTCGCGCGCACCGGCGGACACCTCGGTCCCAACCTCGGCGTGGTGGAGCTGACCATCGCTCTGCACCGGGTCTTCGACTCCCCGGGCGACCCGATCATCTTCGACACGGGGCATCAGTCCTACGTCCACAAGCTGCTCACCGGGCGGCAGGACTTCTCCCAGCTGCGCTCGCGTGGAGGGCTGGCCGGCTACCCGCAGCGCGCGGAGAGCGAGCACGACGTCGTCGAGTCGTCGCACGCCTCGAGCTCGTTGAGCTGGGCAGATGGCATCTCGCGCGCTTTCACGCGCACCGGCCGGAAGGACCGTCACGTCGTCGCCGTCGTCGGTGACGGTGCGCTCACCGGCGGGATGACGTGGGAGGCGCTGAACAACATCTCCGACGACAACGACCGCAACCTCGTGATCGTCGTCAACGACAACGGCCGCTCCTACGCCCCCACGATCGGCGGCATGGCGCGGTATCTCAACCGCGTGCGCACCGCGGACAGCTACGAGAGCCTCCGCCGCGGGTCGGCCGGCTTCTTCCACCGTCTCGGCCCGGTCGGGCGCGCCGTGTATCGCGGCGTCCGTGGCGGCACCCACGGTTTCCTGTCGCGCTTCACCAACAACGCCGCGCTCTACTCGAACCTCGACATCAAGTACCTCGGGCCGATCGATGGGCACGACTTCGAGGCCCTGGAGGAAACGCTCCAGCTCGCGAAGGAGTACAGCGCGCCCGTCATCGTGCACACGATCACCGAGAAGGGTCGCGGTTACGAGCCGGCGCGCCGCGACGAGGCGGACCAGTTCCACGCCGTCGGCAAGATCGATCCGACCACGGGGGAGCCGCTGGGCTCCTCGGACGCGGTGGCGTGGACCGATGTCTTCTCCGAAGCCCTCGTCGCCGCGGGCGAGCGTCGCGACGACGTGATCGCGATGACGGCCGCGATGCTCCGTCCGACCGGGCTCCTGGCCTTCGCGCAGCGCTTCCCCGATCGCGTGTATGACGTGGGCATCGCCGAGCAGCACGCCGTCGCCTCGTCGGCAGGCCTCGCGTACGGCGGCCTCCACCCCGTCGTGGCGATCTACGCGACCTTCATGAACCGCGCCTTCGACCAGGTGGTGATGGATGTCGCGCTCCACCGTGCAGGCGTCACCTTCGTCCTCGATCGCTCGGGCGTCACCGGTCCCGACGGCCCCAGCCACCACGGCGTGTGGGACCTCGCGATGCTGCAACTCGTGCCCGGCATCCGTATCGCCGCCCCCCGCGACGGTGAGCGGCTCCGCGAGCTCTTCGACGAGGCCATCGAAGTGGCCGACGCGCCAACCGTGGTCCGGTTCCCGAAGGGGACGATCCCCGCAGCGCTCGAGGCCGTCGAGCGCCGGGAGGACGGGGTGGACGTCCTGTACCGCGGCGGCTCGGAGGACGTCCTCATCGTCGCGATCGGGCCGATGGCGCAGCTCGCGATGGAGGTCGCGGAACGGCTCCGCGCGCAGGGAATCGGCGCCACTGTCGTCGACCCCCGCTGGGCGGTCCCGATTCAGCCGTCGATCGTCGAGCTCGCGCGCGCCCACCGTCTCGTGATCACGCTCGAGGACGGCATCCGTGTCGGTGGTGTCGGCACGCGCGTTCGACAGGTGCTCCGTGAGGCCGGCGTCGACACCGCGGTGGACGAGCTGGGTCTTCCCGGCAAGTTCATCGACCACGCCTCGCGTGAGGAGATCCTGCGCGACGCGGGGCTGACGCCGTCGAAGATCGCTCAGGACGTCGTCGCACAGGTGCTCGGCACGCGCATCCCGATCGCGCGCCCGGCGGAGGACGCGGGCGCGATCTGGCTCGCCGACGAAGCGCGGCACGGCGAGGCCTGAGACACGGTCGACGCGGCATCCGCGTGACACGATGGATGGATGAGTTCCGCGAATCTGACCCGTGACGAGACCGCCGCACGATCGGCCGCGGTGCGGGTGCATACGATCGCAGTCGACCTCGATCTCCGTTCGGCCACGGATGCCGCGAGCGACGCTTTCGAGACGGTGAGCACGCTCCGGTTCTTGTCGTCCGAGCCGGCGACGTGGGTGGATTTCATCGGCGAGTCGGTCGTGCGCGTCGAGGTGAACGGCCGCGACGTCCCCGTCGAGTGGGATGGTGCGCGGGTCCGCGTGAGAGGGCTTGAGGAGGAGAACGACGTCCGCATCACCGCCCGGGGACGGTACAGCCGATCCGGTGAGGGTCTCCACCGCTTCGTCGACCCGGTCGACGGTGCCGTGTACCTCTACACCCAGTACGAGCCCGCCGACTGCCGCCGGGTCTATCCGTGCTTCGAGCAACCCGACATGAAGGCCCGGTGGCGGTTCAGCGTCACGGCACCTGATGGGTGGGTCGTGCTGAGCAACGGCGCCGAGACGGCACGGGAGTCGGTGGATGGTGGCGCTCGCGTCGCGTTCGCCGAGACCGAGCCGATCTCGAGCTACATCACGGCAGTCGCCGCCGGCCCGTACCACCGGGTCGAGGGACGATGGATCGGCCCGCAGGGAGACGTCGCCCTCGGCGTGCTGTGCCGCGCATCGCTCGCCGAGCACCTCGACGCCGACGAGATCCTCGACGTCACCCGCAGGGGGCTCTCCGCCCTCACGGAGGCTTTCTCGCAGGACTACCCCTGGGGCAAGTACGACCAGATCTTCGTGCCCGAGTACAACCTCGGCGCGATGGAGAACCCAGGGCTCGTCACCTTCACCGAGGCGTACGTCTTCCGCGGTCGGGCCACCCGCGCGCAGCGCGAGGCCCGGGCCAACACGATCCTCCACGAGATGGCGCACATGTGGTTCGGAGACCTCGTGACGATGCGGTGGTGGGACGACCTCTGGTTGAAGGAGTCGTTCGCCGATTTCATGGGCTCGCACACGGCGGCGGTCGCCGGCGGCTTCGAGGACGCCTGGGTCACGTTCGCCAGCCGTCGAAAGGGCTGGGCGTACACGCAGGACCAGCTGCCCACGACGCATCCGATCGTCGCGGACATCCCCGATCTCGAAGCGGCGAAACTGAACTTCGACGGCATCACGTACGCGAAGGGCGCGTCGGTGCTGAAGCAGCTCGTCGGGTTCGTCGGCGAGGACGAGTTCTTCCGCGGCGCGCAGCGCTATTTCGCTGACCACGCCTTCGGGAACACGACGCTGGAGGATCTGCTCGTCGCCCTCGAGGCGGCGTCAGCCCGCGATCTGCGGGCGTGGAGCGCCGCGTGGCTTGAGACGACGGGGCTGCCGACCGTCTCGCTCGAGCGTGGGCCGCTCACCGTCGTGCAGGACATCGTTCGCCCACATCGCCTGCGCCTCGGCGGATACCGCCTCGACGGTGGCGCGCTCGTGCCCGCCGGCGACGTCTCCTTTGACGTGAACGACGAGCGGACCGTGATCGACGCGCCCGAGCTCGAGGGCGCGGACCTCCTCCTCCTGAACGATGACGACCGTTCGTATGTGAAGGTGCGTCTGGACGCCCGCTCGGTGGATGCCGCCGAGCAGGCGCTCTCGACTGTCGAAGACCCGCTCGTGCGTGCGGTGGTCTGGGCCGCGCTCTGGAACGCCACCCGCGACGGTGACCTCCCGGCGCACCGGTTCCTGGCGATCGCGGCGCAGCACGCGCCGGCGGAGACCAACGCGGCCCTGCTCGCCGACATCGTCGCGCACGCGCTCTTCACGGTGACCCACTACGTACCGGGGGTGAACGGTGCGCACGCAGCGGACACCTGGCTCGCGACCGCGTGGGACGCGATGACGGATGCCGCGGCGGCATCCGATCAGCAGCTGATCTGGGCGCGCGCGGTGGCGGCGGCGTCGGAGCACAGCACATCGCGGAGCGCGGACATCGCTCGGCTTCTCGATGACCCCGCCGCCGCGCCCGAGGGACTCGCGCTCGACCCGGATCTGCGATGGTCCTTCCTCTTCTCCGCTGCGGCGACAGGGACGGCGGGGGAGGACGCGATCGGAAGGATGCTGGCGCGCGACCAGACGGCGTCGGGGCGCACGGCGGCGGTGGCGGCACGCGCTGCGGCTCCGGTCGCCGAGACACGCGCGGCGGCGTGGACCCGCGCGTGGACCGACGAGTCGCTGTCGAACGATCACCTCGACGCGACGATCCGCGGCATCCGTGCCGGGGGCCGGCGCGACCTCGTTCGTGCCTTCGACGACGACTACTTCGCCCGCATCCTGCCCACCTGGCGCGAGCGGAGCATCGAGATCGCCGCCCGCCTCGTGCGAGGACTGTTCCCGGCGACGGAGGACACGACGGCCGTCGACGCGTGGCTCGAGAGGCACACCGAGGCACCCGGTGCTCTTCGACGCATCGTGCTCGAGCAGCGCGACCACCTCACCCGCGACCTGCGCGTGCAGGCAGCGCAACCCTGAGCAACGAAAGCGCGTGTCGAACTCGTCGGCGCACGCCGTCGACATGGCAGCGGCCCCGAGCCGAAGCCCGGGGCCGCTGGTGACCGACTCGCGTCAGCTCGCGATGCCGCGAATCGGCGGGTTGTGGAACGTGCCGCCGAAGACGCGCTCGCTCGCCCCCTCGCGGTCGAGGTACGGCGTCGCGCCCCCGTCGATGAACGGCCAGCCGGCGCCGAGGATGAGGCAGAGGTCGATGTCCTCGACCTCGGGCACGACACCCTCGTCCAGCATGATCTTGATCTCCTGGGCCAACCCGTCCTGCACGCGCTGGAGGATGACGTCGGATGCCGTCGCCTTCGAGCCGGCTGCCCTCTTGACGACCTTCTCGGCGGCCTTCGTGAAGCCCGTGACCCGGCCGCCCTTGTCCTTCTCGACGATCTCCGACAGCTCCGCGAGCTCGTGGAAGTTCTCGTTCGCGTAGAACCTGTCGGGGAACGCACGCACCATCGTGTCCTGCACGTGGGCGGCGACCTTCCAGCCGACGAGGTCGATCAGCTGGAACGGTCCCATCGGCAGGCCGAGCGGGGCGAAAGCCTTCTCGACGTCGGCGACCGGCGTGCCCTCGTAGACCGCGCGTGCGGCTTCGCCCATGACCTTGGCAAGGAGGCGGTTCACCACGAAGCCGGGGGCGTCGGCGGTGAGCACGGCGTTCTTGCCGAGACCCTTGGCGACGACGAACGCCGTCGACAGGGCAGCCTCCGAGGTCTGCGGCGTCTTCACGATTTCGATCAGCGGCATCACCGCGACCGGGTTGAAGAAGTGGAAGCCGACGAGGCGCTCGGGGTGGGCGAGCTTCGCGCCGATCTCCTCGACCGAGAGCGACGAGGTGTTCGTGGCGAGGATCGTGTCTTCGGCGACGATCGCCTCGATCTCGGCGAACACGGACTGCTTGACGCCGACTTCCTCGAAGACGGCCTCGATGACGAAGTCGCAGTCCTTGTAGAGGCTCTTGTCGGTCGTGCCGGTCACGAGCGCGCGGAGCTTGTTGGCGCTGTCCGCGTCGAGGCGGCCCTTCGCCTCGAGCTTGCCGATCTCCTCGTGGATGTAGGCGACGCCCTTGTCCACGCGGGCCTGGTCGAGGTCCGTGATGAGGACGGGAACCTGCAGGCGGCGGACGAACAGCAGCGCGAACTGGCTGGCCATGAGGCCGGCGCCGATGATGCCGACCTTCGTGACCTTCTTGGCGAGCGTCTTGTCGGGGGCGCCGACGGGACGCTTCGCACGCTTCTGCACGAGGTCGAACGCGTACATGGATGCCGCGAACTGGTCGCCCACGACGAGGTCCGCGAGGGCCTCATCCTCACGGGCGAACCCTTCGGCCTTGCTGCCGCTCTTCGCCTTGTCGAGAAGGTCCAGGGCGACGTACGGGGAGCGGGGCATCGTGCCGATCTTCGACTCGAGCATGTTCCGGGCGACCTTGATGGCGATGGGCCACTTGGTGAGACGCTCGATCTTGCCGGGCTCGTTCTTGCGGTCGACCTTGACGGAGCCCGCCAAGACACCGTCGGCCCACCGGAGCGAGTCCTCGAGGTAGTTCGAGGCGGGGAAGATCGCGTCCATGATCCCGAGGTCGAAGGCCTGCTTCGGCTTGAGCACACGGTTCTGCTTCAGCGGGTTGGAGATGACGACCTCGAGGGCGTTCTCGATGCCGATGAGGTTCGGCAGCAGGTATGCGCCACCCCATCCGGGGATGATGCCGAGGAACACCTCGGGGAGCGCGATGGCCGCGGCCGAGGCGTCGACCGTGCGATAGGTCGAGTTCAGCGCGATCTCCAGACCGCCGCCGAGCGCGAGCCCGTTCACGAAGGCGAACGAGGGCACGCCGAGGTCGGAGAGCTTGCCGAGCACCTTGTGGCCGAGCTGTGCGATGAGGCGGGCGTTGTCCTTCGACCCGACGTTGCTGACCTCGCTGAGGTCGGCGCCGGCGGCGAGGATGTACTGCTTGCCCGTGATGCCCACAGCCTGGATCTCGCCGTTGGCGGCGCGGGCCGCCAGTGCGTCGAGCGTCTGCCCGAGCGCGGTGAGGGTGGCCGGTCCCAGGGTGTTCGGTCGGGTGTGGTCGCGACCGTTGTCGAGGGTGATCAGTGCGAGCACCTTGCCGCTCGGGAGCGTGATGTCACGGACGGGGGAGTTCGTGACGACCTCGCTGTCGGAGAGGGCGAGAATGGGGCTGAAGTCGATGGAGTCGTAGTTCGTCATCGCGGCCGTCTCACTTCTTCTTGCCGTTGTAGTGGGGGTTCTCCCAGATGACCGAGCCGCCCTGACCGAGACCCACGCACATGGCGGTGAGGCCGTAGCGGACGTCGGGACGCTCCGCGAACTGCGCCGCGAGCTGGATCATCAGGCGGACACCGGATGCCGCCAGCGGGTGACCGAGCGCGATCGCCCCGCCCCACTGGTTGACACGCGGGTCGTCGTCGGCGATGCCGAAGTGGTCGAGCAGCGAGATGACCTGGACCGCGAAGGCTTCGTTGAGCTCGAACAGGCCGATGTCGTCGATGGTGAGCCCGGCCTTCTTGAGGGCCTTCTCGGTCGAGGGGATCGGACCGATGCCCATGATCTCGGGCTGAACGCCGGCGAAGGCGTACGAGACGAGGCGCATCTTGGGCTTGAGGCCCAGCTCCTTGACGGCGCCGCCGCCGGCGAGGAGCGACATCGTTGCGCCGTCGGTGAGGGGGGAGGAGGTGCCGGCGGTGACGCGACCGTGCGGACGGAACGGCGTCTTCAGTGCGGCGAGGTCCTCCATGGTGGTCTGCGGGCGACGGCCCTCATCCTCCGTGGCGAGGCCCCACGCGCCGGCGGCATCCTTCACGGCCACAGACACGAGGTCGGGCTGGAACTTGCCGGCGTCATACGCGGCCTGCGCCTTGTGCTGGCTCAGCATGCCGAATCGGTCGGAGCGCTCCTTCGTGAGCTGCGGGAATCGGTCGAAGATGCGCTCCGCCGTGACGCCCATATTCAGCGCGCCCGGGTCCACCATCTTCTCCGCGACGAACCGGGGGTTCGGGTCGGCGTTCCCGCCGATGGGGTAGTGGCCCATGTGCTCGACGCCGCCCGCCAGAGCCACGTCGTACATCCCGACGCCGATGGAACCGGCCATGGTCGTGACGCTGGTCATCGCGCCCGCGCACATCCGGTCGATGGCGAAGCCGGGAACGGTTTGGGGGAGTCCTGCGAGGATCGCGACGGAGCGCCCGAGGGTGAGGCCCTGCTCGCCGGTCTGACTCGTCGCGGCGATCGCGACGTCGTCGACGCGCTCAGCGGGAACCGACGGGTTCCGTTCCATCAGGCCGATGGTCGCCTTGACGGCGAGGTCATCGGCGCGGGTGTTCCAGTACATGCCCTTCTCGCCGGCGCGCCCGAAAGGGGTCCGCATTCCGTCGACGAAGTAGACGTCCGAAAGCTCGGCCACACTGCCTCCAATGATTGGGTTCTCACCCAGCCTAGAGAGGCGGTTCCACGGTGAAAATCGGTTGGGTCGAACCTACGAAGCCGGTTCGTCGCCGTCGGTCCGGGCGTTGACGGATTCCACAAACGCGGCGGTGATGACCTGTGCGGTCCGTGCAATCTGCCACGGCCGCGCGCCCCACTCCGCGAGTGCTGCGGCTATCGTTTCCGGGGTGATCTCCGCGGGCGGATTCCACGCGACGCGTCGGAGCGTGTCGGGGGTCAGCAGGTTCTCGGTCGGCATGTTCAGCTCCGCCGCGACCGCCTCCACGGCCGGACGCGCCGACTTCAGGCGAGCGTCAGCCGGGGCGTTGCGATCCGCCCACGCGCGGGGTGGCGGCATCCCATCGCCCGAGCCTCGCTCCGAGGGGAGTGCGGGATCGGCCCGCCCTGCTTCGATGGCGTCCCACCAGCGATCGAGCTGGCTTCTGCTGGCGCGCCCGGTGAACTCCTTCACGCGAGCGAGATCGCTCTTCGTGGCGGGGTTGGCCGCCACGGCGGCGACCAGCGAACGGTCCGGGACGAGCCGACCCGGTGAGACGTCCTCCTGCTGGGCGAGTTCCTCCCGCGCCGTCCACAGCGCTCTCGCGATGGCGAGCGAGCGGCGGCCGCGGACACTGTGGAGTCCGCTGAGGCGGCGCCAGGGCTCTTCCCGTGCGGGCTTGGGTGCACGAGTGCGCACGGCCTCGAACTCCTCCGCGGCGAGGGCGGATTTGTCCTGCTCTTCGAGCTCGGCCACCAGGGCGTCGCGCACGTCAACGAGGTGCAGGACGTCGAGCGCGGCATACTCGAGCCACGATTGGGGGAGTGGTCTCGTCGACCAGTCGGCCGCGCTGTGCGCCTTCGCGAGGGTGATGCCGAGCGTGTGTTCGACAACGGCCCCGAGCCCGACGCGATCGTGTCCCAGGAGACGCGACGCCAGCTCGGTGTCGAAGATCCGCGGAGGTTCGAGCCCGTCCTCGCGCAGCGACGGGAGGTCTTGGCTGGCGGCGTGGAGGACCCACTCCTCTTCGCCGATCGCCTGTTGCAGGGGGGAGAGGTCGCCGATCGCAGGCGGGTCGAAGAGGAACACACCCGCACCGCGGCGGAAGACCTGGATGAGGTAGGCGCGCTGCGAATAGCGGAACCCGGACGCGCGTTCCACATCGACCGCGACGGGCCCGTGCCCTGCGGCCAGTGCCGCGGCTGCCGCCGACGTCCCTTCCTGATCTGCGATGACGTCGTATTCAGCCACGTGCACTCCGCTGTCCGCCGAACACGGCGATGTTCTCCGACCCGGGCGGCAAGCCGGCCAACATGCAGACCAGCTCCGCCCAGGCATCCATATGACGTGTGACCTCTCCATCGGGCGACCACGATGCGCGGAGCTCGATCTGCGCCCCGTCTCCCTCGGACGCGAGGGTGCCGAAGCCCTTGGACAGGGTCTTCGTCGCCGTGCCGGATGCCGCGTGGAACGTCGCCCCGCGGGCGGCGAGGGCATCCACCAACCACGACCAGGCGACGTCGGCGAGGAGAGGATCCGTGCCGATCTCAGGTTCGAGCGGCGCCTGCGCGAAGCAGACGATCCGCCACGGGCCTCCCCATGCCTCCGGTTCGTCGGGATCATGCAGGATGACGATCCGTCCCGTTCCGAACGGGGAGTCGACACCGTGGTCCTCGGGGCGCACGTCTCCGGCGAAGGCGATCGCCTCCGGGGCCAGTGCGCCGGGCGCCGGGATCTCTCGGACGACGAAGTCATCGCGGAAGGCGAGCGCGCGCAGGGCGTCGCCGGCGGCGAGGAAAGCAGGCGAGGCGCCCGCGGGATCGGTCACCTCGACAGACTAGAATGAGCGGACCATGATGGCTTCCAGGCGCGCCGTTCCCGAGGGCGCCCCACCCTTCACGGTTGCCGCCGTCGGCGGGGTCGTGGTCGCCCTCGCGACCGCCCTGCTGAGCGTGACCGGGGTGATGGCACTCCTGGCCGGCCGGGTGGCGCGGCGCGTCGTGGTCCCGGCTCCCCGCATCGCCGATCTCCGCCTCCTCGACGTGGACACGGCGGCGCAGACCATCACCGTGAACCGCACCGCCGACACGGTCCTGCCGGGGCGCTACGGACTGTTCACCTCGGGCACGCAGGACTACGTCAAGATCGGCACCGTGCTGGCGGCCGACGAGGCGAGCGTCACCCGGAAGCTCCTCACCGAGATCGGCTCCGAGGACCGCCTCGCCGCAGAGGCCGCCTTCAGCGGCTGGTACTACAGCTCGCCGGACGAGCTGCACGTGCCGCACACCTCCGAAGTCGTCCCCGCCGCTGTCGGTCCGTGCCCCGCGTGGCTGTTCCCGGCAGCGTCGGAGACCGATGTCTGGGCAATCCACGTGCACGGCCGAGGGACGACGCGATCCGAGAGTCTGCGCGCCGTGCCGGTGTTCCGCAGTGCAGGCGTGACCTCTCTCCTCGTCTCCTACCGCAACGACGGTGAGGCTCCGCGCACCCGTGGCGGGACGTACGCGCTCGGGGCGACGGAATGGCGCGACGTCGACCGGGCGATCGATTTCGCCCTCCAGCGCGGCGCGCGGCGAGTCGTGCTCATGGGGTGGTCGATGGGCGGCGCGATCGTCCTCCAGGCCGCGCTGAACTCCGCGCATCGAGATCGCATCGCGGGTGTCGTGCTCGACTCGCCCGTCATCGACTGGCGACGAGTCCTGATGCACCAGGCCGGCGAGATCGGGGTGCCCGCGCCGCTCACGCGTCTCGCGCTGGACGCTCTGCAGCGTCGATGGGCGCGCACGATCACCGGCGCCGATGTCGCCATCCCGCTCGATCGGCTCGACCTCGTGGCCCGAGCGGGGGAGCTGGTCCACCCGGTCCTGCTGCTCCACAGCAGCGGCGACGACTTCGTGCCGGTCTCGGCGTCGCGCGCTCTCGCCGCGGCCCGCCCCGACATCGTCGAGTTCGACGAGTTCGACACCGCTCGCCACACCAAACTGTGGAACTACGACGAGGAGCGCTGGACCGCGTCGATCCGCACGTGGCTGGACCGAGTCGGGATCACCGGCGCCGCAGGCGAAGGTAACTGAAACCCGCGTCGTCGACGAGCATGCCGTCGACCGCGAGGCCGACATCTGCGCCCACGGACAGGAAGGGCGCTGACGCCGGCGCGAGGACCGGCGCGGAGGTGACGCAGTACTCGTCGATGACCCCCGCCTGGGCGAAGCGAGACGCCAGATCGGGTCCGCCTTCGCAGACGATGCGCGGCATCCCGCGTTCGGTCAGCGCAGTGACGATCTCGGACGGTTGCAGATCGCGCGTTCCGGACAGGTGGATGACACTCGCACCGGCGGGGACGTTCCGAGGGGTGACGCCCGCCGGCAGGAGGAGGAGAACGCGCGCCTCGGCCTCCGCGCTGACGTCGAGTCGGTGACCGGTGAGGTCGCCGGTGCGAGAGACGACGGCGAGGTGGGCGCGTCGCGGCACGACGTACCCCTCGGCCCGGACGCTCTGGGCGCCGACGACGACGACATCAGCCTCGGAGCGGATCACGCCGAGGATGGTCCGGTCGACCCGGTTGGTCAGCGTCTCACTCGTCCCGTCCGACCCGACAGCACTGCCGGTCAGCGTTGTGATCATGTTGAGGCGCACGTATGCGGAGTCTCCGCGCCGATATCGCGCCGTGAGCCACTCGCGGCCCGACGCGGACGCGGCATCCACTCTCTCTCCGGACGACGGCACGACCTCGGTGACCCACACGTCGTCATCCTCGCACGAGGTTAGGGTTGAGGAGTGTCCCTCGCTCCTGCCGGAATCGCCCACCTGAGCGATCGCCACCCCCAGGTCAGCGGCGCCGAGATGGTCGCCGCGCTCGTCCCGCCCCCGCAGTTCGACGGGGCGACCTTCGAGTCGTACCGCGTCGACGAGAACTACCCGTCACAGCAGGAGGCGAAGGATCTCCTCGTGCGATTCAGCGGCGGCGCCTCGGCGTCGGCTCCCGCCCGGGGCGGTCTGTTCCGCAGGGCGAAGCGCGAGCCGCAGATGAAGCCCGGGGTCTACCTCGACGGCGGATTCGGCGTCGGCAAGACGCACTTGCTGGCGTCGATCTACCACGCAATGCCGGCACGCCGGAAGTACTTCGGCTCGTTCATCGAGTACACCGCGCTCGTGGGGGCCATGGGCTATCAGAAGACCGTGGAGCTGTTCCGCGGGGCCGACCTGCTCTGCATCGACGAGTTCGAGCTCGACGACCCGGGCGACACCATGGTGATGACCCGACTCATCGCGGAGCTCGTGCCGACCGGGACGAAACTGGCAGCGACGTCGAATACGCCGCCGAACGCGCTGGGCGAGGGCCGATTCGCCGCGCAGGACTTCCTCCGCGAGATCCACGCGATGGCCGAGCACTTCCAGACCATCCGCATCGACGGCACCGACTACCGCCAGCGCGCCGTCGACGGTCACGCGGTGGTGCTGGATGCGACGGAGTACGAGAGCGAGATGGCGGATGCCGCATCGTCGCGTTCCGCATCCGACGATGACTTCGGCACCCTCGTGCGCCACCTGGCGACTGTCCACCCGTCGAGGTACATCCGTCTGATCGAGGGGATCGGTCAGATCGGCCTGCGCGACGTGACTCCCTTCGACGACCAGTCCGCGGCGCTCAGGTTCGTGGCGTTCGTCGACCGCGCCTACGACGCGCAGATCCCGGTGCGAGCGACGGGCGCGCCCCTGGATCAGGTGTTCGGCGAAGAGATGCTGGCCGGCGGATACCGGAAGAAGTACCTCCGCGCGGTCTCGCGTCTGGTCGCTCTCACCCACTCCTGAGCCTCTGCGGGGGGAGTCGGGAGCGCGCCGAAACCTGATGTTTACCGTGCAGGTCCCCTCGTAACCGAACGGAAACACGTGAGCGCCCGCTCGGGAAACTGGAGGCCTCGACACTGGGGACACCCGACGCTACACCTGCGTCCCTGCAGAGAGGTATCCCTTCGAGATGGATCAAGGCAACACCGCATTCATACTCATCGCGGCCGCATTCGTCCTGCTGATGACGCCTGGCCTGGCGTTCTTCTACGGCGGCCTCGTCAAGGCCAAGAGCGTGATCAGCATGATGATGCTGAGCTTCGGCGCTCTCGGTCTCATCGGCGTCCTGTGGGTCGTCTTCGGCTACGCGATCGCATTCCCGGGCGCTGAGGGCACCCTGGCACCGTGGGCGATCGACTGGTCGGCGATCGGCCTGAACAGCCTCCTGGAGACCCCGGAGGACGCGGCCTACCCGCCGATGGCCTTCGTGTGCTTCCAGGCGACCTTCGCGATCCTGACGGTCGCGCTCGTCTCGGGCGCCATCGCCGACCGCGCCAAGTTCGGTGCATGGATGCTCTTCGCGGGCGTCTGGGCGACGATCGTCTACTTCCCCGTCGCCAGCTGGGTCTTCAACTTCGGGCTCGCTGATGACGGCTCGTTCGCCTACGGCGGATGGATCACCCACGGTCTCCAGGAGACCTTCGGCGTCGGCGCGATCGACTTCGCCGGTGGCACGGCCGTCCACATCAACGCGGGTGCAGCTGCCCTCGCGCTGGCTCTGGTGCTCGGCAAGCGCGTCGGCTTCCAGAAGGGCGTCCACGTCCCCCACAACCCGCCCTTCGTCCTCCTGGGCGCCGGTCTGCTGTGGTTCGGATGGTTCGGCTTCAACGCGGGCTCCGAGCTCGCCGCTGACGGCACCGCCGCTCTCGCCTTCATCAACACGATCGCGGCTCCCGCGGCAGCTCTGCTCGCCTGGCTCGTCGTCGAGAAGATCAAGGACGGCAAGCCCACCTCCGTCGGCGCCGCCTCGGGTGCCGTCGCCGGTCTGGTCGCCATCACCCCTGCGTGCGCGTCGGTCCAGCCGATCTGGGCGATCCTGCTCGGCATCATCGCCGGTGCGGTGTGCGCACTCGCCATCGAGCTGAAGTTCAAGCTCGGCTTCGACGACTCGCTCGACGTGGTGGGCATCCACCTCGTCGGTGGTCTTATCGGCACGCTGTACCTCGGCTTCTTCGCTAACGGCACCGGCCTGTTCCTGGGCGGCGACGCCACCCAGCTGCTCGTGCAGGCCATCGCCGCGATCGCCGTCCTCGTCTACTCCTTCGTGCTGGCCTACGTCATCGGCTTCGCGATCGAGAAGACGATCGGCTTCCGCGTGAAGAACGAAGACGAGATCGCCGGCATCGACACGGTCGTGCACGGCGAGGCCGGCTACACGCTGGCCGACGCGAAGGTCTGACCCAGGTCCGAACCCTTCAGGGGCGTCGCGGAGCGATCCGCGGCGCCCCTTCCGTCTGCGCGGAGCACGCGGCATCCGATGGTCTACCGTGGCGAGATGGGTCTCTTCTCGCGCGTGATGCAGCTCCTCGTTCCCCAGCGGCCGGATGCCGCGTCGTCGCAGATCCCGCACATCGTCGCTCCCGGCGGGGGCGCGGGCAGCGGGACCGACGGAATCGTGGAGGTCGCCGCGCCCGGGGCGGGAACGCTGAACCTCGTCTACTCCGCGCAGCCGGATGGCCGGCCGGACGCGGGGGAGGTGGTGTGGGGGTGGGTGCCCTACCAGGAGGATCCGCACCAGGGGAAGGACCGCCCGCTTCTCATCCTCGCTCCCGCCTCGGGTGACCGGGTCTACGCCATGAAGCTGACCAGTCGGCAGCCGGCGGACGGATCCGATCACATCCCCCTGGGGAGCGGGCCGTGGGACCACGCCGGTCGCCCGTCGTGGCTCGACGTCGACCAGGTGTATCTGGTCCCGCGACGCGGCGTCCGCCGGGAAGGCGCGGCGGTCGCGCCGGAGGTCTTCGACCGGGTCGCTGAGCAACTCGCCGCGCGTTTCGGCTGGTCCGTGTCCGACGTCGGATGACGCCGCGGCGCCCGTGCCGCTCAGCGCCCGCGCCCGCGAGGAATTCGCATCTTGCGAGGGGTCGACGGGCTGCTCTACATTGTCGGTAAGCGCTTGCTGAAAGCGCTTTCCCGCGCGTACCTTCCGAGTGCGCGGGCCCCGAGCGTCCATGGTGGACGATCAGAGAGGACGATGATGTTCCGCACCCGAACGGCCGCCGCAGTTTCTGCAGCGGCGGCCTCCGCCTTGCTCCTGGCCGGCTGCACCAGCGCGGCGGCCCCGGCCGCGGAGTTCGACCCCGACGAGAAGGTGAGCCTTGACTTCGCCTGGTGGGGGAACGACGACCGCGCGGCCCGCTACACGGCGCTCATCGAGGCGTTCAACGAGGAATACCCGAACATCACGATCAACACGACGTTCACTGACTTCCCGAGCTACTGGGAGCAGCGACAGGTGGAGGCCGCCAGCGGCAGCCTGCCGGACGTCTTCCAATTCTCCGACAGCTACCTCCGCCAGTACGGCGAAAGCGGGACGATCCTCGACCTGAACGAGGTCGCCGATCACATCGACTTCACGACCTTCGACGAGGCACTCCTCGGGACTGGCCGACTCGACGACGTGCAGTACTCGCTGCCCACCGGGTTCAGCCTCTGGGCCAACTTCGTGAACCAGGACCTTCTCGACGCGGCCGGAGTGGAGCTCCCCGAGGGCGGGACCTCCTACGACGAGTTCGACGACTGGCTCGCCGAGGTGACGAAGAAGACCGGCGGCGCCCCCTTCGGTGGCACCGACTACACGCAGCGGATTCAGGTGTTCGAGCTTCAGCTCCGTTCGGCGGGCAAGTCCCTCTACACCGCAGAGGGCGAGCTCGGCTTCACCGAGGACGAGCTCGCCGCGTTCTGGGAGTCCGGAGCCGACCTGCGCGATGGAATCACGATTCCGCAGCAGCAGCTCGAGGAAATCAGCCCCATCTCCGGATTCGGAGCGACGAAGACGCTCAGCGAGATGAGCTGGAGCAACTTCCTGGGTGGGTACCTCGCCGACTCGGGCTCCTCCTCGATCGCCATCGTCGCGCCGCCGACAACCGATCCCGAAGCGAAGGACCTGTACCGCCAGGGAGGGCTCCAGGTCGCGATCTCGTCGAAGACCGAGCACCCCGAAGCCGCCGCCATCTTCTTGGACTACGTCGTCAATAGCGAGGAAGCGGGGGAGATCTTCGGGACCACCCTCGGATTCCCGGCCTCCAGCAGCAAGCTCGAAGGGGCGACCCTCGAAGGCCCGGATCTCCAGGTGGCCGAATACATCGAGTCCGTCGCGGACCGCATCGGCGACACCCCGCCGCCCGCCGTCGTCGGCTACGGCTCGCTCGAGCAGAAGTTCTGGGACCTCGGCAAGGAGCTGGGGCTCGGCACCAAGGATGTCGACGCAGCCGTCAGCGAGTTCTTCGCCGAGGCGGACGTGATCTTGAACCAGTGATCGACCGGGGTCGGCCACGAGCCGACCCCGAACGACGAAAGCCCCGACGACACGTGTCGTCGGGGCTTTTCTCGTGGGCGATGCGGGACTCGAACCCACGACCTCTTCCGTGTGAAGGAAGCGCGCTACCAACTGCGCCAATCGCCCATTCGGCCACGTGGGCCGGTGATCGAGCATACCGGATCGGAGCCCGTCTCCCGAACCGACGCGGGGGACACGCGCGGGGTGCCTCCGGTTTTGCGCAATCCTCAATCTCGTCTAATGTAGAACGAGTTCCCGGGGCAACCAGGGAGCACGCGGATGTAGCGCAGTGGTAGCGCATCACCTTGCCAAGGTGAGGGTCGCGAGTTCGAATCTCGTCATCCGCTCGAGTGTGGGGATCTCCCTCCGGGGAGATCGCGTCACGTGGGTCAAACCACACACGGTGGCGTGGCCGAGTGGCTAGGCAGCGGCCTGCAAAGCCGTCCACACGGGTTCGAATCCCGTCGCCACCTCCACTCACAACTCAACAGCCTGTACAGGCGCGATTGGCGCAGCGGTAGCGCGCTTCCCTGACACGGAAGAGGTCACTGGTTCGATCCCAGTATCGCGCACAGAATAACCCCCGATAATCCGGGGGTTTTTTGTTTGCCCGGGACGTGCGTGCCGCTATCCCCGTACTGACGTCGTGTGACCAGGCAATATGGCGTGGCTCAAGCTGCAACAACACAGCCGCATCAACGGCTAGGTCGTGCGCCCTCGTCGAGATCGTCGATCACGCCGAGCCTCTTTCCTTGTGCCAGTACGCCGCGACCTCACTGGTCTGCCGCAGAATCGAGTCGGGTCGAGGTCTCTCCTCGGGCCAGAGTGTAAGTTCGTACCGGTCGTTCGTCGGTTCGTCTTCCGGGATCCCGAGCCGGTGGGCAGCGTCCATGTTTCGGGCCGACCAGCGTGCGCGGTAGGTAGCAACGGGGAGCTGGATCTCCACTCCGTCATCGAACGTCGCTAGCCAGAGTTCCTCGGCGTTCGGACGGAACGAGACCTCGACGACTTCCTCCCAATCGCTCAGGGCCGGTTCGTGGTCGAGGAGAAGCGCACGAAGTGGGACGTCGCCGGTGTGGAGACCGGTCGTCATAGTGAGAAAGCCGGCGTGGGCTCCTCCGAGCAGGCCGTTCGTCTGCCCGTTGAACGGAACATCCGGGTCGGGCCAGTCGTCCTGCTCGGCGTAAATCTGCGCGAACCCGTAGTGAACGCGAAGAACCCCGTCGAACAGCACGGTTTCCATCTGGCTCCTTCATCAGAGTGACTCGGGGTCAGTCTCCCACCAATCGCAGTCTGCGCGTCGCCGGCGCGTCGGCGTGCGTCCTATCGGGGCTTTTGTGTTTCCGGGATGCCGGGCGGCGAGGTGCCGACGGCGTCACGGCTGGCGCAGAGCTCCCTGCCAGACTGTGCAGATGACCACCGGCCGCATCATCGTCCTGTTCGTGCTCGCCGCCATCGCCGAGATCGGTGGTGCCTGGCTGATCTGGCAGGCGGTCCGAGAGAACCGCGGGTGGTTGTTCGCCCTGTTGGGAATCGTCGCGCTCGGCGCGTACGGGTTCATCGCGGCGCTCCAGCCTGACGCGAACTTCGGCCGGGTCCTCGCGGCCTATGGCGGCGTCTTCGTCGCGGGGTCGCTGGCCTGGGGCATCGTCGTCGACAAGTTCCAGCCGACGCTGTGGGACTACGTCGGGTCGGCTGTGGCGCTACTCGGGGCCGCGATCA
Source organism: Microbacterium marinum (assembly GCF_014204835.1). Lineage (NCBI taxonomy): Bacteria > Bacillati > Actinomycetota > Actinomycetes > Micrococcales > Microbacteriaceae > Microbacterium > Microbacterium marinum. The sequence continues at coordinate 2,086,786 of NZ_JACHMD010000001.1, read as the reverse complement.
TCATCTTCGCTCCGGTCGTGACGACGTCGAGCGAGTGACCGCGGCCCCGCGCAGCGGCGCGTCTCAAGGGACGATGACTGCGCGACCGCGCACGGTGCCGGCGGCGAGAGCCTCGTAGGCCTCCGCGCCTTGGTCCAGCGTGTAGCGCTGAACCTCCACGCCCACCTGTCCGGTGCGCGCCAGGTCGAGCACCTCGACCAGTTCGCTCCGCGAACCCCAGTAGGGGATGCGGACGGCGGCATCGAACGCGATTGTGCCGAAGCCGACGTGAGCCGTGCCCCCGCCGATGCCGACGATCGTCACATCCGCATCGGTCGCGGCGGCGGCGACCGCCGTCGCGATCGTCGGCTCGGCGCCGACGAAGTCGAAGACGGCGTCGGCACCGCGACCGCCGGTGAGCTCTCGGATCTTCGCCGCGGCGTCGGCATCGCTGAGGACCGTGTGGTGCGCACCGACCTCGGCGGCGAGCGCCAGCTTCTCCTCCGTGATGTCGAGCGCGATCACCGTGGCCGCCGAGACGGCGCGGAGGATCTGGATCGCGACGTGGCCGAGCCCTCCGGTGCCGATCACCACGGCCGTGCTCCCGGCCCGCAGCTTCGGAAGCGACGTCTTGATCGCGTGGTACGGCGTCAGTCCGGCATCCGTCAGAGAGACGTTCTCGACCGGATCCAGGTCGCCGAGCGGAACGAGGTGGCGGGCGCTGTCCACGATCATGTATTCGGCCATCGACCCGGGAGCGCCGAGCCCGGGAGGCTTGATCCCCTCGGCCGCGGCGTTGGTGCAGTAGTTCTCCTTGCCCTGGGCGCAGTTGTGGCACCGGCCGCAGCCCCAGGGGCCATACACCGCGACGGCGTCGCCGACCGCGACGTGCTCGACGCCCTCGCCGATCTCTGCGACGATGCCGGCGCCCTCATGCCCGAGCGTCAGCGGCAGCGGGTAGCCGGCAGCGGTGTACTCCTCTTCGGAAAGGCCCATCACGTACTCATCGGAGTGGCAGACGCCGGCGGCGGTGACCTTCAGGAGCACCTGCCCGGGGCCGGGGGAGGGCGTGGCGATCTCGACGACCTCGGGATGCGAACCTATGCGCGTGTATTGAAGTGCCTTCATGACGACCACGCTACGCCCGTCGGCGGCCTGTGGCGCTGGCCCGCTCAAGAGGCTCCGGCGTAGGCTCAGCGCATGGCGCACCTCGTACTCACCGTCGTCGGCGACGATCGCCCCGGCCTCGTCAACGCTCTCGCGGAACAGATCGCGGCGCACGGCGGCAACTGGGAGCGGAGCGAGCTGGCCGAACTCGCCGGCGCGTTCGCAGGAATCGTCCTCATCTCAATTCCTGACGAGCGGGTCGAGCAGATCACGGCCGCGCTCGAGGGCCTCGATGGCATGCTGCGCGTCACTGCGCACGGAGGTGTCGCCGATGCGGAGGCCCAGGCTGGCGAGCGGCAGCTGGAGGTGACCGTCCTGGGCAACGACCGTCCCGGGATCGTGCGGGACGTCTCGGCGGCCATCGCCGCGCACGCGCTCAGCATCGACACTTTCCGGAGCCGTACCCTCGAGGCGCCCATGGCCGGCGGCACCCTCTTCGAGGCGGTCGTCGCCTTCCGGCTTCCCGTGGACACGGATGCCGCGCGCGTCACGACCGCGCTGGAGCAACTCGCCGGAGAGATCCAAGTCGACCTCACTGTCGTGTGACGTGAGCCTGCCCGAGGTCGTCCGACGCTCGCTGCGCGTCGCGGCGGATCCGTCCCGCGCGGCCGGCCAGCAGGCCTACATGAAATCGGATCTGCCCTTCCTTGGCGTCCGCGTTCCCGAGGTCCGAGCGCTGACGCGCGCCGCCGTGCGACCGGTTGCGAGCATCGAGCTCGCGGTGTCGGCTGCCACAGAGCTCTGGGACGAGGCGGAGTACCGCGAGGAACGGTACGCGGGGATGATGCTCCTCGCCGTCCCGCCCGCCCGCGGCGAGCTGGTGATCGTGCCCCTCATCGAGCACATGGTCTTCACCGGTCGTTGGTGGGACATCACCGACGAGTTGGCCGGCCGTGTCCGAGACCTTCTCGACCGGCATCCGCGGGATGCGGGTTCGCTCGTCCGAGGGTGGTGCATCAGCGATGAGATGTGGCTGCGCAGACTCGCGATCCTCGCCCAGCTGGGGCGTCGGGAGCGCACCGATCTCCGACTGCTCACCGACGCGCTCGAACCGAACCGCCGCGATGGCGAGTTCTTCATCCGCAAGGCGGTCGGGTGGGCGTTGCGGGACGCATCGCGCACCTATCCCGAGTGGGTGGCGGCCTACGTCGCCGCCCACGCGCTCAGCCCGCTCAGTCACCGAGAGGCGGTACGTCACCTCTAGGGTCAGAGCCAGACGAGTGCGGCGACGGATGCGGCGACGATGACGGGCGCCGCGACCAGTCCCCACACGGCGAAGCGGCCCCACGAGACCTCCACACCCACGGCGCGGAGTCGATCGTGCCAGAGCAGCGTGGCGAGCGATGCCCACGGCGTGATCAGCGGGCCGGCGTTCACCCCGATCAGCAGGGCGGGCAGGCGACCGGTGTCGTGCGCGGTGGACTCGAGAAGCAGGTACGCCGGCAGGTTGTCGACGGCGTTCGCCGCCGTCAGGCCTGCAGCAGCCATTCGCCACACATCCGCCGTCTCAGACCCCGTCCCCGCCACGGCCGCGATCCATCGACCGGAGCCGAGTGTTTCGGCCGCGGCGACGGCGGCGAACAGGCCTGCGGCGAAGACGAGCAGCGACCAGGGGATGAGACGCGGCGACAGGGCGCGGGGTGCGCGCCACGCGAACAGGGCCGTGAGAGCAAGCGCCGCACCCGCCGCGGGGATCCAGGGCGGCAGCCCGCTCACGAGGAGCGGCAGGACCGCGACCACGATGACCGATGACCCGACCAGCTGAACGCGGTCGGCTATCCGCGGGGAGTCCGACACCACGTAGCGGCCGCCGAGTGATCGGCGGTGCACCACCCCGAGGACGAGCACGGTGGTGAGTACCGCGGCGACCGCCGACGGCGCCATCAGGGTGGCGAAGGCGGTCGGGCCGCCCCCCGGCATCCGATCCGCCGCCAGCAGATTCGTGAGGTTCGAGATCGGCAGGAAGAGGGAGCCGGTGTTTGCGAGCCAGATGGTGGTGAGGGCGAACGGAAGCGGGGGCAGCCCGTTGGCACGCGCCACGGCGACGACCACCGGCGTCAGCAACACCGCTGTCGTGTCGAGCGAGAGGAAGGCGGTCGTCACGACGGACAACCCCGCGACCGACAGCCACAGCAGCCACGTGCGTCCCCGGGAGAGCCGCGCGAGCCACGACGCCGCCACGTCGAACACGCCCGCCCGCGTGGCCAGCTCCGCCACCACCGAGATCGCGACGACGAACGCGAGGATCGGCGCGACGCGATCGGCCACGGCGGCGAGTTCCCGGAGGGGCAGAGCACCGAGGGCGACGGCGACGAGGGAACCCGCAAGCAGGATGCCTCCCGCGATGGCGAGCTTCACGGCATCCATCATGGACCCTGCGAGAGGGGCTACTAGACTCGGCCTATGGAACCCGGTCGGCACGTCATCGTCGCCGGCACGCGAACGCCTGGGGCCTGAGCGGGCGGAGCGCGGCGTGCGCTCGAAGCTGAGTAGCCTTGATCCGAGCCACCTTCTGGAGAAGTTCCCTTGACTGATGTGATCGCGCCGGCGGCTGTGAGCCTCCCCGCCGATGGATTCGCCCTCTTTCCCGACCGTTCCGTGGTCGCCCTCCGCGTCCGCGGTGAACTGAAGGACCTCGCCACGACGATCGACGATCTCGACGGTGTCGAAGCGGTGACCGCAGGAAGCCCGGACGGGTTGAACATCCTGCGTCACTCGACCGCCCACGTCCTCGCGCAGGCGGTGCAGCGCGTGCGCCCGCAGTCGAACCTCGGCATCGGACCGTTCATCACCGACGGGTTCTACTACGACTTCGGCGTCGACGAGCCGTTCACCCCCGAAGACGTCAAGGCCATCAAGAAGGAGATGGAGCGCATCGTCCGCGAGGGCCAGCGGTTCGTCCGCCGCGTCGTCACCGAGGCCGAAGCGAAGGCCGAACTCGCCGACGAGCCCTTCAAGCTCGAGCTCATCGACCTGGCCGGTGGGCCCGGATCGGGAGCAGATGCCGCCGAGGGCGCGTCCGTCGAGGTCGGTGCCGGTGAACTCACGATCTACGACAACGTGAACCGCGACGGGGAGACGGTCTGGAAGGACCTCTGCCGCGGCCCGCACGTGCCCGGCACCCGCATGGTCGGCAACGGCTGGGACCTCACCCGCGTTGCCGGCGCGTACTGGCGGGGCAGCGAGAAGAATCCGCAGCTCCAGCGCATCTACGGCACCGCATGGCCGACGAAGGACGAGCTGCGGGCCTACCAGCACCGCCTCGAGGAGGCCGCCAAGCGCGACCACCGGAAGCTCGGCAAGGAGCTCGACCTCTTCTCCTTCCCCGACGAGATCGGCCCCGGCCTTTCGGTGTTCCACCCCAAGGGCGGGATCATCCGGTACGAGATCGAGCGCTACATGCGCGAGCGTCTGCTGGCCAACGGCTACGACGTCGTCAACACGCCGCACATCACCAAGGGCGACCTGTTCATGACGAGCGGTCACCTGCAGTGGTACGCCGACGGCATGTACCCCCCGATGGTGCTCGATGAGGTGGTGGATGCCGACGGTCACGTCTCCCGCGAGGGCCAGGAGTACTACCTGAAGCCCATGAACTGCCCGTTCCACAACCTGATCTTCCGTTCGCGTGGTCGCAGCTACCGGGAGCTCCCGCTGCGCCTCAGCGAGTTCGGCTCGGTCTACCGCTACGAGAAGAGCGGCACGCTCGCCGGCCTCACCCGCGTGCGAGGGATGACGCAGGACGACACCCACATCTACGTCACCGCCGACCAGGTCAAGGGCGAGCTGGAGCACAGCCTCGAGTTCGTGCTCCAGACCCTTCGCGACTACGGACTCAACGACTTCTACCTCGAGCTGTCCACGAAGGAGGAGGGCAACCCGAAGTTCATCGGCGACGACCGCCTGTGGACCGAGGCGACGCAGACCCTCCGGGAGGTCGCCGAAGGCTCCGGCCTCGAGCTCGTGCCCGACCCGGGCGGTGCGGCGTTCTACGGACCGAAGATCTCGGTGCAGGCCCGCGACGCCATCGGCCGCACGTGGCAGATGTCGACCATCCAGCTCGACTTCAACCAGCCCGAGCGGTTCGAGCTCGAATACACCGGCCCGGACGGCGAGAAGCACCGTCCCGTCATGATCCACCGGGCGCTGTTCGGCTCGATCGAGCGGTTCTTCGCGATCCTGCTCGAGCACTACGCCGGCGCGTTCCCCGTGTGGCTCGCTCCGGTCCAGGTCGTCGGCATCCCCGTCGCCGAGGAGTACGCCCCGTACCTCGACGGCATCATCGCGCAGCTGCGCGCTGCCGGCATCCGTGCCGAGGTCGACCACTCCGACGACCGGATGCCGAAGAAGATCCGCACCCACACCACGCAGAAGGTGCCGCTCCAGCTCATCGCGGGGGAGCAGGACCGCTCGGGCGAGACCGTCTCCTTCCGCTTCCGCGACGGGACGCAGACGAACGGCATCCCGGTCGCCGAGGCCGTCGCGAAGATCGTCGATGCCGTGCGCACGCGTGCGCTCGTGAACACCGCGGAGGACCTCGCATGACCGAGGAACCGAACGGGCGACTCGAGGACGCCGCCGAGCTGGCGGGCGTGCCCGACGAGTTCCAGCGGCTGTGGACGCCGCACCGGATGGCGTACATCCAGGCCGGCCCCGAGCCGCTCAAGCACGACTGCCCGTTCTGTGCGGCTCCCGGGAAGACCGACGAAGAAGGTCTCATCGTCGCGCGGGGCGAGACGGCCTACGTGCTGCTGAACCTCTTCCCCTACAACTCCGGTCACCTGCTCGTGTGCCCGTACCGCCACTTCTCGACCTACGACGAGGCGACGCCCGAAGAGGTCGCGGAGATCGGCGCGCTGACGCAAGTGGCCATGCGGGTGCTCCGCGGCGTCGCCCGCTGCGACGGCTTCAACATCGGGATGAATCAAGGCGCCGTCGCCGGCGCGGGCGTCGCCGAGCACCTCCACCAGCACGTCGTGCCGCGGTGGGCGACCGATGCGAACTTCTTCCCGATCATCGCCAAGACCAAGGCCCTGCCGCAGCTGCTGGGCGAGGTACGCGATGCCGTGCAGGGCGGCTGGCCGGTCATCTGACCGGCCGCGCCGCGCGGCTCAGCGGACCTGCGTGACCTCGAACTGCATCCGCGGGTGCGCGTACGCCTCCTGCGCTTCGATGAGCTGCAGTTCGCGGGCGCCGGCGTCGAACGTCGTCTGTAGGAGGTCGAACACGCTCGAGGTCGTCTTGGCGAGAGCGGATGCCGCGTCGCCGGTCTCCCGGAAGTGTGCGGTGAACAGCGCGGCGGTGACGTCGCCCGACCCGTTCGCCTTCATCGGAATCTTCGGGGTGCGGACGATCCACGCACCGGCATCCGTGACGGCGAGCATCTCGATCGTGCCCTCGGGGCGGTCGGGCCGCTCGACGCTGGTGACCAGGACGGTGGAGGGTCCCATCGCGCGAGCGGCATCCGCCGACGCCAGGGTCGACTGGAGGTCGGCGGGCTCGGTGCCCGTCAGGAAGCCCAGTTCGAACTGGTTCGGGGTGATGAGGTCGGCGGCCGGCACGACGCGCTCGCGGAGCAGGATCGGGATCGCGGGGGCGACGAAGCACCCGCTCTTCGCGTTCCCCATGACCGGGTCGCACGCGTAGATCGCGTCGGGGTTGGCGGCCTTGACCCGCGAGACAGCGTCGAGGATGACGTCGGCGATTCCCTCGCCACCCTGGTAGCCCGACAGGACGACATCGATGTCGGGGAACGCGCCGCGCTCCTCGACGCCGGTGAGGACGTCCGACACGTCCGCCGGGCTGATCAGCGGACCTCGCCATGCGCCGTATCCGGTGTGGTTCGAGAAATTCACCGTGTACACCGGGAGCACCTCGACCCCGATGCGCTGCAGGGGGAAGACGGCGGCGGAGTTGCCGACGTGGCCGTACGCGACGGCGGACTGGATCGACAGGACCTTCATGGGCGGGTCATCACTTTCTTCGTCGGCGCGAGCGATCGCGCAGCGGCGACGACGTCGGCGGCGAGCCGCTCGGCGTCGTCATCGGACAGGTCGTGGACGGTCAGTCGCAGATGCGCGGCGGCGGTGTCATCGCGGAGCACGAACTCCTCGCCGGGACGCGCGAGCCAGCCGCGGCGCATGAGCTGCTCCGCGACCGCGCGCCCGGGGCCGGGGACCGGCACCCACACGCTCAGGCCGTCGCCGGCGGTCGTGGCTATCCCGAGCGAGGTCAGGGTTTCGGCGAACGCGGTGTTGCGTGCTCGGTAATGGCGCGCGGTATCGGCGATGTGCGCGGTCACGGCGGGGTCGGAGACCAGGGACACGACCAGGCGCTGCAGGAGGTGGCTGACCCAGGTCGACCCGGGGCTGAGTCGCTGCGCGAGGCGATCGGCGGTCTCGGGGTCACTGGCCGTCACGGCGAGGCACATGTCGGGCCCGAGGAACTTCGAGACCGATCGAATCAGCGCCCATCGTCGGTGGCCCGCGCCGACGATCGAGTGGAACGGCGAGCTCGAGAGCATGGAGAAGTGGTCGTCTTCGATGACGAGGACGTACGGGTGGGGGGCGAGCACGTCACGGAGCGCCATGGCGCGCCGCTCGGACAGGCTCACGCCGGTCGGGTTCTGGGCGCGCGGCGTACACACGATCGCTCGCACGCCTGCATCGAGTGCGGCGCGGAGCCCTTCGACCGTCATGCCCTCGTCGTCGACCGGGATCGCGACCGGCCGGTAGCCGCCGGCGCGAACGGTTCGCTGCGCGGACAGGAAGCACGGGTCTTCGAGCCCGATCGGGTCGTCGCGGGTCAGCGCACCGGTGAACAAGCGCTCGAGTGCGTCGACCGCGCCGCCCGTGATGGTGAGCCGGACGTCGTCGCGGTGGGGGAGATCGGCCTCGATCCAATCGCGCGCCCACCTCTCGAGGGCGGGATCGATGGTGGGTTCGCCGTACAGGACCGGTCGACCGGCGAGCGTCGCGAGCGCAGGGCCGAGCTCGGGGATGCGCGACGCGTCGGGATTGCCGGTCCCGACATCGCGCAGCACGGTGTCGGCCGAGAATCCCTCCTCGGCGAGGTCGGATCGTCCCGCCACGCGTGTCCCCGCGCGTCCAGCGGTCTCGACCGCCCCGGCGGCGGCGAGTTGGCGGTAGGCGGCCACGACGGTGTTGCGATTCACGCCGATCGTCTCGGCGAGGGCGCGCACGGGCGGCAGCGGTGACCCCGGCTCCAGGATGCCGCGGTCGATGAGCGAACGGACGCTGTCGGCGATCTCGGCGGCGGAGTCGCCGGCGATCGCGAGGAGCTCGTTCGTCATAGCGACGAGTCTATGTCCCGGACATGCTAGCTTTTGGCCTATGCCAACGAATGCCACCGGAACTGCCCGCGTGAAGCGCGGCCTCGCCGAGATGCTCAAGGGCGGCGTCATCATGGACGTCGTCACTCCCGACCAGGCGAAGATCGCCGAAGACGCCGGCGCCGTTGCCGTGATGGCGCTCGAGCGGGTCCCCGCCGACATCCGCGCCCAGGGCGGCGTCTCACGGATGAGCGACCCCGACATGATCGACGGCATCATCGAGGCGGTCTCGATTCCGGTGATGGCGAAGGCACGCATCGGTCACTTCGTCGAAGCGCAGGTGCTCCAGGAGCTCGGAGTCGATTACATCGACGAATCGGAGGTGCTCTCGCCCGCCGACTACGTGAACCACATCGACAAGTGGGGCTACACGGTGCCCTTCGTCTGCGGTGCGACGAACCTGGGCGAAGCTCTGCGCCGCATCACCGAGGGCGCCGCCATGATCCGCTCCAAGGGCGAGGCCGGCACCGGCGACGTCTCCGAAGCGATGAAGCACATCCGCAAGATCCGCGGCGAGATCGCCGCGCTCGCCTCGCTGTCGAAGGACGAGCTGTACGTCGCGGCGAAAGAGCTGCAGGCGCCGTACGATCTCGTCGCCGAAGTGGCTGAGACCGGGACGCTGCCGGTCGTCCTCTTCGTCGCCGGTGGCGTCGCGACACCGGCGGATGCCGCGATGATGATGCAGCTCGGCGCCGACGGTGTCTTCGTCGGGTCCGGGATCTTCAAGAGCGGAAATCCCGCCGAGCGCGCCGCGGCGATCGTGAAGGCGACGACGTTCTTCGATGACCCGAGCGTGATCGCGAACGTCTCCCGCGGCCTCGGTGAGGCGATGGTCGGCATCAACGTGAGCGATCTGCCCGCGCCTCACCGCCTCGCCGAGCGCGGCTGGTGACCGCACCTCGGGTCGGGGTCCTCGCGCTGCAGGGCGACGTGCGCGAGCACGCCCGCGTGCTCGGGGACCTCGGCGCCGAGGTCGTGCTCGTGCGGCGCCCCGATGAACTGGCATCCGTCGACGGTCTCGTTCTTCCCGGCGGGGAATCGAGTGTCATCGACAAACTCGCCCGCGCCTTCGACATGCAGGAGCCGATCCGCGACGCGATCGCCGCCGGGATGCCGATGTACGGGACGTGCGCCGGAATGATCCTGCTCGCCGATCGCATCCTCGATGGGATCGTCGGCCAGCAGACCTTTGGCGGGATCGACGTGACCGTGCGACGGAACGCCTTCGGCGGTCAGGTGGAGTCGTTCGAGACGACCCTCGACGTCCCGGCGCTCGGCACCGAGCCGGTCGTGGCCGCGTTCATCCGCGCGCCCCTCGTGGTCGAGGCCGGTCCCGGTGTCGACGTGCTGGCGAGCGTCCCGGCCGGCGCGGTCGCCGTCGCGCAGGGTGGCCTGCTCGCGACGGCGTTCCACCCCGAAGTCAGCGGTGACCGTCGCTTCCATCGGATGTTTCTCGGCCGTGTCCGCTCCCGCGCCGTCTGACCGGCCTGCCGCGACCAGATCCCCGCACGGGTCGGGGGCGCGCAGGTAGACTGAACGACGGTTTTTCGAGAGGAGTCCCGTGAGCGGACATTCCAAGTGGGCCACCACGAAGCACAAGAAGGCCGTCATCGACTCGCGCCGAGCGAAGTCCTGGGCGAAGCTGATCAAGAACATCGAGGTCGCGGCCAAGCTCGGCGGCGCGGATCTGCAGGGCAATCCGACGCTGTTCGACGCGGTCTTGAAGGCCAAGAAGACCTCTGTCCCGAAGGACAACATCGACCGCGCGATCAAGCGCGGCGCCGGTATCGGCGGCGAGTCGGTCGAATACACGTCGATCATGTACGAGGCCTACGGCCCGAACGGCGTCGCACTCATGGTCGAGTGTCTGACCGACAACAAGAACCGCGCCGCCGCGGAGGTCCGCACGGCCCTGACCCGCAACGGTGGAACGCTGGCGGACCCCGGATCGGTCGCCTACAACTTCACGCGCAAGGGAGTCATCGTCGTCTCCGGTGAGGGAACGACCGAGGACGACGTGATGATGGCCGCCCTCGAAGCGGGGGCCGAAGAAGTCGAGCCGCGAGGGGAAGGCTTCGAGGTGGTCACCGAGGCGACCGACCTCGTGTCGGTCCGGACCGCCCTGACGGAGGCCGGTCTCGAGTACGAGTCCGCCGATGTCGAGTTCGTGCCGAACCTCAAGGTCGAAGTCGACGCCGACACGGCGCGGAAGATCTTCCGCCTCATCGACGCCCTCGAAGACAGCGACGACGTGCAGAGCGTCTTCTCGAATTTCGACCTGACCCCCGAGGTCCAGGCCGAGCTCGAGGAGGACGGCGAGGACTGACTCCTCGCTGGCGCGCCTGGAGCGGATGCCGCGCGACCCCGCCTAGCGTGGGGGAGTGGCATCCGCTCTTCGCGTTCTCGGCATCGACCCGGGCTTGACCCGCTGCGGCGTGGGCGTCGTCGACGTCCGCCGCGACCGGAGCGCGAGCCTCGTGCACGTCGGCGTCGTCCGCTCGGGCGTCGACCTTCCCATCGAGCAGCGCCTCGCCGTGATCGCCGCCGGAATCCGCGACGTCATCTCCACGCACGCCCCCGATGTGGTGGCCGTGGAGCGCGTCTTCGCGCAGCACAACCGCAGCACCGTCATGGGCACGGCGCAGGCGAGCGGGATCGCCCTCATGCTCGCCGGAGAGCACGGTCTGCCCGCCGCGACGCACACCCCGTCAGAGGTGAAGGCGGCCATCACCGGGTATGGGAGCGCAGACAAGCTCCAGGTGCAGACCATGGTCGCTCGCGTGCTCCGTCTCGATGCTCTGCCGCAGCCCGCGGACGCCGCAGACGCGCTCGCCCTCGCGCTCTGTCACGCCTGGCGGCGGGGCCCGTCGGCGGGTGCGGGTAGCGAGGCGCTCACTCCGGCGCAGCGGGCCTGGGCCGACGCGGAGCGCGTCGCGCGCCGATGACGAGCGCGCGTGTCGCTCGAACATAGGTCCGAACCCTCGTCTAGGGTCGAATCATGATCTCGTCGCTGCGCGGCCGTGTGCTGCACGTGGAGCCCGACTCCGTCGTCCTCGACGTGAACGGAGTGGGATACGCCGTCGCGGTCACCGCTCAGCTCGCGAGGGAGCTCCACCTCGGCGACGAGCGCTCACTCCACACGGCGCTCATCGTGCGCGAGGATTCCATGTCGCTCTTCGGATTCGCGGAGCGGGCCGATCTGGATGTGTTCGGACAGCTGCTGAGCGTCTCGGGCGTTGGCCCGAAGTCCGCTCTCGGCGTGCTGTCCTCATTGACGGTCGATCAGATCGCCCGCGCAGTCGCCGACGAGGACGATGCGCCCTTCCGCCGCGTCTCGGGCATCGGGCCGAAGACGGCCAAGCTGATCGTCGTGCAGCTGGCGGGCAAGCTCCACGCTCCCGCCGCCGCAGTCGCCGGCGCGTCGACGCCAACCGCATCCGGTCTTGCCGACCAGGTCACCGCGGCCCTCATCGCCCTGGGATGGTCCGAACGTGTCGCCGTCGAGGCGACCGCCACGGTCCTCGACGCGGCGCCGACCGGAGCCACCGTGCCGTCGCTCCTGAAGCTCGCGCTCGCGCAGCTGGGCCCGGCGCGCAAGGAGAGAACCGGTGTCTGAGCCCCGCGAGCGCGCCGAAGACGAGACGGAGCTCGCCGTCGAGGGCGCGCTGCGGCCCGCCTCGCTGGCGGAGTTCGTCGGGCAGACCAAGGTCCGGGGCCAGCTCCAGCTTCTCCTCGACGCGGCGCGCATCCAGCAGCGACCGGCGGACCACATCCTGCTGTCCGGGCCCCCGGGGCTCGGCAAGACGACGCTCGCGATGATCGTCGCGCACGAGAGCGAGAAGCCCCTCCGGCTCTCCAGCGGCCCGGCCATCCAGCACGCGGGGGACCTCGCGGCGCTGCTGTCGAGCCTCGTTCCAGGGGAGGTGCTCTTCATCGATGAGATCCACCGGATGGCCCGCTCGGCAGAAGAGATGCTCTACCTCGCGATGGAGGATTTCCGGATCGACATCATGGTGGGCAAAGGTGCCGGAGCCACGAGCATCCCCCTCGATCTCGCGCCGTTCACGCTGGTGGGGGCGACGACGAGGTCGGGCATGCTGCCCAATCCGCTGCGGGACCGCTTCGGGTTCACCGCGCACCTCGAGTACTACGAGCCGGCCGAACTAGAGCAGGTCATCGCCCGCTCCGCGGTCATGCTGGGGGTCGCCCTTCCGCCGCAGTCCCGCGCCGAGATCGCCGGTCGGTCGCGTGGGACGCCGCGCATCGCGAACCGCCTGCTGCGCCGCGTGCGGGACTACGTCGTTGTCCACGGCGATTCGTCCACCGCGGCATCCATCGACGACGTCTCGGCGGCGCTCACGCTCTACGACGTCGACGACCTCGGGCTCGACCGCCTCGACCGGGCCGTGCTCGACGCGCTGATCAGGCGCTTCCGCGGCGGTCCCGTCGGCCTGAACACCCTCGCGGTGGCCGTCGGCGAGGAAGCGGACACCATCGAGTCGGTCGTCGAGCCCTATCTGGTGCGCATCGGCTTCATGGGGCGGACCCCGCGCGGGCGGGTCGCCACCCGCGATGCGTATGCCCATTTGGGTGTCTCGCGCCACGACGGGGCGCTTTCCCTCGATGACCTATAATCGCTGAAGGCCATCGGCCACCCCCCTCTTCGCCGCGCGGATGCGGCGTGCCACCCGAAAGGCGATACCCGGTCCATGATGCTCCTCACCCAGAACACGCAGCAGGCGACCGGGGGGAACTTCCTCACCGATTACGGCCTCCTCATCCTGCTGGCGGCTCTGCTGGTCTTCATGTTCTGGAGCTCGCGCCGTCGTACGAAGAAGATGAAGGAAGAGCAGGAGAAGAAGGCTCTTCAGATGGTTCCCGGGGTGAAGGTCCTCCTGCAGGGCGGCCTTTACGGCACCATCGTCGAGTACGACGCCACCGACCTCTCGCAGCCTGCGCACATCGAGCTCGCCCCCGGCGTGGTGATCGAGGTGCACAGCCAGGCGATCCTGCGGGCCGTCGAGCCCGAGGACGAGACCGTCGACGAGACGGTGCCCGGTGACGACGTCATCGTGTCCTCCTCGGATGCCGCCACCCCGCGCACCGAGATCGACCCGCCCGCCGCGACCGACGCGCCCACCGCGACCGACGGCACGCCCGACGCGGACGACAAGCCCAAGGCCTGACCTCCACCGCTTCGGCGGTCTCACGACGAAAGCTCTCCCGTGGCCACACCCACCCCTGTCCGCCATGCGTGGCGCGCCCTGATCGGACTGGTCGCGATCACCGCGGTGCTGTTCGGCATCAACGCCCTCGGCGTGTTCGCCTTCGGGAAGAGCTCGTGGGTACCCGAGCTCGCTCTCGATCTCCAGGGCGGCACGCAGATCATCCTCGAGGCGAAGTCCGAGGCGGGCACCCAGCCCACCCCGGAGCAGATGCAGCAGGCGGTGTCGATCATTCGTCAGCGTGTCGACGCCTCGGGCATCGGCGAGACCGACATCACGACGCAGGCGGGCAACCAGATCGTCGTCCAGTTGCCCGGCCAGGCGGACGAAGAGACCCGTGACCGCATCGAGAAGTCGGCGCAGATGCAGCTGCGGGCCGTCCTGTTCACCGGTGCCCCGGCGACGTCCTTTGTCGGCGAGGACGGCGAGGAGACCCCGTACCCGACGCCCGACCCGACGCTGAACGCCACCCCGACGCCGTCTCCGACGGGAGGCAGCGACCTGGCGTGGGTCACCGAAGCGCTCTACGCGAAGTTCCTGGCCTATGACTGCGCGAACGCGGAGAACGACGCCGCCGACCAGCCTGCTGATCAGCCGCTGATCACCTGCGACGCCGACAACGCGTCGAAGTACATCCTGGGGCCGGTCGAGCTCGACGGGTCGGCGATCAACGACGCGACCAACGGCATCAACTCCCAGAACGGCCAGTGGGCGGTCAACATCGTCTTCGACGGCGAGGGCACGGACATCTTCGGCGAGATCAGCCAGCGTCTGTTCAACCTCGAGTCGCCGCAGAACCAGTTCGCCTTCGTGCTCGACGGCGTCGTGATCTCGGCGCCGTCGATGAACGCGGTGATCGTGGACGGCAAGCCCCAGATCACCGGCAACTTCGATCAGGAGACCTCGAAGGTCCTCGCCGATCAGCTGAAGTACGGCGCTCTGCCGCTCAGCTTCGAGGTGCAGAGCAGCAACTCGATCTCGGCGACGCTCGGGTCGCAGCAGCTGACCATCGGTCTCGTCGCGGGCCTCATCGGTCTCGCGCTGGTCGCGGTCTACTCGCTGACGGTCTACCGGGCGCTCGGGTCGGTCATCATCGCCTCGCTCGCGGTCATGGGTGTCCTCACCTACATCACGCTGTGCATCCTCGCGTGGCGGATGGGCTTCCGTCTCTCGCTCGCTGGTGTGGCCGGCCTGATCGTCACGATCGGATTCACGGCGGACTCGTTCATCGTGTACTTCGAACGCATCCGAGATGAGCTGCGCGACGGCAAGTCGATCACGAGCGCCGTCGAGGACGGGTGGGCACGCGCCAAGCGGACGATCTACATCTCGAAGTCGATCAACATCCTGGCCGCTGTGGTGCTGTACATCCTCGCGGACTCCACCGTGAAGGGCTTCGCGTTCACGCTGGGTCTGACGACGGTGATCGACGTCCTGATCTTCATCCTCTTCACTCACCCCGTGCTCCAGCTCCTCGCGCGCACACGGTTCTTCGGGGGCGGCCACCCGCTGTCCGGGCTCGACCCCACCGCGCTCGGCGCGGTGTACCGCGGGCGGGCGCAGTTCCGCGCTCCCGTGCCCGTGGCGGCGAAGACGGCCGCCGAGCGTCGATCGTCGCGGTCGCGCGGCGAAGCGGAGCGACGCCAAACCATTGCCGAGCGAAAGCTCGCCGAGCAGCGCGGCGATACGCGCTCTGCGGGGGAGGGAGAGCACTGATGCGCTCCATGAACGATTTCGGTAACGACCTCTACACGGGGAAGGTCTCCTTCCCGTTCGTCGGCCGTCGCCGGCTGTGGTTCATCATCGCCGCGGTGCTCGTCATCGGCTCGGCGCTCGTGCCGCTGTTCCGGCCGATCCAGTTCTCGATCGAGTTCACCGGCGGTTCGCAGTTCACGGTGAACGATGTCGTGGACGCCGATCAGCTCGCGGCGACCGAGGCCGTCCAGTCGGTCGTCCCCGGTGCGGCGACGAAGGTGGCGACGATCGGCGAGGACGCCTTGCGCATCCAGACCGACCAGATGACGGATGCCGAGACACGAGCGGTCACCGCGGCCCTCGTCGAGACGTACGACGTCGACACCGCGAGCGTCAGCTCGTCCTTCATCGGCCCGAGCTGGGGCGACAGCGTCACGCGCCAGTCGCTGTGGGGTCTGGCGATCTTCCTCGCGCTCACCTTCGTGATCCTCGCGCTCTACTTCCGCACCTGGAAGATGTCGGTCGCCGCCATGATCGGCCTCGTCGACGTGCTCGTGGTCACCGTCGGGGTCTATGCGCTCTTCGGCTTCGAGATCTCGCCTGCCGCGGTGATCGGCTTCCTGACGATCCTCTCGTATTCGCTGTACGACACGACGGTCGTCTTCGACAAGATCCGCGAGAACACGTTCGAAGACGGGGAATCGTCGGGGCGTACCTTCGGGGAATCGGTCAACCTGGCTGTGAACCAGACGCTGATCCGATCGATCAACACGACGGTCGTCGCGGCGTTGCCGACGGGAGCGATCCTGTTCATCGGTGCCCTCTGGCTCGGTGCGCAGACGCTCACGGACATCTCGCTGTCGATCTTCGTCGGCACGATCGTCGCCGCATACTCCACGCTGTTCGTCGCGGCCCCGTTGTTCTC
Source organism: Microbacterium marinum (assembly GCF_014204835.1). Lineage (NCBI taxonomy): Bacteria > Bacillati > Actinomycetota > Actinomycetes > Micrococcales > Microbacteriaceae > Microbacterium > Microbacterium marinum. Next base: position 2,070,444 of record NZ_JACHMD010000001.1, on the reverse strand, counting down.
GCTGCTCCGTGAGAACGAGCCGGCGCTCAAGGCCCGCGACGCTCGCGTCCTGGAGGCCCGTTCGGCCGCCGTCGCCTCGGCCTGAGCACGATGCGGCCGGGCGTAGGATTGTCCAAATCCATACGCGCGCGTGCATCGACCGGAGGTGATCGGATGGCTGAAGCGGTCACCCCGACCGGCTCCGCCTCGGGTGGTCAGTCGCTGCGCCGGCTCGTCCCGCGGATCTTCTCCCGGGCGCCCTCCCGGGATGCCCTGGAAGAGCTCATGCGGACGGTGCGCACCCACCACCCGAAGGGTGACATCGCCGTCATCGAGCGGGCCTATCGCGTTGCCGCGCGGGCGCACGCGAGCCAGAAGCGTCAGAGCGGTGAGCCGTACATCACTCATCCGCTCGCAGTCGCTCAGATCCTCGCAGAGCTCGGCCTCGGACCGCGTGCGATCGCGGCGGCCCTCCTGCACGACACCGTCGAGGACACGGACTATCCGCTCGACCAGTTGACGGTGGACTTCGGCGACGAGGTCGCCATGCTCGTCGACGGGGTGACCAAGCTCGACAAGGTCAAGTACGGGGATGCCGCGCAGGCGGAGACCGTCCGGAAGATGATCGTCGCGATGTCGAAGGACATCCGCGTGCTCCTCATCAAGCTCGCCGATCGCCTCCACAACGCGCGCACGTGGGGCTTCGTCCCACCGCACAAGGCGGAGAAGAAGGCCCGCGAGACGCTCGAGATCTACGCGCCCCTCGCGAACCGGCTCGGGATCTCGACGGTCAAGAGCGAACTCGAGGATCTGTCGTTCGCGGTGCTCCAGCCGAAGCTCTACGCCGAAATCGACTCCCTCGTGAAGCAGCGGACTCCGCAGCGCGAGCAGTACGTCCACACCGTCATCGACTCGGTCGACGCCGATCTGCGCGATCTCCGCATCCGCGGCCGCGTCATGGGGCGCCCGAAGCAGCTGTATTCCGTGTACCAGAAGATGGTCGTGCGGGGCCGCGAGTTCGACGACATCTACGACCTCATCGGTATCCGCGTGCTCGTGGGCACGGTGCGCGACTGCTACGCCGTCCTCGGCGCCATCCATGCGCGGTGGACGCCGCTGCCCGGTCGGTTCAAGGACTACATCGCGACGCCGAAGTTCAACCTGTACCAGTCGCTGCACACCACGGTCATCGGTCCCGGCGGACGCACGGTCGAGATCCAGATCCGCACCCACGAGATGCACCAGCACGCGGAATACGGTGTGGCCGCGCACTGGAAGTACAAGGAGCAGATGGCCGGGGGCAAGAACGACCCCAAGGCCGTCGACCAGGACATGGCGTGGCTCGCGCACATCTCGGACTGGCAGGCCGAGACGGCCGACCCCGGCGAGTTCCTCGATTCCCTGCGCTTCGAGATCGGTGCCAAAGAGGTTTACGTCTTCACCCCGAAGGGCCGCGTCATCGGGCTTCCCTCGGGTGCGACTCCGGTCGATTTCGCCTACGCCGTGCACACCGAGGTCGGCCACCGGACGATGGGGGCCAAGGTCAACGGGCGTCTGGTTCCGTTGGAGACCGCGCTGAACTCCGGGGACGTCATCGAGGTCTTCACCTCGAAGAACCCCGACGCGGGACCGAGCCAGGACTGGTTGGCCTTCGTCAAGAGCACGCGGGCGCGAAACAAGATCCGCGGGTGGTTCACGAAGGAACGCCGGGACGAAGCCGTCGAGCAGGGGAAGGACGCCATCGCCCGCGCGATGCGCCGCCAGAACCTGCCGCTGCAGCGGCTGATGAGCCAGGACTCGTTCACTGCCGTGGCCCACCAGCTCCGCTACGAGGACGTCACGGCCCTGTACGCCGCTGTGGGCGAGGGGCACGTCTCCACGCAGTCAGTGATCGAAAAGGTCACCGCGCTCGTGCGGGCAGAGGAGGAGACCACCTCCACGGGTCCGATCGACCTTCCCGCGGTCGGCCGATCGAAGGCGCCGCGCGGCGGCGATTCCGGAGTGCTCGTGCGCGGGGCGCCCGACATCCTGGTGAAGCTCGCGAAGTGCTGCACGCCCGTTCCGGGCGACGACATCGTCGGGTTCGTGACGCGGGGGAGCGGCGTGTCCGTCCATCGCGCGGACTGCACGAACGTCTCCTCCCTCGAGGACCAGCCCGACCGGATGATCGATGTGGCCTGGGCGCCGACCTCGAAGAGCGTCTTCCTCGTGCACATCCAGGTTGAGGCGCTCGACCGCTCGGGGCTGCTCAGCGACATCACGCGCGTGCTCAGCGAGCACCACGTCAACATCCTGTCCGCCTCGGTGCAGACGACGAGCGACCGGCTCGCGATCAGCCGCTACGTCTTCGAGATGGGGGACACCGTCCACCTCGACCGCGTGCTGAACGCGGTCCGGCGGATCGACGCCGTCTACGACGTCTACCGCGTCACCACGTCCTGACGGCGTCGCAGCTCGTCGAGCGCGGGCCGCTTGTGGTGCACCGGGCCCGACGCCTCGAGCCATGCGACGGCGGCGTCCGTGAGCGCCGGGCGCCACAGCAGCATGGCCTCGACGACGGGGTCCGGTCGATCGGATGCCACCTGGAGCCGCACGAGATCGACCAGCGTGCGCACGGGCGTCGTCACCGCGACACCGCCGTGGAGCTCGACATCCTCACGAGGGAGTGCGGGATCTCGGAAATCGACCCGCACGTCGAGGGGGAACGCGGTGCGTCGCGCGGTGGCGCGCTGGAGGCTGTGGACGAGCGGCGGATCGGGAATGGCCCCGTGCACCCAGGCCGCCGAAGCGTGGGTCAACGCGTGATGCGACCGCGTCATCTCCCGCAGCGAGCCGGCGCGCATGGCGGCGGTCTCGACAGCATCCGCCGGCATGAATGCCTCGCCCACCTCGACGAGGTGACCATCCAGACGCGCCGCGCACAGCTCCGCCGTCGACAGCCGGTCACCGGCGAAGTAGAGGAAGGGCCACATGAGGGCAGTCTGCTCCGCCGGCGCGTCGACGGAGGTGGTCAGCCTCGTCCTGTGGAGAAGCTGGCGCGCGGTCCGCGTGGGGAGGGAGGTCAGCCGCCGAGGGCGCGCAGCCAGCCCTTGCGGGCCTCCAGCGCATCCTTCGCCTTGGCGATCGCAGCCTTGTCCTTCGTCGCCTCGGCGGCAGCGAGTTCTTCTTCGAGCTTCGTGATCGCGTCCTGGAGCTGACTCGTCATGTCGTTCTGACGCGCCTTGGTCTCCGGGTTGTTCCGCTTCCAGTCCTCGTCTTCGCGCTGCTTGAGCGCGCTCTCGATCTTGCGGAGCTGGTCGTCGAGGCCGCGTTCGGCCTCACGCGGGAAGATCCGTCCGATCTCGTCCCAGGTGCGCTGGATGCCGGTGAGCAGGGCGCGCGCCTTGGCGTTGTCGGACTCCTTGGCCACACCGGCCGCCTGGTCGAGCAGGGCGCGCTTGGCCTCGATTTTCTCCTTCGATGCCTCGACGTCAGCCGTCTCGCGCTCGACCCGAGCGCCGTAAAGGACATCGCCGGCCGCCTTGAAGCGTGCCCACAGGGCGTCGTCGGCCTTCTTGCCCGCGCGGCCCGCGCTCTTCCACTGGTCGAGGAGACCGCGGTATGCACCGATGCCGTCCTCGCCCTGCGGCGCGAGCGCCTCAGCGCGCTCGACGAGACGGGTCTTGGCGTCGCGCGCCGACTTGTGCTGCTCGTCGAGGCCCGCGTAGAACTCGCGACGGTTCTTGTCGATGATGGAGCGGGCATCGCGGAACCGCTTCCACAGCTGCTGCCCGACGGCCTTGGGGAGGCGGGGGGCGCTGCTCTGGTGCTCCTGCCAGCGGGCGAACAGGTCTGCGACCTCGGTGGTCGTCTGCTTCCACTGGATCGAGCGCGGATCCTTCGCGGCGATCGCCTCGATCTGAACGACGATCGCCTCACGCTCGGCCACCGCTGCGTCGACGGCGGCGCGCTGGGCCTGAGCCTCCTCGGCCGTCGCCTCGCTGAGGGTCTCCTCGAGCGCGGACAGACGCACGTTCAGCGCCGCCAGATCTCCGACGGCCGCGGCATCCGTCAGCCGTTCGCGGACGGCCCGCGCAGCGCCGCGCAGATCTGCGGCGGACGCACCGCCGCGCCGCCGACGCACCTCGAGGAGGGTGACCTCGGAGGCAAGGTCGGCGTACTTGCGCTCGAAGTAGGCGAGTGCCTCTTCAGCCGTGCCGTCGGGATACTGTCCGACGACGCGCCAGTCCTCGCCTTCTCGGACGGAGACGGTGCCGTCGTCGTCGACACGGCCCCAGGGCTGGGTCTCGGCGGATTCAGGAGTGGCGGAAGTCACGGGGTGCACCTCGTCGGCGGCTGTCGCCGCATGGGGGTCGGATTCGTCGCTCAGCCTAGTACGAGCGGGTCAGGGGGTCGGGGTCGGTGACGGCGACGCCGGGTCGTCGGACGACGACGGGGACGGGGTCGCAGACGGTGTCGGAGTGCCGGACACGGTCGGCGTCGGCGAGGGGGTGGGCACCGGGGCGCCGGGGCCGGCCGTGTAGTACACGATCTGGCTGCCGATGAGGAGGACGATCAGGGCGCCTCCCACCACGGCCGCGAGCACGTTGTCGCGTCGGCGGCGAGCGCCCTGGGAGTGATGGAATCGACGCCGTGCGTCGTAGAGCCTGGCGCGCTCGCGCTCCTGAGCGCTGCCGCGCGATGTGCCGCCTCTGCCCGTTGCCACGGCGCCTCCTGTCGGACCGGACCCACCTGTCGAGCCCAGCAAACCTTATGCAGAGGCCGCTCCCGCGATCAAACCGCGCCGCACGGTCGGTGGCCCCGGATAGCCTGGACGGATGGCGATGGGAGACGCGTTGTTCCGTGGAGCGACGCCTTTGGCGGTGCGGATGCGCCCGGCATCCCTCGACGAAGTCGCGGGACAGTCGCACCTCCTGCGCCCCGGATCCCCGCTGGTCGCCCTCGCCGACGCGGAGAAGGCGACCGCCGGCGCTGTCTCGGTGATCCTCTGGGGTCCGCCCGGCACCGGCAAGACGACGCTCGCCCAGGCGATCGCGCGGACATCCGGACGCAGATTCGTCGAGCTCTCCGCGGTGACGGCCGGAGTGAAGGACGTGCGCGAGGTCATGCAGGAGGCGATGACCCAACGCGACCTCTACGGCGCCTCGACCATCCTCTTCCTCGACGAGATCCACCGCTTCACCAAAGCGCAGCAGGACGCGCTCCTGCCGGGAGTCGAGAACGGATGGGTGATCCTCATCGCGGCCACGACCGAGAACCCGTCGTTCTCGGTGATCTCGCCGCTGCTGTCGCGCTCCCTGCTCCTCACGCTCCAGCCGCTCACCGACGAAGACCTGGCGATGCTCGTCGACCGGGCGGTGTCGGATGCGCGTGGGCTCGCGGGCTCTGTCGAGTTGTCGCCGGAGGCCCGCGCGGCGCTCGTGCACCTCGCCTCGGGCGACGCGCGTCGCGCTCTCACCTCCCTCGAGGCCGCAGCCGCGATGGCGGAGCCGACGGGCGAAGAGGACGCGGTGCCGGTGATCACGGCTGAGCACGTCGCCCAGGCCGTCGACCGCGCGCTGCTCCGATACGACCGGCAAGGCGACGAGCACTACGACGTGATCAGCGCCTTCATCAAGTCGATCCGTGGATCCGACGTCGACGCCGCCATGCACTACCTCGCTCGCATGATCGAAGCGGGGGAGGACCCCCGCTTCATCGCGCGGCGGCTCGTGATCTCTGCGGCCGAGGACATCGGGCTGGCAGATCCCCAGGCGCTGCAGATCGCCGTCGCCGCAGCCGACGCGGTCGCCTTCATCGGGATGCCGGAGGGGCGGATCCCCCTCGCCGAGGCGACGGCCTACCTCGCCACCACCGCGAAGTCGAACGCGGCCTACACCGCGATCAACGCCGCGATCGCCGATGTGCGGGCGGGCGGGTTCGGCCGCGTCCCGGTGCACCTGCGCGACGCGCACTACGCCGGAGCGAAGAGGCTCGGCCACGGCAAGGGATACGTCTACCCCCATGACCTGGAGGTCGGCGTCGCGACGCAGCAGTACCTGCCCGACGAGCTGCGTGGGCGCCGGTACTACGAGCCGACAGCGCGCGGCGTCGAGCGCGACATCGGCGCGCGGGTCGAGAAGATCCGGAAGATCCTCGAGGGCGACGGGTGAGCGACCCGATGGCCTGGCGCCTGCTCGGCTCGCAGCTGGCCTACGAGGGGTTCGTCCGCGTGCGTCGCGACACGTACGAGCTGCCCGACGGATCGGTCAGCGAATGGGACGTGCAGACGCAGAGCGACACGGTCGCTGTCGTCGCCTTCACGCCCGAGTTCGACGTCGTGGTCTTCGAGCAGTTCCGCGTCGGGCCGGCCCGTGCGGTGCTCGAACTGCCCGGCGGCGCGGTCGACGCGGGCGAGACGCCGCTCGACGCCGGCATCCGCGAGCTCGAGGAGGAGACGGGCTACCGTCCGGTCGACGTGTTCTCCGCCGGGTCGGAGTGGTCCGGCGCCAACTCGACGCGTCGCAAGCACGTGCTGATCGCGGTGGGCTGCGAACGGATCGGGACGCCGACCTGGGGCGACCATGAGATGGGCGTCGTCCGCGTGCTCGCGGCATCCGATCTCCTTCCACACCTCCTCGGCGGTGACCTCAGCGATGCGGGCGAGGCGCTGCGCGGGCTGCATGTGTTCGCCGGCGCAGACGTCGCTGGCGCGCTCCGAGACGCGCAGCAGCGGGTCATCGAGCTGCTCACTCCTCGTCTGATGCCGGCACCGCCCGCCGACGAGTGGTCGCGGCGTGTGGCCGAGGTGTGGGACAGAGCCGACGAGGATCGTCCCGCCGAGCTCCGCGCCGAGATGGCGGCGCTCGTCGGCGAACGCGCCGACGGCGATCCCGACGCGCTGTTCGAGCGCGCCTCGGTCGAAGACTTCCTCGGCGAGGAGGCAGCCGCGATCCCGCTGTACCGAGCTGCCCTCGACGCAGGGCTCGCCGGTCGCAGACGCACCGAGGCGCAGATCCAGCTCGCGAGCTCGCTCCGAAATGTGGGTGACGCATCCGGCGCCATGGCCGTCCTCCGCCGTGTCGACGACGCGGATCCGCTGGCGCCCGCCGCACGCGCGTTCCTCGCGCTCGCGCTGCACGACGACGACAAGCCGACGCCGGCGCTGCGCACCGCTCTCGGGGAGCTCGCCCCGCACCTACCTGCCTACCGTCGCGCGGTGCGCGGCTACGCCCGGGACCTGCCGTCACGGCGCCGCATCCGCGCGATCGCCGTCGGGCTGCTCGTGCGCGACGGGTGGGTGCTCGCGGAGCAGTACGGCGACATCGCGGGCGACGGGTTCCTCCGCGCGCCGGGTGGCGGCATCGACGTCGGTGAGCGCGCCGTCGACGCCATGCACCGCGAGATCCGCGAAGAACTCGGCGCTTCACTGACGGATGTCGCCCTGTGGGAGATCGTCGAGAACATCTACGATCGGCCGGGACACGTCGGACACGAGATCGCCTACGTCTTCGGCATCCGGAGCACGGAACTCGAAGCGCTGGCGCGGAGCGATCGCATCGACGTCCTCGACGGCGACACCTCGGTGGGGTGGTACCGGATCGCCGACCTCCGAGCCGCGCGGGTGCCCTTCTACCCGGTGGGGATGCTGGACCTCGCCGAGCGCCGAGGGTGAATCGGCCGATCTGTTAGGATGGACCGGCTCGAAACCGTGTTTTCGGGCATCCCCGTTCTTCTTTCCCACCTTTCGGCGTGCCCCGGCGTGCAGTCCGGAAGGGCGAGGAGCGGCGATACGCCCGTGAGCCGTGAACGACACGGCCACGTCATGGAAGGAAGTACTTCGTGACCACGAAGTCTCAGGACCGCCGCAAGGTCCGCCTGTCGCGTGCCCTCGGCATCGCGCTGACCCCCAAGGCAGCCAAGTACCTCGAGAAGCGTCCCTACGCTCCGGGTGAGCACGGCCGCACCAAGCGCAAGCAGGACAGCGACTACGCCGTCCGCCTCCGCGAGAAGCAGCGTCTGCGCGAGCAGTACGGCATCCGCGAGAAGCAGCTTCGCAACACCTTCAACGAGGCCCGTCGCAAGGACGGTCTGACCGGTGAGAACCTCGTCGAGCTCCTCGAGATGCGTCTCGACGCCCTCGTGCTGCGTGCCGGCTTCGCCCGCACCACGGCGCAGGCTCGCCAGCTCGTCGTGCACCGTCACATCCTCGTCGACGGCCAGCTCGTCGACCGCCCGTCGTTCCGCGTGAAGCCGGGCCAGACGATCCACGTCAAGACCAAGAGCGAGGCCCTCGAGCCGTTCCAGGTCGCAGCCGCCGGCGGTCACGCCGAGGTTCTGCCCCCGGTCCCCGGCTACCTGTCGGTCGAGCTCGACAAGCTCCAGGCCCGTCTCGAGCGTCGCCCCAAGCGCGCCGAGGTTCCGGTGACCTGTGAAGTTCAGCTGGTCGTCGAGTACTACGCCGCGCGCTAAGCGAGGCGTAGTACAGCTGCGCAGCAGCGAACGGCGGAGTTACGCCGCGCGCTAAGCGAGGCGTAACCGCTCACACGGTTCGAAGGGGCGTCGGGGTCACCCGGCGCCCCTTCTGCTTTGCACCTAACATGGACTCCATGAAGAACGTGCTCTGGTTCGTGCTGGGCATCGCCGGCGGCTTCGTCGTCGCGCACCTCGTCAACAAGGATCCGCGCGGCCAGGAGCTCCTCACCGAGGTCGACCTCCGCATCTCGGAGTTCACCGACCGCATCGCCGAGGCGTACCACGCGCAGGAGGCGAAGATCGAGGGTCTCGTCGCCGGCGCGAAGGATGCCGCGGACGACGTCCTGGACAACGCGACCGCCCCCGCGTCGACCGCTCCGAACGCGAACTGACTTTCCCACCCCGACTGTCGGGCCTTCGCCGGCCCGACAGTTCTCGCATGCTTCCGAGGACCCAGACATGAAGACCGCCGACATCGCGCAGCGCTACTTGGACTTCTTCCAGAAGGAAGGGCACACGATCGTGCCCTCCGCATCGCTCGTGAGCGACGACCCCGCCCTCCTGTTCACGGTGGCGGGCATGGTGCCCTTCATCCCGTACCTGTCGGGCGATGTCCCGGCACCTTTCGCCCGGGCCGCGGACAACCAGAAGTGCATCCGCACCAACGACATCGAAGAGGTTGGCAAGACCCCCCGCCACGGCACCTTCTTCCAGATGCTCGGCAACTGGTCGTTCGGCGACTACTTCAAAGAAGGCGCGATCACTTTCGCCTGGAACCTGCTGACGACGCCCGAGGCCGACGGCGGTCTGGGCTTCGATCCGAAGGACCTGTGGGTGACGGTCTACGAGGAGGATGACGAGGCGCGCGAGCTGTGGCTGCGCCTGTCCACCCTCCCGGAGGAGCGCATCCAGCGTCTGGGCAAGGACACGAACTACTGGACGACCGGCCTTCCCGGTCCCGCCGGGCCGTGCTCGGAGATCTTCTTCGACCGCGGGCCCGCCTACGGCATCGACGGGGGGCCGGCCACCGACGACGACCGCTACGTGGAGATCTGGAACCTGGTCTTCATGCAGTACGAGATCACCAACGTCCGCTCCAAGTACGAGTTCGACATCGTCGGCGAGCTGCCCGCCAAGAACATCGACACCGGGATGGGACTCGAGCGGGTCGCGTTCATCAAGCAGGGCGTCGACAACATGTACGAGACCGACCAGGTGCGTCCGGTTCTCGACAAGGCGGTGGAACTGTCCGGCAAGCAGTACGGGGCCGACCACGAGGACGACGTCCGGTTCCGTGTCGTCGCCGATCACGTCCGTTCGTCACTGATGCTCCTCTCCGACGGCGTCACGCCCTCCAACGACGGTCGCGGCTACATCCTGCGTCGCCTCATGCGTCGTGCGATCCGGTCGATGCGTCTGCTTGGGGTGCACGGACCGAGCTTCGCCGAGCTGTTCGCGGTGTCGCGCGACGCGATGAAGGCCTCCTACCCGATCGTCGAGACCGACTACGAGCGGCTGTCGCAGTATGCGCTGGCCGAGGAGGCCACGTTCCTCCGCACGCTCGCGAGCGGGTCGGAGATCCTCGATGACTCCGTCTCTCAGGCGAAGGCGTCGGGACAGAAGAGCCTCAGTGGCGCCCAGGCGTTCCTCCTCCACGACACGTACGGGTTCCCGATCGATCTGACGCTGGAGATCGCCGAGGAGGCGGGGCTGGACGTCGACCGTCCGGCGTTCGACAGCCTGATGACCGAGCAGCGCGACCGCGCGAAGGCGGACGCCCGCTCGCGGAAGGGTCAGCTGGCCGACACCAGTGTGTATCGCGACTTCCGCGCTCTCGGTGAGACGGTCTTCACCGGCTACACCGACCTCGAGACGGAATCGCGCGTCCTCGGCATCCTGGTCGGGGGCGTGCCCACCGACCGCGCGCTGCACGGGCAGATCGCCGAGGTGATCCTCGCCGAGACGGCGCTGTACGCGGAGTCCGGCGGCCAGGTCGCGGACAAGGGTGTGATCGTCGGCCCGGGCTACGCACTCGAGGTGCTCGACGTGCAGAAGCCGGTGCCGGGGCTCGTCAGCCACACCGTGGAGGTCACGACCGGAGAGGTGGCCGTCGGACAGCCGGCGACCACGGTGGTGGATGCCGCGAATCGCCGTGCCGCCGCGCAGGCGCACTCGGCGACGCACCTCGTCCACGCCGCCCTCCGCGACACGCTCGGCAAGGGTGCGACGCAGGCGGGATCTCTCAACCGTGCCGGGTACCTCCGGTTCGACTTCGCGTGGGGCCAGTCGCTGTCGCCCGAGACGCGGAGCGAGATCGAGGAGATCGCCAACAACGCCGTCCGCGATGATCTGGCTGTGACCACGCGCGTGCTGTCGCTGGACGAGGCCAAGCAGGCGGGGGCGATGGCCCTGTTCGGCGAGAAGTACGGCGAGACCGTCCGGATGGTCGACATCGGCGGGCCCTGGTCTCGCGAACTCTGCGCCGGCACCCATGTCGCCTCGAGCGCGCAGGTGGGGCTCATCAACCTCGTGGGCGAGTCGTCGGTGGGCGCATCGAACCGTCGCGTCGAGGCCCTCGTCGGCCGGGACGCGTTCCGGGAGCTGGCGGCGGAGCGCGCGATCGTGTCGCAGCTGACGTCGAGTCTGAAGGCTCCGCGCGATCAGATCCCCACCCGTATCGCCGAGCTGCAGGCGAGCCTGAAGGCGGCCGAGAAGAAGATCGCGCAGTTCGAGGCGAAGGCGCTGGGGGAGCGCATCCCCGCGCTCGTGCAGACGGCGCGGCGTGCGGGACAGGTGACCGTGGTCGCCGAGTCGCTCGGCACGGTCGGCTCGGCGGATGACGTGCGGTCGGTGGCTCTGCAGGTGCGCGAGCGTCTCGGATCGGATGCCGCCGTGGTCGCCCTCGGCGGCGATGTCGGAGGCCGCCCGGTGGTGATCGTCGCGACGAACGAGGCGGCCCGCGCCGCGGGCGCCCGCGCCGGGGTCCTCGCCAAGGGAGCCGCCGGTGCACTCGGCGGTGGTGGTGGCGGTCGCGACGACGTCGCCCAGGGCGGTGGGACGGATGCCGAAGCGCTCCCCGCTGCGCTGCAGGGAATCGTCGAGGTGCTGACGGGCGCCGGAGCGTGACCTCGTTCCGTCGGGGTGTCCGGCTGGGCATCGACGTGGGGAAGGCCCGCGTCGGCGTGGCCCGGTGCGACCCCGACGGACTGCTCGCCGTTCCGGTGGAGACCGTGCCGCGCTCGGCTGAGTCCGCGGCACGCGTCGCAGAGCTGGTGGCGGAGTTCGCGGCAATGGAGGTCCTGATCGGGCTGCCGATCAGCCTGCGTGGCGGCGAGACGTCGTCGACAGACGATGCTCGGGTGTTCGCGGCTGAGCTCGCGGCCCGCGTGGACGTGCCGATCCGGTTCGTGGACGAGCGGCTGAGCACCGTGAGCGCCCACGCGGCACTGCGTCAGAGCGGTCGATCTCAGAAGTCATCTCGTAGGATTGTCGACCAAGTCGCCGCGGTCGTCCTCCTCCAACAGGCGATCGACGTCGAGAAGAGCACCGGTAACCCGGCCGGACATCCGCTCGAAGATACGCAGGAGCCCACCTGATGCCCGAAAACCCGCCGAACGACGATCGTTTCGCGGGGCCGGCGGGAGACACCCCCGCCGCCCAAGCGCCCTCCAGTCGCCGCGCCGCGCGGGAGGCGCGCCAGTCGCCGCCGACGGCGACCGCACCGCGCCCCTCCGTGGGCACGGCCGCGCCGATCGAGGCACTCTTCGAGGAGCAGGCGCGCAACGCGCCCGCGGCATCCGCTCGGCATGAGCGCGACCGACGCAAGAGCCGGATCGCCGCGTGGACCGTCTTCGCCGTCATCCTGGCGCTTCTCGGCGGTCTCGTCGTGGGCGGACTCTGGGTCTGGAACACCTACGAGGACCAGATCCGCGCGGTCATGGGCTGGGAGGAGCCCAAGGACTACGAGGCCGGGATCGCCGAGGGGGAGGCGACGCTGACGATCGTGAGCGGCGACACGGGCGCGGACATCTCCCGCACCCTGTTCGACGCCGGTGTGACGAAGACTTCCGACGCCTTCTACTCGTATCTCATCGACAGCGGCCAGAACCCGTCGTTCGTTCCGGGTGTCTTCACGCTGCAGCAGAAGATGACCTCCGAGGCGGCCCTCGAGGCGATCATGGATCCCGCGAACAAGCAGGAGAACACCGCGCAGCTGCGCGAAGGGCTCACGGTGGCGCAGTCCGTGGAGCGCATCGCCGAGGGCGTGGGGCTCCCGCTCGAGGACGTGCAGGCAGCGGTGGAGGACCCTTCCGCGTACGGCGTCGACGAGACGAGCCTCGAAGGGTGGCTGTTCCCCGCCACCTACACGTTCGACCCCGACGTGACCGCCGAGCAGGTGATCCAGCGGATGGTCGACCGGACGACGGAGGCGCTCGACGCAGCCGGCGTCCCCGAGGATCGGCGACACGAGATCCTCACGATCGCCTCGATCATCGAGAAGGAGGCGCGGTTCGAGAAGGACTTCTACAAGGTCTCCCGCGTCATCCAGAACCGCCTCGATCCGAGCAACGCGGAGACCAACGGCCTCCTGCAGATGGATTCGACGGCGCAGTACTTCTTCAGCGATCGCGAGGGCGGGACGAGCTCGCGTGCCGAGGAGCTGGCGGACGACAACCCGTGGAACACGTACGTGCACACCGGTCTGCCCGTCGGGCCGATCGCCAACCCCGGGGAACTCGCCATCAAGGCGGCGATGGAGCCCGAGGACGGCCCGTGGCTGTACTTCGTGACGGTGAACCTCGAGACCGGCGAGACCGTCTTCACGAACACCATCTCCGAGCACGAGGCGGCCGTCGAGCAGTGGCGCGCCTGGTGCGCCGACAACCCCGACGGCGGCTGCTGACCGATGGCGGCATCCGCCCTGGAGGTCTGGGGCGACCCGATCGAGCACAGCCTGTCACCGCGGCTGCACGCGGCCGCGTACGCCCTCCTGGGGTGGGACTGGACCTACGACCGTCGACGCGTCGACGAATCGTCGTTCGCGGGGACGCTCGCATCGCTCGGCCCGTCGTACCGGGGGCTGTCGCTGACGATGCCGCTGAAGGGTGTCGCGTTCGCCGCGGCCGCCCGGCGCGACGCTCGCGCGGAGGCGACGGGCGCGGTGAACACCCTCGTCCGCGGCGAGGACGGATGGCACGGATTCAACACCGACGTCGGCGGGATCGTCGCGGCATTCGCGGAGGCCGGGGTCTCCACGCTCCGGTCAGCGCGCATCGTCGGCGCAGGTGCGACGGCCACATCGGCGGTCGTCGCCCTCGCGGAGCTCGGCGCGGAACGGCTCGAGATCGCGGCGCGGCGCCCCGAGGCCGGTGCGCCGCTTGCCGAGCTCGGCGCCGGGCGGGGAATGGCGGTCGAGGTCGTTTCGCTGGACGCGGTCGTCGGGGAACGAGTGGATGCCACCATCAGCACGCTCCCCGGTGGCGCGGCGGTGTCACGCGCGGTCGCTGATCGGCTCGCAGACGGGGGCGGCGCGCTCATGGACGTCGTGTACGGCCACTGGCCGACGTCGCTCAGCGAGGCGTGGACGCGCCACGGCCTGCCGGTGCAGGACGGCACCGGCATGCTCCTGCATCAGGCGGTGCTCCAGATCCGCGCGTTCGCGAGCGGCGACGTCGAGGGGGAGCTCCCGCGCGAGACGGAGGTCGTGGCCGTCATGCGCCGCGCGCTCGTGGGAGACTAGAGCAATGCTCCGCGTGCTCACGGCCGGCGAAAGCCACGGCCCCGAACTCGTCGCCGTCATGGAGGGACTTCCCTCCGGCGTGCCGATCACCCTCGATGCCATCCGCGCCGATCTCGCGCGACGCAAGCTCGGGTATGGGCGCGGTTCGCGCATGAAGTTCGAGGAAGACGAACTGCACCTCTCCGGCGGTGTTCGCCACGGTCGCTCGCTCGGCAGTCCGATCGCGCTCCGAGTGGGCAACACCGAATGGCCCAAGTGGGTCGAGGTGATGAGCCCCGAGCCGGTCGAGCTCACGGAGAAGTCCCGCGGCCGCGGCGCCGCACTCACCCGCCCGAGGCCGGGACACGCCGACCTCGTCGGGATGCAGAAGTACGACTTCGACGAGGCCCGTCCGATCCTCGAGCGCGCGAGCGCTCGTGAGACCGCGGCCCGCGTCGCCCTCGGCGCGATCGCGCGAGCGTTCCTCGGCGAACTCGGCATCCGGCTCGTCAGCCACACCCTGTCCATCGGTCCGGTGGCGGTGCCCGAGGGCGCCCCGCTCCCGACGCCCGACGACGTCGACGGGCTCGACGCCGATCCGCTGCGTTGCTTCGATGCCGCCACCAGCGCGCGGATGGTCGACGAGGTCGATGCGGCCAAGAAGGACGGCGACACCCTCGGCGGCATCGTCGAGGTCCTCGCCTACGGCCTCCCGCCCGGGCTCGGCTCGCACGTGCACTGGGACCGGCGCCTCGACGGAAAGCTCGCTCAGGCGCTCATGAGCATCCAGGCGATCAAGGGCGTCGAAATCGGCGACGGCTTCGAGACGACCCGCCGACGCGGATCCGCCGCACACGACGAGCTCTTCGTGGCCGAAGACGGCATCACCCGCGGCTCCGACCGCGCCGGCGGCACCGAGGGCGGCATGTCCACGGGCACGGTGCTCCGCGTGCGCGCGGGCATGAAGCCGATCGCCACGGTCCCGCGCGCGCTGCGCACGATCGACGTGGCCACCGGCGACACGGCATCCGCTCATCACCAGCGCTCCGACGTGTGCGCCGTTCCGGCGGCGGGTGTCGTCGCCGAGGCGATGGTCGCGATCGTGCTGGCCGACGCCGTGCTGGAGAAATTCGGCGGCGACAGCGTGCGGGAGACCCGCCGCAACCTCGACGCGTTCCTGGCCGGCATCCCGGAGGCGCTGAAGACGGCTCCCGCCTCGGAGGCGGCGCTGCTCGAGCATGACCTCGCCTGAAGCCGCCGCGCTCGTGCTGGTCGGTCCCATGGGGGCCGGCAAGACGAGCATCGGCAAGCGGCTCGCGAAGCAGCTCGGCACCACCTTCGCCGACACCGACTCGCTGGTCGTGCGCGAACACGGACCGATCGCCGCCCTGTTCGCCGAGCACGGCGAAGCGCACTTCCGTGCCCTCGAGCGTGCGGCGGTGACGGACGCCCTCGCGCGGGGCGGCGTCGTCTCGCTGGGCGGGGGAGCGGTGATGGATGCCGCGACGCGTGCTGACCTGAGCGCGCAGCGGGTGGTGCTGCTGACGGTGGCTCCGCGCGTCGTCGCCCACCGCCTGGGTGAGGGCGCGAAACGGCCCCTCCTCGCGGACGGCTCGGAGAGTCCCCTCGCGCACTGGCAGCGGATCTTCGACCAGCGGCGTCCGCTCTACGAGCAGGTCGCCGACATCACCTTCGACACCTCGTCGGGCCCGTTGGAGCGGATCGTGACCGCGATCGCCGACTGGGCCCGCGCATCGGAAGGACGAGCATGACCGACGACACCACCACGATCAGCGTCACCGGCACGGCGGCCTACGACATCCACGTGGGACGAGGGATCCTCGCCGGACTCCGGGACCACCTCGCACCGACGGTGAAGAAGGTCCTCATCGTCCACACGCCGCGACTGGGCGCGAAGGCGGCGACTCTTCGGGAACAGCTGCTCGCCGACGGCACGCTCGAGGTGCTCACGGCAGAGGTGCCCGACGCCGAGGAGGGCAAGCGCATCGAAGTCGCCGCCTTCTGCTGGCAGGTCATGGGTCAGGCGGACTTCACGCGGACCGACGCCGTCATCGGTTTCGGCGGGGGAGCGGTCACCGACCTCGCCGGGTTCGTCGCGGCATCCTGGCTGCGCGGAGTCGACGTCATCCAGGTGCCGACCACGGTGCTCGGAATGGTCGACGCCGCCGTGGGCGGGAAGACCGGGGTGAACACCGCCGAGGGCAAGAACCTCGTCGGGGCGTTCTGGGCGCCGCGGGTCGTGCTGTGCGACCTCGACGTGCTCGACACACTCCCCAAGAACGAGGCGGTCGCCGGCTTCGCCGAGGTCGTGAAGGCCGGGTTCATCTGGTTCCCCGAGATTCTCGACATCATCGAGAGCGACCCGGATGCCGCCGTCGACCCCGCCGCCGACGCCTTCCGGCGCTGCATCGAGCTCGCGATCGAAATGAAGGCCCGCGTGGTGAGCGAGGACTTCCGCGAGTCGGGTCTGCGCGAGGTGCTCAACTACGGACACACCCTCGGCCACGCCATCGAGCACGCGGAACGCTACCGGTGGCGTCACGGCGCGGCGATCTCGATCGGCATGATGTACGCCGCCGAACTGGCCCGCCTCGCGGGGCGCCTCTCCGACGAGGATGCCGCACGGCACCGCCGCATCCTGGAGCTGCTCGGCCTGCCGACGAGCTACCGGATGGATGGCTGGCAGCATCTGCTGGGCGTCATGCAGCGCGACAAGAAGACCCGCGGCGGCATGCTGCGATTCATCGTCCTCGACGGCATCGCCAAGCCCACCGTCATGCAGGCGCCCGACGAGTCGCTCCTGTTCACCGCCTACCAGGAGATCGCCGGGTGACCGCACCGGCGGTACGACGGATCGGACTGGCCGAGTGGCGTGAGGTGCGCGATCTGCGGCTGCGTGCGGTCAGCGATCCCGACGCCGCCATCGCGTTCCTGACGACGCGCGACGAGGAGGAACGGCGCGGCGACACGTTCTGGCAGGAACGCGCCGCGGGCGGTGCGCTGTCGGACGACGCCGCGCAGTTCGTCGCGGAACAGGACGGCGAATGGGTCGGAACGGCGACGGTTCTCGTCCGGCGCGGCGGCGACGTCGATCACCTCGGCCGGGCCGTTCCCGCTCCGCGTGCCGATCTGGTCGGCGTGTACCTCGCACCCGACGCGCGCGGCCGCGGCGTCTTCGCCGAGCTCTGCGCCGCCGCGGCGCGGTTCGCCGCCGAGCGGGGAGCCGATGCCCTCACCCTCGACGTCCACGCCGACAACGTGCGTGCCCGGGCGGCGTACGCGAAGGTCGGGTTCACGCCGACCGGCGAGACGTTCACCGGCTCCATCGGCGACGAGCTCGTCATGCGGATGCCGCTGCGCTGACGCGGCATCCATCGTCCTGCCCCGGTCCTCTAGGGTCGTGATGTGACCGCCCCTCGCCGCATCCTGCTCGTCAACGGACCCAACCTGAATCTCCTGGGAGTCCGCGAGCCGGGGATCTACGGGCACGAGACGCTGGCCGACGTCGAAGCGCTCGTGACGGCGACCGCCGCCGAGGCGGGGTACGAGGTGCGGGCGGTGCAGAGCAACCACGAGGGTGTTCTGCTCGACGCGATCCACGCGGCGCGTGAGGACTGCGCTGCGATCGTCATCAACCCCGGCGGCCTCACGCACACCTCGGTCGTCCTGCGGGACGCCCTCTCCGGCGTCGCTCTGCCGGTCGCCGAGGTCCACATCTCGGATGTCCTCGCGCGCGAGCCGTTCCGGCACCACTCGTACGTCGCGGATGTCGCGGTGGTCCACGTGACAGGTCAGGGGGTCGCCGGCTACGCCGACGCGACCCGCCGGCTCCTTACGACCCTCGCCGGCTGACGGTACCGGGGGCACCCGCCGAGGGCATCCCGTAGAATCGATCGTCGGCCGCTTCGGCCCTCGAACTCCATCGAACGGAAAACCGCACACTCATGGCATCCACCGCAGACATCAAGAACGGCGTCGTCCTGTCCATCGACGGGCAGCTCTGGAACGTCGTGGAGTTCCAGCACGTCAAGCCCGGCAAGGGTGGCGCGTTCGTCCGCACCAAGCTGAAGAACGTCGTCAGCGGCAAGGTCGTCGACCGCACCTACAACGCGGGCGCGAAGATCGAGATCGAGAACGTCGACCGTCGCGACTTCACCTACCTCTACAACGACGGCGACAGCTTCGTCTTCATGGACGTTGCCGACTACGACCAGCTGAACGTGTCGGCCACGGTCGTCGGCGATGCGGCGAACTACCTCCTGGAGAACCAGCAGGTCCAGATCGCGCTGAACAACGGCAACCCGCTCTACGTCGAGATGCCGGCGTCTGTCGTGCTCGAAATCACCTACACCGAGCCCGGTCTCCAGGGCGACCGCTCGTCGGCGGGCACGAAGCCCGCGACGCTCGAGACCGGCTACGAGATCCAGGTTCCGCTGTTCGTCGAGCAGGGCACCAAGGTGAAGGTCGACACGCGCTCCGGGGACTACCTCGGCCGCGTGAGCTGACCACCCGATGAGCGCTCGGAGCAAGGCGCGCAAACGCGCGCTCGACATCCTCTTCCAGTCCGACGTCCGCGGGGACGACCTCGCCGTGACCCTCGCCGCCGAGGCGAAGCGCGCCGCGAGCGAGCCGGCGCGCGAGAGCTCCTGGCTCTACGCACGCGACATCGTTGATGGGGTCATCGACGCCCGTGATGAGATCGACGAGCAGATCGTCACGCACGCGCGCGACTGGAAGCTCGAGCGGATGCCGGCGGTCGACCGCGCGATCCTGCGCATCGGCGTCTGGGAGATCCTCCACAACGCCGAGGTGCCCACCGCCGTGGCGATCGACGAGGCGGTCGAACTGGCGAAGGAGTTCTCCACGGACGACTCCGGCGCGTTCGTGCACGGCGTGCTCGCCCGCATCGCCCGCGCCTGACGCGGCGCGCGCCTTCGCCGGTCGCCCCGGCCGCGGGTCATCCTGCCGAGCAGCGGAAACCCGCTGTCCCGCGGACGTTTGCACGGGTTTCCGTCCGCCGGGGCGCGGATCTCCGGGGGAGGGCGGGTCGCGGCACTCACCGGAGGTGGAGGCCCTGCGCGAGGGCGCGGAGCACGCGGTCCTGCACGTCGGGCCAGCGGTGCACCACGTCGGAGTAGCCCACACGGATCACCGTGAACCCGTGCAGGGTGAGCAGTGCATCGTGGGCGATGTCCGCCTCGCGCTGCGCTCCGACGTGATGACCGCCGTCGATCTGCAGCACGAGGCGGTCGCCGATGAGGAAGTCGACGCGGTGGCCGAGGAGCACGACCTGTGCGTGCACCGGGGCCGGAATCCAGCGCAGGCGGACATCGACCAGAGTCTCGAGTCCGGAGTCGAGGTGAGCGACCGCGTCCTTGAGCACACGCCGTGCCGCGGGGCGGAGGGCGAATCGTCGCATGATCTCCGCGGACGCTCTGCCTTGACGGAACGCCGAGTCCCAGATCGCCAGCGCGCGCTCGAACGGTTGGCACTCCGCCACGACCGCGAGGACGTTTTCGACCGGATCTATGAGGGCGCTCGGATGCCGCGGGATCAGCGGCACGCTCCAGTGCACGCGCGCTCCCGCAGCGGCGACACTTCCTGCACCCGCGTGGGCCGCGACGTGGACGGCATCGTCGTCGCGGAGCGTCCACAGTCCGTGTCGGGATGCGGCGGTCACGCAGGTCACTACGACCCGGAACTCCGCCGCACGGACGAGCAGCGGGTCGGCCGACGCGGTGGAGACCCAGCCACGCCGTGGTCGGTGCAGCCCCGCCGCGGCGATGTGATGCCGACTGAAGCCGGCATCGTGCAGGTCACGGGTGCGGGCCACGCCTCCGCGCGATGAGACCCAGCTGGTGACATCCATACCGCGAGTCTGGGCGCCAAAGTGAAGGCGCGGAAGTGATCCACAGCTTGCGCGCGGGGCCGGCGGCATCCCTGGATCGGTGGAGGAAACTCCGCACGCCACCGGCGACCCGCGCTCTGAGCCGCGCCTGCACACGCACTCCCGCGGACTCGCACCCGCGCTCGCGCGGTTATCGCCCTTCCCGCGGGTGGAATCGCGGGCAATCGTCCGCGGGAGTGCGGATCTCCGCGGGCGCGAGGATCTCCGCGGGAGCGCAGACCCGCGACCTCCCGAGACACGGCGCCGGGGCGGAGCGGTCGCGGCATCCGGCTAGACTGGAGCGGAACCCAGCAACCTTTAACACCGTCCTGTGAGGCGGAGAAGGGAGCGGCGGATGACCTCGCGCACCGTTCTGCACGATGCCGACATCGCCCGCGCACTCACGCGCATCTCGCACGAGATCCTCGAGTCGAACAGGGGCCCCGACGGGCTCGTGCTCCTCGGGATCCCCACCCGCGGCGTCACCCTCGCCGACCGCATCGCCGCGCTCATCGCGTCTTTCACCGGCCACAGCGTGCCGGTCGGTGCGCTCGACGTCACGATGTACCGGGATGATCTGCACCGGAATCCCACGCGCACGCCGCGGCCGACGGAGATCCCTCCCGGCGGCATCGACGCGAAGACCGTCGTGCTCGTCGATGACGTCCTGTTCTCGGGGCGCTCGATCCGGGCGGCCCTCGACGCGCTCCAGGACATCGGGCGCCCTGCCGCTGTTCGGCTGGCGATCCTCGTCGACCGCGGGCACCGGGAGCTGCCGATCCGGCCCGACTACGTCGGCAAGAACCTTCCGAGCGCGCGCGACGAGCGGGTCAACGTCCGGCTGCTCGAAGTCGATGGCACCGATGAGGTGACGATCGCGTCATGAGACACCTCCTCGACACCCGCACCCTCGCCCGAGCCGACGCGCTGCGCCTGCTCGATGTGGCCGAGGACATGCGCGACACGCAGTCACGCGAGATCAAGAAGCTTCCCACTCTGCGGGGCAAGACGGTCGTGAACCTCTTCTTCGAGGACTCGACCCGCACTCGCATCTCGTTCGAGGCGGCGGCCAAGCGACTGTCCGCCGACGTGATCAACTTCTCCGCGAAGGGATCGTCGGTCTCCAAGGGTGAGTCGCTTCAGGACACGGCGCAGACCCTGCAGGCGATGGGGGCGGATGCCGTGGTCATCCGGCATGGCGCGTCCGGCGCCCCGCACACCCTCGCCACCAGCGGCTGGATCTCCGCCGGCGTCCTCAACGCCGGCGACGGCACGCACGAGCACCCCACACAGGCCCTTCTGGACGCCTTCACGATCCGCAAGCGCTTCTTCGGCGACGACAGCCGGGGCCGCGATCTCAGCGGACTCCGCGTGACCATCGTCGGCGACGTGCTCCACTCGCGTGTCGCGCGTTCCAACGTCTGGCTGCTCACGACGCTCGGCGCGCGGGTCACGCTCGTCGCCCCACCGACCCTCGTCCCGCAGGATGTCAGCGCGTGGCCCGTCGACGTCGGATACGACCTCGACGAGGCGCTTGCGGCGGGGCCGGACGCGGTCATGATGCTCCGCATCCAGCTCGAACGCATGAACGCGGCCTATTTCCCCACTGAGCGGGAGTATTCGAGGCGATGGGGGCTGGATGCCGCGCGGCTGGGCGTCCTGCCTGCCGATAGCATTGTCATGCACCCCGGACCCATGAACCGGGGTCTGGAGATCTCCGCCGACGCCGCCGATTCGCCTCGATCGACCGTTCTCGAACAGGTCGCGAACGGTGTGTCGGTGCGCATGGCGGCGCTGTACCTGCTGCTGGCAGGCGAGCGCGACACGACGAACGCAGAGGAGGACGCCCGATGAGCGACGCAACCCTCATCCGCGGGGCGCGGATCCAGGGCGGCCAGGCAGCCGACATCCTCATCGAGGCCGGCACCATCACCGCGGTCGGCGCCGTGTCGGCACCGGCCGGTGCCCGGGTCGTCGACGCGGACGGCCTCCTCGCCCTCCCCGGCCTCGTCGACCTGCACACGCACCTCCGCGAGCCCGGAGGCGAGGCATCGGAGACGATCCTCACCGGGTCGCGCGCGGCCGCAGCCGGCGGCTACACGACGGTCTTCGCGATGCCGAACACCTCGCCCGTCGCCGACACCGCCGGCGTCGTCGAGCAGGAGCTCGCCCTCGGTGAGGCCGCTGGATATGTCCACGTGCAGCCGATCGGTGCGGTCACCGTCGGGCAGAAGGGGGAGCGCCTCGCCGAACTCGGCGCGATGGCATCCTCGAGGGCCCGCGTCCGGGTCTTCAGCGACGACGGGTTCTGCGTCTTCGACCCGCTCATCATGCGACGCGCGCTGGAGTACGTGAAGGCGTTCGACGGCGTCGTCGCCCAGCACGCCCAGGACCCGCGCCTCACGGAGGGTGCGCAGATGAACGAGGGCGTCGTCTCGGCCGAGCTGGGGCTCACGGGGTGGCCGGCGGTCGCCGAGGAGTCGATCATCGCGCGGGATGTGCTGCTGGCCGAGCACGTCGGATCCCGCCTGCATGTCTGCCACCTTTCGACGGCCGGATCGGTCGATCTGATCCGCTGGGCGAAGAAGCGGGGTGTCGCCGTCACGGCGGAGGTCACCCCCCACCACCTCCTGCTGACGGAGGAGCTCGTCCGCGGATACGACCCGCGCTTCAAGGTCAATCCTCCGCTTCGGCGCGACGAGGACGTGCGTGCGGTCAGAGAGGGACTGGCCGACGGCACGATCGATATCGTGGCGACCGATCACGCTCCCCACCCCGCCGAGGCGAAGAACTGCGAGTGGCAGGCCGCGGCGAACGGCATGGTCGGTCTGGAGTCCGCAATCCGGGTCGTCCACGCCGCCATGGTCGAGACCGGCCTGCTCGACTGGGACGACGTCGCGCGGGTGATGTCGGCAGCGCCTGCACGCATCGGACGGCTCGACGGCGCCGGCACCCCGCTCAGCGTGGGTCAGGCGGCATCCTTCACCCTGTACGACCCCGCGCCGACGCGCCGCTTCAGCGCCGACGACCTGCGGGGACGGAGCGTCAACTCGCCCTATCTCGACCGCGAGCTGCCCGGCGAGGTGCGCGCCACGTTCTTCCGCGGGACACCCACCGTCGTCGACGGTGCGGTGGTCGACCTCGCCGGATCGGGAGCGACCGCATGACGCGCGAGCTCGCCCTCGGCCTCGTCCTGCTTCTCGCCGTCGTCCTGATCTTCGTGGGCGTCCTCGCGTGGCGCCGCCGCGGACGGCGCGACAGCGGGATCGCGGCCCCGGTGGGCGAGGCTCCCGCCGGCGCCACCGAGACCTCCCGCACGAGCGGCCTGTACGTCGCGACCACGCGTCACGGCGATGCCCTGGAGCGGCTCGCGATCGGCGGCCTCGCGTTCCGGTCACGCGTCGAGGTGACCGTGACCGACCGCGGAGTGGCTCTCGACCTCACCGGAAAGCCGAGGATCTTCCTCTCGACGGGCCGCATCCAGAGCGTGGCGCAGGCGACCGTGGCGATCGATCGGGTCGTCGAGCGCGACGGCCTCGTCCGAATCGCCTGGCGCGCCGACAGCGGCGACGTCGTCGACACCTACCTCCGACCGCAGGAGACCTCCGCCCGCGTCCTCGCCGACGCGATCGGCGCCACCCTGACATCCCGAACGACCTCGCACACCCCCGGAAGCGACACATGAGCACCTCCCAGACATTCCAGGCTCCCGAACCCGCCGTCCTCGTCCTCGAAGACGGCACCCGCCACCCCGGCAACGCCTACGGTGCCCGCGGGACCACGCTCGGCGAAGTCGTCTTCGCCACCGCGATGACCGGCTACCAGGAGACGATCACCGACCCGTCGTACGCCGGGCAGATCGTCCTGCAGACCGCACCCCACATCGGCAACACCGGCATGAACGGCGAGGACCACGAGTCGCGTCGCATCTGGGTTTCCGGCTACGTGGTGCGCGACCCTTCGCGCATCGTCTCGAACTGGCGCTCCGACCACTCGCTCGAAGACGCGCTCGTCCGCGACGGCATCGTCGGGATCAGCGGGATCGACACGCGCGCCGTGACCCGGGTGCTCCGTTCGGCGGGCTCCATGCGGGGCGGCGTCTTCTCGGGGGATGCCGCCGCGCTCAGCGACGAGGAGCAGCTGCGCATCGTGCGCGAGGCGCCCCAGATGGCCGGCCAGAACCTCTCGTCGGAGGTGTCGGTGGATGCCGCCGAGGTCACGCCCGCCGTGGGGGAGCGGATCGGCAACCTCGCCATCCTCGACCTCGGTGTGAAGCAGGCCACCGTGAACAACCTCGCCGCCCGCGGCTTCGAGGTGCACGTCCTGCCGCAGTCGACCACGATCGCCGACGTCGAGGCGATCGACCCCGTCGCCGTCTTCTACTCGAACGGCCCCGGCGACCCCGCGGCATCCGATCGCCATGTCGCACTCCTGCGCGAGGTCCTCGACCGGAAGCTGCCGTTCTTCGGGATCTGCTTCGGCAACCAGCTCTTCGGCCGCGCCCTCGGCTTCGGCACCTACAAGCTGCCGTTCGGCCACCGCGGCATCAACCAGCCCGTCCTCGACAAGACGACCGGCCGCGTCGAGATCACCGCACACAACCACGGGTTCGCCGTGGACGCCCCGATCGAGGGCGTCATCGACAGCCCGAACGGCTACGGCCGGGTCGAAGTGAGCCATGTCGGCCTCAACGACAACGTCGTGGAGGGTCTTCGCGCCCTCGACCTGCCCGCCTTCAGCGTCCAGTACCACCCGGAGGCGGCCGCGGGCCCGCACGACGCCAACTACCTGTTCGACCGCTTCCGCGACCTCGTGATCGCGACCCTGGAGACCAAGAAGAATGCCTAAGCGCGACGACATCCAGAGCGTCCTCGTCATCGGATCGGGCCCGATCGTCATCGGTCAGGCCTGCGAGTTCGACTACTCCGGCACCCAGGCGTGCCGGGTGCTGCGGGAGGAGGGCGTGCGCGTCATCCTCGTCAACTCCAACCCGGCGACGATCATGACCGACCCCGACTTCGCCGATGCGACCTACATTGAGCCGATCACCCCCGAGGTGATCGAGACGATCATCGCCAAGGAGAAGCCCGACGCGATCCTGCCGACCCTCGGCGGTCAGACGGCGCTCAACGCGGCGATGGCTCTGCACGACCGCGGCATCCTCGAGAAGTACGACGTGGAGCTCATCGGCGCCAAGGTCGACGCGATCCGCAAGGGCGAGGACCGTCAGGTCTTCAAGGAACTCGTCCTCGAAGCCGGCGCCGACGTCGCCAAGAGCGTCATCGCGCACACGATGGACGACCTCCTCGCCGGCGCCGAGCAGCTCGGCTACCCGCTCGTCGTCCGTCCGTCGTTCACGATGGGCGGCCTCGGTTCGGGCTTCGCCTACAACGAAGAGGACCTCCGCCGGATCGGCGGTGCGGGCCTGCGCGACTCGCCGACCACCGAGGTGCTCCTGGAGGAGTCGATCCTCGGGTGGAAGGAGTACGAGCTCGAGCTCATGCGCGACACGTCCGACAACACGGTCGTCGTCTGCTCCATCGAGAACGTCGACCCGGTCGGCGTGCACACCGGTGACTCGATCACTGTCGCCCCGGCGCTCACCCTCACCGACCGCGAGTACCAGAAGCTCCGCGACATCGGCATCGACATCATCCGCGCGGTGGGCGTGGACACCGGCGGCTGCAACATCCAGTTCGCCGTCGACCCGGCGACCGGACGCATCATCGTCATCGAGATGAACCCGCGCGTGTCGCGCTCGTCGGCGCTCGCGTCGAAGGCGACCGGCTTCCCGATCGCCAAGCTCGCCGCCAAGCTCGCCATCGGGTACCGCCTCGACGAGGTGCCCAACGACATCACCCAGGCGACGCCGGCGAGCTTCGAGCCGACGCTCGACTACGTGGTCGTCAAGGTGCCGCGGTTCAACTTCGAGAAGTTCCCCGCCGCCGACACGACCCTGACGACCACCATGAAGTCGGTCGGCGAGGCCATGGCGATCGGCCGCAACTACACGACGGCGTTGCAGAAGGCGCTCCGCTCGCTCGAGAAGCGCGGCTCCAGCTTCCACTGGGGCCCCGAGGATCGCAGCGTCGAGGAGCTCCTCGAAATCGCGAAGACTCCGACCGACGGCCGCGTCGTCGTGCTCCAGCAGGCACTGCGCAAGGGCGCGACGCTCGAGCAGGCATTCGAGGCCACGGCGATCGATCCGTGGTTCCTCGACCAGATGATCCTCATCAACGAGGTCGCCGCGTTCGTCGCGGAGGCCGCCACGCTCGACGAGGCGACGCTCCGGGTGGCGAAGGACCACGGATTCAGCGACGCCCAGATCGCGGAGCTTCGCGGTCTCGCAGAAGCCGAGGTGCGCGGCATCCGTCACGGATTCGATCTGCGCCCCGTCTACAAGACCGTCGACACGTGCGCGGGCGAATTCCCCGCGCTCACGCCGTACCACTACTCGTCCTACGACCGCGAGACCGAGGTGACGCCCAGCGAGCGGCAGAAGATCGTCATCATCGGTTCGGGTCCGAACCGCATCGGTCAGGGCGTCGAGTTCGACTACTCGTGCGTGCACGCGTCTTTCGCACTGTCGGATGCCGGGTACGAGACGATCATGGTCAACTGCAACCCCGAGACCGTGTCGACCGACTACGACACGAGCGACCGGCTGTATTTCGAGCCGCTGACGCTCGAGGACGTCCTCGAGGTTCTGCACGCCGAGGCGCAGTCGGGGGAGATCCTCGGCGTCGTGTGCCAGCTCGGCGGGCAGACGCCCCTCGGCCTCGCGAAGGGCATCGAGGCCGCCGGGTACAACATCCTCGGCACGAAGCCCGCGGCGATCGACATCGCGGAGGAGCGGGAGCTCTTCTCGCAGTTGCTCGACCGCGCCGGTCTCACGGCGCCCCGTCACGGCACGGCCACCGATGAAGCCGGCGCCGTCGCGATCGCCGAGGAGATCGGGTACCCGGTTCTGGTCCGTCCGAGCTTCGTCCTCGGCGGGCGCGGGATGGAGATCGTGTACGACACCGACAGCCTCCGCGACTACTTCGTCCGGGTCGCCGATCAGGCGATCATCGGTGAGGACGCGCCGCTGCTGGTCGACCGCTTCCTCGACGACGCGGTGGAGATCGACGTCGACGCGCTCTTCGACGGCGAGCAGCTCTACATCGGTGGCGTGATGGAGCACCTGGAGGAGGCCGGCATCCACTCCGGCGACTCGTCGTGCACCCTGCCCCCGATGTCGCTCGGCCGCGGCGAGATCGACCGGGTCCGGGTCGCGACCCACGCCATCGCGGAAGGCGTCGGCGTGCGGGGCCTGCTGAACGTGCAGTTCGCGGTCTCGGCGGGCGTTCTCTACGTCATCGAGGCCAATCCGCGCGCCTCGCGCACCGTCCCGTTCGTGTCGAAGGCCCTCGGCATCCCGATGGCGAAGGCGGCGAGCCGGATCATGGCCGGCGCATCGATCGCCGAGCTGATCGCGGAGGGCCTGCTCCCGGAGCAGGACGGCTCCCGGGTGCCGCTGGACGCCCCGGTCGCCGTGAAGGAGGCCGTCCTCCCGTTCAAGCGGTTCCGCACCGCCGACGGCCGCACCGTCGACTCGGTCCTCGGGCCCGAGATGCGCTCGACGGGTGAGGTCATGGGCATCGACCGCGACTTCCCGACCGCGTTCGCCAAGAGCCAGGCGGCTGCCTACGGAGGCATGCCGACCTCGGGTACGGTCTTCCTCTCCGTGGCCGACGACGACAAGCGAGCCGTCATCCTCCCGGCGCACCGCCTGCAGGAGCTCGGGTTCCGTCTCATCGCCACCGAGGGGACCGCCGAGATCCTCGCCCGCAACGGCATCAGCGTCGACGTGGTGTCGAAGTTCTCCGAGACGCAGGGATCGGGGGAGCGCAATGTCGTGGACCTCATCAACGCCGGCGAGATCGACATCGTCGTGAACACCCCCTCGGGCGGCATCGCACGCGCCGACGGGTACGAGATCCGGGCGGCCGCGGTCGCCGCGGACAAGGCCCTGTTCACGACCATGGCTGTGCTCGGCGCCGCCGTGTCGTCGATGCCGGTCCTCCGCGAGGGCTTCGCCGTCAAGAGCCTCCAGGAGTACGCGCTCGAGCGGAAGGTCTCCGTGTGAGTTCCTTCGGTGCGCGGTTGGCCGCGGCGATCGACTCGCGCGGCCAACTGTGCGTCGGCATCGACCCGCACGCCGATCTCCTGGATTCATGGGGGCTGGATGCCGCGGCATCCGGTGTCCGCGAGTTCGGGCTGCGTGTGGTCGACGCCGCCGGCGACCGTGTGGGCATCGTGAAGCCCCAGGTCGCGTTCTTCGAGCGGTTCGGCTCGGCGGGCCTCGCCGCGCTGGAGGACGTGATCGCGGCGGCGCGCGCGGCGGGACTTCTCGTGATCGCCGATGCCAAGCGCGGCGACATCGGGACGACGATGGACGGCTACGCGCAGGCGTGGCTGGGCGCCGGCGGACCGCTGGAGTCGGATGCGCTGACGGTGAGTCCGTACCTCGGGCCCGATTCCCTGCGTGGCACCGTCTCGACCGCCGTCCGCGAGGAGAAGGGTCTGTTCGTCCTCGCGGCCACGAGCAACCCGGAGGCCGTGGGTGTCCAATCGGCAGAGGTCACGGTCGTCGACGCCGACCGCGGTCAGACCGTCGCCGACTGGGTCGCGCGTCGCGCCGGCGCCGTGAACTCCTCAGCGGCCACGGGGGAGGACCGGTTCGGACCGGTCGGTTTCGTCGTCGGTGCCACCGTCGACCGCGCCGACCTCGGCCTCACCGACGACGCCCTCGTGCGTGCGCCGATCCTCGCGCCCGGGTTCGGTGCGCAGGGCGCCCGACTGTCCGATATCGTCACTCTGTTCGGCGCCCTGGCCCCTCAGGTCATCGCGAGCGCGAGCCGCAGCATCCTCCGCGCCGGACCCGACGGGGTCGCGGCGGCCATCGACCACCACAACGCCGAGCTCCAGGAAGCCCTTCATGCCTGACTCCCGAACCCCTCCCGAGGTCGACCGCGCAGCGGCATCCCGTCGGGCGGTCGCCGCGCGCCGTGAGCGCGCCGCCCTCAAACGCGACGTCACCAGCCGCGTCATCAGCCCGCAGGACCTCCTGCGGCGCGCGTGGGCCGAGCCGGAGTCGCCCGCGGCGGCCATGAGGATCACGGAGTTCCTCACCGCCATCCCGGCGATCGGGGAGGGCAAGCGCGATCGCATCCTCGCGGACCTCGGCATCTCGCCCGTCAAGAAGATCGGGGGACTCGGCATCCGCCAGCGGACCGCGCTGAGCGCGTTCCTCGACGCCCGCCTGCCCGAGCCCACCGCCCGCGGCGGGCGGAGCAGGCTCGTGGTGCTCGCCGGTCCGACCGCCGTCGGCAAGGGCACGGTCGCCGCCCACATCAAGGAGCACCACCCCGAGATCCACCTCTCGGTCTCGGCGACGACCCGACCCCCGCGGCCGGGGGAGGTCGAGGGCGAGCACTACTTCTTCGTGGACGACGCCGAGTTCGACCGCTTGATCGACGCCGGCGAGCTCCTCGAGCACGCGACCGTCCACAACGCGTACCGGTACGGCACGCCTCGGACCCCGATCGATGAGGCTCTTGCGGGCGGTCGCACCGTCCTCCTCGAGATCGACCTGCAGGGCGCACGGCAGGTGCGCAAGGCCGCCCCCGACGCGACGCTCGTGTTCCTGCTGCCGCCGAGCTGGGACGAACTCGTGAACCGGCTCGTGGGCCGTGGCACAGAGGGCGAAGAGGAGCGGGCGCGGCGCCTGAAGACGGCGCGGGTCGAGCTGGCGTCCCAGGGCGAGTTCGACTACCGCGTCGTGAACGACGACGTCGCTCGTGCGGCGGCGGAGGTCGCCGGCCTCGCAGGGTGACCGCCGCGGCACCGGCCTCTCGACCCTGTAGACTGATCGGATGCCGCGCGTCGTCGCGCGCACAGACTTCCCACCTCTCGATCCTGGAGGACCACCATGGCCAACCGTGACCAGGGCATCATCGACCCGCCCATCGACGCACTGCTCGACAAGGTCGACTCGAAGTACCAGCTCGTGATCTACGCATCCAAGCGTGCGCGTCAGATCAACGACTACTACTCCGACCTCCACGAGGGGAACCTCTTCGACAATGTGGGGCCGCTCGTCGACTCCAACGTCGAGGACAAGCCGCTCACGATCGCACTTCACGAGATCCACGAGGACAAGCTGCGCCTGCGCGCGGCCGAGTGAGTCCCTCTGGCAGCTGACGCCACACGGCGTCATCCTCATGCCCGTGTGTCCCCGTGTCGGGGACCGCGGGCATGATGGTTTCACACCCCCGATCCGCCCTCCTGGAGGACCGATGACCTCGCTGCGTCTGTTCACGTCGGAATCCGTGACCGAAGGCCACCCCGACAAGATCTGCGACCAGATCTCCGACAGCATCC
Source organism: Microbacterium marinum (assembly GCF_014204835.1). Taxonomy (NCBI): domain Bacteria; kingdom Bacillati; phylum Actinomycetota; class Actinomycetes; order Micrococcales; family Microbacteriaceae; genus Microbacterium; species Microbacterium marinum. Next base: position 2,039,959 of record NZ_JACHMD010000001.1, on the reverse strand, counting down.
TCGATGCGCTCCTCGCCGTCGACCCCGGCAGCCGGGTCGCGGTCGAGACGCTCGTCACGACGGGCCTCGTCCACGTCGCCGGGGAGGTCCGCACCGACGGATACGTCGACATCCCCGGGATCGTCCGGCGCGTCGTGAACCGCATCGGCTACACCTCGAGCGAGACCGGATTCGACGGCGATTCGTGCGGTGTCACGGTGTCCATCGGCGAGCAGTCCGGTGACATCGCCGCCGGCGTCGACAACGCGCTCGAACACCGCGAGGGCGGATCGGTCGACGCGCTCGATGCGCTCGGAGCGGGCGACCAGGGGATCATGTTCGGCTACGCGACGAACGAGACCCCGCAGTTCATGCCGACGGCCATCTGGACAGCGCATCGCCTCGCCGAGCGGCTGACGGAGTCGCGCCGGAACGGCGCCCTGCCCTTCCTCCGGCCCGACGGCAAGACGCAGGTGACCCTCGGCTACGACGGAGCGACTCCGAGGACCGTGGAGACCGTCGTGCTCTCCACGCAGCACAACCCGGACATCTCCCTCCCCGCCCTGCGCGCTGCGGTGCAGGCCGAGGTGATCGACCCCGTGCTCGCGCAGACCGGGCTCGACGTCTCCGACGTCCGTTACGTGATCAACCCCGCGGGCCCGTTCGTGGTGGGCGGTCCCAAGGGGGACGCCGGGCTGACCGGACGGAAGATCATCATCGACACGTACGGCGGCGCGGCGCGTCACGGCGGCGGAGCGTTCAGCGGTAAGGATCCGTCGAAGGTCGACCGCTCGGCGGCGTACGCGATGCGCTGGGTCGCCAAGAACGCGGTCGCGGCCGGGCTCGCCGACCGCCTGGAGGTGCAGGTCGCCTACGCCATCGGGCGTGCCGCGCCCGTCGGCCTGTACGTCGAGACCTTCGGCACGGGCCACGTGTCGGACGAGAGGATCACCGCGGCCATCCGCGACGTCTTCGACCTCCGCCCGCAGGCGATCATCGACGACCTCGACCTGCTGCGCCCCATTTACGCGCAGACGGCGGCCTACGGCCACTTCGGCCGTGAGCTCGACGACTTCACGTGGGAGCGCACCGACCGGGTCGACGCGCTCCGGGCCGCCGCCGGGCTCTGAGCCCGTGGCATCCGTCGCGCGGGTTCTGCTGGACTCGCCGCTGCCGCAGCTCGACCGCCTCTTCGACTACGCCGTCCCCGAACGGCTCTCTCCGATCGCCCTCCCGGGCGTGCGGGTGAAGGTGCCGTTGCGGAGTGCCGGACGCATGGTGGAGGGCTGGCTGATCGAGCTCGGCGATCCGGAGCCGGGCGGAAGGCCGCTGTCGGAGCTGGCGGAGGTGGTGTCCACCGTCCCGCTCCTGCCGCGGCGCCTCTACGAGCTCGCCCGGTCGGTCGCCGACCGCGCGGCCGGTTCGGCGAGTGACGTGCTGCGCCTGGCCGTCCCGAAGCGGATGGTCCGCGCGGAGAAGGCCTGGCTCGCGGCGCCCGCGCCACCGGCTCCGGTCGTGTCTCCGGATGCCGCGGAGCGCGCCGCCGCTCTCCTCGGCGCCTATCCGGGGTTGACGGACGCGGTGACGGCGGGGGAGCGACTCGCCGTCGACGCGCCGCCGACGCCGTCCGCGGGGGGCCTGCGCGGTGCGTGGGCGGATCTCCTCGCGGCGATCGCGGCGCACACTCTGGCGGCAGGTCGGAGCACGCTGATCGTCGTCCCCGATCATCGCGATCAGTCGCAGGTGCTCGACGCGCTGGGTGCGCTGCTTTCGGACGATGCCGTCGTCCGCGACGACGCGCGCCGGTCGGGGCCGGAACGCTTCACCAGCTACCTGCGCATGCTGCACGAAGTGCCGTGCGTCGTGGTCGGGAACAGGTCGACGGTGTACGCCCCGGCTCATGATGTCGGGGCGGTGGTCGTGTGGGACGACGGCGACCCGCTTCTCGCGGAGCCGCTGAGTCCGGGCGTGCATGCGCGCGACGCGGCCCTCGTGCGGCAGGGTGCGGAAGGGTCGGCGCTCGTCTTCGCGGGTCACACCCGCACGACCGACGTCGAACGGCTCGTGCAGATCGGATGGGTCCGGGATGTCCCTGCGGCGCGGCGGCCCAGTCCGCGAGTCGTGCTGTCCGCGACGCACGAGGCGGAGTCCCGCGGCGCGCGCGTGCCTTCGAGCGCCTTCGCCGCGGCGCGGGAGGCGCTCCCGCACGGACCTGTCCTCGTCCAGGTCGCGCGTCCCGGCTACTCACCGGTGCTCGTGTGCGCCGAGTGTCGCACCCCGGCCCGCTGCCGCCACTGCTCGGGTCCGTTGCGCGCGCGCCGGGCCGGTGCCGTGCCCGACTGTGGGTGGTGCGGGCGGTCGGCGCCCGGCTGGAGCTGCGCGAACTGCTCGGCCACCAGTTTCCGGATGGCCTCCTCCGGCAGTGAGCGCACGGCGGACGAGCTCGGGCGGGCGTTCCCCGGGGTGCGGGTGATCGTCGCTGACGGCGACCACCCCGTGGCATCCGTCGACGGACGCCCGGCGCTGGTGATCGCGACCCGCGGTGCGGAGCCCCCGGCCGAGGGCGGGTACCGGGCGATCATCCTCCTCGACGGCGATCGCATGCTCATGGCGGAGCAGCTGCGCATCGGTGAGTCGTGTCTGCGCTGGTGGTCGAACGCGGCCGTCCTTGCGGCACCGGGTGCGCCGGTTCACCTGGTCGGGGTCACGGGGCCGGTCGCCCGGGCCCTCGCGACGTGGACGCAGCCCGCCTATGCCCGCGCCGAGCTCGCCGACCGGCTGCCGCTGCAGATGCCGCCGACGGTGCGCGTCGCCTCGGTGGAAGGGACGGCCACGGCCGTCGACAAGGCGGTCGCCGAGCTGCGCGACGCGCTCCCCGACATCCCCCCCAGCGCCGTACTCGGCCCGGTCCCGCAGGGCGAAGGGGTGGTGCGCGCACTCATCCGGGTCGACTACGCACACGGTCGCTCGCTCGCCGAGCAGCTGCGTGCCTCCGTCGTCGCCGCGGCCGTCTCCGGTCGACGACGCGGTCCGCGTGCTCCTGCCCGGACTACACTCAGGGTTCGGCTCGATGTGCCCGAGCTCGATCTGTGAGGACCAGCATGCGCGTCGTTTTCGCCGGAACCCCCGAACCGGCCGTTCCCTCGCTGCGTGCGCTCGCGGCATCCGATCACGAGGTGGTCGGGGTGGTCACGCGACGTGATGCTCCGCTCGGTCGCAAGCGCGTGCTCACGCCGTCACCCGTCGCTGCCGCTGCGGCAGAGCTCGGCATCCCGGTCATCAAAGCCGACCGTCTCGATGCGGACGCCACAGCGGCCATCGCCGCACACGACCCCGACCTCGGTGTGATCGTCGCGTATGGCGGTCTCGTCCGCGAACCGCTCCTCTCGATGCCGGCGCACGGGTGGATCAACCTGCACTTCTCCCTGCTGCCGCGCTGGCGAGGCGCAGCCCCCGTGCAGCACGCACTGATCGCCGGTGACCGCACCACCGGCGCTGCGGTGTTCCAGCTCGTGCCCGCGCTCGATGCGGGTGACGTCTTCGCTCAGCTCCAGTGGGAGGTTCCCGAGGACGCGACCGCGGCAGACGTCCTCGCCGCCCTCGCCGTCTCGGGCGCATCGCTCGTCGGTGACGTCGTCGACGCCATCGGGGCCGGAACGGCCGCATCCGTCCCGCAGGCCGGGGAGCCGACCCTCGCCCCCAAGCTGTCGATCGCCGATGGTGCGCTGGACTTCTCGCAGTCCGCCGTTCGGGTGCTCGACCGGTACCGCGGCACGACGCCCGAACCCGGTGCGCACGCGTCGATCGGCGGTCAGCGGCTCAAGGTGCTCGCCGCAGGTCTCGGTCCCGCCGGCCACGACGATCTGCCGCCGGGTACGGTCGCCCTCCGAGACAAGCGGGTCCTCGTCGGCACCTCCGGCGGAGCGGTCGAGCTGATCACCGTGCAGCCCGCCGGAAAGGCCGGCATGGCCGCCGCTGACTGGTGGCGTGGGCTGCGCGCGGACGAGCCGCGCTTCGACCTGCCCGAGGGGGCGCGATGACGACCGCGCGCGAAGTGGCCTACGACGTCATCAGCGCTGTCCGCACCTCCGACGCGTACGCAAACCTGCTGCTGCCCCGGGAGATCGTGCGGGCCGGTCTGTCCTCCGGGGATGCCGCGCTCGCCACCGAGCTCACCTACGGCACGCTTCGGCGGATCGGCACCTACGACGCGATCATCTCCGCCGCCGCGGGCCGCCCCGCCGCCGACATCGACCCTCCTGTCCTCGATGCGCTGCGGCTGGGCGCCCACCAGGTGCTCGCCACGCGGGTTCCGGCGCACGCGGCCGTGAACGAGACGGTCGAGCTCGCCCGGCAGGCGGCTGGGCGCAAGGTGACGGGTTTCGCGAACGCGGTCATGCGACGCATCACCGAGCGCGACGAGGCCGAATGGCTCGAGCGTGTGGAGGCGGCGTGCCGCTCTGACGACGAACGGCTCTCGGTGCGGTTCGCGCACCCGGTTTGGGTCATCCGCGCGCTCCGACGTGCCCTGGCCGCCGAGGGGCGTGCCGATGAGCTGAACGACCTCCTCGACGCCGACAACGCGGCGCCCCAGGTGACGATGACCGCGCTGCCGGGGCTCGCAGAGATCCCCACGGAAGCCACGCGCACGACGCAGTCGCCGATCGGGTTCCGTCTCGGTGGGGGAGATCCCGAGCGCACCGTGAGCGCCTCGGGCGGCCGCATCCGCGTGCAGGACGAGGGCTCGCAGCTCGCCGCGCTCGCGCTGTCGCGCGCCCTGCCCGTGCGCGCGGGCGAACGGTGGCTCGACCTGTGCGCAGCGCCCGGCGGCAAGACCGCGGTGCTCGCCGCGGAGGCGCACGCGCACGGCGCGATCCTCGAGGCGAACGAGCTCTCGTCCGCCCGCGCGCGGCTCGTGCGCCAGTCCGTGGCCGGCGTCCCGGGGCAGATCCCGGTGTCGGAGGAGGACGGCCGCACCCGCGCCGCGAAGGGCCGATACGACCGCATCCTCGTCGACGCGCCCTGCACAGGTCTCGGTGCGCTGCGCCGGCGTCCCGAGTCCCGCTGGCGCAAGACGCCCGCCGACGTCCCGGAGCTCAGCGCGTTGCAGGTTGAACTGCTCTCCGCAGCGGTCGACGCGCTCGCACCGGGCGGCGTCGTCGCGTACGTCACGTGTTCGCCGCACCTCGCCGAGACCGCCGGCGTCGTCGCCCAGGTCGAGCGGCAGTTCGAGGGACGGGTCACCCAGCTCGACGCCCGAGCGGTCGTGGCATCCATCAGCGTCTCGCCCATCGATCTGCCGCCCCAGAGCGACGGATCGGGACGCGCGCAGCTGTGGCCGCACCGCCACGGTACCGACGCCATGTCGATCTCGCTGCTGCAGCGGGTTTGACGCGGGCATCGCCGCCGTCACCGGCGGTCGCCTGCGATGATGGGCACGTGACCCGTGACGTGCGCATCAATCCGAGCATCCTCGCCGCCGATTTCGTCAACATGCAGGCCGAGCTCGCCCGCATCGCCACGGCGGACTTCGTCCACGTCGACGTCATGGACAACCACTTCGTGCCGAACCTCACGTTCGGACCGCAGATGGTCGAGCGCATCCAGGCGACCAGTCCGGTGCCCCTGGACGTGCACCTGATGATCACCGATGCCGACCGCAACGCCCCCACGTACGCGGAACTCGGAGCCGCCTCGGTCACGTTTCATCTCGAGGCGGCCGTCGACCCGATCGCGCTCGCCCGCCGCCTGCGATCCATCGGCGCGCGCGCCGGGGTCGCGGTGAAGCCGGCGACCCCGATCGAGCCGCTCTTCGACCACCTCGAGGAGTTCGATCAGATCCTCGTCATGACCGTCGAACCCGGCTTCGGCGGGCAGGGCTTCATGGCCGACCAGATGCCCAAGCTCCAGCGGCTGTCCGCCGAGGCGCGCCGGCGCGGCTCGCAGGTGTGGCTGCAGGTGGACGGGGGCATCGGCGAATCCACGATCTCCCAGGCAGCGGATGCCGGTGCCGACACCTTCGTCGCCGGGTCGGCCGTCTTCGGGGCCGGCGACCCGGGCGCCGCGATCGCCGCGCTGCGCGCGACCGCGGCATCCCACGTCCACTGAGCCCGTCACGCGGCGCCGAGCGGCGGCGAGAGCCCGGTACCCTGGGAGGGTGAAGACGTTCGACGGACTGTTCTCCGAACTCACCGCGACCGCGGCCGCACGCCCGGAAGGCTCGGGAACCGTCGCGCAGCTCGACCGCGGCGTCCACGCCATCGGCAAGAAGATCGTCGAAGAGGCCGCCGAGGTCTGGATGGCCGCCGAATACCAGTCCGACGCCGAGACGGCGGAGGAGATCTCGCAGCTGCTCTACCACCTGCAGGTGCTGATGCTCGCGAAGGGACTGACGCTCGAGGACGTGTACCGACATCTCTGATCGGTCCCTCCCGCCGTCCGCACACCTCCACACGGAAAGACGTTCCATGCTGCGCATCGCCGTCCCCAACAAGGGCATGCTCGCCGAGACCACGGCGGGGATGCTCGCCGAAGCCGGGTACACTGGCCGACGCGACCCGAAGGACCTCCACGTCATCGACCCCGTCAACGACGTCGAGTTCTTCTACCTCCGTCCCAAGGACATCGCGACCTACGTCGGCTCCGGCGCGCTCGACGTCGGGATCACCGGCCGCGACCTCCTGCTGGACGCCCGCATGCCCGGGGCTCGCGAGATCGAACAGCTCGGATTCGGCGGCTCGACGTTCCGCTTCGCCGGCCCTCCCGGACGCTTCACCGACCTCGCGGACCTCGACGGCCTGCGCGTCGCGACCGCCTACCCGGGCCTCGTCGACGGCTACCTCGACGAGCACGGCGTCGCCGTGGATCTCGTGCCTCTCGACGGCGCGGTGGAATCCGCCGTCCAGCTGGGTGTCGCCGACGCCGTCGCCGACGTGGTGTCGACGGGCACCACCCTCCGCCAGGCGGGTCTCGAGATCTTCGGCCCGGTCCTCCTCGAGTCCGAGGCGGTCCTCATCGGCGCACCCACGGAGGCGCCGGGGACCGAGACGCTCCTGCGTCGCCTGCGCGGCGTCATGGTCGCGCGACGGTACGTCCTCATCGACTACGACCTGCCGGCGCACCTCGTCGACCAGGCCGTAGCCCTCGCGCCAGGTATCGAATCGCCCACGATCTCCCCGCTCCGCGACCCCGAGTGGGTCGCCGTGCGGGTGATGAGCCCGCGCAAGACCGTGAACCAGGTCATGGACGCGCTCTACGAGATCGGCGCACGCGCGATCCTCGTGACCGCGATCCACAACGCGAGGCTCTGACGTGTCGCTGGTCTGCCGCGTGATCCCGTGTCTCGATGTGGCCGCGGGCAAGGTCGTCAAGGGCGTCAACTTCGAGAACCTGCGCGAGATGGGCGACCCCGTGCTCCTCGCCCGCCGCTACTACGAGCAGGGCGCGGACGAGATCACCTTCCTGGATGTGACGGCGACCGTCGACGAGCGCGCCACGACCTATGACGTGGTCCAGCGCACCGCGGAGCAGGTCTTCATCCCGCTCACCGTCGGCGGGGGAGTGCGCACATCCGACGACGTCGCCCGCCTCCTCGGCGTCGGCGCGGACAAGGTGGGGGTCAACTCGGCCGCCATCGCCCGGCCCGACCTGCTCGGCGAGATCGCCGACCGGTTCGGCGCGCAGGTGCTGGTGCTCTCGCTGGACGTGAAGCGCGCGCCCGGCGCACCCTCCGGCTTCGTCGTCACGACCCACGGAGGTCGCACGCTCACCGATCTCGACGCCGTCGCCTGGGCGCGGGAAGCCGTCGAACGCGGCGCCGGCGAGCTCCTCGTGAATTCGATCGATGCGGATGGGACGAAGGACGGCTTCGACCTGGAGCTCGTCGCTCTCATGCGGGAGGCGGCCTCGGTGCCGGTCATCGCGTCGGGTGGGGCGGGTGATCCCTCGCACTTCGCCCCCGCCGTGACGGCGGGGGCGGACGCCGTCCTGGCGGCATCCGTGTTCCACTCCGGCCAGCTCACCGTCGGAGACGTCAAGGCGGCGCTGGTCGCGGATGGGATCGAGGTGCGCCGATGAGCCGCACGATCGACGAGCGCATGTCGAGGGTCGTCTACAACGCCGACGGCCTGGTCCCGGCGATCATCCAGCAGCACGACACCGGCGAGGTGCTCATGCTGGGGTGGATGGATGCCGAGGCGCTTCGCCGCACGCTGACCGAGGGCCGAGTGACCTTCTGGTCCCGCTCGCGCGGCGAGTACTGGCGCAAGGGTGACACGTCCGGACACGCTCAGTTCGTCCGTGACGCGCGACTGGACTGCGATGGAGACACCCTGCTGATCGCCGTGGAGCAGGTCGGCGCCGCGTGTCACACCGGCGATCGGACGTGCTTCGACGCCGACGCCCTCGAACCCTTCGTGCTGACGTGATGGCCGATCCCGCGGCATCCCGACGTCGCCGACGGACGCTCGCCGTCCTGGCGATCCTCGTCGGCGGCGCGATCGGAATCATCGGATCCACCCAGCCGTGGCTGGACGTCGTCCTCCGCGACGGCGCCCAGCGGCATCTCTCGGTCGCCGGCGCCGACGCCGTGTCCGTGCTGGCGCCGTTGAGCCTCGCGGCCCTCGCTCTCGGACTTGCGCTGTCGATCGTGGGACGCGTGCTGCGGTACGTCTTCGGCGTCCTGGCCGTGGGCCTGGGCGTCGGGATGACCGCGGCGTCGCTGCGGATCGCGCTGGGGCGTCCGGTCGACGCGGTGATGTCGACGGTGACCGAGGCGACGGGCATCAGCGGTCTGGGGCCGGTGGCGCAGATCGTCGAGACGATCGCGACCACGCCGTGGCCGGCGGTCAACGCTGCCGCAGCGCTGCTGATCGTCCTCGGCGGCGTCCTCTGCCTCGTCACGGCGCACACCTGGCCGGGAAGCGGGCGCAAGTACCGTCAGGGCACCGTGGGTCGCGATGCCCGTCGCCCGCACGACGCCATCGATTCGTGGGACGACCTGTCCCGCGGCGAGGACCCGACGCGCTGAGCCGCGGCCGGGGGAGCGGGCGGGCTTCGCTAGACTGGGCTGAACGGCCGGTACTTCGAGGAGCGCGCCTCCCACGACACCGGCCGACATCGCGCTTCGCATCCGAAGGAGAACTATGAGCAACGACATCGGCGACCCCGGCCACGGACACTCCCCGGCAGCGTGGACGACCGTCGTCATCATGCTGGTGGCGGTGTCGCTCGGCACGCTGTTCTTCTTCCTCGACATGCCGATCCTCGTCTGGCTCTCGGTCGTCCTCCTGGTGCTGGGGCTCGTCGTCGGATTCGTGATGACCAAGGCCGGGTACGGCGTGGGCGGATCGAAGACGACCGTGAAGCAGCACTGACGTGCTCGCCGACCTGACGGCCGGCGCGGTGGAGGATGCGCGCGAGCGCGAGTCGAGGCGTCCCCTCGGCGAGGTCGAGAAGGCCGCCCTCGCACAGCGTCCTGCGCTCGACGCGCGCGCTGCGCTCGCTCCCGCCGACCGCGTGAAGATCATCGCCGAGGTGAAGCGGGCGAGCCCCTCGCGCGGCGACCTCGCCGCCATCACGGATCCCGCCCACCAGGCGCAGCAGTACGAGCGTGGAGGAGCCTCGGCGATCTCCGTCCTGACCGAGGAGCGCCGGTTCAAGGGGTCGCTCGCCGACCTCGAGGCCGTCCGGGCGGGCGTCGCTCTGCCCGTCCTCCGCAAGGACTTCATCGCGACGCCCTATCAGGTCCTCGAGGCCCGCGCCGCCGGTGCCGACCTGGTTCTGCTGATCGTCGCCGGGCTCGAGCAGCACCTGCTCGCCGAGCTCCACGATCTGGTTCTCGAGCTCGGGATGACCCCGCTCGTCGAGACGCATTCCTACGAGGAGCTGCAGCGCGCGATTGACATCGGCGCGGCGCTCGTCGGCGTCAACGCGCGGAACCTCTCGACGTTCGAGCTGGACCGAGACCTCTTCGGACGGCTGGCGGAGCACATTCCCGCCGGCACGATCAAGATCGCCGAATCGGCGGTGCTCCGTCCCGAAGACGTCACCCACTACCGTGCCGCGGGCGCCGACGTCGTCCTGGTCGGCGAAGCGCTCGTCACGGGCGATCCGGTATCCACCCTCGCGAGCTTCCTGGAGGCCGGAGCATGAGTCTTCGAGATGCCGCCGGCCCCTTCTTCGGGGACTTCGGCGGACGCTTCATGCCCGAATCGCTGATCGCGGCGATCGATGAGCTGACCGCCGAGTACGAGGCCGCCAAAGCCGACCCCGCCTTCGCCGCCGAGCTCCACCGCCTGCTGAACGTCTACGCCGGGCGTCCGTCGGCTCTGACCGAGGTCGCACGTTTCGCCGAGCACGCGGGCGGGGCGCGCGTCTTCCTCAAGCGCGAAGACCTGAACCACACCGGCTCGCACAAGATCAACAACGTCATCGGCCAGGCGCTGCTCACGAAGCGCCTCGGCAAGACCCGGGTCATCGCCGAGACCGGAGCCGGCCAGCACGGCGTCGCGACGGCGACGGCCGCCGCCCTGTTCGGCTTCGACTGCACGATCTACATGGGCGAGGTCGACACCGAGCGGCAGGCCCTCAACGTCGCGAGGATGCGCTTGCTGGGCGCCGAGGTCATCCCCGTCACGACGGGCTCTCGGACGCTGAAGGATGCCATCAACGAGGCCTACCGTGACTGGGTCGCATCCGTCGAGACGACCAACTACATCTTCGGCACCGCGGCGGGCCCGCACCCGTTCCCGGCGATGGTGCGCGACTTCCAGAAGGTGATCTCCGAGGAGGCGCGTCAGCAGCTCCTCGACGAGATCGGCCGTCTGCCGGATGCCGTCGTCGCGTGCGTCGGCGGCGGGTCGAACGCGATCGGCATGTTCGACGCGTTCCTCGACGACGAGGGCGTGAAGCTCTACGGTGTCGAGGCCGCCGGAGACGGCGTCGACACGCCCAAGCACGCGGCATCCATCGAACGGGGCCGTCCCGGCGTGCTGCACGGTGCCAAGACGTACGTGCTCCAAGACGAGGACGGGCAGACGGTGGAGTCGCACTCGATCTCGGCCGGACTCGACTACCCGGGCGTCGGCCCCGAGCACGCCTGGCTCGCCGACATCGGGCGCGCCGAGTACATCCCGGCGACCGACGGGGAGGCGATGGACGCGCTCCGCCTCCTCAGCCGCACCGAAGGCATCATCCCCGCGATCGAGTCCGCGCACGCCCTCGCCGGCGCCCTGCGGATCGGTCGTGAACTCGGCCCCGATGCCGTCATCGCCGTCAGCCTCTCGGGCCGCGGCGACAAGGACATGGACACCGCAGCGCGCTGGTTCGGTCTCTACGACGAAGGCGCGGAGCCCGTCGATGTCCCCGCCGACCCCGAACCCGGCAGCGGGGAAGGGGTGGAGCTGTGACCTCCCGCGTCGCCGCCGCCATCGCCGCGGCGAAGGAATCGGGTCGGGGGGCATTCGTCGGCTACCTGCCGATCGGGTACCCCGACCTGCAGACGAGCGTCGAGGCGGCCGTCACGCTCGCCGAAGCGGGCGCCGATGTCCTCGAGCTCGGACCGCCGTACTCCGACCCGGTGATGGACGGACTCGTCATCCAGGAGGCGACGCAGGCGGCCCTCGCGGCGGGTTTCCGTCTTCGTGACACCTTCACGGCGGTGAAGGCGATCACCGATCGCGTCGACGTGCCCGTCGTCGTGATGACCTACTGGAACCCGGTGATGCAGTACGGCGTCGACAGGTTCGCCGACGACCTGGTCGCCGCCGGCGGAGCGGGTCTGATCACGCCGGACATCACCCCGGATGCCGCGGCCGACTGGATCGCCGCATCGGAGCGGACCGGGCTCGACCGCATCTTCCTGGCCGCACCGACCTCGACCGATGAGCGGCTCGCGATGATCGCCGAAGCCTCGACGGGATTCGTGTACACGGTCTCGACGATGGGGATCACCGGTGAGCGTGCCGAACTGGATGCCGCCGCGCGCCACCTCGTGGACCGCCTGCGCGGCCACGGCGTGGAGAACGCGTGCGTCGGAATCGGCATCTCGACGCCCGATCAGGTCTCCGGCGTCCTCGACTATGCGGACGGCGCGATCGTGGGGACGGCCCTCGTCCGGGCTCTGCGCGACGGGGGACTCGACGGTCTCGCGGCGACCGCGGGTGAGCTCGCGGACGGCGCGCACCGTCCGGCGAAGTAGACTCGCCGTCGTGACTTCCGCCGCACTCTCCGTCTTCGCGAGCATCCCGAGCCCCGACGTCAGCTCCATCTCGCTGGGCCCGCTGACGATCTACTTCTACGCCCTGTGCATCCTCCTGGGGATCGTCGTGGCCACGCTCTGGACCAACCAGCGGCTCACGCGACGCGGCGCGGAGCCCTGGGTCGTCATCGACATCGCGCTCATCGCGGTACCCCTCGCGATCATCGGCGCCCGCATCTTCCACGTCGTGACCCACCCGGGGTTCTACTTCGGTGAGGACAAGGACTTCTGGGCGATCTTCCGGATCTGGGAGGGCGGGATCGCAATCTTCGGCGCCCTGATCGGCGGCGCGATCGGCGCGTGGCTCGGCTGCAAGTGGACCGGCATCCGGTTCTGGAGCTTCGCCGACGCGCTCGCACCGGGCCTCCTGCTCGCGCAGGCGCTCGGCCGCTTCGGGAACTGGTTCAACCAGGAGCTCTACGGTCTGCCGACCGACCTGCCGTGGGGCCTCGAGATCGACTACCCGAACGCCGCGTGGCCCGCGGGTCTGCCCGAGGGCACGCTGTTCCACCCGACGTTCCTCTACGAAGTCATCTGGAACGTGATGGGCGTGTGCGTCCTCGTATGGGCGGGTCGGCGCTTCGGGCTGCAGTGGGGCCGCCTGTTCGGCCTGTACCTCGCGTGGTACAGCGCGGGGCGCATCGTCTGGGAGTCGATCCGCATCGATCCGAGCGAGGTCTTCTTTGGTCTGCGCACCAACGTGTGGGCCGCGGTGTTCGGCGTCGTCGTGGGTCTGGCCATCTTCTTCGTGCAGCGGCGCCGTCACCTGGGAGCCGAACCGTCGCCGTATCAGCGCGGTCGCGAATGGAGCGCTCCGGGCGCTGTACAATCGCAAGAAGCCGATGACTTCGTCGACGTGAGCGCACCCCCCACGTCCGAGGCATCCTCCGACCAGGCCACAAGCTCAGTCACCACCCGATAGCACCGCAGGGCCGACGTCGTCCCAGGTTGAGCACCCATGTGAGGACGGTCCGCATGCCCTCGAGCTCGCGTCACGAATCCACCCGGACGATCGCACCCGCCGCGACTGGCGGCGCCTTCCCGCAGAAGCAGGGGATGTACAACCCTGCCTTCGAGAAGGACGCCTGTGGTCTGGCGATGGTCGCCACCCTCCGCGGCGAAGCCGGCCACGACATCGTCGACCTCGCCCTGACGGCACTCCGCAATCTCGAGCACCGAGGCGCCATCGGGTCGGACGCCGGCACCGGTGACGGCGCCGGCATCCTCACCCAGATGCCCGACGCCTTCCTGCGCGAGGTCGTGGAGTTCGACCTTCCGGCCGCGGGGGAGTACGCCGTCGGCCTCGCCTTCCTCCCGATCGAGCGCGACGAGCGCGACGCGCAGAAGGCCGCCATCGTGCGCATCGCGGAGTCGGAGGGGCTCACCGTCCTCGGATGGCGCGACGTCCCCACCGCGGACGACAACCTGGGCAAGCTCGCGTTCGACGCGCGCCCTGCTTTCGAGCAGCTCTTCGTCTCGCGGCCCGCCGTGGGCGATTCCCCCGCACTGTCCGGGATCCAGCTCGATCGGCGGGCCTACCGCCTGCGCAAGCGCGCCCAGCACGAGCTCGGCGCGTACTTCGTCTCGCTGTCCAGCCGCACACTCGGATACAAGGGCATGGTCACGACCCTTCAGCTCGAGCCGTTCTACCCCGACCTGCAGGACGAGCGCTTCACGACCGAGCTCGCTGTCGTCCACTCGCGGTACTCGACCAACACCTTTCCCTCCTGGCCGCTCGCGCAGCCGCTGCGCATGCTCGCCCACAACGGCGAGATCAACACCGTCAACGGCAACCGCAACTGGATGCGCGCCCGCCAGTCCCAGCTCGAATCCGAGCTCCTGGGCGACATCCGGCCGCTGCTGCCGATCTGCGTCGATGGACAGAGCGACTCGGCGTCGTTCGACGAGGTCCTCGAGCTCCTCAGCCTCACGGGCCGGAGCCTTCCGCACGCCATCATGATGATGGTGCCGGAGGCGTACGAGAAGCAGACCGACATGCCCGACGACCTGCGTGCCTTCTACGAGTACCACTCGATGCAGATGGAGCCGTGGGACGGTCCCGCCGCCCTCATCTTCACCGACGGCACCCTCGTCGGCGCAACCCTCGACCGCAACGGGCTCCGTCCCGGGCGGTGGACCGAGACCACCGACGGCATCGTGGTGATCGGCAGCGAGACCGGCGTGCTCGACTTCGAGCCCGAGCGCATCAAGCGCCGCGGGCGCCTGCGTCCCGGCCGCATGTTCCTGGTCGACACGGCCGCCGGCCGCATCGTCGAGGACGAGGAGATCAAGCGCGACCTCGCGACCATGTCGCCGTGGCAGGAATGGCTCGACGAGGGCCGCGTCCGGCTGCGGGATCTGCCCGAGCGTGAGCACATCGTGCACCCGATCGCTTCCATCACGCGCCGTCAGCGCACGTTCGGCTACACCGAGGAGGAGGTGCGCATCCTCCTGACCCCGATGGGGCAGGTGGGCGCGGAGCCGCTCGGCGCGATGGGGTCCGACACCCCGATCGCCGTCCTCAGCGAGCGCCCGCGCCTGCTGTTCGACTACTTCGTGCAGCAGTTCGCGCAGGTCACCAACCCGCCGCTGGACTCCATCCGCGAAGAGGTCGTCACGTCCCTCGGACTCGGGCTCGGCCCCGAGCGGAACCTCCTGGACTCGGGTCGCGACCACACTCGCGTCATCACCCTCGACTTCCCGGTCATCGACAACGACGAGCTCGCGAAGCTCCAGAACATCGACCGCGCTCTGCCTGGACGTCGGTCGGTGACCATCCGGGGTCTGTACCGGGCGGATGCCGGTGCCGACACGCTCCGGGACCGTCTGGACGAGATCTGCGCCGAGGTCGACGCGGCGATCGCCGACGGCGTCGAGTTCATCATCCTCAGTGACCGCGATTCCACGAAGGATCTCGTCCCGATCCCGTCGCTGCTGACGCTCTCGGCCGTCCACCACCACCTCATCCGTCGCGAGAACCGGATGAAGGTCGGCCTCGTGGTCGAGGCGGGCGACGTGCGCGAAGTGCACCACGTCGCGACGCTGATCGGCTATGGAGCATCGGCCGTCAACCCGTACCTCGCGATGGAGACGGCCGAGTACCTCGTCCGGGCCGGCTACATCACCGGCATCTCCCAGGAGAAAGCGGTGCGGAACCTGATCTACGCGCTCGGCAAGGGCGTGCTGAAGATCATGTCCAAGATGGGCATCTCCACGGTCTCGTCGTACGCGGGCGCCCAGGTGTTCGAGGCCGTGGGTCTGTCGCAGGAGTTCGTCGACACGTACTTCACGGGTACCGAGACGAAGCTCGGCGGCATCGGCATCGAGGAGATCGCCCGCGAGAACCGCGCCCGCCACGACTTCGCGTATCCCGAGGACCAGGCTGTGCGCGCGCACGAACGGCTGTGGACCGGTGGCGAGTACCAGTGGCGCCGTGACGGCGCACCGCACCTGTTCAACCCGGAGACGGTGTTCCGTCTCCAGCACGCGACGCGGACCCGCCGGTACGACATCTTCCGCGAGTACACGCAGATGGTCGACGAGCAGGCCTCCGACCTCAAGACCCTGCGCGGTCTCTTCCGCCTCAAGCAGGGCACCCGTCCGGCGGTCCCGATCGACGAGGTCGAGCCTGTCTCGTCGATCGTCAAGCGGTTCTCGACGGGTGCGATGAGCTACGGATCGATCTCGAAGGAAGCGCACGAGACGCTCGCGATCGCGATGAACCGACTGGGCGCCAAGTCGAACACCGGCGAGGGTGGCGAAGACGTGGAGCGTCTTCTCGACCCCGAGCGCCGCAGCGCGATCAAGCAGGTGGCCTCAGGCCGCTTCGGCGTGACGAGCATGTACCTCACCCACGCCGAGGACATCCAGATCAAGCTCGCGCAGGGTGCCAAGCCGGGGGAGGGCGGTCAGCTTCCCCCGGGGAAGGTCTACCCCTGGATCGCGCGCACCCGCGGGGGGACCCCGGGAGTGGGCCTGATCTCGCCGCCGCCGCACCACGACATCTACTCGATCGAGGACCTGAAGCAGCTGATCTTCGACGTGAAGCGTGCCAACCCGGCCGCGCGCGTGCACGTCAAGCTCGTCAGCCAGTCCGGCATCGGAGCGGTCGCTGCGGGCACCGCAAAGGCCCTCGCCGACGTGATCCTCGTCTCGGGGCACGACGGGGGAACGGGTGCCAGCCCGCTCAACTCGCTGAAGCACGCCGGAACGCCGTGGGAGCTCGGCCTCGCCGAGACCCAGCAGACGCTCATGATGAACGACATGCGCGGTCGCGTGGTCGTGCAGGCCGACGGTCAGCTCAAGACCGGACGTGACGTGCTCATCGCCGCACTTCTGGGCGCCGAGGAGTTCGGCTTCGCCACGAGCGCGCTCGTCGTGGAGGGCTGCATCATGATGCGTGTCTGCCACCTCGATACGTGCCCCGTGGGCGTCGCGACGCAGAACCCGGAGCTGCGCAAGCGCTTCACCGGCAAGCCGGAGTTCGTCGTCAACTTCATGGAGTTCATCGCCCAGGAGGTTCGCGAGTACCTCGCTGAGCTGGGCTTCCGGTCGATCGACGAGGCCGTGGGCCACACCGAGGTCCTCGACGTGCAGCCCGCGGTCGACCACTGGAAGGCGCACGGACTCGACCTGTCCCCGATCCTCGAAGGACCGGCGTTCGGCGAGGACGCACCGCGTCGTCACGTCCGTGACCAGGATCACGAGCTCGGCGAGCACTTCGACGTGGCGCTGCTCGAGCGTGCCCGCGACGTCGTGGAACACGGCGGTCACATCTCGATCGACCTGCCGGTGCGCAACACCGAGCGAGCCGTGGGCACCCTGCTCGGGCATCACGTCACGAAGGCGCACGGCGCGAACGGTCTGCCTGCCGGCACGATCGAGGTCAACCTGACCGGCTCGGCCGGCCAGTCCTTCGGCGCGTTCCTCCCCTCCGGCATCACCCTGCGTCTCGAAGGCGACTCGAACGACTATGTGGGCAAGGGTCTGTCCGGCGGCGAGATCGTCGTTCGGCCGCCCCGCGGCGCCGGGTTCGACGCGTCCGAGAACGTCATCGCAGGAAACGTCATCGGCTACGGCGCCACGCAGGGCTCGATGTTCCTCCGTGGAGTCGTCGGCGAGCGCTTCCTCGTCCGCAACTCCGGCGCGACCGCGGTCGTGGAGGGAGTGGGCGACCACGCCCTCGAGTACATGACGGGCGGTCTCGCCGTGATCCTGGGGCGGACCGGGCGGAACCTCGGCGCCGGCATGTCCGGTGGCAGCGCGTACGTCTACCGTCTCGACGAGAGCCTCATCAACCGCGAGGCGGTCGCGAGCGGCGAGCTCGTCCTCGAGGGCCTCGGCGCGGGCGATGTGGAGATCCTCCGCGATCTGCTCGAGCGCCACGTCGCCGAGACCGGCTCCGATCTGGCCGAGCGGCTCCTCGCCGATCTCGACACCGAAGCGGCGAACTTCACGCGGATCCTTCCGCGCGACTACGCCGCCGTTCTGAAAACCCGCCAGGAGGCGGTCGCGGAGGGGCTCGACCCCGACGGCGACGTCGTCTGGACACGCATCCTGGAGGTGACCGGTGGCTGATCCCAAGGGCTTCCTCAAAGTCACCGAGCGCGAGCTCCCGCCGCGCCGGCCCGTTCCCGTCCGCATCCTGGACTGGAAGGAGGTGTACGAGGCCGGAGATCAGGCCGTTCTGCGTCGGCAAGCCGGGCGCTGCATGGACTGCGGCATCCCGTTCTGCCACCAGGGCTGCCCGCTCGGGAACCTCATCCCGGAGTGGAACGACCTCACGTGGCGCGGCGAAGGCCGCGCGGCGATCGAGCGCCTTCACGCGACGAACAACTTCCCGGAGTTCACGGGGCGGCTCTGCCCTGCACCGTGCGAGAGCTCCTGCGTGCTCGGGATCAACCAGCCCGCGGTGACGATCAAGCAGATCGAGGTCTCCACGATCGACGAGGCGTTCGCGCACGGCTGGGTGGAGGCCGAACCTCCGGGCCGCCTCACCGGCAAGACCGTCGCCGTGGTCGGCTCCGGCCCCGCCGGGCTCGCCGCCGCACAGCAGCTGACGCGCGCGGGTCACACGGTCGCCGTCTACGAGCGCGACGACCGCATCGGCGGGCTCCTGCGCTACGGCATCCCCGATTTCAAGATGGAGAAGCGCCACCTCGAGTCGCGACTTCGCCAGATGCGCGACGAGGGCACTCGCTTCCGCGCCGGCGTGGAGATCGGCAAGGACCTGTCGTGGGCCGACCTGCGCGCGCGGTACGACGCCGTCGTCATCGCGACGGGCTCGACCGTTCCGCGTGACCTCGCCATCCCGGGCCGCGACCTGGACGGCGTGCACTTCGCGATGGAGTACCTCGTCGAGTCGAACAAGGCGGTCGCGGGCGACCAGGTGCCGCACCAGATCCACGCGGAAGGCAAGCACGTCGTCGTGATCGGCGGCGGCGACACCGGTGCCGACTGCATCGGCACCGCTCACCGCCAGGGCGCCATGAGCGTCACCAACCTGGCCATCGGCGCCCAGCCTCCGTCGGGTCGACCCGACCACCAGCCGTGGCCGATGGCGCCGACGCTGTTCGAGGTGCAGTCCGCACACGAAGAGGGCGGCGAGCGATCCTTCCTCGCCTCCACTGTCGAGTTCCTCGGCAACGAGGCAGGCGAGGTCCGAGCCCTGCGAGTGGCCGAGACCGAGTTCGTCGACGGCCGCCGCGTGCCCAAGAGCGGAACGGAGCGGGAGATCCCCGCCGACCTCGTCCTCATCGCGATGGGCTTCACCGGGCCCGAGCGTTCGACCCTCGAGCAGCAGCTCGGAGCGGTTTTCACGTCCCGCGGGAACGTGGAGCGCGCCGACGACTGGCAGTCCACCTCGGCGGGCGTGTTCGTGGCGGGCGACGCCGGCCGCGGACAGTCCCTCATCGTCTGGGCGATCGCGGAAGGTCGTGCGGCCGCCTCGGCGGTCGACGAGTACCTGATGGGATCGACCAACCTCCCGGCGCCGGTCCGACCGACCGACGTCGCGATCGGACTCCAGCACGCCTAGGCTGGGACCGTACACAGCCCCCCTCTAAGAAACCCGACGGAGCTACTTCTGTGAGACGCGCGAAGATCGTCGCCACTCTGGGTCCGGCCACCGAAAGCTATGAGATGGTCCGTGCGATCATCGACGCTGGTGTGGACGTCACCCGATTCAACCTCAGCCACGGCGATTACGCCGATCACGACGCCAGACTCGCCAACGTGCGCAAGGCGTCGGAGGATGCCGGCCGTGCCGTCGCCGTCCTCGTCGACCTGCAGGGACCCAAGATCCGCCTCGGGCGCTTCGCGGAAGGCCCGCACCAGCTGGCCGTCGGTGACGTCTTCAAGATCACGACCGAAGACATCCAGGGCACCAAGGAGATCGTCTCCACGACCTTCAAGGGGCTGCCGGCCGACGTCAAGCCGGGCGACTACCTGCTCATTGACGACGGCAAGGTCCGCGTGCAGGTCACCTCCGTCGACGGCCCCGTCGTCACGACCGAGGTGATCGTCGCCGGTCCCGTCTCGAACAACAAGGGCATCAACCTGCCGGGCGTCGCGGTGAACGTGCCCGCGCTGTCCGACAAGGACGAGGCCGACCTGCGGTGGGGTCTGCGCGCAGGCGCCGACATCATCGCGCTGTCGTTCGTGCGCAACGCAGCCGACGTCACCCGCGTGCACGAGATCATGGCTGAGGAGGGCCGCAAGGTTCCGGTCATCGCCAAGATCGAGAAGCCGCAGGCGGTGGACGCGCTCGAGGAGATCATCGACGCGTTCGACGGCATCATGGTCGCCCGCGGCGACCTCGGCGTCGAGCTTCCCCTCGAAGCGGTGCCGATCGTCCAGAAGCGCGCGGTGGAGCTGTGCCGCCGGATGGCGAAGCCCGTCATCGTCGCGACGCAGATGCTCGAGACGATGATCGACAACCCGGTGCCGACGCGCGCCGAGACCAGTGACGTCGCCAACGCCGTGCTCGATGGCGCGGATGCCGTGATGCTTTCCGGCGAGACCAGCGTGGGCAAGCACCCGGTCGGCGTCGTGGAGACGATGGCTCGGATCATCGACTCGACCGAAACCCACGGCCTGGAGCGCATCGCGCCGCTCACGACGAAGCCCCGCACGCAGGGCGGCGCCATCACCCTTGCCGCGCGCGAGGTGGCTGAGTTCGTCGAGGCGAAGTACGTCGCGATGTTCACCGAGTCTGGCGACACCGCCCGTCGGATGTCGCGACTGCGCTCCGAGATCCCCATGATCGCCTTCGCGACCGACCCGGCGATCCGTCGCCGGATGGCGCTGACCTGGGGCATCCAGTCGGCGCTCGTCGAGCCCGTCGAGCACACCGACCTCATGTTCCGCCAGGTCGACGACTTCTTCCTCGGAGCAGGACTGGCCGAGGTCGGCGACAAGGTCGTCGTGATCTCCGGGTCCCCTCCCGGAATCGAAGGGTCGACCAACGACATCCGCATCCACAAGATCGGCGACGCTGTCCATGGCAAGGCGCCGATCTACAAGGTCGAGCAGTAAGGCCGGAGCGGGCTTGAGGCGGGCATCCCCACGCGGGGTGCCCGCCTCTACCATGTGCGGGGCGCGGTCTGATCGCAGGCGCCATCGCCAAGCTGATCCTCCCCGGCAAGCAGGGCGGCGGCTGGTTCGTCACACTGATCCTCGGTGTGGTCGGCGCGCTCCTCGGAGGCTGGCTCGGCAGTGTCCTGTTCAACGCGAAGCTCGAAGAGTTCTTCAGCATCCAGACCTGGCTGCTCGCGATCGGCGGCTCGCTCATCGTGCTGCTGATCTACGGGCTCATCACCGGGCGCAACAAGCGCACCACCTGAGTCCACATCTCGAACGACGGAACGGCGTCCCAACTGGGGCGCCGTTCCGTTGTGCACGGGACAGCGTATCGTCGGACCCAGTGACATCGAGGAGCGCCCCATGAACGCACGCGACCCCATTCGGGATTCCCGGGTCCTCATCACTGGAGCCGCCCGCGGGATGGGGGAGCTGTATGCCCGGCGCGCAGTCGCCGTCGGCGCGAGAGCCGTCGCGCTGTGGGACATCACGGATGCCGCAGCTCTCGCCGCTGAGCTATCGGGCTCGGGGGTCGACGTGCGGGCGTACCGCGTCGACATCGCGGACCGTGAGGACATCGCCCGTGCCGCCACCGAGGTCCGGATCGACTTGGGCGGTGTCGACGTCCTGATCAACAACGCCGGCATCGTCCGGGGCGCGCCGTTCTGGGAGCATGACCCTGAGCGCGACATCGAGGCGACGATGCGGGTGAACACGCTTGCCGCGATGTGGCTCACGCGGGAGTTCCTGCCCGAGATGATCGCGGACGCGACGCGACCGGCGCGCATCCTCAACATCGCGTCCGCCGCCGGGACGCTCGCCAATCCGAGGATGAGCGTCTACGCCGCCTCGAAGTGGGCGCTGATCGGCTGGAGTGAATCGGTGCGCCTCGAGCTGGAGGCGCACGGGCACCGGCACATCGCGGTCACGACCTTCTGCCCGAGCTATGTTTCGACCGGCATGTTCGCCGGTGCACGCGGTCCTCTGCTGACTCCCATCCTGACGGCCCCGCCAGGCGACGCAGGCGGCGTGGCGGGGGATGGTGCGCGGGACGCCAATGGTGATCCGCCCGTGGACGGTCAAGCTGGCGATGGCGCTGCGCGGCGTGCTGCCGACCAGGTCTTAGGACGCCCTGGCGCGCCGCGTGTTCAAGGTGTACTCGTCGATGGACGCATTCACCGGTCGCGGAGGCTGACCACGTCGGAAGACTTCCCGCACGCCGAGCCGAGGGTCGAGGTGCGGGAAGTCCCGAGACGTGCCGGTGGTGGGAGTCGAACCCACACGCCCTTTCGGGCAACCGAGTTTGAGTCGGTCGCGTCTGCCATTCCGCCACACCGGCGCACGCCTCAACGACGATACCGCAGGAAGGCGGTACCGCCTGCCCTAGGATGGACGACGTGACTGAGCAGGAACCCACCCCGGCACCCCAGGCCGCCCCCACCCCGCGTCGCGTCGTCGTCGCAGAGGACGAGTCGCTGATCCGACTCGACATCGTCGAGATCCTGCGCGACAGCGGCTTCGACGTCGTCGGTGAAGCGGGTGACGGCGAGACCGCCGTGCAGCTCGCCACCGAGCTTCGTCCCGACCTCGTGATCATGGACGTCAAGATGCCCGTCCTCGACGGCATCAGCGCTGCCGAGAAGCTCAGCAAGAACCACGTCGCCCCCGTCGTGCTGCTGACCGCCTTCAGCCAGAAGGAACTCGTCGAGCGTGCGAGCGAGGCCGGTGCGCTCGCGTATGTCGTGAAGCCCTTCACCCCGAACGACCTGCTGCCGGCGATCGAGATCGCCCTCGCCCGTTACGAGCAGATCATCACGCTCGAGGCCGAGGTCGCGGACATGGTCGAGCGTTTCGAGACGCGCAAGCTCGTCGACCGGGCCAAGGGCCTGCTCAACGAGAAGATGGGCTTGTCTGAGCCCGACGCCTTCCGGTGGATCCAGAAGGCATCGATGGATCGCCGGCTCACGATGCAGGACGTCGCCAAGGCGATCATCGAGCAGCTGGCTCCCAAGAAGGGCTGACGCGACACAGGTCGTTCAGATTTCTCCGGATGCCGGGTGGTTCGTCACCCGGCATCCGTTGTCTCCGGGTCAGGATGCCGGCACGTCGCGGACCATGTTCGTGATGCGCACCGTCGAGCAGCGTCGGCCGGCGTCGTCGGTCACGACGATCTCGTGCACCGTCAGGCTTCGCCCGAGGTGGATCGGCGTGCAGACGCCGGTGACCCACCCCTCCGTCGCCGAGCGGGTGTGGGTGGCGTTGATGTCGATTCCGACGGCCAGGCGTCCGGGCCCTGCGTGGAAGTTGGCGTGCATGGAGCCGAGCGATTCGCCGAGCACGACGTAGGCGCCGCCGTGTAGGAGTCCGACGGGCTGGGTGTTGCCCTCGACCGGCATCCGTGCGACCGCCCGATCGGCGGTGAACTCGACCCACTCGATGCCCATCTTCTCGGCGAGGGCGCCCATGCCGCGGCCGGTGGCCCAGGCGAGCGCGTCATCGGGGGAGTGGACGTCCGTGGGCATGGCTCACCTTGCTTCGATGCGGGAGGGATTCGCTGCGCTGTCGGTGTCCGATGCGCGAACTAGGCTGGCTGGGTGACCGACTCCGGAAAGCCTACTCTGCTCGTCGTCGACGGCCACTCGCTGGCCTATCGGGCGTTCTACGCCCTTCCCGTCGACAACTTCTCGACGAAGGACGGCCAGCACACCAACGGCATCTACGGCTTCCTGTCGATGTTCGTGAACCTCGTGAAGGCCGAGCGGCCGACGCACCTGGCGGTGGCCTTCGACACCTCGCGGCAGTCGTTCCGCACGCGCGTATACGAGGAGTACAAGGCGAACCGGTCTGAGTCCCCCGCGGAGTTCAAAGGTCAGATCCCCCTCCTGCAGGACTGCCTCGCCGCGATGGGCGTGCCCGTGCTCACGAAGGAGGACTTCGAAGCCGATGACATCTTGGCGACCCTCGCTACGCAGGGCGTCGAGAGCGGCTACCAGGTGCTCGTCTGCTCGGGCGACCGCGACACGATCCAGCTCGTGACCGACGACGTCACCCTCCTCTACCCGAGCGTGCAGGGCGTCTCGCAGCTCAAGCGCTACACCCCCGATGCTGTCGTGGAGAAGTACGGGCTGCCGCCGGTGAACTATCCCGATATCGCCGCTCTCGTGGGGGAGACGAGCGACAATCTGCCGGGCGTCCCGAAGGTCGGCGAGAAGACGGCCGTCAAATGGATCACCCAGTTCGGCACCCTCGACGCGCTGCTCGAACGCGCGGACGAGATCAAGGGCGTCGTCGGCGGCAACCTCCGTGAGCACCTCGACGACGTCCGCCGCAACCGGCAGCTGAACCGCCTGCTGCGCGACGTCGAGCTCGAATACGCGCCCGAAGACCTCGCCCTCCGTCCGCTCGACACGCAGGCGGTCCGCGACATCTTCGCGCGGCTCGAGTTCCGCACGCTCCTGCCACGAGTATTCGAGGCCTTCGATGTCATCGATGAACCGGCCGCCCCCGAGGTGGCCGCTCCCGAGCCGGTGCAGACGGATGCCGCGGCTCTCGCGGGCTGGCTGGCGGAGCAGACCGGCGAGCTGGCTCTGACGGTCACGGTGGCGGGCGGCACGCCCACCAGGATCGGCGTCGCGACGAACGACGCCGTCCGCGAGGCTGACTGGGACGACACGGCACGCGTCGCCCTCGCCGACTGGCTCGAGGGGGACACGCCGAAGATCCTGACTGACGCGAAGCCGCAGGTGAAGGCGCTCCGGCGGGCCGGCATCCGCCTCGGCGGTCTCGCCTTCGACACCATCCTCGCCGGGTGGCTGCTGCGTCCGAGCCTCCCGGACAAGTCGCTCGCCGATCTCGTGGACCGCTATCTCGACGAGAAGCTTCCCGAGGCCGATCCGTCGCAGCTCGTCCCCGAGACCGAGGGAGCCACTCCCGGTCAGCTGGCGTGGTTCGCGCTGCGTGTCGTGAGCGCCCAGCGCGACGAGATGCCCGACTCCGTGGCATCCGTCCTCACGGACATCGAACTCCCGACACTCGACGCCCTCGCCGACATGGAGTTGGCGGGCGTGGCGGTCTCGCGTGAGAAGCTCGCCGGGTTCTCCGGCGAACTCGCCGCACGGGCGGAGAGCATCGCACAGGAGGCCTACGCGATCATCGGACGCGAGGTGAACCTCGGCTCCCCGAAACAGCTGCAGGAGGTGCTGTTCGAGCAGCTCGAGCTTCCCAAGACCCGCAAGACGAAGACCGGGTATTCCACGGATGCCGCCGTGCTGGCCGACCTGCAGGAGTCGAACCCCCATCCGTTCCTCGGGCTGCTGCTGCAGTTCCGTGAGGCCACGAAGCTGCGGCAGATCATCGAGTCTCTGACGGTCGGCATCGCCGAGGACGCGCGGATCCACACGACCTACGTGCAGACCGGCAGCCAGACCGGCCGGCTCTCGAGCACGGATCCGAACCTGCAGAACATCCCCATCCGCAACGAGGAGTCCCGTCGCATCCGCGCCGCGTTCGAGGTGGGCGAGGGCTACGAGACGCTCCTCACCGCGGACTACTCCCAGATCGAGATGCGGATCATGGCGCACCTGTCGGGCGACCCGGGCCTCATCGAGGCGTTCAACTCGGGGGAGGACCTCCACCGTTTCGTCGGCGCCCGTGTCTTCGGCGTCGAGCCTGCCGAGGTGACGGCGCCGATGCGCACGAAGGTGAAGGCCATGTCGTACGGCCTCGTCTACGGCCTGAGCGCGTTCGGGCTGTCCAAGCAGCTGCGCATCGAGCAGTCCGAAGCGAAGCAGCTGATGCTGGAGTACTTCGCCCGCTTCGGTGCGGTGCGCGACTACCTGCGCTCCTCTGTGGAGCAGGCGAGGATCGACGGCTACACCGAGACGATTTTCGGGCGTCGGCGGCCGTTCCCCGACCTGACGAGCCCGAATCGGGTCTTGCGGGAGAACGCGGAGCGCGCCGCGCTCAACGCGCCCATCCAGGGCAGCGCGGCTGACATCATGAAGATCGCCCTCAACGAGATCCATGATGATCTCGCCGCTCGCGACCTGCACTCGCGGGTGCTCCTGCAGATCCACGACGAACTCGTGGTGGAGGTCGCCCCGGGTGAGTGGGACGACGTCGCGGGAATCGTCCGGACACGGATGGGGGATGCCGCAGACCTCTCCGTGCCGCTGGACGTCCAGATCGGGCGAGGCGCCGATTGGGACGAAGCCGCGCACTGACCTCGCTCGTCGGTACGCTCGAGGCATGACCGACGCACAACGCACGCCCACGCCGATCGACACGATCGCAGACGCCTGGGTGGACACTCTGGCCGACCTCTCGCCGAGCCTGGCGACCTACATCGGGCGCTTCGAGCACAACGGCCGTCTCGACGACCTGTCGCCCGCGGGCGCGGAGCGAGCCGTGAGCGCGGCTCGTGAGACGCTGAGCGCACTCACCGCTGCGGCGCCCGTCGATGACGTCGACGAGGTCACGAAGGCGGACCTTTCGGCCGAGCTCACCCTCCAGATCGAGCTCCACGAGGCGAAGTCGCATCTGCGGGACGTGAATGTGATCGCGTCGCCGGCGCAGGACATCCGCAGCGTGTTCGACCTGATGCCGACCGACACCGTCGAGGACTGGACGGTCGTGGCGGCGCGCCTGAACGCCATCCCCGACGCGCTGACCGGCTACGTCGAGACTCTGCGGGAGGGAATCGCCCAGGGCGTCGTGCCGGCGCGGCGTCAGGTCACCGAGGTCGTGACGCAGATCGCCCGGTACACCGCCGACGGCGGGTTCTTCGACGCCTTCACGGGTTCCGCCTCACCGCAGGAGGGCGAGCTGCCCGCCTCGCTCACGCGAGACCTCGCCGCCGGAGCGGACGCCGCACGGGCGGCGTACGACCGGCTGGCGACCTTCCTGGGCGACGAGCTCGCCCCCCGCAGCTCGGAGACCGACGCCGTCGGCCGGGAGCTCTACGCATTGCACTCGCGACGATTCCTGGGCGCGACCATCGACCTCGACGAGACCTACGAGTGGGGCGTCGAGGAGCTTGCTCGGATGGTCGCCGAGCAGGAGTCGATCGCGAACGAGATCCTCCCGGGCGCGACCGTCGAAGAGGCCGTCGCCTTCCTCGAGAAGGATCCCTCGCGCAAGCTCCACGGCACCGAGGCGCTGCAGCGCTGGATGCAGGAGACGAGCGACCGGGCCGTCGAGGAGCTGGGCCGGACCCACTTCGACATTCCCGAGCCGATCCGCCGCCTGGAGTGCATGATCGCCCCCACGAACGAGGGCGGCATTTACTACACCGGTCCGACCGACGACTTCTCGCGGCCCGGACGCATGTGGTGGTCGGTGCCCGAGGGCGTCGATTCCTTCGACACCTGGCGTGAGCTGACGACGGTGTACCACGAGGGCGTTCCCGGACACCACCTCCAGATCGCGCAGGCGGTGTACAACCGGGCTGAGCTGAACTCGTGGCGCCGGCTGCTCGCGGGCTCCAGCGGTCACGCCGAGGGGTGGGCCCTCTACGCCGAGCGCCTCATGGAGCAGCTCGGCTACCTCGACGATCCCGCCGACAAGCTGGGGATGCTCGACGGTCAGCGCATGCGTGCCGCGCGCGTCGTGCTCGACATCGGTGTGCACCTCGGCAAGCCCCGTCCGGACGGCCAGGGAACCTGGGATGCCGAGTATGCGCTCGAGTTCATGCGTCGCAACGTGAACATGTCGGACGAGTTCATCCAGTTCGAGGTGAACCGTTACCTCGGATGGCCCGGTCAGGCGCCGTCATACAAGGTCGGCCAGCGCATCTGGGAGCAGATCCGCGACGACGCGCAGCAGCGCGGAGGGGCGGACTTCGACATCAAGCAGTTCCACATGAAGGCGCTGCGCGTGGGCGGCGTGGGACTGGACACGCTCCGGATGGCGTTGGCGAACGGCTGAGACGCGGAGAGTCGGCGGGAGTCCCGGGAATGCTCGGGGCGCCCGCCGACTTGTATCCGTGTGAATGAAAGGGGCGGACATGACCGCAGTGGAGCTGGGACTCGACACCTTCGGAGACATCACCCTCGATGAGGCCGGCCAGCGCGTGACCGACGCGCAGGCGATCCGCAACCTCGTCGACCAGGCGACCCTCGCAGATGAGGTCGGTGTCGACTTCATCGGCGTGGGCGAGCACCATCGCCCCGACTTCGCGGTCTCCAGCCCCGAGATCGTGCTCGCCGCGATCGCCTCGCGGACCGAGCGCATCCGCCTCGGCACCGCGGTCACCGTGCTCTCCAGCGACGATCCGGTGCGGGTGTACGAACGGTTCGCCACGCTCGACGCCGTCTCGAACGGCCGTGCCGAGGTCATCCTCGGGCGTGGATCCTTCATCGAATCCTTCCCGTTGTTCGGATACGACCTGGGGCACTACGAAGCGCTCTTCGAGGAAAAGCTCGAGCTGTTCTCCCTCCTGCGCGAGGAGAAGCCGGTGACGTGGCAGGGGACCATGCGCGCGTCCCTCACGGATGCCGATGTCTACCCGAAGACCGCCGGCGGGATCCGGGCGTGGGTCGGTGTCGGCGGCTCGCCGGAGTCGGTGGTGCGCACCGCCCGCTATGGCTACGGCCTGATGCTCGCCATCATCGGCGGCCCGGCTGCACGGTTCCGGCCCTACGTGGACCTCTACCACCGCGCCGTGGGTGAGCTCGGGATGCCGGCGCAGCCGATCGGGATGCACTCGCCCGGTCACGTCGCCGACACCGACGAGCAGGCGTGGGAGGAGGCCTACCCGGGCTTCGAGCGCCAGAACAACACGATCGGACGCGAGCGCGGATGGCCGCCGTACAGCCGGCTCCGCTTCCAGCAGGAGGCGGGACCGGAGGGGTCGATCTACGTGGGCTCCCCGGAGACCGTGGCGAAGAAGATCGTCGCCTCGATCCGCGCCCTCGGCGTGCAGCGCTTCGACATGAAGTATGCCAACGGCACCTTAGGCCACGACAAGCTCATGCGATCGGTGGAGCTGTACGGCACGCGGGTGATCCCGCTCGTGAGGGAGATGCTCGCGGAGTGATGGTGCGCGACCTCGGGTCGCGCGACTGCTCGTAGCATTCAAGGATGACCGATACGTCGACCGCCGAGACGGTCGCCCCCAGGCTCGACCGTCTCCCGTTCACCCGGACGCACTTGAAGGTGTTGACGGGTTCGGGCGCCGGATGGGCGCTCGATGCCATGGACGTCGGGCTCATCTCGTTCGTGATCGCCGCGCTGGTCGCCCAGTGGGACCTCACGACCGAGGCCACTTCCTGGATCGCATCGGCGGGGTTCGCGGGAATGGCCATCGGTGCGACGCTCGGCGGGCTGCTCGCGGACCGGATCGGCCGCCGCTCGGTGTTCGCCCTGACGCTCCTCGTCTACGGCCTCGCCACCGGCGCGAGCGCCCTGGCAGGCGGCATCGCGGCGCTGATCGCGCTCCGGTTCGTCGTCGGGCTCGGACTCGGCGCCGAGCTGCCGGTGGCGAGCACCTACGTGAGCGAGTTCGCTCCCGCCCGGATGCGAGGACGTCTCATCGTCATCCTGGAAGCGTTCTGGGCGGTGGGGTGGACGGCATCCGCGCTCATCGGGTTCTTCGTCATCCCGAACGTCCCGGAGGGGTGGCGCTGGGCCCTGGCGCTCGGGGCGGTGCCCGCCCTGTACGCGCTGGTGATCCGATGGGGCCTTCCGGAGTCACCGCGCTGGCTCGCGCGCCGCGGGCGGCAGGAAGAAGCCGAGAAGGTCGTCGGCTCGCTCGAGGCGTCGCCACCGCTGTTCGGCTCTCGAGCCGTCCGGCCCCCGGTCGCCGCCGCGCAGCCCGCGCCGACGAGCGGGCTCGGTGTGGGGGAGCGGCTCCGCGCGCTCTGGGCGCCGGCGCTGCGCCGCCGGACGGTCGCCCTGTGGGTCGTGTGGTTCTGCGTGAACTTCGCCTACTACGGCGCTTTCATCTGGATTCCGACGCTGCTGTTCTCGCAGGGCTTCGACCTCGTAAAGTCGTTCGGGTTCACCCTGATCATCACGCTCGCGCAGCTCCCGGGTTACGCCGTCGCCGCGTGGCTGATCGAGGTGTGGGGCAGGCGCGCCACCCTGTCGGTGTTCCTGCTGGGGTCGGGAGTGTCCGCCGTCCTGTTCGGCCAGTCATCCGCGGAATGGGCGATCCTCGCCACGGGCATGGCACTGTCGTTCTTCAACCTCGGCGCGTGGGGTGCGCTGTACGCGGCGACACCGGAGATGTACCCGACCTCGCTCCGCGCGACCGGTGCGGGGTGGGCTGCCGGTGTCGGACGCATCGCCTCGATCGCCGCGCCGCCGAGCGTGCCGCTGATGATCGGCGTCGGCGGGATCGGGCTCGTCTTCTTCGTGTTCGCCGTCTTCTTCGTCGTGGCCGCGGTCGCCGCCTGGGGCCTCGTCGAGGGCCGCGGGTCGGCCCTGGCCGACTGATCCTCACCGACTGATCCGCGTAGGCTGGACCGATGGTGCAGGTGCGGTACGTCGCGATCGGCGATTCGTTCACCGAAGGGGTCGGCGACGAGGTCGAGGGAGTCCCGCGCGGCTGGGCGGATCTCGTCGCGCAGGGCTGGGCGGACTCCCGCGGTGAGCAGGTGGCCTACGCGAACCTGGCGATCCGTGGCAAGCTCGTGCAGCCGATCGTCGTTGAGCAGCTCGAACGCGCCCTCGCCCTCGGACCCACGCACCTCTCGTTCAACGGCGGTGGGAACGACATGCTGCGTCCGCGAACTCCGATCTCCCGAATCGCCGATGCCTTCTCGCACGTTCGGCGCCGGTGCCAGGAGGAAGGGGTGACGTTGATCCTCCTCTCCGGAGCGAACCCGTCGGCGCAGCTCCCGCTGCCCGCCCTGATCCAGCGCCGCGGCGACGCCCTCTCCGCTGCCGTGGAGGAGCGGATCGCCGGCGATGACGACATCGTCACGGCATTCAATTGGCCTGACACGGAGCTCTCCGACCCATCGTATTGGTCCGCCGACCGCCTGCACATGAACACCCGAGGTCATCACCGCGTGGCCGCCCGTGTGCTCGACGCCCTCGCTGAGGACGTCCCCGAGGACTGGTGGTCGCTGAGCGAGCCCGACCGTACGGTGCGGCTGGACCGATCGCGGTACTTCCGTGAACACCTGGGACCCTGGCTCAAGCGCCGCTTGACCGGCACCTCCTCGGGGGATGGACGCGAGCCGAAGTACGCCGAGTGGCTCCCCGTCGATCCCCGCTGAGCATCGCCGCTCTCTGAGCGGGATGCACAGCGGAGGAGCGCGTGTCAAGAGACTGCACGGCGCCCGCGGCATCCGTCATCATCGGAGGGCACAGCTCAGAAAGGGAGTGTTCTCATGAGCATCGGAACCGGAATCGTCCTCTTCGTGATCGGCGCCATCCTCGCCTTCGCGATCAATGTGGACGTCGACTTCGTGAATCTCGACCTGATCGGCTACATCCTGATGGGGGCCGGTGTCGTCGTGTTCCTCATCGGCATCGTGCTCCTGATGAAGCGCCGCTCCACCGAATCGACCGTCCGCACGGTCGACCCGGTCGCCGGCGAGCGCGTCACCCGTTCGGAGACCCGCTCCTCGGGCGACGGCACGATCTGACGCATCCGCACGAACGGCCCGGCCCCCTGGGGACCGGGCCGTTCGTCTGTCACCGGGGCGGGCGGCGCGGCTCGTCCATCCCGAGGTGGACACGCGTGCGTCGACGCTCGACCGAGATGAAGATCGCGCCGAGCAGCCACAGCGGGATCTGTGCGAGGAAGGCCACGCGGAAGGCGTCGAGGCGGTAGGTGTCGGGCGTCCCCGCCCCTTGGAGATCGAGGGCGACGCCGATCACGAAGATGGCGATCAGGGCGGCGAGGAATCCGCCGGCGTTCGTCAGACCGGTTGCCGTACTGAGGCGGTGAGAGGGATTGTGGGTCCGGGCGTGGTCGAAGGCGATCATCGAGGCCGGACCGCCCAGTGACAGCGCGACCACGAGCACGGTGAGCAGCCAGAGCGGAGCGGGCCCCGGCCAGAGGATCACCGTCAGCCACGCGCCGAGTTGCACGGCGACGGCCGGAAGGACGAGTGCGCGGGAGCGACGGTGGGGGATGCGGCGCGACAGTTCCCCCAGCACGGGGCCGAACGCCATGCCGGCGAACACGAAGATGGTCAGCAGGCCCGTCGCCTCGCCGAGCGTGCGACCCTCTCCGGCGGTGAGGAAGGGGACGCCCCACAGGAGCATGAACGCCGTCCCCGCGAACGGCGTCGCGAAGTGCGACCAGAAGGCCAGTCGGGTGCCGGGGTGAGCCCACGCGGCGCGGATGCCGACGCCCGTGTCGACGCTCGAGGTGACGATGCGGATCGCGCCGGTGTCGGTGTCGACGCTGATGTCGCGGTCGACCTCCGGCGGGTGGTTGCGGATCACCGCGAACACGAGGACGGCGAAGAGCACGCCGAGTCCCGCGATCGCGCCGAAGGTCACCGACCAGCTGGTCGCGTGGAGCACGGCGGCGATCGGGATGACGGCGACGAGCTGGCCTGCCTGACCCAGGATGCCGGTGAGTTGCACCATCACCGGTGCGCGTTGGGCCGGGAACCACGTCGCGACGAGGCGCAGGACTGCGGGGAAGACGGCCGCATCGCCGGCACCGAGGAGCATGCGCGCGACGATCGCGATCCCGACGCTCGGCGAGAGGGCCATCGTCAGCTGACCGACGGCCATCAGGATCATGCCGATCGTGATGATCGGGCGCGAGCCGTACCGGTCGAGCAGGACGCCGACCGGGATCTGCATACCGCCGTACACCGCCAGCTGGACGACGGCGAAGAGGGAAAGGGTCGCGGCATCCGCCTGGAATCGCTCCGCGGCATCCACGCCGACCGCAGAGAGCGACGTCCGGTTGGTGATGGCGAGGATGTATGCGGCGACGCCGGTCGACCAGACGATCCATGCGCGGATCCCCGGGCCGCCGGTGTGCGCCGCGGCGCGAACCCGACTCACGCCCCGCGTCCCCGGAGGAGAGCGGATGCCGACGGAGTCACCCGTCCACGCTACTCCTGCGTGCGCGGGGCTCCGGCCGGACGGAGGCCGTCGAGGGCCAGGGTGACGACGTCGTGTCCGAGCCGGGAGCCGTCGATGGCGCCACCCGGCCTGTACCACTCGACGAGCGAGTTGATCATGCCGAAGATGAGTCGGGCGACGACCGACGCGTCGACGTCGTCGCGGATGTCGCCGTCGCCCTGCGCCTGGGCGACGAGCGCGGTGACGCGCTGGTCGAAGGTCCGTCGGCGGGCGAGGGCTGCCTGCTCGGCCGGTCCGTTGCCGCGCACCCGCAGAAGCAGGGTGACGTAGGGCAGGTTGGTCACGAGTGCGTCGGTGGCACCGCGGAAGACGTCACGCAGTGCGGCCGACGCGCTGCGGCCGTCACGGGGCTGGTCGAGCGCGGCTTCGAGGCTGTCGAGGGCTCGTCCGAGGGCGAGTTCGAGGACGGCTTCCTTGGAGGAGAAGTGGTGGTAAAGCGCGGACTTGGTGACACCGAGTCGGCCCGCGACGTCGGCGACCGATGTCGCGTCGTACCCGCGCTCGTTGAAGAGCGCGACGGCGGCGTCGAGGACGGCCTCGCGGTCATGACCGGGGCGGCCTCGACGCGTCGGGGTGTCGGCGTGCGCTGTGTCCATCGGCTCAGTCTGTCATCGACGCCGCCGCTCACGCATCGACGATCAGGTTCGTGATGCGGGCCGTCGCGACGAGGTGCCCCTCCGCGTCCTGGATGCGCACTTCGTAGGTCGCAGTGCGCCGACCTCGGTGCAGCGGGGTGGCCGTCGCGGTCACGGTCTCACCCCGCGGGCCGCGGTGGTGGGTGATGTTGAGATCCACGCCGACGCAGACCCTGCCCATTGTGCTCGCGTGGATCATCGCGGCCCATGACCCCGTGGCCTCGGCGAGCGCCGCGGTGGCACCGCCGTGCAGTCGCCCGAGCGATTGCGTGTTGCCGGCCACCGGCATCCGTGTCACGACCTCGTCCGCCGATTGCGCGAGCACCTCGATGCGGAGCTTGTCGTCGAGGGCACCGGGGGAGATGGTCCACACGTCATCGGTCATGCTTCATCCTCTGCTCGGGTTGTTCTCCACGTCCACGTCTGACACTATTACTGAACGAACGGTCTGCAAATAGCCTGCGGTCCGAGAGCACTGGCGCTCATGGAGGATGACGATGTCCGAGGCATACCTGGTGGGAGGCGCCCGCACCCCGGTGGGACGCTACGGCGGCACCCTCGCCGACGTGCGTCCCGACGACCTCGCCGCGCTCGTCGTCCGAGAAGCGGTGACCCGTTCGGGCCTCCCCGACGAAGCGTTCGACGAGGTCTACCTCGGCGCGGCGAACCAGGCGGGGGAGGACAACCGCAACGTCGCCCGGATGGCCGTGCTCCTGGCGGGGCTTCCCGATGCGGTGCCCGGCCTCACCGTCAACCGACTCTGCGCGTCGGGGATGTCCGCGATCGCGCTCGCCTCCCAGGCGATCCGTGCGGGCGATGCCGATGCGATCGTCGCCGGCGGTGTCGAGTCGATGACGCGGGCGCCGTGGGTGCAGGCGAAATCCGCACGGGCCTGGGCGAAGCCGGGGGAATCGTTCGACACCTCCATCGGGTGGCGATTCACGAATCCACGGCTGTGGGAGCGCGAGAAGGCGACGTTCTCGATGCCGGAGACGGCGGAGGAGGTCGCGCAGGTCGACGGGATCTCGCGCGAGGACGCCGACGAGTTCGCCCTCCGCAGTCATCGGCAGGCGATCGCGGCGATCGACGCGGGCCGCTTCGCAGCGGAGATCGTCGCCGTTCCGACCGGCCGAGGCGTCGTCGAGGTCGACGAGGGACCGCGCCGTGACACGTCGGCTGACCTGCTCGCCGGTCTGCGCCCGGTCGTCCCGGGCGGCACCGTCGTGACGGCGGGGAACTCCAGCTCCCTCAACGACGGCGCGTCCGCGGTGGTCGTCGCGAGCACCGCAGCGCTCGAGCGGCACGGACTGCGCGCCCGCGCGCGGATCGTCGCGTCGGCCAGTGCCGCCCTCGCGCCGGAGATCATGGGGCTCGGACCCGTGCCGGCGACGGAGAAGGCACTCGCCAAGGCGGGGCTCACCGTCCGCGACCTCGACGCCGTCGAAGTCAACGAAGCGTTCGCCTCGCAGTCCTTGGCGTGCATCCGACGGCTGGGGCTGGACCCCGAGATCGTGAACGCCGACGGCGGCGCGATCGCGCTCGGGCACCCGCTCGGCTCGAGCGGGTCTCGTCTCCTCGTCACCCTGCTCGGACGCCTCGAACGCACCGGCGGTCGCTACGGCCTCGCAACGATGTGCGTCGGCGTGGGACAGGGGACAGCCATGATCGTGGAGCGGCTCGATGGCTGACGCGCTGAGGGTCGAATCCGCGGACGATCGGATGATCGTGACGCTCACCCGCCCGGAGAAGAAGAACGCCATCGACCAGCGGATGATCGATGACCTGCACGCGGTCTGCGACGACCTCGAGGCGACCCCCCGGACACTGATCATCAGCGGCTCGGGTGGTGTGTTCGCCGCCGGTGCCGACATCGCCCAGCTGCGGGCGCGGCGGGCGGATGATGCGCGGCGCGGCATCAACACGCAGGCCTTCCGGCGTGTGCGTGCCTTGCCGATGCCGGTCATCGCGGCCATCGACGGCTGGGCTCTCGGCGGCGGAGCGGAGCTCGCCTACGCAGCCGACATCCGCATCGGCACGCCGTCCCTGCGCATCGGGAACCCGGAGACGGGGCTCGGGATCATCGCGGCTGCCGGTGCCACCTGGCGGCTGCCCGAGATCGTCGGCCACGCCCGAGCCACCGAGATGCTCCTCACCGGGCGGATCTTGGAAGCGGAGGAGGCGCTGGCCTGGGGCCTCGTGGCGTCGCTGCACGAACCGGAGGATCTCCTCGCCGCAGCGCACGCGATCGCGGACCGGATCGCCGCGAACGACGCGCTCGCGACGCGGCACACCAAGACCGCGTTGCGCGCGAGCGCCGACGAACACCCCCACGTCGAGCTCGAGCTGCAGGCCGAGCTCTTCGAAAGCCCCGAGAAGGAGCGACGGATGACCGCATTCCTCGCACGGAAGTCGACCCGATGAGCGCCGCGGGCACGCCCGAGGTCGTCGGCGTCATCGGCGGCGGACGCATGGGGGCCGGCATCGCCCACGCGTTCGTCCTCGCGGGATCCCGCATCGTCGTCCTCGAGCGGGACCGCGACGCAGCGGACGCCGCGGGCGCCCGCATCGAGCGGAGCCTCGGTGCATCCGTCGACCGCGGCGCCACCGCAGTGCCGTTGCGCGACCTGCGCGCGTCCGTCTCCACGGCCTCCGACTCAGCCTCGCTGGCGGACGCCGACCTGGTGATCGAGGCGGTCCCCGAAGACCGCGCGCTCAAGATCGACGCGCTCCGCCGCGCGGCATCCGTCATCGGATCCGGCGCGACGCTCGCCACGAACACGTCATCGATCTCGATCGATGACCTCGCCGAGTCGCTCGACCGGCCTGAGGACTTCCTCGGCCTCCACTTCTTCAATCCCGTGCCCGCGTCGAGCCTGGTCGAGGTGGTGATCGGCACGCGCACCGCGCCGTCGCTGCGGGAGGCCGCTGCCAGCTGGGTCCGCGCGCTCGGCAAGACTCCTGTACTCGTCCGCGACTCGCCGGGGTTCGCGTCGAGCCGCCTGGGTGTCGCGCTCGCTCTGGAGGCGATCCGCATGGTCGAGGAGGGGGTGGCGGATGCCGCGGCGATCGATGCGGCGATGGAGCTCGGGTACCGGCATCCGACCGGCCCGCTGCGGACGACGGACATCGTCGGGCTCGACGTCCGCCTCGGGATCGCGGAGGAGCTCGCGGCGGCGCTGGGCCCCCGTTTCGACCCGCCCCCGTTGCTGCGGCAGATGGTCGCGGAGGGCCGACTGGGCCGCAAGAGCGGTTCCGGATTCTACGAATGGAGTGACTCGTGAGCGGCATCCTTCCCAGCTACCTCCGCGATACCTGGTGGACGCCGGACGCGTCCGACGAGGTCACGGAGGTGCGAGACGCCTCGACCGGTGAGATCGTGGCCCGCGTCGGCACGGCGGGCATCGACGTCGCCGGCGTTCTCGAGCACGCCCGCACGGTCGGGCAGCGCTCGCTCGGTGCGCTGACCTTCCACGAGCGAGCCGTGCTCCTCAAGCAGTTCGCCCTCGCGCTGTCCGAGCGGAAGGAGGAGCTCTACGACCTCTCGATGCGCAGCGGCTCGACCCGACGCGACTCCCTGAGCGACATCGACGGCGGGATCGGGGTGCTCTTCACGTACTCGTCGAAGGGACGCCGGGAGCTGCCCAACGCGAAGGTCATGGTCGACGGCCCCATCGAACCGCTCTCGAAGGACGGCTCATTCCTCGGTGAGCACGTGTTCACCCGCCTCCCGGGCGTCGCGGTGCAGATCAACGCGTTCAACTTCCCGATGTGGGGCTCACTCGAGAAGTTCGCCCCGGCCTTCCTGGCCGGCGTTCCCACCGTCGTCAAACCCGCGACCCCGACCGCGTATGTCGCCGAGGCGTGGGTGCGCATCCTCGTGGAGGCGGACCTGCTGCCGGAGGGGTCGCTGCAGCTGGTCAGCGGACGCCTGCCGGGAGTGCTCGACCACCTCAGGTTGGGTGACCTCGTGGGCTTCACGGGGAGCGCATCGACGGCTTCCCACCTCCGAACGCACCCGGGGGTCGAGTCGGGCGATGTCCGGTTCACGAGCGAGACGGATTCGATCAACGCCTCCGTCCTCGGTCCCGATGCGCGACCCGGCACCCCGGAGTTCGACGCCTACATCAGCCAGCTGATGGTCGAGATGACGACGAAGGCGGGGCAGAAGTGCACGGCGATCCGCCGCGCGATCGTCCCCCGCGGGCTGTCTCGCGACGTCGCCGAGGCGCTGGAGGCGAAGATCGCCGCGCGCGTGGTCATCGGCGACCCGAGGGCCGAAGGCGTCACGATGGGTCCCGTCGTCTCCCTCTCGCAGCGCGACGACGTGCGGGCACAGGTCGCGCGTCTGCAGGACGCCGGGGGAGAGCTCCTCGTCGGCTCGACCGACGCGCCGCAGGTCGTCCGGGCCGACGGAACGGTGGGCGAAGCGGCAGACGGTGCCTTCCTTTCGCCGATGCTCCTTGCGTTCGCCGATCCGACGACGCCCGAGGCGCACCAGCTCGAGGCCTTCGGCCCGGTGGCGAGCCTCCTCGAGTACGACTCGATAGCGGATGCCGCGGACCTCGTCGCCCGCGGGGGCGGCTCGCTCGTCACGAGCGTCGTGACGCACGACCAGGACGTCGCCGTCGAGCTGCTCACCCGCATCGGTGCGTACAACGGTCGCGTGCTCTTCCTGAGCCGCGAGAACGCCCGCACCTCCACCGGCCACGGCGCCCCCGTGCCGCACCTCGTCCACGGCGGACCCGGTCGCGCGGGCGGGGGAGAGGAGCTCGGCGGCATCCGGTCCGTTCTGCACCACATGCAGCGCACCGCCGTCCAGGGTTCCCCCGACGTCCTCACGGCGATCTCCGGTGTCTGGCACGCAGGGGCCGCGCACCGCGCGGAGGGGGCGCATCCGTTCCGGAAGTCGCTGGCAGACCTTCGCATCGGCGACGCCGTCGAATCCGCCTCGCGCACGGTGACGCTCGGCGACATCGAGACGTTCGCCGAGTTCACCGGTGACACGTTCTACGCGCACATGGACGAGGAGTCGGCCGCCGCGAACCCGTTCTTCCCCGGCCGCGTGGCGCACGGGTACCTGCTCGTGTCCTGGGCGGCGGGCCTCTTCGTCGATCCCGACCCGGGGCCCGTCTTGGCCAACTACGGTCTCGAGAACCTCCGGTTCGTCACGCCGGTGTCGCCGGGTGACGAGATCCGTGTCGCGCTGACGGCGAAGCAGATCACCCCTCGCGAGACCGACGACTACGGCGAGGTCCGCTGGGACGCCGTGATCCGGAACCAGGACGACGCGATCGTCGCGACGTACGACGTCCTGACGCTCGTTGCCAAGACGACCGGCGCGTCGGCTGTCTCCGAGATGGTGGGCGCGCGGTGAGCGGGGTGGAACTGCGGGAGATGATGCAGCACGACCTCGCCTCGGCCGCATTCGGCATGATTATCGAGCGCGACGATCCCGGCGAATCCGTGGTCTCGATGACCGTCCGGGAGGACATGACCAACGGCTTCCGGATCACGCACGGGGGCGTTGTCTTCACGCTGGCCGACACGGCGTTCGCGCTGGCCTGCAACGAAGACGACGAGGTCACCGTCGCCGCCGGCGCCGACATCGTGTTCGTGAAGTCCACGCGCGTCGGTGCGATCCTCACGGCGCATGCGACTCGGCGTTCCCGCGCGGGGCGCGCCGGCGTCTACGACGTCACCGTGACCGACGAGACCGGCGACACCGTCGCCGAGTTCCGTGGCCGTTCCCTCACCACCCGCCGCCCGCACTGACCACTCAAGGAGAAGCGATGTCGAAGACGACCACCGCCGCACCCGCCGCCCACACCGCGGGCCCGTCGACCCCGCCCGACGAGATATCCTCGGCGCAGCTGCAGGCTCTGCAGCTCGAACGCCTCCAGTGGACCGTCCGTCATGCATGGGAGAACGTGCCGCTGTACCGCAGGAAGTTCGCGGAGGTCGGCGTCACCCCCGCCGATATCCGCAGCCTCGACGACGTGCGCCGGCTGCCGTTCACGACCAAGGAGGATCTGCGCGAGACGTACCCGTTCGGGATGTTCGCGGTCGCTCCCGAGCAGGTTCGGCGCATCCACGCCTCGTCGGGGACGACGGGTCGTCCCACGGTCGTCGGCTACACCGAAGGCGATCTCGAGCGATGGGCCACACTCGTCGCTCGCTCCCTCCGGGCGGCGGGCATCACCTCCGGGATGCGCGTGCACAACGCCTACGGGTACGGGCTGTTCACGGGCGGACTCGGAGCGCACGCCGGCATCGAGGCGCTCGGTGCCACCGTGATCCCGATGTCCGGCGGACAGACCGCCCGGCAGGTCCAGCTGATCCGCGACTTCGAACCCGCCGCCATCCTGTGCACGCCGAGCTACCTCCTGACGATCGCCGATGCGATGGAGGCCGCCGGTATCGATCCCCGGTCGACGTCGCTGCGCGTGGCGGTCCTCGGCGCAGAGCCGTGGACGAATGAGATGAGAGCCGAGATCGAGCGGCGCCTGGCGATCGACGCGGTCGACATCTACGGGCTCAGCGAGGTGATGGGGCCGGGAGTCGCGAGCGAGAGCGTGCTCACGAAGGACGGACCGCACATCTGGGAGGACCATTTCCTCCCCGAGACGATCGACGGGGAGACGGGGGAGCGGGTCGCCGACGGCGAGCTCGGGGAACTCGTCTTCACCTCGCTCACAAAGGAGGCGTTCCCCGTCATCCGTTACCGGACGCGCGACCTCACCAGGCTGCTCCCGGGTACGGCATACCCCGCCATGCGGCGGATCGAGAAGATCACCGGGCGCAACGACGACATGATCATCCTCCGCGGCGTGAACCTCTTCCCGACGCAGATCGAGGAGTTGGTGATGGGAATCGAGACGCTGACTCCCCACTTCATCCTCGAGCTGACCAAGCAGGACCGGATGGACACGATGACGGTGCGGATCGAGCGGCATCCCGCACTCGACAGAGAAGTGTGCGAGGCCGCCGCGAAAGTGCTGCAGCAGCGGATCAAGGTGCACATCGGAACGACCGTCGACGTCGTGCTGGAGGAACCCGGCGTACTGCCGCGCAGCGAGGGCAAGTACAAGCGCGTCTACGACAATCGCTGACCCATTGCCGTGGTGAGCGCCCGCGGCTAGACTTACTGAACGATCGTTCTGGAAAGGATCGACGATGACTCCTTCGCCCGACCTCAGCCTCGTGACCGACGAAGCCGACGAGCAGTCGCACTTCGACGAGCTCATCGCCGCAGAGCAGCGGATCGAACCGCGCGACTGGATGCCGGCCGCCTACCGGAGGACCCTGATCCGTCAGATCTCGCAGCACGGGCACTCCGAGATCATCGGCATGCAGCCGGAGGGCAACTGGATCACCCGCGCGCCCAGTCTCAAGCGCAAGGCCATCCTGATGGCGAAGGTGCAAGACGAAGCCGGGCACGGCCTCTACCTCTACTCCGCCGCGCAGACGCTCGGAATCACCCGGGATGAGATGACCCAGCAGCTCATCGACGGCACGGCGAAGTACTCGTCGATCTTCAACTATCCGACGCCGACGTGGGTGGACATGGGCGCCATCGGCTGGCTCGTGGACGGAGCGGCGATCGCGAATCAGGTGCCGCTGTGCCGCGCGTCGTACGGCCCGTATGGCAGGGCGATGGTTCGGATCTGCAAGGAGGAGTCGTTCCACCAGCGGCAGGGATTCGAGATCCTCTTGACCATCATGCGGGGGACGGATGCGCAGCGCGAGATGGCTCAGGATGCGGTCGATCGCTGGTACTGGCCGAGTCTCATGATGTTCGGCCCGCCCGACGACCAGTCGCCGAACTCCGCGCAGTCGATGGCATGGAAGATCAAGCGCTTCTCCAACGACGACCTGCGTCAGCGCTTCATCGGAATGGTGGTGCCGCAGGCTGAGATCCTCGGCGTCACCCTCCCCGATCCGGAGCTCCACTACGACGCGGATGCCGGTCGCTGGAACACGAGCGAGATCGACTGGACAGAGTTCCATGAGATCCTCGCCGGCCGCGGGCCGATGAATGCCGTCCGACTGCAGAACCGGCGGGCGGCACATGAGGACGGCGCCTGGGTCCGGGATGCCGCGGCGGAATACACCCGCAAGCATGCGGCGCGGACGGCGGAGGTGGCCTGATGGCGACGCCAGGATCGCAGACCGGGGAGACCTGGGCGCTGTGGGAGGTGTTCGTCCGCGCCGGCCGGGGTCTCAGCCACGTCCACGTCGGATCGCTCCACGCACCCGATGCCGCTCTCGCACTCCGCAACGCGCGCGACCTCTACACCCGCCGGAACGAAGGGGTGTCGATCTGGGTGGTGCCCTCCGACGCGGTCACGACGAGCGACCCCGACGCGAAGGGCGCCTTCTTCGAGAGCCCCGCAGGCAAGAACTACCGGCACGCCGTCTACTACACGGCCTCCGAGGGGGTGCCGCACCTGTGATGACAACGGATGACCTGCACGGCGACGTCACGGTCGACGCGCTCGAGCTGGCGGCCGAACTGAGTGGCGCCGAGGGGCACGCGGCATCCGCCGATCTGGCGGAGTACGCGCTCCGCCTGGGAGACGACGCCCTCGTGCTGTCGCAGCAGCTCGCCGGGTGGATCGCCCGAGCGCCCGAGCTCGAGGAGGACGTGGCCCTGGCCAACATCGCCCTCGACCTGCTCGGACACGCACGGTCCCTGCTGCGATTCGCGGGCACCTGGGACGGCCGAAGCGAGGATGATCTCGCTTACTTCCGAGACGAGTCGGAGTACCGCTCCGCGTGGCTCTTCGAGCAGCCGAACGGCGACTTCGCGCACACGATCGCGCGCCAGCTCGTCGCCTCGGTCTACATGTTCGAGCTCTACAGCGCACTCGCCTCTTCGAGCGACCCGACACTGGCCGCCATCGCGGCCAAGGCGGTCAAGGAAGTCGACTACCACCGCGACCACGCCGTGCAGTGGACGCTCCGACTGGGGGACGGCACCGAGGAGTCCCAGCGACGCATGACGGTGGCGCTGCGCGATGTGTGGCCCTACGTGGGGGAGCTGTTCGTGGATGACGAGCTGATGGACCGGCTCGGCGACGCTGCGGTCAGGTCGTCTCAGCTGCGCTCCCGCTTCGACGACGTGATCGCCGAGGTGCTCCGCGAGGCCACGCTGACGGTCCCCGACGTCCCCGCAGCGATGGGCGCGGGCCGCTCGGGCGGTCACTTCCCGACGCTCGGCTACCTCCTCGCGGAGATGCAGGTGCTCGCACGCCAGCACCCGGGGGCGACATGGTGACCACGGCTGCCGATGCATGGCGCGTGGCTGCGTCAGTCCACGATCCCGAGGTGCCGGTTCTCACGATCGAGGATCTCGGCATCCTCCGCGACGTGCGGGAGGACGCCGGTCGGGTCACCGTGACGATCACTCCGACGTACTCGGGGTGCCCGGCGATGGACACGATCACCCAGGACCTGGAGCTGGCGTATTCGGCGGCCGGCTACGACCGCGTCGACGTGGTGACGGTGCTGGCTCCCGCCTGGACGACGGACTGGATGACCCCCGAGGGCAAGCGCAAGCTCGAGGCCTTCGGCATCGCGCCCCCGACGGGGCGGGGGGCCGTCCCCGCAGGACCGATCCGGGTGGCCCTCGCGGTGCGGTGCCCGCGCTGCGGGTCGCTGCGCACACGTGAGGTGTCCCGTTTCGGCTCCACCTCGTGCAAGGCGCTGTTCGAATGCCTCGGATGCCTCGAGCCCTTCGACCACTTCAAGGTGCATTGACATGGCGGAGGCTCAGGCGATGACGGACTCTGCGGCTATGGCGGATGTGCTCGTGGCGAATGCGGTCGGAGGTGAGGGATCCCGTCGCACGCGAGCCCGCTTCCACGCGCTGACCGTGAGCGCGGTCCGCCCGCTGACAGCGGATGCCGTGGAGGTGTCGTTCGCGATCCCCGAGGAGCTCGCCGCGGTTTACCGCTTCCTTCCCGGTCAGTATGTGGCGCTGCGCACGACGCTCGAGGGTGAGGAGGTCCGGCGCTCCTATTCGCTGTGCCGACCGCCGAACCGGGAGTCGATCAGCGTCGCGATCAAGCGGGACCACGGCGGTCGCTTCTCGACGTGGGCGCAGGACGGTCTGCGTCCGGGTGACGTCCTCGACGTCATGAGCCCGCAGGGCGGATTCACGTCCACTCTCGACGACCTCGAGGGCGTCCACGTCGCGGGCATCGCCGCCGGCTCGGGGATCACCCCGATGATGGCGCTCGCGACGACCGTGCTCGCGCGGTCGTCGACGTCGCGGTTCACGCTCGTCTACACGAATCGGTCCACGAAGGACGTCATGTTCGTGGAAGAGCTCGCCGACCTGAAGGACCGGTATCCGTCACGGCTCGCACTGCATCACGTGCTGTCGCGGGAGCAGCGCGCGGCCCCGGTGCTGTCGGGGCGCATCGACGAGGAGCGGCTCGGACGGATCCTCGACGGGCTCGTGCGACCCGAGACCGTCGACGAGTGGTTCCTCTGCGGTCCGCTCGAGCTCGTGAGTCTCTGCCGGGACGGTCTCGGCGCGCGCGGAGTGAGCTCCGATCGGGTGCGGTTCGAGCTCTTCTCGACCGGGGAGGAGAAGCGCGGACCGAGGCGGCCTGTCGTCGTGCGCGACGACGCCCCCACCGTCACGATCGAATTCACCCTCGACGGGCAATCCGCGACGGTGGAGAGCCCCGTCGACGCCAACGAGTCGATTCTGGATGCCGCGCTCCGGGTCCGTCCCGACGTGCCCTTCGCCTGCGCCGGGGGAGTGTGCGGCACCTGTCGCGCCCGGG
The DNA here is from genome assembly GCF_014204835.1 of Microbacterium marinum. Classification (NCBI taxonomy): domain Bacteria; kingdom Bacillati; phylum Actinomycetota; class Actinomycetes; order Micrococcales; family Microbacteriaceae; genus Microbacterium; species Microbacterium marinum. The sequence goes on along the minus strand of NZ_JACHMD010000001.1, from coordinate 1,995,650 downwards.
TGATCACCGGGTCGGTGAACATGACCGACAACTATGCGCTGGAGCCCGACGAGCTCGAGCGGGGGTACGTGCTGACGTGCCAGTCGCATCCGACCACCGACCGTGTCACGGTCGACTACGACAGCTGAGGCCCCGATGATCGATCTCCAGGTGCGGGGCGATGTCGCACACGTCCGCCTCGACAACCCCGCGAAGCTGAACGCGCTCGACGAGCAGGCGGTGCGGGATCTGCACGACGCCTATCTCGAGGCGGAGCGGGCGGGAGTGCGCGCGCTCACGCTGACAGGGGAGGGGCGGGCGTTCTGCGCCGGTCGCGACATCAGCGACGTGGATCCGCGTGACGACGACGTCCTCGGGTTCCTCGACGGTCTCGTCTCGCCCCTGCTCCGCACCATGGCGCAGTTCCCGGCTCCGACCTTCGCGGCCGTCCAGGGGGCGGCGCTCGGCGTCGGTCTCGGGCTCCTCATCGCGACGGACGTCGTCTACGTCGCGGACGATGCGAAGATCGGCTCGCCGTTCGCCGCACTCGGGGCGACGCTCGACTCGGGCGGGCACGCGCTCTTCTTCGAGCGGCTGGGGGCGCATCGGGCCCTCGACCTGATCTACACCGGCCGGCTCATGTCCGGCGCGGAGGCGGTCCTCGCGGGCCTGTTCTCCCGGTCGTATCCGGCTGCGGATCTCTCTTTCGCCGTGCAGGATGCCGCGGTCGCCGCGTCTGCGGGAGCGACGCAGGCGTTCCTCGCCAGCAAGCGACTCATCGCGCAGCTGCGCGACGAGCGGGTGGGCCTGTGGGACGCCCTCGCGGCGGAGACGCGCGCGCAGGCGGCGCTGTGCGACACCGCTGACTATCGCGAGGGCTTCGCCGCGTTCCAGGAGAAGCGTCGCCCCGGATTCCAGGGTCGCTGACCCGTTCCCTGTCCCCGCGGGAGGGCTCGTCCCGCACCTCGCACCATGAACGATGGAGTTCCCATGGCAACAGTTGCATCCGCTCGACCCCGCGTCCGTTCGGCCACGACCAGAGAGGAGCGGAGGGTCCTCGCGGGCACCCTCGTCGGCACCTCGATCGAGTGGTACGACTTCTTCATCTACGCACAGGCGGCCGGCCTCGTGCTGGCGCCCCTGTTCCTCGCGCCCCTGGCGGAGGCGAACAGGGGAGCGGCGCAGGTGCTCTCGTTCGCGACCATCGGCATCTCCTTCCTGTTCCGTCCGCTCGGCGCGGTCGTCGCGGGGTGGCTGGGGGACCGGATCGGCCGGAAGAAGCTGCTGGTGTTCACCCTCGTCATGATGGGCGTCTCCACGTCGCTGATCGGCGTCCTTCCGACTTATGAGGCGATCGGCGTCGCCGCTCCGATCCTGCTCATCACCCTCCGCATTCTGCAGGGCTTCTCCGCGGGAGGGGAGTGGGGTGGCGCTGCGCTCCTCTCGGTCGAACACGCGCCGGCGGGACGACGCGGATTCTTCGGCGCCTTCCCGCAGATCGGCGTACCGGTCGGCATGATCCTGGCCACCGCCACCCTGTGGATCCTGACGTCGTCCATGACGCCGGAGGCGTTCCTGGAGTGGGGCTGGCGCGTGCCGTTCCTGCTGTCGATCGTGCTCATCGTGGTGGGATACGTGATCCGCCGCGCGGTGGAGGAGAGCCCGGTCTTCGAGGATCTCCTGCGTCGACGCAAGGAATCCGCTGCACCGCTCGGTCAGCTCTTCCGGGGAAACTGGCGTCAGGTCGTCCTGACGGCGGTGGTCTTCATCGGCAACAACGCCGCCGGATACCTGCTGATCGCGTTCTTCTCCACGTACGCGGTGGCCTCACTCGGCATGGATCGACCCACGGTTCTCCTGGCGACCGCGCTCGCATCGTTCGGATGGCTGGGCTTCACACTGTGGGGCGGTCGGATCTCCGATCGGCTGGGTCGAGTGCGCACCTTCCAGATCGGCTACCTGGTGCTCGCCGTCTGGGCCGTGCCGATGTGGTTCCTGATCGACACGGGGGAGATCGCCTGGTACTTCGTCGCCCTGTTCGTGATGACCTTCGGGCTCGGGCTGTCGTACGGCCCGCAGGCGGCGTTGTACGCCGAGATGTTCCCGGCGAACGTCCGATACTCGGGCGTCTCCATCGGCTACGCGCTGGGGGCGATTCTGGGCGGCGCGTTCGCGCCGATGATCGCGGAGGCGCTGTTGAACGCGACGAAGGCGTCGTGGACGATCGGTGTCTACATCGCGATCGTGTCGGTGATCTCGCTGATCGGCGTCAGCCTCATCAAGGAACCCAAGGGCGTCGACCTGCACGCATGAGGGGAGGTGCGGTGCTCGCGGAGCTTCTGCGAGCACCGCACCGACGGGGAGTCGCTCCACGGTTGCCCGTCGTCCGAGTTGACATAATGTGCATTATCGGAGGCCCGGAAAGACCGGCGCGAAAGCGTTCGTCGTCTCTCAGAGCGGTTTGACGACGAAGCGAGCAGTCACCTGGGATACCGCAGGGTCGACCGCGATCTCGGCACTGACCCGTGCGCCGTGGTACTCACGCTCCGCGAGTGCTGCGCGGTACGGCATCCCGTCGGCTGACCGCGATCGCGCCGTGAGGTCGTCGCGCAGCGCATCGAGGTCGTCTGGTGTGAAGCCCCACTCCGACGTCACGTCGGCGACCTCGGCGTACGCGGCGGTCCAGGCGCCGTCGTTGTCGGTCAGCAGCTCTACCGCCGCGACCCGATCGTCTTCGCTGACGACGGTCACCGAGCGGACGAGGTCGAGGTCGATCACGCCGTCCGCGCCGAGCATGATCGCGTTGATCGGCACGATCGGCTCGAAGGTGCGCGATCCGTCGGAGTCCAGGCCCAGCGACCGCGCCGACTCCGACGCATCGCGGAGTTCCACCTTCATGTACCCGTCGCGAGTGAGGTAGTCGATGCCCGTTCCGGTGAAGACAGACATGCCCTTCGCGGAGTGCTGATCGGCGGCCGCGGTGGGTTCGGGCGCACTCCACCAGGAGTCCTGCATGACGTTCGCCGCAACGACGAATCCCGCGCAGATGACCGCCACCACGGTGATGGGGACCCACGAGAGGATGCGCCGGCGTATCCGGCGCCGGTCGGCGGTGCTCACCCCTCCATCATCCCTCACGGCGTGGTGGCGGTCCCGACAGCGTGCACCGAGGGCTCCTCCCCCGGTCTCCTGCGCTGCGGCGGTCGGCTTAGGCTCGAAGGGTGCTCGAAGTGCTGACCGGATTCGTCGTGGTCGGCGTCGCGATCACCGTCGGGTGGGTGATCGGCCGCATCGACCTGCTCGGTCCCACCGGCGGCCAGGTCCTCGGGCGCCTGACGTTCTTCGTCCTCAGTCCATTCCTGCTGTTCGTGGTGCTGTCCGAAGCGGATGTGAGAACCCTCTTCTCGGCGTTGCTCCCCGTGTCTGCCCTCACCGCCGTCATCGTGTTCCTGCTCTATGCGCCGATCGCGCGATTCTTGTGGCGACGCAGCGCCGGCGAGACCCTCATCGGCGCGCTCTCCGCCGGACAGGTGAACTCCAACAACATCGGCATCCCGCTCTCGTTGTACGTGCTCGGGAGCGCGGCTTTCCCGGCGCCCGTCATCCTCTTCCAACTCCTCGTGCTGACCCCAATCACGATGGCCATCTTCGAGGCCGTGACCTCCAGCAGCTCTCGGCGCCCATGGCCCATCATCAGGCGAACCATCACGAACCCGATCGTCGTGGGGTCGGCGCTGGGAACGCTCGCCGCCGCGCTCGAGCTGCGCCTGCCCGCGATCGTGATGGATCCGCTCCATCTCGTGGCGAACGCCGCCGTGCCGGTCCTGCTGATCAGCTACGGCATCTCCCTGCACGGCCAGCGCGTGCTCGGGCCCTCCGGTCGGCGGCGCGACATCCTCGCGGCGACGGCGCTGAAGCTGATCGCCATGCCGGTGGTCGCGTGGGCCCTCGCGACATTCGCGTTCGGACTGTCGGCGCAGGAGGTGCTCGTGGTCACCGTGCTCGCCGCGCTGCCGACGGCACAGAACGTCTTCAACTACGCGCAGCGGTACCGGGTCGGCGAGACCATCGCGCGCGACACCGTCTTCCTGACGACGATCGGGTGCGTGCCCGTGCTGTTCCTCGTCGTCGTCCTCCTCGGGCCCGCGACCTGACGATCAGTCGGCGGCGCTGAGCGTGACGGGCAGATACCGCGCCCACCACTCCAGGACGGCATCGAAACGCTCCACACGGTGGCGGGGCTGGCCGGAACGGGTCAGTTCGTGGTTTTCACCCGGGAAGATCAGCATCTCTGCGGGCGTCCCCTGGCGGCGCAGGGCGGAGTAGTAGCGCGTCGCCTGCTCGAGCGGGCAGCGGAAATCGAGCTCTGCGTGCACGACGAAGGTCGGGGTCGTCACCTGGTCGACGACGGCCATCGGGCTCTGGGCCGCCATCTGCGCCGGCTCCTCCCCCACGTACTCGTGGCCGAAGAACGACCCGATGTCGCTCGTCCCCGCGAAGGAGACCGGATCGAGGAATCCGCGCTCGACGATGGCACCCGCGAAGCGGTGATCGTGCGCGATGGTCCACGCGGTGAGGTAGCCGCCGTAGGAACCACCCATGATCCCGACGCGCGCACCGTCGAGGCTGTCGTCTGCGTGAACGGCTGCGTCCAGAAAGTCCAGCACGTCGTGCATGTCGAGCGTCCCCATGCGGTGACGGATGCTGCGCCCGTGAGCCCGTCCGTAGCCGGCGCTGCCGCGCGGGTTGCAGTAGACGACCGCGTACCCCGCCGTGACCAGCGTCTGAACCTCGTCGAACAGGTGTATGCCGTATTGGGCATACGGGCCACCATGGATCATCAGGATGACCGGATGCGGACCTTCGCCCTGCGGCGTCGCGACCCATCCGTGCACCGGGTATCCGTCGCGCCCGCTGATCTCCGCCTCGACCGGGGTCACGACGTCCGTCGCGCGGGCGCTGGCGCCGAAGTCGGTCAGAGACCCACTCCCGACGAGCTCCAGCTCGCCCAGCGAGCCCGGGCGGGAGACGGCGACCACGATGCGATCGCCTCCCACCGCATGACCGTTCACCTCGACGTCACCGTCCACGACCACCTGACGGGAGCCGTCCCGACCGAGACGCTCGAGATGCACGCGCCCACGGGCGCGGCGGTGAACGAGGAAGTCGTCCCCGATGGCGGTGACGTGCGATCCGACCTCGCCGAGGTCGACGCTCTCCGCGTCGGTCACAGGGGCGGGGCCGTCGGGGCCGAGGAGCCACAGGCCGACCCCCGGGGCGACGAAGTCCGTGCCGGAAGGGCCCACGTCGGATGCGAGCAGCGCGACCGTGCCGTCAGCGGCGATCGCCACCTCCGACACCGAGAGGCGTGCAGCTGTCGACAGCACGTCACGGACGGCGCCGCTGTCCACGGAAACCGCGATCACGTGGGAGGCCAGGTCGCGGGCGTCGAGTTCGATCTCCTCCGTGACGGTCAGCACCTCGGCGCCGTCCGGCGTGAAGACAACCCCACTGTGGGAAGCCGTCCCCGACGTGAGGGCACGGGCCTGCGCCCGGACGGCCCCTGCGTCGGGGCGGATGCCGACCGCGGCGGCGGGCTCGTAGAGAGGCTCCCCCGCGATGTCGGGCACGTCGATCACGAAGAGGTGCGCGGGCCGATCGGCGATGTAGCCGAGGCCGTTGGCGTGCCAGCGAACGCCGGTCACCCGCCGCGGGGATTCCGCCGTGGCATCCAGCCCGTCGATCGAACCGTATCGGCCCTCCTCGACGACGCGAGAGAGGTATGCGAAGCGGGTGCCGTCGGGTGACCAGGCGTAGTCGGACACGCCACCGGGCGCGTCGGTCGCTTGAACCGGCTCGCCACCGGCGACCGGCAGAACGTGGATCTGCGGCTTGCCCTTCGCGTCCGCGCGCAGGAAGGCCACGACGGCGCCGTCGGGGCTGAAGCGCGGAGCGGCGTCGGCCACACCCTGCGTGAGTCGCCGGGGCGTCCCGCCCGGGAGGTCGACCCGCCACAGCTGACCGACGTTCCGGTTCGCGGCGACGTCGGGCCGGGAGGTGGCGAAGACGGCGACGGTGCCCGCGGGGTCGACGGTCGGGCGTCCGACCGTGACGAGGGTCTGGATGTCGAGGGGCCGCACGATCAGGCGCCGAACGAGCTGACGTCGCCGATGAGCCGCGTGTTATCTGCCGGGACCGGCTCGACGGCGGCGAGGGCGACCTCGGCCGCGAACTCCGAGACGTTGTAGAGCTTGCCTGCCGATTCGCGGCGTGCCTCGATGGCGCCGGGGTTGGCACGCTCGAGGAGGGTGGCAGTGATCGTGCCCTCGATCATGTCACCGGAAACGACGACGAACTCGATGCCCGCCTCGGTCAGCGCGGGGATCCGCTCGCGGAGGGCGTCTTCGCCGGCCCGCTTCGAGCGCGCGACCGGCTCGTACTCGGGCATGGTCGGCGTGGTCTCGATGAAGTGCGCCTGGTGGCTGGTCACGAAGACGACCCGTCCGCCCGCAGGGATCAGCGGGGTGGCCGCCTCGAGGACGCCCACCTGCGCGTCGCGGTTCAGTGTCAGCGCGTAGTCCGCAGCCATGCCACCCTCCATCCCGCCGGAGGCGTTCAGGACGAGCACGTCGAGAGCGCCGAAGCGCTCTTCGACGGCGCGGAACATCTCAGCCACGGATGCCGCATCGGTCAGATCCGCTCCCACGGTGAGCACCTCGACGCCGAGTTCACGCAGCTCCGCAGCGAGCTTCTCGGCCCGCGGAGCCTTGTTGCGGAAGTTGATGACGACGTTCGCCCCGGCCTGAGCGAGGTAGCGCGCGGTGTCGGCGCCGATGCCTCGCGAGGACCCCGTGACCAGAGCGGTCTTCCCTGCAAGCGAGCCGGACGGAAGCGGGTGGGACATGAGATCTCCTGCGGGTGGGGACGGGCGACGCGAGCCGGGGCACGCTCGATTCGACCCTATCAATCGGGCCCGTTCCCCCTCCGCCCGGGGAGCCGTTGGTAGGGTGCGAGGACACGCCCCCGGGGAAGGAGCCGCCGTGTTGCCGGATCTCGTCCAGTACCTGTGGATCGGCTGGTTGGTGCTGGCCGTCGTCTTCGTCATCATCGAGCTGCTGACCCTCGAGTTCACTTTCCTGATGCTCGCCGCGGGAACGCTGATCGGGGGCCTCGGCGTGAACCTGCTCGGCGGCGAATGGTGGCTCCAGGTTCTCGCGGCCGCAGGTGTCGCGGCACTGCTCCTGTTCACGATCCGGCCGCTTCTGCTGCGAGCGCTTCACCGCTCGAGCCAGCACATACCCACGAACGTCGACGCGCTCACCGGGATGTCGGCGCGCGTCGTCGGCGCCTTCACCGACGGCGACGGAGCGGTGAAGCTCGACAACGGTGAGACCTGGACCGCCCGCCTCGCCGACGCCTCCGCATCCGTCGCACCAGGTCAACGCGTGACCGTCACCGCCGTCCGCGGCGCCACCGTTGTGGTCGCGCCCGAAGAAGGGACCCCCGCATGACCCTCCCCCTCAGCGTGAACGTCGGCGCCTTCGTCGGCCAGATCTTCATCGTCGTCCTGCTGGTCGTCATCGCGATCTTCGTCGTGGTGGTGCTGTTCCGCTCGATCCGGATCATCCCCCAGGCCTACTCGGGGGTCGTGGAACGGCTCGGCCGCTACCAGCGCACACTCTCCCCCGGCCTGAACATCCTGATCCCGTTCATCGACCGCCTGCTGCCGCTCGTCGACATGCGCGAGCAGGTGGTGTCGTTCCCGCCGCAGCCGGTCATCACCGAAGACAACCTCGTCGTCTCGATCGACACCGTCGTCTACTTCCAGGTCACCGATGCCCGCGCGGCAACGTACGAGATCAACAACTACCTCGGTGCCGTCGAGCAGCTCACCACCACCACGCTCCGCAACGTCGTCGGCGGCCTCAACCTCGAAGAGGCGCTGACCAGTCGCGACAACATCAACACGCAGCTCCGCGTGGTGCTCGATGAAGCGACCGGCAAGTGGGGCATCCGCGTCTCGCGCGTCGAGCTGAAGGCCATCGACCCGCCCGTGTCGATCCAGGACTCGATGGAGAAGCAGATGCGCGCCGAGCGGGACCGCCGCGCCGCGATCCTCACCGCGGAGGGCTCCAAGCAGTCGCAGATCCTCGAGGCCGAAGGTCGCCGCCAGGCGGAGATCCTCCGCGCGGAGGGTGACAAGCAGGCCGCTGTCCTGCGTGCCCAGGGCGAGGCGGAAGCGATCCAGTCAGTGTTCGACGCCATCCACAAGGGCAACCCCGACGAGAAGCTGCTGGCCTACCAGTACCTCCAGACGCTGCCGAAGATCAGCGAGAGCTCGTCGAGCAAGCTCTGGATCATCCCCAGCGAGTTCACCGACGCGCTGAAGTCCTTCAGCACGGCATTCGGCGGCAAGACGCCTCCCCCCGCACCGCCGGCATGAGCCATCCGTGGTTCGCCGGGCAGACCCTCCCCCGCGTCCTCGCCCACCGCGGGTTCGTCCCGCATGATTCTGAGAACGTCGCCGAGAATTCCGTGGCCGCGCTGGCGGCAGCTCGCGCCGCGGGCACGGTCTACCTCGAATCCGATTGCCACCTGACGTCAGACGGTGTCGTCGTCCTCTTTCACGACGACGATCTGAGTCGCGTCACGGGTGATCCGCGACCGGTCGCCGACGTGACCTCCCGCGAGCTGTCGGAGATCATGTCGACGCGGGGCGGCCTGGCGACGCTGAGCGACGCCCTCGATGCCTTCCCCGACGCCCGCTTCAATCTGGATGTGAAGGCTGCGGCCGCCGCCACGGAGGTCGGACGCCTCGTCGCGCGGCATGCCGACAGGGTGCTCGTGACGAGCTTCTCCGACGATCGTCGCCGCGCGGCCCTCGAGGCGGCGCGTGCGAAGGGTGGGGATCCGGCGACATCGGCCGGTTCCGCCACGCTCGCCCGCGTCCTCCTCGGCGCGAGGACGGGGCTGCGGACACTCGCGCGATCCGCACTCGACTCGGTGGATGCTCTCCAGGTGCCGGTGCGACATCGCGGCATCCGTATCGTCACGCCGCGCCTGATCGCCGCAGCGCACGAGGCGGGAGTCGAAGTCCACGTCTGGACGGTCAATGACCCCGAGGAGATGGTTCGCCTCGTCGCCCTCGGGGTCGATGGAATCGTGTCCGACGACGCGGCGCTCGCGGTGCACACCCTCGTGCGCGGGAGAGGAACCGATTCACTACCCGGAAGTCCTGAACATCGGCTGTGAAAACGGCGGCCGGAGCCGGTCGTTCGGATGAACTCCACAGGTGAGTTCGTTATACCTGAAGGTTGACGAGAGGACCACACAATGGCAGATCGCAGCCTTCGCGGCATGCGTCTCGGCGCTTCGAGCCTACAGAGCGAAGAGGGCGTCGTATTCGTAGAGCGCACCAACCACACGTACGTCTGCACGCAGTGCGAGCGTGACACGGTCATGACCTTCGCGGCCGATGCCGAGGTCCCCGAGGCCTGGGAGTGCCGCACGTGCGGCGCCGAAGCGCTTCGTCGTATCGGCGACACCGTCGCCGAGGTCGACCACTCCGGCGACAAGGCCGCCCGTACCCACTGGGACATGCTGCTCGAGCGCCGCACCGTCCCCGAGCTCGAAGAGCTCCTCGAGGAGCGCCTCGCGCTTCTTCGGGAACGTCGTGGCGAGCGCCTGAGCGCCTGACCCTTCACACCTGAGCGGCGCCGTCCTTCGCGGGCGGCGCCGCTTTCGTGTGCCGTCTGGCCCGCACGAGGATGCCGCACAGCGCCAGGGTCGGCAGGGCGAGCCAGCCCAGGAGCCACTGCACGGCCGGGCCGAGGACGACGCCGGCGGTGAGGCCTGAGCGCAACGGCACGTCGACGAGGAGCGCACCGCTCGTGTCCGCCGCCAGCGCGTCGATCACGGAGCCGTCGGGCGCGATCACCTGACTGGTGCCCACCGTCGAGATGTTGACGACCGACCTCCCGGTCTCGATGGCACGCATCCGTGCGAAGCCGAGCTGCTGGAGGTTCTCGTCGGTGCCACGGAAGTCCGCGTTGTTGGTCTGGAACATGTACACCTGGGCGCCCTCGTTCGCGCCGTCCCAGATCACGTCGTCGTAGATGACGTCGAAGCAGATCGCGAGACCGACGCCGACGCCGTCGACGTCGAAGAACGGGGCGTTCGTGCCGGGGGTGTACTCGCGCTGGATGCGCCCGATGAGGTCGGGCGCGAGCGCCTCGAAGAACCACCGGTCGGGGACGTACTCCCCCATCGGCACGGGGTTCGCCTTGTCGTGGATGGCGAGCGGTCCGTCGGCCCCGGCGCGCCACAGCAGCGACGTGTTGTAGATGTGCTCGCCCCGCTCCGTCGCACCGTTCACGATGAGGGGCGCGTCCAGCTCCTCCGACAGATCATCGAGCGCGCGTCCGACCGAGCGATTGCCGATCGGGTCGGCATCGATGCCGCCCTCAGGCCACAGCAGCACGTCGAGATCCTCGCCGATCAGCGGCGCGGTGCCGTCGAGCTGCGCCTGGAAGACGGCGTAGGGCTCGCGTTCGTCGAAGTAGCCCGAGGGTCCGTTGCCCTGCACCGCTCCGACGCGCATCGACCCGGCATCCACCGTCGGGAACTGCGGGATCAGCACGAGCACCAGCGCACCGATGACGGCGGGGAGGGCGAGCGTCGCGTGCCGCCACACCCGCATCCGGACGGCCTCAATGCCCGCGGCGGTCACGAACACCATCGCGAAGGAGAGTCCACTGACCCCCAGCCACGAGCTGAGCTCCGCCAGCGGGCTCTCCGACTGGCTCATCCCGAGGCGCCCCCAGGGAAAGCCCGTGTACGGCCACGAGCCGAGAAACTGCTCCCGCGCGGTCCAGGCGGCCGCGACCAGCGCCGGAAGGGCCAGCACCCGTCCCCAGGCACCCGGGAGCAGCTGCGGCAGCCAGCGATACGCGAGCGTGAGGAACGCCGCGGCGACCGCACTCAGCACGGTCTCGACACCGGCGAGGGCGAACCACGGCACGGGACCGAGGTAGCGGGTGATCCACTCGATGTGGAGCAGGTAGAAGGATGCCGCGAAGGCGGCCCCCACGAGCATCGATCCCCCGATCGACCGGCCGATGAGGGTGAGAAGCGACAGGGCGACGCCGACGAACGCCAGCGGCCAGAGGCCGACGTCGGGGAAGGCGAGATCGAGCACGGCTCCGCCGGCGACCGCGACCGGAATCGCCCACCACATCGACAGCAGCGGACGGACGGGCTCGGGCATCCTCCGAGCATCCCCCAGTCGTCTTATGAATCAGCTGGACACGAGTCGGTCGCCTCGGAGTGCGCGGTCACGTGCGCGAGGTACACGGCCGCGTTGCGGAGCAGCCCCGCGCGCTCGTCGTCCGTGAGGGCCCGGCGCACCTTCGCCGGCACGCCGGCGACGAGCGAACCGTCGGGCACGACGGTGCCCTCGAGGACCACCGCTCCCCCGGCGATGAGGCATCCGGCGCCGATGACCGCGCCGGAGAGCACGACGCTGCCCATCCCGATCAGCGATCCGTCGCCGATGCGGCATCCGTGCACGACGGCGTTGTGACCGACCGACACGTCGTCGCCGATGTCCACCGGGTGCGCGGCGTCGACGTGCAGAGACACGTTGTCCTGGAGGTTGCTGCGCGCGCCGACGCGGATGGGCGCGCTGTCGCCCCGCAGGACCGCGTTGTACCAGACGCTCGCCTGCTCGCCCAGTTCGACCGCCCCCACGAGGCGCGCGCCGGATGCGACGAACGCCGAGTTCGGGATCCGGGGGCGCGCTCCGGCGACGGTGAGGACGGCGGCATCCGTGGCGATGGTCATGGGGCGAACCTCTCTGTCGGGTGTCGAGGGGCGATCAGGCGTCGAGGTGGGTCAGTCGTCCGGCCAGCAGTGTCGCGTGGGCGCGGGTCGCTCGGAGGCGTGCGTCGTCGGAGGCGAGCGGATCGCGGTCGATCAGCGCCAGGTCGGCCACCATGCCCGGCTCGAGGGCGCTGCCCGTCGAGGTGCCGCCGGCGGTCGAAGCCGCCAAGGCCGTCGCCGCATCGAGGGCCTGGTGCGGCTGCCAGGGCGCACGGCCGCCGCGGGTACGGTGGACGGCCGCGGCCATGGCGGCCCACGGATCCAGGGGTGATACCGGCGCGTCCGAGCCGAAGAGGAGCGTCGCCCCGGAATCGGCCAGCGCGCGCAGTGGAAAGGGCTGCGCCGTCTGGTCCGCCCAGATGGTGTCGGTCAGGTCGCGGTCGTCCACCGCGTGCTCGGGCTGCACGCTCGCGGCCACGCCGAGGCGGGCGAATCGGGGGATGTCGGCGTGAGCGACCAGCTGCGCGTGCTCGATGCTGCCCGACGCGCCGGTCAGCGCGAAGGCGTCGAGGGCGTGCGAGTTGGCGACGTCGCCGATCGCGTGGATCGCGCAGTGGATCCCCGCTCCCGTGGCGCGGGTCATCAGCTCGACCAGTTCGTCCGGGGGCACCGTCATCACACCGAAGTTCGAAGGATCGCCGGGATAGTGATGGGAGCAGGCGGCCGTGCGGGTGCCGAGTGAACCGTCGGTGATCGCCTTGAACGACCCCATCCGGACGAGGCCGGCCGGGTCCAGGGCGTCCCCGGTGGCGAGGCCCTCCGCGATGGCCCGTTCGAGCAGGGCGGGGTACACGCCGAACGACACGCGCGTCGTGTCGAAACCCGCATCGATTCGGCGTGACCACGCCTCCGCGTTCCAGGCCATGTCGAGGTCGACGACGCCGGTCACGCCACGGGATGCCGCGGTCTGCAGGGCGTCTCGCACGAGCCCGTCCGCCACGGCGGTGTCGATCAGATTGAGACGGCGCGAGATCTCGAACGCCGGCTCCTCACGGACGACGCCGTCGTCCTGGATCTCGAAGCCCTCCCGGCGGAAGGCGGCGGAGTTCATCCACACGCTGTGCACATCGGCATTGATCAGGTAGGTCGGCACGTCCCCGGTCGCCCTGTCGAGCAGGTCCGCCGAGGGGGCGTCGGGCCAGAGCGCGTCGCGGAATCCGGTCCCGACGCGTCGCCCGTCGTCGAGGATGCGCGCCCGGCCCATCACGGCCGCCGCCTCCGCGGCGCTCGCGACCTCGCCGAGGGCGACGCGCTGCGCCACGAGAGCCCACTGCACCGTGTGGATGTGGTGGTCCCACAGTCCCGGGACGAGCCAGCCTCCGGTGCCGTCGAGCACACGGCCGCGCCGGGGAAGTCCCCCGGTGGGTGCGATGTCGACGATCACTCCCCCGCTCAGATGCACGTCCACGGGGTCGTCGCCGAACGGGTCGATCCGGTCCGCACCGGTCAGCCTGACCCCCGAGATGACATCGACCCCGTCGCCGCGGTCGAGGCTCATGCCTGCTCCGCCCGGGCGGTGCGCATCGCGTCGTGCGCGCGTCGCATCTCTGCGGGAAGCCGGGGGTCCGCGTACGGACTGCGGGACGACTCGAGCTGTTCGATGATGGTGTCCACCACCTCGTCCGATTTGTTCTGGCTGAGCTTGCGCTTCGCGACCACGCGGGTCGGCGTCAGCCGGAACCCGATCGTGCCCCGTTCGAGCTTGTGAACGAAGTCCGGGTCATTGGGTGCGGTCCACATGCCTCGTGGCGACGGCATGGCGCTCTCGAACCGATCGACGAGGCGTTCCAGCACGACGAGATTCTCCTCCGGGCTCAGGATCTCGGGAACGCCGCTCAGATGGATCGAGACGAAGTTCCACGTCGGCACCGACGCGACGTCGCCGTACCACCCCGGTGAGATGTACCCGTGGGGCCCCTGCACGACCAACAGCAGCTCTCGGGTACCGAGGCCGTGGATCATGTCGTCGGGGCGACCGACATGCCCGACGACGGTGAGATCATCGCGGTCCGCGTCCAGGAGCACGGCGTAGTGCGAGGCGACCAGTCCGTCGTCGGTGCTGCTCACGAGCGTCATCCACGGGTTCGCGTCGATCACTCGGCGAAGCTCCGCGGTATCCGTGAAGGCGAAGCTCGGATTCTGTCTCATTGCGGCATCCTCGGGTCGGGTCGTCAGCGCGGGTCGGGTCGGAGGGCCGGGCTCAGGCCTGGCATCGCGGGCACCAGTACAGCTTGCGGGCGGCCATCTCCTCGAGGACGATCGCCGTGCCGCAGACGCGGCACGGGAGTCCCGCGCGCCGGTATACCCAGTGGCGATCGTCGCGGCTGGCCATCGCCCGCCGGTACGACTCGGCGTCGAGTCCGTCCATCGTCATCATCTGGCCGGTGTCGACACCGATGGGCAGGAGCACCACCCAGTCGCGCCAGAGCGAGCGCAAGACGTCCTCCGGAACCTCGCGTCCAGGGGTGTGCGGATTCAGTCGGGCACGGAAGAGCATCTCCGCGCGGTAGACGTTGCCGATCCCGCTGACGACCTTCTGGTCCATGAGCAGCTGCCCGATCGCGGTCGGCTTGCGCCTCGCGGCGGCGAGGAAGCGCTCCTCCCCCGCGGCCGGGTCGTCGACGAGCGGATCGGGTCCGAGGCTCGCCACGGTCGCGAGCATCTCGTCGGGCGTCTGAAGCTGGCAAGCGGTGGGACCACGCAGGTCGGCGCACATGGTCTCGGTGAGCAGGCGGAGTCGCACCTGGCCGACCACGGCGGGCGGCCACTCCTCGAGGTCCTCGTCCAGACCGCGCGTCTGCTCGCTCATCCGCACCGCACCTCGGGCGCGGCGAGGGGCGCCGATGGAGGCGAGGGAGTTCTCACCGGCATCGTCGAACACGGCGTCCGTCCCGCGCTGGCCGGTCTGCCCCATGCGCCCGTTGGCAGACGCGATCGTCGGATCGAGCAAGATCTCACCGGCGAAGTCCCAGGCCCCGTAGATCCCCAGATGCACCCGGAGCCACACGTCGGAGTCGAACTCGAGGAACATCTGCTTGCCGACGGCGCGCACCCGGGTGGGGGTGCGCCCGGTGAGGACGGCCGCGCCCCCGGCGAAGCGACCCTGCGGACTCGAGGCCGTCACCACTCGGCCGACGAAGTTCCGGTCGAACTGCCGGGCGATCCGGTGGACGGAGTGCCCCTCCGGCATCAGCCCGCTTCCGGGTCGAAGCTGTCGGAGGCGTCGAGCACGTCGGGGGTCGCCGCGCGCGGGTCCGGTTCGAGCGCGCCGTCGGCCTCGAACGCGGCGAGCTGCCCGATGCGGCGAGCGTGCCGCTCCTCGCCCGAGAAGGGAGTCGCGATGAAGCGGTCGATGAATCCGGCGGCCTCGTCGAAGGTGTGCTGACGCGCACCGATCGCGATGACGTTGGCGTCGTTGTGCTCGCGGGCCAACTCAGCCGTCGACAGGTTCCAGACGAGCGCTGCACGGATGCCGCGGACCTTGTTCGCCGCGATCTGTTCGCCGTTCCCACTCCCCCCGAAGACCACGCCCAGCGCGTCGACACCGGCCGCTTGGTCGCGGACGACCGCCTGGGCCGCACGGATGCAGAACGACGGGTAGTCGTCGGCCGGGTCGTATTCGATCGGGCCGTGGTCGACGACGTCGTGACCGGCGGAGGCGAGGTGCTGCCGGAGGCGGGCGGAGAACTCCATCCCGGCGTGATCGGTGGCGATGTGGATGCGCATGTGACGATTCTAGGGACGCGGCTCCCGCGGCCAGGCCGCGCGTCGGCGTAGGCTGTGACGGTTGCCGTCGGCGCCAGCAGCGCCCGTCCACGGCATCCCACCCTCACCCCTGGGAGACACGCACGTGCCTGGAGAGAATCTCACCCGCATCGAGGCGCAGGAGCGCCGAGCTGTCGTCGACACGCAGTCCTACGAGATCGCGCTCGATCTGACCGCCGGCGACGAGGTGTTCACCTCGCGCAGCACGGTCCGCTTCACCGCGACCGACGGCGCCTCGACCTTCATCGACCTGATCGCGCGCGACGTGCGCGAGATCACGCTGAACGGCCGCACGCTCGACCCCGCCACCGTCTTCTCCGACTCGCGCATCGCACTGGAGGGCCTCGCGGCCGAGAACGAGCTCACCGTGCTCGCCGACTGCGAATACACCAACACCGGCGAGGGGCTCCACCGCTTCGTCGACCCCGTCGATGGCGAGGTCTATCTCTACTCGCAGTTCGAGGTTCCCGACTCCCGCCGTGTCTTCGCGGTCTTCGAGCAGCCCGACCTCAAGGCCACGTTCCGTTTCACGGTCACCGCCCCGGCCGCATGGAAGGTCGTGTCCAACTCCCCCACGCCCGAGCCCGAACCCGCCGGCGAGGACTCGGCGACGTGGTCGTTCGAGCCGACCCCGCGGATCTCCTCGTACATCACCGCGCTCGTCGCGGGCCCCTACGAGCAGACGTTCTCCGAGCTGACGAGCGCCGACGGCCGCGTCATCCCGCTCGGCGTCTACGCCCGCAAGAGCCTGTGGCAGCACCTCGACGCCGACTACGTGTTCGAGAAGACGCGGCAGGGCTTCGCCTACTTCGAGGACAAGTTCGGCGTGCCGTACCCGTTCGCGAAGTACGACCAGCTGTTCGTCCCCGAGTTCAACGCGGGCGCCATGGAGAACGCGGGTGCGGTGACGTTCACCGAGACGTACGTCTTCCGCTCGAAGGTGACCGACGCCGTCAAGGAACGCCGAGTCGTCACGATCCTCCACGAGCTCGCACACATGTGGTTCGGCGACCTCGTCACCATGAAGTGGTGGAACGACCTGTGGCTCAACGAGTCCTTCGCCGAGTGGGCCTCCACGATCGCGACGGCCGAGGCGACGGAGTGGACCGAGGCGTGGACGACGTTCAACGCCATGGAGAAGACCTGGGCGTACCGCCAGGACCAGCTTCCTTCGACGCACCCCGTCTTCGCCGAGATCAACGATCTCGAGGACGTGCAGGTGAACTTCGACGGCATCACCTACGCCAAGGGCGGCTCCGTCCTGAAGCAGCTCGCCGCGTGGGTGGGGATCGAGGCGTTCTTCGCCGGGGTCTCGGCGTACTTCCACAAGAACGCCTGGGGCAACACCGAGCTGAGCGATCTCCTCGTCGAGCTGGAGGCGACCAGTGGCCGCGAGCTGACGACGTGGTCGAAGAAGTGGCTCGAGACCGCGGGCGTGAACACGCTGGCTCCCGAGATCCGCGTCGACGGCGACGGCGTGATCACGCGCTTCGCCATCGTGCAGACGGCCCCCGCCGACTACCCGACGATCCGTCCGCACCGCCTCGGCGTGGGCTTCTACTCGCTCCAGGACGGCGCGCTCGTGCGCACGCACTACAGCGAGCTGGACGTCGACGGGGACCTCACCGAGGTCGCCGAGCTGAAGGGGCTGTCGCAGCCCGACCTCGTCCTGCTCAACGACAACGACCTCGCGTACGCCAAGATCCGTCTCGACGAGCGGTCGCTGCAGACGGCGATCGCCCACCTCGGGAAGATCAGCGACCCGCTCGCCCGATCGCTCGTGTGGGGCGCGGCGTGGGATCAGACCCGCGACGCGGAGGCGTCGGCCACCGACTACATCGACCTCGTCCTGCGCAACATCGCCGGCGAGACCGAGTCCACCACGGTGCGGACCACGCTCGCCCAGCTCCAGCTGGCCGCGAACTCCTACGTCGCCCCCGAGACGCGTGAGGCGGCACGGGAGCGGGTCGCCGAGGGCCTCTGGCAACTGGCGCAGGACGCGGATGCCGGAAGCGACAGCCAGCTGCAGTTCGTCACGGCTTTCGCGTCGGCGGCGTCTACCCCCGACCAGTGGCGACGGGTGGCTGCGGTCCGCTCCGGCGAGACCGCGCTGGCGGGCCTCGAGGTGGACGCGGACCTGTCGTGGGCGCTGCTGGTGTCCCTCGCGGCCGGCGGAGCCGTGGACGCTGCGGAGATCGACGCGGCCCTCGCCGAGGACAACACCGCGAAGGGCGGCGAGTTCGCCGCGCAGGCTCGGGCCGCGCTGCCGGATGCCGCGTCGAAGCGAGTGGCATGGTCGGCGCTGGTCGAGAACACGGACCTCCCCAACACGGTCGTCCGGTCCGCCGCGCTGGGCTTCGTCCACCCCGCCGGCGTGGAGGCACTCGCGGGCTTCGTCACCGACTACTTCGACATGCTCCTGCCGGTGTGGGAATCGCGTACCTACCAGATCGCCCAGTACCTGATCGTGGGCCTCTACCCCGCCTCGCTGGCTGACACAACGCTGCGCGACGCGACGCGGTCGTGGCTGGCTGAGCACACCGACGCCCCGGCGGCGCTGCGGCGACTCGTCGCGGAGAACCTCGCCGGCGTCGAACGCGCGCTGTCGGTGCAGGAGCGCGACGCGCAGTAGTCCGACCCTTGCCTTCGACGGGCATCCTCCTGCGGGGGGATGCCCGTCGTCGTGAGGGGACGATGATCCCACTGAGGGGGGACGCGCCGTGTCCCCGGCATCCGTAGCGTGAAGGCATGATCGTTGCAGAAGGCCTCACCAAGAGGTACGGAGACAAGACCGCCGTCGATGACGTGAGCTTCACCGTCCGATCCGGCGCGGTGACGGGATTCCTGGGGCCCAATGGCGCCGGCAAGTCCACCACCATGCGGATGATCGTGGGGCTCGACCGTCCCACCTCGGGACGGGTCACCCTCGACGGACGCGACTACCGGTCGCTGCGCTCGCCGCTGACGGAGGTGGGGATCCTCCTCGACGCGAAGGCTGTGCACACCGGCCGCAGCGCCCGCAATCACCTGCTCGCCATGGCAACGACGCACGGCATGCCGCGTTCGCGGGTGGACGAGGTCATCGAGGTCACCGGACTCCAGAGCGTCGCGAAGCGCCGCGCCGGGAAGTTCTCGCTCGGTATGGGGCAGCGCCTCGGCATCGCGGCGGCACTCCTCGGCGACCCGCAGACCCTGATCCTGGATGAGCCGGTGAACGGTCTCGATCCCGAGGGCGTGCGGTGGGTGCGTCAGTTCGTGCGCGCGCAGGCCGCATCCGGGAGGACGGTGCTCCTGTCCAGCCATCTGATGAGTGAGATGTCCCTCACCGCAGATCACGTGATCGTTCTCGGGCGAGGGCGCGTCCTCGCCGATGCGAGCATCAGCGATCTCGTGAACGCCTGGACCCGAAGCGCCGTCACCGTACGGTCGCCGCGCGCGGCCGACCTCGCGCAACTGGTCGCCGGCGCCGACGTCACCGTCACGTCGTCCGAATCGGGTGTCCTCGACATCACGGGGATCACGGCCGCCGCCGTCGGCGACCTCGCCGCGCAGCACGGCATCGCGCTCCACGAACTGACACCGCGCAGCGGCTCCCTCGAGGACGCCTACCTCGCGCTCACCGAAGGCTCCGTCGAGTACCGCACCCAGGGGGCAGCATCATGACCACCACGATCGACACCCGCGCCGCGGCGCGCTCCAGTGCGCCCTCGGCGCCCTATCGCGTGAACTTCATCCGGGTTGTCCGGAGCGAGGCGATCAAGCTGTTCTCGCTGCGCTCGACATGGTGGTCCCTGGGTGTCACGGTCCTCCTGGCCGTGGGCATCTCCTTCCTCGTCGCGGTGCTGACCAACAGCGTGCCCGAGGAGTTCCGTGGGCAGGTGCCCGTGAACCCGATGAGCGCGGTCACCGCTCCGCTGCAGTTCACCATGCTCGTCGCCGGCATCCTCGGCGCGATGGCGATCACGGGCGAGTACTCGACCGGCATGATTCGATCGAGCCTCACCGCGGAGCCGCGCCGCGGCGCCGTCCTCCTCGCGAAGGCGCTCGTGGTCGCCGTCACCCTGATGGCGGTGACCGTGGTCACCTCGCTCCTCTCGATCCTCGTGGTGACACCCCTGTACGGCGGGGACGGCTTCGCGTGGGACGACGCGGAACTCACCTGGATCCCGCTCGCCTTCACGATCATCGCCATGGCGACCTTCGCGCTCCTAGGGCTGGGGTGGGGCTTCCTGATCCGGAACGGGGCGGGCGCGATCGCGGCGACCGTCGGCATCCTTTTCGTGCTGCCGATCGTCATGAGCCTGTTCGCGATCGGCGGCGAGTCCTGGCAGTGGCTGATCGATCTGTACGACTACCTGCCCTCGTCGGCGGCCGCCGGCCTGACGACAGACCCGAGCGCCGACACGCTCCGGAACGTCATCGTCCTCCTCGCCTGGCCCGTGGCCGCCCTTCTCGGCGGCTGGACCGTCCTGCGCGCGCGTGACGCGTAAGGTCTTGGCGTGACGAACCGAAGCCGCAGCTCCTCCGCTGAGGGGGAGCTGCGGCTTCCGCGTCCGCCCGGCCTCCTGCGGCGATACTGGGCGCGGCATCCGCGCTTCGCCGATATCCTCATCGCGGCCGTGTGCCTGATCATCTCGTCGGTGCCGTTCATCGCGGTCTCGGTGCTGCCGGACGACATCGGACCCCGATCCGGCGACGGGCGGGGAGTGCTGCCCACCCTCGGAGTCGTCGTCGCCCTCGGATGCCTGGCTCTGCTCGTGCGACGCCGACATCCTCTCCTCGTTCTCGCGACGTCCTACGTCGTCGCCCTCGCGTATCTCTTCGCGCCCGCACCGCTCAGCGGTCCTCTCCTGCTCGTCGCCACGTACACGGTCGCCGTGTACGTCAGTTCTCGTGCCGCCTTGATCGGCGTCGGGATCGGGATGGCGGTGCTCGCCGGCACCGGTGTGATCCTGTCCTCCGCGGGGGTGATCTCGACCACCCTCCTTTGGGGTGCGCTCGTCAATGAGGGGGTGAATGCGGTGATCGGCGGTCTCATCGGCGCGAACGTCGGTTCGCGGGCGCGATACGTCGCCGCGCTCATCGATCACTCCGAGCGTCTCGTCGTCGAACGCGACCAGCAGGCCCAGCTCGCCGCCTCCGCCGAGCGCGAGCGCATCGCGCGCGAGATCCACGACGTCGTCGCGCATTCGCTGACAGTGATGGTCGCCCTCGCCGAGGGTGTCGCCGCGGCCGGCGACGCGGAGCGGTCGCGTCCCGGCGTCGAGGCCATCGCGGCGACGGGAAGGGAGGCGCTGCGAGACATGCGGGCGACCCTCGGCATCCTGCGCGACTCCGACACGGCCCCGCTCGCCCCCCTCGCCCGCGACACGACGGCGGACACGGTCTCGTCCGCACGCGCCGCCGGATTCGACACGCGACTCGTCGTCTCGGGCGACCCCGGCGATCTCGATTCCCGCACGCGACTCGCGGTGTCACGGATCGTGCAGGAGGGAGTCACCAACGTTCTGCGGCACGCGTCAGCGGCGACCCGCATCGACGTCGCGATCTCGTACGACGCGAGCGGAGTCGCGGTCAGTGTGACGGACGACGGCCTGCCGGCGGCCGCCGACGGGGAATCGGCCGGCTTCGGGCTGCGAGGGCTGCGCGAGCGCGTCGGCCTCGCGGGCGGAACGGTCACCGCGGGGCCACGCCAGCCGCACGGCTGGTCCGTCGCCGCCCACCTTCCCCGACAGGAGTACAGCGCGTGAGCATGCCCCCTCCCCCCGCTCCGGTCCGGGTGCTGATCGCCGACGACCAGTCGCTCATCAGGCTCGGCTTCCGCATGGTGCTCGACGCCGCGGACGGCATCGAGGTCGTCGGTGAAGCCGGCGACGGTGCCGAAGCCATCGCTGCGACGGAGCGCCTGCGTCCTGATGTCGTGCTGATGGACGTGCGGATGCCGGGGGTCGACGGAATCGCGGCGACCGCGAGGATCGCGCGGGATCATCCGGAAGTGCGGGTCCTCGTCCTCACGACCTTCGATCTCGACGAGTACGCGTTCGGTGCGCTCCGCGCCGGAGCAGGTGGCTTCCTCCTGAAGGATGCCGGACGAGAAGAGCTCGTCGCCGCGGTGCGAGCGGTCGCGGCGGGCGAGGCGACTCTCGCCCCTCGCATCGTCCGACGGATGATCGAACTCGTCACGGCGTCAGGCGGTGCGGACCCTGCCGCCTCGCCGGAGACGGCGGCACGCGCGCACGACGTCCTGACCGCCCGGGAGCGGGATGTGCTGGACTCGATGGCGCGGGGCCTCACGAACTCCGAGATCGCCGATGAGCTCTACCTCGGGGAATCGACCGTGAAGACGCACGTCGGGCGCATCCTCGCCAAGCTCCCCGCCCGCGATCGGGTCCACGCCGTGCTCATCGCGCATGGGTTGGCGGAGCCTTCGGCCTGACCCTGGCGCGCGAATTTGACGCAGTCCGCCACTCAGGCCGCGCAGGGGGCCACTCGGTAGGATCGAGGCGATGATCGCGCCCGCCACCACCTCGCCCGCCGTCGACTGGAACTCGATCCGCGACGGCTTCCTGGTCTTCCTCGTGGAAGCGGGCTGGAACATCCTTTGGGTCGCCGTCACGGTCTTCGCCGCACTGCTGCTGTCGTGGATCATGCGACGCCTCATCGGCCGTGTCGTGGACCGAATCGTCCGCGGGGCGAAGAGCCGCGCCGACGCGGAGGACACCCGCGCGATCGACATGTCGCCGCTCGCGCAGGTGCGCATCGTGCAGCGCACGCGGACCCTGGGCTCGATCCTCACGAACATCGTGAACGTGACGATCGCGATCGTCGCCGTCCTCCTCATCGTCTTCATCCTGAACGAGAACGTCCTCGCCTCCTTCACCCTCCTTTCCGCGGCCATCGGCGCCGGCCTGGGCTTCGGTGCGCAGAACATCGTCAAGGACGTGCTGAACGGGATCTTCATCGTCGCCGAGGACCAGATCGGCATCGGCGACGTCGTCGACCTGGGCCTGGCGACCGGCATCGTCGAGTACGTCAGTGTCCGGGTCACCCATGTCCGCGACGTGAACGGCACGCTCTGGTTCGTGCGCAACGGCGAGATCACCCGGATCGGCAACATGTCGCAGGGATGGTCGCGCGTGATCATCGACCTCGGCGTCCCCGTCGACGCCGATCTCGATCTGGTCGAGGAAGCGATGCTCGGCGCCGCGAAGGATCTCGTCCGCGAACCCAAGTGGCGCACGCGTATCATCGACAAGCCCGAGATCTGGGGGCTCGAGTCCGTGTCCGGCGAGGCGCTGATCGTGCGGCTGGTCGTGAAGACGCGCCCGAATGCGAAGGACGACGTGGCGCGGGCGCTACGGGTCCGCCTCCGCGAGGCCGTGCTGGGCCTCGGCCTGACCGTGCCGCAGCTGGGAGCGACCGTGCTGACCGGCTTCGACGCCGCCCAGAGCATCCGCGGAGCGAATCCGCCCAAGACGAAGCCACAGCCGGTGACACCGGCCGCTCCGGCGCCGTCCGCGCGACCCAAATGGCGCCCGCGGCGCACCGGGCGCGACGCGCCCTCCGACACCGACGAGGGGGGAACCCGCCCGTGACCGACCCGGCATCCTTCTACGAACAGGTCGGTGGCCGGCCCACCTTCCGCCGCCTCGTCGACGCGTTCTACCGCGGCGTCGCCTCAGACGACGTCCTCGCGCCGATGTACCCCGAGGAGGACCTGGGACCTGCGGCCGAGCGATTGCTGCTGTTCCTGGAGCAGTACTGGGGGGGACCGACGACGTACAGCGAGACACGGGGGCATCCCCGCCTGCGCATGCGGCACATGCCCTTCCACGTGAATCCCGATGCCCGCGATCGCTGGCTCGCGCACATGCGCGCGGCCGTCGATGAGCTGGAGCTCTCCCCCCTGCACGAGTCGACGCTGTGGGACTACCTCCAGCGCGCCGCGCACGCCATGGTCAACACCTTCGAGCCGACAGGGATCGGGCCGACCCGTCCCGGCGGGGCAACCGATCTCACGGTGCACCCCGAGCCCTCCTGAGGTCAGCGACCGCCCGTCGTCCGCACCGCCGTGAGCCCGGTGGGGTTGCCGGCTCGCACCAGGACATGCCCCCGCTGCATGGACAGTCGCGTCCAGGTGCCGGTCCGGTGGACGCCGACCGCTTCCTCGCCGCCGAGGAACCCCATCGCATCGGCGGCGAACGCTGCGCCTGCGGGGGTGGCGAGGAGCGTAGCATCCGTCCGCCCCCACACCGCGGACCGGACACTCCGGACGACGTCATCCCCGGGATTGGCGGGCAGCATCCGCGCCACCTCGTCGACGCCACGGCGGGCGACCTCCCGCATCGCCCCGGTGGCGAGCTCTCCCACGCGCAGCCAGCCCGACCGCGGCGGCGAGATGCCCGCCCAGGCGGCCGAGATCCCGCTGTCCGGAAGGGCCACCCGGCCCTCTTCCCCGGCGCGCAGGGCCCCGGCATCCACGACGAGGTCGCACTCGAGCTCGGGATCGGTGTGGACGAAGCGCATGGCGAGGACCGTCGGCGTCTCCTCCCCGAACCCACGGGGAGACAGCGGTGCCGTCGAGACGGCCATGACCCCGGATGCCGCCCGCAGTCGGACGGCCGGATCGGACAGTCGCGCCGCTCGACCGGCGAAGGTCAAGAGGTCAGCCGCCGCGCGCGGATCGGGGAAGACGAGCTCGTGGGACATCCGACCTAAACTACCAAGCGAGCGTGTGCGTGGCCGCTCGGAGCGGAGCGTGACGGTGAGTGGACCGAGCCTCGTCGACGGGCTTCTCGCCGTCCTCGACCTGTCCTCGAGCGACGCTCGCACGACGGAGGACATCTTCACCGGCGTCTCGCAGGTGATGCCCCTCGGGCGGGTCTTCGGCGGCCAGGTTCTCGCGCAGGCCGTCGTCGCCGCCGAGCGCACCGTCGAGGAGGGACGCGCGGCGCACTCGATGCACGGCTACTTCCTCCGGCCCGGCGACTCCGCTCGCGGGATGACCTTCTCCGTCGACCGGATCCACGACGGGCGCTCCTTCTCCACCCGGCGCACGCAGGCCTTCCAGGACGGCGTCCCGATCTTTTCAATGATCGCCTCGTTCGAGACGCACGCCGATGGACTCGAGCACGCCCACACCATGCCGGCGGTCCCCGGTCCCGACGAGATCCCGAGCGAGATGGACATCGAAGGGCTCCACCCGATGTCCAAACGCCATTTCGACCGCAGCCCCGTCGAGATCAGACACGTCGATTCCCCCATCTACGAGTCGGTCGTGGGCGCGCATACGGCGCACCAGGCGGTCTGGATGCGCACGCGCGGCGCCGTCCCCGACGACCCGCGCCTGCACCGCGCGGCGCTCGCCTACATGAGCGACCTGACCATCCAGGAGTCGGTCCTGCGGGCGCATGGCGTCGCCTGGGGAACGCCGGGGCTGAAAGTGGCGAGCCTCGATCACGCGATGTGGTGGCATCGCCCGGCCCGGGTCGACGAGTGGCTGCTCTACGTCCAGGAATCGCCGAGCGCCCGAGGCGGCCGAGGGCTCGCGACGGGACGGATCTTCGCGCAGGACGGCTCGCTGGTCGCGAGCGTGGCCCAGGAGATCATGGTCCGGGTCCCCGCGAGCTGACTCCTCGTCGCGCCGGACGCGCGTCAGCGGCGCCCGAGCGCCGGGAGCGGGTCACCGAGATACGGCTCCCACGCAGCCCGCGTCTCCGGCGACAGCCGGACGGGTCTTCCCGTCGCGGCATCCACCTGGACGATCACGGTGGAGGCCCGCGCGTACAGCACGACGGGGTCGGTGCCCACCGGCGAGAACACCTCGTAGTTCACCTCGGCACTCGATCCGCCGATCTTGCCGAACCACATCTGGATGTCGATCGGATCGCGCTGGTACGGCACCGGCGCGAGGTATTCGATCTCCTGCCGAGCGATCAGCGTCAGCTGCGCCGCGCCATGACTGGCGTCGATGACGGCCGTCGGGACGGCACGCTCCGTTGCGCCCGGGAGCCAGAAGGCTCGCACCCGCGCCTCTTCGAGGAGCTTCAGCATGGACGCGTTGTTGACATGGTTGTACGCGTCGAGATCGCCCCACCGCAGATGGATGGGGACGCGGATGCGGGCGTCAGTCACGCGTCAGCTTGCGGTACGTCGACTTCGCCGGGTTGGCCGCATCGGCACCGAGGCGCTCGATCTTGTTGGCCTCGTACGCCTCGAAGTTGCCCTCGAACCAGTACCACCGGTCAGGGTTCTCCGCCGTGCCCTCGTAGGCGAGGATGTGCGTCGCGATGCGGTCGAGGAACCACCGGTCGTGAGTGATGACCACGGCACAGCCGGGGAACTCGAGCAGGGCGTTCTCGAGCGAGCTCAGCGTCTCGACGTCGAGGTCGTTGGTCGGCTCGTCGAGGAGGAGCAGGTTGCCGCCCTCCTTCAGCGTCAGCGCGAGGTTCAGACGGTTCCGCTCGCCACCGGAGAGCACGCCGGCTTTCTTCTGCTGGTCCGGCCCCTTGAAGCCGAACTTCGAGACATACGCCCGCGAAGGGATCTCGGTCTTCCCGACAGTGATGATGTCGAGGCCGTCGGAGACGACCTCCCAGAGCGTCTTGCTGGGGTCGATGTTGGAGCGCGACTGATCGACGTAGCTGATCTTCACCGTCTCACCGATCTTGAGGTCACCGCCGTCGAGCGGCTCGAGGCCGACGATCGTCTTGAACAGCGTCGTCTTGCCGACGCCGTTGGGGCCGATCACGCCGACGATGCCGTTCGGCGGGAGGCTGAAGCTGAGCCCGTCGATCAGCGAGCGACCGTCGAAGCCCTTCTGCAGCTTCTTCGCCTCGATGACGACGTTCCCGAGGCGCGGCCCCGGCGGGATGGTGATCTCCTCGAAGTCGAGCTTCCGGGTCCGCTCGGCCTCGGCGGCCATCTCCTCGTAGCGCGCGAGTCGCGCCTTCGATTTGGTCTGGCGTCCCTTGGCGCTCGAGCGCACCCACTCGAGCTCTTCCTTGAGTCGTTTGGCGAGCTTCGCGTCCTTCTTGCCCTGGACGTCGAGTCGCTCGCCCTTCTTCTCGAGGTAGGTCGAGTAGTTGCCCTCGTATCCGATGAGGCGGCCGCGGTCGACCTCGGCGATCCACTCGGCCACGTTGTCCAGGAAGTACCGGTCGTGCGTGATCGCGATGACGGCGCCCTTGTATGCCTGGAGGTGCTGCTCGAGCCAGAGCACGCTCTCGGCGTCGAGGTGGTTGGTGGGCTCGTCGAGCAGGAGCAGATCGGGCTTCTGCAGCAGGAGCTTCGCGAGGGCGACACGGCGCTTCTCACCACCGGAGAGCGGAGCGATCGCGGCGTCGGCGGGCGGTGTGCGCAGGGCGTCCATGGCCTGAGCGAGCTGGGAGTCCAGGTCCCAGCCGTCGGCCGCGTCGATCTCCTCCTGCAGCGTCCCCATCTCGGCCAGCAGAGCGTCGAAATCGGCATCCGGGTCGGCCATGAGCGCGGAGATCTCGTTGAATCGGTCGAGCTTGGGCTTGATCGCCACGCCGTCCTGGATGTTCTCCAGGACGGTCTTCGTCTCGTCGAGCTCGGGCTCCTGCATGAGGATGCCGACGGAGAATCCGGGCGAGAGCTTGGCCTCACCGTTGGAGGGTGTGTCGAGCCCGGCCATGATCTTGAGGATCGTCGACTTACCGGCGCCATTCGGGCCGACCATGCCGATCTTCGCGCCGGGCAGGAACGCCATGGTCACGTCGTCGAGGATGAGCTTCTCGCCGACGGCCTTCCGGGCGCGGACCATGGAATAGATGTATTCGGCCACGAGGGCACCACCTTCGAGTCAGAGGGACCGCACTGAGGCGGCGGCTCGTCGTCAGGAAGCCTGCGGGAGGAACCTCGGAACGAGCGGGAAGTCTGATCCCAGCCTAGCAATCCACGAGGTGCCGGCGCAGTCGGCGGGTGCGCGGGACCGCGGGACGCCGCCCCGGCGGAGCCATCACCAGTCGATGGTGCGCGTCTCTCCGACCAGGCAGTTCTCCGCCGGAAGCTCCGGGAGCACACGGGTGATCGGACCCCTCACCGACGGGCCGACCTGACCGACGAGACATTCCGTCCCGATGTGCACGGAGAACTGGATGCTGTCTGCAGGATCGTCCACCGAAGTTCGGTCGAACGTGACCTCCATGGCGTCCTTTGCGAAACCCGCATCGACCAGCGCATCGATGTAGTCACGACCGGCGACCGATCGGCCTGCATCCCACACACCCTCGACGACGTCGGTGAAGCGCTCGAGGTTGGCCGACGCGTCCCCTCCGGGGATCTCGGGCGCCGGAGTGGGCGTTGCGGTCGGGGACGGCGCCGTGGGTGCGGCCGTGACGGTCGCCGTCGGCGATGAGCTCGCCGACGGGCCCGCACCCCCCGGTGTGCAGGCGGTCACGGATGCCGCGAGGAGGACAGCCGAAGCGACGACGAGCAGACGGGACGGGGTCTCGTGTTGGTGTCGGCGCACGGGCACAGTCTAGGGGGTGCGGGCAGCGAGTCCGCTGAGATCAGAACGGCCCCTCCCCCGGCGCCGGCGCCCAGCCGGACGATGAGGCGACGGTGGCGTCCACAGGCTCGGCCGGGGTCTCCGGTGAGGTCGGTGCCGGCGTTTTGACGGTCGGCCGGCCGGTGAAGACCGTGGTGCCGAACTTGAGCTCGGGCCCGATGGCGGCGGCGACGATCTCGGCCGAGGTTCCGCTGCGATCGCCGTTCTCCCACCGTCGGATGGTGAGCGCGCCCGAGACGATCACGCGCTGGCCTCGACGGATCGACGCGAGCACGTTCTCGCCGAGGCCGCGGAACGCGGAGACGTCGTACCAGCTCGTCGCTCCGTCGACCCACTCTCCGGACTTCGTGTCGAGGTGCCGGTCCTGGGTCGCGACCCGCAGTGCCGCGATCGTCGTGCCGTCGGCCAGGCGCCGCAGCTCAGGTTCCGCGCCGACGTTGCCGACGATCGTGATGTGGTCCTTCATGGTGTTCCTCTCTCGAAACCGGATGCTCCGGCGTCCGCGTGCCCGGCGGACGCCGGAGCACACTCATGCTGGGACAGGTGCGGCTGGCGGAGACGACGATGTCCTCGCCCCGGGGAACCGGGACGAGGACATCAGGGGTGTGGAGGAGGCGTCAGGCCTTGACGTACTCCGCGAAGCGGGCGCGCACCTTGTTGACCTTCGGCACGGCCACGGCCAGGCAGTAGCCCTGTCCGGGGTTCTTCGCGAAGAAGTCCTGGTGATACTCCTCGGCCGGATAGAAGGTGGTCAGGGGCTCGGTCGTCGTGACGATCCCGCCGTCCCAGAACTCGGACGCGCGTTCGAGGGCCCGCGCGAACTCCGCGCGCTGCTCGTCGTCGGCCGGGAACATCGCGGAGCGGTACTGGGTTCCCACGTCGTTGCCCTGGCGGTTCAGCTGGCGCGGATCGTGCATCGTGAAGAACGCGTCGAGGATGACGTCGGCGGGGATCACGTCGGGATCGAAGGTGACTCTCACGGCCTCGGCGTGTCCGGTCGTCCCGGTGCATACCTGCTCGTAGGTCGGGGCGACGGCCGTGCCTCCCACGTAGCCCGACTCCACCTCGCTGACTCCTTCCAGAGCGCGATAGGCGGCATCCAGGCACCAGAAGCATCCGCCGGCAAGAACGTACGTCGTCATTTCGAGGTTCTCCTTGTGTGTCGTTTCGTCGTTCAGCACAACGCCCGGCGGTCGGCGGGTGTTCCCTCGCGGGCGATGTCGGAGGGTCCGCCTAGCGTTCGGAGCATGGAGGTGAAACGAATGATCCGATCGCCGGCTCCGGCCCTGCCGGTCCGCTTCCGAGGATACGAGCTGCGCGCCGTCGGACTCGACCTCTGGCGCGTCGTCGACGCCCAGGGTCGCGTGATCGGCCATGTGGCGATGCGAGGCGATCGGGTCGAGGCGCGGCGTTTCCACCCCACCCGGGGCGCGTTCCTGCCCCTCGGGGACTTCTGTCGGCTCGAAGACGCCGTGGCCGCGCTCCATCACTCGCGGTGATGCGACCGTCGCGGGCGCTCAGACGATCGCGGCCATCACGTCGGTCGCCTCAGCGGGGGCGCCTGCGCGCACCGAAGGCCACACCTGGGCGAGGACGTCGACCGCGTCGCGGAGCTGCCGCGGAGGCGCCGTGAAGGGAATGCGGAGATGACCGTCGTGGCCGCCGTCGAGGGCGAAGCGCGGGCCCGCGGAGAGGTGCACGCCCCGATCACGCGCCGCCATCACGAGTGCGCCGCTGAGCGGTGCGTCGAGCCCGACCCAGAGCGAGACTCCCCCCGCGACGTCGGGCACGTGCCACTCGGGAAGGCGCGTGCGCAGCTCCGCGACGACGGTGTCACGTCCGGTCCGCAGCAGCGCGGCACGCTGGGGCAGGATCTCGGGCATCATCCGCAGCAGACGCGCAGCGATGGCCTGCTCGAGCTCGGGCGTGCCGAGATCGCGGTGCGGGCGGAGCCCGACCAGCCGGCGCACGAGCGCCGCATCCGCGCGGACCCATCCGATGCGGAGTCCGCCCCACACGGACTTCCCGAGCGACCCGATCCGGACGGCTCCGATGCCGAAGTCTCCCTCCGGGACGCCCGAGGGGTCGATGGCGAGCTCCGCGGTCGTCTCGTCCAGCACGAGCGTCGTCCCCGCTCGCGCGGCGGCCGCGCGGATCGTCGCGATGTCCCGCGCGTCCATCGACCGACCGGTCGGATTCTGGAACCACGGCATCAGGTAGCCGATGGTCGGGCGCGCGCGGCGGAATGCCTGCTCGGCGCGATCGAGGTCCCAACCGCTGTCGGTGCTGACGGGCAGGCCCGTGAGCCGCGCGCCGGTGGCACGCACGGCCTCCGCTGCGTGGGGATAGGTCGGCGTCTCCATGAGGGCGATGTCGCCGCGGCTGAGCAGTCCCGCGGTGACGAGGTGGATCGCATGCTGACCGCCGTTGGTGACGAGGATCTGCTCGACGGTGGTGGGGATGCCGCGGGCCGTATAGCGATCGGCGATCGCCGCACGCAGCGCGGTGCTCCCGACGATGTCGTAGCCGGGCCGTCCCACCAGGGAGGCGGCATCGGCGGCGGCGTCGGCGATCACCCCCGCGAGCCCGGGCCACGCTGCGGGGCTGGCCTGCTGGAGGTCGATGCCGTCGGCACCCGAGAGCACCCGCCCCGAGGCGCGTCGCGCCTGGGGCAGGGTCACGCTGCCCGAGCCGCGCGCGCTCTCGATGTGACCGCTGCGTCGGAGGCTCCGGTATGCGGCGGCGACCGTCGTGCGGCTGACCTCCAGGATCTGCGCGAGCTCGCGCTCGGCGGGGAGCGCGGTGTAGGCGGCGAGTCGGTTGTCCAGGCACAGCAGGCGGATTCCGTCGGCCAGGGCCTCGTAGGTCGGCATCCTGGTCCGCCAGCCGCCCAGCGCAGCGGAGAGGGCGCGGGCACCGATGCGCGAATCCATGAGGCCACCGATCGAAGATTGGACTGCTGTGATGGGTCCAATCGTACGGTCAAATGGATGCATGCTGTTGCGCCTGATCCGACTCTTCCTCGGCCTCATCGTGTACGGGGTGGGCTGCGCCCTCCTGGTGCAGGCCGGAGTCGGCCTCGATCCGTGGACCGTCCTGGCGGAAGGTCTCTCCCTCCAGACAGGAATCGGGATCGGGTGGATCGTGGTGATCCTGGGCGCCGTCGTCCTCCTCCTCTGGATCCCCCTGCGCCAGCGCCCGGGGTTCGGCACGATCGCCAACATCCTCGTGGTCGGCACGGTCATGCAGGGCGCATTGGAGATCATCCCGCCGGTCGAGGGCTTCGTCTGGGGCGTGCTCGTGTTCCTGCTCGGCATCGCCGCGATCGCCGTGGCATCCGCCGTCTACATCGGCACACGGTTCGGACCCGGTCCCCGTGACGGTCTCATGACGGGACTCCACGCGCGGCTGGGATGGCCGATCTGGCTCTGCCGCTTCATCGTGGAGGGCACCGTGCTCCTGACCGGGTGGCTGCTCGGAGGGACGGTCGGGCTCGGCACAGTCCTGTTCGCGGCGCTCATCGGACCGGCGGTGCACCTCGCGATGGACCTGTCGGCGCGCTGGGAGACGCGCCGCGCACCGGGGACGCTCGTGGCGTCCTGACTCGACGCAGCGGCAGGAGCGGTAATCTGGGCGGAGTCCTTCCCTCCATAGCTCAGTGGACAGAGCGAGCGGTTTCTACCCGCCAGGTCGGGGGTTCGAATCCTCCTGGAGGGACTCTCGGTCACCGACACCGGTCGTGGCCGCATCGGGAGGAGCCCACCGTGGCAGCGGAGAACGACCGACTCGTCTGGATCGACTGCGAGATGACGGGGCTCGACCTGAGCGTCGACGAACTCGTCGAGGTCGCCGTCGTGATCACCGACTTCGAGCTGAACGTGCTCGATCCGGGATTCCAGATCGTGATCAAGCCCGATGCCTCGGCTCTCGAGAACATGAACGACTTCGTCACGAAGATGCACGAGTCCTCGGGTCTGCTGACCGAGATCCCGGGAGGTGTGAGCCTCGCCGACGCGGAGTTCCAGGTGCTCGAGTACATCCAGCGGTTCGTGCCCGAGGGCAAGGCTCCCCTGGCGGGCAACACGATCGGCACCGATCGGATGTTCCTGGCTCGCTACATGCCGCGCGTCGATCGGTGGCTCCACTACCGCAACGTCGACGTCTCCAGCGTGAAGGAGCTCGCCCGGCGCTGGTATCCGCGGGCATACTTCAACGCGCCCGCGAAGGACGGCGGTCACCGCGCCCTCGCCGACATCCGCGAGAGTGTGCGCGAGCTCGCGTACTACCGCGACACGGTCTTCGTCCCGGCACCCGGACCGTCCAGCGACGATGCGCGAACGGCCGCTGCGGCCGCGGTGTCGTCGTTCGCTGCCGGGGTGTAATACACTTGTGGGGTTGCCCGGAAACGGGCACATGGTGGGTATAGCTCAGTTGGTAGAGCACCTGGTTGTGGTCCAGGGGGTCGCGGGTTCAAGTCCCGTTACTCACCCCATTCACTCCCCTCGGGAGGGCGTGGTCATGGTCGAGTTGGATGCCGAGGCATTCGAGGGCCTCGTGTCCGCCGAGATCGATGCGCTCCCCGCCGAGATGCTCGCCGGACTCGACAACGTCGTGTTCGTGGTGGAGGACCGTCCTGAGGACGGCAGCCTCGATCTGCTGGGCTTGTACGACGGGCTCGCCCTCACCGAGCGCGACCGATACGGCCTCGGCGAGCTGCCTGACCGCATCATTGTGTACCGCGAGCCCCATCTGGACGCCTGCGACGACCTCCCCCAGCTGCGCGACGAGATCCACACCACCCTCGTCCACGAGATCGCCCACTTCTACGGCATCGACGACGCGCGCCTGCACGAGCTCGGGTGGGCGTGATGTCGACCGCGATGCCGATGGAGGATCTGCACGTCGATCTCCGAGCCGCCTCCTCGGGTCCGTGGCAGACCGTGGTCTGGAACGATCCGGTGAACCTCATGGGGTATGTGGTCCACGTGTTCCGCACGTACTTCGGCTACTCCGCTGAGGAGGCCAACCGGCTGATGCTCGCGGTGCACCACGACGGCCGCGCGATCGTCGCCGAGGGCGGGCGCGAGCAGATGGAACTCCACACTCAGGCGATGCACGACTACGGGCTGTGGGCCACGGTCCAGCAGGCGGGGACATGAGCGGGCCGCGGATCACCCTCGAGCTCAGTCTGCTCGAGGCGGCACACCTCGCCGATCTGGTCGGACAGTTCGACGAGCTCCTCGCATCCGGGCCGGTCGGCGATCCCGCCGTCGATCGGTTGTCCCCCGCCGCGTACCGAGACGATGAGGCGGCCTCGGCGGAGTTTCGGCGCCTGACCGAGGGTGACCTGCACGCCCGTCGTCGAGCGGATGCCGCACTCATGCGTGCGAGCCTGCGTCATCGGGGTGCGGTCCCGCTCATCGACGATCTCGACCGGGCGGAGGCGGAGGAGTCGCTCACGGTGGTCCTCGACGCGGAGGCGACATCGGCCTGGCTGAAGACCCTGGCGGCGCTTCGACTGGTGCTCGCGAGTCGCCTGGGGATCGTCGACGATGACGACCACGAGGGCGGGGATCCCCGCTACGGCGTGTACGACTGGCTCGGGTACCGGCTCGACGGTCTCGTGCAGGCGCTGGGTTCCTGAGGCGTCAGGGCAGTTCGACCGTGAGGTCGGCGAGCGAGCCTGGCCAGTGCGTGAGGATGTGACGATCCTCCTGGAGCGCCCACCGTTCCCAGTGGGGTCGGAAGGTCTCGCCGTCCCGCCGCAGCGCTCGCTCGCGCCGCGCCGCCGCCGGTGCGTCCACCCACACCCGCAGGTCGGCGATGCCGGCCGTGTCCGCCGTGACGGCGCCCGCGCCCTCGACGATGAGGACGTCCGCCGGACCGCGACGGCGTTCGCGCCCCCATGCGCCCTTCGTCCAGTCCCATCCCCGCCAGACCAGGGGGCGTCCGAAGCGCGCCTCCCGGAGCATCCCGGCGAGGGCGTCGGATGCCGCCGCGAGGCCATCCCACCCGGGGTAGACCTCATCGAGCCCGAGGCACGCGACCGTCGTCGGGGGTGACCAGAGGTCCTTCAGGCGGCTCGCGAGCGTGCTCTTGCCCGCCCCGGAGCGG
Organism: Microbacterium marinum; assembly: GCF_014204835.1. Lineage (NCBI taxonomy): Bacteria > Bacillati > Actinomycetota > Actinomycetes > Micrococcales > Microbacteriaceae > Microbacterium > Microbacterium marinum. The sequence continues at coordinate 1,961,380 of NZ_JACHMD010000001.1, read as the reverse complement.
CCGTCGATCAGGATGATCAGAGGTCGACGCGACCGCTCCTCCGCCGCAGCGTGGAGTCGCTGGGCAGCCGTGGTGATCGCCGCGCCGAGGGGATCAGCGCTTGAGGGCACGGATGATGCGGCTGAGCGCCCGTCCCGCAACCCAGATGAAGGGGATGCCGACGGCGAGCAACGACACCAGGTTGGGCTCGAACCGGAGGTCATCGCCCTTGCGGATGTACGCACCGACCGGGATCACCACTCCCCCACCTCCGCCGCCCGCACCACCGGAGGTGTCCTCGCCGGCGCCGAAGCCCGACCAGGCGAGTGCGACGGGGATCACACGGATGCCGTCGATGTCCTGCTGCTCGCCGTAGACGGTGTCTGCGCCGAGGGAGGCGAATTGCTTGCCGAGTTCGAGAGGGAGGGTGGCCATGTGTCCACGGTAGCCGTCGGAGCCGCTTCGCGCTCAGGTATCTCCGGCGTCCGGATTGCGCGGTGGTCGCGGGTTGGTGGGAAGCGCGTTGACGTCACGACGAGGCCCGAGCGTGCTCGCCCTCGTCACGGCGCCGCGGCCGAAACGAGAACGAGCGTCGTCGAGGGCGGCATCGACGCGGCGCCAGTCTTCGTCGTCGTCCCAGAGCGCCATCCCACCGAAGCCACCGCCGACGAGCTTCTCGGCCCGCACCCCAACCAAGCGGACCGGCTGAGACAGCTCGATCTTCGAGAACAGCTCGATGGCGACGTCGCCGATGCGCTGCCCCACATTCGTGGGCTCCGGCACGCTGACCGAGCGGGACAGGGTCGTGAAGTCCGACAGACGCACTTTGACGGCGATGGTGCGAGCCTCCCACCCCCCTGCGCGGAGCCTGCCAGCAACCCGATCGGCGAGACGTCGGAATTCGCTGCGCAACGTGGCCATGTCGGCGACGTCTTCCAGGAACGTCTCTTCGTGTCCGATGCTCTTTTCGGTGTGCTCGGTCTGCACCGAACGCGGATCATGTCCGCGCGCGAGCTGTGAGATCCGGGCGCCCAGCGCGGGTCCGAGCGCCCGGTCGAGCACCCCGCGGGGCGTGCGGAGGACGTCGGAGACCATCCGGATGCCGCGGGATTCGAGGGCCTCGACGGCTTTGGGCCCGACGCCCCAGAGCGCCCCAACGGGCCGTGACGCGAGGAAGGCCTGGGTCTCCGCCTCGCTGACGATGAGGAGGCCGTCCGGCTTGGACGCCGTGGAGGCGATCTTGGCGACGTGTTTGGTGGCGGCGACGCCGACGCTGCAGGTGAGGCCGGTCTCCGCCAGCACACGAGCGCGCACCATCCGGCCGATCCGGCCCGGGCTGCCCCACAGTCTGCGGGCGCCGCCGACGTCGAGGAAGGCCTCGTCGATCGACAGCGGCTCAACGAGGGGGGTGATGTCGCGGAAGATCCCCATGACCTTCTTCGACACCTCCGAATAGCGCTCGAAGCGCGGGACGACGACGATCGCCTGCGGGCACAGCTGCAGTGCACGGCCGACCGACATGGCGGACCTCACCCCGAAACGGCGCGCTTCATAGGACGCACTCGAGACGACGCCGCGCCCCTCCATCCCGCCCACGATCAGGGGCCTGCCCGCGAGCGACGGGTCGTGGAGCACCTCGACGGACGCGTAGAAGGCGTCCATGTCGACGTGCAGGATGCGTGTCCCGGTGTCGTCGGCATCGTCGGCAGAGACGATCCGCCCCGTCCCGTCGCCGCGCCCCATACCTCCATTGTCGACGATGCCGCCGACACCGAGCCCGGATCGGGCATCGGCGCGGCGGCATCGACGATCGGAGTCAGGCTTGCCCTGCGCGCTCCAGGATGAGCTCGCGGACGCGTGCGGCATCCGCCTGGCCCTTCATGGCCTTCATGACGGCTCCGATGACGGCGCCGGCGGCCTGCACCTTGCCGTCCTGGATCTTCGCGAGGACGTCAGGCTGCGCGGCGAGGGCCTCGTCGATCGCGGCGATGAGTGCACCGTCGTCCGAGACCACCGCGAGCCCCCGCGCGTCGACGACCTGCTGCGGCGTGCCCTCACCGGCGATGACGCCTTCGAGCACCTGGCGCGCGAGCTTGTCGGTGAGCGTGCCGGCATCCACCAGCTTCTGCAGTTCGGCGACCGACGCGGGCGAGACGAGAGCGGCGGGCTCGGCGCCCTGGGCGTTCGCGACGCGGGTGATCTCTCCTGTCCACCACTTGCGGGCGGATGCCGGCGACGCTCCGGATGCGATCGTCGCCTCGACTTCGGTGAGCAGCCCGCCGTTCGCGACGTCCTGGAACTCGAGGTCGGTGAAGCCCCACTCGGACTTGAGTCGGCGGCGGTACACCGCGGGCGCCTCGGGCAGTGCCGCCCGCAGCTGTTCGATCAGCTCTTCCGACGGCTCGACGGGGAGCAGGTCGGGCTCCGGGAAGTAGCGGTAGTCATCCGCATCGGACTTGGGACGACCGGGCGACGTGCGGCCGGTGTCCTCGTGCCAGTGGCGGGTTTCCTGCGTGATCGTGCCGCCCGCGGCGAGGATCGCCGCCTGCCGCTGGATCTCGTACCGCACCGCGCGCTCGACCGAGCGCATGGAGTTGACGTTCTTCGTCTCGGTGCGGGTCCCGAGCTTCTCCTGGCCGCGGGGGCGCAGCGAGACGTTGGCGTCGCAGCGGAGGTTGCCGCGCTCCATCCGCGCCTCCGAGATGCCGAGCGAGCGCACGATGTCGCGGATCGCGGCAACGTAGGCCTTCGCGACCTCGGGTGCCCGGTGCTCGGTGCCGAAGATCGGCTTCGTGACGATTTCGACGAGCGGCACGCCGGCGCGGTTGTAGTCGACGAGCGAGTACTCGGCGCCCTGGATGCGGCCGGTCGAGCCACCCATGTGGGTGAGCTTGCCGGCATCCTCCTCCATGTGCGCGCGCTCGATCGGGATCTGGACGACGTCGCCGCCCTCCAGCTCGATCTCGACGCTGCCCTCGAAGGCGATCGGCTCGTCGTACTGCGAGATCTGATAGTTCTTGCCGAGGTCGGGGTAGAAGTAGTTCTTCCGCGCGAACCGGCTCGACGGCGCGATCGAGCAGCCGAGAGCGAGGCCCAGGCTGATCGAATACCGGACCGCGGTCTCGTTGACCACCGGCAGCGAACCCGGCAGGCCCATGTCGACCGGGGCGACGAGCGTGTTCGGCGCGGCGTCGTGGTTCGCCTCGTTCGCCGGGTTCCCGGCGGGCGAGAACATCTTGGTCTCGGTGTTGAGCTCGACGTGGACCTCGAAACCGAGCACGGGCTCGAACAGCTCGAGCGCCTTGTCGAAGTCCATCAGCGCGTCCTTGGCCATCAGCGGGCTCCTCCGAGGATCGGGGCACGGTCGAGGATCGGACCGCCCCAGCTGTCGACGAGCAGCGCTTCCAGCGCAGCCCCGACGCGGTACAGGCGGGCGTCCTCGCGGGCGGGGGCGACGAATTGGATGCCGACGGGCAGACCGTCTTCAGCCGCAAGACCCGACGGGATCGAGATCCCCGGCACGCCCGCGAGGTTCACCGGGATGGTCGTGACGTCGTTGAGGTACATCTGGATCGGGTCGTCGAGCTTCTCACCGAGACGGAACGCCGTCGTCGGCGCAGACGGCGTCGCGATGACGTCGACCTGCGCGAACGCCTCGTCGAAGTCGCGCTGGATGAGCGTCCGGACCTTCTGGGCGCTGCCGTAATAGGCGTCGTAGTAGCCCGCCGACAGGGCGTAGGTACCGAGGATCACGCGGCGCTTGACCTCGTCGCCGAATCCGGCGTCGCGGGTGGCGGCCATCACGTCCTCGACGGTGCCGCCGGGCACGTCGACCCGCATGCCGAACCGGACCGAGTCGAACTTCGCGAGGTTGCTGGAGGCTTCTGCGGGCAGGATCAGGTAGTACGCGGCGACACCGTACTCGAAGTGCGGTGCGCTCACCTCGACGATCTCGGCGCCGGCGGCCTCCATGGCGGAAAGCGACGCGCGGAACGACTCCGAAACGCCCGCCTGGAACCCGGTGTCGTCGAGCTCGCGGATGACGCCGACCTTCAAACCCTTCAGCACCTCACCGGTCGCGCCCTCACGGGCCGCGGCGGCGAAGGACGGCCAGGCGTCGGTGAGCGAGGTGGCGTCGTGCGGGTCGTGCCCGCCGATGACGTCGTGGAGCAGTGCCGAGTCGAGCACGGTCCGCGAGACGGGTCCGACCTGGTCGAGGCTGGAGGCGAGGGCGATCGCGCCGTAGCGGCTGACACCGCCGTAGGTCGGCTTCATGCCGACCGTTCCGGTCACGTGCGCGGGCTGACGGATCGATCCGCCGGTGTCCGAGCCGAGGGCCAGCGGCGCCTCGAAGGCGGCGACGGCCGCGGCCGAGCCGCCACCGGAACCACCGGGGATCCGGTCCAGGTCCCACGGGTTGCGCGTCGGGCCGTACGCGGAGTGCTCCGTCGATGACCCCATCGCGAACTCGTCCATGTTGGTCTTGCCGAGGGGCACGAGTCCGGCGGCACGGGCGCGGGCGACGACGGTCGCGTCGTAGGGGGACATGTACCCCTCGAGGATCTTCGATCCGCTCGTGGAGGGCATGTCGGTCGTGACGAGCACATCCTTGATGGCCAGGGGCACACCGGCGAGGTCGCCGAGTTCTTCGCCGGCCGCGCGGCGACGGTCGATGTCGGATGCCACCTCGACGGCGTGATCGGAGACGTGGAGGAACGCGTGCACCTCGCCGTCGACGGCAGCGATCCGATCGAGGTGGGCATGCGTGGCCTCGACGCTCGAGATCTCGCCCGAACGCAGCTTCGCGGACAGGTCCGCAGCGGTCAGCTTCAGGATGTCGCTCACTGCTCCTCCCCCAGGATCGCGGTCACGCGGAAGCGGCCGTCGGCGGCATCCGGCGCATTCTGGAGCACCTCGTCGACGGTGAGCATGTCACCGGGGACGTCGGGGCGGAAGACGTTCCGGAGCGGGATCGGGTGGCTCGTCGCGGCGACCTCGGGGGTGGCGACCTCCGAGACCTTCGCGATGTTGTCGACGATGGCGTCCAGCTGGCCGGTGAGGCGCTGCACCTCGTCGTCACTCAGCTGGATCCGGGCGAGCACGCCGAGATGGCGAACGAGATCGGGGGTGATTTCTGACACTCCCCCAGTCTAGTTCGGGCAGCACGTGCGCCCGGAGACGGCCGTAGGCTGGCGGGGTGACTACGACGTACGACCCGCCCCGTCCGTGGATCGCCAGCTACGCGGACGGCGTCCCCGACGACCTCGACGCCATCGACGGCTCGCTGGTCGACATCGTCTCGCGTTCGGCGGCCGATCATCCGACGGCGCCGGCGCTGGAGTTCTTCGGGCGCACGATCGACTACGGGACGCTGCAGGCGCAGGTCGAGCGGGCCGCGGGATACCTGCACGAGGCGGGTGTGCGCCGGGGCGACAGGGTCGCACTCATCCTGCCCAACTGCCCGCAGCACATCGTCGCCTTCTACGCCGTGCTGCGTCTGGGTGCCGTCGTCATCGAGCACAACCCGCTCTACACGCCGCGCGAGATGCGCAAGCAGTTCGAGGACCACGGGGCGAAGGTGGCCATCGTCTGGAGCAAGCTCGTCGAGTCGCTCCTCGAGTTCCCGGGAGATCTCGCCCTGCGGACGATCGTCGCGGTCGATGTGACCACCGCCATGCCGTGGCGACTGCGCGTCGCCCTCCGGCTGCCGGTAGCAAAAGCCCGCGCCTCGCGGGAGGCCCTCCACTCGCCGATCCCGAGGGCCCGCGTCCGTGGAACCTGGAACGATGCGGTGTCCCACGCCGCGCTCCCGGCATCCCACCCGGGCCCCGACACCGACGACCTGGCGCTGATCCAGTACACCAGTGGCACCACCGGCAACCCGAAGGGCGCCGCCCTCACGCATCGGAACCTCCTCGCGAACGCGGCCCAGGCCCGCGCATGGGTGCCGACCATCACCCGCGGAGAGGGGTGCGTGGTCTACGCCGTGCTGCCGATGTTCCACGCGTACGGACTGACGCTCTGCCTGACCTTCGCGATGTCGATGGGCGCGCGCCTCGTCCTGTTCCCGCGGTTCGATCCCGATCTCGTGCTCGCCGCGCACAAGCGGCATCCCGCCACCTTCCTCCCGCTTGTGCCGCCGATCGCGGAGCGCCTCCTGGCTGCAGCTCGTGACCAGGGCGTGTCGCTGGCGGGAACCGAGGTCGCGATCTCGGGTGCGATGGCGCTTCCCCACGAACTGGTGGTGCCGTTCGAAGCCGAGTCCGGCGGGTTCCTCGTGGAGGGCTACGGGCTCTCGGAGTGCTCGCCGGTCCTCATGGCGAACCCCGTGGCGGACAATCGCGTACCGGGGACGGTCGGTCTGCCTCTGCCCGGAACGGAATGCCGGGTGGTGGATCCCGACGACCCGACCGTCGATGTCGCCCCCGGTGAGCGTGGCGAACTGCTCGTCCGCGGACCGCAGGTGTTCTCCGGCTACTACGGAAAGCCCGAGGAGACGGAGAAGGTGTTCGTCGACGGCTGGTTCCGGACGGGCGACATCGTGACGATCGACGACGCGGGGTTCGTCCGCATCGTCGACCGCATCAAGGAGCTCATCATCACGGGCGGCTTCAACGTCGCCCCGACGGAGGTCGAGATCGCGCTCCGTCAGCACCCGAGCATCGCGGATGCCGCGGTGGTGGGTCTTCCCAGCGTGCGCTCCGGCGAGGACGTCGTGGCCGCGGTGGTCGTGAACCCGGGGGCGAGCTTCGACGAGGCGGCCGTGCGGGAGTTCGTCCGCGGCATCCTCACGCCGTACAAGGTGCCGCGGCGGCTCGTTGTCGTCGAGGAGCTCCCGAAGTCTCTCATCGGGAAGGTGCTGCGCAAGCAGGTCCGGGAGCAGCTGCTCGCCGACTGAGCCGGCGTGGAGACCGCTGGCGCCGGTCAGGCCTCCGGCGCGGGTCCGAGGGCGGCGGGCCCCTGCTCGACGAGCACGCGGAATTGCGTGGCGTCGATGATCCGCACGCCCAATTGCTCCGCCTTGGCCAGCTTCGAGCCCGCACCCGGCCCGGCCGCGACGAAGTCGGTCTTCTTCGAGACGGAGGATGCCGCTTTGCCGCCGGCCGCGAGGATCGCCTCCTGTGCACCTTCACGCGTGTAGCCCTCGAGTGTGCCGGTCGCGACGACGGTGATGCCCTCGAGCACGCCACCCTCCACGACTGCCGCGCCGGGGCCGGGATGACCCGGCGTGGCGAGCTGCGCGCCCGCCCGTTCCCATCGGTCGACGATCTCGCGATGCCAGTCGACCGAGAACCAATCGATGAGTGAATCGGCGATGATGCCGCCGACGCCCTCGACCGCAGCGAGCTCGTCGCGAGACGCGGCCCGGATGTCGCGGATCGACCCGAACCACTGCGCGAGCGCGCGCGCCGCGACCGGGCCGACGTGCCGGATGCTGAGCGCGACGAGGAACCGCCATAGCTCTTTGGTCTTCGCCTTCTCGAGCTCTTCGATGAGCGTCAGCGCCTGCGCGGACGGCTGCGGGCCGGTGAGGCCGTCCTTCTTCTCGGCAGCCGACGGGTTGCGACGGAAGGGAGCGCGCCGGATCACCTCGCCGCTGTCCTCGTCGATCTTGGGCGCGCCCGTCTCGCCGTCGCGGACGACGACCTCGATCGGGACGAGATCGTCGAGGGTGAGCTCGAAGAGCCCTGCTTCGGTGGGCAGCGCGGGCTCTGCAGGGTCGAGCGGCTGCGTGAGCGCCGCCGCGGTGACTTCGCCGAGAGCCTCGATGTCCAGCGCACCGCGCGAGCCGATGTGCTCCACCCTCCCCCGCACCTGCGCCGGGCAGGCGCGTGTGTTCGGGCACCGCAGGTCGACGTCGCCCTCCTTCGACGGGGCCAGTGGAGCGCCGCACTCCGGGCATTCGGTCGGCATCACGAACGCGCGCTCGGTGCCATCGCGGAGCTCCGCGACCGGTCCGAGCACCTCGGGAATCACGTCGCCGGCCTTGCGGAGCATGATCATGTCGCCGATCAGCACCCCCTTGGCCTTGACGACGTCCTGATTGTGGAGCGTGGCCTGCCGGACGACGCTGCCGGCGACGTGCGCCGGCTCCATCTGGGCGTACGGGGTCGCCCGACCCGTCCGGCCCACGGACACGATGATGTCGACGAGGCGGGTCTGGACCTCCTCGGGCGGGTACTTGTAGGCAATCGCCCACCGTGGCGCGCGGCTTGTCGAACCGAGCTCGTCGTGCAGGGCGAGCTCGTCGATCTTGACGACGATGCCGTCGAGTTCATGGGCCACCGAGTGGCGCTTCTCGCCGTACTCCTTCACGAAGGCCACGACTCCGTCGACGGAGTCGAACGTGCGCGGATATGGGCTGACCGGGAGCCCCCATTCGGCGAGGAGCTCGTACACCTCGCTCTGGGACGCGACCGGGGGGTTGGGCCAGGCGCCGATGCCGTGGACGAACATGCGAAGCGACGCGAGCCGCGCCTCCCCTGCCTCCAGCTCGAGACCGGACTTCTTGTCGAGCTGCTGCCGCAGCCCGCCGCTCGCCGCATTCCGCGGGTTCGCGAAAGCGGGGAACCTCCGCGCCGCGCTCTTCTGCGTCTTCTCCTCGTCGAACCGTGGGCGCGCAGCGGCATCCGACACCACGCGCTCGCGCAGTCGCGCTTGGAGCGCGTTCAGCTGCTCGAACTCTGCCACCGGGATGAACACCTCGCCGCGCACCTCGACGAGGGCCGGATGCCCCGAGCCGTCGAGGCGGGCGGGGATGCCGGCCACGCGCACGGCGTTCACCGTGACGTCTTCACCGATGCGGCCGTCGCCGCGCGTCGCGGCCGAGACGAGCACACCGTGCTCGTAGCGGAGGGAGATCGCGAGGCCGTCGATCTTCAGCTCGGTGAGCCAGCGGACATCGCGCCCAGCGGATGCCTGCGCCTTCCCGCACCACTCGCGCAGTTCGTCCTCCGAGAAGACGTTGTCGAGGCTCAGCATCCGCTCCGCGTGGGTCACAGGCGCGAGCATCGACGCGTCAGCGGCACCGACCGTCTGCGTCGGCGAGTCCTGCCCCTGAAGCTCGGGGTGCGCCCGCTCGAGCGCCTCGAGCTCATGCATCCAGGCGTCGTAGGTCTGATCGTCGACGAGCCCCACGTCGCCGCCGTAATACGCCTCACGGGCACCGAGGATCTGCTCGGTGAGGGAGCCCGCGCGCTCGCGCGCCTCGTCGAGGGTCAGGTCGGGGAGTTCTCCGTCAGCCACATCGACAGTGTAGGGAGCGGTGCGGACACCGCCCGTCCGGTGGCGCGGGCCGATGCGATGCGGTAGGCCCATCGGCCGTGCGCGGAAGCCCTGCCGCGTGGGCCCCGCCGTCACCGACTACCGTCAGAGGCATGGACTCTCCCTCACCGCGCGCGGTCGTCGCCGGCGCGTCGGGTTTCGTCGGCCGACATCTCGTCGAGGCCCTGGCATCCGATGGATACGACGTGATCCGCATCGGGCGCAGCGAGCAGGTGCAGTGGGACGACCAGCCCGCCGTGGATGCCGCCGTCGACGGCGCCGACGTGATCGTGAACCTCGCCGGGAAGTCGGTCAACTGCCGCTACACGGATCGGAACCGGGACGAGATCCTCACGTCCCGGACCACGACGACGGCGGCGTTGCACGGAGCCGTCACCCGTGCGTCGGCACCACCCCGGCTCTGGCTGAACTCGTCCACCGCGACGATCTACCGCCACGCGACCGACAGACCGAACACAGAATCGACGGGCGAACTCGGCGCAGGGTTCTCCGTCGACGTGGCCCGCGAGTGGGAGCGCGTTTTCTTCGAAGGCGACCTTCCCGCGACGCGCCGGGTCTCCCTGCGCATGGCGATCGTGGTCGGGGACGGCCCCGCCACGCGGATGCTGCTGACCCTCGCGCGCATCGGGCTCGGCGGGCCGCAATACGACGGGTGGACGCCGCCCCACCGGCGGTATCGCGGCATCGGCTCAGGGCCGACCGGAGGCCGAGCGCCCTGGTACCGGACCCGCGGACGGCAGCGGTTCAGCTGGATCCACATCGACGATGTGATCGGGGCCATCCGCTTCCTCGACCACATCACCGACCTGAGCGGCCCCGTCAACCTCGCCGCTCCGACGCCCACCGACAACCGCACGCTCATGCGCACCCTCCGTCGGGTCGTCGGCGCACCGTTCGGGCTACCGTCGATGCGGTGGATGCTCGAACTCGTGATGTGGGTGCTGCGAACGGAACCCGAACTCGTCCTCAAGAGCCGGTGGGTGCTCCCGGAACGCCTCACCGAGGCGGGCTACCGGTTCGTGCACACCGATCTCGAGCAGGCGCTCCGCGAGGTCGCGGCGAGCGGGCGGGTCAGGCGTCGACCGGCACCGCGGACACGGTCCGCGCGATCGTGAACTGCCCGATGACGCGGGTCCCGTCGTAGAGCACCGCGGTCTGTCCCGGGGCCACGCCGTCGAACGGCTGCTCCGGGACGACGCGGAGCTCGCCGCCTGTGAGCGTCGCATGCGCCGGCACCGGCTCGGCGTGCGCCCGGATCTGCACGTGGCAGTCGAACGCCGCGGCATTCGGTGCCCGTCCGGCCCAGCTCATCCGGTCACCGGCGATCTCGGCTGTCGCGAGGGCTTCCTTCGGGCCGACGACCACCGTGTTGTTGACCGGGCGCACCTCGAGGACGAAGCGCGGCTTGCCGTCGGCTGCGGGAACGCCCAGCTGCAGGCCGCGACGCTGACCGACCGTGAACGCGTGCGCCCCCTCGTGGCGGCCGACGACACGGCCGTCGCGATCGAGGATGTCGCCCTGCTCGGCGCCGACCTTCTCGGCGAGCCACCCGCGGGTGTCGCCGTCGGGGATGAAGCAGATGTCGTGGCTGTCGGGCTTCTGCGCGACGGTCAGTCCGCGCTCGGCTGCCTCGGCACGGACGACGGCCTTCGACGGCGTCGTCCCCAGGGGGAAGTAGGTGTGCGCGAGCTGCTCTGCGGTAAGAACGCCGAGCACGTACGACTGGTCCTTCGCCTCGTCGGACGCCCGGTGCAGCTCTCGGCCCGAGGCGGTGTCGACGAGTGTCGCGTAGTGCCCCGTGCAGACCGCGTCGAACCCGAGCTCCAGCGCTCGCTCGAGAAGCGCGGCGAACTTGATCTTCTCGTTGCAGCGCATGCACGGGTTGGGCGTCCGGCCCGCGCGGTACTCGTTGATGAAGTCGTCGATCACGTCATCGCGGAAACGCTCCGAGAAGTCCCAGACGTAGAACGGGATGCCGAGCAGGTCGGCCGCCCGCCGCGCGTCCATGGCGTCTTCGATCGTGCAGCAGCCGCGGCTGCCGGTGCGGAGCGTCCCGCCCGCACGCGACAGCGCCAGGTGCACGCCGACCACGTCGTGCCCGGCATCCACGGCGCGCGCCGCCGCGACGGCGGAGTCCACGCCGCCACTCATCGCCGCCAGTACTCGCATGCCGTCCAGTCTACGAGCGGCTCGTTGCGCGGGCGCTGGAAGCGCGGGCGCGGGCGTAGGCATCCGGGAGTGCGCCGAGCAGCGCGGCCACGTCGTCGGCCGACGACGTACGGCCGAGCGAGATCCTCAGGACGGAGCGCGCGGCCCGGTCGTCGTAGCCGAGGGAGAGGACCACGTGCGAGGGTTCGGCGACTCCCGCCTGGCAGGCGGACCCCGTCGAGACCTGGATCCCGCGCTGATCGAGAAGGAAGAGCATCGTCTCGCCGAGCGCTTCCGGGAGCAGGACATGCACGTGGCCGGGCAGCCGGTCGGTCTCCGATCCGAGGAACACCGCGTCCGGGACCACGGAACGGATGCCGCGCCGCACGCTGTCAGCGAGATCCCGGAGCCGGGGGCCTTCGGTGTCGCGTTCCGCCGCGGCCGCCTCGAGGGCGACAGCCAGGGCCGCCGCACCGGCGACGTCCTGACTTCCTGACCGGAGACCGCGCTGCTGCCCGCCGCCGTGGAGGACGGCCGCGAGCCGCGCGTGACGGGAGACCACGAGCGCACCCGTCCCGACGGGCGCTCCGACCTTGTGGCCGGAGATGCTCATCGCGACGAGCCCGTCGGGGGTGCGGTGACCGCCGCGCAGCTCGGAGAATCGGAGATCCAGATGCCCGATGGCGCCCACGGCATCGAGGTGGAGCGGAGTCCCCGCCTGCGCCGCAGCGTCGGCGAGGTCGGCGGCGGGCGATATCGTGCCGACTTCGTTGTTGGCCACGAGTGCCGTGGCGAGGGCTGCGCCGGCGGATGCCGTGGCGAACCGTTCCGGCGCGATCCGGCCGTCCGGCTCGAGGGCAACCGAGCGCACCCGGGCGCCCTGGGCGGCGACGAGCCATTCCACCGTGTCGAGCGTGGCGTGGTGTTCGCCGTCCGGGAGCACGATGTCGTCGTGACCCGTCGTCCGCGCCCACCAGAGGCCTTTCACGGCGAGGTTGACCGACTCGGTGCCCCCGGACGTGAGCACGACCTCGATCGGGTCGCAGCCGAGCACGGCCGCGATCCGTTCGCGCGACTGCTCGAGGATGCGCCGCATGTCTTGTCCGGCCCCGTGCACCGACGATGCGTTCCCGGCGTGATCGGCGACCGTCAGCCAGGCGTCTCGCGCCTCGGGTCGCAGCGGGGTCGCGGCGGCGTGATCCAGATACACCGCCATGCCGAGGTCCTCTCATCGGGGTGCGTGGTCGTCATCACTACTGTAGAACGCATGGGATTTCCGGAGGCCGACGTCCGTGCGAGCACCGGGGCCGACCTTCACGACCCCGCCCTGGACGACCTCGGGGTGCGGCTGCATGACGGCGGGGGCACACTCCGCATCTGGTCCGCACACGCGGATGCCGTCGAGCTGGTGGTGTTCGACGACCTCGACCTGGACTGGATCGTCGAGGTCGCTCCGATGCGTCCCGTCGGTGGCGGCGTCTGGGAGGTCAGTTCGTCCGCCCTCGTCGCCCATGCCAAATACGCCGTGCGTGTGGATGGACCGCATGGCGCGGGGATGACGTTCAACCCGGCGACTCTTCTCGCCGACCCGTACGCACGCGGCCTCGTCTCCCCCGGTATCGGTTCGTGGCGCTCGGCCGTCGTCGAGACGTCCTTCGACTGGGGAGACGCCGCCCCACCCCGCACACCGTGGGACCGCACGGTCATCTACGAAGCCCACGTGAAGGGTCTCACCAAGCGGCATCCCGATGTCCCCGCCGCCTTGCACGGCACGTACGCCGGTCTCGCCCACCCCGCGATGATCGATCATTACCACCGGCTGGGCATCACGGCGCTCGAGCTCCTCCCGGTGCACGCCCACACGAGCGAGCCGCGCCTGCTCCAGCTCGGTCTGACGAACTACTGGGGCTACAACACCGTCGGATTCTTCGCTCTCCACAGCCCCTACGCGACAGCGGCCGCCCGCGCCGAGGGACCGAGCGGGGTGCTCCGCGAGTTCAAAGGGATGGTGCGGCTCCTCCACGAGGCGGGACTCGAGGTCATCCTCGACGTGGTCTACAACCACACCTCGGAGCAAGGGCTCGGCGAACCCCGCTCGAGCCTCCGCGGGATCGACAACCGCTCGTACTACCGCCAGCACGATGACGGCAGCTACATCGACGTCACCGGCTGCGGCAACTCGCTCGACACCTCGACCGGCGCGGCGTCCCGTCTCGTGCTCGATTCCCTCCGCTACTGGGCCGAGGAGGTGCGCGTCGACGGCTTCCGCTTCGACCTCGCCCCCACCCTCGGCCGCGACGCTGAGCACACCTTCTCCCCCGAACATCCGCTGCTCCGTGCGATCGCCGAGGACCCCCGCCTCGAGGGGGTCAAGAAGATCGCTGAGCCGTGGGACGTCGGGATGGGAGGCTGGCAGACGGGCAACTTCGGCGCGGGCTGGTCGGAGTGGAACGATCGCTACCGCGACCGCGTCCGAAATTTCTGGCTGAGCGACATCGACTACGCACGACGTGCGGACACCACGCCGGTGGGAATCGGTGGCTTCGCCTCTCGCCTGGCGGGTTCGGCCAACACCTTCTCTCCCGAGCGCGGTCCCCTGGCCGGCGTCAACTTCATCACCGCGCACGACGGCTTCACCCTGCGGGACCTCGTGTCCTACGACGTCAAGCACAACCTCGGCAACGGCGAGGAGGGGCGCGACGGCGCCGACACCAATCGCTCGTTCAACCACGGTGCCGAGGGTCACACTGACGACGCCCGGATCCTGTCCACGCGGCGGAAGGCGATGCGGAACCTCCTCGGGACCCTGCTGCTGTCCGCGGGCGTCCCGATGATCACGGCGGGCGACGAGTACGCGCGGACCCAACGGGGCAACAACAACGCGTACTGCCACGACTCCACACTGACCTGGCTCGATTGGGAGCACGCCGCCTGGCAGCAAGACCTGTTCGCGCACGCGGCGCGACTGATCCGCCTGCGGCAGGAGAACCCCGCCCTGCGCCCGGTGCGGTTCGCGCACGCCGAGATGTCAGTGCCGAGCGCGTCCGTCATCGACTGGTACGACGAGACCGGGCGGACGATGTCGATCGACCGCTGGACGGACGCCTCCCACCGAACCCTCCAATACGACGCACGATCGACCCCGGAGCACGAGGAACCCAATCGCATCCTCCTGGTCATCCACGGACGGGAGGACGGGGCGGAGGTGGTGCTGCCCGAACTCGACGGTGTCTCCCGGTACGTCTCGCTGTGGTCGAGCGAGGACGAGCATCCGCGCGAGGGCGGAGAGCACCTCGCGCCCGGATCGATCGTCACGATGTCCGGCACGTCGATGCAACTCTTCCGGAGCGAGTAGCACCCGGGTTTAGGGGTTTCCCGCCTCGAGCGCAAGCCGGTTTCCGAGCCGGAGTGCTCCCGGTAGGTTCGTGACGTGGCATCCACGACGCAGTCAGCATCCGTTCGCAGCACCGCCGAGATTCCGCTCCGGTCGGTCAAAACCCCCCGGAAGGATGCCGCGACGCGCAATGCGCGGCTCCCGATCGGGCCCCATCGTCCCAGTGTGCCCGGTGGCCGGTTCGCCCCGTCTGCCGTCGTCGGCGAGGCGGTCCCGTTCACGGTGACGGCCTTCCGCGAGGGTCACGACCGCATCGGCGTCCACCTCCGGCTGACCTCGCCGAGCGGGGAGTCTACGCTCCACCGGCTGTCGCCGCTCCACGATGGTTTCGACCAGTGGCGAGTGCATGTCGCCCCGCTCGAGCAGGGGCTCTGGAAGTTCCGGTTCGAGACGTTCGCAGACGATTTCGCGACGTGGCAGCACGCCGCCGATCTGAAGATCGCCGCCGGTGTCGACGCCGCGCTGATGAGGGAGATCGGAGCGGCGCTCTTCGAACGCGCCGCCGCCGAACGCACGCGTCCCCCGGCCGAGAAGGCCGCGCTCACCGCCGCCGCACGGGCGCTGCGCGACGACGCGGTTGCCGATGACGCGGCGCTGATCATCGTGCGCGATCCGCAACTCGCGCGCGCATTCGCTGATCGCCCGGTCGCCTCGCTCGTCTCCGTCCACGAGGAGCAGAGCCTGCTCGTCGAGCGCGAACGCGCCGGCGTGGGTGCCTGGTACGAATTCTTCCCCCGCTCCGAGGGCGCCGAGCGCCGGGAGGACGGCACGGTGCGCAGCGGGACCTTCCGGACGGCTGCGCTGCGCCTGCCTGCCGTCGCTGAGATGGGATTCGACGTCGTCTACCTGCCGCCGATCCACCCGATCGGTGAAGTCAACCGCAAGGGCCCCAACAACTCCCTCACGACCGCGCCGGGCGACCCCGGCTCCCCCTGGGCGATCGGGTCGTCCGCCGGCGGTCACGACGCCGTCCACCCCGACCTCGGGACGCTCGAGGACTTCCGGGACTTCGTGGCCGCGGCATCCCGCGTCGGGCTCGAGATCGCGCTCGACCTGGCGCTCCAGGCGGCACCCGATCACCCCTGGGTCACAGCCCACCCGGAGTGGTTCACGACCCTCCCCGACGGATCGATCGCCTATGCCGAGAACCCGCCCAAGAAGTACCAGGACATCTACCCGATCAACTTCGACAACGACCCCGAGGGTATCCGCGCCGAGGTCCTGCGGATCGTCCGGCACTGGATCGACCAGGGGGTGAAGATCTTCCGCGTCGACAACCCGCACACGAAGCCTCTCCAGTTCTGGGAGTGGCTGATCCGCACCGTGTGCGCGGAACACCCCGACGTCGTGTTCCTCGCCGAAGCGTTCACCCGGCCGGCGCCGCTGCAGGCGCTCGCCCAGAGCGGCTTCCAGCAGAGCTACTCGTACTTCACGTGGCGCAACACGAAGGAGGAGCTCGAGGAGTTCCTCGGGTGGATCTCGGACGACACCGCCGACTTCATGCGGCCCAACCTCTTCGTCAACACCCCCGACATCCTCACCGAGTACCTGCAGTTCGGCGGACGCCCCGCGTACAAGGTGCGGGCGGCGATCGCGGCGACGGCGGGGGCGAGCTACGGCGTGTACGCCGGCTACGAGCTCTACGAGAACGTCGCTCGGCCGGGCTCCGAGGAGAACATCGACAATGAGAAGTACGAGTACAAGTTCCGCGATTGGGCGGCGGCCGAAGCCGCCGGCGACTCGCTGGCGCCCTACCTGCGCCGCCTCAACCAGATCCGCCGCGAGCACCCCGCGCTGCGTCAGCTGCGCGGCTACACGACGCAGTGGAGCGAGGACGACGCGATCCTCACCTACGTGAAGCACCTCGATGCCGCGCTCTCCCCCAGCGGCGCCGCCGACACGATCATCGTCGTCGCGAACGTCGATCCGCATTCGGCGCGGGAGACGACAGTGCACATCGACTCCGAGATCTGGGGCCTGCCCCGAGGTGTCGACTACGAGGTCGAAGACCTCGTCACCGGACAGACCTGGGTCTGGAACGAGCACAACTTCGTGCGCCTGGACGCTTTCGTCGAACCCGTGCACATCCTGGCAGTGAAGGAGCGATCATGACCCGACCCGACGACGTCACCCTCGAGACCGTGGCGGCGGGGTCGTACCACGCGCCGCACGACGTGCTCGGTCCGCATGGGGTCGCCGATGGGTGGGTCGTCCGCGCACGGCGTCCGTTCGCCGATGCGGTCGTCCTGGAGCGCGCCGGCGAGGAGCCCGTCGCACTCACCCACCTGGCGCACGGGATCTGGGAGGGCGCGCTGGAGGCGCAGCCGGGCGCGTACGAGATCGTCGCGTCGTACGGCGGCGCCCCGGACTACCGCGCCGACGACCCCTATCGCCACCTCCCCACCCTCGGCGAGGTCGACCTCCACCTCATTCGGGAGGGTCGCCACGAGCGACTGTGGGAGGCCCTGGGCTCGCAGGTGCGCCGCTTCGACGGTGTGAGCGGGGTCTCGTTCGCCGTGTGGGCGCCGAACGCACGTGCCGTCCGTGTCACGGGAGATCTGAACGGATGGGACGGAACGCAGCACGCGATGCGCTCGCTCGGTTCGAGCGGCGTCTGGGAGCTCTTCGTTCCCGGCATCGGCGTCGGCGTCGCCTACAAGTACGAGATCCTCACGTCCGACGGACGGTGGATCATGAAGGCCGACCCGATGGCGCGCCGCGCGGAGGTGCCGCCCGCGACCGCCTCCGTGGTCACCGAGAGTTCCTACGCGTGGCAGGACGATGCCTGGATGACCGAGCGGGCGGAGACATCCGTCCACAGTCGTCCGATGTCGACGTACGAGCTGCACCTCGGATCGTGGCGCCCGGGACTCGGGTACGTCGAGGCAGCCGACGAGCTCGTCGCGTACGTCACGTCGCAGGGATTCACCCACGTCGAGTTCCTCCCGCTGGCCGAACACCCGTTCGGCGGCTCGTGGGGATACCAGGTCAGCGGCTACTACGCCCCGACGAGCCGGTTCGGGACGCCCGACGAGCTCCGCCACCTGATCGACCGGCTCCACCAGGCCGGCATCGGCGTCATCATGGACTGGGTCCCCGGTCACTTCCCCAAAGACGAGTTCGCGCTCGCGCGCTTCGATGGCGCCGCACTCTACGAGCACCCCGACCCCCGCCGCGGTGAGCATCGCGATTGGGGCACGTACATCTTCGACTACGGCCGCAACGAGGTCCGGAACTTCCTTGTCGCGAACGCGCTGTACTGGTTCGAGGAGTTCCACGTGGACGGCTTGCGGGTGGATGCCGTCGCCTCGATGCTCTACCTGGACTATTCGCGGAACGAGGGCGAGTGGGAGCCCAACATCTACGGTGGGCGCGAGAACCTCGAGGCCATCCGCTTCCTCCAGGAGGTCAACGCCACGGCCTACAAGCGCTACCCCGGCATCGCGATGATCGCCGAGGAGTCGACGAGCTTCCCGGGCGTCACCGCTCCGACCGATGCGGGCGGGCTGGGGTTCGGGTTCAAGTGGAACATGGGGTGGATGAACGACTCCCTCGTGTACATGGGGCGCGACCCGCTGTACCGGTCGCACCACGAGGGCGAGCTGTCGTTCTCGTTCGTCTACGCCTTCAGTGAGAACTTCGTCCTGCCGATCAGCCACGACGAAGTCGTCCACGGTAAGGGGTCGCTGTTCACACGGATGCCGGGAGATCACTGGCAGCAGCTCGCGAACATGCGCGCCTTCCTGGCGTACATGTGGGGCCACCCCGGCAAGCAGCTGCTGTTCATGGGCCAGGAGTTCGGGCAGATGTCGGAATGGTCCGAATCCCGAAGCCTGGATTGGTGGATGCTCGATCAGCCCGCGCACGCGCAGCTCCAGCAGTTCGTCGCTGCGCTGAACCGGGTGTACCGGGCCGAGGCGCCCCTGTGGGAGCGCGACAGCGACGGGTCTGCGTTCGTCCGGGTCTTCCCGCACGCGGCGAACGCGAACATCCTCGGGTTTGCTCGGCACGACAGCGCCGGAGGCAGCGTGGTCGTCCTGTGCAACTTCTCGGGTTCCCCGATCCACGACGTGGATCTCACGCTGCCCGCCGCGGGCCCGTGGGAAGAGATTATGAACAGCGATGCGCAGGAGTTCGGCGGCTCTGGGGTCGGCAACCTCGGCGGCGTGACGACCGACGCGCACGGCAACACCCGCCTCGTGCTTCCGCCGCTCGGAGTACTCTGGCTGCGTCACCGCGGCGCGTGAGAACGAGGAAGGGCCCGGCCGCATGGCCGGGCCCTTCCTCGTTCTCTCGGTCTCTCAGAAGAGCAGGCTGGTGAGCTGGCGACGCGCCTGCAACACCCGGGGGTCCTCTTCGCCGACGACCCCGAAGAGTTCGAGCAGCCGGTCGCGCACCGTGGTCCGGTCTTCCGGACCCGACGCGGCGAACAGGTCGAGCAGGCGTCCGAAGGCGTCCTCGACATGACCGCCGGTGACGTCGAGGTCGGCGACATCGAGCTGGACGCGGACGTCCGCCGGTGCGGCGGCGGCCGCCGCCCGCGCGGCCGCGAGGTCGAGGCCCTGGACGCGGCCGAGCAACCGGACCTGGGCGAGCCCCGCCTTCGCGTCCACGTCACGGGGGTTCTCTGCCAGGGCTTGCTCATAGGCCGATGCCGCGGCCGCGAAATCGCCCCTCTCGATCGCGTCGAACGCCTCCTGATGGAGCGGAGGCAGCGCCGGCTCCTCCGGTTCCTGTACGTCGCCGCCGGTGGGCATCACTCCGGTGACGCCATGGGTCGCGGCGAGCTCCAGCAGCTGCGTGAACACTTCCCGGACCTGCTGCTCCGGCACCGCACCCGTGAACAGCTGCACCGGCTGACCCGCGACGAGTGCGACCACCAACGGAATCGACTGCGCGCGGAAACTCTGTGCGAGCTGCGGGTTCGCGTCGACGTCCACCTTCGCCAGGACGAGGCGCCCGCCGAACTCCTCGACGAGCTTCTCGAGGACCGGACTCAGCTGTTTGCAGGGACTGCACCACTCCGCCCAGAGGTCGACGACGACCGGCACGGTGCGGGAGAGCTCCAGCACCTGGCCGAAATCGGCATCCGTCACGTCGAAGACGAGCGGCGGGCGATCGGGTGAACCCGCGGTCGGGGCCCCGGCCGCAGGGGGTGTGGCGGGGCGGCCGCGCAGCGAGGAGAGGTCTACGGCGCCACGAAGGACCGCGCCGGGGGCGGGAGTGCTCATCAGTCGACCACCTTGGCATCGAGGATGTTGGAACGGGAGGCGATCAGCTGGATCTTCTCGTTTGACCCCTGCGCGGGCACGAAGAAGTAGAGCTGATCGGCGTAGCGGGTCGTGAATCCCGATTTCGATTGCGTGACGCCCGAGAGCGCCTTCACGACGACGTTGTCGCCGAGTTTGATGACGGCGTCCTCGTCGGTGGGGACGACGCTTTCGCTCTCCACGACCGTGACGGCGACGATGGCGCCGCTGTCGAGCGTCACCAGCGAGAGCGGCTCGGCGGCGCCCGCGCGCGCCCGGAAGGAGACCTTTCCGGTCTCCTCGCCCGTCTTGTTGAAGTTCTTCAGCAGTGTGGCGCGGTTCTCCGCCACCTGTGCGCGGAAGGGGTCGTTCTCGCCGTCGAAGACAGCCGCGAACTCGCTGTCATCGCCGTTGTTGAGGACGTCGGCGTACGCACCGGCCACCGCCTCCGGCGCCATCACGAGGAACGGGGAGTTCGGCTCCACGGCCACCGCGCCGACGTAGCCGGCGGCGAGATTCATGCTGGCGTCGGCGCGCAGGCTCGACAGATACGTCAGCTTGTAGTCCGACCAGGGGTCCTCCTGGCGCACCGTCATGATGGTCGCAGCGCCGTCTGACTCCTCGACGACTGCCAGGAACATCCGCGGCCAGCCGTCCTGCGCCTGCGGGAGGAAGGCGGTCACGGGCGCGGACGGGATCGCTGCGAGCGGCGCCTGGTCGTCGATCTCCTTCTGCAGGGTGTAGTTGGTCTTCCGCTCCGTGAGGGCGGGCCCCGCCAGACGAGCGGATGCGGCATCGGCGTCGGCGGCCTTGTCTGCGGCGTTCACCTGCTCGGCGATGCGGTCGAGGATCCGCTCGGCCTGGGTCTGCGTCACCGCGGGCGCGCCCTGGCCCTCGGGGACGATCACGGACTCGGTGGGGCTGGGTGTCGGGCTGCTGCCCAGCTCCGGCCAAGCTCCTGGCGTGCAACCGGCCAGCAGGGCGACCGTCACCGCGGCCGTCGGCACGGCGAGGACGGACTTGCGTCCGAGGGACAGACGGCGCCGGCGCGGGGTGGAGGCGATAACACCCTTTTCCGATTGCTCCAGCGACAGGTCGATGGGTTGAGTCGCGGCCAGCGGGAGACCCTTGCGTCGGGGCCCGCGCGACCTGCGGACGTGTCGGAGGGCGAGGATGTAGAGGAAGATCCCGACGAGGAGGACGATGCCGCCCGCCACGATCAGCGGGCCTGCCCACGGTGTCGTGGCGCCCGTGGGCCACGAGATGCTGAACGACGACGGAGCCGGCGCGACGCCGTCGGTCGCGATGAGCAGGCTCATGTCCTCCGGGAGCTGCAGCGTCGTGGCGAGGTCGCCCTCCTGCTGGAACTCATCGAGCCAGAGGTCCGAGCCCACCGGGTCCGCCGTCAACGACTCGCCCTCCCCCTGCTCCACCGTCGCGGAGACGAGTTCGGAGGTCGGCTCCCCGGCGTCGCTCATCGTGACATGCGTGTAATCGGTCGGCGCGAGCCACTGCGTGAGATCGCCCGTGCGAGCGTAGGCCGCGAACACCGCGTCCCCATCGACGCGGAGCGTCTGCGCACCCGGCCGGCTGTCGAAGACCGATCCGTCCACCAGCACATACGGCGCATCGTCGTCGGTCGTCACGGAAGCGGTCTGGGTGGCGGGAGCCTGCAGGATCGTGCGCTGGGCGATGCCCGCTCCGATCATCAGGGTCGCCAAGACGAAGGCCGTGATCGCCCACACGAATCGCACGAATCGATACCTCTCTCCCGGTGATCGCCGTCCCAGAGGGCGAACACTCGACGTTCCAGCCTAGCGAAACGTCCTGGCAAAGGCGTGGGAGGGCGGGTCTTCCTTCATCTGCGGGCAGCCATGGCTAGGGTGAGACCCAGTCACCTTGGAAGGTCGCCCGTGAAGATCCAGCACCCGTTCCGCACCGCGCTCGTCGCCACTCTCGGCGTCGGGGTCGGCATCCTCCTCATCACCGGCGTCCAGAACCTCTCGACCGTGCTGCTGTACATCGGCACCGCGCTGTTCCTGGCGCTAGGCCTCGATCCCGTGGTCACCTGGTTCGAGCGCCGCGGACTCCCCCGCTGGAGTGCCCTGCTCGTGACGTTCGCGGCGCTCCTCGCCGTCGGCACCGGACTCGTCCTCATGGTGATCCCGATCCTCACGGGACAGATCGCGTCGCTCATCACCCGCGTCCAAGAGATGGTGCAGAGTGCGATCGACGGTGAGTGGAACCCGGTGAACGCTGCCAGGGATTGGCTCGGCGACACCTTCCCACTCCTCCAGGTCGACGTCGTCCTCGACTACGTCAACGACTGGTGGACGTCGCTGAACTTCGCGGAGATCGGCGCCGGCATCGGAACGGGGCTGTTCTCGGTGGGCGCGGGGATCGTCGCCTTCGTGACCGGCGCGATCATCGTCACGATCCTCACGATCTACTTCACCGCTTCGATGCGCTCGCTCAAGCGTTCCGTCTACCAGCTCGTCCCGGCATCCAAGCGCGAGCGCTTCATCGACCTGTCCGACCAGATCACGGCCTCCGTCGGCTACTACGTCATGGGGCAGGTGACCCTCGGCGTGATCAACGGCATCCTGAGCGCGATCTTCCTCTCCATCGTCGGTGCCCCCTTCCCGGCGGTCCTGGCCGTCATCGCCTTCTTCTTCTCGTTGATCCCGCTGGTGGGAACCCTGACCGGTTCGGCGATCATCGTGCTCGCCTGCCTGGGCCTGGCATCGCCTCTCACCGCGCTGGTGGCCCTCATCTGGTACCTGATCTACATGCAGGTCGAGGCGTACTTCATCTCCCCGCGCATCATGAGCCGGGCCGTCTCCGTCCCCGGCGCCGTCGTCGTGATCGCCGCCCTCGCGGGCGGATCGCTCCTCGGACTCCTAGGTGCACTCATCGCCATCCCGGTCGCCGCCAGCGTGCTCATCATCTATCGGCAGGTCGTCATCCCCCGCCAGAACGAGCTCTGAGCGGTCAGGCGACCCGCCAGCAGGTCTGATGCCAGTGGCGCCGCGCCGCGAGGTCCGCGGCGTCGCCCAGGACGCCGTCGGCACGCCACACCACCAGATGCGCCACACCCACCGCGATCGTGCGACCGCAGCCGGGACACGTGTACTCCTTACGCGCCTGCGGTGCGGACAGCGGCTGCACCGTCCACTCGGCGCCGCGGCGACGCTCGGTGCGCTTCCACCCGCTCAGCAGGCGGTCGAACGACGCATCCGGTTCGGACGGACGCCGGCGATTGGACCGCGGCATCCGCTCAGTACCAACCCGACCGCTGCGACATCGCCCAGGCGCCGCAGGGTGTGCCGTACCGGCCCTGGATGTATCCCAGCCCCCACGTGATCTGGGTGGCGGCGTTGCTCTCCCAGTCCGCAGCCACACTCGCCATCTTGTTGCCGGGGAGGGCCTGCGGGATGCCGTAGGCGCCGCTGCTCGCGTTGTACGCATTCACCCGCCAGCCAGACTCCTTATTCCACAGGGCCACGAGGCAGGCGAACTCGTCATCGCTCCAGCCGCGCGCGGTCACCATGCCGTACGCGACGCCCTGAGCGCTTGCCGGATCCGGGGTCACGAACGGCGGCGACCACACCTCCTGCGTCTGCGCGGCGCCCGACTCGCTCGATCCGCCGACCGGTTCCGGCGTCGGAGTCGGTGTCGGTGTCGGCGTAGGCGTGGGCTTGATGTAGACGCTGTAGTCGCTGTCGCGTTCCAGCGCGATGACGGCCGTGTCGCCCGCGTTGTAGACCTGCGCGTCGGCGATCGCGGTGGCGTACAGCGAGGTCGGACTGAGTGGCGCGGCCTCGGCGGGCGCGGCGATCGACGTCAGCGGGACGACGTACGCGCCGACGAACGCGGCACTCGCGAGGGCGGCGAAAGCCCCCAGCACGCCGCGTCGACGGGACCAGCGCGGCGGAGGCGCACTCGGCCGCCGGGACGCCGTCGGCGTGCGCCGAGCCAGATTCCCGGAGGTAGGAACCACCTCATCACCACTGGTCACAGTGAATCCGATCTTAGCCACGGGGCGAGCAGGGGTGCCAGGCGTGCGTCAACCGACCGCGAGCATGACATCGACGACGGCGTCGAGGACGGCGTCGACCTGCGCCTCGTCGTAACCGCCGAGCTGCATGCGGAACGCGACGCCGCGCACCTGCTCAACGGAAAGCCCCTCCCCGTTCTCGAGGTAACGGGCGATCCGTCCGGCGACGAGATCGACCTCATCGATGCGGTATCCGAAGCGAAGCCCGGAGACGCGCTGAAACTTCTTGCGCTTGGGCCGGGACAGGCGATCGAGCACCTCCTGGGCGAGCGTTCGCGACGCGCCGACCCACGCGCGCGCACCCCGACGCGACATGGCGTCCGCACGCTCGCGCTTCGCGAACGCATCCTCGATTCGGGCCAGGGCTGCGTCGACGGCGGCGGGCTCGTAGCCCTCGCGCACGAGAGGGAAGCCCGCTGCCCGAACCTGAGCGGACGTGACCTGCGCTGACTCCGATTCGAACGCGGTGCGGGCTGCGCCGAGGAACGAATCCACGGCGGCGGGGTCGTAGCCCTTGCGACGGCCCGAGACGGCGGGGAAAGCGGCGGACGGGGTGTCGTTCATACGAGTGCGCTCATCGGTGACAGGAGGAAGAACAGGGCGATGCCCGGGACCATGGACGGGAGGATGGAGTCGAGACGGTCGAGGACGCCGCCGTGCCCGGGGAGGAACGAACTCATGTCCTTGATCCCGAGGTCGCGCTTGATCAGCGACTCGCCGAGATCGCCGACCGTCGCGGAGAGCAGGATCGCGAGCCCGAAGACGAGCCCCGCCCAGATCGGGATCTGGAGCATGAAGACGCCGAGGAGGGCTCCGGCGATCAGGCTCGCCACAACGGCGCCGGCGAACCCCTCCCACGTCTTGTTCGGGCTCACACGCGGGGCCATCGGGTGTCGGCCGAAGGCGATTCCGCTCGCGTATGCCCCCGTGTCGACGGCGACCGCGACGACGAGAACGGCGAGGAGCCAGTACTCCCCGTGATCCTGCTTCAGGATCGCCAGCGTCAGACTTCCGTGGAAGGCGACATAGATCGGCACGAACCCGCTGAGAAGCACGTCCGAGACGACGTCTCCGTAGCGACGCCCGTCGCGCGCTGTCATCTGCGCGACCAGGCGCCAGATGATCACGAGCACGACCGAAGCGAAGGTGACGAGCCAGTGCGTCAGATATCCGGCGAACACCGCCGCCATGATCACGACACCCGCGAACATCTGCGGGATCACGTCGATGCGCCGGCCCGCCTGCTGCAGCGCCCGTGAGAACTCGAAGATGCCGAGGAGGCACAGGGGCACCGCGAAGGCGATGAACGCCCACTTCACGAACAGCAACGAGCCGAGGACCACGACGCCGATGCCGACGCCGATCAGGATCGCCATGAAGAGGTTGCGACCGGAGCGGGCGTTGATCCGCTCGTTCGCCTCTTCGAACTCGACGCGCGCCCGCTCCATCTGGTGCTCGAACTCCGAACGCGCGTTGCGCATGTGGCTCGAGAACGCCGTGGGCTCGTTCAGCGCCGGTCCCCCGCGTCGCAGCGGCCGCGCAGGCGGCCCCTCGGGCGCGGGCGCCGACTCCGATCGTTCGTCGCTCATGGGTTCTCAGACCTCGAGGAGCTCTGCCTCTTTGCGCTTGAGCGCCTCGTCGATCAGGTCGACGTGCGTCTTGGTGAGCGCGTCCAGCTCCTTCTCCGCACGAGCCAGGTCGTCGTCGCTGACCTCGCCCTTCAGAGCGTCGAGCTCGTCCTTCGACTTGCGACGGATGCCGCGGACGTGCACCTTCGCGTCCTCCGCCTTCGACTTCACGAGCTTGACGTACTCCTTGCGGCGGTCCGCGGTGAGCTCGGGCATCGTGACGCGCACGATGTTGCCGTCGTTGGTGGGGTTCGCACCCAGGTTGGGCATGTCGCGGACGGCCTGCTCGATCGCCTTCAGCGCCGACTTGTCGTACGGCGTGATGACGAGGGTCCGAGCCTCAGGGGCGTTCAGGGACGCGAGCTGCGCGAGCGGCGTGGGGGTCCCGTAGTAGTCGACCTGCACCTTCTGGAACAGCTGAGGGTTGGCCCGGCCGGTGCGCACGGTCGCGAAGTCCTCCTTCGCCGCCTCCACCGCTCGGTCCATGCGGGTCTTCGTGTCGGCCAGGGTCTCGGCGATCACGGTCACTCCATTCGTCGGTACGTCCGGTCAAGTCTAGTCGGCGCGGTGCCGTCTCCTCAGACGCTGACGAGCGTGCCGATCGACTCGCCAAGCAGGGCGCGGGTCACGTTTCCGGCAGGCTCCATGCCGAACACCCGCATGTCCATGCCGTTGTCCATGCAGAGGCTGAACGCGGTCGAGTCGACGACCTTCAGCCCGCGCTGCAGAGCGTCGCGGTAGGTGATCGTGTCGAGCTTCTGCGCCGTGGCATCCGTCTTCGGATCGGCGGTGTAGACGCCGTCCACCCCGTTCTTGGCGACGAGCACCTCGACGGCGCCGATCTCCAAGGCACGCTGAGCGGCGACGGTGTCGGTGGAGAAGTAGGGCAGCCCCGCGCCGGCGCCGAAGATGACCACCCGCCCCTTTTCGAGGTGGCGCTCCGCGCGACGCGGGATGTACGGCTCCGCCACCTGGGTCATCGAGATCGCCGACTGGACCCGGGTGGCGGCGCCCGCCTGCTCCAGGAAGTCCTGCAGCGCCAGGGCGTTCATCACGGTGCCGAGCATGCCCATGTAGTCGGCACGCCCGCGGTCCATGCCGCGCTGGCTCAGCTCGGCGCCACGGAAGAAGTTGCCACCACCGACGACGACGGCGATCTCCACGCGGTCGACGGCTGCGGCGATCTCCTGGGCGATCTGGCTGACGACGTCGGGGTTGACCCCCAACTGGCCGGCGCCGAACGCCTCTCCGGACAATTTCAGGAGGACGCGGCGGCGTCCGGTGTTCTCATCGATCACGCGGGATCCTCTCGTCTGGTGAAGACTATCGAACGGCACGGAAAAGGGGTTCGCATCTTGCGATGCGAACCCCTTGCCGTGATGCTTACGCGCCGACCTTGAAGCGGGCGAAGCCGGTGACGGTGATACCGGCATCGGCGGCGACCTTCGCGACGGACAGCTTGTTGTCCTTCGCGTAGTCCTGGTCGAGCAGGGCGACCTGCTTGAAGAAGGCGTTCACGCGGCCCTCGACGATCTTCGGGAGGGCGGCCTCCGGCTTACCCTCGCCGCGGGAGATCTCCGTGACGATCTCGCGCTCCTTCTCGACATCGGCCTCGGGGACCTCGTCGCGGGAGAGATACGACGGGTTCGCGAACGAGATGTGCTGCGCGATCGACCGAGCGGTCTCGGCGTCATCGCCCGAGTAGGCGACGACCACGCCGACCTGCGGGGGCAGGTCCTTGCTGGTCTTGTGGAGGTAGATCTGGAACGCGTCGCCCGACAGCGTGCGGACGCGGCGCAGCTCGACCTTCTCACCGATGATCGCGGCCTCGTCGCTGATGAGCTCCGCGACGGTCTTGCCGCCGGCGTCAGCGGCGAGGGCGGCCTCGGCCGAGTCAGCGCCCGCAGCTGCGGCCGCATCGAGGACCTTCTCGGAGAGCGCGATGAAGCGGTCGTTCTTCGCGACGAAGTCGGTTTCGGCGTTCAGCTCGATCAGCGTGACCTTGCCGTCCTGCTCGCGCGCAGCGACCAGGCCCTCGCTCGTGGAGCGGTCGGCACGCTTCGCGTTGCCCTTCGCGCCCTTGAGGCGGAGGATCTCGACAGCCTTCTCGAGGTCGCCGTCGGCCTCCTCGAGCGCCTTCTTGGTGTCGACCATGCCCGTGCCGAGCTGCTCGCGCAGAGTCTTGATGTCGGCGATGGTGAAGTTTGCCATGGGTGGCGGCTCCTCAGTTGTGATGGTGATTGTCCAGATGGCGGTCGCCCCGCTGATGTCGGGGCGACCGCCGGAAGGATTACTCCGCGGACTTCTCCTCGGCCGGAGCCTCGGTCTCCGCAGCGGCGGTCTCGGTGGACTCGGCGGCGGGAGCCTCGGTCGTCTCCGCGGCGGGAGCCTCGGTCGTCTCGGCGGCGGGCGCCTCCTCGGCGGCCGGAGCAGACTCCAGGAGCTCGCGCTCCCAGTCGGCAAGGGGCTCGGCGTCAGCGGACTCGTCGGTCGGCTGGTGACGCTGGATGAGGCCCTCGGCGGCGGCGTCGGCGATGATGCGCGTCAGCAGGCTGACCGAGCGGATCGCGTCGTCGTTGCCCGGGATCGGGAACTGGAACTCGTCCGGGTCGGCGTTGGTGTCGAGGATGCCGATCACGGGGATGCCGAGCTTCTGAGCCTCGCTGACGGCGAGGTGCTCGCGCTTCGCGTCGACGATCCAGATCGCGGAGGGCGTCTTGGTGAGGTTGCGGATACCACCCAGCGACTTGTGGAGCTTGTCGAGCTCGCGCTTCTTGAGCAGCAGCTCCTTCTTCGTGAAGCCGCTCTCAGCGGGGTTCTCGAAGTTGAGCTCCTCGAGCTCCTTCATGCGAGCGAGACGCTTCGACACGGTCGAGAAGTTGGTGAGGAGGCCACCCAGCCAGCGCTGGTTGACGTAGGGCTGGCCGACGCGCGTGGCCTGCTCGGCGATGATCTCCTGCGCCTGCTTCTTGGTGCCGACGAAGAGCACGGTGCCGCCGTGGGCGACCGTCTCGCGGACGTACTCGTACGCCTTGTCGATGTACCCGAGCGACTGCTGCAGGTCGATGATGTGGATGCCGCTGCGCTCGGTGAGGATGAAGCGCTTGACCTTCGGGTTCCACCGACGGGTCTGGTGTCCGAAGTGGACGCCGCTGTCGAGCAGCTGGCGAATGGTGACGACAGCCATGGCCGTTCTCCTGTTCTTTGGGTTGATCGCGTCGGACCGGTGGTCGCGACGAGCCTGGTGCCCGGCACGCACCCGCTCCGTGAGGAGACCTGAGGGTGGGTTGCCGCGTCATCGACGCCGGGAGGCGTCGGGCCGCTCTGGGCACGCGTAGTCACCCCGACATGCGAGGTGCCCTGCCAGTGTAGCAAGAGCGCGGCCTCCTCCCCGCCGCTGCGCGGCCCGAGTTTCTTCGCAGATGCCGGACAGACGTGGGCGCGCTGACGGCGCGCGCCACACGATGCTCGGATGAGCGTCCGTGCCACCCGTCTGCTGTCCGCCGTCCTCCTTGTCGCGGCATCCCTTCTCCCCGCTCATGTGGCCCGCGCGGTGGACGGGGCTCCGGTCTGGGATCTGCCGATCGCAGGCGCCGCGGTCGTCGCCCGGTTCGAGGCGCCCGCCCACCGGTACGGGCCCGGACACCGCGGGATCGACCTCGCGCCGCCCTCAGCCGACGCCGGCGTCCTCGCGCCGGCCGACGGCGTGGTCGCCTTCCGTGGCGATGTCGCCGGCCGGGGCGTGATCACGATCGATCACGGCGGTGGCTGGGTGACGAGCATCGAGCCTGTCATCACGGATCGCGGTGTCGGAGACGCGGTCCGGCGCGGCGATCCGATCGCCGCCATCGACCGCGGAGGTCACGCCGCCGCGGGCACCGTGCACGTGGGCGTCCGGCTCCACGGCGAGTACGTGAACCCCCTGCTGCTGGTGCGCGGGATCCCGAGGGCCGTGCTGCTGCCGTGCTGCTGAGTCAGGCGCGGGGGTGAGCGAGGCGGTACGCCGCGGCGAGACGCTCTGTGGATACGTGGGTGTAGATCTGCGTGGTGCCGAGGCTCGCATGGCCCAGCATCTCCTGGACGGCCCGGAGATCGGCGCCGCCGTCGAGGAGGTGGGTGGCCGCCGAGTGTCGCAGCGAGTGCGGGCCGACGTTGCTCGCCCCGACGACGGGGGCCAGGGTGCGTCGGGTGAGCTCGTAGACGGTTCTCGGGTTGAGCCTTCCTCCGCGGGCGCCGAGGAAGAGCGCAGCCTCGCTCTCGTCCGCGACAAGCGAGGGTCGGCCGCGAACGAGATACGCGTCGACGGCGGCTCGCGCGGGCGCTCCGAGCGGCACCACCCGCTCTTTCGATCCCTTACCGAGGACGCGCACGGTCCCGCCGGAGGAGTCGAGGGAGGCGAGGTCAAGCCCGCAGACCTCGGAGACGCGGAGCGCGCCACCGTACAGAACCTCGAGGACGGCGGCGTCGCGCAGCGCGACCGACTCGCCCGCATCGGCGGTCCGGCGCATATCGTCGAGCGTGTGGGAAAGCGTGGCGGCGGATGCCACGGTGGGCAACGTCCTCCCACGCTTCGGGGAGATCAACCGCACGGTCGGATCGCTCGAGACGACACCGTGCTCGAGGGCCCAGGCGAAGAATCCGCGCACCGTCGCGGTGCGTCGTGCCAGCGTGCTGCGGGCGATGCCGTTCTGCGTGGCGACCCATTGCCAGTCCCGGAGGGCATCGATGTCGATGACCTCGAGAGGGACGTCGCCGGTCATGGCGATGAGATCGTTCAGGTCGGCCCGGTATGCACGCACCGTCGCGGGCGACAGCCGACGCACCTGCGACAGGTGGTCGGTGTAGGCCGTGGCCGCAGCGGAGATCTGCACGCTTCTTAGGATGCCGCGCCGTCACCCGGGACGGGCGGAGTGCGCACGGGTGTCGTCGACCGGGCCGCGCGGCGGTGTCAGCGTCCGGTGCTGAGCCAGCCGGCGGCTGTCCGTCTCGCCGTCCCTTCGAGTTCGGCGAAGCCCAGCAGGGTCTGCGCGTCGTCCACCGAGAAGCCGGCACGCCGGGCGACGTCGGCGAGCGGCCGGGGAGACCGGGTGCTGAGTGCGTCGGCGAGCCTGCTGGTGTGGTCGGTCCGGGTTCCTTCCGGCAGCCGCGTCCCCGCCGTCTCGCCGAGGAGCTCACGGACCTCGTCGACCGATGTCACGCAGCGCGCGTCATACTCGCGCAGCAGGCGGTGGCACCCCGCGGATGCCGCACTCGTGACCGGGCCCGGCACCGCCCCGAGCGGTCGGCCGAGCGACGCGGCGTGGCCCGCGGTGTTCAGCGACCCGGATCGCCAGCCGGCCTCCACCACCACGGTCGCCGCCGACAGCGCGGCGATGAGCCGATTGCGTTGCAGGAATCGCCACTTCGTCGGCGTCGTGCCGCAGGGGGCCTCGGCGATGACGGCTCCTCCGCTGGCGGCGACCCGCCGGAGCATATCGGCGTGACCGGCGGGATACAGCCGATCGACGCCGCCGGCCAGCACAGCGATGGTGGTCCCGCCGGCGGCCAGGGCTGCACGGTGGGCCATCCCGTCGATTCCGTACGCCCCGCCGGACACGATCGCGATGCCGGATGTCGTCAGCCCTGCGGAGAGCTCCGTCGCGACGTGCTCGCCGTAGGCGGTGGCGGCCCGCGCGCCGACGAGGGCTACCCCCGGCGCACCCGCCGTCGCGCCCAGCGCGCCGCGCACCCAGACCGCGTGCGGGGCGTGCGCTCCGAGATCGGAGAGGCCGACCGGCCATGCCTCCTCGAGCGGAGTCAGAAGACGGGAGCCGGAGCGCCGCGCTCGGTCGAGAGCATCGTCGACGGTGCTCACACGCGGCATCCAGCGGGCCAGTCCCGCCTTCCAGCGTTCATCGGAGGTCTGCCGTCCCGCCCCTTCGAGAGCGAGATCGAGGGCATCGGCGGCGCCGAGCGCGTCGATCGCGGCACCGGCGACCGCGTCGCCCGGCTCCGTGAGGCACGTCCACACGGCGCGCGCATGGCTCTCCCGCAGAGCCTCCTCCTCGGCGAGCACGCCCTCGGAGACGAGACCCGCCATCCGCTCCCGGATCCGCTCGAGCGCGATCACTCCGCGACCCCGCGCTTCAGGTAGAGCGCCCGGCCGATGTCGGCCGGAGTCAGGGCGTCCCGCTCCGCGAGGTCCGCAACCGACCAGGCGACCCGCAACACCCGGTCGTAGCCGCGGATCGTCAACGCTCCCCGACGCAACGCCTCATCGAGCGGCCGACGGACGGCGGGGCCGGGCGCGCAGGGCCCGGATCGGAGCCACTCCCCCGTCGCTTCCGAGTTCGTCGCCCACCCTGTGCCGTGCAGTCGGCGCTGTGCGCGGTCGCGCGCGGCGGCGACGCGATCCCGAGCCGCGGCGGTGGTCACGACGTCGGTGTCGGCGGCGGCGGTCACGGCGACCCGAGGCAGGTGCAACTCCATATCGACTCGGTCGATCAGAGGGCCGCTCAGTTTGCCGAGGTACCGCCTGATGGCGAGCGACGGGCAGGTGCAGGCACCGCCGCGCACACCGTAGTTTCCGCACGGGCAGGGGTTGGTCGCGAGGAGCAGCTGGAAGCGCGTCGGGAAGGTCGCCTGGAAGCCCGCGCGATGGATCTCGATCACCCCGCGCTCGAGGGGTTGCCTCAGCGCGTTCAGTGCGTGGCCCCCGAACTCGCCGGCCTCGTCGAGGAACAGCACGCCGCCACTTGCCCTCGCGATCGCGCCCGGTACGGCCGACCTGCTGCCTCCACCCACGAGGGCAGCAGCACTCGCGGTGTGATGCGGCGCCTCGAAGGGCGGCGTGCGCGGCAGGGCCGTCACCGGCATGCCCGCGAGCGAACGCACCGCCGCGACGTGGAGCGCAGCGGCGTCGTCGAGATCGGGGAGGATGCCGGGCAGGCGACGCGCGAGCATCGTCTTGCCCGCGCCAGGAGGGCCACTCATCATGACGTGGTGCCGGCCGGCAGCAGCGACCAGGAGCGCGTCCACCGCGTCCTGCTGGCCGATCACCTCGGCGAGCTCGGGGGCGTCGGCCTCCTGTTGTGGGGAGGTCGCCGCCTCCACCGGGGCCTCGTCGATGCAGGGGACGTCGAGGCCATGCAGCCTCGCGACATCGCGGAGACTGATCGCGCCGCAGACGTGCATCTCGGAGACGAGCGCAGCCTCCGCGGCGTTCGCCCACGGGACGACGACCTGCGTGAAACCGGCCCGGGCGGCGGCGACCACCGCCGGGAGGACACCGGGCACGGGGCGCAGGCGACCGTCGAGCCCCAGCTCGCCGATGTGCACGGTTCGTGCCAGCGAGGCGGCATCCAGAGCCAGCTCCGTCGCGACCGCCGCGATCGCGACGGCGACATCGAGCCCGGTGCCGCGCTTGGGGAGGTTCGCCGGGGACAGGTTGACGGTGACGTGACGTCGCGGGAGGGCGAGCTCGCTGTTCGCGCACGCGTTCTGCACACGCTTCTGCGCCTCGGCGACCGCCTTATCGGCGAGGCCGATGATGGAGAACCCGGGAATCTGGTTCGACAGGTCGGCCTCGACCTCGACGAGGTCGCCGGTGAGGCCGCTGAGGACGACTGACCACGTGCGGCTGACGCTCATCGGAGGTCCTCGAGGTGCTCGAGGACCGCGGTCGCCGGGTCCTCCCCCGTGATGCCGATCAGGTCGAGTCGCAGACGAAGTCCGCGAGCCGCCTCGGGATGGGCCACTACCCACGCGCACGCCAGGCGCCACAGCCGATCGCGTCGCCGGAGATCGACCGCCGCGAAGGGGTGGCCGAACCACTCGGTCCTGCGCGTCTTGACCTCGACCACGACGAGGTCGCGCCTGCGGGCCGCGACGATGTCGAGCTCGCCCTCGCGGTGACGCCAGTTGCGGTCGATGATCCGATAGCCGCAGTCCTGGAGGTAGGCGGCGGCCCGCTGCTCCCCCGCGCGACCCCGGTCGTCTTTCGCTGCCATGACGCCAGACTGGCGAAGCGGCACACTCCCGAGCCGGTCAGGACACAGACTGTGGAGTCCGCCGGGGGGGCGGACGCTGGGGAGGAATCAGCCGTCGAGTGAGAGCTCGTCGGGCAGCTGGAAGTCCCGACGCTGCAGCTCCTCGACGTTGACATCCTTGAACGTCAGGACGCGCACCGACTTGACGAACCGGTCTGCACGGTAGATGTCCCACACCCACACGTCGGTCATCGAGATCTCGAAGTAGAAGTCGTGCTCCGTGTCACGGCGGAGGACGTTGACCTCGTTGGCGAGGTAGAAGCGTCGCTCGGTCTCGATCACATACTGAAACTGACCGACGACGTCGCGGTACTCCTTGTACAGCGCCAGCTCAAGCTCACGGTCGTAATCCTCGAAGACTTCGTCATCCATGGTGAGTCCATCCTAGGAGAGCGCCGAGGCGATGACGCGCCCCGGCGGCGCGGATGGTGATCGTCAGAACAGTGTCGGAGCGGCGGCGATCGACCACGAGGCGCGATGGTGGATGCTGAGCCCGTGGGCGCTGATCGCGGCGCGGTGCTCGGCGCTCGCGTATCCCTTGTTCTGCGCCCATCGGTATGCCGGATGCTCCTCGTGCAGTGACATCATCAGTTCGTCTCGCGCGACCTTCGCGATGACGGATGCCGCGGATGCCGAGGCGCAGTCACGGTCGGCCTTGATGATGGGCATGACACCCCGTCCGATCGGGGCGATCGGAGTGATGTAGTCGTGGTTGCCGTCGAGGATGACGAGCGCGTCGTCGATCTCCACACCGAACTCTCGCAGCCCGTCGATCGCGCGCACGGCCGCCAGGCCGAGCGCTCTGATGATGCCGACGCTGTCGACTTCCGCAGCGCTGGCCCACCCGACGGCGCTCGCGGGAACCCACTCCCGCACGCGGGCGGCGACCGAGGCGCGCCTGCTCTCGACGATGAGCTTGGAGTCGCGGAGGCCTTCGGGCACGCGCCGCCGACTGAGTGCGGCATCCGCCACCGCCGCACCGACGGCGACCGGTCCGGCGAGGGCGCCGCGGCCCACCTCGTCGCACGCGATGACGAGCGCGTGATCGCGCAGGAGGCGCCGCTCGACGCTCAGGCGGGGTGCGACGACGGTCACTGCGGCTCCGTGTCGGGGACGCCGCTGAACACATCGTGATGGCCGTCGATCATCCCGAGCCGGTCGAGGGGCCACGTCTTGATGAAGGCGCGACCGACGATGTTCTCGATCGGCACGAATCCCTGGCCGGGCTGGTCCTGGTGGTAGCGGGAATCCTGGGAGTTGTCCCGGTTGTCGCCCATCACCCACACCGAGTCCTCGGGCACGGTCACGTCGTACTCGAGCTCTCTCGGGGCGCTCTGCGAGGCGCCGAGTTTGAGGTAGTCCGCCTCATCGAGTGGCACGCCGTTGACCGTGGTCTGGCCGAGCGCATTGCAGCAGACGACGTGATCGCCCGGAAGGCCGATCAGACGCTTGACGAGATGATCCTCGCTGTCAGATGCGGTCAGACCGACCAGCGACGTGATCCAGTCGACGGCTGCGGCGAGCGGGGGCTGGGGCGGCTCGTAGGTCGCCGGGAGCCATCCGCCGGGATCGCGAAAGACGACGACATCACCCCGGTCGTAGCCGCCGAATCGAGGGGTGAGCTCGTCGACGAGAATGCGGTCCTGCTCCTGCAGTGTGTTCTCCATCGAGCCGGACGGAATGTAGAACGACCGGACCAAGAACGTCTTCACGAGGAACGAGACCAGGATGGCGACGAGGAGGATGACGAGGATGTCGCGAAGGAAGAGCCACGGCCCGCGGCCTGCTTTCGCCCGTGCGGGCAGATCCGTCGAGGGCGACGCGGGTTCCGTGCTCATGCTGTCCTTCACCGGCCCGTCCGGCGATCGGTGGGCACAGTCCAGGGTCGCACATCCCGACCGGAGCAGACGGCGAAACTGCCGTCAAACGACGGATGCCCCGAGACCGTGGTCCCGGGGCATCCATCGTGAAGAGCGCTCAGCTGTCGCGCTTCTCCTTGATCTTGGCCTTCTTGCCGCGCAGTTCGCGCAGGTAGTAGAGCTTCGCGCGACGCACGTCACCGCGGGTGACGACCTCGATGTGGTCGATCACCGGGCTGTGCACCGGGAAGGTGCGCTCGACGCCCACCTGGAAGCTGATCTTGCGGACCGTGAAGGTCTCGCGCACACCGTCCCCCGAGCGGCCGATGACGACGCCCTGGAAGACCTGGATACGCGAGCGGTTGCCTTCGGTGATGTTGACGTGCACCTTGACGGTGTCGCCGGCGTTGAAGGTGGGGATGTCGGATCGCAGCGAGGCTGCGTCGACGGAGTCGAGGATCTGCATGATCGTCACTTCCTGCGACCGCCCCAGGTCGACCGCGAGAGTAAGAGGGAAAAAGGATGCGGTGCCCCCGACGCCTGAGTCGGCGTCGTGCTCCCCTGAGGCAGAGACCGGTCAGGGCACGAGGATCCATTCTGCCATGGATCCTCTGCGCCTCAAAACGCGTCGTCGGCCGGTGGGCGGCGTTCCTGAAGCACCACCACGGGCGGCGACTGCTCGGCTGCCGGCGCCGTGTATCGGCGCAGCAGCACCGACGGTCGCGCCTCCTGGAACAGCTGCCAGAGCGAGGACCAGAGAACCGCCAGATATACCGCTGTCGCACCGATCAAGAACGGCCAGAACCACGCCTGGACGAAGAATCCGACGGCGATCGTCAGGAGGTGCCACAGGGCGACACCGCCCACGTCGAGCCAGGAGAGCGAGCGACTGTGTCGCACGGTCCCCCGCATCCGGACCAGGAACGTGAGGAGCAGCTGACCGAGAAGCACCGAGGGGATCGCGATGAACAGCACCCACGCCAACGCCCACCCGCCGGCGTCGGAGACGATCCACCCGATGAGGATCCATACCGGCAGGACGACGGCGGACGGAGCCATCCACTGGAACATCGCTCGACGCAGCCACATGCTCCGATGCTACGCCGACCCGGCAGAATGGAGCCTGAGGGAAGGAACCCCATGATCGAGCTGCGCACACCCCCCGAGATCGAGGCGATGCGCCCGGTCGGCCGATTCGTCGCCGAGGCTCTCGCCACTCTCCGTGAGGAGACGCGCGTGGGCACGAACCTGCTCGCGATAGATCGACGAGCCCATGACCTGATTCGCCGGGCGGGGGCGCAGTCCTGCTATATCGACTATCACCCCTCCTTCGGCGCGAGCCCGTTCGGCAAGGTGATCTGCACGTCCGTCAACGACGCCGTGCTGCACGGCCTGCCTCATGACTACGCCCTCCGCGACGGGGACCTCGTCTCGCTGGATTTCGCGGTGTCGATCGACGGCTGGGTGGCTGACTCCGCGATCTCCTTCGTCGTGGGCACGGCGCGGGAAGAAGACCTCCGCCTCATCGACACGACCGAGCGCGCGCTGGCGGCTGCGATCGACGCCGCCGTCGTCGGCAACCGCATCGGCGACATCTCTCATGCGATCGCCGAGGTGTCGCGCGCCGACGGCTACGCCATCAACACCGACTTCGGCGGACACGGCGTCGGCAGGGTGATGCACGGGGACCCGCACATTCCCAACGATGGAAAGCCCGGTCGCGGGTATCCGCTGCGCGCCGGCCTCGTCGTGGCGCTGGAGCCCTGGCTCCTGCAGTCGACCGACAAGCTCCTCACCGACCCCGATGGGTGGACGCTCCGCAGCGTCGACGGCTCACGCGGAGCACACTCCGAGCACACCGTGGCGATGACGGAGGATGGCCCCCTCGTGCTGACCGACCGCTCCCACCTCGGCGTCGACTGATCGATCAGTCCGGGAGGAGGTCGGGCCGCCGCGTGCGTGTGCGTTCCACCTGCTGCGCGTGGCGCCACTCGCCGACGCGGCCGTGATGCCCGCTCAGGAGGACGTCCGGAACGTCCAGACCGCGCCACGACGCCGGTTTGGTGTAGGAGGGGTACTCGAGCAGGCCGTCCTCGTGCGACTCCTCCACGAGACTGAGGGGGTTGCCCACCACTCCGGGGACGAGACGGCCGACGGCCTCGATCATCGCCATCGCCGCCACCTCGCCGCCGTTGAGGACGTAGTCGCCCAGGCTGACGAGACGCACGCGGCCGAGCCCGGCGGCGTAGCTGAACACCCGCTCGTCGATGCCTTCGTACCGACCGCACCCGAAGACGAGGTGGCGCTCTCCACTGAGCTCGCGGGCGGTCGCCTGCGTGAACCGTTCGCCCGCCGGTGACGGGAAGATGATGACGGGATCGTCGGAGGCGCCGTCGTCGGACGCGATGGCATCCAACACCTCACCCCAGGGTTCGGGTTTCATTACCATCCCGGCGCCGCCGCCATAGGGCGTGTCATCGACCGTGCGATGCCGATCGTGCGTGTGGTCTCGCAGGTCGTGAACCCGCACATCGAGGATGCCCGATCCTCGGGCGCGCCCGAGCAACGAGACTTCGAGGACGTCGAAGAAGGCGGGGAAGATCGTGACGACGTCGATGCGCACGTCAGTCTCCGGACGTTCCTTCCGAGGACGCGTCGACCGCTTCGGTCTCGTCCTCGTCGGTGGGCAGGTCTTCGAACAGGCCTGCAGGCGGCGTCACGACGATGCGGCCCCCGGCGGCGTCGACCTCGGGGACGATCGCCTTGACGAAGGGCACGAGCACCTCGCGGCCATCGCCGAGCCGGACGGTGAGGAGGTCCTGGGCCGGCAGGTGGTCGACCTGAGTGATCCGACCGATAACCTGGCCATCGCGCACCACGTCGAGGCCGACGAGCTGGTGGTCGTACCAGGCGTCGTCTTCGACGCGTGCGGTCTCGTCATCGTGGTCGAGCCAGAGGATCGCCCGCACGATCGACTCGGCGGCGGTGCGATCCTCGATTCCTTCGAGGAAGACCACGGGATGCGAGTTCATCCATTTGAACTCGCGAACGGTCACCGTCTTGCCGTGCCAAGGAGACGACTCCGGCACCTGGAGGGTGAAGACCGCACCGGCGGTGAACCGACCGTCGGGGTCGTCCGTGTAGAGCTCGAGCTTGAGCGCACCCTTCAGGCCGTGCGCTTTGACCAGACGCCCCACGCGCAGCTGCGTGTGAGCGGAGCGGGCGGCCGACATCTCAGTCGTCCGCCACATCGACGCGGACGCGTCGCCCGTCGGCGAGAGCCGACACCAGCGTCCGCAGGGCTTTCGCCGTGCGACCGCCGCGCCCGATCACGCGACCCCGGTCATCGGGGTGCACGCGAACTTCCAGGACATCGCCGCGGGGCGACGTGCTGGAACGGATGGTCACATCGTCGGGGTGATCGACGATCCCCTTGACGATGTGCTCGAGCGCGGCGGGCAGCAACGGATTACTCGGCGTCGGTCGACTCGGCCGGCGCGTCGGTCGCAACCTCGGCGGCGGGCTCTTCGGCCTTCTTCTCCGCCTTCGGCTTCACGACGGACTTCTTGGACGAGTCCACGACGAACTCTTCCTTCGCCGCGGCGGTCTTGACCGTCGAGACGGCGTTCTTGTCGCCCTTGAACTTGCCCCAGTCGCCGGTCAGCTTGAGGATGGCCGCGACCTGCTCGGTCGGCTGCGCGCCGACGGAGAGCCAGTACTGGGCACGCTCGGAGTCGACCTCGATGAACGAGGGCTCCTCGGTGGGGTGGTACTTGCCGATCTCTTCGATCACGCGGCCGTCGCGCTTGGTGCGCGAGTCGGCGACGACGATGCGGTAGTAGGGGGCGCGGATCTTGCCGAGGCGCTTCAGACGGATCTTGACAGCCACAATTCTCCTGAATGGTGTTGTGAAAGGTGATGAACGTCGCCTGGAGCGTGGGGTGCACACCCGGCGGGAGCTCTGCGGTGGACCTCCGAGCTGGATAGAGGGTCGAGCAAGGCGGTCCAACCGTCCATTCTGCCAGATAGCGAGGGATGCCGCGAACACGTCGAACGGCGTGCCACACTGGCCCCATGACGGTCAGCTTCGCGCCCTCCGCTCGCTCGACGGTCGGCATCGAATGGGAGATCATGCTCGCCGACCGCGACAGCGGCGACCTGGTCCCCCGGGCGCCGGAGGTGCTCGAGGTCGTGGAGGCGGCGACCGAGCACGAGCGTCACACCGTCACGGGCGAGCTCCTCACGAACACGATCGAGGTGACCAGCGGCGTGGGCGACACGGTCGCTGCCGCGGTCGACGACATCGCCGATGCCATTCGCGCAGTCCGTACCGTGACCGACCCCCACGGCATCGAGTTGCTCTGCGCGGGGAGCCACCCCTTCGCGCGCTGGTACGACCAGCAGGTCACCGACAAGACGCGGTATCACAAGCTCGTCGAGCGCACCCAGTGGTGGGGGCGGAACATGCTCATCTGGGGCATCCACGTCCACGTCGGCGTCGAGGACGTCGCGAAGGTCTTCCCGATGATCAACGCGCTGTCCGGATACCTCGGTCATCTGCAGGCGCTGTCGGCCTCGAGCCCGTTCTGGGCCGGTGACAGAACGGGCTACGCGTCCAATCGCGCTCTCGTCTTCCAGCAGCTCCCGACCGCGGGTCTCCCCTGGCCGCTGACGTCGTGGTCGGAATACGAGGGGTACCTCGAAGACATGGTTCGCACCGGGGTGATGGAGGACGCCACGGAGGTCCGCTGGGACATCCGTCCCGCCCCGAGATGGGGGACGATCGAGATCCGCGCGTGCGACGGGATGTCGACCCTCCCCGAGCTCGCTGCCGTCGCCGCTCTCGTCCAGGTCCTTGCCGAGCACTTCTCCCGCATGATCGACGAGGGCCGGGAGCTCCCGACGATCCAGTCGTGGTTCGTCCGCGAGAACAAGTGGCGCGCGGCGCGCTACGGGCTCGACGCCAAAGTGATCGTTGATGCGGCCGGCACCGAACGCCTCGTCGGAGAGCATCTGCGCGAACTGGTCGATGCTCTGGAACCCATCGCCGCCGAGCTCCACTGCGCGAAGGAGTTCGCGGGCGTGCGCACGATCCTCGACCAGGGAGCGAGCTACGCCCGTCAGATCAGGGTCGCGGATGCCGCCGACGGCGACCTCCGCGAGGTCGTCCAACACCTCATCCGGGAGTTCCGGGGCGGTCCCACGCTCCGCGAGACCGTCTCGCTGGGCTGAGCCCGGAGGACCCACCTCCGGGCTCAGCCCTTGCCGAAGAGCTTCTGGATCTCCGCGAGATCAGCCTCGGAAG
Source organism: Microbacterium marinum (assembly GCF_014204835.1). Classification (NCBI taxonomy): domain Bacteria; kingdom Bacillati; phylum Actinomycetota; class Actinomycetes; order Micrococcales; family Microbacteriaceae; genus Microbacterium; species Microbacterium marinum. The sequence continues at coordinate 1,920,449 of NZ_JACHMD010000001.1, read as the reverse complement.
GCTGCGACGCCCCACCCAGGCCGAAGCCGGAGCCGGTCGGAGCGGAGGCGGCAGCGGTCAGCCCGGCATTCTCCGCAGCGCGCTTGGCCGGGTTCCCCGAGCGCGAGCCACCGGAGGACTTCTGCTTCTTGTTGCCGCGCTTGCTCGAGGCGCCGGGCTTGCCGCCGACCGCTCCCATGCCGGGCATGCTGGGGACGCCACCTCGCGCCACGGTCTTCATCATCTTCGCGGCCTGGTCGAAGCGCTGCACCAGCTGATTCACGTCGGTCACGGTCATTCCCGATCCCCGCGCGATGCGCAGTCGACGGGACCCGTTGAGCACCTTCGGGTTCCGACGCTCCACCGGGGTCATCGACCGGATGATCGCCTCGGTGCGGTCGATCTCGCGTTCGTCGAAGCTGTCGATCTGCTGCTTCATCTGGCCCATGCCCGGGAGCATCCCGAGCATCTTCTTCATCGAGCCCATCTTCCGGACCTGTTGAAGCTGCTCGAGGAAGTCCTCGAGGGTGAACTGCTCGCTGGCGAGCTTCTCGGCGACCTTCTGCGCCTCCTCCTCATCGAAGGCCTGCTGCGCCTGTTCGATGAGTGTGAGGATGTCGCCGAGGTCGAGGATCCGGCTGGCCATGCGGTCGGGGTGGAACGCCTCGAGGTCGTCGAGCCCTTCGCCGGTCGAGGCGAAGATGATCGGGCGCCCCGTGATCGAGGCGACCGAGAGGGCCGCGCCGCCGCGCGCGTCGCCGTCGAGCTTGGAGAGTACGACGCCGGTGAAGTCGACACCGTCCTGGAAGGCCTTCGCGGTCGCGACGGCATCTTGACCGATCATCGAGTCGATGACGAAGAGGACCTCGTCGGGGTCCGTGGCGCGACGGATGTCGGAGGCCTGCTTCATCAGCTCGGCGTCCACACCGAGACGGCCGGCGGTGTCGATGATGACGACGTCGTGCTGCTGGCGCCGGGCGTGCTCCACGCCATCGCGAGCGACCTTGACGGGATCACCGGTGCCGTTGCCCGGCTCCGGGGCGTAGATCGCGGCACCCGCGCGCTCCGCGACTACCTGCAGCTGGTTCACGGCGTTCGGTCGCTGCAGGTCGCAGGCGACGAGAAGCGGCGTGTGGCCGTCCTTCTCGAGCTGCTTGGCGAGCTTTCCCGCGAAGGTCGTCTTTCCCGAGCCCTGGAGACCCGCGAGCATGATGACCGTCGGGGGCTGCTTGGCGAACTGGAGCCGTCGCTGCTGGCCACCGAGGATGCCGACCAGCTCCTCATTGACGATCTGGACGACCTGCTGCGCGGGGTTGAGCGCCCGGTTGACCTCGTCGCCCAGCGCACGCTCGCGCACCTTGCCGGTGAAGTCCTTGACCACCGTCAAGGCGACGTCGGCATCGAGGAGAGCGCGACGGATCTCGCGCACCGTGCCGTCGATGTCGGCCGCGGAGAGCTTCCCCTTGGTGCGGAGCGTGCGGAAGGTCTCGGTGAGCCGATCGGAGAGCGTGCCGAAAGTTGCCATGATGACGCAAGTTTACGCGAGCGTGAGCCTCGCGATGTCGAGCGCGTCGCCGAGCCGCACGGACAGCGGTCGACGGCCCGCCCCGTCCTGCGCCCACTGCCGGACGGCGGCCATCACCGCGCCGGCGTGGGCCGCGCCGACGACGTCCGCGCGCAGCGCGCCGACGCCCTGTGCGCGGAGGCGCTGGGAGATGGCCGCGGCGATCCTGGCCTGCCGCAGGCCGGCATCCCGTTCCAGCTCATCACCCACCTGCATCGCATCGGCGTTCTTGAACGCGAGTGCGAGGGCGTCCGGGGTGAAGTCGGAGGCGATGGATTCCACCGCTTCACGCAGACCCGTGTCGTCGAGCCGCTTCGTGAGCTCGTCGATCCGCGCGTCGAAGCCGGCCCAGAGGATCGCCGCCTTCGATTCGAAGTAGTTGAAGAAGCTCGACCTGCTCACGCCCGCGCGCGCCGCGATGTCGGCGACCGCCGTCCGCTCGTATCCCTGCTCCAGGAAGAGCTCGCAGGCGGCCTCGGAGATCGTCTCCCGCGAGGAGGCTTTCGGGCGGCCGGTCGACATGGGATCACTGTACCGATGTATGTTGTTGGACACCGTCCAAGAACTACCGGAGGCATGGATGATCGATATCCGGACCGTGGGGCTCGCACCCTCCTTCGTTCCGTACCACGCGGGCTGGGACCTCCAGCGCCGCACGCACGCCGAAGTCGCATCGGGACGGGCGAGGGACACCCTCCTCCTCCTCGAGCACGAGGCCGTCTACACCGCGGGTGCGCGCACCCTCCCCAGCGAACGACCGACCGACGGAACGGCGGTGGTCGACGTCGACCGGGGCGGCAAGATCACCTGGCACGGGCCGGGTCAGCTCGTCGGATACCCGATCGTCCGGTTGCCTGACCCCGTCGATGTCGTCGCTCATGTGCGCCGGATCGAGGATGTCCTCGTCGCGGTCCTCCGGACCTGGGGCATCGACCCTCTCACGGTGCCGGGCCGGAGCGGGGTCTGGGTCCGGGCGAACGGACGGCTCGACAAGATCGCCGCCGTCGGCGTCCGTGTGGAGCGGGCGACGACGATGCACGGCTTCGCGGTGAACTGCAGCAACTCCCTCGACCCGTTCTCCGCCATCGTGCCGTGCGGTATCACGGATGCCGGGGTGACCTCCCTCAGCGATGTGCTGGGCGCGGTGGTGACGCCGGCCGCGTTCGCGGAGGCGCTCTCCCCCGCGTTCGCCTCGGCTTACGGCGTCGGAGTCGCCGCGTGAGCGCCTGCGGTCAGGCCGACGGTGCCGGTGCGAGCGCGCCCGGCGGGCGGAAGCTGCTTCGCCTCGAGGTCCGCAACGCGCAGACACCGATCGAACGCAAACCCGAATGGATCAAGACCCGCGCGGCGATGGGACCCGCGTACCGGGATCTCCACACACTCGTGAAGGACGAGGGTCTGCACACCGTCTGCCAGGAGGCGGGGTGCCCGAACATCTACGAGTGCTGGGAGGACCGCGAGGCGACCTTCCTCATCGGGGGTTCGCAGTGCACCCGGCGGTGCGACTTCTGTCAGATCGATACTGGAAAACCTGCGGCCTACGACATCGACGAACCCCGCCGCGTGGCCGAGAGCGTTCGGCGGATGCAGCTCCGGTACGCGACGGTGACCTGCGTCGCCCGAGACGACCTGCCCGACGGTGGGGCGTGGCTGAACGCCGAGACCGTCCGCCAGATTCGCTCGCTCAATCCGGGAACGGGAATCGAGCTCCTGGCGACCGACTTCAACGGCGACCCGGGCCTGTTGAGCGAGGTGTTCGAGTCCCGTCCTGAAGTCTTCGCCCACAATGTCGAGACGGTGCCGCGGATCTTCAAGCGCGTTCGTCCCGCCTTCCGTTATGAACGATCGCTTCGTGTGCTCACCCTCGCCAGGGATGCCGGTCTGATCACGAAGTCGAACCTCATCCTCGGGATGGGCGAGAAGCCCGACGAGGTGGTGGAGGCAATGAAGGACCTGCGGTCGGCAGGGACGGACATCCTCACGCTCACGCAGTATCTGCGCCCCACTCCCCGTCACCTCCCGGTCGCCCGCTGGGTGACGCCCGCCGAGTTCGTGGACCTCCGCACGATCGCAGAGGACCTCGGATTCCTCGGAGTCCTCGCGGGACCGCTCGTGCGCTCGTCGTACCGTGCCGGGCGCCTCTGGGCGGCATCCATGCAGTCACAAGGACGAGAGATCGCCCCCGAGCTGGCGCATCTGGCGGATGCCGCACGGGAAGACGGCTTCCTCCGCGCCGTCTGATCGGCACCTCCTCCCCAGCACAGCGACGGGCCCGACGTTCACCCGGAGGCGAGGCGATCGAGTTGCTCAGCCGCGACCTTTCGTAGCGTGTGGGCCGAGCGCTCGCGACCGCCGGCGCTCGGACGGAAGGGAGAACGATGCGCACGACCATGGAGAGCACGCTCAGCGGGGGCACGGAGGGACGGACGGTATCGAGCCGGCAGTGGGCGCGACGGGCGCCCTGGGCGGTGCTCGCGGTGGGACTCGCCGCAGGAGGGACACTGCTGATGCCCACCCTCAGCAGCAGCGCCGCCGACGCCGCACCCCCGCCCGACACGGTCGTCCAGGTGACCGGCGACGCCGCGAACGGGTTCGAGATCCTCTACGCCGACGGCAGCGGCCTCTTCCCGCCGACCGACTCCGAGGCCCTCGCGGAGTGCAGCGAGTACGACACGCGTGTCGAACGCGTTCGCTGCCGAACCGAGGTCCGCACGTGGTACCGCGATCTCGCGGTACTGCAGCAGGCGCTCGACTGGGCGAACGCCGCCGACGACTGATCCGACCCGATCGCCTCAGTCAGCGCTGGTGACCGATTGCACCGACCCGTCCACATTCAAGTTGACCAGGAGGACGTCGTCGGTGGAATCGGGATCCAGCGCGTACTCCAGGACGGCGAAGGGATCCTTGCCGCCATGCTCGTCGGCGAGGATCGTCATGCTCATCAGCTGCAGCGACCGGATGACGTCCATGTGGACATCGCCTGACACGTCCACCAGCAGATCATCGATGTCCTCCCCGAGGACTTCCTGCTGTTGGAGGATGTACTCGGTCACCTCGCTCGTGCGGTCATCCAACTCGGACACCATCGCGTTGCGGGATCGGAGGTCGATGTCCTCGAGCGCCGCGATCATCGCCGCCGCCACATCGAGGGCGGCGATCGACACGTCGTCCTGATCGGGCGCGGTCAGGTCGACCGTGACCCGCTGATCGCCGAAGTCGACGACTTCCGACCAGAAGATCGATCCGTCCGGACCGGACTCGAGGAGTCCGAAGTAGTCGTGCTCGATCGCCATGGGTCCATGAAACCAGCCTTGCCGTCGCCGCGCGAGCGGCGCTCCGTCAATCGACGAGCGCTGCAGCGAAGACGTGCGGTGTGAACCCCGTGAGATCGCCGATGCCCTCGCCCTGGCCGAGGAGTTTGACGGGGATGCCGGTGCGCTCCTGAACCGCCAGCACGAAGCCACCGCGCGCGGACCCGTCGAGTTTGGTGAGCACGAGGCCGGTGACTCCCGCATGCTCGAGGAACGCCTCGGCCTGCATGACGCCGTTCTGTCCGGTCGTCGCGTCCAGGACGAGGAGGACCTCGCTGATCGGCGCCTGCTTCTCGATCACGCGGCGGATCTTCGTGAGCTCGTCCATGAGCCCGCCCTTGGTGTGCAGCCGACCTGCGGTGTCGACGAGGACGATCTCCGTCCCCGTCCGGATCGCGTGCTCGATCGTCTGATAGGCCACGGAGGCAGGGTCCTGCCCCTCGTGCTGAGGCCGGACGATGCTCGCTCCCCCACGCTCGGCCCACGTCGCGAGCTGCTCGACCGCCGCGGCGCGGAACGTGTCCGCCGCTCCGACGACGACGGTGCGCTGGAACCGGCGCAGGTAGGCCGCGAACTTCCCGATGGTCGTCGTCTTGCCGACGCCGTTGACTCCGACGACGAGGACCACGGCGGGACGCTCGCTGAGCCTGAGTGTGGTGTCGAACTTGGCGAAGTGCTCTTCGAGCGTCTCGCGGAGCATCCGCTGGAGATCCTTCGGATCGGTGGTGCGATAGCGATCGACCTTCTCCCGCAGCTCCTCGACGATGCGCTCCGAGATGTCCGGCCCGAAATCGGCGGTGAGCAGAGCGGTCTCGAGGTCATCCCACGTCGTCTCGTCGATCGTCGGCTTCACGAACATGCCGCGCAGTGCGCGACCGAGGGACCAGGAGCTTTCCGCCATGATCTCCAGGCTAGTTGACCCGATCAGCCCTTCTCGCAGGCGATGCCGTCCTTGTCGCGGTCCATCTTCGAGTTCGCCTGGTACAGCGCGGTGGAGAAGGTCGGCTTGACCTTGAACGGCTTGTTCTTCCCGCTCACCTTGTTGTACTTCACGCCTGCCTTGGCCACGCCGCCCTTGTGCACCTTGTTGAGCGCGGTGCAGTTCGCGAACGTCTTCACCGTGGGCTTCTTCGCGGGCACGAGGTGCACCGCAGTCCCCGCGACAACCGACGTCGTCGACACCATCACGGCCGACGCCGCCGCCGGAGAACCCACGAGCGCCCCCGCCACGAGAAGCGCGACCACTGTTCGGCCTGTCACCCTGCGCATCGACATCGTCATCACAACCCCCATTCACCCCAGGAGACGCCCCGTCCCCGTGCACAGGGTACACAGGCCTGCGTACCCATGGCGGCGTACGCAGAACTGCGTGGGGACGTCAGATCGCGGCCCGCTCGCGGACACGCTGACCGACCACGGCCGACACCCCGTCCTGGCGCATCGAGACGCCGTAGAGGGCGTCGGCGATCTCCATCGTCCGCTTCTGATGGGTGATGACGATCAGCTGCGACGATTCGCGGAGCTGTTCGAACACGCCGAGCAGGCGGCCGAGATTCGCGTCGTCCAGGGCGGCCTCGACCTCGTCCAGGATGTAGAACGGGCTCGGTCGCGCCTTGAAGATGGCCGTCAGCAGGGCGACGGCTGCCAAGGACCGCTCCCCGCCGGAGAGCAGCGAGAGTCGCTCGATCTTCTTCCCGACAGGACGCACCGCGACCTCGATGCCCGTCGTCAGCGGGTTGTCGGGATCGGTCAGGGAGATGCTTCCCGTTCCGCCCGGGAAGAGGATCGGGAAGACCTCGCCGAATGCCGCCTTGGTGTCCTCGAATGCCGCCGTGAAGATCGACTGCATTCTCTCGTCGAGCTCCTCGATGATCGTCAGCAGATCCTTTCGGGTCTGAACCAGATCATCGAGCTGCTCCGTCAGGAACGAGTGGCGCTGCTCGAGCGCGGCGAACTCCTCCAGCGCGAGCGGATTCACCCTCCCGAGCTGGCCCAGCTTCCGGTCCGCCTCCTGAAGTCGTCGGCGTTGCTGGTCCCTGTCGAAGGGCACGGCGTCCTCGCCCTCGACCAGGAGGATGGGGACGTCGGGGCCGTATTCCGCGAGGAGAATGTCTTCCGAGAGCGCGAGCTCCGACGACGCGCGTTCCAACAGACTCGTGACGTGCAGCTTCTTCTCGTGGATCTGAAGTTCCAGGCTGTGCACGGAATCGGTCAGTCGCGCGAGGCGAGCGCGCACCTCGGCGTCCTGGCTGCGCAGCGACGCGAGTTCCGCCGTCACCGCCGTACGAGTCTGCTCCGCCCGTTCCAGCTCGACCCTCGCCTGAGCGACCGAGCGGTCGACGGAATCGAGGATGGCAGGGAGGGAATCGGCGACCTCGGAGGCGAGTGCACGCTGTGCTCGACGGATGACGGCCCTCCGAGCCGCCTCCTCCGCCGCCGCGCGCTCCCGCTGACGCTGCCGTTCAAGCTGTTCGACGCGTGCTTCCGCGGCGCGGACGCGTTCCTTGAGGGTCTCGACCCCGAGCCGCGACTCCATCTCGGCGGAGCGCGCAGCCTCGAGGGCGTCGAGCAGACCGTCGCGCGCCGAGGCATCGAGGATCGGGCGGGGCGTCTCGAGCGCCTGCTGCAAGGTTTCGGCCGCGGTGCGAGCGGTCGCATCCGCGTCGTCGGCGGCGGCGATCGCCTGTCGAAGTCCCACAGCCAGACGCTCGGACTCCGCGACGGCCGCCTCGTGTCGCACCGTCGCACGATTGAGCGTCTCGGCGTGTGCGGCCAGCGCGGAATCGTGATCGCGGAGCGCCTCCAATGCCTCCCGTGTGCGTGCACGTGCACTGTCCCACGTACCCTGCGCGTCGGACAGTGCTTCCCGCAGCGAATCGACGACGACGGAGATCTCCGCGAGTCGCTGCGCCGCGGCATCCCGTTCGGCTGCGAGTTCGAGACGCGAACGCGACTGCCCTGAACCGGCACGGATCGTGCTGGCGGTGACGAGCTCACCGGCACGGGTCGCCACGGTGATCCGCGCACCTTCCGCGGCGGCGGCGCCTGCCGCAGCCGACGCCGACTCGAGATCGTCCGCGATGACCACGTCCGCGAGGACGGCGAGAACGCCGTCCGGACCCGTCACGACATCGACGGCACGCCTGCATCCCGGCGGGCAGACCGCCTCAGACACCGTCGCCCCCGCGAGCGCGATGTCCAGGACGCCCAGATCCTCGCGGCGCGCAACCTCGATCGCATCGCGAGCGGAAGCGAGATCCTCGACCAGGACGCCCTCTGCCAGCGTCCCGAGCGCCGCCGCGACGGCGGCCTCGAAACCCGGAGTGACCTTCACCGCGTCGCCGACGAGACCGCGCACGCCGTCCTGTCCGAGCGCGACGACAGCGGCAGCCGCATTCCGGATGTCCAGTGCACGGCCGAGCGCAGCCGTCTCCGCGAGAAGGGACTCGCGCTCACGTTCCGCCGCGTGCAGCCGGTCGCGGATGGCACTCAACGCGGACTCGGCATCGTTCGCGTCGCGCTGGGCACGCTCGTACGCCGCGGCGTGGTCCCCGGTGGGAGCGCCCGGAGCATCGTCGGCGGACGTGACTGCGGCGAGCGTCGCCTCGGCCTCGACGCGGCGTTCGTCCGCCGCGTCCCAGGCCCGCTGCTGCCGGTCGACCGCGGCACGGAGGGCGTCGCGCTTGGATGCCGCGGCATCCGATCTCCCCCGGAGGGAGGCGAGGCGCATGTCGTGCTCGGAGACCAGAGCGCTCTGGGCGGCGATGTCCGAATCGAGCGCGTCGAGCTCGGCCCGGGCACGGATGACATCGCGCGCCGCCGCCGCCGCCGCATCCTGGGCATCTCCCAGTCCCGACGCGATCGTGTCGATGTCCTCGCGGGCGTCGTCGATCGCGGCTTGTGTCACCGTGACGGCATCGGTCGAGGTGGGATCCTCCTCCTGCAGGAGCGTGAGCCGCTGGCCGGCGAGCGAGTAGAGCCCGCGCAGGCGTTCCTGCACCTGTCCGAGCTCGAAGGTGACGGCCCGGGCGCGGTCGACCGCTTCCGATCGCTGGTCCGCTTCGAGAGCGGCGATGCGGTGCGCGGCCTGTTCGGCCTGGTCCTGCAGGACGAGCCGCTCGGCGTGTCGCTCCTGTTCTCCCCGGGCGTGTTCGGCGAGTTGCGCCCGGAGGGTCGCGAGCTCGTCCGCGTACAGCCGTGCCTTGGCGTCTCGGACGACGGCCGCGATCGTGGCGGCTTCCCGGGCGATCTCCGCCTGCTTCCCGAGAGGCTTCAGCTGACGGCGGAGCTCTCCGGCCAGATCGCTCAGTCGGGTGAGGTTGGTCTCCATCGCCTCGAGCTTGCGGAGCGTCTTCTCTTTGCGACGGCGGTGCTTCAGGATGCCGGCGGCTTCCTCGATGAAGCCGCGTCGCTCTTCCGGACTCGCTTGCAGAACGGTGTCCAGCCGCCCCTGGCCCACGATCACGTGCATCTCGCGTCCGAGTCCGGAATCGCTCAGCAGCTCTTGGACGTCGAGTAGGCGGCAGGTTTCGCCGTTGATCGCGTACTCGCTCGAGCCGTTCCGGAACAGCGTCCGACTGATCGTCACTTCGCTGTACTCGATCGGGAGGGCGCCGTCGCTGTTGTCGATCGTGAGCTGCACTTCCGCGCGCCCCAGCGGACCGCGCGTCGACGTGCCGGCGAAGATGACGTCTTCCATCTTCCCGCCGCGGAGAGTCTTGGCGCCCTGCTCGCCCATGACCCACGCAAGCGCGTCGACGACGTTGGACTTGCCGGAGCCGTTGGGCCCGACGATGCAGGTCACGCCTGGTTCGAGCAGGAAAGAGGTGGGTTGCGCGAACGACTTGAAGCCCTTGAGCGTCAGGCTCTTCAGGTGCATGCGGGTCCGCCTCCGGCTCGGGTCTCGGTCCACGGTAGCGGACGGATTCCGCGCAAGACTTGACGGCGCGCGGAAGGCAGGTCTAGTGTCAGTGCTCGCGTCAGAAGTCTGAGAAAGGAGGTTCCCGACATGATGACCGACATCACCACCACCGACCGGGCGTTCACCGCTCTGCGTCCTGGAGCGGGAACCGTCTCCTTCGGCGCCACGGCGAACACCCGCGCGTAACGCGCCGCTGTTCCGACGATTCACCTGAGCGTCTTCGCTCAGGTGACGCCACGCCCCGAGTCGCTTCCCGCGACTCGACCGGCGATCCGACTCGCCCACCTCCCGTGGGCCGGATCCCCCGTCGCTTGACCGCGACCTCCCTCGTGCTGCGGCACGATCCTCGCCGCACCCTCGCGGCATCCATCACCCCATCCGAATCGAGCACGCTCATGTCAACGATCCACGCGCCGCAGCGCATCTCGGCGGTTCCCGCCGCGCTGCAGCATCCCGACCTGGCAGACCGCACGGTCCGCCCGAACCTCATCGACCGCGTCGCGATCAAGGTCGCCGTCCGGCTGCTCCTGTGGAGCACCCGGCCCGGCCCCACTCGCAACGCCCTCCGCGCAGTGCGCGGAGCGGATGCCGCGCGTTCGCGACGCGAACGCGTGGCGGCCCGCGCATTCCACACCTGCGCACCCCTCCGGTGACCCCCTCCCGGGGCCACGGCTCCCCCGCCGTGGCCCCGGCACACGAAAGCAGCACTCTCATGCACACCCCCATCGACTTCACGGTCCATCCGTTGGTCATCCCCGCACGCCTCGAAGATGAGGACGCGTCGGACTTCATCCAGCTCACCGAGGTCCGCAACCGGATCTACCGCGAGATCGCCGGCAACGACGACGAGACGCTGACGCCGGCGCAGCTCCTGCCGCACTACGCACCGAACCCCGACGAGATCCGCGTCGTCCACGTGGTGCGCGTCGGCGGTGAGATCGTCGGTCGTGTCGGCGTCGACGTGCCGCTCGAACCCGGTTCGAAAGTCGCCTACTGGCTCATCGAGCTCCTCGAAGCCGTGCAGGGTCGCGGTCTCGGTCGCGCCCTCTATCCCCTGGTCGAGGAGACGGCTCGCGCCCACGGGCGCACCGTCCTCGAGTCGTGGGCCGAGCACCCCGAGGCGTCGGGGCCGACACTGCCTTCGCCGACCGGGTTCGGCGAGATCCCCCGCGATCGAGCGGCGCGGTTCTACCTCGACCTCGGGTACACGCTCGAGCAGGTCGATCGGAAGAGCACTCTCGAGATCGAGGCCGCGCTCCCGCACGTCGCCACGCTCCTCGACGCTGCGCGGACGCGCTCGACCGGCTACCGCGTCGAGCAGTGGACGCTGCCGACGCCGCCCGAGCATGCCGCCGGCTACGCGTGGGCGAAGTCTCGGATGTCGACGGACGTGCCGACGGCAGCGCTCGAGATCGACGAGGAGACGTGGGATGTGGATCGGCTTGCGCGCCACGATGCGCGCTTCACCGACGCCGGCCAGACGGTGCTGGTGACGGTCGCGATCCACGAGGAGAGCGGTGACGTCGTGGCCTTCAACGAACTCGTGAGCGGAGTGGACGAATCGGCGACGACGCACCAGATGGACACGCTCGTCCTGAAGGAGCACCGGGGACACAAGCTCGGCCAGCTCGTGAAGTGCGCCGGGATCCTCCGGTGGCACGAGATCGCTCCGCACTCCGGGCGCATCCTGACGTTCAACGCCGAGGAGAACCGCCCCATGCTCGACATCAACGAGGAGATCGGCTTCGTTCCGCGCGCCTACATCGGCGCGTGGAAGAAGACGCTCGCCAGCTGAACGTCTGCGTGACCGCGGCTCCGGGAATCCGGCGCCGCGGTCACCGGCGTCGCTGGCACCTGGGGCAGTAGTGGCTCGAGCGGTTGGTGAAGCTCACCCGGACGATCGGCGTCCCGCACCGTGGGCAGGGCTGGCCGGTGCGCCCGTAGGCGTTCAACGAGTGCGCGAAGTAGCCGGCCTGCCCGTTGACGTTCACGTACTGCGCGTCGAAGCTCGTCCCGCCCTCGGCGAGAGCCTTGTCCAGGACCGCCCGGACCTCGGTCAGCACGCGCGCGACCGTGCGCGTCGCCAATGATCCGGCAACCGTCTCGGGGTGGACCCGCGCAGCCCACAGCGACTCGTCGGCGTAGATGTTGCCGATGCCGCTCACGACAGTCTGGTCGAGCAGCACACGCTTCACGGCGGACTTCGAGCGCCCGAGGACTAGACGGAATGCGCTGTCGTCGAAAGCGGCATCCAGCGGATCGCGAGCGATGTGCGCGACCTGCGACGGGACGACCGGACGCTCGCTTCCCCGCCCGCCGGGTGCTCCGTCGGGCGTGGAGAGCAGATCGTCGATCGCGAGCGAACCGAAGGTGCGCTGGTCTGCGAAGACGAGGGCGAGATCGCCGTGGTGCGGATGCCGGATGTCGAACCTGATCCGTTCGTGACGCTCCGCGGGAGCCCCGGAGGGACGAAGCAGCATCTGCCCGCTCATCCCGAGGTGCCCGACCATCGCGGTGGCGGAGTCCTCGAGCGGAAGCCACAGGAACTTCCCCCGCCGCACCGCCGCCGAGACCGCGCGGCCCGTGAGCTCGGCGGCGAAGTCGTCGGCGGTGCCGGGATGCCGGGTGAGCGCCCGGTCGTCGGCGACGGTGACGGCCTCGATGCGGGAGCCGACGACCGCGGGTTCGAGGCCGGCGCGGACGACCTCGACCTCGGGCAGTTCAGGCACGCGGTCGGCTCGTCACTGGTCGGTGGCGGACAGCGACCGCCAGAGGGCGAGGGCACCCGCCATCTCGGCCTGCTTCTTACTCGACCCGGTGCCGCGAGCGGTTGCCTTGCCAACGGTGACCGTCGCGGTGAAGACCCGGTGGTGGTCGGGGCCCTCGGCCTCGACGGTGTACGCGGGCGGCGGGAGCTCGAGCCGGGCGGCGAGCTCTTGGAGACTCGTCTTCGGATCCATGGCTGCGCCGTAGCGCTCGGGGTCCGCCATCAGAGGAGCGACGAGGCTCAGGACCAGTCGGGTCGCGGCGTCGGGGCCCGCTGACAGGTAGGTCGCGCCGATGATCGCCTCGGTGGTGTCGGCGAGGATCGAGTCCTTGTCACGCCCGCCGGTCTGGTCTTCGCCGCGCCCGAGGCGCAGGTGCGGTCCAAGATCGATGCCACGCGCGACTTCCGCGAGGGCGACCGTGGAGACCACACTCGCGCGACGTTTCGCCAGCGAGCCCTCATCGAGGTCAGGATGACAGCGGAAGAGGTGCACGGTCACCGCTTGTCCGAGGATCGAGTCCCCGAGGAACTCCAGACGCTCGTTGTGGGCGATCCCGCCGTTCTCGTAGGCGAACGAACGGTGCGTGAGGGCGAGCGACAGAAGCTCGGGGTCGATGTCGACCCCGAGCTTGTCGGTCAGGGCGCTGAGCCCTGCAGATGCGTCTGTCACGACGCGCCGATCAGATGTCGGCGACCTTGCGGCCCTTGTACTCGAGGAACAGCTCCGTGCCCTGCGAGTCGGTGACGACCTTCGCCTGGTGGGGACGGCTGTAGACGACCTTGCCGTTCTCGATGGTCTTGACGAGCGTGGGGGCCTCGGCCTTCCACTGCGCGCGACGCGAACGGGTGTTGGAGCGGGAGACCTTCCGCTTCGGGGGGTTACCTGCCATGGTCAGCTCTTCTCTGTGTCGTCGGCGTCGGGGCGTGCTGCCTCGTCGTCGTGGTCTGGGGTGGGGGCCGTCAAGGCGGCCAGCGCATTCCAGCGCGGGTCGATCTGCGTCTCCGGCACGGTGTTCTCGGTCAGCTTCTCACCCGTGACCGGGTCGAGCCCGGGGCAATCCGGCTGACACACCGGCTGGAACGGAAGCGACAGGACGATCGCATCCCGCACCAGATTTTCAAGATCCACGTGGTCGTCTTGAACCTGGAAGTCGGTCGCTTCGTCACCAGAATACCCGAAGAGCTCCTGAAACTCGACTTCGAGGGGGTGTGTCAGGTCCGTCAGACACCGACTGCACACGCCTTCGTAGGTCGTGTCGACGTCTGCAGAGACCAGGATGCCCTCGTGCACGGACTCGAGCCGGACCGCAACGTCCACCGTCCCGCTCGCCGGGATGAAGGCCACACCTTCCCCCCACTTCTCCGGTGCCGGGACCGACAGGTCGAACTCGCGCATCTCGCCGGGCTTGCGGATGAGGTCGCGGACGGGAAGGACGAACGGACCGCTCACATGCTTTCTGACCACGATGGACTATCGTACGCGGCCCTCACCCGAGGTGGCGCGACGTCCCGTCGTCAGTCGGTCGTCGCGCCGGTGTCGAGGAACCGCGCGACCGCCGGCGGCACGAACGGTGAGACGTCGCCGCCGAGGGATGCCACTTGGCGAACGAGTGAGCTCGACACCAGCGCGTGTGCGGGGTCGGGCAGCAGGAACACCGTCTCGACGTGCGCGAGGTGACGGTTCACGATGGCCATCGGTGTCTCGTACGCGACGTCCACCTGCGACCGGATCCCCTTGACGAGGACACCCGCACCGACGTCCGTCGCGTAGTCGACGAGAAGCCCCACGCTCCACGCGGCGACGACGACATCGCCCTCGATGTCGCTCTCGGAGATGGACTGCTCCAGCAGGTTCAGCCTCTGGGCGATGGGGAGCATCGCCTCCTTGCCGGGGTTGTGCACGACCAGGACATGAAGCTGGTCGTAGAGTCCGGCCGCGCGGCGGATGACGTCGAGGTGACCCAGCGTCGGCGGGTCGAAGGACCCGGGGACGACGGCGATCCGGTTGCTCATACTCCGAGCCTAACCGGGCGCCGACGACGGCCGCACGGATCAGTTCTTGGCGAGCGCCGCCCGTTCGGCGCTGCTCACGCGGGCCGAGATGGATGCCGCGAGGCCCGGGTGTCCGCTCAGGGTCGGATCCGCGTCGAGGACGCGCTCCGCCTCAGCCCGGGCGATGCCGATGATGTCGGCATCCGCCACGACGCGCAGGAGTCGGAGAGAGGACCGGACGCCGGACTGCGCGTCGCCGAGCACGTCACCCTCGCCACGGAGTTCGAGGTCGACCTCGGCGAGTTCGAACCCGTCGGACGTCGCCGCGACAGCTTCGACGCGCGTGCGCGCCGGGGTGTACGGGTCGGCTTCGGTCACGAGGAGGCAGAGACCCGGCACGCTGCCTCGCCCGACCCGCCCGCGCAGCTGATGCAGCTGCGAGACGCCGAACCGGTCGGCCTCGAGAATGACCATCGTGGAGGCGTTCGGCACGTCGACGCCGACCTCCACCACGGTGGTGGCGACGAGGACGTCGATCTCGCCGCGCGCGAAGGCCTGCATGACGGCGTCCTTCTCGTCCCCCGGCATCTTGCCGTGGAGGATCTCCACACGGATGCCGCGGAAGTCGGGGTGCCCGGCCAGCAGCTCAGCCGCCTGCACCACGCCCCAGCGGGTCTTGCTCTCGGCGGCATCCGTCTCCTCCGCGGGGACATCGTCGGCGGATGCTTTCGCCGCGTCGATCGCGGGGCAGACGACGAACGCCTGGTGCCCCTTCGCGACCTCTTCGGCGACACGGGCCCAGACGCGCGCGAACCACGCCGGCTTCTCGCCGACCGGTGCGACGAAGCTCGAGATCCCCGGGCGACCTTCGGGCATGGTGCGGATCGTGGAGACGTCGAGGTCGCCGAACACCGTCATCGCGACGGTGCGCGGGATCGGCGTGGCGGTGAGGACGAGGACGTGCGGGGAGGTCCCCTTCGCGCGGAGCGTTTCGCGCTGCTCGACGCCGAATCGGTGCTGCTCGTCGACGACGACGAGGCCGAGATCGGCAAAGGTGGTCGATTCGCTGAGCAGCGCGTGCGTGCCGACGACGATGAGCGCCTGACCTGCGGCGGCGCGCAGCGCCGCCTTCCGACGTTGCGCAGCCGGGAGCTGCCCGGTCAGGAGCGTCGGCATGAGCTCGGGTGCGAGCTGCGGGCCGAGCATGCGCGTGATCGACCGGAGGTGCTGGGCCGCGAGCACCTCGGTCGGAGCGATCAGCGCCGACTGCCCGCCGCTCGCCGCCACCTGCAGCATCGCGCGGAGGGCGACGAGGGTCTTCCCCGACCCCACCTCGCCCTGCACGAGCCGGTTCATCGGCCATTCGCCGACGAGATCGGCCGCGATCCGATCGCCGACCGTGACCTGGTCGGGCGTCCGCTCGAACGGCAGCGCGGCGTCGAACGTCTCGAGCTGGTGACCCGCCGGGCGCGGGATCGCCGCCATCATCCGCACGAACTGCCGCTGCTGGAGGAGCGCCGCCTGCAGCACGAAGGCCTCGTGCATGCGAAGGGTCCGCTGCGCGGGGGCGACCTGATCGGGGAAGTCCGGTGCGTGCACCCGCAGCACCGCGGTGCGCGCGTCGAGGAGATCCTGCGCGACGCGGAACGTCTCGGGGAGCGGATCCGGCACCGGGCCGAGGTGCTTCAGCACCTGATCGACCGCCTTCTTCACCATCCAGCTCGGGAACGTCCCCGTGGCCGGATAGATCGGGATCGGCATGTTGCGCCACGCCTCGGCGTTCATCCGAGCGGATGCCTCGTCGTCGAAGAGGTCGTAGTCGGGATGGGTCAGCTGCAGCGCGCCGCGGTACTCGCCGACCTTGCCCGAGAACACCCCCTGACGGCCGGGTTGCAGATCCTTCTGCCGCCACGCCTGGCCGAAGAAGGTCAGCGACATCGTGCCCGCTCCGTCGGAGATGACGACCTCGAGCAGATCGCCGCGCCGCCCGCGCATCTGCCGGGTGCTGGTCGAGCGCACCTCGGCGACGATCGTCACCATCTCGCCGACCGGCAGCGAGTGGATCGGGGTGAGCTGACCGCGGCTCGCGTAGCGCCGCGGGTAGTGCCCGAGGAGGTCGCCGACCGTCACCATCCCGAACGCGCGGGACAGCGACTTCGCCACCTTCTCCCCCACGGCCTCGTCGAGACGCGTGTCGAAGGCGAAGGGAGGCATGCATCGAGTCTACGAGCGACCCGCGACGCCGCCGCCGGTATCGTGGCGGGGTGACGAGGATCATCGCAGGGGCAGCCGGATCGTTGACGCTCGGCGTCCCGGGGGCCGGCACCCGCCCCACCAGCGAACGCGTCCGCGAGTCGCTCTTCGGTGCGCTCGATGCCGCCGATGCGATGACGGATGCCGCGGTCCTCGACCTCTACGCCGGATCGGGCGCGCTCGGACTCGAGGCCGTCAGCCGCGGCGCGGCATCCGCCGACCTCGTCGAACGCGCCCCGAAGGCCGCGCAGGTCGCGGACCGCAACGCGAAGGCTGTGGCGCGGTCGGTGCCGGGCGCGCGGCTGACCGTGCACCGCGCCGCTGTCGACGCCTTCCTGCAGCACGGCGCGACGATGTGGGACCTGGTCTTCATCGACCCGCCGTACGACCTGTCCGACGCGGAACTGGGTGGGACCCTTGCACTGCTGCTCCCGCGCCTCACGGACGACGCGCTGGTCATCCTCGAGCGCTCGAGCAGGTCGCCGCACCCGATGCTGCCGGCGGGGATGGTCGTCGAGCGTTCGAAGTCGTACGGGGACACGACGCTCTGGTGGCTCGGGCGGGAGTGACCGGCCTCAGCCCCGCGCGGCGTCCCAGTCCTGATACGGGTCCCAGCCGCCTCGACCGCTGAACGGCACACCGCCGACCGTGACCGCACAGGCGCCGCGCTCTCGCACGGTGCCGATGCGGCGGAACCCCTCCGGCATGGCGTCCGCGGGGAACGTCGCGAGCAGTGCGTGGTCTTCGCCGCCGGTGAGCGCGTCGTCGTCGAGCGATGAGGAGAGATCGAGCGTGACGCCCGAGGCGTCCGCAAGACGGGTCGCGTCGAGGATGAGGCCGTCGGAGACGTCCATCATCGCGGTCGCGCCCGCTCGGGCAGCGACGGAGCCGAGGGCGATCGGCGGCGTCGGACGAAGCTGCGCGACGACATCGGATCGCTCGGCGTCGGACAGCACGGAAGGCTCCATCGACATCGGGGTGCCGTCTGCCCCGCGGAACCGGTCGAAGAGGATCCGGAGCCCACGCGTCGCCGGACCGAGGTCGCCGGCGACCGCGACGATGTCGCCGCGCCGCGCACCGGAACGGCGGACCGGAGCACCGTCGAGCACGCCGAGCGCCGTCACGGCGACCGTCAGCGTGTCCGAGACCGTCAGATCGCCACCCTCTATCGCGCAGCCCGGTGCGAGTTCGTCGCACGCGGCGCGCAGACCCCGCGCGAGGTCTTCGACGAACGTCACCGGCATCGCATCCGGCACGGCGAGGGCGACGAGGAGCGCCGTCGGACGGGCTCCCATCGCAGCGACGTCGGCGAGGTTGACGGCCGCCGCCTTGCGTCCGAGGTCCTCACCGCTCGACCATGCCAGCCGGAAGTCGGGCCCGTGGACGAGCGTGTCGGTCGTGGCGACGAGCCGCTCCCCCGGGACGGCCAGCACGGCGGCGTCGTCACCGGGACCGACGAGCGCCGTCGAAGATCCCTCGAGCACAGCGAAGATCCGGCGCAGGAGGGCGGCTTCGTCGAGGTCTCGCACTCGGGGTTCGCTCACGCCTCCACGGTAGCCTGGAGGGATGCTCCGCCCGCGCGCCGTCCTCCTCTCCGTGCTCCTTTTTGCCGGCGCCGGGGTGCTCGCCGGGTGCTCGTCGACCGTCGCGCTCGAACCGCCCACCGATGCGAACGATCCCCGCTGCGCGGACGTGATGGTCCGTCTCCCCGAGGTCTTCGAAGACCACGAACGACGCTGGACCGACGCGCAGTCGACGGCGTCGTGGGGCGACCCGTCCGCCGTCATCATCGCCTGCGGGGTCACCCCGCCCGGGCCGAGCACTTTGCCGTGTCAGACGGTCTCGGGGATCGACTGGATCATCGACGACACCGAAGCGCCGATGTACCGGCTCACGACCTACGGCCGGGTTCCCGCGATCGAGATCCTCGTCGACAACGACATCGCGTCCTCGAGCGGTCCCGTCGACACGGTGAGCCGGCTCATCACGGACGAGTTCGACGTCGAATCGCAGTGCACGACGCTCGACGAGGCGACGCCCGTCCCCGACGCACCCTGACCGGAATCAGCGGGCGAGTTCGATGAGCTCCGTGATCAGCTCGGGGTAGCTCATGCCGCTCGCGATCCAGCAGGTCGGGAACATCGAGATCGGGGTGAAGCCCGGCATCGTGTTCACCTCGTTGACGAAGAACTCCGTGCCCGTGTAGAAGAAGTCGACCCGGGACAGGCCCTGGCCGCCCACCGCCTCGAACGCACGCGCCGCGATCCGCTGCATCTCGGCGAGTTCCCCCTCGTGGAGGTCGGCGGGGCAGACGAGGTCGACGCCGTCCGCATTCAGGTACTTCGCCTCGAAATCGTAGAAGTCGCGCCCCGAGACGACGATCTCGCCGGCGACACTCACCCGCGGCACGCCGCCGTCGCGACCCTGGAGCACGCCGCACTCGACCTCGCGCCCCGAGACCCCCTGCTCCACCAGGACCGTGTCGTCCTCAGCGAAGGCCGTCGCGAGGGCGGCATCCAGTTCGGACCAGTCCGACACCTTCGAGACGCCGACGCTGGAGCCTGCCCGGGCGGGCTTGACGAACGCGGGAAGCCCGAGCGCGCGGATCCGCCGCTCCCAGAGATCGGGAGTGCGGTCGAGGTCCGCGCGGGTGACCGTGACCCACGGCACCACCGGGACGCCCGCCGCGTGGAGGATGCTCTTCGTCGTGTGCTTGTCCATCCCGATGGCCGACATCAAGAGGCCCGCACCCACATATGGCAGGTCGATGAGCTCCAGGAAGCCCTGCACGGTACCGTCCTCGCCGAAGCGGCCGTGGAGGATCGGGAACACGACGTCGACGTCGCCGAGCGACTCGACGCGGCCGTCGGGATGCCGCACCTGCAGCTGCCGCGTGAGCGTCGAATCGGGCCAGATGATCCGGGTACCGTTGTCGGCGACCTCGGGAAGCCGGTTGGGGTCCAGGGCGAACTTGTCGGGATCGTCGTCCTCGAGGACGAACGCGCCGTCGCGGGTGATCCCGACGGGGATCACCCGGAAGCGGTCACGATCGATCGCCCGCAGCACCCCGCCCGCGGTTGCGGAACTGATCGAGTGCTCGCTCGATCGCCCGCCGAAGAGCAGTACCACCGCCGCCTGATTCATTCGTCGTCCTCTCGCCGGTCGGCTCGTCGTCGTCCGTCGTCAGGTGCGGAGCGATATCCCGCGGGTTCATCGTCCCGTCGAGCACCATCTTCACCTGCTCGACGATGGGCATCTGCACGCCGGCCTCGCGGGCCAGGTGGAGCACAGGGGCGACGGACGCGAGACCCTCGGCTGTCTGGTCCATCTGCTTCACGACTTCGTGGAAGCTGTAGCCCTGGCCGAGGAGGCGCCCCGCCGTGTTGTTGCGGCTCAGGGGCGACTGGCAGGTCGCGATGAGGTCGCCGAGCCCTGCCAGGCCCTGCAGCGTCTCGGGCTGAGCACCCTGCGCCACGGCGAAGTCGGTCATCTCGACCAGACCCCGCGTGATGATCGAGGCCTTGGTGTTCTCGCCGTAACCGACACCGTCGACGATGCCGATCGCCACAGCGATCAGGTTCTTCAGCACGCCGCCGAACTCGGTCCCGATCACGTCGGTGTTGACGAAGGTACGGAAGTATCGGTTCCGTGCGCGCCGCGCGACCGCCTCGGCCGTTTCCTGGCTCGACGAGGAGATGACGGCGGCGGTCGGGTGCTGCCGGGCGATCTCGAGGGCGAGGTTGGGGCCGGATGCCACGGCGATGCGCGCCGGATCGCACCGGAGCTCGTGCTCGAGCACCTGGCTCATCCGGAGCCCGGTCTTCTTCTCGACGCCCTTCATCAGGGACACGATCGGCGCGTCGCTCCCGCCCAGCAGCGGACGGACACCCTTCAGGTTCTGCCGGAGCGCCTGACTGGAGATCGCGATGTAGACCTGCGTCGCGCCGTCGAGCGCTTCGGCGAGGTGGTGGGTCGCGCTGAGGTTCCGCGGCAGGTTGATGCCGGGGAGGTACTGCGAGTTCCGCTTGCCCTCGCGGATCTCGTGCGCCTGTTCCGCGCGGCGCGCCCACATCATGACGTCGGCGCCGCCGTCGGCGAGCACCTTGCCGAAGGTGGTCCCCCAGCTTCCCGCTCCCAGCACGGCGACGCGCGGCATCGCCACGTCCCGACGCGCGGTTTCCTTAGGAGTCAAGGCGCCCCGTCTCGGTCTGTCCGTGCTGCGACGGATTCCAGCGCTCTGCGGGCGGTGTCTCGTCACGGAGACGCCCGAGGAGGATCGAGACGTCGCGCATGACGGCATCCGTCGCTGCGGTGAGCGTCGCCGGCGAGGTGCCCGCGAAGGCAGACAAGTCGACGGGCGGGCCGAGGAGCATCTTGACGCGTCGACGCGGTGGCCAGAAGCGGAGCTTGCCGTAGCGCGGCAGGATCTCCTGCACGCCCCACGTCGCCACCGGGATGACGGGGATCGGGGTGGATGCCGCGAGGGCGAGGCGCACCGCACCGGTCTTCCCGCGCATGGGCCACATATCGGGGTCGCGGGTCAGCGATCCCTCGGGGTAGACGATCACGCCGCGTCGATCGGCTACGAGGGCGGTGGACTGAGCGAGGGTCTGCTTCGCGGCGGCCGCTGTCGAGGCGCGGGCCACCGGGACCATGCCCGTGGCACGCAGGAGCCATCCCAGCACGGGCACGCGGAACAGGCTCTCCTTCGCCATGAAGCGCGGAGCCCGTCCCAATCGCCACGTGGCGACCGCCAGGATGAGCGGATCGAATTCGCTGTAGTGATTCGGCGCCAAGACGTACGAGCCGTCGAGCGGAAGGTGCTCGCCGCCCTCGATCTCGATCTTCGCGAACCACCCGACGGCGGGCACCACGAGGGCCGCGGCCGGCCAGAACACGCTCGGCCGACTCTTCTCCGCGGAGGCGCGGCGACGTCCGGTCACGGAGTCACTCTGTCACGTCGAAGTCGGCGCCGAGGTCCGTCAGCTTCTCGAGGAACTTCTCGTAGCCGCGACGGATGATGCCGATGTTGCGGACCGTCGACTCGCCCTCGGCCGCGAGAGCGGCGATGACGTAGCTGTATCCGCCCCGGAGGTCGGGGACGACGACGTCGGCCGCGTGGAGCGGCGTCGGGCCGTTGATGACCGCCGCCTGCTCGAGGGCGCGCCGCGGGACGCGGCGGTCGGAGCTCGCGATGCCCTCGGGGTGCACGACGATGTCGGCGCCCATCTGCACGAGCGCACGAGTGAAGCCGAGACGGTTCTCGTAGACCGTCTCGTGGACGATCGACTCGCCCTCGGCCTGAGTGAGCGCGACGATGAGCGGCTGCTGCCAGTCCGTCATGAAGCCGGGGTGCACGTCGGTCTCGACGGTCACGGGCTTGAGTGCGCCGCCGCGGCGGAATCGGATGCCGTCCTCGGCGATGTCGAAGTCGCCGCCCGCCTTCCGGAACACGTTCAGGAAGGTGAGCATCTCCTGCTGCTTCGCGCCGCCGACGAAGATGTCGCCGTCGGTCGCGAGTGCCGCGCAGGCCCACGACGCAGCCTCGTTGCGGTCGAAGATGCTCCGGTGGTCGTAGCCGCGGAGCGACTCGACGCCCTCGATGAAGATCACGCGGTTCGGCTCATACGAGATGATCGCGCCCATCTTCTGCAGGACCGCGATGAGATCCATGATCTCCGGCTCGATGGCCGCGTTGCGCAGCTCCGTCGTGCCCTTCGCGCGGACCGCCGTCAGCAGGACCTGCTCGGTCGCGCCGACGCTCGGGTACGGAAGCTCGATGTTCGCCCCGTGCAGACCGCGCGGGGCCGACAGGCGGATGCCGCTCGGGAGCTTCTCGACGATCGCGCCGAAGGAGCGCAGCGCGTCGAGGTGGAAGTCGATCGGACGGTCGCCGATGCGGCATCCACCGAGGTCGGGGATGAACGCCTGTCCCAGGAGGTGCAGCAGAGGGCCGCAGAAGAGGATCGGGATGCGCGACGCTCCGGCGTGGGCGTCGATCTCCTCGAAGTGGGCGGACACGGCGCCGCTCGGGTCGAGGCGCAGCACGCCGTCCTCGATGTCCTCGACGCTCACGCCGTGGACCTCCAGCAGCGACCGGACGACGTGCACGTCGCTGATGTCCGGGACATCGCGCAGCACACTGGCGGTCTCACCGAGCAGTGCGGCGACCATCGCCTTGGTGGCGAGGTTCTTCGCGCCCTTGACCTCCACCCGACCGCTCAACGGTCGCCCGCCGCGGATCGTCAGGGTCTGTCCGAGACTGTTGCCTCCGGCCGGTGTCGGCGCGGAGTCGCTCAGGAGTGTGTTCATCGAGGGGACCTCATCTGTGTGTCGAGGATGCGTCGGGCGCGCTCCGTTGTGCGGGGCGCGTTCCGGCTAGAGGACGGGGAGTGTCCGCGGCCGCCACGCCTCGCGGCGCGCCTCGAACTGCGCGATCTTGTCTTCGTTGCGCAGCGTGAGCCCGATGTCGTCGAGTCCTTCGAGAAGCCGCCATCTAGTGTAATCGTCGATCTCGAACGAGGCCTGGACGTCGCCGACCTGCACGGTGCGTGTCTCCAGGTCGACGGTGATCTCACGCCCCGGTTGCGCCTCGAGCGCCGCCCAGATCGCCTCGAGGACGTCGTCGGTGACCACACCGGTGACCAGCCCCTGTTTGCCCGCGTTGCCACGGAAGATGTCGGCGAACTTCGTGCTGAGCACGACCTTGAATCCGTAGTCGCGGAGTGCCCAGACGGCGTGCTCGCGGCTGGAGCCGGTGCCGAAATCGGGACCGGCGACGAGCACGGATGCCGCTCGGTACGGCTCCTGATTGAGGATGAACTCCGGGTCCTGTCGCCAGTTGGCGAACAGGGCGTCCTCGAAGCCCGTCTTCGTGACCCGCTTCAGGTACACGGCGGGGATGATCTGGTCGGTGTCCACCGCAGAGCGCTTCAGCGGGGCGCCGACACCGGTGTGACGGGTGAATGCATCCATGTTCAGGCCTCCGTTCCGACGAGTGCGTCGAGATCGCTCGGGCTCGCCAGCCGGCCGAGCACGGCGGTCGCCGCGGCCACGAGCGGCGACACGAGGTGCGTGCGCCCGCCCTTGCCCTGACGACCCTCGAAGTTCCGGTTGCTCGTCGAGGCGCAGCGTTCTCCCGGCGCGAGCTGATCGGGGTTCATCCCGAGGCACATCGAGCAGCCCGCGAAGCGCCATTCCGCGCCGAACTCCGTGATGATCTTGTCCAGACCCTCCGCCTCGGCTTCGAGCCGCACACGCGCCGACCCCGGCACGACCATGACCCGCACACCGGGCGCTTTGGTACGGCCCTGGATGAGCGAGGCGAACTGTCGCAGGTCCTCGATCCGACTGTTCGTGCAGGAGCCCATGAAGACGGCATCCACCGACACGTCCTTCAGCGGCGTGCCCGGGACGAGGTCCATGTACTCGATCGCCCGTTCCGCGGCCGCGCGCTCGTTGGGGTCGGCGATGGCGGAGGGCGTGGGCACGACACCGCTCAACGACACGCCCTGACCGGGGTTCGTGCCCCAGGTGACGAACGGCTCGAGCTCGTCGGCGTCGAGGAACACCTCGGCGTCGTAGACGGCGCCCTCGTCGGAGGGCAGGGTGCGCCAGTATTCGACCGCCGCATCCCAATCGGCACCCTGCGGCGCGTGGGGCTTGTCCTTGACGTAGGCGAAGGTCGTCTCGTCGGGCGCGATCATGCCGGCCCTGGCTCCGGCCTCGATCGACATGTTGCACATCGTCATGCGCCCCTCCATCGAGAGGGAGCGGATCGCGGAGCCGCGGAACTCGAGGACGTATCCCTGTCCGCCGTTCGCCCCGATCTTGGCGATGATGGCGAGGATCACGTCCTTCGCGGTCACCCCGGGCTTGAGGTCGCCCTCGACCGTGATCGCCATGGTCTTGAACGGCTTCAGCGGCAGCGTCTGGGTGGCCAGGACGTGCTCGACCTCGCTCGTCCCGATCCCGAACGCCATCGCTCCGAACGCGCCGTGCGTGGAGGTGTGAGAATCGCCGCAGACCACGGTGACGCCGGGCATGGTGAGGCCGAGCTGCGGGCCGACGACGTGGACGATGCCCTGCTCCTTGTCGCCCAGCGAATGCAGACGGACGCCGAACTCCTCGGCGTTGCGGCGGAGCGTGTCGATCTGCGTGCGGCTGGTGAGGTCGGCGATCGGCTTGTCGATGTCCCACGTCGGGGTGTTGTGGTCCTCGGTGGCGATCGTCAGATCGAGGCGGCGGACGGGGCGGCCCTCGGCACGCAGGCCGTCGAACGCCTGAGGACTCGTGACCTCGTGCACGAGGTGCAGATCGATGTAGATCAGGTCGGGTTCGCCGCCCTCGCCCTTGACGACGAGGTGGTCGTCCCAGACCTTCTCGGCGAGGGTACGGGGGCGGTCGGGTACGGAAATGCTCATGCTCTCTCGTTCTCCAGGAAGGGGATCAAGCCCGCAACGAACTCCGCGACGGGAGAGGGCTCAGAGCGAGCTCCCGCCGCGGCCGCTAAGGAGGAGGCGAGCGATCCGCATGAGGCGACATTACCACCGGCGTCGCACCCGGACCTCTCCCCGCCGGCGTCACACAACGACGCACGAGTGTGGGCACCTCCGGGCGCCGTGCGAGGCTGAGCGGGCTGGGAGAAGGGAGCAGACCGTGACGGAGCCGATCAGAAGCGGATTCACGACGCGGCAGGTGCACATCGGATCGGATGCCACGGCGGCCAGGCCCCGTGCCCTCCCGATCCACCTGACCGCCGGCTTCACCTTCGATTCCTTCGACGACGCCGCTGCGCACTTCGGTGCCGGTGACGGGTTCGGCTACACGCGGACCGGGAATCCGACGGTGGATGCCGTCGAGCGCAAGCTCGCCTCCCTGGAGGGAGGTGCCGAGGCGCTGCTGCTCGCCAGCGGTCAGGCGGCGATCTCGGTGGCGCTTCTCGGACTGCTCACGGCGGGCGACCACGTGGTCAGCTCCACCCACATCTACGAGGGCACGCGCGGACTCCTCCTCGAGAACCTCGCCCGCCTCGGAGTCACGAGCACCTTCGTCGACGAGATCGCGGATCCCGACGCGTGGCGCGCCGCCATCACCTCCCGGACCCGACTGCTGTTCGCGGAGTCGATCGCCAACGCGCGCAACGACGTCCTCGACATCGCCGCCGTCGCCGCGATCGCCGACGAGCACGGGATTCCGCTCGTGGTGGACAACACGTTCGCCACTCCGTACCTCGTGCGGCCGATCGAACACGGCGCCGCAATCGTCGTGCACAGCGCCAGCAAGTTCCTCTCCGGACAGGGCGCCGTCCTCGGCGGAGTGATCGTCGACGACGGCCGCTTCGACGCCGCCCGCTCCGGCGCGCTGTTCCCCCACCTCGCGGCATCCCCCTCAGGCGAGGCCGGTCTCTGGGAGCGCCACGGCGGGCACGCCCGCATCGCGTACCTGCGGGAGAGCGTCGCGCCCCGTTTCGGCCCGACACCGTCCCCGCTGAACGCCTTCCTCATCGGACAGGGAACCGAAACCCTCAGCCTCCGCGTCGAACGGCAGTCCGCCAACGCACTGGCCGTGGCGGAATGGCTCGAAGCCCGGCCCGAAGTCGCCTCCGTCGCCCACGCCGGACTTGCCAGCCACCCCACGCACCACATCGCGAAGCGATACCTGAGCGGCGGGTACGGCTCGGTGTTCACCGTCACGCTCCGCGGCGGGATCGACGAGGCCCGGGCCTTCGTCGAGGCGCTGCAGGTCATCACGCACATGACCCACCTCGGTGACGTGCGCTCCCTCGTGCTGCACCCCGGAACCACCAGCCACGCGCGCCGAAGCCCCGAGCAGCGCGAAGCGCACGGCATCCTGCCCGGCACCCTGCGCCTGTCCATCGGCATCGAGGACGTCGACGACCTGATCGCCGACCTCGATGCGGGATTGCGCGCCGCGGCATCCATCGGCGAACGCTTCGACATCGAGGTCGTCGCATGAGCCGGCAGCAGCACTTCGGCTGGTTCCTCGCTCGCGGGTTCGGACCGCACGGCTGGGGGCACCCGTACCTGGACTGGAACTACCGCTGGACGAGTCCCGAGCTCTACCAGGACTCGGTCCGGACCCTCGAGCAGGCCGGGTTCGACCTGCTGATCATCGAGGATGCCCCGTCGCTCGGATCCCCCACGACGATCGATCTGCGCGTGCGTCAGGCGTTCGGCGGCCCGAAGCTCGACCCGCTGCTGCTCGCGCCGTACCTCTTCGCGGCGACGCAGCACCTCGGCATCGCGCCGACCGTCAACCCCGCGGCGTACCTTCCGTACACCGCCGCGCGCCAATTCGCGACGCTGCAACACCTGAGCGGGCACCGGCTGGCGCTCAACGTCGTCACCGACACCGGTAGCGCGCGACACTTCAGCGCCGCGCCGCAGCTCGGCCACGATGCCGCGTACGACCGCGCCGAGGAATGGCTGGGCGGCGTCCGCGATCTCTGGCGCAGCTGGCCCGAGGAGGCACTCATCGCCGACCCCGCGCGGGGGCGATACGCCGACGGCTCCCGCCTCGCGCACACGCAGCACCGCGGCGAGTACTTCGACTTCGACGGCCCCCTCAACGCCATCCCGTTCACCGACGGTGAGCCCGTCGTCGTGTCGCCCGGCGGGTCCGGCCGAGGCCTCGGGTTCGCCGGCGCGAACTCCGACGTCCAGCTGGCGCTCGCGCCGATGAACGAGGCATCCGTCCGTGCCTACCGCGCCCGCATCCGCGACGCCGCGATCGCGGCCGGGCGACAGCCCGAAGACGTGACCGTGCTCTTCGCGATCCAGCCGGTGCTCGTCAGTTCGGCGGAGGAGGCGGACCGCCTCGTCGCGGCATCCCACTCCCCCAGCGACGAAAAGCTCGCCGTCATCGCCGAGAAGCAGTCGAGCGACCTCGAGACCGACCTCACGGCGCTGGATCTCGACGCACCTCTGGACATCACCGTCTTCGGCGACCATGTCTCGCACGGGAGCATCCGCCGCCTGGTCGGCGATCACGGACCCGACGCACCGCTGAGGACGATCCTCGCCGGTCACGCCCGTCTCGGCCGCCTGGCCGACGGGACCGGGTGGGTCGGCACCGCCGGGGAGCTCGCGGACCGCATCGAGGAGTACGGCACGTGGGGCAACGACGGTGTGCTCCTCTGGGGCGATCTGCACCCTGTCACCGTGCATCGCACGCTCGACGAACTCGTCCCGATCCTCCGCCGACGCGGCATCCTCCGATCGGAGTACGCCGGCTCCCTCCGAGCGAACCTCCGTCCGTTCTGACCGAACGGACGAGCGGGGCGCACGACGCACGAAGGGCCGGGAACCAAGGTTCCCGGCCCTTCGTGCGAGAGGTCAGCTGAGACCGTTCTCCTCGAGCCAGGCGGCGGCGATGTCGGCAGCGGACTGCTTGTCGACCGTGGACTTCACGTTGAGGGCGACAAGGCCCTCGGGCGTGAGGGCGGCGCTCACTGGGTTGATGACGTCGGCGATCTCGTCGGCGATCGACTCGCTCACCACCGGGACGACATTCGAGGCCAGGAAGAGGGCTTCCGGGTCTTCGAGGATGACGAGGTCCTCGGTCTGGATGCGCGGGTCGGCGGTGTAGACGTTGGCGACGTTCACGGTGCCGGCCACGAGCTCCTCGACCGTCGTCTCGCCCGTGCCGCTGAACTCGACGTCGATGCCGTAGACGTCCTTCAGACCGGTGGGTCCGTAGGGGCGCTCTGCGAGCTCGGGCGGTCCACCGAGGGTCAGCGCCTCATCGACGTTTGCGAGGTCAGCGATCGTGGTGAGGTCGTACTTCTCGGCGAACTCCCGCGTCACGGTGTAGGAATCCTGATCCGACGCCGTGGACTGTTCGAGGACCGTGAGTCCGTCGGGTAGGGCCTCGCCGAGCGCCGTGTAGACGTCTTCGGGGCTCCGCGCCTCGGTCTCGGCGTCGAAGAACTGCAGCAGGTTGCCGCTGTATTCCGGGAACAGGGAGATCTCACCGCTCTCGAGCGACGGGAGGTAGGCGTCACGCTGGCCGATGTTGAACGAGCGCTCGACCGTGAAGTCGGCGCCTTCGAGGGCCTGGGCGTAGATCTCGGCGATGATCTCGTTCGAGTAGTACGCCTGCGAACCGATCACGATGGTGTCGGTCGATCCCTCAGAGGATTCGTCGCTGGGCGTGTCGAGGGGGTTCGACGAAGCGCAGCCGGCGAGGGCCAGGCCGCCGACGGCGATGAGCGCCGCGAGGCTCGCGACGCGGGTGCGGGGTGTGGTCATGCTCTTTCCTTACTGTGTGTGCTGTGCAGGAGTGTGGGTCGGGATCTCAGGCTGCCGCGGGTGCGATGCGGCGCCGCCGCGTCGACCGATCCGGTCGGCGTGACGCGGCGCGCACGCCCCGAGGAAGGGCGAAGGCGATCAGGAGGGCGAAGAGCGCGTCGAGGACGAGGGCCAGGACGGCGACCAGGAGCGCACCCCCGAGGACCATGTCGAACCGACGGAGCGGAAGACCGGTGATGATGTACTGGCCGAGCCCGCCCAAGTTGGTGTACGCCGCGATGGTCACGGTGGCGACCACCTGCAGTGTGGCGGCGCGAAACCCACCCAGCAGCAGCGGCAGGCCGAGGGGCACCTCCACGCGCCACAGGACCTGCCAGGGGGTCATGCCGACGGCGCGCGCCGCATCGATCGTCGAGCGATCGATCGCCTCCAGGCCGGTGTAGGCACCGGCAAGCAGCGACGGTATGGCCAGGAGCACGAACGTCACGATCGCGGCCTCCGGCTTGTGCAGGACGCCGAGGAGGAGCACGAGCAGCAGGAGCAGCCCGAAGGACGGGATCGCGCGCGCCGCGCCGGAGATCGCGACGGCGATGTCCCGACCGCGTCCGGTGTGACCGATGGCCCAGCCGGCGGGAACGGCGATCAGCGCCGCGATGACGACGGCGATGAAGGAGAAGGCGAGGTGCTGGCCCAAGGCGACCGGGATGGAGACGAGGCCGCCTCCGGGATTTCCGCTGAAGATCCACGCGAGCGCGTCGGCGATGAGGTTCATGCCGCTCCTCCTGCCACCACCACGGGCCGCGCTGAGGCGCGCCGTGTCCACGGCAGCGCGATGCGCCCCAGGAGCACGAGGAGGACATCCACGACGACGGCGATGAGCGCAACGGCGACGATTCCCGCGAGGATCTCCTCGATGATCCGTCTGCCGTAGCCGTTGGTGAACAGGTAGCCGAGGTTGGTCGTTCCCACCAGGATGCCGACGGTCGCCAGCGCGATCGTCGAGACCGACGTGACGCGCAGACCGGCCAGGATCACCGGCCCGGCCAGCGGGAGGTCGACTCGCACGAATCTGCGGGCGGACCCGTATCCCATCGCGACGGCGGCCAGCCGCGCATCCGGGTCGACGGAGTCGAGGCCCTCGGCGACCGCCCTCACCATGAGGGCGACGCCGTAGAGGACCAGCGCGATGATGAGGTTGAGTTCGCTCAGCAGGCTGATGCCGAGCGCGGTGGGCAGCAGGACCAGCAGAGCCAGCGACGGCAGTGTGTAGAGCAGACCGGTGATCGTCAGCAACGGGCCGCGGACGAGGCGGAACCGCCACGCCACCGCGCCGAGCGGGATCGCGATGAGGAACGAGAGCACGATCGCGATCAGGCTCTGCCGGATGTGCTCCAGAGAGAGCGCCCAGATGAGATCGAGGTTCTCGAGCACCCAGGTCACGGACGTGCGCCTTCGCTCATCGTTCGTCCCACTCGGCGGGGGCGTCCGGGTCGACGAGAGCGCCCTGCGTGCGCCCTTCGGCGTCCACCACGACGGTGCCGCCGGCCGTCTGCTTCAGGTGCAGGGCCCGCCTTCCGCGGTCCACACCGACGAAGCGGGCGACGAACTCGGATGCCGGGGTCTCGAGGATCTCGCTCGGGGTGCCCACCTGGGCGATCTTCGCGCCCCGCTCGAGGATGACGACCTGATCGCCCAGCAGGAACGCCTCGTCGATGTCGTGGGTGACGAAGACGACCGTCTTGGCGAGTTCGCGCTGGAGTCTGCTGACTTCGCGCTGCAGCTCCGCCCGGACGATGGGATCGACGGCCCCGAAGGGCTCGTCCATGAGGAGGATGTTCGGGTCAGCGGCAAGGCCTCGCGCAACACCCACGCGCTGCTGCTGGCCACCGGAGAGCTGGTGGGGGTAGCGGTCCGCGACCCGGCGATCGAGCCCGACGACATCGAGCAGCTCGAGAGCGCGGCCCCGCGCGTCCCGTCGAGCGGTGCCGTTGAGGATCGGGACCGTCGCGATGTTCTCGGCGACCGTCTGGTGCGGAAGCAATCCACCGTTCTGCATGATGTAGCCGATGCTGCGCCGCAGGGCCACGGCATCCCGCTGCGAGATGGCCTCACCGTCGATCTCGATCGTGCCCGCGGTGGGCTCCACCATGCGGTTGATCATGCGCAGGAGCGTTGTCTTGCCGCAGCCCGACGACCCCACGAAGACAGTCGTCTTGTGCGCGGGAAGCACCAGGTTGAAGTCGTCGACGGCAGCGGTCCCATCGGGGTATCGCTTCGAGACGGAGCGGAATTCGATCACCGGCGCACCTCCACGGGTGCTACCTAAGCACAGGACCCCGACATCGACGGGCTCTGGCGTAATCGGGCGACGCAGTGTATACCCGGGTCCTCAGGCGCCCGAGCGGTCCTCTCGCTCCTCCGGCTTCGGGTCGACGCCCGCGGGTGCGCCCTTCTCTTCGGCCACGGCCTGCGCCGCGCGGGGCGGCGTGGGCGCGCGCATCTCGTCGCGTCGGGAGGCCGCGAGGCTCGCAACCGTCGCCACGACCATCGACGCGATGATGACGCCCAGCGACATCCAGGTCGAGATCACCGGCACCCACTCGATGTGCTCCCCGCCGTTGATGAACGGCAGCTCGTTCTCGTGCATCGCATGGAAGACGAGCTTGACGCCGATGAAGGCCAGGATGAACGCGATGCCGTAGTGGAGGTACCGCAACCGATCGAGCAGACCGCCGAGCAGGAAGTACAGCTGACGCAGCCCCATGAGCGCGAAGATGTTCGCGGTGAAGACGATGAAGGGGCTCTGAGTGATCCCGAAGATGGCCGGGATCGAGTCGATCGCGAAGAGCAGATCGGTCACGCCGAGGGCGGCGAAGACGATGATCATCGGCGTGAAGACCTTCTTGCCGTCGATGACCGTCCGGACCTTCGCCCCGTCATACTCGTCGCTGATCCGGATGGTCCGCCGGAGCAGGCGGACCACGAAGCTCTCCTTCTTCACCTCATCCTCGTGCTCCTCACCGGGGAACGCCTGGCGCCAGGCGGTGTAGATGAGGAACGCGCCGAAGATGTAGAAGACCCAGCTGAACTGCTCGATGATCGCCGCCCCGAGCAGGATGAAGATGCCGCGCAGCACCAGCGCGATGATGATGCCCACCATCAGCACCTTCTGCTGCGACTTCCGCGGCACCGAGAACTGACTCATGATCAGCACGAACACGAACAGGTTGTCGATCGACAGGCTGTACTCGGTCAGCCATCCGGCCACGAACTGCCCGGCGTACTCACCGCCCGCGAACACCCACATCAGGAGCGCGAACAGCAGAGCGAGGGTCACGTAGAACACGACCCACAGCGTCGATTCCTTCGTCGAGGGCACGTGGGGCCGCTTGATGATGAGCAGCAGGTCGGCGACCAGGATGAGGATCAGGACGACGAGCGAGCCGACCTCGAATGCGACAGGGAGCTCCATACGAGCCTTTCACGTGGGATGCCGAGAGTCTCTCCCCCGCCGGCGGCGGCGCGGGCCCGGATCTCCGCTGGAGGGAGGTCGTGATGACGGACGCGCGAGAGCGGGATACTCCCTCTCGATGAACCAGCGTACCGGCAGCATCGGCTGTGAGACGATCGAGCCGGATGCGACACTCCCCCGCTGAGAGAACGATTGAGGGCGCGATGAGCGAAGCGGTCGGACGTACCGACGCGGAACTGGTCGCTGCCGCCGCCGGCGGGAGCGAAGCGGCTTTCCGCGAGCTCTATCGCGCCTACGCCCGACCGGTGTACTGGATCGCCCACGGCCTGGTCGGGAGCACAGCCGATGCGGAGGACGTCATGCAGGAGACCTTTCTGGTCGCGTGGCGGAAGATCGGCACGCTCGACCTCGTGAGCGAGTCGCTCCTGCCGTGGTTGGTCACGATCTGCCGCTTCCAGAGCGCGAATCGGATACGCCGTCAGCAACGCGACCGCGCACATACGGCCGCCGCGATCGACGAGACGATCCCCGCGATCGTGAACGTCGAGGATCAGGTGATCGGCTCGGCGCTGGTGGAGCGGGTGATCGCAGAACTCGGCACCCTGTCCGCCCTCGACCAGGACATCTTCCGCCTGTGCGCCACGGAGGGGCACGCCTACCAGGCCGCTGCCGAGCAGCTCGGTGTGTCCCACGCGGTGGTCCGCAATCGTCTCTCCCGAATCCGCACGCGCTTGCGCCGTGTCGTCGAACCGGAGGGTTCATGAACAGTCACGATGTCGACCTGCCCGAGCTGACGCAGTCCCGTCTCGACGAGATCGAGCGCGACCTCTTCCGCGACATCGGCGTGGAGCGGCGTGGAGCCGACGCACGGCGGCGCACCCGCCGACGGCGCGCGTGGGCGGCCAGCGGTGCGGCCGCCGCCGTGCTCGTGGTGGCCGCCGTGATCGGCCCGACCCTCGGCGGCGGCGGGCTGGGTATCGGCGTGGCCGGCTCGGGTGCCGAGGGCGCCGCAGACGAGGGGGCGTCGTGGAGCCGGGACGATCTCGGCGGCGACAGCGACAGCGGTGCCGTCGCGCCCGAGAATGAGGAGTCCGCGGGCCAGGCGGACACGCCCAGCGCGACCTCCACCACGCGCGAGGTGATCGCCACCGGGACCGTCTCTCTGGAGGTCGACGACGCAGCCGCGGCGGCCGACGAGGTGACCGAGCTCGCCGAGCGAGCCGGCGGCTACGTCGAGTCGCTCAACATCCGAGCGGACGGTGCGGACGCGGGATCCGATCAGAGCATCGACTCCCTGTCGTATCCCGAGTACTCGACGGATGACGCCTGGCTCACCGTCAGGGTGCCGGCCTCGGCGCTCACCGGCCTCATCTCCGATCTCGGCGATCTCGGAGACGTCCGCGCGTCGGAGATCCAGCGTGACGATGTCACGGCGGAGGCCGTGGACCTGCGTGCGCGAGTCGACGCGCTCGCGGCATCCGTCGATCGTCTTCGGAAACTGATTTCGGAGGCCGACACGACCGCAGACCTCCTCGCCGCGGAAGACGCGCTGGCCGAGCGGCAGGCCGAACTCGACTCGCTGCGAGGCCAGCTCGCAGTCCTGGACGATCAGGTGGCACTGTCGAGCCTCACCGTCTCGCTCGTCCAGCCCGACGCGGTCGCGAAGGCCGACCCGGCCGGATTCGGAGACGGACTGGGCACCGGATGGAGCGCCCTCGTCGCCACACTCAACGGGCTCGTCATCGGACTCGGCTTCCTGCTCCCCTGGCTGGCAGCACTCGCCCTCGTCGCCGTCGTGATCTGGCTGATCGCGAGAGTTCGCTCGCGGCGACGCGCACCCCGCACGGGGCCCGACGGCGAATGACGGCCCGCCTGGGCGCATGATCACCGCGGGTGAACGACGAAGCCCTCGACCGATCGGTCGAGGGCTTCGTCATCTGGTGACCCCAGCGGGATTCGAACCCGCGTTACCGCCGTGAGAGGGCGGCGTACTAGGCCGCTATACGATGGGGCCGTACTTTTCGTTTCCTCCGGGCTCCGGAGGCAACCGTTCAAGTATGCCATGGGCTGAGAGCGGACGCCAAATCGGACGCCGCTTGCCCCCGGCGCGCCGGCTGGGTTGACTGGGACCATGCGCGTCACGAAGCACGAACATGCCTGCATCCGCCTCGATTCCGAGGGCAAGACCCTCCTGATCGACCCGGGCACCTTCACTCTCCCGCTCGAGGACCTGACCGATCTCGTCGGCGTGGTGCTGACCCACGAGCACCCTGATCACTGGACGCCGAAGCAGCTCGACCAGATCCTCGCCGACGCGCCCGGGACGCCGATCATGGGGCCCGCCGGGCTTGCTGCCGCGGCATCCGATTACGACATCTCGATCGTCGCTCCCGGCGAGACGGTCGATGTCGGACCCTTCCGACTAGAGTTCTTCGGCGGAACGCACAGCGTGATCCATGAGTCGATCCCGGTCATCGACAACGTCGGCGTGCTCGTGAACGACGCCTTCTACTACCCCGGTGATTCCTATGCCGTTCCGGAGGGCCGCGACGTCGCTCTGCTGGCCGCCCCCGTCGGAGCGCCCTGGCTGAAGATCGGCGACGCGATGGACTATGTGCTCGCCGTCGGCCCACGGCGGGCGTTCGGCACGCACGACATGACACTGTCCCGCATCGGACTCGACATGCATCGCGACCGGCTCCGCTGGGCGACCGAGCAGAACGACGGGGAGTTCCTGGTCCTCGAACCGGGCGAAGCCACGGACGTCTGAGACGACGAACGACGGATGCCGCGGGGTTCTCCCCCGCGGCATCCGTCGTTCAGCGTCTGATCGTTCAGGCGGCGTCGTGATCCGTCTCGAGGAATGCGACCAGGCTGTCGAGGGCGGCGTCCGCGCCGTCGCCCTCGGCCTTCAGCGTGACGACCGTGCCCTGGGTGGCACCCAGCCCCATGAGGGTGAGGATGCTGCCGGCGTTGAGGTCGGGGCCGCCTTCGACGGCGATCGTGACGGGCACGCCGGTCTCCTTGACCGCCTGCACGAAGAGCTTCGCGGGACGGGCGTGCAGGCCTGAGCTGCTCGCGACGGTTGCGGTCCGTTCGGCCATGGGTGTTCCTCCTTGAGTAGGTGTATCGAGACTATGCGGTGACGGGTTCGGCGGACACATCCGCGGCGATCGGGGTCCGCCGCGCGAAGCGCTTGAGGACCACGACGAGGACCGCGCTGATGAGGGTTCCGATCGCGATCGAGAGGAGCCAGAGCCAGAAGTTCTCGATCGCGAAGAAGACGAACACACCGCCGTGCGGGGCCTTCGCGGTCACCGCGAAGAACATCGACAGCGCGCCGGTCACGGCGCCGCCGGCCATCGCCGCGGGGATGACGCGGAACACGTCCGCCGCCGCGAACGGGATCGCGCCCTCGGAGATGAAGGCTGCGCCCAGCAGCCAGGCCGCCTTGCCGTTCTCGCGCTCAGCGCCCGTGAACAGACCCCGGCCGAGCACGGTCGAGGCGAGTGCCATCGCCAGCGGCGGCACCATACCGGCTGCCATGACGGTCGCCATGATCTGCAGGTAGCGGTCGTCGCCGGCGATCCCGGCGGCGAGGTTCGCCGTCGCGAAACCGTAGGCGACCTTGTTGATCGGGCCACCGAGGTCGAAGCACATCATGAGGCCGAGGACGACGCCGAGGATGATGACCCCCGTGCCGGTGAGGCCGCTCAGCCACGTCGTGAGCACGCTCATCAGCCAGGCGATCGGACCGCCGAGGACGAGGAGCATGAGTCCGGAGGCGAAGATCGAGGCGAGCAGAGGGATGATGACGACCGGCATCAGGCCGCGCAGCCAACGCGGGGTGTCGAGGCTGTTGAGCCACCAGCCGGCGAGCCCGGCGAGGAGACCGCCGACGATACCGCCGATGAAGCCCGCACCCATGAGCCCCGCAACCGACCCGGCCACGAAGCCGGGCGCGATGCCGGGCCGGTCGGCAAGACCGTAGGCGATGTACCCCGCGAGGGCAGGGACGAGGAATGCCATCGACGCGTTGCCGATGACGAACGCGACGGAGCCGAGGTACTGCCCGAGGGGGCCCAGTGACGAGGTGATGTCGGTCGTCGGCAGGTTCCAGAGCGTGTTGCTGAGCACGACGTTCTGCGCGTTGTCGGTGACGTTGTAGCCACCGAGCAGGAATCCGAGGGCGATGAGCAGACCGCCGCCCGCGACGAACGGGATCATGTAGCTCACACCGGTGAGCAGGGCGCGCTTCACGCTGCCGCCGAGGGACGCCCGCGGTGCGGCGTCGGCGGACGTGGCGGCCGCGGTGCCGCTCACCCGTGCAGCCGTCGGGTCGGATGCCGCGGCGACGGCCTCCGCGATGAGCTGGGCCGGCTGCTCGATGCCGCGCTTCACGCCGGAGCGGACGACCGGCTTTCCGGCGAACCTGGCCTGCTCGCGGACGTCCACGTCGACGGCGAAGATGACGGCGTCCGCCTCGTCGATGATGCGCTGATCGATCGCCTTGTACCCGCTCGATCCCTGGGGCTCGACGACGAGATCGACGCCTTCGGCGGCACCGCTCGCGGTGAGGGCGTCGGCCGCCATGAACGTGTGCGCGATGCCCGTTGCGCAGGCGGTGACGGCGACGATCCGGGCGGGTCGCCCGTCGATCGTGAGGGCACCTTCACTGCGGGATGCCGCGGCGGCCGCCTCGCGTCGCGAGGTGGGTGCCGCGGATGCCGGTGCCGGGTCGTCGGCGATCGCGCCGCGGACGATCTCGAGGACCTCTTCCGCCGTGGTCGCCTGTCGGAGCCCTGCGGTGAAGTCGTCGCGCATGAGGCTCCGAGCGAGCTTCGAGAGAACCGCGAGGTGCTCCTCCGCGGCGGTGTCGGGCGCGGCGATGAGGAAGACGAGGTCGGCTCCCCCGTCGGGTGCGCCGAAGTCGACCGGAGGGGCGAGGCGGGCGAAGGCGAGGGACGCCTGCGTCACCGCTGCGCTCTTGGCGTGCGGGATCGCGATGCCTCCGGGGAGCCCGGTCTCATCCTTCTCCTCGCGCGCCCAGGCGTCCGCGGCGAGCCGGGCGGCGTCGTCCGCACGGCCCTGCGCGGCGACGCGCTGGGCGAGCGCCTCGATGACGGCGCGCTTATCGGCGCCGAGCGGTTCGTCGATGCTGACGAGCTCCGCGGTGATGATCTCAGTCACGGTGACCTCCAGTGGTCGGGTTGTTCATCTGGTCGAGTCGCCGAACGGGCACGTCGCCGCTCGGCAGGTCGTCGGGTGTGGGCGGCTGGGTGCCCGGGAGGGATGCCGCGGCGGAGCCGTAGCGGATGGCGCCGCGCAGCGCCGCCTGGGGGCCTGCGCCGGCCGTCAGGGCCAGGAGGTACCCGGCGAGGGAACTGTCACCCGCTCCCACAGTGCTGCGCACGGTCGTGGGCGGCGGAGTCCCGTGCCAGGCGCCGTCGGCCCTCACGAGGACGGCGCCGTCGCCGCCGAGTGTCACGAGCGCCGCACCCACGGCGGCGGGGACCAGCGACGCGGCGGCCTGCCGAACGGTGTCGGGCAGCGACACCGTCGTGTCCCACTCCGTGGTGATGAGCTCGGACAGTTCCTCGTCGTTGGGTTTGATCAGGTCGGGACGACCGTCCTCGACGACGGCGCGGAGCGCGGGGCCGGAGGTGTCGACGGCGATCGCGGGTGAGCTGGCCCCCCACCGCTCCCGGACGGCGCGGATGAGCTGAACGTAGTAGTCATCGGGGAGGCCGGGAGCGAGGGAACCCGCGAGCACGAGCCAGTCCGCTCCCTCGGACGCGTCGACGACCGCAGCCGTCAGCGCAGCGGCATCCGATTCGGCGAGGCTGAGACCGGGGAGGTTGATCTTGGTCGTCACGCCCGCGGCGTCGGCGATGGTGATGTTGCTGCGGACAGTGCCCGCGACAGGGACCGCGCGAACAGGCAGAGCCGCGCTCCGAAGCGCCGCGGCGAAGGGGTCCGCCGAGTCGAGCGGCACGACGGCGACGGTGGGCACACCGGCGGCCCCGATGACGCGGGCGACGTTGATGCCCTTTCCTCCGGCGTCTTCGCGCGAGCCTGTCGCCGTCTGCACCTCGCCGACCTGGAGCGTCGCCTGGAGAGAGACGGTCCGGTCGAGGGACGGATTCGTGGTGACGGTGACGATCATGCGACGAGAACCTCCACACCGGCGTCGTCGAGAGCGTCCGCGAGCTCGCCCGCGGGCTCGGCGTCGCTGATCAGCACGTCCACGTCTGACAGCGGAGCGAACGACACGAGCAACTCGGCGTCGAACTTCTCCGAATCGGCGACCACGACAACGCGTCGCGCCGAGGCCACGACAGCGCGTTTGACCGCCGCTTCGTCCGGATCGGGCGTACTGAGACCGAAGCCGGCCGCGACACCGTTCGTGCCGATGAAGGCGATGTCAGGACGCAGACGCCCGATCGCCTCGACCGTCTGCGCGCCGACGGCCGCCGCGGTGAGACCGCGAACCCGTCCCCCGATCGCGGTGAGGCCCACCTCGGGGACACCGGCGAGGGTCTGCGCGACCGTCATGGAGTGCGTGACCACCTCGAGACCTGGCCGGGCATGTCCGCCGGCCGCGACGAGCTGGGCGATGGCCGCCGTCGTCGTTCCGGCATCCAGATACAAGGCGCCGTCGAGCTGGTCCCCGAGCAGCGCGAGCGCGGCGTCGGCGATCTTCTGCTTGACGATCCCTCGACGTGCCGACCGCTCGGCGAGCGAAGGCTCGGCGGTGCTGGCACGGGAGCGGCTGACGGCCCCGCCGTGCACGCGTCGAAGGATGCCGTCGCGTTCGAGTGCTGCCAGGTCGCGCCGGACGGTCTCGGTCGTCACGCCGAATCGCTCAGCGAGTTCGACGACACCGACGCGGCCGTCGGAGGCGATGAGCTGCGCGATGAGTTGCTGCCGCTCCGTTGCGTACATGTGGTCCTCCTCGAGTGAGCCACACGTTACAACTCTTTCCCACACAAAGCAACATTCCGCCGGGCCGCGTGCGAGTCTTTTGTTCCCGATCGACAAAGACACTCGGCGTCAGACTTCTGAGACTTGGTTCCACGCGTCAGAGTTTGTCGGCGCGGACGTCTGGGCGTCGATCGGCTGTTACCGTCGATCCGCTCGCGACTGTCGTTCCCCATCGATGACGATGCGGAACCGTCGACGCACCCGAGCATCCCGAGCCGGCGGGTCCCCGCCTGATCGACCGCTCGCCTGCGCCCTGCAGGCGCGACTCCTTGGAGACCTCGATGACGAGATCACACACCCATGAGCACGGCCTCGGCATGAAGATCACCGTGGCCGTCCTCGCCGTCCTGCTCCTCGCCATGACGACCTTCTACCTGCTCACCGCGGCGAAGCTGAACGACGGCGCGGGTCAGCTCGCGGCCGGCGCCACCGAGGCGCGGAGCGGGTCGGTGGACGTCGCCGACGGCGCGGACCGGTTGGCCGACGGCGCGGGGCGCCTCTCGGACGGCGCTGCCGCACTCGACGAGGGCGCGACCACCGCGGCGACGGGCGCCGAGAAGCTCGCCGACGGCGCGGGCTCCGCAGCCACCGGAGCCGGTGCACTGTCCACCGGTGCCGGTTCGCTCGCCATCGGCGCGCTGACTCTTTCCGAGGGGACGACGAAGAACCGCGACGGCGCAGCGCGCCTCCGCGACGGGGCGACGAAGGCCGCCTCCGGTTCCACCCTGCTCGCCGACGGCGCACAGGACGTGTCGGAGGGCATCGGAGCGGCGAAGTCCGGCATCGGCCGCCTCGGTGACGGCGCCGACACTCTCGCGGGCGGCGCGGGCCTCGCGGCCGACGGTGCCGACCGACTTTCGGCAGGTCTCGGCACAGCGGCCGACGGCGCAGGTCTGCTGGCCGACGGCATCGGCAACGCCTCGGATGGCGCTGGTCGCCTGTCCGACGGCGCCTCGTCCGCAGCCCAGGGCGCTGACGACCTCGTCGCAGGCGTCGGGCAGGTCGCCGCCGGCGCCGCCACGCTCGACGCGGGCATCGGCTCGGCCTCGACAGGCGCGGGCCAGCTCGCGACCGGCATCGCGGGTGTCGCAACGGGCGCTTCAGCTGTTGCTGACGGCGCCGCCGCGGCGAAGTCAGGCGGCGAGAAGCTCGCCGCCGGTGCCACGTCGCTCGCCGCAGGTGCGGCCAAGCTCCGGGACGGCGCCGCGCAGGTCCGCGACGGCGCTGCGGGGGCTGTGACCGCCACCTCGAGCGTGCCGGGCGGGGCCGCCGCAGTCGCCGGCGGTGCCTCGAACCTCCAGGCCAGCCTCGAGGCGCTTGCCGCGAGCGAGACCGACCCCACCATGAAGGCGAAGCTCGACGGTTTGGCCGCCGCCGCCAAGGGGCTCGCGACCAACGCGGGCGCTGTGAGCGACGGGGTCGCGAAGCTGCACGGTGCTTTGAGCACGGTGTCGACGAATGTGGCCGGTATCGCCGCAGGCGCGGGCGACGTCGCGACCGGTGCGACGGGAGTCGAAGCAGGGGCAGCAGATCTGAAGACAGGGCTCGGCTCGCTCGCCGCAGGTTCAGCTGACCTCTCGAAGGGACTCCAGACCGCAGCCACGAAGTCGGGCGAACTCGCCTCCGGGCTTTCTGCCATCGACGCCGGCTCAGGCAACCTCGTCGCCGGCCTCGGCCAGGTGAAGGGCGGCTCCGACAAGCTCGCTGGCGGGCTCACCGCTCTCGAGCGGGGCGCGGGCGATCTCGCGGGCGGTCTCGAGACCGCAGCCACGAAGTCGGGCGAGCTCGCGGCCGGTGTCTCGACGGCTGCCTCGAAGTCGGGCGAACTCGCTGCGGGCGCTGCTCGCGTCGCCGCCGGTGCGGGCGAACTCGCCACCGGTGTGGCCACCCTCGATGAGCGTACGGACGCCCTCGCCGCCGGTGGTCAGCGGCTCGCGTCGAAGGCCGGCGATCTCCGCGACGGCCTGTGGACCGTTCAGAGCGGGACGCAGCGACTGGCAGACGGCTCGCTCCGACTCGAGTCCGGCGCCCAGAACCTCGCCACCGGCGCCGGAACGCTGGCCGCCGGAGCGGACTCGCTGGCCGAGGGAACGTCGAAGCTGTCCGAAGGAGCGGGCAGCCTCTCCGCCGGCCTGGGCACCCTCTCCGCCGGAGCCACCGAGCTCTCCACCGGCTCGACGACCCTGTCCGACGGCGCCACGACGCTTGCCGACGGCACCGGCCGCCTGAGCGACGGGAACTCGCAGATCGCCGACGGCACCGGGGAGCTCGCGGCGGGCACCTCGAGCCTGACGCCGATGGTCCTGCCGTGGATCTTCGGAGCGCTCATCGTCGGCCTGGTCGCGATCATGCTGTGGCTGGGCCACCGCGTGGCGCATCGCCGTCGCACAGCGCAGCTGTGATGACTAGCGCAGCTGTGAGTAGCAGCGCAGCCCTGATCTGATCGCAAGCAAGACGCCCCCGGCCTGATGGCCGGGGGCGTCTTGCGTCAGCAGCGGAAGGTCACGCCTCGCTCATCGCGAGGACTTCCTTCTGCCCGCGCGCGGCGAGGGCCGCAGCGCGCGCGGCGATGCGGCGCTCCTGCTCGGCCTGGGCCGCGTCGATCGTCTCCTGATCGAGGGGGACGCTCTCCACCTTGTTCACGCCGTTGTACTTCGCGATATAGGCGTCGAGCTCGGGGCCCGACTCCCACGAGGTGATGAGGCAGTAACGCGGAGCGTCACCCGGGTGGTACGCGGCGTGCCACAGACGCTGCGTGTCGATGACCAGCTGTGCGCCGGCGGGGAGGGCGATGCGCGTCTCTTCGCTCGGGTCGGTGCGGTTCTCACGCAGGACGAAGAAGCTGTCCTTGTCGTCGGTGAGGTTGAAGAAGCTGCGCACGACCCAGCCGGTGCCGTCGGGGTTCAGCCGGTTGTTGTCGTCCTGGTGCAGGTTGTACAGCGCGTCGGCGTAGGTGTTCGGCTGCAGCTCGATGATGCGGCAGCGTCCCACGTTGGAGCCGGGCTCGAGAGCACGCTCCGTCAGCGTCGGAGCCTTCTCGGTCTGCTCCGGAATCCAGACGCCATCCTTGTCGGTGCGCGGCGGCTGGTGGTTCCAGAAGCCGTTGCACTCGATCTCGCCCTTGGCCGAGGCGAGAGGAGCGAAGCGGGTGTCGCCGGAGGACTTCCAGTCGACGTACTCGATGTCGAGCCACTCCTTCGGATCGATCTCCTTGCCGTAGCTGTCGAGGACGACGTAGCCGGTCTCCTCGAGTGCAGCGCTCTTGATGTAACCCATGCGGATCAACCTTTCTGTCGGGCGAGCGAAGTTTTTACAGGCCCGACTGAGGCAAGCCTACGCACGACCCCTCCGCGCGTCCTGGAACCGGGCCGGGAAAATCCGCGGACGATAGGATCGAAAGGCTGCGAGGAACGATTCGGAGACCATGAGCACTGCCACGAACGTCGAAGCGACCGCCGTCAACACGATCGATTGGTTGTCGGCATCCGACACCACCATCGTCGTCCCGGTCTATCAGCGGCAGTACCGATGGGACATCGGCGGGTGCGAGCAGCTCCTCGGCGACATCCGGGCCGTGTCGCAGACCGACGCCGACAGCACCCACTTCATCGGGTCGATCCTCTCGACGGCGAGCACGTCGGCAGATGACGAGGCGCACCTCGTCCTGATCGACGGTCAGCAGCGCATCACCACCCTCATGCTGCTCATCGCCGCGCTCCACCACACGCTGCGCGACGACGACCCCACGCTCGCGGCGGAACTCGAACGGGTCCTGGTCCGGGAAGACTCCCCCGACCGCACCAAGCTCCG
Organism: Microbacterium marinum; assembly: GCF_014204835.1. Lineage (NCBI taxonomy): Bacteria > Bacillati > Actinomycetota > Actinomycetes > Micrococcales > Microbacteriaceae > Microbacterium > Microbacterium marinum. Next base: position 1,877,124 of record NZ_JACHMD010000001.1, on the reverse strand, counting down.
ACCGCACCGGGCCTGGGCCGAGGTCTTCGAGAGCGTCGTGCTCGACCGGCGCGCTCCGGGTGACGCCCAGCGCGAATCGCGCTTCGATGACAACTACGCGTTCTTTCGCAGCCAGATCCGACCCGACGAGGCGGCCGCCATCTGGCGTGGCCTGCGCAAGCTCGAGCACGTCTCGATCACCCTCGGCGCCGGCGCCAACGCGCAGCAGATCTTCGAGAGCCTCAATTCGACGGGCGAACCGCTCCGCGACCACGAGCTCATCCACAACTACGTCCTCATGGGGCTCTCGCATGCGGAGCAACGCGAGATCGAGACCGAGTACTGGCTGCCCATCGAGGAGAACACGGCCGAGCAGATCGGAGCCTTCTGGCGCGACTACCTGGTGATGCTCACCGGCCGTGAGGTGCTCGTCGAGGGTGAGCGCGGCGTGTACGACGCCTTCCGACACGAGTTCCCCCGTCTCGACGTGGCGACCCTGCGCGCGCACGCCGCCGACTGGCGGGAGCTCTCCGAGATCTACCGCCTTCTCCTGTCCCCCCGAGAGGCGCAGGATGCCGCGATCTCGTCGCGCTTCGCCGCCGTGAGCATCCTCGGCCGAGGCATGTATCCGCTCGCCATGCGGCTCTACCGCGACCACCTGCACGGTGATCTTCCGGCATCCGATTTGCTCGCCTCACTCGACGACGTCGAATCGCTGCTGCTGCGGCGTACCGTCGTCGGCCTCCCGATCGATCGCCTCGTCGCCCGCTTCTGCCGGGCCGCGGACCTCGGCCGTGACGCGCTCCTGCGCGCCATCGCACGGATCACCCCGTCGGACGAGCGCACGCGCGTCGGGCTGCGATACGGCGAGCTGCCCCATCCGCACTTCGTCCTGGCGCGCCTGGCGGGCCTCGCCCCCGACGAACCACTCGACCTCGATCACGTCATGCCGGTCTCGCCGTCCGACGACTGGTCCGGCGACGGCGACCATCGCTGGGCGGAGTTCACCGAGGACCAGCAGAACGCACACCGCGCCCTCGCTGCCACCCTCGGGAATCTGACGCTCGTCGAACCTCCCATCGCCGAGCAGGTCTTCGACGCGTCCTTCGCCGCGAAGCGCTCCGCCTATGCCGGAAGCGGTGTCGCGTTCACCCGGGAGGTCGCTGAGGCGCCGTCCTGGGGCACCTCGCAGATCGGCGCCCGGACCGAATCGCTGACGGGACGGTTCATGGAGACGTGGCGACGACCCGCCGTGGTCGGGATCGACGACGACAACCTGACCCCCATCCTGGACGCGAAGAAGCGACGCGGCTGGCCCCGCGGCTGGCAGCGGGAGTTCGATTACGTCGAGTACCGCGGTGAGCACTGGGAGGTGCCGGACGTCCGCTACCTGTTCAACCGCGTCTTCAAGCGGCTTTGGGCCGATTCCCGCGACAGCGTCATCGACTTCAGCGCACGACGCGGCGGTCCGGTGTACCCCGCCCAGGCATGGAACGGCCACTGGGACGAACTCGCCCCGGGTCACCACCTCTACATGGGATGGGACTCGAAGTACATGCTGAGCGCTGTCCAGGGCGTGCTCGAGGAGGCCGGCTGGGCCAGCGAGGTGTTCGTCAAGTACTCCTACATCGGCGACGCGATGCGCTGAGCGGGGCGTCAGTCCCCGTCGCCGCCGGCCTCGCCGACACCGCCGCCGGGAGTTCCCCCCTCCAGCGGGAGGAACTCCGTCACGGGCACCTCGATGGATGCCGCGTGCTCGGGGCCGGCACCGAGCAGATCGGGCCGCCACGGCGAGATGGCCTCGCCGCTCAGCAGCTCGGCATCCGTGCGATCGGGCAGCGGCTCGGACGGGAGACCGGCCCACTCGGACGGCTCTTCGGGGCGCGAGGAGAAAAGACCCATGCTTCATTCTGACCCGCCCGCGTCGGAAGGGAAACCCATCTCAGAGCGTCGATCCCGAAACGGCAAAACCCCCGCCGGAGCGGGGGTTTTCACCTTGCTGGGGTACCTGGACTCGAACCAAGAACAACGGAACCAGAAACCGCCGTGTTGCCAATTACACCATACCCCAAGGGGGTCCGACCGAAGCCGTTCCGAGGGTCAAGCTTAGCCCACGGCTGGCTCCGGTCCAAACCGGCGGCCTGTCAGCCGCGTGTCGCGCGGAGCCGCTCGAGGCGCGCGAGCGTGACATCCTTGCCGAGCAGTTCCATCGACTCGAACAGCGGCGGCGACACGCGACGCCCGCTGAGAGCGACGCGCGCGGGCCCGTAGGCGACACGCGGCTTGAGTCCGAGGCCGTCGATGAGCGCGCCCGCCAGAGCCGCCTGGATCGCGTCAGCGGTGAACCCGTCGGCGGGCACCGCCGAGAGCGCGTCCGCCGACGCCGCGAGCACCTCGGCGGCGTTCGCCGGCAGCCCCTTCAATGCATCGTCGTCGTACGACTCCACGTCGCGGAAGAGGAATCCGAGCAGTCCCGGCGCCTCGCCGAGCATCTGCATCCGCTCCTGCACCAACGGCGCCGCCTTGTGGAGCATGTCCCGCTGCGCGTCGGTCGGCGGCACGCTCATCACGCCCGCGCCGACGAGGTAGGGGGTGAGACGCGCCGCGAACTCCTCGGGTGCCAACATCCGGATGTGGTCACCGTTGATCGACTCGGCCTTCTTCTGGTCGAAGCGGGCCGGGTTCGGGTTCACGTCGACGATGTCGAACGCCTCGATGAGCTCCTGTCGGCTGAACACGTCGCGGTCGGCGGCGATCGACCAGCCGAGGAGTGACAGGTAGTTGAGGAGGCCCTCGTGGATGAAGCCCTTCTCGCGCTGCAGGAACAGGTCCGCCTTCGGGTCGCGCTTGGAGAGCTTCTTCGTCCCCTCCTCGCCCAGCACGAGCGGCATGTGCGCGAAGCGCGGCACGAACGTCGTGACTCCGGCATCCACCAGAGCGGCGTAAAGGGCGAGCTGGCGCGCGGTCGAGGGCATGAGGTCCTCGCCGCGGAGGACGTGCGTGATCCCCATCAGTGCGTCGTCCACCGGATTGGTGAAGGTGTAGAGCGGGATGCCGCCGGCACGCACCACCACGAAATCGGGGAAGGAGCCGGCCGGGAAGGTCACCTCGCCGCGGATCAGGTCGACATAGGTCAGGTCGACGTCGGGCACGCGCAGCCGCCAGGCGGGCTCTCGTCCCTCCGCGCGGAAGGCGTCCTTCTGCTCCTGGGTGAGCGCGCGGTCGAAGTTGTCGTAGCCGAGCTGCTTCGCCCGCCCGTTCGCGGCGTTGCGCGCGTCGATCTCCTCGGCGGTCGAGTACGACTCGTACACGGCACCGGAGGCGATCAGCTTCTCGAGGACGCCACGGTAGATGTCGTGCCGCTGAGACTGCCGGTAGGGCGCGTGCGGTCCGCCCGTCTCGACGCCCTCGTCCCAGTCGATCTCCAGCCAGGTCAGCGCGTCGATGAGCTGGCGGTAGCTCTCCTCGCTGTCACGCGCCGCATCGGTGTCCTCGACCCGGAACACCATGCGACCGCCGGTGTGGCGCGCATAGGCCCAGTTGAAGAGGGCGGTCCGGACCATACCCACGTGGGGCAGACCCGTCGGCGACGGGCAGAAGCGGACCCGGACGTCGGATCCGGAGGCGGTCGTGGTGGCGGGGTGCGGTGCGGCAGACATCGCTTCCCAGTCTACGTCCGCGCTCTCCCCGACCCGGGCGCGTCGGCGGTCAGCGGCGCGCGTACGGCGAGAGCACGGTGATCGCCACCACCACGACCAGGGCCACCATCGCCAGCCCGCCGTACCCGATGAGCTGGAGCACCCCGCCGGCGAGGACGGAGCCGATGGCGGCGGAGAGCGTCATCGCGGTGTCGCTGCGACCCTGCCGGCGCGGTCGGAGGGCGGTGGGCGTCGCCTCCGTGAGCAGCGCCGCTCCCCCGACGGTGGCCGCGCTCCACCCGAGACCGAGCAGGACGAGGGCGATGAGCACCGCGGTGGCGGACTGCGGCGCGACGGCTGCGGTCACGAGTGAGGCGGCCAGGATCGCTTGGCCGAGCAGGATGGTGCGCAGCCGCCCCCAGCGGTCCGCCAGCACGCCGAAGACGGGTGAGAGACCGTACATCCCGAACACGTGGAGCGCGATCGTCACCCCCACGATCGTCGTGACATTGCGCGGGTCGAGGTGGGAGAGGTGCACGGGCGTCATCGCCATCACGGATGCCATCACCACGTGCGAACCGGCGACCGCGAAGACTGCGTAGCGCGCGACACGAGGACTGTCCTGCTCAGCGACAGGCGCAGGACCCGACCCCGCCGATCGCGCCAGCGCCTGCGCGATGCGCAGCGGGTCGGGCCGGAGGCCGACGAGGTACAAGCCCAGGGCCAGCACCTGCGCGACGATCGAGAACGCATAGGAACCGGTGAGCGGCGGCATCCCGAGCCACCCGCCCACCACCTCCCCCGGTGTCAGCATCAGGGGTCCGAGGACGCCCCCGATGGTCGTCGCCCAGACCACGGTTCCGAGGTCCCGGCCCCGGCGGGTCGGCGCCGACAGGTCGGTCGCCGCGAACCGCGACTGCAGGTTCCCCGCGTTGCCGGCGCCGATCAGGATGACGCCGACCAGGAGCAGTGGGAACCACCGCACTGCTGCCGCGGTGATCACCAACGCGATGCCGATCAGGGCGAAGAGGTTCCCGAGCGTCAGCGCACGGCGCCGTCCCCGAGACGCGGCGAGGCGTGCCAGCGGGATGGCGCACAGGGCGGCACCGAGGGTCACCGACGCGGTTGCCAGCCCGGAGAGCGCCTCCTGGCCGGAGAGATCGGCCGCCAGGAGCGCGCCGAGGGACACCGTGGCTCCGAAGGCGACGCCGCCGAGCACCTGGCCGGCGGCGAGCACGGCGACTGTGCGCCGCTGGACGCGGGCGACCCCGTCGGGAGTGAGGAGGTCCGCGTCCTCAGGCATTCCGCGCCGTGTTGCGCAGGATTCCCAGCCCGGTGATCTCGACCTCGATGACGTCGCCGGCCTCGAAGGATCCGATCCCTGCCGGGGTGCCGGTGAGGATGACATCGCCCGGCAGCAGGGTGAACGCCGCCGAGACGTAGGCGATGATCTCTCGCACCGAATGAACCATGTCGGAGATCGGACCGTCCTGACGGACCTCCCCGTTCACCCGCGTCACGATGCGGGCATCGCCGTCGACGTCGAAGTCGGTCTCGATTGCGGGGCCCAGGGGGCAGAAGGTGTCGAACCCCTTGGCGCGCGCCCACTGTCCGTCAGAGGACTGCAGGTCGCGGGCGGTGACGTCGTTCGCGATGGTGTACCCGAACACGTAGTCGAGCGCCTGGTCGGCGGACACGTTCTTCGCGACGCGGCCGATGACGACGGCCAACTCTCCCTCGTAGTCAGTGCGAGCCGACTGCGTGGGGCGCACGATGGCGTCGTTCGGTCCGATGACGGAGGTGTTCGGCTTGAGGAACAGCAGGGGTTCCGCCGGCGCCTCTCCGCCCATCTCGGCCGCGTGATCACGGTAGTTCTTGCCGACGCCGATGACCTTCGACCGCGGGATAGACGGCGCCAGGAGGGTGATCTCCGCGAGCGGGACGCGCTCCCCCGTGGTGTCGAACCCGGAGAAGAGCGGGTCGCCGGCGAGCTCGACGACCTCCTTCTCGTCGATGATCCCGTACCGGATGGACTCGGCGCGGCTGTACCGGACGATGCGCACGATCAGCCGTCCAGCCGAACGAGCCAGCCGTGGGTGTCCTCGGCGCGCCCGTACTGGATGTCGGTGAGGTGCTGACGCAGTTCGAGGGCGAGCGTGCCCGACGGCTGCGCGTCTTCGAAGTCGGGCGTCTTCAGGGCGCCGATCGGGGTGACCACGGCCGCGGTGCCGCAGGCGAAGACCTCGACGATGTCGCCGGATGCCACGCCGTCGCGCCACTCGGCGAGAGACACCGCCCGGCGTTCGACGCGGTGGCCCCGGTCCTCGGCGAGCTGGAGGATGGAGTCCCGGGTGATGCCCGCGAGGATCGACTCCGACTGAGGGGTCACGAGGGTGCCGTCCTTTTTCACGAAGACGACGTTCATGCCGCCGAGCTCCTCCACGTTGCCGTCCTCGTCGAGGAAGACCACCTGGTCGCAGCCCTGCTCGTACGCCTGCGCCTGTGGCAGGAGGCTGGCCGCATAGTTGCCGCCGGTCTTCGCCGCGCCCGTGCCGCCCTTGCCGGCGCGCGCGTAATCCTCGCTGAGCCAGATCTTCACGGGGGTGACGCCGCCCTTGAAGTACGCACCGGCCGGGCTCGCGATCACGTAGTAGGCGACCTTCTCTGCGGGCCGCACGCCGAGGAAGGCCTCCTTGGCGAACATGAACGGACGCAGGTAGAGGCTCTGGTCGGCGCCCGCGGGCACCCAGTCGCCGTCGACGGCGACGAGCTCACGCAGCGACTGCAGGAAGTGCTCGACCGGGAGCTCGGGGAGGGCCATGCGGCGAGCCGAACGCTGCAGACGGCGCGCGTTCTCCTCGGGGCGGAAGGTGTGGATCGACCCGTCGGCGTGGCGGTATGCCTTGATCCCCTCGAAGATCTCCTGTCCGTAGTGCAGCACGGCGGCGGCCGGGGACAGCGAGATCGGTCCGTACGGCTGGACGCGCGGACGATGCCAGCCGCCCTTCTGCGACCAGCAGATGTCCACCATGTGATCGGTGAAGTTCGTCCCGAAACCGGGGTTCGCGAGGATCTCCTCGCGGGCGGCGGGCGTCGCGGCGGCGAGGTTCTTCGTGACCGCGAAGGTCAACGGGGCCGGAGCGGTGGTGGGGTCGGTGAGGGTCATAGTCAGTCCTGTTCCTCGCGCGGCGTCTGCGCGGCGCGCATCTGCCCAGATTACGCCCGGAGGCGTGCGGTGATCGCGTCGCCGACCTGCGCGGTCGTGCGGGTGGAGCCGTCCCGTGACTCGATGTCCTCCCGGGCGGCGCGGGTGACGCGCGCTGCGGCATCGCCCAGCCCGAGGTGGTCGAGGAGGAGGGCGACGGAGAGGATCGCGGCGGTGGGATCGGCGATCTGCTGGCCGGCGATGTCGGGCGCGGAACCGTGCACGGGCTCGAACATCGACGGGAACGCGCCGTCGGGGTTGATGTTCCCCGATGCGGCGAGACCGATGCCTCCGGTGACGGCGCCGGCCAAGTCGGTGAGGATGTCGCCGAAGAGGTTGTCGGTGACGATCACGTCGAAGCGGCCCGGGTTCGTGACCAGGAAGATCGTCGCCGCGTCGACGTGCAGATAGTCTACGGCGACCTCGGGGTGCTCGGATGCCACCTCGTCGACGATCCGCTTCCACATCCCGCCCGCGTGGACGAGCACGTTCGTCTTGTGCACGAGGGTGAGCTTCTTCCGCCGCGCCTGCGCCTGCGTGAACGCGAACCGCACGACGCGTTCGATGCCGTAGGCCGTGTTGACCGACGTCTCGTTGGCAACCTCGTGCGGCGTGCCCGTGCGGATGGAACCGCCGTTGCCGACGTACGGTCCCTCGGTGCCCTCGCGGACCACGACGAAGTCGACGTCCCCCGGATTCGCGAGCGGCCCGGGCACGCCCGGATAGAGCCGGGACGGCCGCAGGTTGACGTAGTGGTCGAGCGCGAAGCGGAGCTTCAGGAGCAGTCCCCGCTCGATGTTCGCATCCTTCAGACGGGGGTCCCCCGGCATCCCGCCGACGGCCCCGAGGAGGATCGCATCGTGTTGGGCGATGGAGGCGAGGTCGTCATCGGTGAGGGTGTCGCCCGTCTCGAGGAACCGGGCCGCGCCCAGGGAGAACCGGGTCTTCTCGAAGCGGACGCCCGCCTCGGCGGTGACCGTGTCGAGAACCTTCTCCGCTTCGGCGACGACCTCGGGACCGATGCCGTCTCCGGGGATGACAGCCAGCTTCACGACACGCGACATCGCACTCCTCGTGCTCACAGACAGGCAGGACCCGGACGCACGGCGGTGCGGGGATCAGTGATCGACGCGCGAGGTCCGGGATCTCTCCAGCGTAGCGGCCGCCACCACGGCGGCGCAGACGACGAGGCCGGCGCCGATCAGCGAGGTCACCGTCACGCCCGAGTCGAAGGCGTGTGCCGCAGCGGACAGCACCTCGGCACCGACGTCGGCAGGGAGCGTCTCGGCGACGTTGACGGCACCGGCGAGAGTCTCCCGGGCAGCCTCGGCGGCCTCTGCGGGCACCGAATCGGGCAGATGGATGCCGGAGCGGTACAACGCGGTGAGGATTCCGCCGAGAACAGCTGTCCCCAGTACCGCTCCCAGTTCGTACGCGGTCTCTGAGACGGCGCTCGCCGCTCCCGCCTTCGCGGGCGGCGCGCTTGCGAGAACGAGCTCGTTGGAGACGGTCTCGGCAGCTCCGATGCCCAGTCCGAGCAGCGCGAACGCCGCGATGAGGGTGCCGAGAGCCGCGGCATCCGTGGAGAAGGCGATCACGAGGTATCCAGCGACGGAGAGCGCGAGCGCCGTGGGCACGACGATCCGGGCGGAGACGCGCCGCGAGATCGGAACCACCCCGAGGCCCGCGATGATCATGAGCGCGAGTCCCGGGACAAGCGCCAGCCCGGCCTGCAGCGGCGACATGCCGATGATCAGCTGGAGATGCTGGGTCACGAAGTACAGGAAGCCGACGAGCGCCACCACACTCAGCAGGTTGACGAGGAGGGCCCCCGTGAACGAGCCGATCGCGAACAGCCGCATGTCGAGCATGGGGGTCGACGAACGGAGTTGGCGCCGCACGAACAGCCAGCCGAAACCGAGACCGACCACCACGAGCACCAGCGGCAGGACCCCGGCACCGTGCACGGCGAACTCCTTGATCGCGTAGACGATCGGCACCATCGTCGCCATCGAGAGAACGATGCTCAGCGGGTCGATGCGTCCCGGCTTCGGGTCGCGGCTCTCCGGCACGAGGAACGGCGCCAGGACCAGCAGCGGGATGAGGACGGGCACCGCCATGAGGAACACCGACCCCCAGGCGAAGTGCTCCAGCAGGATGCCGCCGACGATCGGGCCGAGAGCCGAACCCGCCGAGAACATCGACGCCCACACCGCGATGGCCAAGCGGCGCTGGTCGCGATCGGTGAAGATGCTGCGCAGCAGCGACAGCGTGGAGGGCATCAGCATCGCGCCGAAGACACCCATACCGGCCCGGGCCGCGATGAGGAGGCCTGCGGTCGGCGCGAACGCGGCGAGAGCGGACACGGCGGCGAAGCCCGTCGCGCCGACGAGCAGGAGCCGCCGGCGACCGAACCGATCACCGAGGGACCCCATGGTGACGAGGAGCCCCGCGAGCACGAGGGGGTAGGCGTCGATGATCCAAAGCTGCTCGGCGCTGGAGGGCGACAGATCGCGGGCGATCTCGGGCAGCGCGAAGCTCAGCACCGTGTTGTCCACGGAAACGAGGAGCACCGGGAGCATGAGGACGACCAGTGCCGTCCAGCCGCGCCATCCCTGCTTGCGCCCGCCCGCGTCGGCGACGCGGAGTTCTTCCGTCAACGTCATCATTTCTTCACCGTCCAGCCGGTATAGTAACAGAGGGCGAACCGAAGTCGGGAGACGATGAGGGTATGAGCAGACCGCCGCGCGCGAAGGAGAGCGTCCTCGACGCGTTCGAGGCCGCCCTGTTGGCCGAAGGCGCACGCGGCGCCACCATGGAGGCGGTTGCCGCCGCCGCCGGGGTCTCCAAGGGCGGACTGCTCTATCACTACGCCACGAAGGAAGCCCTCGAGAACGCGCTCCTCGAACGCATGAAGAAGCTCGTCCACCTCGACGTCGAAGCGATGCAGTCCGCTCCGGGAGGGATCATTGCAGCCTTCGTGCGCACGTCACTGGAGACCGGGACACCACTCGACCGCGCCATCGTCGCGGCGTCGCGCCTCGCACAGACGGGCCACGCTGCGGCGGCGGACGCACTCCGCGGCGTGCGGGAGCTCTGGGAGGACGCGCTCCGGCCGCACACGCGCGACGAGACCGCACTTCAGCTCGTGCTCCTGGTGAGCGACGGTCTGTACTTCAACAGCGCGCTCGCCGCGGGCGCCCTGCCGGGCCCACTCCCCCGCGGCGCCGCACTGGACGCGCTCGTCGCCCTCGTGGAGCGCGCCGCGCGCTGAATCACGCCCGCGAGTCCGCGCCGCTGCGCCGAACGCCGCTGAAAGCGCCCTCCAGTGCCGAAAGCGCCGACTATTGCGCGCCACAAGACTGCGCGCTCGGCACGGAGGGGCGCTTTCGGCGCGAGCGACGGCGCGCTCGACCGCGAGCCTGGCGGTCGCGCGTGCGTCGCGTCGCGCTGCCGGCGGTCAGACCTCGGTGAGCTCGATCTGACGGAACAGGTCCGCCGCGACCGCCTGGCGAAGCTCCTCGAGCATCGTCTCGGGGACCGGCGAGTCGACGGTCAGCACCGACAGTGCGCGTCCGCTCGCGTCGGGACGGGCCACCTGGAGACCGGCGATGTTGATGCCCGCCTCCCCCAGCTTCTGCCCGTAGATCGCGACGATGCCGGGACGGTCCGCGTAACGCATGACGACGTGGTACCGGTTGATCGGCACCTCAACCTCGTAGCCGTTGATGCCCACGACCTTCGGCACCATCCGCGTCCCGGCGAGAGTGCCCTCGACGGTGAGCACGGTGCCGTCGGCGAGCGTGCCGCGGAGGATCGTGATGTTGCGGTAGAGCGGGCTCTCGGACTCGACGATCAGTCGCGTCTCGATGCCGCGCTGCTCGGCGAACAGCGGGGCGTTCACGTACGAGACGTTCTCGCTGACGATGTTCGTGAAGATGCCCTTGAGCGCCGCCAGGCGATACACGCTGACGTCGTAGTCGGCGAGCTCGCCGCGCACTTCGATGTCGAGGCTCGTGAGTGCGCTCGGCGCGAGGCCGGTGAAGATCTGCCCGAGCTGCTCCACGAGGGCGATGCCGGGGCGCACGAAGGGGTCGATGACGCCGCCGGCGACGTTCACGGCATCCGGAACCAGATCGCCCTCGAGCGCGAGCTTGACCGACTTCGCGACGGACACGCCCGCCTTCTCCTGCGCCTCGTCCGTCGATGCGCCCAGGTGCGGCGTGACCACGACGTTGGGGAGCGAGAGAAGCGGGAACGCGGTGCCGTCCTCGACCGGGGGCTCAGACGTGAACACGTCGAGCCCGGCGCCAGCGATCTGCCCGGTCGTCAGCGCCGTGTACAGAGCCTCCTCGTCGATGAGTCCGCCACGGGCGACGTTCACGACGTAGGCGGACGCCTTCATGATCTCGAACTGCTCGGTGCCGATCATCCCCGTGGTCTCGGGCGTCTTCGGCATGTGGATGGTCACGAAGTCACTCGTCGCGAGGAGGTCATCGAGCGGGAGGAGCTGCACACCGAGCTGCTGTGCGCGGGTGGGGGTGACGTAGGGGTCGTAGGCGACGACCGAGACGCCGAATGCCTGCACGCGCGCCGCGATCAGCGCGCCGATGCGACCGAGGCCGATGATGCCGACCGTCTTCTCGAACAGCTCCGTCCCGGTGAACGACGACCGCTTCCACGCGCCGGCGGCGAGCGACGCGTGCGCCGCCGGGATGTGCCGGGCGAGGCTCAGGATGTGACCGACGGTGAGCTCGGCGGCGGAGATGATGTTCGACGTCGGCGCGTTGACGACCATCACGCCGGCACTCGTCGCGGACTTGATGTCGACGTTGTCGAGCCCGACACCGGCGCGCGCGATGACCTTCAGCTGCGGCGCGGCGGCGATCGCCTCGGCGTCCATCTTGGTCGCCGAGCGGATGAGGACCGCTGCGGCATCGGCGAGAGCCGGGAGCAGCGCGCTGCGGTCGGCCCCATCCACGGAGCGGATGTCGAAGTCGGGCCCCAGGGCCTCGATCGTGGCGGGCGAGAGTTCTTCGGCGATCAGGACGACAGGCTTGGGCACGGCAGACCTTCGGGTACGCGGGGGTGGGACGCCACGATGTCAGACACACCAGGGCCCGACGACGGTACGCGGCACGGCCAGCCTACCGGGCGCACCGGCCTCCTCCCGACCGTGTGACATCGGTCAGCTACCGACGAGCGAGTTCCCGTTCGTGATGGCGTAGGTCAGGATGTTCAGCCAGAACACCGCGACGAGCCCCAGCCCCACGAGCAGGATGATCGCAAGCTGCACGAGAGCGCGGCGACGGCCGAGGAGCACACCGGCCACGAAGACGATGATCGGGAAGAGCACCGAGAACAGCAGCACCGCCCATCCGGCGCCGTTCAGCCCCTCCACGGCGCCCGCCTGAGCGATCAGGAAGCCCACGGCCACCCAGACGGCGTAGGCGTAGAACAATCCGAAGAATCCCGCGATGGCAGCGGGGATCCACGACGCAGGGCGACGAGCAGGAGAAGAAGAAGTCGTCACGGGGTCACACTCCGGTCACGAACGGCCACGGCAGGAGGAGGAAGACCCCGACCACGAGCCACGCGAGGCGCACCCACACCGCCGACGAACGGGTGAGCAGCAGCGTGCCGCCGAACCAGAGGGCGGGAGCGGCCACGGCGAACCACTGCGCGGGGACGACCGCGCCAGGAGCGAGGTAAGGCGAGATCGCGAGCGCCGTACGGGCACCGCCGAGCACCCAGCCGACCGTGTACAGCAGGTAGATGCCGCCGAGCAGCCCCAACGTGACGAGTGCTGCACTGCCGAGGGACGTCGTGTCGCTCGCTGGCTCATCCCCGACGGACGGCGACGGAGCAGAGTCCGCCGGCGCCTCGCTCCCCTTGCCGACCGCGCGCCAACCCTCAGGAAGGACGGCATCGGACTTCTCGGCACGGGGCGGACGCGTCGGCGAGTCGTCGCCTTCCCACCGGAAGGCGTCGTCGTCGGAGGAACCGGAGGCCATGTCCGAAGTCTAACGACGCCGAAGGCCCGACCCCTTGTAAGGGTCGGGCCTCCGTGGCTCGATTCGGGCCGGTCCCGGCGGATACGCCGAGAGCTGGATGCCGAAGGTCAGCGCGCGACCGAGCCTTCGGTCGTCTGCGCGCCTTCGGCGCGGTCGGTCAGCGCGCGGCGCTTCGCTCCGCCGTCTGCGCGCCTTCGGCGCGGTCGGTCAGCGCGCGGCGCTTCCCTCCGCAGTCTGCGCGCCTGCGGCGCGGTCGGTCAGCGCGCGGCGCTTCCCTCGGTGTAGTCCGAGTCCTGCTGCTTCCACGCGAACAGCGCGCGCAGGTCCTTGCCGACGGCCTCGATCGGGTGCGATGCCGCCTTGGCACGGAGCTCCTGGAACTCGGTCGCGCCGCCGTCCTGGTCGTCGATGAAGCGCTTCGCGAACGCGCCGTTCTGGATGTCGGCGAGGACCGCCGCCATGTTCTCCTTCACGCGCGGGTCGATGACGCGCGGGCCCGAGACGTAGTCGCCGTACTCGGCCGTGTCGGAGACCGACCAGCGCTGCTTGGCGATGCCGCCCTCCCACATGAGGTCGACGATCAGCTTCAGCTCGTGGAGCACCTCGAAGTAGGCGATCTCGGGCTGGTAACCGGCCTCGGACAGGGTCTCGAAGCCGTACTGGACGAGCTGCGAGACACCGCCGCACAGGACGGCCTGCTCGCCGAACAGGTCGGTCTCGGTCTCTTCGGTGAAGGTCGTCTTGATGACACCGGCACGGGTGCCCCCGATCGCCTTCGCGTAAGAGAGCGCGACGTCCCACGCCTTGCCCGACGCGTCCTTCTCGACGGCGATGATGTCGGGGATGCCGCGGCCGGCGACGAACTCGCGACGGACCGTGTGCCCCGGCGCCTTCGGGGCGACGAGGATGACGTCGACGTCGTCGGGCACCTCGATGTAGCCGAAGCGTACGTTGAACCCGTGAGCGAAGGCGAGGGTCTTGCCGGCGGAGAGGTGGGGCTTGATCTCGTCGTTGAAGATGCCGCGCTGGTGCTGATCCGGGGCGAGGACCATGATGAGGTCGGCCCACTCGGCGGCATCCGCGACGCTCTTGACCTCGAAGCCGTCCTCGGTGGCCTTCGGTGCCGACTTCGAGCCGTCCTTGAGGGCGATGACGACCTCGACGCCGGAGTCGCGGAGGTTCTGGGCGTGGGCGTGGCCCTGGGAGCCGTAGCCGACGATCGCGACCTTCTTGCCCTGGATGAGCGAGATGTCGGCGTCTGCGTCGTAGAGGATCTCAGCCATGTTCTTGTGTGTCTCCTTGTAGATATCGGTTCGGAAAGTCGTGCGTCAGCCGCGGAGGACGCGCTCGGTGATGCTCTTGCCGCCTCGGCCGATGGCGACCATGCCCGACTGGGCGAGCTCCTTCACGCCGAAGGGCTCGAGGGCGCGGAGGAAGGCGTCGACCTTCCCGCGGTCGCCCGTGATCTCGACGACGAGGGCGTCGGTCGCGTAGTCGACGACGGAGGCCCGGAAGAGGTTGACGACCTCGATCACGTTCGAGCGCGTCTGATTGTCGGCGCGCACCTTCACGAGCATGTGCTCGCGCTGCACGGATGCCGCCGGGTCGAGCTCGACGATCTTGATGACGTTCACCAGCTTGTTGAGCTGCTTGGTCACCTGCTCGAGCGGAAGCTCCTCCACGTCGACGACGACGGTGATGCGCGAAAGACCGGGCACCTCGGTCACACCCACCGCGAGGGAGTCGATGTTGAAGCCGCGGCGGGCGAACAGGCCCGCCACGCGCGTCAGCAGACCGGGCTTGTCCTCCACGAGGAGGCTCAGGACGTGCTTGCTCATCGTCAGTCCTCCTGATCGAACGCGGGAGCGTGCTCACGCGCGTACTGGATGTAGCTGTTGCTGACGCCCTGCGGCACCATCGGCCAGACCATGGCATCGGCGCTCACCACGAAGTCGATGATGACCGGGCGGTCATCGATCTCGAGCGCGCGCTGGATGGCGGCATCCACTTCGTCTTCCTTCTCGACGCGGATCGCGGCGCAGCCGTACGCCTCGGCCAGCTTCACGAAGTCGGGCACGCGGATGCTGTCGTGGCCGGTGTTCAGGTCGGTGTTGGAGTAGCGACCGTCGTAGAACAGCGTCTGCCACTGCCGCACCATGCCGAGCGACGAGTTGTTGATGATGGCGACCTTGATCGGGATCTTGTTGATGACGCAGGTCGCGAGTTCCTGATTGGTCATCTGGAAGCATCCGTCGCCGTCGATCGCCCAGACCACACGATCCGGCTCTGCGACCTTGGCGCCCATGGCCGCGGGGACGGAGTACCCCATGGTGCCCGCACCGCCGGAGTTCAGCCAGGCGTTCGGGCGCTCGTACTTGATGAACTGCGCCGCCCACATCTGGTGCTGGCCGACGCCGGCGGCGTAGACGCCCTCGGGGCCGGTGAGTTCGCCGATGCGCTGGATGACGTACTGGGGCGCCAGCAGCCCGTCGGACGTCGGCGCGTAGCCGAGCGGGAACTCGTCGCGCAGCCCGTCGAGGTAGGACCACCAGTCGGAGATGTCGGGCTTCGCGCCCGCGGTCGCCCCGACGAACGCCGCGTCGAGGTCGACGAGGACGTCCTTCAGATCGCCGACGATCGGCACGTCGGCGGTGCGGATCTTGGAGATCTCCGCCGGGTCGATGTCGACGTGCACGACCTTCGCGTGCGGAGCGAACAGGGCGGCCTTGCCGGTCACACGGTCATCGAATCGCGCTCCCAGCGCGACGATCAGGTCGGATTCCTGCAGGGCGAGCACCGCGGGGACCGTCCCGTGCATTCCGGGCATGCCCAGCTGCTGTGGGTGCGAGTCGGGGAACGCACCCCGCGCCATCAGCGTCGTGACCACAGGGGCGCCGGTCGCCTCCGCGAGTCGGAGGAGCTCGGGCGCGGCGTGGGCACGGACGACGCCGCCACCGACGTAGAGCACGGGCTTCGCCGCCTCGGCGATCAGCTGTGCGGCGGCCTGGATCTGCTTGCCGTGGGCCTTCGTCACCGGACGGTAGCCCGGGAGCTCGATCTTCGGCGGCCACACGAAGGGCGCCTCCGCCTGCTGTGCGTCCTTCGTGATGTCCACGAGCACGGGGCCGGGACGACCGGTCGACGCGATCTCGAACGCGCTCGCGATGGCGGCGGGGATCTCCGCGGCATCCTTCACGAGGAACGAGTGCTTCGTGATCGGCATCGTGATGCCCACGATGTCGGCCTCCTGGAAGGCATCCGTGCCCATGAGGGTCGAGAAGACCTGCCCCGTGATGGCCACGATCGGCATCGAGTCCATGTACGCGTCGGCGATGGCGGTGACGAGGTTCGTCGCGCCGGGGCCGGAGGTCGCGATCGCGACGCCCACCCGACCGGATGCCGCGGCGAAGCCCTCCGCCGCGTGTCCGGCGCCCTGCTCGTGGCGGACCAGGATGTGCCGGATCTCCGACGTGTCCATGAGGGGGTCGTAGACCGGGAGGATCGCGCCGCCCGGGAGACCGAAGACGTCGGAGACGCCGAGCAGCTCGAGTGAGCGGACGACGGCCTGCGCTCCGGTCAGGACGGGTGTGGATGCGCCTCCGGCCGGCGGACGGGGCACAGCGGCGAGAGTGTCTGATGACATGGAGATACCTCTGCGTGATGGGAGGGGGTGTGCGGGGGCCTATCCCGTCGTCGCGCCCTCCGCAGCGGAGCGCACGAGCTTCGAGTACTTGGCCAACACGCCACGGGTATAGCGCGGGGGAAGCGGCTCCCAGCCAGAGCGGCGGGAGGCGAGCTCTGCCTCGTCGACGAGTAGATCGAGAGAGCGAGCTGCGATATCGACCCGTATCAGATCACCATCGCGCACGAAGGCGATGGGACCAGCGTCCACCGCTTCGGGTGCTATGTGGCCGATGCACAGGCCGGTTGTGCCGCCTGAGAATCGTCCGTCCGTCAAGAGTAGTACATCTTTTCCGAGCCCCGCGCCCTTGATGGCCGCCGTGATCGCGAGCATCTCGCGCATGCCGGGACCGCCCTTGGGGCCTTCGTAGCGGATGACGACCACACTGCCGGCTTCGATGTCTCCGGCGGCCAGCGCATCGATCGCTGCGCGCTCGCGCTCGAACACGCGCGCGGGGCCTTCGAAGACGGCGGCGTCGAAGCCCGCGGTCTTCACGACGGCTCCCTCGGGTGCCATCGAACCGTGGAGGACCGTGATGCCGCCGGTGGCGTGGATCGGGTTGTCGAACGTGTGGATGACCGTGCCGTCGATGGGGTCGGGGTCGAGGTCGGCCAGGTTCTCGGCGAGCGTCTTGCCGGTGACCGTGAGCGCGTCTCCGTGCAGCAGGCCCTCATCGAGCATGGCCTTCATGATGACGGGGATGCCGCCGTGGCGGTCGACGTCGTTCATGACGTACTTCCCGAACGGCTTCATGTCGGCGACATGAGGAACCTTGTCGCCGATGCGGTTGAAGTCGTGGAGCGACAGATCCACCTCAGCTTCACGCGCGATCGCCAGCAGGTGGAGCACGACGTTGGTGGAACCACCCAGAGCCATCGCCAGCGCGATCGCGTTCTCGAACGCCTCCTTGGTCAGGATGTCGCGCGTGGTGATCCCCTGTCGCAGCAGGTTCACGACCGCCTCGCCCGAGCGGTGCGCGAAGTAGTCGCGGCGCCGGTCGGCGGAGGGCGGTGCAGCCGAGCCGGGCAGGCTCAGGCCGAGCGCCTCGGCGACGGACGCCATCGTGTTGGCGGTGTACATGCCGCCGCAGGCACCCTCTCCGGGCGCGATCGCGCACTCGATGCGCTTGAGGTCCGCCTCGCTCATCTTGCCGGCGAGGCACGCTCCGACCGCTTCGAAGGAGTCGATGATCGTGACGTCCTTCTCGGTGCCGTCACTGAGCTTCACCCAGCCCGGCGCGATCGATCCGGCGTAGAGGAAGACACTCGAGAGGTCAAGCCGCGCCGAGGCCATGAGCATTCCGGGGATGGATTTGTCGCATCCTGCGAGCAGGACGGAGCCGTCAAGACGCTCGGCCATCATGACGGTCTCGACGGAGTCCGCGATGACCTCGCGGCTCACCAGCGAGAAGTGCATGCCCTCGTGGCCCATCGAGATGCCGTCCGACACGGAGATCGTGCCGAACTGCAGCGGGTACCCGCCGCCGGCGTGGACGCCCTCTTTGGCGCCCTGCGCGAGCCGGTCAAGGCTGAGGTTGCAGGGGGTGATCTCGTTCCAGCTGGACGCGATGCCGATCTGGGGCTTATCCCAGTCCTCGTCGCCCATACCCACCGCGCGGAGCATTCCGCGCGAGGTCGTGGCTTCGATGCCGTCGGTCACCGCGCGGCTGCGGGGCTTGATGTCGATCGTCTCGTCGGGTGAGGGCATTCTCGAAGTCTATTGCCGCGACGCAGTGCGTCGCGTCGCGATGGTCGACAGCAATCCGGCCAGTTCGCTGGTGTCTGCCACACGAACGGATGCCGCCGTCTCACCTCCGCCGACACGGATGCCGAGGTCACGCTCTCCCAGCGATCGGAGCGCGTCCTCGTCGGTGACGTCGTCGCCCGCGAAGACCACCGCATCGGCCCCGATGAGTTCGCGGAGGTGGGCGACGGCGGCATCCTTGCCCTCGGTTCGGAAGGCGAACTCGACGAGGTTGTGGCCCTCGCGGCGGCGCCACTGCGGGGCGCCTTCCGACACGAGTTCGTCCACCTTCTCGCGCAGGCTCGCCGCGGCGCCCCGGTCCCGAGCGGTACGCAGGTGCACGGCGAAGCCGAACGTCTTCGGTTCGATCCACGCCCCGTCGACGGCGGCTGCCAAGTGCTCGGCGTCAGAACGGAGCCGGTCACGGAGCGCGACGGCATCCGGGTCTGTCTGCTCGTCAGAGACGGCGCCCGGCGCCCAGTACTCGGCCCCGTGTGATCCCGCGAGGAGCACCGGAGAGGCGTCGTCGTGCTCGGCGATCACGCGGAGGTCCGCGAGCGACCGCCCCGACACGAAGGCGACCGTCGTGTCGGGCGCACGCACGAGGGCGTCGATCGCGGCGCGCGCCTCCCCCGTCATCCGAGCGGTCATCGGCTCGTCCACGAGGGGGGACAGCGTGCCGTCGAAGTCGAGCGCGACCAGCAGCCGGTCTGCGGCGACGACGGCGTCGAGGTCACTCATGACCGCTGGCTCCGCACGGCATCGAGGTCGGTCAGGAACCGCTGCGACCAGCGGGCGACGTCGTTCTCCCGCACCCGGCGTCGCAGGGCGCGCATCCGACGCTCCCGTTCCTTCACCGGCATATCGATCGCCTGCATGATCGCGTCCTTGAGCCCGACGATGTCGTGCGGGTTCACGCTGATGGCCTGGGTGAGCTCGTCCGCGGCGCCGGTGAACTCGCTCAGGACGAGGACGCCGCCGCCGTCGACCCGGCTGGCGACGTACTCCTTCGCGACGAGGTTCATCCCATCGCGGAGGGCCGTGACCAGCATGACGTCGGCGGCGAGATAGAGGGCGACCATCTCCTCGCGGGGATACGAGTGGTGCAGGTACTGGATCGCCGTGTAGCCGAGCTCGTCGGCATCGCCGTTGATCCGGCCGACCGTCAGTTCGATCTCGTCCCGCAGCTGCATGTAGGTCTGCACGCGCTCACGACTGGGACTTGCGACCTGGACGAGCGTGACGTCGTGCACCGAGAGGCGCCCGTCCGACAGGAGTTCGCCGTACGCCTTCAGACGGTGGCGGATCCCCTTCGTGTAGTCGAGGCGGTCCACACCCAGCAGGATCGCCTGCGGGCTGCCGAGGCTCGCGCGGATCTCGGCGGCGCGCGCCTGGATGTCGGGCCGTCGGGCGAGATCCTCGTACACGGACGCGTCGATGGAGATGGGATACGCACGGGCGATCGCCGTGCGCGTCCCCTCCCCCTCGGGCACGGCGATCGAACCGGCCTTCGTGTCGTAGCCGAGCTGGCGGCGGACCGCCCGGGCGAAGTTGCCGGCATCCGCCACGCGCTGGAAGCCGATGACGTCGGCGCCGAGGAGCCCTTCGAGCACCTGCTTGCGCCAGGGAAGCTGGGCGTAGATGCCGTAGGCCGGGAACGGGATGTGGTGGAAGTAGCCGATGGTGACGTCGGGCCGCAGCTCGCGGAGCATCTTCGGGACCAGCTGCAGCTGATAGTCGTGGACCCAGACCGTCGCGCCCTCAGCGGCGTTCTCCGACGCCGCCTCCGCGAAGCGCCGGTTCACGCGCACGTACGCGTCCCACCAGGTGCGGTGATACGTCGGCGTGGCGATGACGTCGTGATAGAGCGGCCAGATGGTGTCGTTGGAGAAGCCCTCGTAGTAGAGCTGGATGTCATCGGCCGAGAGCGCGACGGGGACGAGCCGGAGTCCGTCGAACTCGAACGGCTCGATCTCCACACCGGCCTGACCCGGCCAGCCCACCCACGCGCCGTCGTTGCGGCGCATCACGGGGTCGAGTGCGGTGACGAGGCCTCCGGGCGAGCGTCGCCACGGCTCCGCCTCGTCATCGGTGCGATCGACCGGCAGACGGTTGGACACGACGACGAAGTCGGAGGCGACGCTCACGGGATTCCTCTCGGTGGATGGACTCAGGCTAACAAGCCATCCACGTGCCTCCCGGCCGCGCTAGCGTGGTGGTATGCGCGCTTACCTGTTCGGAACCGGACTCCTGTCGGCCATCACGGGCGGCGTCACTCTTCTGCGCACCGCGCGCAGCGACGAGCCCTTCACCTGGCGAACCGCGCTGGCATGGCTCAGCTGGGGGATCACCCTGGCACTCGCGATCGGGAGCGTCGTCGACACCCGCCGCGCACGGCGCGCGAAGCTGATCCCCCTCGACTCGCCCGTCGAGGGAGACCAAAAGCGCCTGCTGCGGGAGCGCCTGAAGCGCTGACCCGCGTTCAGCGGGTGAGGATCATCGCCTCGCCCTGACCGCCTCCGCCGCACAGGCCGACCGCGGCCGTCCCGCTGCCCCGGCGCGCCAGCTCATGCACGGCGTGCACGACCAGTCGAGCGCCGGACGCCCCGATCGGGTGACCGATCGCGATGCCGCCGCCGTGCACGTTGACGATCTCCTCGGACACCCCCAGCTCTCGCTGGGACTGCGCGACGACGGCGCCGAACGCCTCGTTGATCTCCACGAAATCGAGATCCGCCGCTGTCAGCTGCTGCCTGCCGAGGGCCTGGGTGATCGCGCGCGCCGGCTGCGACTGCAGGGAGTTGTCCGGTCCCGCGACCTGTCCGACTGCCCCGACGACGGCGAGCACCGTCCAGCCGTTCGCCTCGGCCAGCGCACGGGTCGTCACGACGACCGCTGCCGCGCCGTCGGAGATCTGCGAGGCGTTGCCCGCAGTGATCGTGCCCTGCGGATCGAATGCCGGCCGGAGGGCGGCGAGCGAGTCCACCGTGGTGTCGGGCCGGATGCCCTCGTCGCGGGTCACCAGCGTCGGATCCCCCCGCCGCTGCGCCACCTCCACGGAAACGATCTCGGCGTCGAAGACACCGGCATCCTGCGCCTGTGCTGCGCGCTGGTGCGACAGTGCCGCCACCTGGTCCTGCGCTTGTCGCGTGAGCCCGAGCGCGGGATTGTGTCTCTCGGTCGAGGTCCCCATCGACACGCCGTCGTACGCGTCGGTCAGTCCGTCGTACGCCATGTGGTCGAGGACCTCGACCGACCCGTACGTCCACCCCTCGCGCGAGCCCATCAGCAGGTGCGGGGCGCGCGACATCGACTCCATGCCGCCCGCGACGACGACCGAGGCATCGCCGGAGGCCACCATGCGCTTCGCGTCGATGATCGCGGTGAGCCCGGACAGGCAGACCTTGTTCACGGAGCTCGCGGGCACATCCCATCCGACCCCGCCGGCGATCGCCGCTTGACGGGCGGGATTCTGCCCCGATCCCGCAGGCAGCACCTGGCCCATCACGACGGCGTCCACCGCCGAGGCGGCCACTCCCCCGCGCGCGAGCGCTCCAGCGATCGCGAACCCGCCGAGCTGGGGGGCGGAGAACGAGGAGAGCTGTCCGCGGAGCCTCCCCTGCGCGGTCCGGGCTGCTGCGACGATGACGATGTCCTCGGTCATGGGGTGCTCACTTCTTCGGAGAGGATCAGGGGCGGTTCGGTGGCGGCGCGGACGTCGTCGACGCTCACACCGGGAGCGGTCTCGACGAGCACCAGGCCGGCGTCCGACACGTCGATGACCGCGAGGTCGGTGATGATCCGATCGACGACACCACGACCGGTGAGCGGGAGCGAACAGTCGTGGACGATCTTCGCCGATCCGTCGCGGGCAGTGTGCTCCATGAGCACGATGACGCGCGCTGCGCCGTGCACGAGGTCCATCGCGCCGCCCGGACCCTTCACCATCTTCCCGGGGATCATCCAGTTGGCGAGATCGCCCCGCGCCGACACCTGCATCGCGCCGAGGATCGCCGCGTCGATCTTCCCGCCCCGGATCATCCCGAAGCTCGTCGCCGAGTCGAAGAACGAGGCGCCGGCGAGGGTCGTCACGGTCTCTTTGCCGGCGTTGATGAGGTCGGGGTCGACGTTTCCCTCCGACGGGTAGGGCCCGACACCCAGGATGCCGTTCTCCGACTGCAGAACGACCGTCACCCCGTCGGGAACGTGATTGGGTACGAGGGTCGGCAGGCCGATCCCGAGGTTCACGTACGAGCCGTCGGTCAGCTCGGATGCCGCGCGGGCGGCCATCTCCATCCGTGACAGTGCCATCTCAGCGTCCTCCCCCGGCGACGGTCCGTCGCTCGATGCGCTTCTCGATCCCGGTGCCAACCTCGACGATGCGGTGCACGAAGACTCCTGGGAGGTGGACCTCGTCGGGGTCGAGTTCGCCGGGCTCCACGAGTTCCTCGACCTGCGCGATGCAGACGCGTCCCGCCATGGCGGCGAGCGGGTTGAAGTTGCGGGCGGCTTTGGTGAAGACGAGGTTGCCGTGGCGGTCGCCGCGACGCGCGTGCACGAGGGCGAAGTCGGTGACGATCGCTTCCTCGAGGACGTACTCCGCCGCCCGTCCCCCCGGCGCGAATGTGCGCACATCCTTCGGCGCGGATGCCACCGCGACACCGCCCTCGCCGTCGTACCGCTGCGGCAACCCGCCCTCCGCCACCTGGGTGCCGACGCCGGTCTGCGTGAAGAACGCCGCGATGCCCGCACCACCGGCGCGGAGCTTCTCGGCCAGGGTGCCCTGCGGCGTCAACTCGAGCTCGAGTTCGCCGGAGAGGAACTGCCTCTCGAACTCCTTGTTCTCGCCCACGTAGGAGGACGTCATCTTCCGGATGCGCTTCGCCCCGAGGAGTACACCGAGGCCCCAGTCGTCCACACCGCAGTTGTTCGACACGACGGAGAGGTCGGTCGTCCCCTGATCGAGAAGGGCCTCGATCAGGGCGATCGGGTTGCCGGAGAGACCGAATCCGCCGACGGCGAGCGATGAGCCATCGCCGATGTCGGAGACGGCTTCGGCTGCGGTGGGGATCGTCTTGTCGATCACGTCACACTCCTTCGTGTCGTCCCTCCACCTTGCGACTGCGCCTCGCGATGCGCCAACGCTCGCTTGCGATGTGGACGAGAGCGCGCTTAGTGTCCACATCATGGACAGCACGCCCTCCGTCCCCGGCGCCCAGGCGATCGCGCGCGCCGCCGCGCTTCTCCGGCTGGTGTCGGCCGGCGGGACGGAGGGTCGCGGCATCCAGGAGCTCGCCGCGGAAGCCGCGCTGACACGGTCGACGACGCATCGACTGCTGTCCGCCCTCCGCGCCGAAGGCCTCGTGGATCAGGACGAGCGCACGTCGCGGTGGCTCCCGGGACCGGAGCTGTACCTCATGGGCTCCGCCGCCGCGCCTCGGTACGACATCGCTCATCTCGCCGGCGACATCGTCCGGTCGCTGGCGGTGAAGACCGAGGAGAGTGCGTTCCTCTCGGTCCGGCGGGGCGACGAGACGGTCTGCCTCACCCGCGAGGAGGGCGCCTTCCCGATTCGATCCTTCGTCCTCAGCGAGGGAGTGCGATTCCCACTGGGGGTGGCCTCGGCGGGTCTCGCCATCCTCGCGTTCCTCCCGGACGACGAGGTCGAGGTCTACCTCGACCGGCACGCCGACCTCGCCACGCGGTGGGGCTCAGCCCACGATGCGGACGCGCTGCGCAGGCGCGTGCGCGAAACGCGCGACCGTGGCTACGCCGTGAACCCCGGGCTCATCGTCGAGGGATCGTGGGGCCTGGGTGCCGCGGTGTTCGACCAGACCGGCCGGCCGGCATTCGCCCTCAGTCTGACGGGCGTCCAGTTCCGCTTCGACCGCGACCGCCTGCCGACGCTCGGGCGCCTGCTCCTCGCCCACGCGCACCAGCTCACGACACGGATCCAGTCGAGCCGGCGGCGCTGATGCCGGTCAGAGGCCGTACTCCTCCAACCAGCGGAGCCACACCTCGCTGATCGTCGGATACGCAGGGACCGCGTGCCACAGCCGGTGGAGCGGAACCTCGCCCACGATGGCGATCGTGGCGGCGTGGAGCAGTTCGGCCGTGTCCGGTCCGACGAACGTCGCGCCGACGAGGACGCCCCTCGCGTCGTCGACCACGGCACGGGCAGTGCCCTCGAAGCGATCCGAGTGGGTACTCGCTCCAGCGATCCAGGAGAGGTCGTAGTCGATCACGGTGACATCGAGACCGTCCGCGCGAGCCGACGCCGCGGTCGCACCGACAGCTGCGACCTCAGGGTCGGTGAAGACCACCTGCGGGACGGCGGAGTGGTCGGCCGTCGCCGCGTGCCGGCCCCAGGCCTGGGTGTCGAGATCCTCACCGCGCGCCCGGCGGGCGATAACGTCGCCGGCGATCCGCGCCTGATACTTGCCCTGGTGGGTGAGAAGCGCCCGGTGCGTGACGTCGCCGGCCGCGTACAGCCACTCGGACCCGCGGACCCGGAGGGTGTCGTCCACGTCGATCCAGCCACCGTCCTCGAGCCCCACGACGTCCAGCCCGATACCGCTGGTTCGCGGCACCCGCCCGGTGGCGACGAGGATCTCCTCGGCCTGCACGACCGCGCCGTCCGCAAGAGTGACGGTCACGCCGTCCCCGGCACGTTCCACGCGCGTCGCCTGCGCGCCGGTTCTCACCGTCGCGCCCGCTGCGTGCAACGAGGCAGCGACCGCCTCGCCTGCGATCTCCTCCATCCCGCCGAGCAGACCGGAACGGGCGATGACCGTCACCGTCGAGCCGAGCGCGACGAACGCCGTCGCCATCTCGACCCCCACAACGCCGCCGCCGAGGATCACGAGCGACGCGGGCACGTCGCGCACCGCCGTCGCCTCGCGGCTCGTCCACGGGGCGGCATCCACCAGGCCGTCGATGTCGGGAATGAGAGCCGCCGAGCCCGTGCAGACGGCCACCGCGTGCCGGGCGCGGAGAACGGTCGCCGTGCCGTCCGCCGCCTCGACGCTCACCTCGCGCTCCGCTGTCACTCGACCGAACCCACGGATGAGGTCGATCCCCACGCCCTGCAGCCAGTCGACCTGCGACGTGTCCTGCCACTCGTGGACGATCCGATCGCGGCGCGCCAACACGGCAGCCACGTCGACGCCGCCCGTGACGGCCTCGGCGGCGCCCGCCACATCGCGGGCGGCGCGGAGCGCCGCGGGTGCGCGAAGCAGGGCCTTCGACGGCATGCACGCCCAGTACGAGCACTCGCCTCCGACGAGCTCGCTCTCCACGATCGCGACGCTCAACCCGCCGCGGACCGCACGGTCGGCGACGTTCTCTCCGACCGGTCCCGCTCCGATGACGACCAGGTCGTACTCTCGAGTGCTCATACGCCCACGCTACTGATGCAGATGCTGTCGGGGCAGGGCTTGCGCCCAACGGTCCATTGACACATCCTCATCGCCAGGTCAAGGCTCCCCCCACCAGCGCCCACGGGCGGGCTCATGATGTGAGGATCGGGAGATGAACCTGGTCACGGCCTCCGCCCCCGCGGTATCGGTCGTGATCCCGGTCAAGGATGACGCCGCTGTGCTCGAACGGTGCCTCCGTGCCCTCGCGGCGCAGTCATCGCCGCCGGACGAGGTGATCGTCGTGGACAACGCTTCCTCCGACGACACGGCCGCAGTCGCCGCCGCAGCGGGTGCACGCGTCGTCCGATGCGAGACGCCCGGCATCCCCGCAGCCGCCGCGGCCGGATACGACGCCGCCCGCCATCCCCTCATCCTCCGCCTCGACGCCGACTCGATCCCCGGCTCCACCTGGGTGGCGGCGATGCGCACCCGTGCAGCGGCGCGGCCCGACGCGGCAGCCCTCGTCGGGGCGGCGCGTTTCGCCGACGGCCCCACCGCGCTCCGGACACCGTTGGCCATCGTCTACCTGGGGTCATACGCGCTGGTGGGCTCGCTCACGCTCGGACACCTGCCTCTGTTCGGTTCGAACCTGGGCATCCGTGCGCGCGCGTGGCGGGCGGCTCGCCACCGGGTGCACCGAGAGTCGACGCGCATCCACGACGATCTCGACCTCGCGTTCCACATCGGGGAGCGGCATCCGATCGCCTTCGCACGGGATGCCGCGGTCGGGATCTCCATGCGACCCTTCGGCGATGGACGCGGTTTCGTCCGCCGGCTGCGCCGCGGACTGTCGACCGTCGTCATCCACTGGCCCGCCGATTTTCCCCCCGTCCGGTGGACGAAGGTGGCGATCAACCGGGCGCGCCTGCGGCACGCGAGACGGAGCCGGACATGAGGAGCGTCATGTCGACCACCACGCCGGACGATGCGATCCTCGTCACGTCGTACAACGTCCGCCGCCCCGTCCCCGAGTTCCTGACCACACCCGCGGATCGATGGTCGCGACGAGCGCCGAACCTCGTATCCGCTCTCCGACGGGAGCGACCCGCGATCCTGGCCGCGCAGGAGGTGCTCCCGCACACCGCGCGGACCATTCTGGCGGCGCTCGGCCCGACGTACCGGCGGTACGGCGTCGGGCGTGGGCGCGGAGGTCGCGGAGAGGGCTGCCCGATCTTCTTCGACAGTGAACGACTCCATCTCGTCGCAGGCCGGCAGGTCGCGCTGAGCGACGATCCCGACACCGCGGGCGCCCGAGGGTGGGGCAATCCGATCCCGCGCGTCGCCACGACGGCCGTGTTCCGCGACCGTCGGACCGGAAAGAGTCTCGGAGCCGTCAACACCCACCTGGACCCCTTCTCCGAGCGATCCCGCCTGCGGTCTGCGCTCGCATTGCGGCAGCTCGCGGCCGACTCCCCTCACCCCACCGTGCTCTTCGGCGACTTGAATGCGGGCGCCTCCTCCCGCACCGTTCGCACTCTCCTCGAGGGCGGGCTCCTCGCCGATGCCTGGACGCGCGCGGAGCGCCGACTCACTCCCGCGTGGCGGAGCTTCGCGCGATACCGCCGCCCCCGCCTCGGCGATCGCATCGACTGGATCTGCACCACGGCAGGAGTCCGGGTGCTCACGGCGGCGATCGAGCACCGGCCCGAAACCGGCGGGTGGCCCTCCGATCACCTGCCCGTGTACGCAGCGATCGAGGTGGACTCGTGATCGAGAACTTCCTCCGTCCCCCGCGCGGCGCCGGTGAATGGCTCGCCGACGTGCTGCGCGTCGTCGGCGCGGCGAGCGTGCTCGTCGCCTTCCTGTGGTGGGAGCCGACCGACGGCGGCGTCGTGGCCGCCGCAGTGCCGGCGATGCTGGCCCCCAGATTCGCCGGCGTACGCGCGGGATTCGACATCGCGTACGGAGCCGTCGTCCTCATCGCTGCCTGGAGCAACGTCCTCGACCTGTACCGCAGGCTCCCCTCGTGGGACCTCGTGGTGCATTTCGCCGCGACCGGCCTCATCGCCGCCGTTCTGTTCGTCCTCCTGTGTCGCGCGGAGGTCATCGCCTCCGCGCGAGCGCGCCGGGTTCGGCTGGTCATGATCCCGCTCCTCGGCCTCGCCGTGAGCGCACTGTGGGAGATCGTCGAATGGGCCGGAAAGACGTTCGTGACCGACACGATCTTCGTGACGTATCAGGACACGATCGGCGACATCGCGTTCGGTGGCCTCGGCTCCATCGCCGTCGCGATGCTCGTCACCGCCGTGCCGATCGAGCGCACCACCGCGCTCCCGAAAGAGAAGGAGAAGGCATGGCCGAGGAACTGAGACAGGGCGACCGGGTCAGCTGGAACACGCCGCAGGGCCGGACCCAGGGAAAGGTGGTGTCCCGTCGGACGGCTGACTTCGAGTTCGCCGGACAGACCTTCACCGCGTCAGCCGACGAGCCCGCATTCATCGTCGAATCGGACAAAAGCGGCGGGCAGGCGGCCCACAAGCGCTCCGCGCTGCGCAAGCTCCCCGCCTGACCCGGGCACCGCCGCAGCGAGTCGCGGCCCACGAAGACTGCGCGCGGACCACAATGAACGCGTGCCCATCATCGACAACGCCGTGTACGTCAGCGGTCATCGGATCGACAACCCCGCCAGCCTGAGTGAGACCTTCGAGCACACCCGCGCGCACAAGGGCATGGCCTGGATCGGGTTGTTCCGGCCCACTCCCGAGGAGATCGCGGCAGTCGCGGAGGAGTTCTCGCTGCACCCGCTCGCCGTCGAAGACGCGCTGTCGGGTCACCAACGTTCCAAGCTCGAACGCTACGGCGACATCCTCTTCGCCGTCCTCCGTCCGGCCCGGTATGTCGACGAGTCCGAGACCGTCGAATTCGGCGAGCTTCACGTGTTCGTCGGGCCGGACTTCGTCGTGACGATCCGGCACGCCGACTCCCCCGACCTGGCTCGGGTGCGGACGAGGTTGGAGCAGCAGCCCGACCTCCTGGGCATGGGCCCCGAGGCCGTTCTCTACGCGATCCTGGACGAGGTGGTGGATGAGTACGCCCCCGTGGCATCCGGGGTCGAGAACGACATCGATGAGATCGAAGACGCCCTCTTCAGCCAGGGTGACACCCACCTGTCGCAGCGCATCTACGAGCTCGCCAGGGAGGTCATCGCGTTCCATCGCGCGACACTCCCTCTCGCCGACATGCTCCAGAACCTGCTCCAGGGCGCGGACAAGTACCGGGTGGACATCGAGCTCCAGCGCGCGCTCCGCGACGTTCTGGACCATACGCTGCGGCTGAACGACCGGATCGTCACCTTCCGCACCGTGCTGGACAACGCGCTGACCACCCACGCCACCCTGGTCACCCAGCGGCAGACCGAGACGGGTCTCGCGCAGAACGAGCAGGTCAAGAAGATCTCGGGCTGGGCCGCGATTCTGTTCGGCCCCACACTCGTCGGGACCGTGTACGGCATGAACTTCGACCACATGCCCGAACTGCATTGGGTCGCGGGCTACCCGCTCGCGCTCGGACTGATGGTGGCGACCTCCGTGACCCTGTGGGCGGTGTTCCGGCGAAAGCACTGGCTCTGATCGACGGGCGCGCTGGCTGTGAAGTAGCCGTGCGCCGGCCGAGACGCTTGCCGCAGGTCGATAGATATGCGTTGATTATCGATAGGTGACTACCGCTTATCGATAGGTTGACCATGAACCGCGCCACCATCGCCGCCCTCCGGGCACTGCTCGCTCTGATGATCCTGCTGCTCCTCGTCGCGCAGACCGTCGCCCTCCCTCTCACCGCGGCCGGCTGGGCACGAAGCTTTCCCGAGTTCGCCGGACTCCAGGCCCCGTGCCTGGTGATCGCCATCGTGTTCATCGTCTGCGTGCAGGTCGTCCTCGTGTGCGTGTGGCGGATGCTCGACCTCTTCGCTGCCGAGGGCCCGTTCAGCGCACGCGCCTTCCGTTACGTCGACACGATCATCACCGCGATCGTGGTCGCCGACGCGCTCATCGTGGTGGCGCTCGCACTGCTCACGGCCACATCCGCCGCGAACCCCTCGATCCTGCTGCTCGGGCTCTTCGGCGTCGTCGTCGGCGCCGGGCTCGCGTTGCTCGTCGGGGTGCTTCGTGGGCTGCTTCGCCGGGCGATCACCCTCGAGCAGGATCTCTCGGAGGTCGTGTGATGCCGATCATCATCAATCTCGACGTCGAGCTGGCCAAGAAGAAGATGTCGGTCGGGGACTTCGCCGCCGCCATCGACATCACCCCCGCGAACGTGGCGGTGCTCAAGAACGGACGCGCGAAAGCGGTGCGCTTCACCACGCTCGACGCCATCTGCCGGGTTCTGGAGTGCCAGCCGGGCGACATCCTGCAGTGGGTGCCCGACGAGACGGATGCCGGATCATGAGCGCTCCGAGTCTCGCCCCCTCCTGGAGCGAGGCCGCGATCGCGCATCTTCGGGACGCCACCCGCTGCCCGGTGTGCGGGCGATCCATCCTGGTGGAGGCGCGATGCCGCGTGTGCGGCGCTGACCTCGCGACGGAGGATGCCGCTGCGCTCTGGCGCGCGTCACAGGCCGCCGCAACGGCGCTGGAGGAGCGCGAGCGGGTCCGCCGCCGGATTCCTGTCATCGTCGCCCCCGCCGCCGTGCGCACTTCGACGCCGCCGGAGGGATCCCCGCGCCCGGAGTCGGATCCGGCGACGCCGCGCGCCACCACCGGCGGCGCAACGACCGTCCAGTCGGTCCTCGCGGTCGCCGGAGCCGGGCTGTTCGCGATCGCCGCGCTCATCTTCAGCTTCTTCAACCCCGACCTCACCGATCGCGGCGCGAGATCCCTCGTCCTGCTGTGCGTCACCGCGCTCTTCCTGGCGGGCGCCGCCCTCCTGCACCGACGTCGGCTGCACTCCTCCGCCGAGACCGTCGGAGCTCTTGCCGTCGTCTTCATCGCTCTCGATGTCACGGCGGTCGCGGGGCTGACGTCGGCGGCGCTGAGCGGGTGGGTGTCGGCCGCGGTCAGCACGCTCGTCGCCGGCGGTGCGCTCGCCCTCGTCGGCGCACGCATCGGCATCCGGTCCTGGTCGGCGCCGGGACTGGTCGGACTCGCCTTCGTGCCCGCAATGCTCGGCGCAGCAGACGGCACTGCCGGCGCGGCCGCGCTGGGGTGGCTGGGCACGATGGCGGCCGCTATGTCGCTCATCGTCGTCGCCGATCGCGGCGCGGGGATCAGCCAGGGCGCACGCCGAACCGAAATCGCCACGCTCACCGCGGCGCAGCTCGCAGCGGGGCTCCTCGCCCTCGTGCACGTCGTGGGAGTCGGCGACGACGTGGTCGAGACGATGGCCGCCGGCGCGGCCGCGCTGATCACGGTCAGCCTCATCGCGGTCGCCTCGGCCCGCCGCACCACGCCCCGATTGTGGGCCTTCGTCGCGGGCGGTGCGCTCACCGCCGGGGCGGCGGCCGCCGCGATCTCGGTCGGGACGGGGATCGCCCTCCCCTCGGTGTCAGCTGTCGCCCTCCCGCTCGCCGGGGCCGCTGTCGGGCTCATCGGAACTGCACTCCTGCGGGGCACGGATGCCACGTGGGCCCGCGCCGGCGCCCTCATCGTGCTGGCGCTGACGGCCCTGCCGTCGGTCGCCGTCGTGGGGATCACCGCGGTCTTCACCCTCACCCGCACGGACGACGAGTCGATGTGGCCGTCGGTGGTCGCCGCCGCGGGCCTGTCCGTCGCGGCGGTCGCCCTGGTCGTCACCGGGAGGGTGGCACGTCGCCGTGCCTCCCGCGCGCGCGGATTCCGTGCGGCAGCCGCGTGGGTCTCGGCCCTCGCCGTCTTCGCCCTCGTCGTGACTCCGTACGGACCGCCGGAGGCCACCGTTGCGGCCGGCGCCGCGATCGCGGCGGCATCCGGAGAGGCGCTGCGCCGGCGCTCCGGCAGGGTGCGCATCGTCGGACTGTCACCGAGGCTCGCGTTCGCACTGACGGGTCACGCCGCCCTGGGCGTCGCCGTCGTCTTGGCATGGTCCACGGCCGAGCTCGCGGTGGCGAGTTGGCCCGGTGTCCTCGCTGCGGCGGTCTGGACGGCTCATGCCGCGCCCGCCCGGTTCCGCTGGCTGCACGTCGCCGCGGCCTACGGGTACTCGCTCATCGTCGCGGCGACGGCGCTCGCACTGCTCGGCCTCGCGTCGGTGCCGGTCGTCAGTCTCACGACGACGGCGGCGGCCGTGGTGGCCATCGTCGCGACGTTCGTGCGCGCCGTGCCGGTGCACGCGTGGTGGGCGGTGCTCGGGGTCACGGCGGTGCCGTTCGTCTTCGGGGTCCTCCAGGTCGTGGAGGAACGGAGCGGCTGGACGGCCCTGTCCACCGGCATCATCTTCGTCCTCGCGCTTGTGCTCCTGCTCACCCGGCGCGCGGGTCTCGTCCCGCCCCTTCGAGCGGTGTTCGCGATGCTGCTCGTGCCCTCCCTCGCCGTCGTGGTCGTGTGCGTGGGAGCGTGGCTGCTGCCCGTCAGCGGCTCCCCGATCGTGCTGCCGGTCGTGGCCGCCATCGTCGTCTGCGCGTTGCCGGCCGCGGGATCCGTCGAAGCGACCTTCGCGCGTCGCGTCCCCGCGAGTCGGATGCCGGTTCTGCTGCGCACCGCGATGGAGTCGTCGGCGCTCCTCACCGGAGTGATCGCCGTCGCGCTGGCGCTCGGCCGGACGGCTGCGGGGCTCCCGACAGCCGTCCTCGTCTTGACGATCCTCGCCACCGGCACGGGAGCGGCTGCGGCCGCGGGGCGGCGGCGCATGCTGTGGTGGCTGGCGGGGATCTCCGCGACCGGCGCTCTGTGGTGCGCGTGGCGCTTGTGGGACGTTCAGCTGCTCGAGGCGTACGTCCTTCCACCCGCGCTCGGCGTGGTCGCGGTGGGCGCCGCCCTCGCCCGGACGGCGCGCCGTGGCAGCCGGCTCTACGCGGGAGGGTTGCTGGCGGCCGTCCTGCCTTCCGTCGTGGCGCTCGCCGGGATGGGCGGAGAAGCGCGGATGTGGTCCCTGCTCGGCGCCTCCGCGGTTCTCGCGTCGGTCGGTGCCCTGGTGCGCTCCGACAGCGCGTGGGGTTCCCTCCGCACCCCGACGCTGGTCGTCGCGGTGCTGGCAGGGTCGGCGGGAACCATCGTCGCCGCTCGAGTCGGGCTCACCGCGCCGGATGGCCCGGGGGTGCTGGTCGCGCTGGGGCTCGGCTGCCTCGGCGCCCTCCCTGCCGCCGTCGCCGGCGTCGCCCTCACTCGGACGACGGAACGACGACTCGCTCATCGGTGGGCACTCGCACCGGCGCTGATGTATGTCGCCGTGGCGCCGTGGCCCGCCATCCGGACCGATGCCCCGGAGACCTGGCCGATGTGGGCCGTCATGTTGGCGATCCTCGCCGGTGTCGTCACGATCAGCGCTCTGCAGCGCCGCGGCAGGGGCGACATGTTCCCCCCGGTCTGGTTCGTCTTCGCCCTCGCCTTCGCCACGTCCGTCGCCGCGTGGAGTCCGCGCGAACTGCGGGTCGAGTGGTTCTCACTTCCTCTCGGCGTCGCCCTTCTCATTGCCGGTGCGCTGCACCTCGGCGCTTCGCACGCCCCCGAGCGGGGCACGCTCGCCTCATGGCCGGCGAGATGGTCCGGCTCGTGGGCCCTGCTGACCCCGGGACTCGCGGTCATCCTGGGCGCATCGATCGCCGCCACCTTCACGGACCCTCAGACATGGCGGGCGATCCTCGTCATCGTCATGGCGCTCGCGGCGATCCTGATCGGCGCGCGCGGTCGTCTTGCGGCGCCCTTCCTCGTCGGCGTCGTGGTCCTGCCACTCGAGAATGTCTCGGCCTTCTCCGTGCAGATCGGTCGCGGGATCGATTCGATGCCGTGGTGGATCACCCTTGCGGTCGTCGGCGCCGTCCTGCTGATCCTCGCGGTCTCGTACGAACGGCGCGATGGTGAGGCGGCGGCGCTCGGCGCGCGGCTCCGGGACCTGCGATGAGTGCCGGGGACGGCGGCGAACGCAGCCCGGGATGCAGAAAGCCCCGGTGACTGGCGAGAGTCATCGGGGCGATCCGTGCACCCCCAGGGACTTGAACCCTGAACCCACTGATTAAGAGGCAGATCTAAGTGGCACGCGCAATGCCGCATAACACCGCAAACCGCGTAAATCCGCACGTATTGTGTTGCGAGTCACTGATTGTGTAAGCTCAAAACGGCACGAAATCGCATTCACTATGGCACGTAGAAGGCACGAAATCTCATGGCTCAGAAGGAACAACGCAAGCGGTCCAGCGCCTGGGGAACCATCCGCGCGCTCCCCAGCGGCCGCTTCCAGGCACGCTACATCGGCGCCGACGGCAAGCAGTATTCGGCGAAGACCGCGCAGGGCGTGTCGCTCACATTCGGGACGCGGACCGACGCCCGCGCGTGGCTGAA
This sequence comes from Microbacterium marinum, assembly GCF_014204835.1. Classification (NCBI taxonomy): domain Bacteria; kingdom Bacillati; phylum Actinomycetota; class Actinomycetes; order Micrococcales; family Microbacteriaceae; genus Microbacterium; species Microbacterium marinum. The sequence goes on along the minus strand of NZ_JACHMD010000001.1, from coordinate 1,843,041 downwards.
CAAGAAGCAGCGGGAGATCGCCGACGGCTCCTGGGAGACCCCGGAGGAGTCCGTCAAGCGCCGAGTGCGCGAGGCTGAGCAGGCCAAGGCCCACCGCTTCGCGACCTACGCCGAGTCGTGGATCTCCGAGCGTCGCAACAAGCGGGGCGAGCCGCTGTCGGTGAAGACGGCGTACGACTACCGCCTGCAGGTGAAGAACGGGCTCGCCTGCTTCGCGGACGATTCGATCACGGAGATCACGGCGGCGCGGGTGCGCGCATGGCACGCCGAGCGCTCGGCGAAGGCGGCCACCGCGGCCGGCAACGAGGCCCGCCTCCTGCGAGCGATTATGAACACGGCGATCATCGACGAGATCATCACGAAGAACCCGGTGGACTCCGCGCTCGCGATGTCGAAGACGGGCATCAAGCATCGACCGCCGACGATGGCCGAGCTCGCGACGATGCTCGAGGCGATCGAGCCGCGCTTCAAGCTCGCCATCCTCCTCGGCGCGTACGGCGGCCTCCGCCTCAGCGAGTGGCGCGCCCTGCGGCGCTGCGACCTCCGGAAGGAGGGTGAGCGCTACGTGGTGCACGTCCACCGCCAGGCGCAGCACGTCTCCTCGCAGGGGTGGGTGGTCGGCAAGCTCAAAGGCAAGGATGACGACGTGGAGCGCGAGGTGTCGCTCCCCATCGCCGCGACCCCCGATGTCGAGGAGCACCTCCGCGCGCACGTCGGTCGCGCGCGGACCGCCCTCCTCTTCGCACCCGGGGAAGGCTCCGAGTTCCTTCACAACGCCCAGTGGAACTCCCGGTGGAACCAGGCTCGCGAGGCCGCTGGCCTCAGAGTGCGTACCGAGGACGGGTGGGAGTCGATCTCGCGCGAGCACGACCTCCGAGCATTCGCCGGCACCATGCACGCGCAGACCGGCGCGACCCTGCGCGAGACCATGGCGTTCCTCGGCCACAGCACGACCGTCGCGGCCATGACGTATCAGAAGACCACCGGTCGCGACGCCGAGCTGGCCGACCGAATGCCGTTCCCTGCAAGTTCTTCCGGCACGAAGGGCTCTTGAGCCATCTTGTGCGCTACCGTGATGATCGAGAGAGAGGACATCCGTATATGCACGCCGTCGAACCCGACCAGACTCCGACCACCCTTGCCCCGAGGTGGGGCACCATCGAAGACGTCATGGCGCACCTCAAGGTGTCGCGTGACACCGTCCGCCGCATGATCGCCCGCCAGGAGATCCAGGCCCGCCGCTTCGGCCCGCGCCTCATCCGCATCGACCTGAACCAGCTCGACGCCAGCAGCACGCCCGTCGTGTTGACCGAAAAAGCCGCCTGATTTAGCGCGCAAAACCGAGGACACCATGCGAAACTCCCACGACCACCTCTTCCCCATCCCCGAAACCCTCCTGCAGCCGCGGCTCGCTGAGGCCGAGTATCTGACCCTCCAGGCTGCCACCCCTGACAGCATCCGCCGAAGCGTCGGCGCCATGACGGTCGCCGAGTACCGCGACCTCGACGACCGCATCGAGGCGGAGATCAAGCGCTTGCACGAGCTGCGCGAGACCGTCATCGGCTTCCGCACGATCGCGAAGGGCGAGGTGCTGCGATGACCGTCGACTTCGCCGCCCTCCTGCGCAACCCTCGCGACGTCGAGGCCCCGGCGGGCTCGATCAACGCGGCCCTCCTGGCACTCCCCCAGCAGCGCACTCACACGCACGACCTCAAGGGTGCGCTCCTGTACTTCCCCCGCACCGACCAGGTGATGGTGCCCTACGAGTATCGCGTCGGCGGCTGGGCAGTCGTGGTCGTGCACAACGGCCCGCGCGCACCGAAGCACGATGGCTCAGATGGACGGACGGCCGGCGACTTCGTCTACAAGCCGAACGGTCACAGCCTCTTCATCTCCGAGCTCGAGATGCAGACCGCCATCGAGATGAAGGCGACCGACACCTTCCATCTGACCGTCTACATCGGCGGCGACCTCGAGCGCGACGTCGACATGACGCCCCCGCCCTGGGGTGGGGACCAGAACCTCGAAGGAGTCACGCGACTCGCCGAGGTGAACCGCGGCCACGGCAACATCGTCGAGGTCCATCAGGAGACCACCTTCTCCGGCGGCGACTGGTGGGAGGTTCAGGTATGACCTCCGTCGTCCGCCGCGACTGCACCTGCCCCTCCGGTGACGGCTCCCTGCGCTGGCCCTGCCCGCAACATCCGCCCCTGGGCGCGCCCGATATCCCGCCGCGCGATGCTGACCTCATTGCCGAGCTGCGCGGCTTCGCCGAGGGCTCGACCAGCGCGCGAGCCACCCTCATGCGCGATGCCGCGGACGCGATCGAGCGACTCGCGCTCGGACAGGAAGCACGAGACGACGAACGCGACGCGCTCGCGAAGGCGATGTGCGCCGTCGAGAACCGCTCGAAGGCCGCTTCGCTCGAAGAGGTGCAGGCGGGCATCCAGCGGTGGACGCGGCACCGCTACGAGGCTGACCGGCTGATCGACGAACTGGCTGACGCGGGCTACGAAGTCCGCGCCCGGAAGCACCCGGAACCCGAGATCACCAAGGCAACATGGGACTACGCGGCTCTCGTGAAAGAGGCTGAGGGGCTCTACGGACGCGCGGTTGAGCATGACGACGTGGACTACGAGGTGGGGCTGATCCAGCGCCTCGGTCTCGCGCTACACGAAGCCGCTCTCCGGGTGCCTGTCGGAGAGGGGGAGCAGTGATGGAAGCGCGAGACGACGAACGCGAGGCGCTGCGGTCCGACATCGCTGACGAGATCAGCGGCGTCCAGGTCGGGACCGGATACGAGTCGACGACGATCGGGATCACTGCGGCACTCGAAGCCGCTGACCTGCTGATCGCCGCTGGCTACAGGAAGCACCCGGAACCCGAGATCACCGAGGCGGAGCGACGCCCCAACGCCGCCGCGAGCCGGTAGCCTACGGCCCATGTCTCCTCTCAAGCCGATCTCCGCGAGTCTGGACTGGACCGCCGAGATTGTGGAGGCCATCCGGCCGGAGCTTCGCGCTCGCATCAACATCATCTCGCCCGGCGAGCCCGGGAAGTGGAACGCGACCACCGACTCGATCGAAGGCAACAAGCCGGATACCACGCTCATCAGCGATCGCCCGGCGCGCTTCCGCCGGCGCAGCGACTTCCGCAGCACGGATGCCAGCGACGAGACTCGCACGAGCACGCAGTGGCGCGCCACGATCATCCGCGAGGATGGCGACCCCGTGTTCCCTGACGGCGCGGTGATCGTCATCACCAACCCGCATCGTGCCGTCGAGCTCGCCGGCGTCCGCGCGCTGATCAAGGAGGCCACGGCCTCGAGCGAGTCGCCGGTCCTGTTCATCGACTTCGCGACGGTGCGCGCATGAGCTCCTCCTTCTCGATGACGGGCCTCGACGTCGGCGCACTGCGCGCGGGCTTCGAGTCCCGCGTGAGCGCCCACGTCGACGAGGTGATCGGCGAGGTCGCGCACCTCGGCAACGACCTGGTCGAGCGCATGCAGAGCATGATCCTGGCCGCGCACACCCCCACCGGTCGCGCCCGCGTCGCCTCCAGCAGCGAGTCCGACCACTACGGCCCGCTCGGCGCACAGGCCGGTCGCTACGTCACCGGCGAGTTCTACGAAGGCGTCGACTCCGCTGTCGCCGTGGAGCGCGCGGGGCGCGGCTCGCTCACCGCCGGTGGCAACCTGGTCGTCGCCGCCGAGGTCATCCTGACGTGGGGCTGGCTAGAGAACTGGCGCGACTACTTCGAGGACCAGGAGTGGGGCACCGACACGATCGAGGCGGTCGGCGCCCTCGGCGACTCTTTCACGCTCGCGCTCACGCGAGTCCCTGAGCTCCTGGAACGGGTGGCGCGATGACGTTCGATGGATCCAACGAGGCCACCTTCATCCTCTCGAAGGAGACGGGCATCGGCTCGCTCCTCGGCGGCCGCATCTGGGAGATGCAGGTGCCCGAGGGCGTCAAGCTCCCCGAGCGCCCCGACAAGCGCGGCATCAAGCCGTACGCGACCGTGCACTTCGGGTCGACGTTCCCGATCGCAGGGACGAAGACCATGGCAGATGGCGCGCAGGGCGGGGCGTGGATGCTCCCCTTCCAGGTGTACGTCTACGCCTCCAACCCCGAGGATCTCCGCGAGGCGTGCTCGATCGTGCAGCACCGGCTCGTCGGCCTGCAGCCGAACACCGTGAGCGGCGATGAGGTGACCTGCAACGGCGGGCTCGCCAAGCCGCGGAAAGACACGAGCGCTGGCGCGCCGCGCCTGGTTCGGCCGATCTTCTTCCAGGTTGTCTGCCGGAGCTGATTATCCCGCCGGGGTCACCTTAGACTCCGCGCCATGAACCGCACGCTCCTCTACCGCGACGCTCAGTCGGGCGCGCTCGGGGAGTTCCCCGAGCAGATGGCGGCCTTCCACCCCCAGCTCATCCTCGTCGAGGATGAGGCCATCGTTGACGCCCCCGAAGGCGACGCGGCGACGGCCGAGCCCGACGGCGACGCGGCCACCTCCGACCCCGAGGCCGACAGCGCGGCCACCACCACCGGCAACGCCAAGAAAGGCTGACCTCGCATGAAGCTCCTCCCCGGCAACGAGACCCTCCTCGCTATCCCGGCCATTCTCAAGGCCGGTATCCCCCAGCTCGTCAGCGCCACGGGCGCGATCGCACCGATCAGCGCCCCGACGAAGGCGATCCTCGACTCCTGGATCCCCAAGACGGTCCCCGAGAACTCCCCGATCGCCGGTGGCAACATCTCCGCCGCGGTCCAGGACAACCTCGCCCTCGGCCTGACCGGTTCGCAGCGCTCCGGCTCCCGCACGATCACCTCGGTCGGCCGCGGCGAGAAGCTCACGCAGTTCAACTTCCAGGCCAACGTCACGATCCTGCGCGAAGGCGTGCTCGGCGCGAAGTCGACCTTCACGCTCGCGAAGAACCTGACCCGCGCGCAGGGTGTGCCCTACATCCTCGCCCACCGCCTCGGCGCGCGGCAGACCGCTCTCGCCACCGTCGGTGAGGACTGGTCGTTCTACTACGCCATCACCGGCCAGCCGATCCCCGGCTACGGCGACGGCGCCGACCAGACCATCGCGGTCAACTTCGTCCCGAAGAACATCGTCAACATCGCCCACGCGCTCGGCGCCTGATAGGAGATCCCGCACATGAACGCCACCATCGTCTCCAACAAGCGCATCGGCTGGTTCGTCGGACCCGACACGACCATCGCCGACTGGGAGAAGCCGTCGCTCGCGAACGTGCAGGCGCTGACCAACTACTCCCCCGCCATCCGCACCGACGGCACCGACTTCGGCCTCCAGGCCACCGAGATGACCGACGACCGGTCGTTCGCGGATGAGGCCGGCGCGCAGGCGCTCGGCTACTCCGCATTCGGCGGCAACGTGTCCTCGTTCATCCCGGCGGCCGCCGACACCGCGTCGGTGGTCCGTCAGGCGCACACCACGTTCAAGAAGCCGCGCACCAAGCTCGCCGTCGCCCAGCGCTTCGGCGTGCCGGAGGCGCAGCCGATCGCCGCGGGCGACGAGATCAACCTCTTCCGCGTCATCACGGACGCCGAGAACGTGGAGCGGCGCCAGACCGGCTACTCCACGACCACGGAGCTCGTCGACCAGGACGACCACCTCGTCAACTACATCGTGCCCCCGGCCGTCGCCGCCTCCGTCACGGTGACCGGCGCATCCGGCGGCGCGGTGGGCAGCGTCGGCCTCCTGGCGGCCGAGTACCAGGGCCACGCCATCACCGTCGGCGCACAGTGGGTGTCCTCCAACCCCGCCGTCGCCACCGTCCACCCTGGCGGCGTCGTGGAGTACCTCTCCGCCGGCACCGCGCAGATCACGGCGGCCTACCCCGGCGCTGCCACGTCCGCCAACAAGGCCATCACCGTCACCGTCTGATCCACCGCGGGGGCGGGCGTGACACGCTCCGCCCGCCTCCGCCTCAATCCCATCCGCACGACCCCGCAGTACCCACGAGAAGAGGAACTCCACCCATGTCCGAGCGCACCGCAGACCAGATCATCGCCGAAGCCACCGAGTCGTTCGACCTCATCGACACGCTCGAGCACCGCCCCCTGGTCACCGACTCGATCACCCTGTACAGCGACGAGCCCGCCGGCCGCGAGCTCGGCGGCATCGAGCAGCTCTACAAGGAGGTCAAGGGCATCCGCGTGCCCGCCGGGAAGCGCCGCTGGGGCGCGCTCGGCGAGATCGACCTCCTCCGCGAGACCAACAAGGATGGCGTCAACGACGAAGCCATCTCCGCACAGCTCACGATCGCCGAAGCCGCGAAGGCGAAGCTCGAGGCATCCGCCCTCACCTTCCACTTCCAGGGCCTCCCCGAGTTCATCATGGAAGAGGCCCGCGCCTCCGCCCAGGCCGCCGTCGGCATCGAGAAGATGTCGGAGATCACCCCCGAGCAGGGCGAACAGTTCTCCGACCGCCTCTCCGCTGAGATCGTCTCCCGCATCGTCACGGTGATCGTGGACGCGAAGGGCCGCACCGCCCCCGTCCCGTCCGCCGACGCCATCCCCAAGGCGCGTACGCGCTTCCCCCGCACCGAGTGGGCCCGCCTGGCCGCGAAGATCAGCGAGGTCCAGTACGCGGCCTCCATCTCCGAGCAGGCCGTCGGCAACGCGGATTTCTAGCCGAGTATCTGGCGACCGGCGGCGTCAGGTACTTGCACCTCATCCGCGCAGCGATCACCGCCGGCATCCGCCCGTCGGCGATGATCCTGCGCACCCAACCGTCGGCACCCTGGGATCGCTGGGACTTCCTCCTCCTGGAGGCGTACCAGATCGTCCAAGACGAGCGCTGCGACTGCGGCAACCCGATCTGGCTCTGCCACCACACGAGCAACGACATCCAGTTCCGCATCGACGAGGTCACCTGCGAGGCGACGGCGTACCGCGAGCGGCAGGAGGAGTCGCGCTACGGCGGGCCCAACCAGAAGCGCCCTCACGGCGTCTCCCTGCGCGCCATCCCGTTCAGCCCTTCCGGCGCGCCCCTCGCCAGCTTCCGACGTGACTACTACCGCGCCCAGGCGAAGAAGCGTGAAGCGTTGAACGCCGACGCTGGCCGGTAGGCTCCGCCACCATGTACGACGGACTGAGTCAAGATGCGCAGATGCGCCTCAAGATCGTCCTCGAAGGCGTCCGCGACCTCAACGCGATGGTCGAGATGCTCGGCGGCGACGCTCCCGCCGCGGGCCGCAAGGCGGTCACCGCGATCTCCGAGATCAACGACGAGCTCAAGAAGACGCGCCAGGCCGCCAACGACTCCGGCTCCGCTCTGCAGAAGTCCGCCAAGGAAGCGGACGCAGCCTGGAAGAAGGCCGTCCAGGGCGTCAAGGACTACAACGCCGAGTACCAGCGTGCCACGCGCAACAAGGTGCTCGGCATCAGCTCCGACGGCGAGCGGCCCTTCTCCTCGTTCTCCGAGGCCGAGAAGGACCGGATCCTCGCGATCGACGACGCGGCACGCGCGGACATCGTCGGCGCCATCCGCACCGAGCGTCGCGAGCATGAAGAGCTCGCCAAGGCTGTCATCGCCGGCGAAGAGCGCATGGCGGCGGCCGCCGAGAAGCGCGCCGAAGCAGAACGGATGCGCGCGCGGGAGTCCGCCGACCGCGGCCGCAGCAGCTACACCACCGGCGACTTCGACCGCGACTTCGCCGCCCTCAGTGGCGGCATCGACGCGTCCGCCGAAGCGGAACGGAAGATCGCCCTCGCCCGCCTGGAGGCGGAGCGCCGCGAACGCGAGCTCCTGGCGCAGGAAGTCGTCGCTGGCGAAGCCCGCATGGCCGCGGCGACCAACAAGCGCGTCGAGGCGGAGCGCGCCCTCGCCCGCGAGTCCACCGCGCGCGGCCGCCGCAACGCCGGCGCCGAGTGGGACCGCGAGCTCATCGGGCTGCAGGACGAGATTGCGCGCAAAACCGCGACGACCAATGAAAACCTGATCAGCCAGCGATACGCGCTCTACGACGTCGCCTCCACCGCCGGCATCGCGGGCGGCTCGCTCGTCGCGCTCGTCTCCGCCTACACGATGCTCGCCGCCAACCGTGAGGCGGCGTTCACCGACGTCCTCCGCACCACGCGCGTCGACGCCGACAGCGAGCTTGCCGTCACCCTCCGCAAGGAGCTCGAGGAGCTCGCGCAGGAGATCCCCAAGTCGTTCGCCGAGATCTCGGACGTCGCCACCAAGGCCGCCCAGCTCGATATCCCCGTCGAGGGCATCCAGGAGTTCACCGAGGCGACCATCAAGTTCTCGGCCGTCACCGGCGTCGCCTCCGACACCGCCGCCCTCTCCTTCGGAAAGATCGGCAACGTCCTCGGCCTCGCCGGCGAGGAGTACACCCAGTTCGCGTCCGCCGTCGCCTACGCCGGCGTGCGATCGGCGGCCACGGAAGAACAGATCCTCTCCGTCGCCAACAAGCTCGGCCCCGTCATGGCGCAATACCGCGCCACTGCCGACGAGGTCGCCGGCCTCTCTGCCGCGTACGCATCCGTCGGCGTCGAGTCCGAGCTCTCCGCCGGCACGACTGGCCGCGTGTGGGCCAAGATCCAGCTCGCCGTCGACCAGGGCGGCACCACCCTCGAGAACTTCGCCCGCGTCAGCGGCATGTCCTCCGAGCAGTTCCGCTCCTCCTGGGGCGAGTCCGCCGCCAACACCTTCGTCACCTTCGTCGGCGGCCTCCAGCACGTCGAGAACTACAACGAGGCCCTCCGCTCCCTCGGCATCGAAGCCACCCGCGACGGCCGCTCCCTCGGCGCGCTCTCCGCCGGCGTCGACAAGGCTGTCATCTCGATGCAGGCCGCCCGTGAGGGCATGTCGAACGGCTTCCTCGACGAGTCCGCCGCGCAGATCTTCGACACCGTCGTATCCAAGCTGCAGCTCGTGCTCAACGCCTTCGACCGCCTCGCCGGCGTCGTGGGCGGCTCTACGCTGGAGGCATTCGGCGGCCTCCTCGACGTCCTCGCCGACACCCTCAACAACCTCGCCGAGTTCGGCTCCAACCCGGTTGGGCAGTTCTTCCTCGGCCTGGGCATGATCCTCACCGGCCTCATCGGCGTCCTCCTCCTGTTCGGCGGAGCTCTCGCCGGCGGCACCGCGGCCCTGTTCGCCATCCGCACCGCCATCACCGGCCTGCAGGCCACCGCCACCGGCGCGCAGCTCACCATGCTGCAGTTCATCGGCGGCCTCTTCGGCGTCCAAGCCGCCGGCAACGCGGCCGCGGGCGGCATGAACGCGGCCGCCATGGGCGCGCGTGCCCTCCGCGTCGCGATGATCTCCACCGGCATCGGCGCCGTGGTCGCCATCCTCGGCACCCTCATCGGCGCGGCGGTCACTGCGGGCGACCAGGAGGAGAATCTCGCCACCTCCGCCGACAAGGCCAACCAGGAGCTCGCAGCACAGGAGGCTCGCGCGGCCGCCGCGGCCGAAGAGATCCGCAAGCTCACCCAGGAGCTCAACGACGCCGTCGAAGCCGCGAATGCGATGGCAATGGGCAGCGCCGACCTGGAGGGGTCGCTCTTCGACCTCGGCCAGTCGATGCAGCAGAACGGCAAGCAGTTCGACGCGTACTCCACCGGCGGCCGCGAGAACATGCGCAGCCTGTCGTCGGCGATCGCCGCAGCCGTCGCGATCGCGGACGGCGACGCGCAGCTCCTCGCCAACCTCCTCGCCGGCATCCGCGAGCAGCTCCTCTCCATCGGCGCCGGCGCCGACGCAATCGCGATGGTCGAGCGGGCCATCGAGGCGACCGGCGTCGCGGCGACCGACGCGATCGTCACGAGCAACAGCCTCGCCGTCGGATTCGCGCACGTCGACGAGAACGCCCGCAACGCCGCCAAGGGCGTCGACGAGCTGGGCGAGAAGGTCCGCACCGTCTCCGACTACGCCAGCGACCTCGGCTCCATCATGGACCGGGCATTCGAGATCCGCTTCGGCGCGCAGGACGCCTACGACCGCGTCCTCGATACGTACGACAAGATGCGCTCCGAGGCCAAGCGCGCCGCGGAGTCCATCGACGACCTCCGCGCCCAGATCATGCAGACCGAGGCGGACCTGCGCGTCCTGCAGGGCGAGCGGGTCGGGCAGGAATACTTCCTCTCCGTCGCCACCCGCTACGGCGACACCGCCCGCGCGGCCGCGATCTCCGGCGACATCGCCCGCAACAGCGCCGACCAGAACTCCGCGCGCACCGAGATCCGCGGACTCAACGGCCAGGTCGCCGAGGAGCAGGACGCGCTCACCCGCTCGATCGAAGGCAACTCGGAAGCCGCACGCCGCAACCGCGAGGCGCTCGACGAGCTCGCCCAGGAGCACATGGAGTACCTGGAGGCCCTCGCCGCGTCGGGTGCAAGCCAGGAGACGCTCGAGGCCGAGACCCGTCGTCTCAAGGACGAGTTCATCGACTTCGGTGTGTCGATGGGGTACAACGCCGACGACCTCGAGCAGCGCTACGGCCCCGCCTACGATGACGTCGCCAAGATCATCCGCGAGTTCCCCCGCGACATCACCGTCGACATCGACGGCCTCGACCCCGCACAGGCCGCCCTCAACGAGTGGCTCGAGAAGAACAAGGATCACCGCATCGACGTGCCGGTGAACGTCCAGGCCAACAAGAACGTCACGGCCGAGAAGTTCACCGACGTCGGCCAGATCGCGGGCAACAGCTTCAAGACCGCATTCGCGACCGCGATGGTCAGCGGTGCGCAGGCCGGCGCCGCGGGCGCGAGCGTCAGCAAGAACAACCAGCCGAGCTTCTGGGAGCAGATCTACCTCAACTGGCAGGCTGGCCTCGATGCCGCGTTCGGCGCGCTCGGGTTCTCCGAGGGTGGTTACACCGGCGACGGCGGCAAGCACGACGTGGCAGGCCTCGCGCACAAGGGCGAGTACGTCTTCCCACAGGAGGCGGTGCGCTACTACGGCGTCGAGAACCTCGCCCGCGCGCACCGTGTCGCCCTCCGCGGCTACTCCAGCGGCGGCCTCGTCGGCGGCCCTGCAGGAGCCTTCGGCGGCTCCCTCGGCATGGAAGGTGGCGGCCCGCTGCGCCTGGACGCATCCACCATCGACGCTCTCGCGCAGGCGATGAACGATCGGCCGGTCTTCCTTATGGCAGACTCCCGCGTCATCGCCCAGCTCGTCTCCACGGGCAACGCCGCCTACACGAGAGGGTCGTAATGGCAGGTCTGATCTGGTTCGGCAACCGCGAGCGGCAGCAGTGGATCCTCGAGCCGCGAGTGGGCATGGACTGGTCGGTCGTCAAGCGCTCCAACCTTATCCAGCTCGAGCACGGCGGCGTCTACCGCGACGACTCCGTCGCCTCACACCGAGAGGGCCTGCCCGAATGGGAGGGCACCCCGGACGAGCTGCGCGCCATCCGCGACTTCTACAACGGCGTCCACGGCCCCGGCCCGTTCTACTGGGCAGACCCCACGATCGCCGACATCAACATCCTCTCCCCCAACTGGGCGACCCCCGGCATTACCGCCGATGGCGACTGGCCGCAGATCCACTCCAGCGCGCCCGCGGCCGACACGGTGGGGCCCAGCGCGTACGGCGTCCCGACCCGCGCGGTGCGGCACACCCCGACCAACAACTACACGACCGCCGCGCCCGCGCAGCGCTTCACCGTCCTTATTCCCGAGGGATATAAGCTCGCGTTCGCCTCGTTCGGCTACCGCACCGGCACCGGCGTCGTCGCCCTCCGCGGGTACACCGAGAACGGTCTGACCCGGAACGAGTTCTTCGAGCCGCTCGACCCCGCGCAGGGCGGCTTCCACTCCACGAACCTGTTCCGCCACTCTGACGGCTACCGGATCGTCGACATCTTCCTCGCCCGCGAGAACCTCACGGCATCCACGATCACCCTCGCTGGCCTCCGCGCCTGCCTGATCCGCGAAGACGTCACCGCCGTCGACCCGATGTTCGCCTCCGGGGAGGGCGCCGCCGCGCTCGAGTTCTCCGGCGGCATCCGCGAGTCGATCATCTGGTCGGGACGGGACCGGGCGATGCGCCGCAAGTCGATGAGCGTCAAGCTCGTCGAGGTCGAGAACACCGCCGCGATCATCTCCACCCCCGTCGGCACCCCGGCACCCACCTCCTTCGACGGAGGCACCCCGTGAGCATCAAGGTGGAATCGGCCGGGTCGGGCTCGTTCGGCGACGTCGGCTCGTGGACGGTCAGCGAGACGGTCACTCCCGCGATCGCCAGCGACGCCGGCGGCACCATCGGCGACGCCTCCCTCACCGTGCGGCGCACCGGTGACACCGACCTCGCCGGCGGCAATGCGCTCACCATCACGCACCCGACCCTCGGCGTCACCCGCGCCGAGGTGCACACGGTCACCGACGCGAGCCCTGCGCAGGCGACCCTCATGGCCGACTCCCCGCTCGGCCGGTTCCTGTCGGGTCGGATGATCGTGCCCGGTATCGAGTCCGGGACGCCCGCCGCGGCCCTCGACGTCGCCATGCAGGCATCGGGCACCCGCCGGCAGATCGGCCCGAACGCGAAGGACGACTACTGGTCCCTCGCCGGCCACTCCGTCGGCTTCACCGCCACCGGCGACATCATCCACCCTGCCTCGACCGATCTCGTCCTGCAGAACAACCAGATCCTCGTCACCGCGACCCCTGGCGAGAAGGCGCTGTACCAGGAGATCACCGGCTTCTGCGCGATCTCCCGCTTCTCCACCGCGGGGCTGCCGACCACCGTGCTCGGCGACACCATCCAGCTTCGCGAGCGCACCTACGTCAAGTTCACCGTCGCCCCCACGACGGCAGCGCTGACTACCACGACGTTCCAGGTCGACTTCGGACCCTCGTTCCGGCAGTTCGGCAACAGCCGCGTCGCCAACGGGTGCATGATCCGCGTCTCGTACAACCAGAACAACTCCGGCGGTCAGCTCACCACGACCATCGTGATGCAGGACGCCGCCGGAGTCGCCCAGACGGCCACCTCCACGACCGAGCGGCACGCCTCCCTCCTGCGAACCGGCCCGATCGTCGTGAGCCTGGGGATCAGTCAGAGCTCGGCAGGCGCGGTCAACCTTCGCGCCCGCGCTCAGAACGCCGATGCGAGCGTGGAGACCACGGCTACCAGCATCAACGTGAAGCCCACTCGTTTCCGGATGTACTCGAAGCAGTTCACGATCACTCAGCCGCTCTCCGCCGGCGGCATCCGCGACCTCGTCATCCGCCGCGGCGCCGCTGACACATGGGCGAACTTCCACGGCGTGGCCTACGTCGCACCGGCCGGCTTCGTCGACGAGACCACGAGCGCCCATCAAGGCTCCCCCATCGCCCAGCACGAGGGCGAGCTGTGGGAGTACGTCAAGCAGGTGTGCGTCGCCCGCGGCGTCGAGCTCGCGGCCACCCCGGCCGGCATCACCCTCCGGGAGATCGGCTCCCGCACCCTCGACATCACCCACCGCGCATCGGCCTCCCGCACCATCTCCCAGGCAGTCCAGGCGCGCAACATCGTGGTCGTGAACCAGAACACCAAGGCGCTCGTCACGCCCCAGGACGAGGCGTACAGAGCCACCACGATCTACAGCATCGGCGTCGGCGAGACCCGCACGTTCGACGTGCGCGTGCCCGACGGCATCCGGTTCCTGTGGTCGCCGCGCCCCTGGTACTACAGCAAGGATGTCAACGGCATCGTCTTCAACCTTGCGCAGTACGCCGACGGGTATGCCGAGCTCGAGGCGGGCACCGTCGGCCGCTACTTCGTGACCGCGCAGGACGGCTTCCCGATCAGTCCCGTCGCCTGGACCGACTTCGGCGGCCGCGTCACCGTCGCGATGAAAGACGGCAAGGCGACGCTCACCATCACCGGCCCCGCACAGCAGATCCCCGGCATCCCCGGCCCGTACCGCATCGGCGAGACCGACGGATCTACCGCCTACGCCGTGCTCCGCCTGCACGGCGTGGGAGTCACGAGCGACCCCGTGACCGTCACACTCCCCTCCGGCGCACCCCACGCTGACACCCGCGTCGAGACCACCTCCCCCGTCAACAACGTCGCCATCGGCAACCTCGGCGAGGTGTACGACGCGGCCGCATGGGCCGCCACCCGCGTCGCCGGCCCCAACCTCACCCTCAACGCCAGCATCCCGATCAACCGGCTCGCCGGCTTCGGTCTCACCGCCGGCGCCCTCATCACCCACCGCGACAACCTGTACCGGGTGAACACCTGTCAGATCACGGGCGGTGTAGCGACCATCTCCGCCAGTAGACTCGCCCGCCTCAGCGACTCCCCCGGCAAGACCCGCACCCTCGCCCAGTACGCCACGGCGTGGGCGGGGGCAACCCTCCGGGATCACTCGATCGCCCCGCTCGCACTCACAGCACCGACACCGTAGAAGGAGAGACGATGGCACTCGAAGGCGCCAGCGCCAACCTCGGCTCCGAATCCCGCGAGTGGGTCGCCACCGTCGAGCGACTCATCCTCGAGCAGCAGCGCACCATCGCCCGCCTCGAGGGCGAGCTCCGGGCGGTCGTCCGATGATCACCCTCCCCAACGGCGTCAAGGTGCCCGACGGCTCCGACCTCGCCGACCCCCAGATCCTCCTCGGTGACGTCGCCCGCTCCATCTCCGACGCGCTCGGCGGCCTCGGCACCGGAAAGCGCCAGCCTCACCTCTATGCCGTCGCCAACCAGACCGAGAAGACCGCCCTCGCCAGCCTCACCACCCTCCAGGACGGCGACCGCGTCTTCGTCGCCGATACCGGATGGTGGGAGCTGCGCAGCGGCGGCGCGTGGATCGTGTGGGAGACCATGCAGGCCGTCGCGTGGCCGTTCGCCCACACCGGCGTCAGCCCGGGCAACGGCACCGGTGCATTCTCGTACTTCCTTCGCGGCGACCTCGTCCACCTCTCCGGCTCATTCCGCTTCGGCAGCACCACGAGCGTCACCACCTCCAGCGGGGCCCTCGCGCTCCCCTTCGTCCACGCCGACGGCACCACCACGCCTCTCGTGCTCGGCACTTGCAGCGCGCAGTCGGGCGGCGCGTTGTTCTGGCAGGGGGTCGTCGTGGGGCAGTCGGGCACCGCCTCCGGAGCTATGCGCTTCGACGTCGGCGCGGCATCCGGCGTCCTCGCCGCCCTCTCCGCCACGGCCCCGCGCGCGTGGGGATCCGGCGACATCCTCAGCTTCGACATCCGCTGGCGACGGAAGCTGTAATGGGCACCGCGCACGCCAACGGCGTCTGGCTCCCCGGGGCGCGGGAGCCGATCGACTGGCAGATCAGCCCGACCATCATGGCCGCCGCCGCAGGCAACGCGATCGCCGGCCGCAGCGACGGCACCCCCCAGCCGCGCCTCTTCCGCGCCGCCAACGCGACCGAGGCCGACGCCGTGAAAGACGCTGGCCTACGCCCTGGCGACCAGATCTACCGCCTCGACACCGACTGGGTCGAAGAGCTCGGGCCGGAGGGGTGGAAGGTCGTGAAGACCTACCGCGCAGTCCCCTACGCCCCCTACGGCGCCTACGCCCAGCACGGCCTCGGCTACTCACCCACCGGCGACGACCACGCCTGGCTGTACTGGGTCGACGGCGAGCAGGTCACCATCCAGGCGCACATCCGCTGGGCCTCCGGCGCACCCACCCTCTGGAACAGCTCCTTCCCCGCGCGCATCTACCTCCCCGAGGATCTCCCGATGCGCTACATCGACCAGAACCTCGGCACCCTCGGCGTCGCCCACTGCACCATCGGGTCGAACCAGCGCATGGGCTACGTCGCCGGCGTCTGGGGCTCCTACTCCGACGGCGTCGACACGACCGGACTCATGTACGCCGCGGTCACCTTCATCGCCGACGGCGAGGGCTCAGCCGCCATGGCGCAGGGCTCCCCCGAGACCTGGACGACCAACAGCTCCTTCTCGGTCCGGTTCACCTACATCACCTGATCCACCGCCGGAAGCCGTTTAGCCGACGGGCCACACCTAGACTCCCCCGCGCCAAGACCGAAGGAGGAGCAGATGCCCCGAGGCAACACCTACGCGACGTCGCCCTCCCAGCACCCCGCAGGACCGAGCGCATGAGCGAAGAGACGCCCCCGATCGGCGTAGTCGTCATCTCGCCCGACGCGGTCTACAAAGAGGTGCTCCAGATGAAGACCGACCTCGGCGACATGACCGGCCTCCTCAAGCAGCACATCGCGCTGCAGGAGCGTCAGAACGCCGGCATCGAAGAACGACTCCAGAACCACGGCACCCGCCTCGGCAACCACGACACCGACATCTCCGGCCTCAACGCCCGCGTCGGCGTCGCCGAGAGCGACCTCCGCGAGATCAAGGCAGACCGCGCCCGCCGCGACGCCGAGACCGTCCGCCGCGAAAACCGCAAGGCCCCGTGGTGGCAGATCGTCGCCACCATCATCGGCGTCGGCGGCTTCGTCTTCCTCCTGATCAACCAGTACAACTCGCAGCTCGAGTTCATCTCACGCCTCACCCCGTAGTCCGCCAGAGAGAGGGCACCCGTGGCGCATCACCTCGCACGAACCGACCTGGAAGGCAACGAGGACTTCCTCGCCGACCTTCTCGATGACGACATGACCCGCGACTCCATCTGCGAGAAGTGGAACGCGTCCGCCGGCTACGTTTCCGGCCGCCGCCGCAAGGCACGCGACGAGCGCGCCGGGAAGCCGCCGGTCATCCCCGCCACCGACGGGCCCACCCCCTCCGCCACCGGGAAGGCGGACGAGACCTTCGACGTCGACATCCATGGCAACGTCAAGATGGAGAAGCTCGCCGACCGGATCATCCCCCTCGCGGAGTGGCTGGAAGATCTCCGCAAGCAGGGCTTCGACCCCGACGACTTCACGTACTCCGTCGGGCACTCCGTCTGGACGCAGCACACCCGCGCGCAGGTCACCAAGACCCTCTACGCCAACCGCTTCTCCGCCACCCTCCGCGCCGCCGCGACCAAGGAGCTCCTCGTCTCGCACGAGGAGGTGATGGAGGCGATCCGCACCTTCCAGTACATCCCCGCCGACCGCGCCTACCAGGACAAGGGCTTCTTGCTCATGCCCACGGACCTCCAGGTCGGCAAGGTCGACATCGCCGGCGGCACCGCGCAGACCGCCGAGCAGGTGCTCCAGTCATTCGCTCGCGCCGCGGAGATCATCAAGGAAGAGCGGCCCCGCGAGGTCGCAATGGTCGACGCCGGCGACGTGATCGAGAACGTCTACAACACCTCAAGCCAGCTCGGCACCAACGACCGCGACCTCCCGCATCAGGTCGTCGAAGCGATGTTCCTCATGCAGCAGGGCATCCAGATGCTCGCCCCGCTCACCCGCGAGCTCCGCTACGCCGCCGTCAGCTCCAACCACGGCGCCTTCCGCACCGGCCCGAAGTCCCCCGGCGGCGACGCCCACGCCGACTACGGCCTCGCCGTGGCGAAGATGCTCGGCAACGCCCTCAAGCTCAACCCGGCCGCGTTCGGCCACGTCACCGTGCAGACCCCCGAGCCGCACATGGAGTCCCTCGCCTTCACGATCGCCGGCACCGAGGTCGGCGCGCTCCACGGGCATCAGACCGCCTCCCCCGACAAGATCGCCGACTGGTGGAAGGGCCAGGCCCTCGGCCGCCTCCCCGTCGCCGACGCTGACATCCTCCTCGTCGGCCACTGGCACTCTCTCCGCGTCCAGCAGGCGGGGGACGGCCGGTGGATCATCGTCGGCCCCTCCAGTGACCGTGGCTCCTCCTGGTTCACGAACCTCAAGGGCGACTCCGCCACCTCCGGGATGCTCTCGTTCTTCACTGCCGGCGGGCAGTGGTCCGATCTCCGCATCCTCTAGACTCCCCGCCGCCAAGCCACACCCCACACCGAGAATAGGATCCCCATGACCACTCAGCCGTTCTGGGCCAGCGCTGCCGCCTGGTTCACCGACTCGCGTCGCGCCGCGCTGCAGGCGCTCATCGCGAGCTCCCTCACGCTCCTCGCCGTGACCGGCCTCCTCAACCAGGAGCAGTCGTTCGCCCTCGGAGAGCTCTCCGCCTCCCTGCTCCTGCTCATCCAGGGCGTCATCGGTCTCTCGCTCCTGCGGGACAGCGAGTGGTCGACATGGCTGGGCACCAAGGGGCGCGCGCTCCTGTACGGGGCAGCTACCGCCCTCGGCCCCGTCGGCATCGCCTTCCAGCTCTGGGGCTCCGAGGTCTCCGCGCAGATCGCCACGATCGCTACGATCATCGCCTCCATCGCCACCGCATTCGTCCAGACGGTGAACGTCCACACCCTGAGCCCCGGCGAGGTCGAGGTGCTCGATCTCCCCGAAGATGTCCGGGAGGTCATCGCCCAGGCCGTCGCGCAGAAGGCGGGTGGGAGCGTCGCCGAGATGCCGGTCGAGCCCACCGACTCGAACGGAGGCACCGGGCGATGAGCGTCCGCGCCTCCGAGCTCCGCCCCTGGATCCGGTCGTGGTATCGCGACTGGGAGGGGTGGTGCCAGCGCCTCATGTGGAACGTCGTGAACGAGTTCGGCACCCTCAAGGTGACGTACTCCACCGCGTACGCCGCGTACAAGGACTCGAAGATCGTCTCGAAGAACGCGAGCAAGGCGACCGCCGGCGCCTTCCACTACTGGAAGTACATCGCGCCTGACAAGGCTGGGATCCGCCGGCGTCTCGACCACGTGGCCCTCGACCTCGGCGGCGGCCGCGTCTTCATGGCGTCGCGCCGCGTCGAGTCGCCCCACTGGCAGGTCAACGCCGGCGTCACCACGGTCGCCGAGTTCACCAAGGTCACCGGCTTCACCTACCTCGGGTGGTCGCGGACCAACGGCAAGAACACGGTCACCGTGATCGACGACCTCAGCCCCGCCCCGGCGCCCAAGCCGGTGAAGACGCCCGCCAAGCCGAAGCCCGCGCCGAAGCCGAAGCCCGCGCCGAAGCCGAGCGGGAGCACGCTGCGGATCGTGCTGCCGACGTGGTGGTTCACCTTCCCGACCGCGCAGGCCGCGCGCACCGCGACGAAGGGCGTCCAGGGCCGCGGCGTCGGTCCCGGCACCTACGCGGTGCGGCGCACCTCCGGCGGGGCGTACGAGATCGCCGAGGGCGTCTGGCTGAGCCCGCAGGCGAAGAAGCATGTCCGCGGGAAGAAGGTCGTGAAGCCGACCCCCACCCTGCGACCGAAGCTCCGCCTCCCCAGCTACCACTGGTACAAGACGGCGGCGCAGGCCGAGGCCCACACCTCGCCGCGCGGCGGCCAGTACGGCGGCGGCACGATGCTCGAGGGCCCGTACGACGTCCACGAGGTCAGCCGCGGCGGTGCCCGCAAGGTGTACTCCAACGCCAACGGGTGGTGCTGGGTCTCCCCGCAGGCAGCCAAGTACCTCGTGTGATTTAGCGCGCAAAACGAAGCCCCACCCTCAAGTCGCGAGGGTGGGGCTTCGTCGTTGCTACGCGGCCGCGGTGCGAGTGCGCGGCTTCGGCGGCCAGATCCGCTTCATGGTCGGCCGGTGGTCGCGCACTTTGAGGTAGGCGATCGCGTGGCGCGCGGAGTCGCGGGCGTGCTCCTGCCCGACGAACCAGAAGCCGACGCGCTTGAGGAGGATGTCGTCGGCGTGGGCCTTGTAGGTGTTGAGCTGCCAGGTGATCTGCACGTCCGAGTCGCTCCACCGGTCGATGACCGCGCCCTTGATCAGAAGGGGCGTGACGTCAGGGCTCACCGTGCGGCCATCGTCGACGAAGTCTTCGGCCACGATCTCGTCGATGTGCTGGCGAGTCTGGAAGCCGCGTGCCCACGAGACGAAGCCGTCGAGCCCGCCGGGGATCTGCCCGTGCTCGATGAGGTTGAGCGGCGTCACGACGCCGTAGTGCCACACGGAGTAGCCGGTGGTGCCGCCCGGGTCGAGGGACAGGAGGATGGTCACGCCGCGACCTCCGCCCATGTCGGGATGCGGCTCGGATCCTTGAGCCGGCGGGAGTCGAGCCACTGCCGGGCGGTGAGGTTTCCGATCGGAATGACGATCTCGTCGAGGGCCTCTGCCGCGTCGGAGTTCTCGAGCTCGTCGGCGAGCCGGTTGGCGAACTCCTTCCACGCGCGGATCCAGCCCTGGCCGCCGCCAGCCTCGTGAGCGATGCGACGCTCGGTCCTCTCGACGGCGATCTGCAGCATCCGGTGGAAGGAGCGGGCCTTCCCGTACCGGATCGCGTCGCAGAGGGGGTCTTCGGCGAGGCGGCGGATCGAGGCCTCCACGCGGCCCATGCGCCCCACGAGCGACGACTCGGTGCGGTGGATGAGGCTGGAGTCCATGAAGGGCGACTGCCAGGCGGTGGTCGCGTAGACGTCTTGGGCGACGGCATCGTCGTAGGCGACGTCGTCCATCTGCAGGAGCTCGGCGAGGGTGTGCGGGTAGACGTAGGGCCGTGAGGTGACGGCGGGTTTCGGGTTGGGCATGGTGTTCCTTTCGGGATGGTGTGGGTCGTGCAAGGTAGGTCAGTGGGCGGATGGGCTGGTTACGCGGCCGCGTCCCAGATGCCGTCGCGGGCGTCGGCGGCTCGGGCGGCCGCCTTCTTCTCTGCGGCCTTCTTGTCGGCGGCGGTGGGGGCGAAGTCGGCGAGCCACTCTTTGAGGCCGAGGGGCGCGGGGATCTCCTCCTCGAGCTCGATCTCGTTCGGCTCGCGGCCCTTGGTGTAGCCGACGCGGATCTCGCGGCCGTCGAGCGGGTCATAGGTCTGGGCGATCTGGAAGCCGCCGCCGCCGGGGTTGCGGAGCCAGATGGCGCCGCCGCCGCAGTCGATCGGTTCGCCGCGCTTGAGTCCCCAGGTGGCGTGCATCGCGAGACGGATCTGCCCCGTGGCGTCACGCTTCACCGCGCCGACGGCCACGGTCTCCAGGTAGTAGCCCGGGTAGCGGACGTCGCCGGCGGCGTAGTCGTTGTCGGCTCCCTCCTTCGATGCCTCGACGTAGCGCACGGGCGGCATGGACACGATGCTCTGCTGCACGCGCAGCTCCCACCTGTGGCTCGTGAGCCGCTTACACACCTGCGCGGGGGTGCTGCGGGGCGGCAGGGCGGCGATCTGGGCCGGGGTGAGGTCGAAGGCCGCGGTGACCGTCTCGGCGAGTTCTACGGGCTCCTGCGGCTCGTCCTCCCCCGCCTTCGCGCGCGCGGCGGCCTTGCGGGCGGCGTGGTAGTCGCGGAAGTAGGCCTCCCAGGAGACGCCGGGCGCGGCCTCGGTCGGGTACTGGAGGGGCGTGCGCTGATCGGCGCTCACCGAAATGCCACCGGCTCGCGGGGGCGGTCCCACGGGTTGACAGCCGGCGGCGGCCAGTCCTCCTCGCCGACGTAGGTGACGGGGCCACCGAACGCGGCGCTCATCCACTGCTCCTCGGTGAGGATGCCCGGTGAACCGGCGGGGGCGGCGAGGAGGTGGCGGAGGGCTCGGAAGATCGTGTCCGCGTCGTCGACGAGGCCGGCGGGGATGATGACCGACTCCGACAGGAACGGCGGCACCTGCCCCCAGCCGAGCACGCGCCCGGGTGAGCCGGATGCCGCGGGGCTGGGCTGGATCAGGAACGGCACGTCGAGGGCGGCTTTCGCGGCGCGGAGCATCGCCCCCCGCTCGGGCGTCAGCGCCGACCACGGGTGGATCGGCAGCGGCCGCACGTCCCCGCTCATTCGACACCCTCGCGGGCGAGGGTGGCGCGGCGGAGCTGCGTCTTCACGGTCGCCACGGTGACGCCGAGGATCTTCGCGAGAGTGCCGGCGGAGGTGCCCAGCTCGACGATGCGGGCGGTGAGGACGTCGTTGAGCTTGCCGACGGCGCGCAGCTCGAACTCCTCGAGGATGAGGTCGAGGGTGGCGGCGTTGAAGCGGCCGCCGGTGCGGTCGGTCTTCGTGACGATCTGGCGCACCTCGTGCATCTTGACGCCGGAGATGGCGACGATGTTGGTGAGGGACCAGAGGTTCTGCGCGGCGAGCTCGCGGACGGCGCGCTCGCGCCAGGCCAGGTCGTGTCGACCGGCGTAGTGGTAGATGGCGGCGGCCCGCTTGGTGGCCTCCCAGTTCTTACGCTGCACGGGCGTAGCCTCCTGCTCTGAGAATCTTGGTTCCGGTGTTCTGGTCGATGCTGGCTCGGCCTTGGGCGACGAGCTCGCCGATCATGTCTTCGACGTCGCGCCTTCGGTTGGCGAACCTGGGGAGGCGGTGGATGTCGGCGAACGAGACCACTCCTCCCCGCTCGAGGAGCGCCTTCTCGATCATGTTGACCTCGCGGGTGCGGAGGGACTCGTCGGTCGCGGCGACCATGATGAGGATGTTCGCGGCCCACTCCTCGGTCTGCTCGGCGGCGACCAGGAGGTCTCCCATCTCGATCCGGGTGCGGCCGGAGGAGAGTGCGACGAGTGCGGCGCAGCGCAGCACGGTCTCGGTGAGGCGGCGGAAGGTAGGCCTGAGCCGCTCCTCGTAGGGCGAGTTCTTCGCGATCTCCTGCAAGGTGACGGCGATGTTCTGGTGGCGGCGGGCGACGTCGGCGGGGATCCGCATGCGCGCCGGCGCGCCGGAGGGCGTGGAGACGGACTGCACGGCGGCGGCGAACTCGGCGGCCCACTGCTGGTACATGGCCTTGCCGGAAGCGACGGCGGCGGTGTCATCGTCGCCCTCGGCGGCGAGGTCTTCCTCGGTGAGGAATCCGCCGGCCATCATCGTGACCGACTCGGTCGGCATGTCGCCGATCCCCCACACGAATCGGTTGAGGAAGCCAGACTCCCAGTCGGCCGGGCTCATCACGTCGGCCATGCCCTGCGGGGTGCCCATGAGGTGGACGGTGAGGTAGGCCTGCGCGGCGCGGCCGGAGATCTCCTTGTCGGTGCGGCGGAAGATCGCGTCGATCTCCCCGTCGAAGGCGAGCGTGAGGACGCCGGGCACCTCGGAGTACGGGCTGTTCGGCTTGCGCCACGTCGGGATCTTCGTGTGGGCCTCGTCGAGGTGGAACCACGTGGCCTTCCCGTCGCGCTCGATGAGCGTGCCTTTGAGGGATTCGCCGGTGTGGTCACCACCGATCGACGGGCTCTCGCTGAGCATGTAGTACGCCTTGAAGATGTGCCGCGGCGGCCGCAGCGCCTCACTCTTACCGGTCGTGGTGCGTCCCACGATCGCCTGGAAGAGGTTGACGGGTCGGTCGTTCGCACCGGGCCGCGGGAGGACTCCCTTGGGCGAGAAGATGACAGACAGCACCGTCCACCGGTTCATTCGGTAGTACGGCTCGTTGACGGCCTCGAACGTCTTCCGCGCCCAGTCGAGGTAGCGGGCACCGAACCAGTCCACGGTGGCCGCCTGCGCGCGCTCCTGCTCGTTGATCAGGGTGACGGAGGGGCCGGCGGCTTGGGGCGGAGGCGCGGGCAGGGCGATGATCGGCGCGGGCGCGTCGTCGGCGATGGTGCCGGTGGTGAGCGTCTCGATCGCGGCGGCGACCTCGGCCCAGAGCTGCTCGATGGTGATGCACTTCGAGTGCGGGTCGGAGTAGGTCTGCCCGCCGAAGGTGATCGGCTGGAGGGATGCCGCGCAATGCCAGACGAGGGTGGCCGCTTCGATCTCCTCCACTCCCGCCTCGAGGAGCGCGTGCAGGAGGCCTGCGCGGTGCGCGGCGCGCTGGGAGGGCTCGGGCGCGTGTGCCCACGCGGCGACGAACGGGCGGCCCTGGATGGTCGGGTACGGGCGGTCTGACGGGAAGCCGCGCCAGGCCTGCAGCGCGGGGAGGTCGGGCTCGGGCGGCGACTCAAACTGCCCCGCGGTGACCTTCTGCGCGGAGTGCCACTGCTCGTCGATGTTCTCGGGGCCCCACGACGGATAGGTGGGGGTGTACTGCAGGAGGATGCCGTGGGCCTGCTCGGGCGTGAGCGCGTACGCGTTGGAGCGGGCGATGCGGGAGAGCCAGCATGCCTGGTGGAAGACGGTGTCGTGCCACCCGCTGCCGGGTGCCCACACGTCGGGGAGTGACTGGAGGCGGGCGATGATGGTGCGGATCTTGCGCTCTTCGTGGCGCGTGGCGGATGCGGGGATCTCGCCGCTCCACTGTGCGCCCTGGTGCCCGTACTCCCGCTCGTCGAGGCGGAGGTATTCGATCCACGCCTCGGGGAGGTACTCGAAGTCGTCGACGTGCGGGGGCTCGGCGAGGAGCTCGCCTTCGGCGTCGTACCAGAGGTAGGGCGCGCCGGTCTCGGGGTGAATGGAGGGCCAGGCGACGGTGTACCTGTGGTGCGCCTGGATGATGTCGATGTGGACGTTCTTCGGCTCGACGCCGGGGATGGGCGGCTTGCCGTACATCTCGACCGGCTCGCGGAGGGCGAAGAACTGCTGGCGGGCGGGCGAGTCAGCGCCGCGCGCGGTGGACGACGGGGTTGCCGGGAGCGGGCCGAGCTTGGCCTCCAGCTCGCGGAGCTGGTCGGCACCGTTCTTCGGGCCGTAGTGGTCGACGTCGATGCCGACGTAGAGGTTTGCGCGCAAACCGACGTTCTGGTGCGCCCACTCGGGGTCGGCGCTCCACTGCGCGATCGACTCCGCGGTCACGGAACCGTTGCGGCCGGTGGCGCCCTGGACGGGGGGCGTCTTCCCCTTGACGGGGAACGGCAGGAAGCCGCGCTGCAGGTACAGACCGGCGACCTGGGCAAATGTCGTCACGGGGGACGCTCTCCTTCGGGTGAGGCGTGGGAACGCGGGCGGCGCGTGGGCTATACGCGCCGCCCGCGTGGGGCGATCAGTACGCGGTGGTGTCCGAGTACGCGACCGCCTGCAGTCCTCCTGCGGGCTGCTGCTGCTGTGCGGCCAGGGCGGCGGCCGCGGCCTGCTGCTGGGCGGCCCACTCGTTCACCGGCGGGGTGCCGGGGTCCGGGATGACCTGGCCGGGGAATGCCGGGTTGGCCGGGGCCACGTACTGCTGCTGAGCGGGCGGCTGCTGGTACGGCTGCTGAGCGACCGGAGCGACGGCCGGGATGCCGCCACCCATCGCCGGGATGCCGCCGCCGACCTGGGGAATGCCGCCGCCGACGGTGGGGATGCCGCCGCCGACCTGCGGGATGCCGCCGCCGACCGTGGGGATGCCGCCGCTGGCCGCGCCGCCCTGGAGGGACGGGTGGTCGGGGATGAGCGCTCCGGCCGGGGTGAGCCACGGTGCCAGCGATCCGCCAGCGGGAAGCGTCGGGGTCCGAGCGAAGTCGGCGTCCGCGGCGTCCACGTCGTCGATCTCGTTGGAGCCGAGCGGGTTGTGCTCGTCGGGCACCTTCGGCTTGCCGAGGATGATCGTGATGACGCGACCCTCCACGTTCGACGGGAGCGGGGCCCCGGCGATGATCTGCTCCTCGGTCATGCCCATGATCTTCGTGAAGAAGTTCCAGAACATCCACGCCGATGCGCCGTCGGGGTTCTTGTCCGTGGGGGCGAAGTTCGTGAACAGCGGGATCCGCACGAAGAACGTGCGGCGGGCGCCGAGGGGCGAACCCTCGAGGATCTGCACCTGCAGGCGCACACACTGCTTGCCGGCGTTGCGGCTGCCAGCCTTGGCGAAGTCCTCGACGCCCTTGTTCTCGATGATCCGGGCCTGGTAGCGGCCTCGCAGGAGCGGGGTGAAGTCGCCGCCACCGGAGCGGTCGGCGGCCTCCTTGGCGGCTGCGGCGGCGTTGGGGCCGATCTGTGCGGTGAATGACATGGTGTCGTCCTCTCGTGCGGGTTAGGCGGCGGCCGCGGGCGCGGTTGCCGTGGTCGTGACGGGCTGGGGGTCGGTGGGGGCCTGCGGCTGGACCGCGGCGGCGATCTGCTCGGCGGGCATGGTGGGGATCTGCGTGGCGGCGACCGGGGAGGCGACCTCGCCGCGGATGAGGCCGTACAGCAGGTCCATCGAGAAGTTGTCGATGCGGTTGGGCAGGAACGAGGAGTAGCGCTGCTTGGAGATCGCGCCGTCGGTGCCGGAGAGGTCGGCGATGATGTTGACCTCGCCGTTCTCCAGCTCCTCCTTGCGGAGGTAGACGACCACGGACGGGATGCCCGCGGCGTTGTCCTTCATCGAGCCCTGGAACTTCGGCTTGAGGGTGGAGACGCCGGTCTTCTTCGCCTCCTTCTCGTCGACCTTGGTGTGCACGAGGCCGATGCCGAGCATGTCGGGGTGGTTCTGGAGCTGCCAGAGGACGTTGCTCGTCCACTTCGCGACCTCGCCCCAGCCGCCCTGCGTGTTCAGCTTGGTGTGGTCATCGTTCCACGTGTTGGCGAGGAACCACTCGATCGCGGTCTCCTGCGCCACGTCGAGGGTGTCGACGATGAGGTACTGGAAGCCGTAGGCCTTGCCGTTCTTCATCAGGTCGTTGAAGTAGTTGTGGAACTTCACGAACGCGTCGGGCTGGGTCTTGTCGATGCGGATGATCGTGATGAGGCCGGCCTTGTGCTTGGCGCGCAGGACGGGGTCGTTGAGGAGAACCTCGGTGCCGTTGTCGATGTCGAGCACGACGCCACGGTCGAAGCCGCGTACCTTCGCGATCGTCAGCGCGGCACGCGACTTACCCTGGCCGGGCTCGGCGTGGATCATAATGCTGCCCGGCTCACCGAAGTCTTCGATGGGGGCGATGTCCTGAGCCCAGATGGGCATGGGGAGCTGGGTGACGGGGGCCGCGGGTGCGGCGGGGGTTGCGGAAGACATCGAGTCCCTCTCTCTCGGTCGTGCAGTCTATTGACGGTTTGCGCGCTAAATCCGTTCGCCGTCAGGCGGCGACGGGATCCAGCGTGGGGATGACGGGAATGCCGGTTGCGGGTGCCATGTCGACGCCCTGGTCGATGAGCTCCTGCGCGCGGAGCTGCTTGGTGGTGACCTCGCGGGCCGGGAGGCCGAGGTCGTCCCACTCGATGTCGAGGCGGCGGCGGGCCTTCTCGTGCTCGCCGCTGCAGAACTTGCAGGCCTCGTGCGAGGCGAAGCTGGAGATCTCCGCGCCACCGGCGAGGGCAGCGACGATGTCGGTGCCGCGCTGGATGAGCGCGTCGGTGTAGGCCTCGTCGTAGTTGAACGACACGACCAGGATGTCGTGCTTGCGCTCGGGGTCGTCGTACCCGGAGAAGGCCGGGTTGTCGAAGAAGCCGGTGCCGTCGCGTGCGATGTAGACGATGGAGGCGCGGGCGGCGCCGGAGGCGCGCATGTAGAGGTTCTGCTGCCCGTAGTACCAGAGGTGCTTGTGGGCCATGGCCTGCCGCTCCTTCTGGAACTCGACGTACGAGAACGAGACGGTGGTGTGCTCGTCGGCCTTGAACTTGAAGCCGCCCTTGTACGCCTTCGTGTCTTTGGCCTGCGTCCACCGCGGCTCGAGGCCCACGCGGTGCTGTCCGCGCTCCTGGAGGATGTCCTCGAGGATCGCCATGAGGTGGCGCTTCGAGCCCTTCCAGTCGAGGATGCTCTTGTTGGTCAGGCGGGCGTCGAAGTGGCCGGGGATCTCCCCGTATCCGGGGATGACGGCGCAGGTGACGCGCTGCTCCATCTCGGCTCCCGGGTGGAGGGCCTGGGCGATGTGCTGTCGGCCCTCCAGCCCGTTGTGGAGAAGGGTGCCGAGTGCGCGGCCGAGGTAGGGCCGCTCGGCGAACTCGTTGAACCGCTTGTGCCCGGCGAGCTCCGCCGCCAGGCAGTTGTCGCACGGGTTCGAGAACGAGGACGCGCCGATCTGGGTCTGGCGATCGCGCTCGGTCTCGGCGTTGATCATCGAGATCGCGAGGTAGCGGATGTCGCTGTCGCTGACGATCGTGTCTCTCATCATCCTGCCCACCTCCTGTTCTTGAACTTCGCTCGTGCTGGGGTGTTGGTCTGGGAGGGAGGGGCGGGACGCTTGAGGCGTCCCTTGCCCCTCCTGGGGATGCCTCCGCTGCCGGTCATTTGATTGTTCCTCCTGTCGTCCCCTGGCGGGGATGACTCAACCATATACGTATATGGATCAGGGGGTCAATAGGGTCGCCGAAGAAACTTCGAGCTCCTCGTCGAGGTCGTCGTCCAGCTCAACGACCTGCAGCTCTCCGAGGTCGTCGGTGATCGCCATTTCCGCGGTCCTGCGGAGATGCCACTGCCTGCCGTTCACCCACGCGATGCCACCGTGCACGCCCCACGCCGGCTTCTCGTGCAGCGCCGACGCCCTGCACAGCTCCATGAGCGGGCACGGCGCGCACATCTGCCTGGCGACCTCCGCGGAGGGCGGGGTCACATAGTCGGCGTACGCCGGGCCGGAGCCCGCGCAGTACGGCTGCGGCGCGGCGGGCTTCTCATTGGCGAGCTCCAGGGCGGCCGTGAATCCCGGCAGCGGCTCACGCGGCGGACGCATCGGGCACCTCCCCCACTGCGGGCTCCAGGCCGGCGGCTTGGCGGAGCTGCGTGATGATCGAGACGCCCGGTTCGGCGGCCGCCCCGTCGAGCACGAGGCGCACCGCGCCAAGGCGATCGCGCAGCTCGTCGCGCTCCTCGCGCAGGGCCTCGACCTCGAGGTGGCGGCTCCACTCCTCGAGGTCCGCCTGTAGGTCACCGGTGGTCCCGGCCCCATCCCTCCACGTCAGGAAATCTTCGGCGGCGCGGATTTGCGCGCTAATCTCCATGGTCATGCTGCGGTCCTTCTCTCTTTGAGGCCCACGCCGGGCGGCGGGGCAAACTGTCGGTGGAGCTCCAGGAGCTCCTCATTGCGCCGGATGTCGCCCCAGACGCTGCGCCATTCGGCGTCCACCTCGGCGCGCTGATCGGCATCCATGTGCCGCGCGCGGATGCCGCGGGCGATGTTGCCGCGCACGTCGAGGTCTTCGGCGACCCACGACGCGGGCATCCCTTCGGCCATAAGCCCTTGGGCCCACGCCTCCAGCTCGAACGGCAGCGGCGGCGCATGCGGTGCCGGTTCTCGCAGCTTGAACTCCACCTCGGCACGCGCGACCGTGCGCTCGCTCACGCCGAACGCGGCCGCGATCGCGCCCCGGTCGTCATCGTGAATGGCGCGCAGCTCGACGAGCCTTTCCAGGCTCACTGTTTTCCCCACGGTTCTCCTCTCCGTCGACCGGATAGTACCAGGCCGACGTGTCATATCGGTATCACGGACGCCGCCGGGCTGCGGCGCCCCTGTTGTTTCGGTTGGGTTCACTCGGCGTTCACGCGGCGATCGTGATCGACTGCCGGATGAGCCACTGCTTGTGGATGAGGTTCTGCAGGCTGATCTCGTCGACGGTGCCGCGCATGACCAGGCGTGCGTGCTGGAAGTCGTCGATCGACACCTCGCGCCACTGGCCGTCCTCACCCTGCTGGGCGACGCGGCGCTTGAGGCGACCGGGGCGCAGGAATCGGCGGATCGCCTGTGCGTTGACGGCCGGGTTGCCGTCCGCTTCGGAGATCCAGATGACCTTGTCGCAGACCGTCTGGAAGCCGTCGAGGCCGACGCCGAACGACTGGACGGTGCAGATGATGTACGGGAACTCCCCCGCCAGGAAGGCGCGCTTGAGCTCGCGCCGCTGGGGCTTGGAGAGGTCGCCGGTGTAGGCGCGGGCGTCGACGCCGGCGCGCTGCATGCGGCGGGCGATGAAGTGGGCGCCGATCTTCGAGTCGGTGTAGATCGCGACCGGCTGCCCTGCCCACGCCTTCTCGAGGATGTTGCGCAGCGGCAGGAGCTTCGCGGACTCCGCGTCATCGGCCATCGCGACCTCGCCGTTCTCATCGAAGGAGAGCTCGGCGATCGTCACCTGCCGCAGGCGGATGTGAAGCTCCGGGGGAAGCTCGGTGACCAGCGGCTCCTCTTCGCCTTCCCAGTTCATCACCCACGTCAGCATGTCGGCCTGGAGATCCTCGAGCTGCGCAGCCTGCGCCGGGCTCGGGTCGACGTAGACGAGCTGCGCCGGCGGGATCGGGTCGGATGCCTCGCGGCGGATGTAGCACGGGAGGGTCGCGATGAACGCGCCCGGCTCCTTCTCCCCCACCGTCTTGACGAGGGCCACGCCACCGGGCGAGTAGCGCGGGTCGCCATCCTCGTCCAGGACGGGCGCGCGTTCCATCCACCGGGTCTTCCACACGTCGTGATTGGTATCGATGTAGGGCTCGTCGGTGGCGGGGTCGATGCCGGGCCAGGCCAGGCGCGTGACCGACCACATATTGTCGGGGTCGTTGAGGAACCACGTGCCGCTCATGGCGAGCATGAACGCGCCGTCGCGCATCGACAGGACGGTGCGACGCCCCTGCGACCACTTGTTGGCGACCACGTGCACCTCGTCGAAGACGATGAGGTCGACCGGGCCGCGCTTGCGGTTGCGCATCTTGCGGAACACGGCGAGGTGGATGGACTTGGTCTGGTAGACGGGGCCAGCGGCGGGCCCGATCATGTCGAAACGGCGCGCGACCTCCACGGCGACCTGCTCGACCTCGCCACCGTCGGGCGTCTCGATGTCGTGGACGATGGTGGCCCATTTCGCCTCGGGGCGATCGCGGAGGACGAGCTGCCCCTTCACCTGGCCCTTGCGCGGGTTGGTCGTCTTGTGACGCTTGAACAGGAACGGGTGGACGCCGCGCTCGTTGCCACCAGCGGGGTTGAATGCCGGGTTGGGGACCGGGCGCGACTCGAAGTCTTGCGCGACCAGGAAGTGCGATCCGGCGATGAAGAAGCCGTCCTCCCCCGCGAGGAACGCGGCAAGCTGCGCGCGGCCGGCGGGCGTGCCGTTCATCACGCGCGCGCGGATCTTGCCCTCGGACTGCGCGTAGATCCGCTCCACCCACTGGTCGTGGGTGTCGGGGAGGGCGATGAACAGGCCGCGCTTGAAGCCGCCGCGGAGGGCGATCTCGGTGGCCTGGACGGTCTTGCCGACGCCCATGTCGTCCGCGAGGAGCGCGCCGTCTGACTCGCCGTGCTCCTCGAGGATGCGGCGGATCGCGAACTCCTGCGAGGGTGCGATGCGACCGTGCTTCTTCGACTCCTCGTCGTCCATCCCGGGCACGTTCTCCCGGATGACGAGGATCTCGCGCATGGTCTTCTCGTCGTGCATGTGGATGTAGCGCAGCATCACCTCGGGGTGATCCTTGTGCGGCTTCCACAGCTCGCCGCCGCACTGCTCGCAGACGTTGGTCATGGCTTCTTGTTCTCCCGCCCCTCCGCGAGGAAGCGCTCCAGTTCGGCGCGCGCTTCGTCGACGACCTCCTGCGCGAGCGGCTGCATCGCAGCCAGCGCCTCGGAGACGGACGTGCCCTCGGGCCCGCCGCCCTCCAGGTGGGCGAGCCAGAAGTCGGCCGCCCACCAGTAGGTGGAGGCATCCCCGCCTCCGATGTAGCGGTCGAACTCGGCGAGGATCGGGTTGTCGGCGCTCACGAGATCGCGACCCGGAGTGTGGCACGGATGAGATCCCAGTGATCGCGCGCGAACCCGCCGCCGTTGTGGAGGCTGCGCTCGTCCGGCGTGGCGGCCGCGTCCCATTCGGCGAGGAGGGCCATGCCCGGCGCGTTGCGCTGCGCCCGGTCGGCCTCGATGGCGGCGGCGATGTAGGTCCGAATGGCGGCCCATGAGCGGGGCGTGCTCTTGGCTACCGATGGAGCAATCTCTTTCGCGATCTGCTCGGGCGTCTTCACGCTCACGCCGCCAGTCCCATGCTGCGGGCCCAGTCGAGGACGCGGGTGCGGTACGTGGCATCCTCGCCCTGGACGAGGGCGACCACGGGGTTGCGGCCCGACTCGGGCGTCCAGGAGGGTGTGACGGCGGTGAGGCGTCCGCCTGTGATCTGGAACTCGGCCTCGGTGGGCGCGCTCGTCGGGTCGTCGTGGCCGAGGGCTGACAGGAGGGGGGCGAGAGTGCCGGCGGCGGGGCGGATGATGATGGTGCCGGCGTCGGTGGCGGTGAACTCGGTGACCACGGCGATCTCGCCATCCACGTCGGCGACCACTTCTCCGCCGACCGAGATGATCTTGCCCGCGGCGATCGAGTCGTAGGCGGTGCGCCGGTCGGTGGTGTGGAAGCTCGGGAGCATGGAGGCGATCGAGTGACCCTCCTCCTGGTTGGCGACGTATGCGATCAGGTCGCGGCGTCCCTTGGCCGCGCTCAGCTCGGTTTCGAGCTGCTTTCGCAGGCGAGCCTCAAGGGACTTCTTGAGCTTGCGGAACTCGGCATCTGCCGCCTCCAGGCGGGCGAGAGTGTCGGTGGTCATCGTGGTGCTTCTCCTTCGATTCGAGAGTAGGGGGTCACCAGCCGAGGGCGCGCCATTTGGCGAACGCGTCGGTCTCGGCGTCAGGCGTAGGGGTGGTGGGCGCGAGCTCGCTGGCCTCGGTGGCGGCGGCGGTCGGCGCGTTCTGGGTGGTCATCGGGTGGCGTCCTCGGGTGTCGGGCAGGTGGGGAGATAGTGCGCAAAACGGGGGTCCGCTCCCCACGCGATGGCGAGCCGGTCGGCCTCGCATTCGTCCATCGCCGTGCCGTCGCGGTGCTGGGTGACGTGGGCGTATTCGTGGAGGGTGAGATAGCGGAGGGAGGTGGGGGTGAGACCGGGCGAGAGGTAGATCGTGTTCGGCGTGGCGGAGTGGAAGCATCCGCCGTTGCCGCCATCGGAGGCTGCGGCGCCGCAGTTGGTCTCGACGTCGGAGGTGAAGACTACCTCGACGTCATGCGCGCCGATGCCCGCGAGGATCTGGGGCGCGGTGAGGGCGGGCTGCGCGGGGATGGCCGAGCGGGCGCGACTGGGCGCGGTCACCGAAGCGTGCGTGATGCACACCGTCGCGATGATCGCGGCCGCGACTCCCGCCAGTGCCATCCCCGCGCCCCCGTTCACGCTCGAAGCTCCGCGAGGGTGTCGATGGCGGCGTGGAACGGGGCGAGGGTGCCGCAGCATCCGCCGTCCCATTCGAGGTTGCCGTCGGTGGGCGCGCCGCACTGGGTGCAGATGCCGAACGTGCGGCCGACCTCGCAGAATCCGCAGCCGTCGAGGCAATCGGCGCGGTGCGCCTCCTGCTCCTCGGCGTCCACGTCCCACCACGACGGGGTGGCGTCGGGGCGGGGGTGGCCGTGCTTCTCGGCGATGGCACTGTAGTAGGCGCTGGCGTCCGCGTTGGACTGCTCGATGGTGTACGGGCTCACTGGTTGCTCCCCTGGTCGAAGCCGGCGCTGTAGGCCTGCATGACGGGCCCGTGCATGGGCGGGTTGTACGGCTTGCCGGCGGTCGCGTCTGCGAGGCCACGCTCCTGCCATTCGCGGATGGTCACGCGCTCACCTCCCACTCGGCGACGATGTGCGCGCCCTCGCGGACGACGTGGGATTGGGCGGGCGGGGTGAGGCCGTCGATGTTGTGTGCGAAGTGGTCGGCGACCTCCCTCAGCACGGATGCGATCTGATCTCCCGACTTGGCGGCGGGAATGTTCAGAGTGAAGCTGGGGGTGCTCATACTGGTTCCTTCGTTCTAGTGGGGGGTGGACAGGTTGGCGAGGCGGGTGAGGACGCGGCGGGCGTGATCGATGTGGGCAGTAGACGGCTGGACGCCGGTTCCGATGGCGACGGCTGTCCGATCGAGCGGCGCGATCTGGGCGATCCAGTGCTCCAGCCGAGATGGACGGCGACCGCCGACGACGTAGCCGACAGGGCCGCTGTCCTTGTCCTCGCGGTAGGCGACCAGGATCGGGTTCGGCTCGTTGTGCTGGGAGTAGGGCACCTCCCGGTCAGGCTCGGCGAACGCGCACCCGTAGCACTCCTCGCCGTGCAGGCGGCAGTCACCGTACTCGATGGTGCCCTCGAAGTGGTCGGGGCTCACGCTGGCGAAGATCATGTGAGGCTCCATTCCTGCCCGGTCTCCGGGTCTCCGTCGTAGATGCGGCCGTCGTTGATGTAGACGCGCATCCGGCCGATGGGGTTGGGGGTGTCGATCTGGACGATGGTGATGACCTCGACGATGTCGGCGTCGATCTCCCCGAGCTGGTCGTCGTCCGACTCGGGCTTCCAGTCATAGGCGTGCAGGCTCTCCAGCCGTCCGCGCCGCTGGGCGGAAAGCTCGTCCGCCAGGTCGGCGGCTTCCACGTCGGAGAGGGAGAGGTTCGCGATGGGCGGCAGGCCAGCGTCCTCGGGGTCGTCGCGGTGGATCTGGAGGTAGGTCCATTCCCCCGCCTCGTCGGAGGCGTGCGAGACCTCCCAGTGCTTGGCGGTGGCGTACTCGGTGCGCTGCGCCCGGTCGGCCTCGATGGCGTTGGTGAGCATCGTGAAGATGGCTTCGGTGCTCATCTGGACGTGGGGGCCGTAGAGCGGCAGGCCTCGGCCGATGTGCTTGTCCATCGCGTCCTGCGCGATCTGCTCGGGAGTGTTCATGCCTGCGCCTCCTGCGGGTCGAGGGCGTTGACGAGCGCGGCGAGCGTGCCCGCGAGGGCGTCGACAGCGGCGGGGCTCACGGCCTCGAACGAGAGGGCGGTGCGCGCGTCTGCGATGAGCTGCGCGAGGTCTCCGACCTCATCCGGCCAGATGACGGTGGGGTAGACCTCCAGGATGGTGCCGTCTTCCTGGACGATCTCGCGCCACTCGCCGGTGCTCTCCTCCTCGTCGTGGTTGTGGGTGTACGCGCCGGGCTTACAGTGGGCGAGCACGTGACGGACACTCTCCCCGAAGCCGTAGCTCGCGCTGTCCCAGTACCCCATGCCCGAGATGTCGAGACCGCCCTCGTCGGTAATCTCGGGCTCGTTGCCGTTGTCGCTCGTCGCATTCAGCACGGCGTCGATCGCGAGCTTCTGCGCCACGTCGGGGTCGGCGGCAACCTGCTCGGCGGTCCAGCCGATCAGGCCGGGGAAGTTCTCCTTCGGGATGATGGCATCGTTGAAGCTGAGGTTGTAGTGCATGCCCATGAGTTAGTTCTCCTTGGTGGTGTTGGGGCGGCCATCGGCCGGGAGGAAGTAGAGCGCGGTGCCGTCCGAGAGGTCGTAGCCGTTGGTGCGGCGGCCCTTCGGAATGCCCGCGAGGCGGTGGCCTCGGAATCCGGTGCGGACGATTCTCACGTCCTCGTAAACGTGGTAGCCGGTCGCGCCGCCGCTGTAGCGCCCGATCACAGCGACTGTGCCGCGCGGGGCGGGGGCGGCGGGGTCCACGTCTTCGGCGGCGAGAGGGCGCGCGCCTCGGGCGATGAACGCGGCCAGCTTCTCCTGCTCCAGCGTCCACGTGTGGAGGGTCTGGAGGAGGTAGATGGCGGTGTCTTCGTCCTTGTCGGTGGTGCCGGTGGTGGCCGGGTTGAGGCTCGGGAGGTGGCCCTTGAAGTCGGCGTTGTAGGCGTAGCGGCCTGCCCGGTCGAGCTCGGCGCGGCGCGCCTTGTACTCGCCATAGAACGGCCGCACGAGGTCGCGCTGCTCCTCGTGGCTCATCTGGAGCCAGCCAGCGGCGGTGAACGGGGCGAGGGTGGTCGCGGTCATGGTCAGGCCTCCCGCTCGATGATGAAGCGTCCGCCGCCGTCGTGGCGGAACAGGAACGAGTCCCCCTCGTCCCAGGTGAAAACCTCCATGTCGGCCGCGATCGAGTCGAGCACGTCCCACTGCGGGTGCTCTTCGCCGTCGGCGTCGTGCATCACGCTCTTACCGTCGGCGTCCAGCAGGTCCGCGACCGCCAGGCGCGGGGTGTCGTTGATTTCGAGGATCACGGCGTGGATGCCCTCGGTCATCTGCCGCTCCATCTCGGCGACTGCGGCCTCGCGGAAGTCGCGCTGCGCGGTCCAGTAGTGGTCGCGGGCGTCGGTGTAGTCGCTCACTTGGCGGCCTCCATCCCGGCGAGGACGGCGGCGCGGAGCATGGCGCGGACGTTGCTGGCGGGGATCGCCCATTCCTCGGCGGCGCGGGCGGTCTCGTCCTCGTCCGCGATCTGGCGGGCGATCGCGTCGGCCTTCGCTTCGAGCTCGCGCGCCTGGTGGCGAGCGTTGATCGCCTCCCATGCGTCGCTCTTGTAGTTGTCGCCGTGGCCGGTCGCGTTGCCGATCAGCTCGCAGATGCCGCGCATGTATTCGGTCTCATCCCAGAAGGGCAGGCGGTCCTCGCCAGCGAACAGGTCGGCGGCGGCGTCGATCAGCGCGGCGCGGGTGGTCTCGGTGCGGTCCTCGGCGGGGGTGGTCTCGGTGCTCATGGTGGCGGGTGCTCCTTCGGTGGTCGGGGTCGGGAAGTGGTGCGGGGTGGTCTCGGGGTGCGGGAAGCGGGAGCAACCCGGCGCGCTGCACAGCCTCACGCGGCCACCTCCCCCGCGTATAGCTCATACGCCTCGGGGCCGTAGGTCTCGGCGTAGGCTCGCGCGGCCCGGGTCGCGTCGCGGAGGTTCGTGATGCTCCGGTGGTTGATGCCGCGCTCGTAGTCGATGCGGGAGGAAATCTCAGTGCCGCCGGGGTCGGTGCGGTCGTCGCAGTGCAGGAACTCGACAGCGTTCGTGATGACGTACTCGGCGCGCTGGCCCTCACGCTGCACAACCTCCACGCCGACAGCATCCGTGATGACGGTGAAGGTCCCGTCATCGTGCTGCCTCCAGTAGCGGCGACTGTACTCGGTGCCGCGCTGGTCGTCGCCGAGCGAGCACCCGAACCGGTCCGCGCTCAACCGCCCCCCCTCCTGCCAGATGTAGCCGGTCACGCGTCCACCTCCGCCCGGTGCGGCTCGTAGGCGTGCTCCCGACTCTCCCCGGCCTCGCATGCAGTCGGCTCGGTGGGTTGCGGGTCGCGGAGGTCGCCACGGGTGACGATGTGCTCGCGCCCGAGGGAGTCTTCGACGGTGACGGTCTCGCCGGAGATCGCGACCGGGTAGACGGTCTGGCCGCGTTCCAGTGAGGCCTCGGGGAGGTAGAACATTCGGTGATCCTTCGGTGTCAGACGGTCCAGAGGCCATAGGCGCACAGTGCGACGCCTGCCAGGGTGAGCGGTGCCCAGAACGCGGCGCGGATGGTGCGCCGGAGGCGTGCGGCGCGGGTCATGCGAGGATGCCCGCCGCGTAGTGGAGGGCTGCGCGGATCTGCGCGCGGCTCGGGGTGACGATGTGGCCCGCCGCCGATGAAAGCGTGTACGGCCGCAGGAGGAGTCCGCTACCGAGGTCGATCCAGCGCGCCGCGAGCCATCCGGCGCGCCCGACGGGTGCCATCTCATAGGCGGTGAAGATGAGCGCGCGCTCCTCGCGAGTGAGGCGGGGGAACGCGTCGAGCACGTCGGCGAGGGCGTGCAGCTCGTCGGGCGTGGTCTCGGTGGCCGGGTTGGCGGGGGCGGCGGCGCTCATGCGGCGAGTCCTTGCCGCTCGCGCGCTGTCTGGGCGCGCTCGACGTGGTCGGGGTCGTCGCCCTCCTCCTCGGAGTCTCCGAGGGCGTGGAAGTCGCGCACCCGTTCGGCGGCGTCCTCCAGACCGGCGGCGGTGAACACGTCCGCGAGGGCGTCGGCCTCGTGACAGGAGAGGGCGGGGCCCACGTCGTGCAGGGTGTAGGCGTCGAATGCGTCGGCGAGGGTCGCGACGGCGGCGGCGAGCGTGGCGGCGGTCATCGCCCCTCCCCCTCACCGATGGCTGCCAGCAGGGCGCGGGCGGCGGTGGCGATCTTCTCGCGCGCGGTTCGCTCAGATGGGATTTCCCCCCGGTCCACGGCGGCGTTGTACGCCAGCGCCTCGCGCAGCTCGCGCGACCGGTCGCCGACCGATGAGGCTTCCTCGCGAGTGTCGAGCCGTTCGGCCAGCGCGTCGGCGTAGTTGCTCATGCTGAGACTGTCCGACCGGGTCGCGAGCTGCCGCACCTCGTGCAGGGCGTCGTGAAGGATGAAACGCGCTTCCCGCTCGGCATCCCTCACCGCCTCGCGCGCGGTCGCGGTGAGGAGCGCGTGCAGCTCCTCCCCCGTGATGCTCCGGGCGATCTCCTCGGCGCGCCGAGGGTCAATGCTCGGGCCGTATGAGCCGCCGCCGGGTGACACGTGGCGGAGCATGGCCGAGCCGACGGCGTGGCGCGCGCACTCCTGGAAGCGGGCGGGGATGGTGTTGGCGATCATCACAGCTCCCCCTCACCAATGGCGGCGAGCAGCGCGTGGGCGGCGTCGCGTAGCTCGTCCTCGCGGTAGTTCGGCGCGTCGGCGTCGTAGGCGCGGATGATCTCGCGGAGCGCGTGCGCGGCGTCGCTGACGTGGGCGGCGTGGTTGGCGGCGACGGTCTGCGGCGTCATCTGATCGCGGCGAGCCTCGGCCCATTCGGACATGGGGAGGGCGCGGGCGGCGGCGCGCAGGCGGTCGGGGAACGCGTAGGCGCTCTGGGCATCAACGAACGCGCGGGCGGTGTCGCGGTAGCTCATGCGCCCATCCCCCAAAGCTCCTCAGCTGCCTCGGCGAGCCCTTCGATGAACACTGACGGCAGGCCGCGTTGGGCGCTGCTGAATCCCCAGTGCACGGACACGTGACGTTCAGCGGTCTCGATGAAGACATTCGGACCGCCCAGACCGATGCACACCTCTACGTCGCGGTAGCTGCGATCGTGGCCCGCGATCACATAGCGAATGTCGAGCGCGTCGGCGAGGTAATCCATACCACTCGCGGGCACCCAGTCGCCCATGATTTGCTCGCGGGTCGGCGGCTCCTCCTGATCCTCGGGCCAGTCGGTCGCGAGGCCGTCGTCGTCCGCCTCGAAACGGTCGGCGGTGGTGAGGGCGTCGTCAAGCTCGCGCGGCGTGGTGCCGAGCCGGTCGGCGAGGGCGTCGAAGTCCTCCGCCGTGTCGCCGTTCTCGCGGTTGATCCAGCCGAACGGCGCGTCACAGTCCACGTTCGCCCAAATGTCGCGGGCGATCCGGTCGGCGATCTCCTCCGCCTGGCTCGGCTCACGCTTCGGCTCGGGGGCGGTGTAGCCCTCGCGGGCGGCCTCGACGGCTTCGGCCAGCAGCGCGGCGACCTGCTCGCCGTTGCGGTTCCAGTGCGGCTGGATCGCGTGCGCGGCCAGCACGGCGGCGGCGATCTGTTCGGGGGTCTGCGGTTCGGTGTGCGTGCTCATGGTGTCCTCCTCGGGACGTGGGGCGGGGTGTGTGGGTGTGTGGGGGTGTGGGGGGGGGGGTGTGGGGGTGTGAATGCGAGCGGGTGGGGCGCGTTTTGCGCGCTAAACGGTGGCGCCGAAACGGTCGGCCCAATCGGGGTGCGGCGGGTGGGTGGCGTGGGTGCTGCGGGTGCGCCCGTGCTTGACGGCGTAGAACCGGGCGCGGTGCCAGGCGCGGGCGCGGCGGCGGGCGGCGAGGCGGGCCAGGGCGCGGGCGATCATGCTGCCACGTCCGCGGGGGCCTCGGCGTCCTCGGCGGGCGGCTGGCCGTAGGTGGCGTGCAGGGTGCGCAGGGCGTCGCGGCGTTCGGCGTCGGCGATCGGCTCGGGGACGTCCTCCAGGATGGCGGCCTCCTCGAGCGCTGCCATCCATTCACGCGCGGCGGTGAGGGTGCGGGCGTTGGCGTGTTTCGCGCCCTGGAGGGGCGTGGGCACGGGGACGGTGAGCCGCGCGGCGCGGTGGTACACCACGTAGCCGCCGCCGTCGCCCTTGCCGACGCCGTAGATGCCGGATGCCGACATGTGGGAGAGGGTGCGAACCTTGCCGCTCGGGTCGGTGAACGTGTCCGCTGCGGTGCGCGGGAGGTTGTTGCCGTGGCCGGTGAGCACGTCCGCGCGGGCGGCATCCCGGCAGGCCGTCACGAGGGCGGCGCGGGCGTCGCTGGGGGTGTGCGCGGCGACGTTGGCGGCGTGGGTGGCTGCCAGCTCGCGCCCGGTGCGGACGCGCACCACGTCGGCGGCGTCGAACGCGGCGCGGAGCCGGTCCGCCTCGGCGCGGAGCGTGTCGGCGTCGGGTGCGGGCGTCCCCCATGTGCGGGCGCTGGCCTGGCCGTTTGCCTCGCGCCATGCGTGGCGGGCGTCGTCTGCGGTGCGTTCGGCTGCGGTGTGGGCGTCGCGGGCGGCGAGCGTGGCGGCGTCTGCGACGGGCTGCCGACCGTAGGCGGCCATATTGTCGGCGTACAGGCGGGCGAACGCGTCGTCTGACATGCGCGGGACCGCCGGGGAGGTTGCGACCTTGTTACGGGCGGTGGCGCGCCGTTTGGCGACGGCGGGACCGCGTAGGGCGGCGTCGGTGTGGGTGAGCATCCATGCGGCGGCGCGTGCGTCCTGCGCGGCGCGGTGCGCTGCGCGGCGGGCGTCGATGACGGCGGCGGCGTCGGCGTGAGCCGCGAGGGCGTCACGGTAGGCGGGGAGGTCGACCACGCGCACACCGGCGGCGGCGGCGGCGTCGGCGTAGTTACGGGCGTCGGGGGCGTCGGGGTACGGGTGCGCGACGCTGGCGCGCTGGCGGAGCGTGGCCGGGTCGATGCTGGCGGCGGCGACGTTGGCGGCCGTGGGGGCGGCGTCGGTGGCGGTGGCTGCGGTGGCTGCGGTGGCGGTGTGCATGTCGTGATCCTTAGGTGAGGCCGGGTGTCGGCGGTGGATACGTGTACAGGGTACGGGGTGGGTGTAGGGAATGCAAGCGCGCGGCCTACGTTGGATTAGCGCGCTATTTACCTACAGGGGAGGGCGGAGCGTAGGCGGCGGAGCGTGGGTGCCTACATGTAGGGCGGAGAGTGTAGAAAAATACGGGGTGTAGGCCTACACCGCCCCGATTCTATGTAGGGGGCGATATATGGCCGTTTTCGGCGGTGTGTTTTCCGAATGCGTATTTAGTTGTCAATGATCGAGCCGAAGTTAGGCAGATCGGAGATGGCGGGTATGTGGGTGAGTGTATGTGTGTATATGTGTATATGTGGAGATACGGGGTATCGCTACGCGGAAACGCGGGGGGTGTGAATCCCGGGCGTGTCGGCACGGTGGAGGGCGTTCTACGGCGGACCGGTGTCGCCTCGCGACGCGCGCGCGTGCGCGTGATACACCATGTTTGCGCGTTTGCCTAATCGGCGCGGCGGGCGTGGCCGTGGCGGGTGGCGGGTTGGCCGTGTTTGAGGGCGCGGGCGTGGCGGCGGTCGAGTGTGGCGGCGCGGGCGGCGGGCTGGCGGGTGCGGTCACGGTGGAGGGTGGCGGGGGCGTGCATGGTGTCTCCGATTCTGTGTGAGGGGTTAGGCGGGGTTGGGGGCCATGATGACGCCGGTCGCAATACAGGCGGGGTCGGCGTGGAGGGTGTCTACGATGGCGGCCCATGCGCGGGCGTCGAGTGTGCCGCGTACGGCGTGATGGCGGCGGGCCATCGTGCGGCCGTCGGGGTAGACGGTGACCTCGGCGACGGGGCGGAGGGTGTCGCCGTGGCGGCGGGTGACGAGGTAGTCCCGCCATTGAACGGGCGCGCCCCATTGCTCGCCGCCCTCCACGTGCATTAGTTCGGCGGTGAGGTTCGGGGGGAGGTTGGGCAGCGTGGGGGCGGCGGACGCGGCGGTGTGCATGGCGGTGGGTTTCCGTTCGGTGTGGGGGTGTCAGAGGGCGGCGCGGACGGCGTGGGCGCGGTCGGCGCAGCGGTCGGATTCGGCGGCGGCCCGGTTGGCGCGCTGTAGGTGTGTTTCGGCGGCGTCGGTGTGGCCGTTTGCGAGGGCGTCGGCGTGGCGTCGCACGTGGATATCCCAGGCGCGCCCCTCAAGCCGGGCGAGGCCGTCGAGAGTGTCGGCGAATGAGGCGCGGCGGGCGGGGTGCACGTCTTCCACGCGTAGGGCGGTGAGGCCGGGGTGGGCGCGGGCGGTGTCTGCGGAGATGCCGACGCGCCCGGTCATGGGGGCGTACGGGGTGATGGGGGCGTGTGTGTGGGTGTCGGCGACGACGTAGGCGTAGTTCCCTACGTCGGCGAATGCGCGCGCGAGGGCGTCGAGAGTTTCGCGGTTGTCGGCGGGGCGGGTGAGGGTGTGCATGGCGGTTGTCTCCGAGGGTTTGCGGGCTAAATGGGGGCGGGGTGGCTTAGTTGCCGTCGTTGCCGACGTACAGGGCGCCGAGGGTGTCGCCGGTGCGGTCGATGCCGCGCGCGAGCTGAGAATCCAGGGAACGCTGGATACTGAGGGCGTAGGACTCACGAAACGCGCGCGTTTTGGTGGCGTGGAACGTGCAGCATGTCCCGCCGTCGATGTCGTGGTGCGCGTTGATCGGGTCGGCGATAGCGCGGGCGCGGTAGGCGTCAAAGTCGCCGCGCGCCTGGACCGTGGCGGGGTACTCAGGGCCAGCGGCGACGACGTAGGCCAGGCCGCGCGGTGTCCACGGGTTGGGGCGGTAGTCCGCTGCGGCGCGTTCGGCATCCTCG
Source organism: Microbacterium marinum (assembly GCF_014204835.1). Taxonomy (NCBI): domain Bacteria; kingdom Bacillati; phylum Actinomycetota; class Actinomycetes; order Micrococcales; family Microbacteriaceae; genus Microbacterium; species Microbacterium marinum. Next base: position 1,800,889 of record NZ_JACHMD010000001.1, on the reverse strand, counting down.
CGCGTGCCGGTGACACTCTCGGCATAGTAGTTGTCGGAGGATCGGACGACGTGCCACAGGGCACCGGCGGCGGTGTCCTCCACCGGCGCGGGCGCGGGCGCGGCGTCCTCGGCGGCGCACAGCCCGCTAAACGCGCATGCGGGGTGCTCGCATCCGGCGGGGATACCGGCGCGGCATCCGAGAGTGACGGGGCATTCCGGGTGCCCGCATGCGGGGGCGGTGTCCTCGGCGGGCGCGGGGGCGTCCTCGGCGGGGGCGTCCTCCACCGGGGCGGGCGCGGGCGCGGGCGCGTAATCGTCGGGGTGTGTGGCGGTGAGGCCGCACACGGGGCACGTGTCGCCCTCGGCGTAGCTGCGGGATACTGCCACGGTGAGGGGCGCGCCGGTGAACGGGTGCACGGTGCCGAATGCGACCACAGACATCGGGTCGGTGAGGGTGGCGACGATTAGGCCGGGGCCGTCCTCATCCGGGCGGGCCACCTCCGCATATCCCCACGCCGGGCGGCCGGTGTAGGCGTCGGTTGTGCCGTTCACGTGCCACGCGCCATGCGCGGCCAGCAACGCGGGGAGGTCGGCTGCGGGCACGTCATGCGCGTGCATCTCGCGATATGCCGGGCGCGTACGTGCCGGGGGCACCGGTGCGGGCGTGGCGGGCGTAGCGGGCGTGGCGGGCGCGTAGGCGGCATCCTCCCACGCGTCACCGCACCGGGGGCACCGGGCGTGCCCGCTGGCCGTGCGCACCTGCGCGCCATCCTCCAGCCACGTCGCGTGCCCGTGCGCTGCGCAGTAATCCGCGTGCCCTTGGGTGACTACCCGGTCAGTCCAATGGGCGTCGGCAGGCTGCGCTAGCGGGAAGTCTGCGGCGTACAGGGTGAGGTCGGCAGGCGCGGCGTCCTCGGCAGGCGCGGCGTCCTCGGCAGGCGCGGCGTCCTCGGCAGGCGCGGCGTCCTCGGCAGGCGCGGCGTCCTCGGCAGGCGCGGCGTCCTCCGCCACGCGCGGGCCACCCGTCGCGAGGTCGCGCATGTCGTCACCTGCGGCGTAGGGCGTACGCGTGCCGTCATCGTAGGTCACGTCGAACGTCCGGCGGCCATACTGCCCCACACCATGCGACACAATGGCGGCCACGGTCACCGTGTCGGCCAGGCCGGAATAGCTGCGCAGCACGTCCCCCGGCTGGAGGTCGGCAACGCGTACAGGCGTGTCCCCGGTAACGCGGTCGGTGCCGTAGTGCATGGTGTCCATTGGTTCATCCCCTTGGGTCGGTGTCGTGCTTGCCCGGATGGGCTACGCCTAGCCTAGTCCCGGCTGTATACGTGTCAAGGGTATTTCATACAGTCACGCGGGAAGATTCACCGAAGATTCACCCCACGCGGGCGGGGGCGGACGCCGCCGAAACCACTCGCATTCCCGCGAACGCCGCCGAAACGGCCGGCAGATCTGGCCGCCCCCGCGCAGATTTTTCTTCCCCATCCCCCACAGGTCAGCCGCGAACATATTTTGCGCGCTATCCGCCGGCGCCCCTCCCCCACTCCAGCCCATTCCGGCGCCCCTCGAGCGCGTTACGCCCTCCCCCGCCCCCTAAACTCGCCGCAAGCCCCCAGCGAGACGCGCGCGACTCCTCCTCTCCGCCGCTCCGCTGGGGGCCTTCTCGCGCCCCGGTCGAGCCCATGCAGCCCCCACACCACCGCCGCGCCGGCTCCGCACAGCCCCCACGCCACCCCCGCATCACGCCGAATCTCCGCCGATCCCCCACCCCGCCGGCACAATCCGCCCGAGATTCCCCGATATTCATCCCCCACGAAGCGTTTTAGCGCGCAAAACCGCGCTAGGTTTAGACGTATCAGCCGCTACCACGGTTGACCGGCCGAAGAACCTTCCCCCAGAGCCACAAGCTCGCCCCGGAAGTCACCACACAGGCCACCTCGCAGGCGCGCCAACGCCCGCAGGCATCGTCGGGATGACGAAGCCGGCTCACGACAGGGTCGCCACCCACACGGGCACGTCAAGCCCACGCCAGCAGGGCCGCCGAACGGTCCATAGCCCCGCCCAGTAGGCGGCCCTGCACCCCGCACCCCGCACCCCGCACTCATCCCGCCCTCCCACGAGAGGACCACCATGACGATCCCCACCATCACCCCCGCATCCCCGCACGAGCTGGACCCGCCGCTGGGCACCTTCCCCGCCCCGACCGTCCCGCTCCGCCGCGACATCCCCGCCGGCGCGCTCATCGTCGAGACCCCCGAGAACCCGCAGATCGGCGACACCGTCCGCGTCCTCGGTGTCGGCGCCCCCGCCCAGCCCGCCCCGGCCGAACCCGCCGCCCCGCAGGCACCGAGCGCCGTGCGTACCGAACCGGCTGCGCCGGTGGAGACGGCAGCCCCCGCCGAGACGAAGCACCGCGCCCGCACCGGCGCCGGAGCCCGCTTCAACCCCGACCACGTCGGGATCTACATGGCCGTCAACTGGGGCGTCGTGATCGTCACCGTCGCCGCCGTCCTCGTGTCCTGGCAGGGCCTCACCGCGGTCGCCGCGTGGATGCTGATACCGCCGGTGTTCGCGTGGATCGTCCCCGTGATGCTGGACGTCACCATCGTCGTGTTCACCATCGGCGTCCTCCCCCGCAAAGCCCGCGGCGAATCGACCTGGCTCCTGGCCCTCGGCGCCTACCTGCTCACCGCGATCAGCGCCGCCGCAAACTTCGCCCACGTCGTGCTCGAATCCCCCGCCGGCACCCCCGAGCTGCAGAGATACGCCGGTGCCAGCCTCGCGGCCCTCGCGCCCATGCTGATCCTCCTCACCACCGAGGTTCTCGGCCTGCTCATCACCAAGCCCAACAAGCAGCAGAAGGCCCACGCCGCGCGCCTGCAGGCCGCCCGCGAACGCGCCGAGCTCGCCGCCGTCACCGAGACCCCCAAGCCCCGCACCCCGCGCAAGCCCGCCCGCAAGACCGCCCCGAAGAATGGAGCCCAGAAGTGACCGACACCACCACGCCCGGCAACGCCCGCATCATCATCGACGGCAGCACCATCCCGGAGTCGTTCGACTCGTCCGACCCGACCAGCGTGCTCCGCGCCCTCCGGGACGACGCCGTCCGCCAGCTCAAAGGCACGCGCCGCGAGCTCGAGCTCGCCGAGAACCGCGCCATCACCCTCCGCGCCACCGCCACCTCGCTCGAGGAGACCGTCGACCGGTACAACGCCGCCCTCGCCTTCCTCCTCGGCACGGCCGTCACGATCGTCGGCGACGCGAGCGAGGCGGCCGCAGCATGAGCGCCACCGACACCGTCAGCAGCGCCCCCGCCTTCATCAGAAGGCCCGACCTGGAGCAGGCGGCCGTGGTGGAGACCCTGCCCGCCCGCCTGCTCCTGCAGATCCGCGAAGGCTCCCTCAACCTCGTCGCCGAAGGCACCGTCCGCTCCTACGAGCGCGCGGCCGCCGACCCGACTCAGCCCGGCGTCGCCGCCGACGCCAGGATCAGCCACGCCATCCCCGCCCGCGACATCATCGACCTCCTCGGCCACGCCCTCGCCGACAAGGTCGCCGACTGGCGCCTCACCGCGGACGCCACCGAGACCGCCCGCATCGAGCAGTACCTCGCCGAGCTCCGCGACGTGATCTTCCGAGCCGGGCGGGCCGCCGCGTGAACCGCAACGGGAAGACGGCCGGCTACACCGTCATCAGCAAGCCCGGCCACCGCTGCAACCTCCCCGACGTCGCGGCCCACGCGCCCGGCACCGTGGTCCGCTGCGACGGGACCATCCTGCGGGGTGGTCAGGAGCGGTCGTGCGGCCAGCAGTGGAGGCTTTTCGAGCGCTTCCACCTCTTCCGCGCCCCCTCCCGAGTCTGGCAGGAGGAGGACTTCTCATGGTGACCCGCTTCGCCCGCCACGCAGCCGTCGCGGCCGTCATCATCGTCGCGTACATCGCCTACCTGCTCCTCACGAGCGCCGCCCTCGCGGTCGTCGCGGCCGCCGCCCTCGCCATGGCGTGCGCGTTCGCCGGCGGCTACCTCGCCGGGTGGGTCTGCGGCCTCATCAGCCGCTTCATCAAGCGCCACCGCCGCCCCCGCCACCGCGAAGGCTTCGCCCAATGACCGCCCGAAACCCGTTCCGCATCATCCGCAAGGCCGTCCGCGCCGTCGCACTCACCCTGTTCGCACTCTTCGTGGTCGCGTTCTTCGGCCTGCTCGGCTCGATCATGCTGGAGCGCTACACGTTCGGCGAGATCCTCCTCGGCGCCGCCGGCCTCGTCGGATTCTTCACCGTCGTCGGCCTGCTCCTCAGCTTCGGCAGCGCGATCAAAGACGCATGGCTGCGCGCCGAGCGCCGCCACGACACTCGCCGCCGCAAACTCCTCGCCGCCCGCCGGCAACTCACCTCCGACGCGGCCCGATTCCGCGCCACCCTCGACGAAATGAAGCACACCCCGTGACCACCACCCCCACCGCCGAGCTCGACAGCACCGCGGCCGCCGCCCTCATCACCACCGACATCCTCGCCATCCTCGAGGCCTGCACCGCCGAAGGCTTCGCGATCGAAGACGTCAGCTACGAGGCGGACTCCGAGACCGGCACCCTCCACGCGAGGATCCACAGCGCCGACGGCGCGCCCCGCTTCGCGGTCGTGCTGGGCATCGTCGCCCTGCCCGACCCCTCCTGATGGGCGAGGAATGGCGACCGGTCGTCGGCCACGAGGGGGACTACGAGGTCAGCAGTCATGGCCGCGTGCGCTCTCTCAAGCGCTCCGAGTCCGTCATTCTTCGCCGACTCCGCCGACCGAATGGCTACCTCGCTGTCAGCCTCTACCGGAACGGAAGGGCGCGGCGCATCGGTGTTCACCGCATCGTCGCCGAAGCATTCATCCCGAACCCGGACGACCTCCCCTTCGTCCGCCACAAGAACGACGTGAAGTACGAGAACCACGCCTCGAATCTCGCATGGGGAACCGGTGGAGATAACGCGATCGACCGCGAGCTCAACACCCCCAAGGTTCCCCGAACCCACTGCAAGCGCAATCACCCGCTCATCGAAGGCAACACCTACATCGACCGCGGAACGATCGTGTGCGCAACCTGCAAGAAAGCCCAAGTCGCGGCATCCGCCGCACGAAAGAAGGAGAACCGCATTGTCGACCACCGCCCGTAAGTTGCGCAAGAAGCTCCACCGCCTCGCCGGCTACTCCGCCGAGACCCGCTTCCAGAAGAAGCCGAAGGTCGCCACCCCCGTCGCCCTCCGCTCCTTCGTCACCGCGCCCGTCTTCCGCAACGCCGGAGACGCGCTCCCCACCGAGTCGCTGCGCGCCCTCGTGCCCGGCCTCGGCACCTCCCGCGCCTCGAAGCGGATCGTCCACTTCATCAACAACGGAGGCCGCAAGGGATGAGCAGCCAGTACGAGCAGAACGTCGTCATCCCGCGAGAGCTCGAGGCGACCCGTCCCGCGATCCTCGCGGCCATCACCGCCGGGATCGTCGAGCTGGGCGACCGTATCGTCGCCGACGGCCGCCGCGCCATCTGGGACAAGGTCGCCATCGTCACCGACGAGGAAGAGATCGCCGAGGGCGGCTACGGAGAGATCCACCAGGTCGTCTTTCAGCGGTCGTTCCGCATCTCGGTGCAGACCGTCTCCCCCGACGAGGTGGCCGAATGAACGCGCGCAAGACTGGCCCCAGCGCCGACACCCTCGGTCTCATCGCCGCCATCGCGCTCTTCGTGGTGATCGCCGCGATCGCCTTCGGCATCCGCTTCTGGATCACCGGCGGCGACTTCGGCTGCGTCTTCGCGAACGACCCCGCCCTGTGCGTGGCCGTGAAGTCGGGAGTCAGCGGATGAGCACCCCAGCAACGGGCGGCTTCACCGGCCCGCGGCTGACATCGCTCGCATCCGCACGGGGCGCCGCCCACCTCGGCGAGGTCGTCATCACCGCCGACTTCATCCGCGGCATGCGCGCATTCAAGACCGCGATCCAGGAGCTCGGCCACGGCGCCTACGACCTGGGCAGCGTCGAAGACCACACTCTGGCCGGCGAAGTCCGCCGCCAGCTCAACGACCAGACCGGACGGAAAGAGAGCCCCACCGCATGAGCAGCCCCATCCCCACCGAGACCCCCGACCCCCTCATCCCCGAGCCGACCCCCGAGGATCTCGCCGACCTGGACGCGCTGCCCGAAGCGCGCATGGCGCGCCTCTCGCTCCTGATCGACGACAAGCGCTACGGCGTCGCCGTGGCGTTGCCCGACGGCTTCCCGATCAAGTTCGAGGACGAAGAGGCGCAGATCGAGCTCTACGCGCTGCAGCTCGCGTCGATCGCGTTCGAGACGTTCAAAAAGCACTTCGCCGACGACGTGACGCCCGGCCCGGACGTCATGCGCCCGGAAGCGCCCGAGAGTGAGGTGCAGCCGTGATCAGGAGCGAGCACAGCCTCACCGAGCGTCTCGGCGCGCCCGCCCCCGCCCCCACCGCGGAGGACGCCCAAGCGGTCCGCACCGCGATCATCACCCAGTTCCCGAAAGGCCGCGACGCGCACGTGCGCGCCGAGCTGGAGTCGATGATCCTCGGCGAGGTCACCGAGCCGGCGTCCGCACCGATCCCGCTGCACCGCGCAGCGCAGCTCCCCCAGGCGCAGGCCGCAGCATGAGCGCGCGCACCGCCTCCGAGCTGTTCGTCTTCGACACCGAGACCACCGGCGTCGACGCGACCACCGACCGGATCGTCACGGCGTACGCCGCGGTGATCGGCCCGGACGGTCACGTGCGCCGCGAGGTCAACCTCGTGGTCGACCCCGGCGTGGAGATCCCCGCCGGCGCGGCGGCGGTGCACGGCTACACCAACGAGCGGGCGCGGGCGGAGGCCAACGCCTCCCCCGCGTCCGCGGTCGCCCTCCTGATCAACCTGATCACCACGGAATGCGCGATCGGCGGCCGCCCCCTCGTCGTCCACAACGCCTCATACGACCTCACCCTCCTCGAGGCCGAGCGGCGCCGCCACGCGCCCGCTGTGCCGCCGCTGCGCTTCGCGCCGCCCACGCACCCGATTAGCGCGCAAAATCAGGCCGTGCGGGTGATCGACACGCTCGTCCTCGACAAGAAGATCGACCCCTACCGTCGCGGCAAGCGCACGCTCACCGTGATGGCCGAGCACTACAGCGTCCCGCTGTCTGCGGAGGACGCGCACAACGCGAGCTCCGACGCGGTCGCCGCCGGCCGCATCGCGCAGCGCCTGCTCCGCCACAAGGCGGTCGCCGCCCTCTCGCTCGACACGCTCCACGCCCGACAGGTGGGCTGGCGCGAACGTCAATGCGAATCCCTCCAGGCCTACTTCCGAAAGACCGACCCCACCGCAGTCGTCCGCCCGGAATGGCCCCTCCTGCCCCTCTGACCCGCCCGACCAACCACGAAGGAAGCATCATGGCACTCACCACCGCCGAGGCGATCGACGCCCTCATCCTCAGCCTGCCCATCAAGGACGAGCGCGACATCTGGCGCATCGAGATCGTCGGCACCGGCGTCGTCCGCCTGTACACCGTCGACCGCGCCGTCACCTCGCTCCCCGGCCGCGAGCTCGCCCGCCACGACTTCGACGCCTGGGGCCACCCCACCGGCAACGCCGTCCTCCCCGACGACCCGGCCGCCAATCGCGTCATCGTCGGCTTCGACCCGGCTGCCGAGGAGTCCGAAGAGACGGCGACCGAGGCGCCCAGCGCGCCGCAGGGCACCCTCGCGGTCGGCGTCATCGCCGCCACGGGAGCCGCCCAGGCTGTCGCCGGCGCGATCAACGCGGCGGCCGACGCCGAGAAGGCCGCGGCCGCGGACGCCGTGCGCAACCAGGACGTGACCGCGTGAGCGCGCTCGTCACGGCGACCGGCACGCACCCGGGCAACGCCCCCACCCTCCTGATCACCGGGGGCCGCGGCAACACGGACGACGCAGGCAGGCAGATCCACCTCGCCTTCCGCGACAGCGGAGCCGACAGCGAGAAGGTCATGCAGGCCTGGTTCAACGTCGACGCGATCCTCGACGCCATCACCGACGCCACCCCCACCACCCCGACCCCTGGAGCATCCGCATGAGCGCGCCCGCCGACACCATCATCAAGTTCAAGCTCGTCGTGGAGAAGCGCGCCGCCGTCGTGCGAGACGGGGACAAGCTCTCAACCAACATCGAGCGGTTCAACAAACTCCCTGATGAGCCGACGTATTTCGTGGAGCAGACGGGGTCGTACAAGGAGATCTCGGAGGCGGCGGTGAAGCTGAACGAGGCGCAGATCCGCTCCGGCTACCTCGACTACCTCTACTCCCCCGACCTCGCGGACGCGGAGCCGGCCAAGCCCACGCCGCCGCGCGCGGCCAAGACGGCGGAGTAGCCCGCAAACGCGAAGGGAGGGCAGCCCCCAGGCGCCCTCCCTTCGTCGTTCCACGCTCAGGCTGTTGCGGGTGTGAGCGCCTCCCCGAGCTCACACTGTGCAGCGCGTGCACAGCGGCTAGCCGACTCGATCGCCGGTGCGGCGGTCGTCATCTTGGCGAGAGCTGCCATCCCCAGAACGCCCAGCTCGCGCTCGAGCATCCGCTCGAACATCCCGCGGTCGAACTCGTAGGTGAACCCCCGACCGACCAGATAGACGACATCCCCTTGGGCATCCAGGGTGATTTCCCTGCCGCCGTCTAGCTCTTTCACACGCGATCCCACGTCCGCGCCCCTCCTTGTTCCCAGAGCGAGTGCATCCCGCCGCATGGAAGCATATGTGAGCGACGGCGACCTTTGGAACGCGCTAATCGACAGGACGGTGGACGCCAGATGAACAACAAGGTCCATAGATTTGCGCGCTAAGATGCCGCAATCACGCATACGTCTCACAGACGCTTCCTCAAGGTTCTGTCAAGGGGCAGCGTGGCTTCTTGCGGCACTATGCCGCAGGGTCCATCATGGACACGCCTCGAAAGGAGCGCACCGTGTCTACTGCACAGATCAATCCAACACTCATGCCTTCGTCGTACCAGACCAAAGAGCAGTTCTTCGCGACCCGCTACAAGCAGGGGCAGCGGACCGTCTACGGGTTGAACCTCACCCCGGACCAGCTCACCTCCCTCGTCGCGCGCCCCGACCCGAGCGTCGGCACGCCGGGCAACCGCCGCATCCGCCCCTCGCACGCGCAGGGTTTTGCTCGCTACTTCATCGAGAATGACAACTGGGTGGCACCCGGGATCATCCTGCGCGCTCCGGCCATCTTCGAGTTCGCGACCGATGGGATGCCCGCACTCCCCGACATTGAGTTCGGCCTCATGGGCTACTCGAAGCGCCACCAGGGCGACATCCACATCCTCGACGGCCAGCACCGAATCCTCGGCTTCTTCCTCGCCCTCGACGTCCTCAACGACGACATCGACAAGGCCCGCTCCAAGCGCGCCGCCGCCAAGCGCACCGGACTGGATGCGAAGGGCGTGGCGATGTTCGACAAGGAGATCCGCGAGCTGGAAGCCGCGCGCGACCGGTTCTACACAAACCGGCTCGCCGTCGAGGTGCACGTCACCAAGAGCACCACCGAGGCCCGCCAGCTCTTCTTCGACATCGCCGACAACGCGCTGGGCATCACCGCCTCCACCAAGGCACGCTTCGACTCGACCAAGGCCGTCAACCGCGCCCTCGCGATCGTGCTCGAGGCCGACAACGCTCTCCTCAAGAACCACGTGGAGATGGACCAGGACCGCGTCCAGCGCAACAGCCCGTACCTCCTCTCGGCCCGCCAGGTCGTGGAGATCGTGCGCGTGCTCACTGTCGGCTTCGACGGGCGCATCAGCCGCTACCAGAACGCGACGCTGAACGAGGAGCAGGTGGCGCGCGAGGCGCTCGAGTTCTTCTCGATGCTCACCGAGCAGCTCCCTCCGCTGAACGCGTACGCGCACAGCCAGATCACCGCGGCGACCCTGCGCGACACGATGCTCCTGGGCAACCCGCTCTTCCTGCGCGTGCTCGCCGGCGTGCAGTACGAGCTCGTCACGCACCACGCGTGGACGAAGCCGAAGGTCGCGGAGTTCATCGGGAAGCTCGCCAAGCACACCGTCAACCGCGCGCACGAGAACTCGATCTGGCGTCTCCACGCCCCCGAAACCGCGTTCAACCCGAACGCCGCCGGCCCCAACGGTCGACGGGCCGACTCGAACGCCCTCGTGAAGGCGATCTCCGAGTGGGCGATCGACGGCGCGCCGTTCGTGGACGCCGACGCGCTGCCGGCGCCGGTGGAGCCGGAGCCCGAGGTCGACCCGGACGAGGGCATCGACTTCGCGCCCGACCACTCGACCCGGGCCCTGGACCGGGAGGAGCGGGAGGCGATCGAGGAGATCTCGAAGGCCTCCAAGGCTCGAGCGAAAGCGGTCGCCACGAAGTAGCACCCGGAAGCCCCGCCCCGCCGCAAGGTGGAGGCGGGGTTTCTCGTGCGTAGACTGCGCGGCCATGACCGCCCGCCAGCTCGAACCGAAGGTGAACCGAGGTAAGACCCTCGACGACACCCTGATCGAGCTGTCCACCGCCGGCCTCAGCCGCGCGGAGATCTCCCGGCGCATCGGCGGCGTCCTCACGCCCGAGCGCGTCGACGAGCGGCTCAACGCCCTCCTCGAGGCTCCCGACTGGCTCAGCGACGCCAAGCAAGAGCGTGCCCTCCTGCAGCTCGTGCGCCTGAACCTCATGGACCTGCGCGCCGACCTGGACGGGTACAAGGAAAGCGTTCTCCGCGGGACGGACGAGCTCTCCGGGCCGCGCCGCGACGCGTACAACGACAACCTCAAGCTGCAGCTCGCCTACATCGACCGCATCTTCACGCGGTACGACAAGCGCGCCCGCGCCACCGACGAAGACCTGAACACGTGGTCTGTAAATGTGGGCCGGGAGCTGGGCTCCATCGTCGACGAGGCCCTCGCGTACATGAAGGGCGCCCTGCGCGGCGAGATCGCCGCCACCGAGTGGGACCAGCTCAAGATCGAGGCGATGCAGCACGCCTGGAGCCGGATCGAGGAGAAGCAGGTAGAGCGTGCTGCTTGACGGCGTCGCGTTCGACTCCGCGATCCAGGAGCTCACCGAACGCTCCAAGAAGTCGCTCTACCGGACCGACTTCGCAGCCTGGCTCTCCGACGTCATGCACGAGCGCATGTACGCGAAGATGGCCGAGATCAGCCACGACGTGCTCTTCGGGAAGAACCCGCGCACCCTGATCAAATCCGCCAACGGTACGGGCAAGACCCACGGCGCCGCGCGGTGGGTGCTGTACTGGATCACCGTCTACCCCGCCGACGAGTCCCTCGCCATCTGCACCGCGCCCACCCTCGCGCAGGTCCGCATGGGCATCTTCGCGTACCTCAAAGAGGCCTACGGCTACCAGAAAACGCTTGCCCAGTCACAGGGCCGCGCCATGCCCTGGCCCGGCTGGATCAGCGAGCAGGACGCCTGGCAGTACCACACGCCCGGCGGTAACCGGGTGCTCGCCGTCGCGCGTGTCCCCGGTGCCTCAGACGCGGTCTCGCAGTTCCAGGGTCTCCGCAAGACCGGTGGTCGCAACTTCATCATGCTCGACGAAGCCGGCGGCGTGAAGGAACCGATCTACCGCGCCATCGACAAGCTCATGACCTCGGATGACTCCCGCATGGCCGGCATCGGGAACCCCGACAACCTCGGCACCCCGTTCCACGAGCGCTTCATCGACGAACGCTTCGCCCGCGAGTACCAGCTCCACACCATCACCGCCTACGAGACCCCCAACCTCACCGGCGAAGTCGTCTACCCCGACAACCCGGAGAAGGAACGCCTCCTGCGCTCCGGTCTCACCTCCGCCCGCTTCGTCTTCGAGATGGAGCGCATGCTCAAGACCGGCGGCGAGATCGTCTACGACCCGAAGTTCGACGCCGAGCGCAACCTCACCGGCACCCCCAATGGCGCGTTCAAGTCGATGGTCGACGGCGAGTTCCCCGCCGAGGGCGACAACACGTTCTTCTCCGGCACCCACATCGGCAACGCCCGCGCCCGCGAGATCGACCCCACCGGCAGCCGCGTCATCATCGGCTTCGACCCGGCCGCCATGGGTGGCGACGAGTCGGTGGTCATGGTGAACCGCGGCGGCCACTGCCGCATCTTCGGCGAGACGATCAGCTACGACGAGGGAGGGCAGACGCGCCAGACCACCGGCCTCTGGTCCCACGAGGATGAGGTCACCGCGGCGCGCCGCATCCACGCGATCGCCACCCACCTCGGCGCCCACGAGGTTCGCATCGACGCCGGCGGTCTCGGCTCCGGCATCGCCGCGCAGCTCATGCGCCTGCCCGAGTTCCGGGAGAAGTGCTACGAGCTGATCAAGGTCGACGGCTCCCGCCCCTCGCAGAACAAGCGCCGCTGGGCGAACACCCGCGCCGAGAACCACGACCAGCTCCGTGATCTCCTGCGCGGCGAGAGCCTCGACCTCGACCCTGACGACAAGGCCCTGCGCTCCCAGCTCCAGGCCGTGACGTTCGACTACGACAAGTACCGGGCCATCGCGATCACTCCGAAGAAGGAGATGCGGACGGAGATGAACGGCTCCCCCGACCGCCTCGACGCCCTCATCCTCGCCACGATCAACACCAAGCCGCTCACCGAGAACGAGCTCCGCGGCCTCGAGGGCGGCGAGACACTCCTGCAGGATCCCCGCGACCTCCTCGACGAGCTCTTCGATCCGGAGTCCGAGTGGTATCCGATGTGACGCCGATCGAGCATCATTTGCGCGCTAATCGCACCTAGACTCCCCGGCTATGTCGTCCGAACTTCGCGCTTTCGCTGAGGATCTCGCAGAATCCCTCACCGAGGCCCATGCCGCCGGGAACGAGGCGGGCGTCGAACTGCTCACCGAGCACTTCGATCGCATCATGGGCATGCTCAAGCGCGAAGACCGCGGCTGGAACACGCTCTTCGGCGGCGATGAAGACTCCGAGTTCGGCCTCACCCTCTCCGACCTCAAGCAGTGGGCCGCGAAGATCGAGGAGGCCATCCCTGGCGCGCCCTGGATGGGCCGCGGCTTCCGCCTGCGCCGCGACTTCATCTGGAAGGGCGGCATCCAGTACGGGAACCTCCCCGAGGGCGGCACGCAGGGCCTCGCCAACATCAAGAAGAAGACCCTCACCGACCAGAACCAGCGCGAGTTTTTCGCGCCGTCCGCCCGACACCGCCGCGAGCGACGCCTGTTCTCCAGCTCGATCGCCCTGTGGATCGGCAACGACAAGACCAAGCAGCTCGAGTCCCTCCCCCTCCGACAGGTCACCGGCCAGCTCACCGACCCGAACGGGCTCGGGCAGATCTGGGCGTACCTCCGCGAATGGACCAAGGTCGACCTCGCCTCGGGCCGCACCACCCACATGAAGAAGTGGTACTTCGTCGAAGAGTTCAAGGACAAGCGCGTCCTGAACATCAAGGATCCCGCCGGTCAGCGCATCCCCGTCGACCAGGACCACGTCATCTTCGACCAGCACGCCAACCGTGCCGACGGCTTCGCGTACGGCTCCCCCGACGCCCTGGCCGCGTTCATCTGGAACGGCATCGTCCGCGACGCCTACATGGACGGCCTCTCCGTCACCGGCGCGCTCGCGCGCTTCGCCTACAAGGCGACCGCGAAGAACAAGAAGGCCGCCGACAACGCGGCCATGGAGTACGCCAACGCCGAGACCGCCGGCGGCATGGCGATCGTCGGCGGCGCCAACGACCTCACGCCGCTGTCGTCCGCGGGCAAGGGCTACGACTTCTCCACCCTCCGCGCAGTGCTCGCCGTCATGGCGACCTCGCTCGACGTGACCGCCATCGCCCTCTCCGCCGACTCCTCCGACGAGGGCGGCTCCGCGTCCGCGGCGACTCTCGACCTCCCGACCCGCCTGGCGATGACCACCCGCCGCGACGAGCACGTCGAGCTCGACATCCGCGTCCTCAAGTGGCTCGGCATGAAGGAACAGCCCGACGTCCAGTTCCTCCCCTACGACGCCAGCGACGAGACCTACCGCGTCATCCAGGGCTTCATGCTCGGCTACCAGAACAACCTCTACACCGAGCAGGAGGCGCGCGACTTCGTCGACAACCTGCTGGGCCTACCCCACGGCACCCCGCCCTCCGGCGCCAAGCGGCCGTTCGGCGACCTCTCCGGCGGCGGCAAAGCGGCCCTCCCGCAGACCGCCAGCCCCAACCAGGGCAAGAGCAACGGCACCGGCGGACAGCAGGGCGGGAACGCCTCCAACGACATCCAGGACGACAGCGCCGGGAAGTAATCGACGGGAAGCGTTTTGCCCCGAAACGTGACCCTAGACTCCCCGCCCATGAGCCAGGAACACGCCGACGAGCAGGACAACCTCGTCGTCCACGAATCCGGCTACCGCCAGGGCACCCGCGCCGTCGTCCCCGAGAGCGACGGCCAGAAGTTCAAGGTGCGCGTCATGGGCTGGGAGCCGGGCGCGACCGTCGTGGAAGGCTCCAGCGCCGACTACCCGATCGACCGCATCAAGCGCGACTTCGGCGCCTCGTTCCCCAAGGGCACGCGCATGCGCGCCAACCACGACTCGATGTGCGAGGCCGGCGGCGACATCCGCCGCATCTGGGCCAAGACCACCTCCGAGCTGTGGGAAGAAGAAGACGGCATGTACGCCGAGGCGATCGCCGCCGAAGGCGAGCCCTCCGACTTCATCCGCCAGTTCGGCGACGTGATCGGCACCTCGGTCACCGTCTCCGTCGAGCTGCAGAAGCAGGTACTCCTCGACGAGGACGGCAAGCCCGAGCTGAACGCGGATGGCGACCCGATCTACGTGCCCGCCAAGAGCGAGCGCGGAGCGTGGATCGTCGAGCGGTTCCTGCCCCTCACCGAGGCGCCCTACAACTCGATCGACTTCGTGGAGGTGCCCGGCGCCGACGGCGCGGTGGTCACCCTCGCCCTCGAGAGCGCGCGCCGCATCGTCGAAGGCACGACCATCCGCGAAGCCGCCACCTTCGCCATCGACCTCGCCGGCAAGCGCGAGAAAACTTCCCTCGGCGTCGCTGAGGGTGCACAGCCTGGCTCCACCCCGGCGCCCGGATCCACCACAGAGAAGGAATCTCGCATGGAACAGAAGGACATCGAGGCCCTCGCCGAGGCCCTCACCGCCCCCTTCAAGCCGCTGCTCTCCTTCGTCGCGGAGCACAAGGCAGCGGCCGACGCCGCAGCCGCCGGGGCCGCCCCGGGTGAGACCGCAACGGAGAGCGCGATCGAGAAGGCCATCACGGCTCTCGAGGCGATCGACGCCGCGAAGCTCGTGAGCAAGACCGCCAAGGAGTCGCTGATCGCGGACGTCAAGGCCGGCAAGGACATCACGGAGGCGCTCGCGCACGCCGTGGCAGTCCAGGCCGAGTCGATCGCCGAGAGCGCCGCCCAGGGCCCCGAGTACACCCTCGCCGAGGGTCGCTCCCACTCGTTCGCCATCGCCGGCCTCCAGGGCTGAAAGGACTGACTCATGGCAAAGGCAACTCAGCAGGTCTTCTCGTTCAGTGACGACAAGACCGAGACCTGGATCCTCGACGCGGCAACGCCGAAGGACACCATCGTCGCCCAGTCGGGCCGCGTGGGTGTCACCATCACCGACACGCTCGGTGTCAACAAGCCCGCCCACGTCGTCGGCCAGTTCTCGATCTCGGGCTACAACCGCCCGGGCGTCTCGCTCGAAGACGTCGACAACGTCCCCAACGGCAAGTTCGCCGTGCAGGTCGCCGTCGACGGCGTCTACGAGTTCGCGGGCGTGAAGGTCACCATCGCGGGCGGCGTCGACGCCCCGACCACGACCGCCAACCACACCCCCGTCTACGTCACGTCCGACGGTTCGCTCACCCTCGAGTCGGCCAGCAACACCAAGGTCGGCCGCGTCGTCTACCCGCCCACGTACACCAAGGCAGCAGGCAAGCTGCCCATCGCGATCGGACTCTGATCATGGCTGACATCAGCACCCTCCTCGAGAAGTACAAGAACGCCTTCGACCTCGACGGGAAGCTCCGGGTTGCCCCCGGCGTGACCGAGAAGAAGGTCAAGCGCGTCCAGGGCCTCTACGAGGCCGCCCTCGCCGGTGACCGCATCGCCGAGGCGACGCTGTCGGAGCTGTTCGCCAGCTCGGACGCGCCGTTCGCGATGTCCCACCTCATCAACCTGCAGACGATCCCCCAGCTCCCGGAGGAGGAAGAGAAGACGATCGGTGGCCTCGTCGCCGAGCGCAAGGTGCGGGACTTCAACCCCGTCACCCTCTTCTCGCTCATCTCGGGCAAGGGCGTCGAAGGCGTGGGCGTCGACGACCAGGGCGCCGCGGCGATCGTCCCCGAAGGCGGCCGCTACCCGCTCGTGTCGGTGAAGTCGGACCTCGAGAGCTTCTACCAGAAGCTCAGCAAGCGTGGTTTCCGCTTCGACTACACCTGGGAGTCGCGCGTCAACGACACCGTCGGGTTCTTCGAGGCGCTGCCCGACGAGCTCCTGCGGACCACGGTCGACACGCAGTACGCGGAGATCTTCGACGCCCTCGACATGGCGAAGACGGCCCTCGGCGCGTTCACGCTCCCCGACGGCACGGTCGTCCCCTCCAACGCTCTGCCCTCGCCGGAGGCGATCATCGCCGCCGACATGCAGATCGGCCTCCGCCAGATCAACGGCCGCAAGATCGGTGAGATCAGCCGCTACAACGTCTTCGTGCCCATCGGTGGCAAGAAGCCGCTGGAGTGGAAGATCGAGCGGTACTTCGCGACCATCGACATCACCAACCCGTCGACCGGCGTTCGCATCACGCCCCCGCCGATGCGCTCGCTGTTCCCGAACATCACGATCGTCGAGACGGAGCGCCTCACCGGCACCTCCTGGAAGATGGTTCCGGCCCCCGGCACGACCAAGGGCCGCCCGGTGTGGGAGATCCTCAAGCTCCGCGGCTACGAGCTCCCCGAGCTGCGCGTGCGCAGCGACGCGGGCTTCCACCTCGGCGGCGGCAAGGTCGACCAGTTCGAGGGCGGCTTCGAGAACGACTCGCTGTCGTTCCGCTACCGCTACGTCGTGGGTGGCGTGCTGTGGGACGAGAAGTGGGTCGGCGTCTCCAACGGCACCGGCGGAAACCCCGTCGCGCCGTAAGCGTGACCTGACGGCAGGGCCCCGGTCTTCGGATCGGGGCCTTCGCCGTTCCCAGCGTTTTAGCGCGCAAAACACCCCCTAGACTCCCCGCTCATGAACCCTGGCGTCTACCCGATCTCCGCGGATTCGCCTGTCGGCCGCGTCCGCATCCACGTCGGCGACACCGAGAGCCAGGGCGAGCTCCTCCCGCCCGTCCCCGGGCAGGTCAACTACGCCGTCTGGAGCGATGCCGCGCTCGAGGCGTACCTCACCACCGCCGGCGGCAACGAGCTCCGCGCGGCCGCGCACGCGGTCAACACCCTCGCGATCGCCTACGCGCAGCAGGGCCGCGTCGGCGTCCGCGCAGACGACCTCCAGCTCACCATGCCCGACCGCGGCGCGCCCCTCGCGGAGATCGCGGAGCGCCTTTACCGGTCGGCTGACGCCGCGGATGCCGCGGCCGCCGACGACGTCTTCACCTTCGCCCCCGCACCCAAGAGGCGGTACACCTGTGTCTAACCCGCCCGGAACCCTCCGGTACGGTCGCGTCTACGGCCGCTTCGTCTCCTTCATCGCCGACGGCCCCGACGAGGGCGACGAGCCCGACGAGGTGCCCCTCAACGGCGCCGTCACCCTGACGCCGTCGATCACCGACCTCCGGTGGCCGAGCGCCGACCCGCCGCGCATGGCCGTGATCAAGCAGGCCATCTGCCCGATCATCAACGGCGACATCTACCCGCCGGGGACCACCAAGGAGCAGGCTGGCACCATCCCGCAGGGCGTCTGGATCGTCGCGACCGATCAGCCCGACGGCGAGCCCGACAAGGTGCAGTGGACGGCCTCGTTCCAGCTCCAGGATGTCGCCGTCCAGCCCGCCACGACCCTCTTCGACGTCCCACACCTGGGCGCCGCGAACCTCGCTCTCCTCGTGCCGGCGCAGCCCCACCCGGGCGTCATCAAGGTCGTCTCCAGCGAGGACCGCATGGCCGCCGAGGCCGCGGTCGTCGCGGCGGGTGAGCTGCTCGACGACATGCGCGAGACCCTCACCGCAGCGCCCGCCACCGCCAAGATCGTCGGCGACAACCTCGTCCTCACCACCGTCGGCGGCGTGGATGCCGTTGCCGGCAACGTGCGCGGCCAGAAGGGCGACAAGGGCGACATCGGCGACCTCTCCCCCACTGCCATCGGCGCCCAGTCGGGCTCCGTCGGGATCTCGAGCCTTCCCCTCACCCGCACCTGGCCGCTGAACGGCAACATCACCCTGCAGACGATGCCGTCCTTCTCCTCGAGCATCGCCGGCACTGTCACCCTCATCATCCGCCAGGCCGCGACCGGCGGCCCGTACACGGTGACTTTCCCGAGCAACATCGTCTGGTCTGGACCCCAGGGCGCTCCGGCGCCGGTCATGCCGACGCAGCCGAACGCCGAGATGACCATCCACCTGTTCTGGACCGGCCAGCGCTGGCAGGGCGTCCTCGGCGGGGTGTTCGTCCCGTGACCCGCGAGCTCGTTCGCGACGCGTTCGGCCAGCCCGTCGAGAACCTCTGCACCAACCCCTCCTTCGAGCGCGTCGTGCCGGGGACCACGATCTTCCGCCGCAACCTCGCGATAAACCCAGGATTCAAGCGCGCGGCCACCGGGACGACGGTCGTGCGGCGGAACATCTGGGCGGGCAGTCGGCTCGCGACGACCCTCTCCGGCGGCGCGGTGCTCACCCAGGGCACCACCGTCGACGGGCGCCTCGGCGACACGTTCACGCAGGGCTCCGTCCATGCTCAGGCGATCTACCGACTATTCGTAGCCCTCGCCGAGCTCCGTGACGGGGTGACCTACACGGCCTCCGCGACGATCAAGAACCTCGGCACAGAGGAGGTGCTCGTCACCACGGATTGGTGTGACATCGCGGGCCCCGACGCGTACTGGCGCCTCGCCCCTGGCGAGACCCGCCGCGTCCACGCGACAAGCTCCCGACCCCAGTACGGCACCGTCTACCGCTTCGCTGACTTCCAGGTCCAAACCCTCGGCGGCGCCGTCCACATCAGCGAGCAAATGGTCGAGGCTCGACCCGTACCCCTGCCCTTTTTCGATGGCAACACGCCCAACACGCTCGGCATCGCCTGCTCCTTCGAGGGTGCCGCCAACGCCTCGCCGTCGGTTGCGAAGGCTGCGGCCGTAGAGGTGTGGCGGAACCTGGCGAAGAACCCCTCCCTCGCAGTCAACTCGGCCGGATGGACAGCGGGCACGCCCGCAGGGATCACCGGAACGCGCAATCCGGTCGGACCCTCGGGCCCCACGTGGGACCTAACCCTTCCCGCAACGATCGGCGAGCACCTCCGCGCCGCGTTTGGCCTCGCTGACGAGCCGATCACCGTCAATGCGGGGCAGGTCATCACTGTCGCCCTCGATGTCTATGCACCCAACGCGGCCAATGGCGTATATGTGCAGGTAACCACCCCGACCACCGGCGGCACGACCTACCCCGGAACGCTCGGGGCATCGGTCCCGCAGGGCTGGAGCCGGTATGTCGGAACCTTCACCGTGCCCGCCAACACCACCGGCACGATCGGGCCGAACGCGTTCACCTTCATGGTGCCGCCGGGCCAACTCGTCGCCGGCTCGCAATGGCGAATCACGCGAGCCACGATCGTCCTCGGCCCTCACACCGGCGCCTACTTCGACGGCGACACCACCCCTGACGCCGATCTCGCCCCGGCGTGGCTCGCTACCGCCGGCTCATCACAGGCCGTCCTTCACGGTGTCGAGATCGGCAACGTCCCAGTCCAGCCGACCGCAACGCGCGTCATCAAGAACTGGGCGCGCGGGGGCCTCCGCATCATCCCGACGGGGACCAGCAACTTCTCCTTCGCGCACCTGACGAACCTCGTGCCGAACATGAACGCCCTGCTTGCGCCCGGCACGACCTGGACAATCCTTGCTCGGCTCACCCTGGACGGGCCACTGACTGGCTCGCTCAACGGGAGCGCCCGCAAGATCGCAGTGAACTTCGCCACACCCGGGGGCAACGTATCCTTCGCGTCGGCCGCCACGCTGAATGCAGCGGGCGTCTATCAGGCGCGCCTCACCTTCACCGTGCCAGCCGACCGCACGATGCTCAACTACGCGATCCTCATGCACGGCTCGAGCAACCCGTCGGAGAGCGTCTACTGGAACGACTTCGCCCTCGTCCCGGGCCCCTACGACGGCCCCTACTTCGACGGCGACACCATCGACAACACCGGCATCGCCTATGGCTGGGAGTCGACCGCGCACGGCTCGGCGAGCACCGCGAAGGCAGCCCTCGTCGAGGTGCGGCGAAACCTCATGCTGTACCCCTCCCCGGTCGCAGTCAACGAGACCTACTGGACACAGCGATGGTTCGGCAGCGCCGGCGGAACCGGCACCTCGACGATCGAGTCGGGCGGCTTCGGCGGGCGGCGCTTCTACCGGAAGACGTGGACCAACACCCCCGGCGGCCCGGAGGACACCGGGATCGTCGCGCGCATGAACGGCATGGTCGCGGGCAAGGTCTACACCGTCCTCATGCGTATCCGCGCATCCGCGGCCGTCGCGATCCGAACGCAGACCGGAAACGGCGCCTCGCTACGAGTCGACGCCGCGACCCTCGCGACCGGCGGGACCGTGGTCGGCGTCATCGCCCCGAACAATGCGCCGTACGCTCGGCGCTACTTGGTCCCGGGCGAGTGGACGCTGCTTCGCGCCACGTTCACCATGCCGGAAGGGTATGGCTGGATCAACTTCTTCCCATACATCGGCAACGCCTCGACCGACACGGGACCGAACTGGGCCGCCGGCGACACACTCGATGCCATGGACGCGCTCGTCATCGAGGGCGACTATGCCGGCGAATACTTCGATGGCGACACGTCGCCCGATGCCGACCTCGTCCCGGGCTGGGCTGGTGCCGTGGGCGCCTCGCCGAGCGCCCTGCTCGGCGCACAGGTCGACGGAATCCCGCTGTCGTCAGCGCGCGCCGCAGTCCTGTCAACCGCATGGATGAAGCGGAGTCGCTACAGCGTCCGCATGATTCCTCTGCGCTCCGATATCACCGACAATCACATCGCCATCGGTGGTGACACCGGCGGATTCCGCCTGGGCATGCGACCCGGTGGCACGTACACGGCTCTCGCAACGATGCGACTCGCAGGAGCCCAGACGGGGAACGTCGCCACGAATGCTCGCAGGATCCGACCCATCTACAGGGCCGCCGCCGGCAACTACGTCGAGTTGCCCTCCGCCGCTGCCCCGAATGCGGCGGGGCAGACGACGCTACGCCACACCTTCACGATCCCGGCGGACGCCACCGAAGCGTTCCTGCGAATCCAGATGGGGACGGCCGCCGGCGGCGGCGATATGTGGGTTGACGAGCTCGCCCTCATCGCGGGCGATTACCCCGGCCCGTACATCGACGGCGACATTCCCGGCTGCGTCTGGCGGGGCACCCCGCACGCCTCCTCGAGCATCGGCTACCCCCAGCTCGTGCAGCTCGCGGCGGCCTAGCTCCTGCGGGTGACGGCGTTTCGCCACACCATGACGGAGCGGCGGCCGCCGCGGGCCTCCCACTCGACGCACACGACGCGATCGTTCCAGCCGGTGGCCTCGGCGGCGATACGGGTGGCGGGCGCGTCGGTCCAGGAGATCCACGCCCACACGGGCACGCCAGGGCGCTTCCACTCGATCTCGGCGGGGCCGTAGGCCTGCATCGGGAGAGTGGTGGGCGCGAGGGTGGCGGCGGCTTGGGCGATGCGGGCGTCGTTGAGGCCGTCGTAGTGCGCTTCGTAGCGGCGGTTCTTCGTCACGGGTAGCCGGGATCCTTCCTCCGGCCGAGGATGCCATCGTACGCCGACATCGCGGGAAGGCGGAGCGGCCCCTGGCGCACCTTAGACTCCCCGGTTGACCACCGGAAGGAGAGCGCTGGATGCCTCGTAGAGACCTGATCTCCGTCCGCCGCGGCACGCTCTCGCAGTGGACGGCCGTCAACCCGATCCTCGGCGCGGGCGAAATGGGCCAGATCACCGACGGCGGCCAGAACGCCATCGTCATCGGCAACGGCACCGCGCGCTTCTCCGAGCTCACCCCGGTCGGCGTCGTGAACCCGACCCTCGTGACCAACGCGGCGACCGCGGCCGCGGAGGCAGCCGCCCCTCCCGCGGTGCAGGCAGCGCTCCCGACGGCCGTGCAGGAGTACCTCGCGGCGAACCCCCTCGCGCCGACGTCGGTGTCGATCACGCCCCACCCGACCTTCCCGGGCGTCGTGGAGCTCGTCGCCTCTAGCGCCCCCGTTGTCACGCAGCAGCCTGCCAGTGTCGAGCTCGCCGCCGGCGCGACCGCGACGTTCACCGCGGCCGCCGCCGGCTCGCCCGCCCCGTCGGTGAAGTGGCAGACCTCCGCCGACGGGGTCACCTGGACCGACATCGGCGGCGCGCTCTCCTCGAGCTACACGACCCCCGCCCTCGCGGAGGCTGACACGGGTCGCCGCTACCGCGCCGTATTCTCGAACCCGTCGGGCACCGTGCAGACCTCGGCCGCTCAGGTCACCGTCACCTCGAGCGGCGGAGGCGGCACCGCACCGGTGGTCACGCAGCACCCGAGCGGCGGCACATACGCCGTCGGTACGCAGGTCACCCTCACCGCGGCCGCAACCGGTTCGCCGGCGCCGTCGGTCTACTGGCAGTCGCGCGCCTACCCCAACACGACGTGGAGCACCGAGACCGGCAGCGGCGGCACCTCCTACACCTTCCAATGCGCCGGGACGCCGGTGGAGTACCGGGCCGTCTTCTCCAACGCTTCCGGCACCGCTTACACCGACGCCGCCTACGTCTCCGACGGATCGGAGTTCTGACGATGACCCTCTTCGCCACGGTCGACCCCGCGACTGGAAAGATCGACCGCGCCGTCATCCCCGACGGCATCGGCGGCGGCACACCCGGCGGAGGCTCCGGCGATACCGGCCCCGGCCTCATGTCGTTCTCCTGGTTCCTCAGCGGCCAGGTCACCGTCCGCGACATCGACCCCCGCCAGATCACCCCGCCGTTCGGCACCGTCGAGCTCCTGGGGATGTCCGCGACCGTGCGGGGTATCGCCAACGTTCCCGCCTCCGGTCAGACGACCGTCCGCGCCTACGTCAATGGGTCGACCGCCGGCGACCTCACTCTCCCCGCCCTGGTACAGTCCGCGGCCTTGTGGAAGCAGAATCCGAGCTCGGCTGGCCGGATCTTCGAGTCCGCCCCCGCCCTCCAGCCCTCGGCGGTCCTCTCCCTCGCGATCGCCACCGTCCCCACCTCCAGCGTTCTCCCCGAAGGGATCACGGTCACCATCTGGTATCGGTGGTCGGCATGATCCTCGAGGCTCCTGCGGCGATCACCGCGCGGCCACTCACCCCCGCTGGCGGCGCCGGCGTCGCCTGGATGGTCGTGGATGCCACCCCTGACGGGGCGGTCGCGGCGGATTACAGCTCGATCGTGGCAGCCGGCCTCGAGCTCATACCCCCGTCCATTCGTGAGCCGTTGGAACGCTGGTCGTCTCGCTCGGGTATCACGCGGAAGCTCAACATCGCCGTCGCGAGCAACTCCGACAGCTCCGCCGCCATGGCAGCGCTATTCCGACTCACGGGGTGGTCTATTCCCGACGGCTGGGGCGGGAGGTACGGCGACCGCGCGTTCGTTCAGATCAACCGTCAGAAGTCGACGACGATCCATGAGTACGCCCACCACATCGACTACCTGTGGCGCGTCAGCAACGGCCAGCCCGAGGGTGCGCTCAGGAATGAGGCCGAGTTCACGTCCCTGTTCGCCGTCTCGATGCTGACGATGGAAGAGGCACTCTACGGCCACAACTCGAGCGCTGAATGGATCGCCGAGCTACTCACGAAATCCATCGACATCAACTACAACGGGGCCCGCAGTAATCACCCCAGAATCTTCCTTGGTCTCTGCGGAGACAACACCGCCGTCGCCGGCCACGTGCGCGCGCTGCTGCTTGACATCTTCCCCGACCTCCCAGCCTTCAGTTGGGGCTCGAGCTGGATCGCAAGCCCCCCGGAGCCCTCCATCACCGGCTACCCTCTCGGCGACATCTCCGTAGGCGCCGGGGTCTCGTGCCGCCTCTTCGACGAGTCAGGACTGCCGGTCACGTGGTCGATCAGCGCCGACGCCCTGCCCGCGGGCCTCGAGCTCACTGACGGCATGATCCACGGCAACGCGGTCGCGCCTGGCCCCTACGCGTTCACCGTACGCGTCTCGAGCTCCGGCGGCACGATGGACCGCGCGTTCACCGGGTACGTTTTCGATCCCTCGCGCCCCAAGCCGGTCATCACCACCACCTCCCTCCCCGCGATCATCCGCACCGAGCCCTACAGCTTCCAGCTCCAGGCGACGAGCCCGGACCCGATCACGTGGAGCCTGCCCGACCCGACCCGGCCGCTCCACGCCGGGCTCACGCTCTCGCCGAGCGGTCTCATCTCCGGCACGACCAGCGATGGCACGCCCCGCACCTACAAGGTCCGCGCGAGCAGCTACGGCGGGTACGTCGACCTCACCGTCAATGCGAACGTGACAGCTCGCATCGCATTCACGACCAAGCAGCTCCCCGCCCTCAAGGTCGGATCGTCGGTCGGTCGCATCGCGATCGACGGGACAGGCGCCAATCTCGAGGAGAAGGGGCTCGTTGCTGGCGCGCTCCCTTCGGGGCTGCAGTTCGAGTTCGGCGACCCGTCACTACCCACCTTCGCCCTCTTCGGCATCCCGAATGCGGCCGGCCCCTACAGCTTCACCCTCCGCATGGCGAACGAGTACACCTCGGCTGAGCAGACCTTCACCGGCACCGTGTCGCCGGCCTGAGTTAGCCTGGGATCCGTTTCAGGCAAGGGACGGGGGCAAGGGCACCGGCACGCACCGCCGGTGCCCTTCTTCGTGCCCGCGAGACCCCTCCGCTATGGCACGTAGAAGGCACGACGCCGCACAAAGTGGCACGCCAACGCTCTGCACTATGGCACGTAGATGGCACGCGGCTCCCCCGCCGTGCCATAGTGCGTGCCCTCAGAAGGCCCCCGGAACGCGAAAAAGGCCCGGATTTCCGGGCCTTTCTCTGTGGTGCACCCCCAGGGACTTGAACCCTGAACCCACTGATTAAGAGTCAGTTGCTCTGCCGATTGAGCTAGAGGTGCGTGATTCGGAATGTTCCGAACCGAGGGTCAACACTAGCATCACGATCGCACACCGCGCCAATCGAGCCACCTCGGCGCCCGTATCCTGGAGAGGTGACATCCCCGACCACTCCGCAGTCCTGGACCGCGCCGTTCGACGGTGATCTGACATCCGACCTGAGGCTGGCGCTGCAGATCGCCGACGCGGCCGACGGCGTCTCCATGGCGCGCTTCGATGCCGCAGACCTCGACGTCCGGACGAAGGCCGACGCATCGCACGTCACGGAGGCCGATCTGGCCACCGAGCGCGTGATTCGCGAGATCCTCGCTGCGGAGCGGCCCGAGGACGCGGTCTTCGGCGAGGAGTTCGGAGTCACCGGTCACGCGCGCCGCCAGTGGATCATCGACCCGATCGACGGGACCGCGAACTATCTGAAGGGCATCCCGATGTGGGCGACGCTGATCGCCCTCGCCATCGACGGCGTCCCCCGCGTGGGAGTGGTCAGCCAACCCGGCATCGGACGGCGGTGGTGGGGTGCCTCAGGCCTCGGCGCGTGGACGAACGCGACCGACGGATCGCCGCGCCGATTGGCCGTCTCGGATGTGGCATCCGTCTCGGAGGCGAGCATCAGCTTCCAGAGCATCCAGCAGTGGCAGGATGCCGGCCGTCTCGATGCCCTGCTCGATCTGTCCCGTCGCGTGTGGCGCGACCGCGGGTACGGGGATGCCTGGCCGTACATGCTCCTCGCAGAAGGACGCCTCGAGTTCGTCTCCGAGTTCGACGTCAAGGAATACGACATCGCGGCGCATGTGCCCATCGTCCTCGAAGCGGGCGGCCGCTTCACCGATGCAGACGGCGCTGAGTCCGTTGGCACGCGTTCGTCGCTCGCCACCAACGGCATCCTGCACGATGATTTCCTCGCACTCGTGCGCGGAACCGGCGCCTGAGACGATGACACGCCGCCCTCGCGCCCTCGCCGCCGTTGGCGTCGCCTTCACCCTCGCTCTGGCGGGTTGCACGGGCACACCCGCGCCCGCCCCGAAACCGGGTTCCTCCGAGGGCGCGCAGCCGCAGGCGGAGAGCCCGACACCTTCCGCGACGGTCGATCCTGCTGACGTGACGTGCGAGAACATGCTCAGCGAGGACACCGTCGCCGAATTCACCGACAACGACTGGTCGGTGCGGGAGGACCCGTTCGTCATCCTCGACCTCGAACTCCCCGACGGGACCTCGTGCACGTGGGGCGACTTCTCCTCCCCGACGAGCGATGATCTGGTCCTCTTCGGCTGGGCGCCCATCGACGCCGACGACGCAGCGAGCATCCAGGATGCGCTCGTCGCCGAGGGCTGGCTGCGCGAGGACGACGCCGCAGGTGCGCTGGTCACCGAGGACCCCGCGCTCGCGCTCCGCCTCGACGCGGACGGCTACGGGATGACCTACCGCTTCGGGGACGGCTGGGTGACCGTGTCCGACACCAAGCAGGGACTCGACCTCATCGACGTCCGTCCCTGATCTCGCCAGGACAAACGAAAGCCCCTCGACGCCGTCGGTGAACGGTGTCGAGGGGCTTCCTCGTCGCGACAACGGTTCGTGGAGATGGGGGGAATCGAACCCCCGTCCATCGCTGAGAGACGGCGTCTTCTCCGGGCGCAGTCTGTAAAAGGCGTTCTGCTCGGCCCCGACATTCAGTACAGACACATAAGTCGACGGGCCCAGCCTGAAGAAAGTCCCGCGTGACGCTCAGGCGACGTCACGCAGCAAGATCCCTTAGATGACGCCAAGGACCGTGACGGGATCAGTCACGGATTGACGGACTCGGGCTCGCTGCTCAGGCAGCGAGGGCGAAGTCGGACTGCTTCTTTTCGGCAGTTATTGGTTCGCAGAGATCGTTAACGAGATAACCCTGCATCCTCGGCCCGCTTCCCGCAGAGTCACAGGCGATGTCGAAACCGATCATCCCCGTAACGCCTGGCGGCGTGTGGACCGTTGTCGCACTGTGGAATTGTCACCCGAATGCCGAAGCACCCGAGCATCACAGCTTACAACGGATGCCGCACCGTCGCCATTCCCGCCGAACCTCAGGCGGGCAGGAAGTACTCCGCCGCCAGCGGTGCGACCTCCACGGTCGCGGCATCCGATCGCGACACCCAGCGAAGCTCGGCGATCTCGGCCGACGCGACAGGCGTCTGCCCACCGATGTCGACGCGGAACACGTCTGCCTCGACGACGAAGCCCGGCTCGTTCGCCGCGCTCGCGCGGAACTCTCCCAGCGGCTCGACCGCGCTCGCCGCCACCTTGAGTCCGAGCTCTTCCGTGAGTTCCCGCACCAGGGTCTCCGCGGGCGTCTCCCCCGGCTCGGGCTTGCCACCGGGCTGCATGAAGGCCGTGGTGCCGGCTTTCCGCACCAGGAGCAGGCGACCGTCCGCATCGACGATGACCGCAGCGGACACGCGGATGCGGGCGGTCACGGGTGCGGCGTCCGGGCTGGTCACCCCCGCACGCTAACAGGTGCGCGTCCCGGCGTAGAATCTCGTGTGCCCGAGAACGAGTCCACCCCCACCGCCGACGCTCCCAGCGGCATCGACCCCGCCGACCTCGCAACGACGCTCCGGGTCTTGGACGCGCTGGCAGACGTCGACCAGACGCACCCCGACTACGTCACCGTCCGCCGCGCGACCGCGGCGATGTTCAAGGCGACGAAGAAGGTCCGTCGTCGCGAGATCCGCGACGCGATCGCGGCGGCAGACCGTGCCGTCGTCCACTCCACCGCCACCGGGGCGCCCGACCGCATCGACGACGAGACACGCGGCATCCCGATCAGCACCCGGACGACGACCCCTTCCGCCGGAACACTCCGCAAGGCCCGCGGCTGCTACATCTGCAAAAAGCCCTACACCGTCGTCGACGCGTTCTACCACCAGCTCTGCCCCGAGTGTGCGGCGATGAGCCATGACAAGCGGGACGCCCGCACCGACCTCACCGGCAAGCGCGCGCTGCTCACCGGCGGACGCGCCAAGATCGGCATGTACATCGCTCTCCGGCTCCTCCGCGACGGTGCGCACACCACGATCACCACCCGCTTCCCCCGCGATGCGGTGCGCCGGTTCAGCAGCCTGCCCGATGCGTCGGACTGGATCCACCGGTTGAAGGTGATCGGAATCGATCTTCGCGATCCCGCACAGGTCGTGGGGCTCGCCGACGACGTCGCCGCAGCGGGGCCGCTCGACATCCTGATCAACAACGCCACGCAGACGGTCCGCCGCTCCCCCGGCGCGTATCAGCCGCTGGTGGATGCGGAGCTGTCCCCGCTTCCCGATGGACCGCTCCCGGAGCTGGTGACGTTCGGGCACACGAACGACCAGCACCCCCAGGCCCTGGAGCGCTCCGTCACCGCGCATCCGATCCTCGCCGCTGCGGCATCCCGTGCGGAGGAGCTCACCGAGCAGGCGATGGCGGCGGGGTCGAGTTCGCTGGAGCGTCTCGCAGCAGGAACCGCCATCGACGCCGGCGGCCTCATCCCCGACCTCGACCACAGCAACTCCTGGGTGCAGCGCGTAGAGGAGGTCGATCCGCTCGAGATGCTCGAGGTGCAGCTGGCCAACACGACGGCCCCCTTCCTCCTCGTGTCGAAGCTTCGTCCGTCCCTCGCCGCCAGCTCCGCGAGGCGGACCTACATCGTGAACGTCAGCGCCATGGAAGGCGTGTTCAACCGCGGGTACAAGGGCCCCGGCCACCCGCACACCAACATGGCGAAGGCCGCCGTGAACATGCTCACCCGCACGAGCGCGCGGGAGATGTTCGAGACGGACGGCATCCTCATGACGAGCGTCGACACCGGGTGGATCACGGATGAGCGCCCCCACCCGACGAAGGTTCGCCTCGCCGAGGAGGGGTTCCATGCTCCGCTGGACCTCGTCGACGGCGCGGCGCGCGTCTACGATCCGATCGTGCGTGGCGAAGCGGGTGAGGACCTCTTCGGAGTGTTCCTGAAGGACTACGCGCCGGGCCAGTGGTGAGAGACCTGCCGCTCCCCGGGCGACGGGTCGTCGTGCGGTATCTCCTCCCGTCGGGTCAGGCGACCGACGCGCTCGGCGAGCTGCTCTCCGCTGATGACGACGTCATCGTGGTGGCCGGAAAGCGTGGCGAGGAGCGGATCCCCCGCGGTGCCGTCATCGCCGCCAAGGAGGTTCCGCCGCCGCCGGCGCCGCGGCCGCGTCGCACTGCGCCGTAGAGTCGTCGCATGAGCGAGCTGATCGTAACCGTGCGAGGGACGAGCGAATCGCGCATCGCACCGGAGCGGGCCACCGTGCGGGTGGCCGCCGAGACCGACGGTGGCGACCGCGCCGCCGTGATCGCCGACGTTCACCGGGCCGTGGAGCCGCTGCGCGCTTCGCTCGCCGACCTCCAAGCGCGCGGCGCCGTCGAGACCTGGTCGAACCCTCGCGTGTCGATCTGGGCCGAGCGTCCGTGGAACGATGCGGGAGCGCAACTCGAGCCGGTGCACCACGCCAGCCTCGTCCTGACCGCGGTCTTCGCCGATCTCGAGGCGGTGTCCGGCTGGCTCGACGACGTCTCGGCTGGGCCCTCCGTCCGCATCGACGGCATCGACTGGCACCTCACGCCCACGACCGCGCGTCGGCTCGAGCGGGAGACCGCGGCCGCGGCGGTCGGCGACGCCGTCGAACGCGCCACGGCGCACGCGGGCGCGATCGGCCGCACGAAGCTCGAGCCCCTCGACGTCGCTGACGCCGGCCTGCTCTCGCCCGCACCTGAGCCGGCCGCCGAGCGCGCAGCGCTGAAGGGCATGATGATGGATGCCGCCGGCTCCCCCGGCTTCGCCGTCACGCCCGCGGACGTCGTGGTCACCGCCGCGGTGGATGCGCGCTTCAGAGCGAGCTGATCACTCGCCGAGACGGTTGCGGCTGCGCATCGCGCGCTCAGCCTCGCGCTTGTCCTCGCGCTCACGGATGGTCTGACGCTTCTCGAACTCGCGCTTGCCCTTCGCGACCGCGATCTCGACCTTCGCCCTGCCGTCCGAGAAGTACAGCTTCATCGGGATGAGCGTGTACCCGCCCGCCGAGACGGCGTGCGAGAGCTTCACGATCTCGTCCTTGTGCAGCAGGAGCTTGCGCGTGCGCTTCGCGGCGTGATTGGTCCAGTGCCCCTGGGAGTACTCCGGGATATGCACGGCGTCGAGGAAGGCCTGGCCGCCGTCGATGAAGGCGTAACCGTCGGTCAGGTTGGCGCGCCCCTGTCGGAGCGACTTCACCTCCGTGCCGGTGAGCACCAGCCCTGCCTCGTACGTCTTCTCGATGGCGTAGTCGTGACGCGCACGACGATTGGTCGCGATGACCTGCTCGCCGCGTTCCCGGACCATGATGACTCCTCCCGCGCGCTCCCGCGCGTCCCGACGCGACCCTCGCGCGACCGGCCTGCCAGTCTAGCCCAGGCGAACGCTCGGACGTACGGCGCTCAGGCGCGGAGCCACCGACGGATGGCGAAACTCGCGGACGCCGCTGCCAGCACGAGTCCGAGCACGACGATCACGGGAACGACGAGCGCGGCATCCGCCATCCCCACCCAGGTGGTGACGAAGTCCACTTGACCGCGGAGGTACCCGTTCACCCCGAATTGGAGTCCGAGGATGATGGCGACACTCGCGAGCGCCGAGCCCACCAGGGCCGCGAAGACACCCTCGAGGATGAACGGCGTCTGGATGAAGCGGTTCGACGCACCCACCAGCCGCATGATCCCGAGTTCCTTCCGCCGGGCGTATGCGGACAGACGGATGGTGGTGGAGATCAGCAGGACCGCGGCGACCAGCATGAGGCCCGCGATACCCACCGCGATGTAGGTGGCGACATTCAGCGCGGAGAAGAGCGGGTCGAGGTACTGCATCTGGTCGGTCACCTCCTCGACCCCGTCCATCCCGGTGAAGGCCTCCGAGATGACATCGGTCTGCGTCGGGTCGGTGAGATTCACCCAGTATGTCTCGTTCAGCTGCGCCGGCGTGATGAACGCCTCGTAGTCGTCGCCCATGAGCTCCAGGACGTTCGCGTACGCGGTGTCGCGGTCCTCGAACCGCACCCCCCGGACGACGTCGCTGAGCGCAGGGCTGTCGAGCTTCTCCTTGACCGCCGCGAGCTGCTCCTCTGTGGCGACACCGTCACTGCAGGTCGTCTGCGTCGAACCCTCGCGGCACATGAAGACGGCGACCTGGGCACGGTCGACCCAGTAGTCGGACATCTTGCCGATCTGCACCTGCATCAGGATGGCGGCCCCGACGAAGGTCAGCGACACGAAGGTGACCAGCACGACGGAGACGACCATCGAGGCGTTCCGGCGGAGTCCGCTGAAGGCCTCGCCGAGGACCAGTCCCACTCTCATGCGGTCGGCCCCACTTCCTCGTCGTCCCGCTTGCCGAGCCCCAGCCGATCCGCCACACCCAGTCCGTCGATCGAGGCGAGGTCAATCTCCGGGGAGTCGATCGGCGTCGACCGCGTCCCGGTGTCCGGCTCTGCGCGGCTCGCGGCAGACACCTCCGGCTCAGCGGGCTCGACTTCGGCCGGAGCCGGCACGAAGGTCTCGTCGACGGGCGCGGGCGCGACCACCGGCACCGCCGGGAGCACCGTGTCGGGCTCCGGGGCCGGCGGGGTCGGAGCGGCATCCACCCACGATTGCTCGGCGTCGGCAGACGATCCGTTCGAGGCGATCTGCTTCTGGAGTTCGAGGACGGCCGTCAGCGCCGCGGTCGCCGCCGCGCCCTTCACCGTCTCGGGAGCCAGCGTGGGAAGGCCCGACGTGTCGCCGTACCCGCCGTGACGCTCGTCGCGCATGATCACACCGCCGCTGAGCTCGATGACGCGGCGCTGCATCTGGTCGACGAAACCCGCCTCGTGCGTGGCCATGACCACCGTCGTGCCGCCCGCGTTGATGCGGGCCAGCAGCTGCATGATGTCGATCGAGGTCGCGGGGTCGAGGTTGCCGGTCGGCTCGTCGGCCAGCAGGATCTGCGGCCGGTTCACGATCGCGCGGGCGATCGCGACACGCTGCTGCTCACCGCCGGAGAGCTCGTGCGGCAGACGCTTCTCCTTACCCTCGAGCCCGACGAGCGCCAGCGCCTCGGGGACGGACTGCTGAATGAACGCACGGCTCGAACCGATGACCTGGAGAGTGAAGGCGACGTTCTGGAAGACGGTCTTCCCCGGCAGCAGCCGGAAGTCCTGGAAGACCGACCCGATGTGGCGTCGGAAGTACGGCACTTTCCGCGTCGTCAGGCTCCGCAGGTCGCGGCCGAGAACCACGACGCGCCCCTCCGACGGGGTGTCCTCCCGCAGGATCAGGCGCAGACACGAGGACTTGCCCGAACCGGAGGCGCCCACAAGGAAGACGAACTCCCCGCGCTGCACGTCGAACTCGACCTCGCTGAGCGCCGGCTTGTTCGTCCCTCGGTACCGCTTACTGACGTTCTCGAACCGGATCATGACCTGACGAGCATAAGCGCGCGGGTCGTGGCAGCCGTCAGCGACACTCCCCGCACCGCGGGTCAGTCGTCGTCGTCCTTGCGCTTGCGCCAGCGGATGCCCGCGGCGATGAAGCCGTCGAGGTCACCGTCGAAGACGACCGTGGGGTTGCCCACCTCGTGGCCGGTCCGGAGGTCCTTGACCAGCTGCTGGCCGTACAGGAAGTAGGAGCGCATCTGGTCGCCCCAGCTGGCGGTGATCGTGCCGGCGAGTTCTTTCTTCTTCGCGGCCTCTTCTTCCTTCTGGAGGAGCATGAGCCGCGTCTGCAGGACGCGCATGGCGGCGGCGCGGTTCTGGATCTGGCTCTTCTCGTTCTGCATCGACACGACGATGCCGGTCGGAAGGTGCGTGAGCCGCACGGCTGAGTCGGTCGTGTTGACCGACTGACCGCCGGGACCGGACGAACGGAAGACGTCGACGCGGAGGTCACCCTCGGGAATGTCGACCTCCTGGGCCTCCTCCATCACCGGGATGACCTCGACGGCGGCGAAGCTCGTCTGCCGCTTATCGGCGGAGCCGAAGGGACTGATGCGCGCGAGGCGGTGCGTACCCGCTTCGACTGACAGGGTGCCGTACGCGTAGGGGGCGTCGACCTCGAAGGTCGCCGACTTGATGCCCGCGCCTTCCGCATAGGACGTGTCGAGCACCTTCACCGAGTACTTGTGGCGTTCGGCCCAGCGCAGGTACATGCGCATGAGCATCTCGGCGAAGTCGGTGGCGTCGTCGCCGCCGGCACCGGAGCGGATGGTGACGACCGCGCCCCGGTCGTCGTACTCGCCGTCGAGGAGGGTCTGCACCTCGAGCTGACTGATGACCTTCTCGAGGTCGACGATCTCGCGGCGCGCCTCGTCTGCGGCATCCTCGTCGTCCATCTCGTGGGCGAGCTCGACCATGACGTCGAGGTCATCGAGGCGCTGCTCGATCTCGGTCACGCGCTTGAGCTCTGCCTGGCGGTGGCTGAGCGCGCTGGTGACCTTCTGCGCCTTCTCGACGTCGTCCCAGAGGTCGGGCGCGCCCGCCTCTTCGGACAGTCGTGCGATCTCGGTGTGCAAGGCGTCGACGTCGACGACCGCCTTGATCTCACCGAAGGTGGAACGGAGGGCCTGGATGTCGGCAGACGGATCGAATTCGAGCATGACACTCCAGAGTAACGTGGATGCCGATGTCCGACCGCCCCGACTCCCCCACCGCCCGGGAAGTCCTCTGGCGATTCGGTCCCATGGTGTACGCACCGACCGTCCTGTTCGCGATCGGCGAGGGGTCGGTGATCCCGCTCATTCCGATCATCGCCGGTGGTCTCGGCGCTGACGTGGCGCTCTCGGCCCTCATCGCGTCGCTGCTCGTGATCGGGCAGCTGATCGGCAACATTCCCGCCGGGTGGGCGGTCGCGCGCTTCGGCGAGCGGCCCACGATGATCGCCGCGGGGAGCCTTGCGCTCGTGACCGCGGTGACCGCGGCGCTCATTCCGGCACTGTTCGCCTTCGCGGCCGCTGTCTTTCTCATCGGCTTCTGTGCGGCGGCGTTCGGGCTCGCGCGCCATTCCTTCATGACGACACGGGTTCCCCTCGTCTTCCGCGCCAGGGCCCTGTCGCTCCTGGGCGGCACCTTCCGCTTCGGGATGTTCACCGGGCCGTTCATCGCCGCCGCCCTGATCGGCCTGTTCAGCGAGGAACGGTCGACGATCTGGTTCTTCGCCGTGTGCCTGGTCGCGCTCATCGTCCTCGTGAGCTTCGGCCCCGACCCCGAACGGCAGTTCGCGGCGGAGGCCCCGCGCCCTCGCGATGTGGAGGATTCCGGTGAACCGGTGTCGGG
Source organism: Microbacterium marinum (assembly GCF_014204835.1). NCBI lineage: Bacteria > Bacillati > Actinomycetota > Actinomycetes > Micrococcales > Microbacteriaceae > Microbacterium > Microbacterium marinum. The sequence goes on along the minus strand of NZ_JACHMD010000001.1, from coordinate 1,766,305 downwards.
CTCGATCCCCGTCGTCGAACGTCGTGGTGTCTTCCGCACGATGTGGCGACATCGCCGCGTTCTGTCGCGCGTCGGACTCGCGGCGGCGTGTCTGTCGGCCGTGCGATCGGCGCGACAAGTGGTGCTGCCGCTGTGGGGCGTCTCGATCGGCCTCGATGCCCAGTCGATAGCCCTCGTCGTCGGCATCTCGGGCGCGATCGACTTCGCCCTCTTCTACGCGAGCGGTCAGGTGATGGACCGCTTCGGGCGCCTGTGGGCGGCACTGCCGGCGATGATCCTGATGGGCGGCGGCTTCCTCGCCCTGTCGGTGACGCACGCCGGCTCCGCCGCCGCGATGTGGTTCGCGATGTTCGCGGCGGTGCTCGGCGTCGGAAACGGTCTTTCCAGCGGCATCCTCATGACCATCGGCGCCGACCTCGCGCCGGCCGACGATCCCGCACCGTTCCTCGGGTCATGGCGCACGTTGACGGATGCCGGTGGCGCCACCACCCCGCTGCTGGTGTCCCTCCTGACCGCCGCCTTCTCCCTTCCGGTCGCCGCCGCGGCTGTCGGGCTCGTCGGCGTCCTCGGCGCGGGGGCCTTCCTGCGCTGGCTCCCGAAGTTCGTCCCCCACTCACGCGCCTGAGACATCCAGCCGACGCATAGCGAAGCCGCGACACGCTCGCAACCGCCTCCCGAGTCGTTCCGTCGGATGACAGGCTGACCGAGCGACCGAAGGGAAACTGATGGTTGTCGAGACGACACTCCAGCGCGACGGAACCCGCCGCGAAAACGAGCGACTCGCCCAGGCGGCGACTCGGCGGCTTGCGCTGGTCCGCGTGATCGTGCTCCTGTCCGCCATCTCGGGTATCAACTACGTGACCTGGCGCTGGCTCGCCTCGGTGAACTGGGAAGCCTGGTGGATCGCGGTGCCCCTGGTCCTCGCCGAGACCTACAGTCTGATCGACTCGCTGATCTTCGCCCTGGGCGCCTGGCGGCTCCGCGAACGCCACGATTCACCGAAACTCACGCGTGAGGTGACCGTCGACGTCCTCATCGCCACGTACAACGAGCCGCTCGACCTCGTCATGAAGACGGCACGTGCGGCCAAGGCCATCACCTACCCGCACGAGACGTGGATCCTCGACGACGGCGACCGCGAAGAGCTACGCGCTCTCGCCGAGGCGGAGGGAATCGGCGTGATCACACGTTCGCAGGCTTGGCGCGACCGTCCTCGTCATGCCAAGGCCGGCAACCTCAACAACGCGCTGATGGTCACGGAGGGCGAATTTTTCCTCATCCTCGACGCCGATCAGGTGCCCTCCCCCCACATCCTCGACCGCACGCTCGGCTGGTTCGAAGACGAGCGTGTCGCCCTCGTCCAGACGCCGCAGTGGTTTGTCAACGTGCCCGTCTCCGATCCCTTGGGCAGCCAGGCTCCGCTGTTCTACGGACCCATCCAACAGTCGAAGGACGGCTGGAACGCTGCCTTCTTCTGCGGCTCGAACGCCATCCTCCGGCGGGAGGCGCTGATGCAGCTCGGGGTGTCGCGCTACGTCGACGAGGTGACCCTGGCCGTCAATCGCGGCGTTCGGTCCTCTCGACGCGTGCTCTCCCGCGCGCGGCGCGACCACGGAGCCGACCCCCGCATCGCCGCGGCGCTCGATACGGTCGCCGAGGCGCTCGATCAGGTCAAGGTGGAGATCGCCCGCGGTGACGCTCTCGCCGATGTCACGTTCGCCTTCCACGCGCGCATCGACCGGGTGCGCCGGGAGCTCAGCGATCAGGACATCACCGACCTCCACGCCGAGCTCCGCGGGCTGGCCGACGTGACCGCGGACGCTGCGTCGTTGGCCGCGATCGACGAGGTCACCCTCGACTCGCTCGGAGACCGGTCGCTGTCTCCGCTGGCGGCGCTGGAGTCCATCTCGCTCCTCGTCTCGTCGTTCGATGTCGGACGCGACGAAGAGGCGCAGGCGGTCATGCCCCTGGCGACCATCTCGGTCACCGAGGACATGGCGACGTCGATGCGCCTGCACGGGCTCGGCTGGCGGTCGGTGTACCACGACGAGGTGCTCGCGAAGGGTCTCGCGCCCGAGGACCTCTCAACGATGCTCACGCAGCGCCTCCGCTGGGCACAGGGCACCATGCAGGTGATGTTCCGCGAGAACCCGCTCGTGCAGAAAGGCCTCGGGTGGGGGCAGCGCATCATGTACTTCGGCACGATGTGGAGCTACCTCGCCGGCTTCGCGGCCCTCGTGTACGTCGCCGCCCCCATCCTGTACCTGACCTTCGGGGTCATGCCCGTCCAGGCCTGGAGCGTGGACTTCTTCGTCCGCTTCATCCCGTTCTTCGTGCTCAATCAGATCCTGTTCCTGGTCGTCGCCAAGGGCAGACCCACCTGGCGCGGCGCGCAATACTCACTGGCCCTGTTCCCCGTGTGGATCGCGGCGGTCAAGACCGCGTTCGACAACGTCTATCTGGGGCGCCCTCTCGACTTCTCTGTGACACCGAAGACGCGGGTCGCCGAGGGTCGACCTCGGTGGGACCTCGTGCGTCCGCAGCTGATCGTCATCGGCGCGCTCATCCTCTCGCTCGTGGCGGTGTCCATCCGCTACGCCGTCGGACAGGCCGAGGGGATCGCTCCACTGATCAACATCGCGTGGGTCCTCTACGACCTCGCCGTCTTCAGCATCATCATCCGCGCCGCTCTCTACTCACCGGACAAGCACCCCGAACTCAAGGAGTCCTGACATGCAGCTCGACATCGATTCCCGCGACGGCGGACTTCTCATTACCCCGCAGGGCCGACTGACGATGGTGTCGGCGCGTTCCTTCAAAGAGCAGGTCGCCGAGAAGATCCAGAGCAGCAGCGGGTCCGTCACCGTCATCGACCTGTCCCAGGTCGAGTTCATCGATTCGTCCGGGCTCGGCGCGCTCGTGGCCTGCCTGAAGACTGCGCGCCAGGGCGGCGGCGACCTGAGGCTCGCCGCACCCAGCGAGCAGGTCACGATGATCCTCGCGATGACGAACCTCGATCGGGTGCTGCGCCCCCGCGCGACGGTGGCGGAGGCGTTCGGTGACTGACGGCATCCACCGCAGTCTCGTCGCGGAGGTGGCCGTCGAGAGTCTCGACCGGGTTCTCGACGAGCTGGCCGCCTTCTGGTCCGAGGCCGGAGACACGGACGCCCGTGTCCGCTTCGCGTTCGAGACCGCGGTAGCCGAGATCGCAGGCAACGTGATCGAGCACACCGTCGCCGCCGGCAGTGCGAGCGGACGTCACTTCACGCTGGACCTCCGAGCGGATGCCACGCTGCTCACCGCCGTCTTCCGCGACGACGGCCTTCCCGCCGAAGTCGATCTGAGCGCGATCACGATGGCGACGGCGGACGACGAGAGCGGGCGTGGCCTCGCCCTCGCTCTCGCCGCCGTCGACCGACTGGACTACCGGTACACGGACGGCCGCAACGTGTGGACCCTGGAGTGCCGACGCTCGTGACGCGTGCGATCACCCGCCTCCTCATCGCCACCGCGCTCGCGGTGGGGCTGGGCGCAGCCGCGGTCGCGCCGGCGTCAGCGCTGACTCAGGACGAGGGCGACGTGTGGTTCGGTCCCGAGCTGGACTGGGCGGCCGATTCACCCGACGGGTACGAGGACCGTCTCGGGCAGACGCCGGCGACTTACGCGATCCGACTCCCCTACCCGTTGGATGCCGATGGGCGCGACGCCTGGCAGCGGGCGGCGACGGATGTCGCCGCCCAGGGCAGCGTGCTCGTCCTCACCGTCGAGCCGCGCGTGTCGCTCGAAGACGTCACGTCGAGCGACGCGGTCGCCTTCAACGACGCGCTGGAGGAGCTGCACACCCAGTACGGCACCCATCACCTGATCCGCTTCGCCCCCGAGATGAACGGGTCGTGGACGACCTGGGGGCAGCAGCCGACGGCGTTCATCGATGCCTTCGAAGCAGTCGCCGATGTCGTCCACGGAGGCGACTCGGGCGCCGAGATGGTGTGGGCGCCGTCGTACGGTTCGGGTTACCCGTTCGAACGGGCCGACGGACGCCTGAATGACCTCACTCCGACCGATCTCCGACTGCTCGACACCGATTCGGATGGCATGCTCACCGAGTCGGACGACCCCTACGGTCCGTATTTCCCGAAGGAGTCCGCTGTCGATCGTGTCGGACTCACCATGTTCTATTTCGCGAAGGGCGAGGCCGGCGCTTCCGCCGGGCGAGACGTGCCGCTCGAGGTGAACAGTGCGCCGGAGCCCGGCGAGTTCGCGAGCCGCCTCGCCGAGCGGTGGGGGTACACGACCGCGCAGGGCGACAGCTTCTACGAGCGCTTTGTCGTGGATGCCGGATTCCCGTTCGCCCTCGACACCGGAGCGCTGTACGACTTCGCCCTCGAGGGCGACAGCGAGACAGCCGTCAAGCAGGGGTGGTGGCGCCAGGTGCTGGCCGAGCTCCCCGACCACCCCGGGATCGACTCGATCACCTGGGTCGAGGCGGAGCGCGAGGAAGCCGAAGCGGGAACGGCCGAGGTCGATTGGCGCGCCACGGCATCCGCCGATCTGGCGAAGCGCCTGAGCGACGACCTCAACGCGACCGGCGTGATCCGCTGGGGCCCGGTCACCGAGGTCGTGACCGAGGAGCAGGGCGCGGCCGCGACGGTCCAGGTGCGCGAGGGCGGCGACGAGATCCAGTGGATCACCGGGAGCGCCGCGGTGCTGGCGCTTGCCTTCCTCGCGTCGGGTGTCATCGGACGCACCCTGCCGCGCTGGCGGTACACCGACGAGTCGTCCTCCAGGGATCTGCGCATCGACATGATCCGCGGCTTCGTGATCATCGTGGTCGTCGTCACGCACATCGAGGTGACGAGTCCGTATTCGTTCGCGGCGTTGAATGTGATCGGTGCGATCACGGGCGCCGAGCTGTTCGTGCTGCTGAGCGGGATCGTGCTCGGGATGGTCTTCTGGCCGGCGGTCAGACGCGTCGGCGAGTGGGCGGCGGCGAAGGCGGCCTGGGCGCGTGCACGGAAGCAGTACCTCGTCGCCCTGGCGGTGATCCTGCTGATCTTCTTCCTCAGCTTCGTGCCGTTCATCGACGCGAGCGCCGTGATGACGTTCACCGATCGTGGCACCGGGGAGGCGGGAGAATCGTCGACAGGGCGCGTCTACAACCTCTATCCCAACGCCGACAGACTCCTGGACTATCCGCCGCCGTGGTACGCGGTCCGGCAGCTGCTCCTGCTGGAGATGGGCCCGTGGCCGTTCAACATCATGGGCCTGTTCGTCGTGCTCAGCCTCGCCTATCCGGCCCTCATGTGGCTGATCAAGCGCCGGCTGTGGTGGGTCGTCCTGCTCGGCAGCTGGGCGACGTACGCGGTACACGACCTCTTCCCCGACTATGCGCCCGTCTCCTCGCAGTTCAACGCCGTCTTCCCGCTGCTCGCGTGGCAGGTGCTGTTCACACACGGTCTCGTGATCGGGTACTACCGTCGCCAGATCATCGGCGCGCTGACGACGCCGATCGGAAAGGTGCTCGCCGGCGCGTTCGTCGTCGGTTACGCCGGATTCCTCGTCTACCTGTGGGCTGGAGACACCTATGGCTTCACGCCAGCACCGTTCTCCCCGGACCTGTACGGCAGCCTTTACGACTCGGGATACCAGCGCATCGACCTCGACTGGGGCCGTCTCCTGGATCTACCGCTCGTCCTGATCTGCAGCTACGCAGTGCTGACCGTGGCGTGGAAGCCGTTGAACGCGGTGATGGGGTGGCTGTGGGTGCCGTTGGGTCAGGCGAGTCTGTACGTCTTCATCGTGCACGTGTTCTTCGTCCTGGCGGTCGCGAACATCCCGGGGCTCGATCGCACGAGCCTGTGGCAGGGAACGATCATCCACACGGTCGTGATCGCCCTGCTGTTCCTGATGGTGAAGAAGAAGGTGCTGTTCTCCGTGATCCCTCGGTGACGGATGCCGCGAACATCGGACTCAGTCGGTGGGATCACCGCAGGGCCGTCCGGCTGGTGGCCGTCGCCTCCAGCCGGACCCCGTCGGGAACGAACATCGCCGCGATCGGCGGGCTCCACCTCGTCGTCACGGTGACGCGGGCAGACCGGCCGTCTGGAGTGTCGGCCGCCACCACCGCCATGTCGCCGTATGCCGCCGTGATCGAGACGGCCTGCTCGTGCACGCCGTCTCGGGTCAGTTCGGCAACCGGCTCCCCGCCGGCCGCCGACAGCGTGAATCCGTCCGCGCCGGCGAGGGCTGCGGCATCCGCGACGGCCTGCGTCCGCTTCTGTGCGAGGTACAGGCTGGTGGCGTCGACGCACACGAGAATGAGCGCGATCGCGAGCATCGCGTACCCGATCGTCAGCAGCAGGACGCTACCCTCATCGTCATCCCTGCGCATCAGGGCTCACCCCAGTACCGGGAGACCTTCTGCACCGACGTCGACTCGACCTCGACCCGCGCCGATTCGTTCAGGCCCAGCACCGGCGGCACCAGGGGCAGGGCGACCCGTGCACCCACCGTCACACGCAGCGTCTCCCCCGCCGCCGGGCACTCCGGCGCGTCTCCGACACACGACACCGACACCGACACGGCCGCAGGGTCCAGCCCGTACTCGGCGACCAGCGCGTCGAGGACCCGCTCCGATCTCGCGTCCGCAGAGCCCGCACTCTCCGACGTGGCCACTGTCCGGGCGAGGTGACGCGCGGTCGTCTCCACTCCCAGCGCCTGCCCCTGGATCGTGCCCAGGGCGACGATCAGGTAGACGAGCGGGACGAGGAGGATGACGCCCCCGACGATGAACTCGAGCGCACTCGAGCCGTCCTCGTCTCGGGCGAGGTCAGTCCAAGCTCTCCGCAGGCGCATGGACGGTCACCTCCCACCCCTGCGACACCCCGAGCAGACCCACGAGGGGGAGCCGCGTGATGACCGTGACCTCGATGGTCTCGTGTCCGAGAGCGGTCGATTCGCGCGCAGTGGCGCCGTCGACGAAGTCGCCGCCCACAGCGCCGGCGATCACGGCCTCCGCCCGGGTGGCGCCTTCCGCCGTCTCCACGTCGGCGAGGGCGGCGTGATAGGCACCCTCCACGGCGGCGTCGTGCACGACGTTCCGGACGTAGACCGCCAAACCCAGCTGCAGGACACCGAGCGTCAGAGCCGTGAGGAGCACCCCGACGAGCACGAACTCGACCGGAGTCGAGCCGCGATCGTCGGCGAGCAACCCGCGCATGGCTCTCAGAAGCTCGAGACCTGGTCGATCGCCTGCTGGAACAGCTGTGCCAACGCGGGACCGGCGAGGGCCCAGATGACCACGACGAGGCCTGCCGTCATGAGTGTGAGTGGTGTTCGATCCCTACTGGCGGTGATCGCAGCGGCGACCTTCGAGGTACGCCGCGAGGCAGGGCTCAGCGACGAGCCACCTCCCGCGCGGAACGCGTTGCGTCCCGTGGAGGTCGCCAGCCTCGAGCGCGAGCCGGACAGTGACGACGTGGCGACGGGCGATCGCCGCAACTTCCGTTGTCGTGAAGAGTCGGTCGAGCATGAGGCGAGGCTAGCGACGCCACCGGCCGCGGCCGGCCGGGTAGTCGGAATGTGGTAACCGTGATCCCCTATGCTCCGCGGCATGACGATCCCCGCCGGGTGGTATCCCGACCCCGAGAACACCGCCTACCGTCGCCGGTGGACCGGCACCGAATGGACCGACGAGCGGGAACTCGCCCCGCCCGTCCTGCTCCGACGTCGCGGCCCAGGGGTGCTCGGGGTGATCTCTATCGCGATCGGCATCGCAGCCCTGGCGTTCGGGCTGCTCGGCGTGTTTCTGCAGATGCCCGGGTCGCTGTGGACCGGCGTCGTCGGCGGGCTCTTCATCGCGGCCGGCTCGATGCCCCGACCGCCCGTCGTCGTCGACGGGTCGCCACGCCTCCCCGCGTGGAAACGATTCGTGCTGCCGATCCTGTTCTTCGCGGTGGTCGCCTTCATCATCTATCTATTCGTGTTGATCGTCGGGATGATTTCTAACTGAGCCCGAGCGCGAACGACGAAACGCGCCGCCCCCGGCCCTGAGAGGCTGGGAGCGGCGCGTTTACCGGGAGAGCGACATCAGTCGTAGTGGAACGGCGTTCGCATCGGGAGAACGGCGAGGAACGCGGCACGCACGGCACGAGCCCGCGCGACCGTGTTGCCCGCGGCGCGTAGGAATGCCGACGCGTCGTCGAGTACCTGCCACGCGAACAGTTCCGCGAACCACTCGACGCTGCTCTCGCCGGCGTAGTTCCCTGACGGGATCCCGGGTCGCACGTCGTTCCATAACTGTTGCCACTCGGGGAGCGTGCTCAGAGGTTGACGTGACCCGTTGCCGCCGGCGGCCATGCGATTGAACATGTAGTCGACGTGATGCCCGAACTCGTGCACGAGGGTTCTGGTCCGCGCTCTCGACGTGACCCAGATGTCTCCCGTGTACCGGCCGGCCACTGCACGGCCATCCGCGCCGGCGTCATCGAACCCGAAGTGAATCGACAGCGAGCGCACGACGCCCTGAGTCTGATCGGCCGAGTCGTGCGGGTAGAGCCGCGGCGCCTCGAACACTTCACGGATCTCGGCGGGAATCCGGTCGTACTCGGCGAGGTGTTGCGCCAGGGTGTACGCGCCCTGCACGGGTACGACCGCGTCGGCCCAGCAGTGAAAGTTCGGACGCTGGATCGGCACCGCCAGCACCGGTCCCGCGTGCTCGATCACAGGTATTCCCACCAGACCTGAACGACGACGTCGCGCGGCGGATATGCCGGCTCGAGCGAGATCGCGGGATTCGGGAAGACCTCGACGATGTCGACGGCGACCCGCGCCCCGTTGCCGATCGTGACCGCGAGCGGGATCGACCGATCCGCCGCGGCGCGCGTGTCCATCTCCGCGACCACTCCCCCGTTCACGGTGAGCCGCAGCGCCAGCCCGCCGGGTTCGTAGATCACGCCGTCGACGGTGAGTTTCGTCAGCCTGCAGAGGGCAGACGGCGATCGCCACGGCGTACCAATCCGCGGCACGAGGTCACCGGGGAACGAGTAATCGACCGACTGCCGACCTCCCCCGATCTCGCCACCGCCGGCGGCCAACCGCGAGTAGAGATCCTGCCAAACGGCCACGGCCTCCGGTGACGGCGCGAGCGTCGCCGGGTCGACGTCGACGAGCGATCGGAATGCGTACTCGTCATCACCGGCCGGCACGATGACGAATCGCTCGTCGACGCCCGAGACACCTTCGACCGTGATCCGCCAGACGCCCGAGGCGAGGGTCGCCTCGCCCGCACCATCGTATAGATCGACGTCGAACGCGGCCGTCGAGCGGATGACATCTGCCGATGAATCCGGCTGCAGCAGCGCGCACCGTACCCGCGACCCGGTCGGAGCGTCTGCTCCGTCCGGGCGCGGGTCGGCGAACGCGAACGTCACACGCGCCACGTCAGACCGTGTCCGGCTTGAGGTAGATCACGCCGAGCACCGAACCGATGATCGTCAGAACGCCGGCGACGACCTGCAGCGCCTCGTCGACCTGATCGGGCGAGAGGATCCCGAACGCGACGAGCAGCGCGCCCACCGATCCGGCGCCGGCGTACAGCGCCGCGCGACCGACAGACGTGTACCAGCGCGCACGGCCCGCCCATGTGAGGTTGGACAACTGCACCGCCGCGGCGATCGCGGCGAGCACGCCCTGCACGACGACGAGGATCGGCTCGGCGTGGGCCGGGGCGAGCGTGCCCGCCCCGGTGAGAACTGCCGTGACGGCGATCGTCACGGCGTAGATCTTCGACCGGCGGTCCTCCGTGAACCATGCCGCGAACTGCTCCCAGAAAGTGTTCATAGCGTCTACTCCTTTCCGGCGGGTTCGCCCGCCTGAATGTGTTCGTCGAGCCGCCGGCGCACTCTGCCCACGCTCGTTTTCAGCGACGCCGTTTGGCGCCGCACATGCGCGACGTCGGCGGCCGTCGCGTCCTGCCGCTGAGCGATCTCGCCCTGCTGCAGCACGACGGCCGCGACGGTCGCCTCGAGTTCCGCGACCCCCTGCACCGTCTGCTCGGTTCGGTCTTTGATCGACCGCCCGCCATTCGGCTTGAGTTCGTACTCGATCGCCGCCAGCGTCGCCGGCAGGTTCGCCAGCGTCTCGGCCAGGACGACCGCGGCGTACAGACCACGGATGATCTGTTTCGCAGCCGGCCACCCCTTCCAGACGCCGCCACCGACCGCGGCCGCGCCAACGACCCACAGCACCGCCTCACCCACGGTCAGCCCCCCGAGCCATGCCCCGATACCTTCCACCGCATACCCCGTTCCCCTAGTCCCAATAGACGTCGACGAGAGCGATGTTCGAGATCGCGGTTCCCCCCGAGTTCGTGAACACCGCGCGGTAATTGCCGGCGTTCGACATGTCGGCCGTGAATGCCAGAGGTGACACCGTCGCCCCGGGTACGTCGACGAACGGCGATCCCGGCGGGTTCGAGCGCTGCCACTGCAGCGACGGCAGGGGATCCCCCGACGCCGCGGCCGAGATGGACACCGGCGACCCGACCTGTGCCCCCGTGCTCGCCGGGTGCTGTGTCACCGCGGGCGCGCCAGGTGCAGCCATGATGACGCGCGCCTCGCGCGTCCACTCATCGCCGAAGAGCCCGGCCGCGTTGCACCGGTAGCGACGCTCCGAGTGCGCCGGCTCGAGAGTCGGCGTCGTGTAGGACGTACCGACCCCGACGTCGCGCCACTCCACCCCCGGGCGCTCTTGCATCTGCCAGCGATGCGACGTCGCGCCGCTCGTGGCGACGGTGAACGTCATCGTCGAGCCGGCATTGCGCGCACCGTCTGCCGGCTGAGTGACGATCGTCGGCGGGGATCCGGCAACCTGCCGCAGCCCGTACGTTCCGATCATGCCGTTCTCGACCTCATGCGAGATCCGCAGCCGGCTCGAGGTGATGCGGGCGACGATCCCCGGTTGACGACCGCGCCAATCGGTGAGCCTGACGAGATCTCCGATCTGCCAGCGCGGGTCGGCCGGCACGGTGACCTGAGCGAGCGTCGCCCGCGGGGATCCCGTGGCCGAGAGGAAACCGTCGATGAACGCGCGTGTCGTCCACACGTCCTGTCGCCAGTCCGAGTCGGGGAACGCGTACACGCGATCTCCCCATGTCGCGGCGCCGGCGTTCGTGCGGTCGATCGTTACCGGACTATCCCAATAGTCGCCGAACTGCACGCCGAGGATCCACAGCGCCGGCGAGCCCGCGCTGAGGTTGTACGGCACCGGACCAGAGACACCGCCGGCCTCGGTCCAGTCCCAGGGCCAGACCGGGAAGAGCGCCTGCCCCGAGTTATTCAGGAAGTGCACGCGGATCGTGCGGGTGTCGAGCGGCTGGATCCATGCCGAGAGTTGCATTCCCTCGTATCGGACCAGCCCGCCCGGATCCTGACAGACCGCCATGCCGAGAGCCGCCGTGTAAGCGCCGCCCTGCTGCTGGATGATGCTCACTTTCTGCTGATACGACAGCACCGGATCGCCGGTCGCGAGATCGAGATATGAGGATCCCGGCTCGATCGAGAACAGATCACTCAGCATGAACGACGGCTGTGCCGCAGTTTCCTCCGTCTCGGCGCCGAGGCCGGCGTCGACGCCGCGCAGCGGCCGCACAGTCGCCGTCGCGCGCGTCACGACACTGTCGAGAGACACGGACGGGTGCAGATCGTCGACTAGGTCGACGTCCCACGTCGCGACGGGGATCAGCCCATCCGCGATCATCGCGCGAGTGCGGAACGCGAACCGGCCGCTCTCATCGAATCCGACCATGCCGAGTTCGGCGGCCGCGATCTCTTTCAGGACGTCCCACGACTCGCGGCCGTCGACGGCAGGGATGCCGATCACGTCGAGCGCGCCCTGAGCGACGTCGGCCTCGGGCGAGTGAGCGACGTAGCCGGCGCTCGGCCGGGTGTTCGTCGTCGGCTGCCAGTACGCGGCGACGCCCTGCACGCCGCCGGCGTCCCACTGCACATAGTTGATCTCTTGCGCCGACACGGTGATCGGCCATGCGGTGTCGGACGCGAACACCTGAGCGGCGTCGATCCACAGTCGCCGGTAGTTCCCGCCGACCTCGAAACAGAGATGCCGCCACCCGGTCGCCACGTTCGCCGACATGATCTCAACCGCGCCGCCCCCGTTGGTCGCCTCGACGACGACTTTTCCGCCGGTTACGCGCAGAATGAACCGCGAGCCCTCAAGCAGCACAGACAGGACGGCGCGACTCATGCCGCTTGTTACGTTCACGAACGCCTCGAACATCGACCGGCTGCCGCCGTAGTTGCGTCGGGTCTTGAAGAACCCGCGCAACTGCTCGCCGGTCGCCTTCGGAGCGACGGCGAATCGGGACGGCTCGAGCCACCCGTCGACCGGGACGCCGGCACCCTGTGGGTACGTCCATCCGATGTCAGCGAGCCACCCCCCGACACCCGGAACGTACAGTTCGCACGCGTCCGAGCGAGGCGCCGGCGTGACGCGAATCCCGTTCTCATGCAGGATCGCCGTCACGACCGCCGAGGTGTTCGTCGGGTGGCGACCCTCGCGGCCGCGACGGTCCATGTTCGACCCGTACGGCTTGAGCCGGACCGGCTTTGTCAGTCGGTCGGCCGCGTCGCGAGCGGTCAGCACGAGGTCGCCGGATTCCTCGGACGCGTCGAGATCGTTCACGAGGCCGGCGAACACCGGCACGGTCAGCCCGTCGTACCCGACCGCGCACGACGTCGCCGACTGCAGCCACGCGGCCGCCTCAGACGCCCGCAACAGACGTGGCGCGGACGCCGCGTAAGCATCCCCGCGAACGGTCATCTCCGCTGACACCGAGCCGACGACATCGGACGCCGCGTCGGGCAGTTCCCCGTCGAGCGAGCGAATGACCTCGATCTCTCGAGCCCACCCGTTCGCCGCGCCGAGGTTGCCGCCCGGGGACGGGGCGGCGACCGTGAGCGCGTCGCGCTCTCCGATCGCCGCCTCGAATCCTGCCGGACCTGCCTGCATCCTGTTACCTCCGCTTTCGCTTGTGGCGTTCGACCGCCTCGTACACTGTGCGACCGTCGAGATTCAGCACGACGTGCGTCACCTCGCCGTCGCCGCTTCCGCCGAGCCCGTAGTCGCCTGCTTGCGACAGCGGCACGACCGCCTCGGGACCGGCCTCGCCGATGAGGGCGAGCGTCGGCCCGAGTGCGACGCCGCCGGCCGCGAGCGCGGGGATGACGATCTTGTCGAACCCGATGTGATTGCCGCCGATGAACGGCACCCAGTCGGGAATTGAGATGTCGATCGCGCCGAGTGTGTTGTTCCAGAGCCAGGCGAATCCGGTTGCGATCGCGTGGCCGGCGCCCATGATTCCATCGCCGATGAAGTTCATAACGCCGGTGACGCCGTCGCCGAGGCTACCGAACCAGTCGCCGATCTCGCCGAGGCGATCGCCGATCCAGTCAGTCGCCGTCTCGGCGCCGGTCATCATGTTTTCCCACACGTCGCCGAAGAACGCCGAGACGCCGTCCCAGTTCTCGACGAGCCAGATGCCGGCCGCGACGAGCAGCCCGATCGCGACGAGGATGCCGGCGATGATCCATGTAACCGGGGATGCCCACCATGCCGCGTTGTTCGCGATCATCGCGCCGGTGTTCGCCGCGGTCGCGGCCGTGCCGGCGACCTGAGCCCCACGGAACAGCAGCATCGCACCGGCGAGCGGACCGAGCGCGCCGAGCACGCCCGAGATCTCCCCGCCCCAGACGGCCCACGTTCGAGCGAGGTCACCCATCGGCCCATCCGTGTCTAGGAATCCCTGGATCATCAGATCCTTGTCGCGGCTCATGGCCTCGATCTCTTTCATCGGCCCATCGGTGATCGCCTGCCCGACGCGGTCGGCTGCACCGGCGACGTTCCCCATCGCGTCGACGGCCGTCGACGGGTCCATCGCGTAGAGCGCGCCCTGCAGATCTTCGGCTTTCGTGCCGAAGAACTGCACCGCAAGCGCGTTCCGCTCGACCGGATCCGTCACGCCGAGCAGCCCGTCACGGACCATCTGCAGCGCGCGTTGCGCCTCGGGGCCACCGGTTGCGATCGCGTTCGCCGCCCACGCGGCGTCGATCCCCAGCCGCTCGTACGCCTTGCCGAGCGGGGTCGTGTTGTCAGCCGCGGCCGCGTTCGCTTCCGCGACGTCGGCTGCCGCCTCGGCGCTCGCCTTCTGAGCATCCGCGACGCGCTCGTGCGCCGCCTGAACCTGTGCGGATCCCTCCACCCCGGCACGGTCGGCATCGGCCTTCTCGCGCCGCAGTTCCTCCGTCGCCTCGCGCTGCTGCTCGAGCGCGAATATCGCCTGATCGACGGCGAGGGCCGCCTCGTCGCGATCGAGTTGCGTCGCTTCCGAGTCGCCCGCCACCTTCGCGGCGTTCTCCTGTGCACGCTGCAGCGCCAGTTCGGCCGACCGGGTGCTGAGTTCCGCCCCCTCGAGTTGATCGGCCATGTCGGCGAGATCCATCGCGGCCTGCGCGCGGGCCTCATTGAGCGACTGCTGAGACGCGATCTCGTTCTGCTGAGCACGGGCGAGGGATGCGCCGGCCTGCTCGACCCGCTCGTACGCGGCCGCCATTTCCTCGGCCGTCTTCACGACGGGTTCCTGAGCCCGGATCGTGAACTCTTTCAGCGCGTCCGCGAGAAAGTCACTGTTTCGAGCGCCGGCCTCCATGCCCTGATTCATCAGCCCGAGCGACTGCTGTGCGTCGAACCCGAGTTTCGCAAAGAACGGCGAGTACTCCGTGAAGGTGTCGAGCAGATCCTCGCCACGGTTCGCGGTCGACGCGAGGCCGGCCGCGATCACGTCCATACCCTCATCGACCGAGTCGACGAGATCGTTCTTCACGAGCGCGGACACGCCGCCGATCGTGCGCGCGACGTCTTCCTCGAACACGGTCGACACCGCGAGCGCCTTGCCGGCGACGCGCTCGAGGTCGTCGTCGGCCATCTCGCCGAGGTTGCGACGAATGTCGCCGATCGCCGAGTTCACCTCGGGCGCTTCCCCGAACCCGTCAGCCCACACCGCGGACGCGACCGCCCCGAGGCGGTCGGCCTCGTCGCCGGCGACGCCGAGTTCGGCGGCGAGTTCCGCCGTCGACTGCTGGGCCTCGAATGCGCCCATGAACGCATCCTGGACACCGCCGGCGAGCATCGCCGCCGAGATGCCGCCGGCGGCTTTCTTCACGAACGACCCGAACCCGTCGAAGACGCTCCGGGCTTCGGTGTCGTCCGCGAGGATGCTAATCAGGAAGTCTTTGCCACCCTTCGCAGCCACGAGATCACCCCCTCTTTCCGCGGCGCGCGAGCGCTGCAGACCTCTCTCGCTGCTCGCGCGCATTGCGCTCGCGGTCGGCGAGGATCTTGTCGGCCGTTACGGCGAGATGCCCCCAAAGATCGGCATCCAGCGCGTAGATCACTTCCGGCGTATAGGCCGGGAAGTAGTCGTGCCGCCCGATGAGGAACAGCCGCTTCCGCAGTTGGTCCTCGACGAACGGCTCGTCGTACTCGAGTTGCTGCTCGGGGGTCAGCCCTCGCTCGGGGCGGTGCCCTCCGCGTCGCTGATTGCTGACGACTGAGGGTCCGGGCTCTGCTCACCCTCCGATTCCTCGAAGTCGGCGACCTCGCCGTCGCCGGCGGTCATCCGCGGCCGCCAGTACCCGATACGGTCATCGCCCATGAGATCGGGCATCCGCTCGCCGCAGCCGTGCCGCTGCAGCGTCGCGAACACGGGGAGCATGACGATCCACTCGACGGACTGCATCACGTCGAACATGTCGCGCGGGGTCGTCTTGAGATCCCGCCGGTACTGCGTCTGCGCGAGCACCTTCTCGGAAACGTTCGGCTTGACGACGTCGACGACACGGTCGTCGGTGAGGCGAATCTGAGGCATGAGCGGCCCCCTTCTCTTAGTGGTCTGAGATCTCTTTCAGCGCTTCATCGAGCGCCGAGTCGACGCGGGCCGCCATGCGGGCGGCCCCGTCATACGCGGGGCGCCAGAAATACGGCTGCCCCTGTTGGTCGACGTAGGGCTCTCTGCCGAACGTCTTGTGCCGGAACCGCTTCGCCTGCCAGAACGTCGCCCCGGTGCGCTTGGCGCCGGTCGTCCTGACGGTGATCGCGGTTCGGTTCTTACCGAAGACGACGCGCGTTTTCAGCGAGTCGGAGATGCCGCGGCGCAGCCCGCGCGACCGCCCTGGCCGCTTCGTGTCCGTCTCTTCGTAGACGTTCACGGTGCGGAACCGGGCGCGGCCGTGCTGATCGCGGACCCGCCGGCGCCGCTTCCCCGCGGCACGGATGCCACGAGGGAGCGGGCCGGCGAGGATCTTCCGCTGCTCGCCGATGATCTCGTCGCCCGAACGCCGCATGTCGCGGCGCAGCCGGCGAGCGAGTTTCGGGGAGAACTCGCGGATCCGCTCGAACTTCGCCCGCGTCTCCGTCGTCGAGAGGGTGACGCGGGGCGCGGTCACGGGGTCGTGTCCAGCGTGCGGTACGTGATCCAGATCGGCTCGGCCGCGGTCCCGTTGTCGAACGCCTCGAAGTCGATCGACTGCGTGATCGGCTCGCCGCCGTTCGACGCCGGAACTTCGCCCTTGAGGCGGATCGCGGGAAGAGCGATCTGCAGCGCGGCGGTCCCGTTCGTGAACGTCAGCAGCATCGAAAGATTCTGCTGATTCAGGTACGCATCTCGCAGGTCGTTGTCGGTGTACTCCACCGTCAGTTTCCCCGTGACCTCGGGACGCCCGAGGACCGGCTGCCGCACGCGATATCCGGCCCCGCCGAGGTTGTACCCGTTCGAGTCCAGATTGCGCTTGACAGCGACCGACGCGTCGCGAACGTTGCCCTTCGGTGCGCCGAGCACAGTCGCGAGCGCCGTCGTCGTCGGGGCGGCGAGCGTGGCCGTCCCAACACGAATCTCACCGCCTACGAACGTGAACAGCGAGTCGACCGCGGGGTACGACGCGGCCGTCGCGGCGACGTCCGTGAGCAGCCGGCGAATCGTCGCCGACAACTTTGCCTGAACGTACTCACCTTCCTTGGCCGAGATCTCGAGCGAGTCGAAAGCGCAGCCGGCGAACGTGTGCGGGTGCGTGTACACACCGTCAAGCGTGGGCAACACCTCCTGGATCGTGAACGTCGGGTGCGGGTCCGTCTTCGACAGTGTGTGAACCTGCTGATACAGGCCGGCCGAGACGAGAGTGTTCGTCACGGAACCCATGACCGCATTGAGCAGCATCCCGAACCCCGACGTCGGAACCTCGATCTCGATGTCGGTCGAGCCCTCGAACCGCGAGATCGAGTGACGCGACGACCGCGCGACGCCCTTGCCGGGTCGCAGCCCGCGACCCTTCACGGTCTGTACGTCGTAGGTCGCTTTCGCCTCCGACTCGACAAACCGTGTCGGCGTGACAGCGACGCCGTAGTTCACCTCTCGACCGATTCCGACCGAGTAGTCGAGTTGCGTGCTCACTTGTCGCCGTCCTTTCCATCGGTGGCGGATGCCGCGGGCGCGGGATCCGTGCTCGTCTTGCGGGCCGGCTTCGTCGACGTCGCGTCGACGACCGGCTCGTCAGGCTCTCCGGGCTCGGTTTCGGCGGCCGGCTTGCTCATCTCGGCGACGAGCGCGATCGCCTCGTCGTCGACCGGCTCGTAGTTCGCCGACTGGCCGGCGAGCAGCGGCGCGATCGCCGCCGGAACGTCGAACTCTTCGTCGCGATCGACGATGCGGCCGAGCGCCGGGATCTCGAGCGCGCCGAGCGGACTCTGATTCTTGAACTTCACGGGTTCCCCCTCTCAGACAGCCCGCACACGGTGCGAGCAAACGAACGTCGCGGCTACCTCGACTTGGTAGCCGCCCTCCACCTCTTCGCCGTCCCATTCCGCGGAACCGGTGAGGGTCCACGAAACGGCGCCGCCGAGGGTCGTGTTATCGGCGTGCTCGACGTAGGTCGAGATCTTCGCCAGCAGTTCGGCCGCGCGGCCCCATGCCTTCGTTACGGCCTCATCGTCGTAACCGGGCGCGAACGAACCGACGTTCAGATCGAGCGTGATCGTCTCGTCTCGGCTCCGTCGCGCCGCGACGGTCGCCGGATCCGAGGCGACACCCACGCCGCCCAGGGCAACCCAGTCGAACTCGGTCGGTTGGCCGGCGAATCCGGCGAGCACGTCGACGCGCTCACCCTTCACAGCGGCGCGCACCGCGGCGAGTAGTCCCGAGCGGGCGCGCAGCGCGGCCGAGTCCGGTGTGATCGACGTCACTCGGCATCACCCGGATACAGGCGCGGCGGGTACGGCTTGAGCCACCCGGCGACCTTGCTCGGCAGATCGACGCCCGCCATGCCGGCGGCCGGGTCTTCACCCTCGGTCGGCCGAGCGCGCGGCCCCTTTTTCTCCTGCTGCCACCAGAGTTTCGCGACGGCCCGGGCGGCGAGCACGAACACGGTCGGCACCTTCCCGTCGACCTCGTGGCGGGTCGGCTCGGTCGAGCGGCCCGTGTGAACGTCGATGCGCTCGCACGCGGCGGCCATGAACAGTTCCAGTTCGCCGGCGTCGTCCTGCCCGACGTCGTATTGCAACGCCTTCCGCAGATCGGCGGCGTGTAGCGGCCAGTTGCTCGCCATGCCTCCCCCTTCGTTTGTGGGAGCGGCCCGGGTGGTGTGTGCACCCGGGCCGCTCTTGTCACTGCGCCGAGATCAGTCGGCGGTGACGTAGCCGGCGGCGAGGTACGCCTCGGCTTCGGTTGCGGGGAGCGTGATGGGCTCCCCCACAGCGGGCCAGGGCTCGCCGTTGCGTGTGCCGGTGATCGTCACGGCGACGAACACCTCGACCTCGTCGACGTCGGCGATGCCCGAGTCGAACTCGTCGTCGGCGTCAGCCGGCGTCGCGTCGGTCGACGCGTCGTCGGCGTCCGTCGGCGCCGCGTCGGTCGACGCGTCCGCGGCGTCATCCCCGGCGGGTGCCGGCGCGGTCGTGGGCTCGTCGCTGACGGGCGCCGGCCGCTCCGCGTCGGGTACGGCGGGCGCCGAGGACGCGGCGGCATCCGCCGTAGCGGACACCTCCGCGCCCTCGATCTCGCCCGACTCGGCCGCGGTGACCTTCGTCGGGCGGCCCATCAGGACGCGCCGCCGATGAAGTGCTTCACGGCCGAGGCGTCCATGAGACGCCCGTCAGCCCGCAGCACGCCGCGGAACGCGACCTGATCCGAACCGAACAGCGCGTGGTCGGAGCGCTCGACGCGGGTGTTTCCGACGAGGCGGATCCAGTAGCGCGAGAAATCGCCGAAGAAGATCGACTTCGCTCCGAGGCCGACGCCCGCGATGAAGGGGTCGCGGTGCACGGGCGCGCCGAGCAACTGCGACGCGGTGCCGGTCTGGCCGTTCGGCTCCCACAGGTAGCGGCCCGAGGAATCCTTCATCTTGCGGACCGAGGCGACGGCCGAGTTCGACAGCACCCACGCGGCGTTCGCGTGGTACGGCGCGAGCACCGATTCCTGCAGGTCGATCAGGTTTTCCCACGTCGGCGCACCGCCGGCGCCCGTCGCGCCGGTGACGCCGGCGGTCGTGGCGTTCGCGATGCCGTGGGGCGCAGCGGTGCCCGTGCCGGTGGCGAGATCCTGGCCGAGCGCGGCCGAGATGTTCTCACCGATGAGGCGGGCCGTCAGCCCCTCGATGTCGACGAGCGAGTCGACGACGAGGTCGTTCGAGATCCCGACGAACTGGCCGAATCGCTTCGTGCCGAAGGTCACCTGATTGAACGACGGGTCGGTGCCGCCGACCTGCACGAGTTCGGCGGTCGACGCGGCCGAGCCGAACGACGCGAGCCGGGGCAGGATCACGTCTTCGCCCTTCTCGGTGACGAGCGTGTACGCGCCCGCGGCGTAGAGCCCCGAGAACTGCCGCAGCGGCTCGAGCAACTGCTGCAGGTAGGTCTTCCCGACAGCGTTGCCGCCGGCGGCCGCGACGCCGACCGAGAGCGCACGCGCCTCGCCCGACATGATCGCACGGACCTCGGCCGCGCTCGGCACGTAGTCCGTGAACCGGTCGCGGTTCTCGCCGTTCAGCACGCCGCGGATCTCGTCGGCGAATCGCTTCACGTCGACGGCGTTGCCGAATGCGGACCGGTTGCCGAGCAGATCGCCGGCGAAATCGGCGGCGCGCTGCTCGAGGTCGCGCTGCTGGGAGAGCAGCGTGATCCGGTCGTCGAACTCGTTGTAGGCGCGTTCCAGACGCTCGAACTTCTCGCGCTCGTCGGCCGTGAGGGCACGCTCGGACGCGATGTCGGCGAGCGGCTTGCCCTCCGTCTCCCACGCCTTGCGCTGCTCGTCGGCGAGTTCCTTGATACGGGTTGCGATGGCAGTCATCGTTACCTCCTCATCTCCCGCGCTTGCGGGTTCGGGACGCGAGCGCGGGATGCGTCTCGCGAGTCTGTCGAGCCGCGGCACGTTCGGCCGCGGCGATTTCCCACTCACCGGGCACAGCCGGCGTGGGTGTCAGGGATGCGCGCGCCTCGTCGACGTCGCGCTGCTGCAGTCCGGTCGTCGCGGCCCAGTACGCCGGATCGGCGACCGGGGAGACGTCCGACAGGACGAGACGGGTAACGCGCCGCACGAGGCGCCCGTCTGCGTCCTCGCGCCAATCGACGTCGAGCGCGTGGAACGCGAACGACGAATGCCGGTAATCACCACGTTCGGCGAGCACAGCGACGTCGCGGCCGGCGCCCGTGTTGGGCAGGTCGACCTCGTAGCGCACCCCGACCTCGTCGATGTACAGCCGCAGCGTTTCGGCGTCGGTCGTACCGAGCAGCAGTCGCGAGTCGTGCTCGGCTCGAGCGATGACTCGCGTGTGCAGCGCCATGTCGACGACGCCGCCCTCGAGCGGTGCGCCGGCGGCATCCGGGGCGATCTCTTCGACCCACCCGCCGAGATCCCGCGACAGCGAGTCGAAGACGACCGCGTAGCCGGCCAGGATGCCCGGGCTCTTCGATCCCTCGGGCGCGGCGCGCAGTTCGACCTCGCGGTCGATCACGCGCCGTTCGATGCTCTGTGTCATCGGTCAGACCTCCTTTGTGATTGCGGTGGAGGTGGCGTCGGACTGCGACTCGCTCTTGTTCGTCGCGAACCACTGCTGCCATTCCTCGATTTGCTTTGCGGTCGGCGCCGGCCGCCCCAGGGACTCGCGCGCCTCGGACAGAAAGCGCGTGCCGTTCCGCAGTTCCTCGGTCATCGCGCGGGCGCTCTCGAGGACTCCGGGGCGCTCGAGCACGGTCAGGTCGTATGTGACTTCCGTGTCGGTCGGGAGCACGTCGCGGAACGCCGCCGAGGCGCGCCCGCTAATCCCCCCGAGCGTCTGCACGCGGAACGCTTTCTGATCCATCTCGCGGTTCGAGTAAGTGCGGGACGAGCCGGCTTTGCCGCCGACGACCTCGGGCGGCACGCCGAAGATGATCGCGATCTCAGTCGCCGACGCCTCGATCGTCTGCAGGAATTGCGCCTCTTCGGGAGAGATGCTGATCCGCTGATATGCCCACTCGCCGGGGAGCGCGACCGGCTTGCCCGAACGCGCGGCGCGAACGAAATCGTCTCGCGCTTCGGTCAGCACCTCGCCGCCGACCCGTGCCGTCTTCGCCTGCAGGATCGCCGGCGGGATACTCGATTCCTTGAGGAACCGCCGGCCGAACGACCGTGCCAGGCCGGACCACTCGAACGACGCCGCGAACTGCTCGATCGGTGACAGCCCCATGACCGAGCCGGCCGTGACGAACTCGCGGATATGCAGCAGATTGCCGCCGCGCTTCACGAGATCGACCTGCGTGCCCAACACTCGGTAGACCGGGTTCGCGAGGTTCGACTCGTCGACGGTCACGAACTCGAACGGGATCCACTGGCAGTAGCGCCGAGAGTCGTCGACGAGGCCGAATGCGTTTCCGCGCGTCTTCAGTTCCGCGACCATCGCGAACCGGGATTCGTAGGCCGAGAGGATCGGCGACGGATCCGTGAGGATCTGAGGCGCCTCACTCATCGGCTGCCGGACGCCGCCGCGCATCTGCGTCGCGGTGATCTCAGCCTGTGCCCATTGATCGGCGATGTGCCGGACAGCGCCGTACGCGGCGACCTGCTGCAGTGCCGACGAGTTCGACGAGCCGAGGCCAGAGAACGCCGGCCCCCAGATGTCGGCCCGGGTCAGATCGCGCGTCTCGGCCTCGCGGGTGAACAGACTCATCGGATCCACACCCGCGGGATCGGATGCGCGATCGTCCAGACGAGGACGCCGGCGACGATGAACGCGACGGGCGCCGACCACATCGCCACGCCGGCGACGATCAGCGCGACCGCGACGAGTTCGACGGCCGCCGTCGTCCGCTCGCCGCGGCTCTTGTCGGGGGTCGTGATGTCAGGCGATGTCATGCGCCCTCCCTTCATTTCGAGTTCGCAGCGCGCAGCGCGGCGACAGGGTCGTATGCCAGATCGGGCAGTTTCAGCGCGAGCATTCGCACGGCGTAGGACGCGGCGACGAGCGCCGTGATCGGGCGCAGCGACTTACCGCGTACCCACTTCCAGCCGTCGCCGACTTTCGACGTCTGAGCGGCCGCGAGCGCGTCGGTCAACTCCGCTTGCTCGAGGTGCGCGACGCGCTTGTTCAGCACGAGATCGAGCAGCCCGGGAGCGGCGACCATCATGTCGGCGGCCGGCATCGGCTCGGCCTCGATCTCCGCGGCCACGAGATCGGGGAGCAGTGTGCCCGTCGTCTTGTGCTCGTAGTAGACCGCGCCCGGGTCATGCTCGAGCAGTTCACGTAGGCCGATCAGGCGATCGTCGCCGTCGCCCTCGCCGTGCACGAGCCACCCCGTACCGGGGCCGTCGCTGACGACTTCGACGTGATACTGCCCGCGCTTGTTCACCCCGGCGACGACGATCGACGCCCAGTCCCGATCGGGCGAGATGTCGACGACGTAGACGAGTTCGGGTCGCGCGATCTGAGAGTCGGCGTCGCCGACGACTGCCCAGCGTTCCTCGGGGATCTTCCAGTCGCTCGCGAGGTCGTCGCCCCACCAGTTCAGGAACGGGCGATAGAACCCGTCTTTCATCGTGTCCCGGAACACGGCGATCTTGCCGACTGTCGTCGTGAACCCGAGCGCCGGCATACATGCCCACCACGTCAGCGGGTCGTCGGGGTCGGCATCCTCGGGCGCCGAGTATTCGACATACAGGGTCCGATATCCCGGGTTATTGAGCGCCCGCGGATCCGCGCGCAGCAGTTCGGAGCGGGCTCGACCGGCCTCGGCCTTCTTCCAGAGGAACGGCGACTTCGCTTTCGACTCACCGACTGTCGAGATCCACATGCTCTGTGAGTCGGGCACGGCGGTCGTCGCCGGGAGCAGCGCGGCCTCGAGGCGATCGTCTTTCTGAGCGAACACCTCGTCGCCGATCGTCAGGCCGAGCGTGCCTCCGTGACCGGCGTCCTCGGTCGGCGCGTCGATCGCCCATTTCGAGCCGTTGCGAAAGCGCATGTGCTCGTCGCCGTGCGACAGATGCAGCGTCGCGCCCCGCCGGTTCGGGACCAGTTGCCCCTTGAACTTCGACCCGAGGATGCGGTGATGATGCTCTTCGACCAACTTCTCGAGCGCCTTCGCCCGAGTCTGCGCGATGTAAAGCAGATACTGCCGGTCGGGCCACATCATCATGCGGTGCATCCCCCACGGGATGACGAGCGACGACTTCCCCGACTGACGGGGAACGATGATGACGATCTCTGAGTACCAGAGCATCCCCGTCTCGGGGTCGATCTCGAACGCGACGTCGAGCACGTCACGCTGCCACGGCATCGGCTCCCAGCCGAGCAACCGCATACAGCCGACAACCTCGTCGGCGATCGTCTCGCGCGCCGGGTTACGCGGGGTCGACCACCTCGGCCGCGTCTCCACCCCGGGCGGCTGCCCTGATCGCTTCCACGATGTCACCGGATCCGCCCCCCTCATCACCGCCCGAGAGGTCCGCGAGAACTTGCCTCATCGCTTCCACGGTCGATTTGTAGAACCGCGCGTTATCCGGGTCGTCGAGCGCTCGAGCGCCCCGGTACACGAGTTCGTGCCGCATCCGCGTCGCCGCGTCGGCGGGGTCTGTGAGCGCCTCACGCGCGGCCGCTTCGATCGGGCCGTCGACGAACTGCCGGAACCCTGCAGCGCGCAGCCGATCGGCGGCGACCTTCGCAGCGACGAGCCCGCCGCCGGCGTCGAACAGCGCGTCCTCGATGATCGAGAGCAGCGCATCTCCGTTCGACTCGTGGCGGAACGCGGGACGTGCCGGCGGCGCCGGCGTGGGTTCGGTTTGTGGGTTCGTGGGTACGCGCTTTCGGCGTGTGGGTACGGGCTCGCCGGCGGCCGCTCGAGCCGCGTCGCGCTCGCGCCGGCGGGCATCCGTGTTCGCGGTCTTGCAGGGCTCGCAGCGGCACCCCGCTTTGTACCGGCGCACGGTGCCATGCCGCGGCATCCGTGGCTTCGCGGGCTTTTCGGCCGTCATCCTTCGCACCTACTTTCGATCTCGCTGCACACACCGTTTCCGTCAGCGGCCGACAGCCGCTCGAACACGACGCGTTTGCGACGCGCACCTCAGATCGACCCCGACGACCCCGCCACGGACCCACACGAACCCACAGGCGAGATGAAACGAATCGGGGAGAGGGATTTTTGGTCGCGGCGAGGGTGAGGCGTGAGGTCGGTCGGCAAAAAATCGAACATCACTCCGGGCGGTGGCCTCGACCCCATTGCCTCGAGCGGTGCCCGTTGCGGGCGATCGGTCGATCTTTGCGAGCAGCGTTGCATCCGAAGTGAGCGGGCCGAAGGTTAGAGCGGATCCACAGGCCCCCCTTACTCCGGGGTATGACGTGGTCGAGCGACGGGCCGAGACGGTGCCCCCGTCTGAGTCCGTACACGACCGGCTTTCTGCACAGATGACAGATCGAGCCAGCAGGACAGACGTCAGCCAGCAGCCGCAGATAGTCGGCACGCGAGGGCATCGGGTCGACACCTCGAGATGCGTACGACATGCCGGCACCCCCGATCCCCGCGCCGCCGGCGACCCCGTGCGAGGCGAGCAGCCACGGCCACCCGGCCCCGCACGGTTCGACGACTACCCCTCCCCCGGGGCGCCTTCACTTTCGATCGGCTCGGCCGGCTCGTCGACGATCTCGACAGGCGCGCCCTACTTGCGGATCTTGTTCGCGGCGGACGGGTGCAGCCACACGTCGCCATTCGCGTTCGAGCGCACGAGGATCGCCCCGTTCGAGGCGACCTTACGAATCGTGTACGGGCCGCTGAGCATCGTCTGCCCCTTGCCCTTGCCACGCTTGCCGCGCATCGCGACAGCGGCAGCAGCGGTCGCGTACCAGTACCACGAGCCGAGAACGATCTCGCGGCCGACGAGCGTGCGCGCAACCTTCGCCGGCGTCGGCTTCGGCGCCGGCTTCGGCGCCGGCTTCCCCGACTTCTCGACGTAGCGATCGAGCCATTCCTCGAACGACAGGCGCTCACCCGTCGCGCGAACGAGGATCCACGCGTGAACGTGAGGGCCAGTCGTCGCGGTGCCCGTGTTGCCGGATCGAGCGACGCCCGACCGCCAGGCGACACGCCCCGGCTTCACCGGCTCGCTGAGATGCTGAGCGACGAACACGAACCGATCGCCCGTGAGGCGCAGCCCGAACCCGCCGTCGCTCGTGTCGCGCCGCGTCAGCGCGCCGGCGAACGGCGCGTCGACGAGCGAGCCCATCGGGCACGCGTAATCGGTAGCGGCGCCGACACCGCGACGCGCGTGCTCCGCGCGGTCAGCGGTCACCGGATAGTCGAAGAATCGCTTGCTCATGTGATCCCCTCTCACTCGCACATGTGGATGCGGGCGAGCACCGACCCGAACCGTCAGTACTCGCCCGCGCGCCGCTTACTTCACGTCCGGCATGACGCGCCGCGCATTGCTTCGGTATCCGCGGTTACCGGCCCGGTCGAACCCGGGACGTTTCAGAGGACGGTGAGCGACTGCAGGTCGAACCCGTCGGGTGTGATGTCGAACACGAGCAGACCCGGATCCGAGTCGTCGCCGGCGACGTTCCGATACCAGTCGGACCCGTTGTCGAGCGTCGGCGCCTGGATCCACCACTTCGAGCGCCCCGTGTACGGGTTACGCCCGGTCGGCAGGATCGACAGGTGGTGATAGTGCCCCGTGAGCAGCACGTCGGCGGCGCCGACCGGCTGCCCGCCGTGCTGCTGCCCCCGCCACCAGTTCACAGCCGCTCCGGGCCGGAACTGATTGCCGTGCACGACGCCGATCACCGTGCCGAGCACGTCGAGCGTCACCGCCTCGTCGTACGCCGCCGGCCGATGCCAGGTCGCGTCGAGCCCCTTCGCGTCGGCCACCTTCGCGACCTGCGAATGCACGAACAGCCCGAGGTCGTCGGACGGCTTGCCGAGAACCTGTTTCCCGGCGCGCCAGGCGGTGTGATTGCTCGGCACCGCCAGCACGTCGACGCGCCCATGCCGGCCCATGACGAGCACGAACTCGTAGACCTCCGTCGCCGCGAGATCCATCTGCTGTGCGAGCGACAGATCGTTCGTGAACATCGGATTACCGCCGGACTCGAACCCCTCGAACAGATCCCCGACGTCTGCGAGCACCGTGCGCGACGGGCGCCGGCGCTTGAGTTCGGCCGCGAGCGCGACGCGCTTCTCGGCCAGGCGCTCGACGAGTTCCGGCGTACCGCCCCGCGAGCCTGTCTTGCCGATCTGAGGGTCGGCGATCAGGACGACCGTCACCCGCTCGCCGGCGGCCGGCTGCAGCGGCTTCCGAGGCTTGCGGCGCGCGGCCGCGTACAGCGCCGGCAGACTGAGCGACTGTGCTCGCGGCCGATGCTTGAAGAAATACGACACCCGCCACTCGCCGTTCGCGAGTTGCTTGCGCCACTGATTGATCGTGCCGACGACCTCGATCTCGTCGGGGTCGTACCCGAACTGTCGGAGCAGTTCGGCGTCGTTCTCGACGGGAGGAATCGGGCCGGTGACGACCTCCGTCTCGCCGCCGATCGTCTCGTGGCGAGCGCGCCACTCGGGCGGCACGCTCGGCGTTTGAGCGGCGATCGCGTCAGCGACTGACACGGTGAACCCCGCGATCCTCGCGCCACCGCGCGATCTGCACCTGAGACGCCTCGAGCCCATGCTCGGCCAGGATGCGGCGCACGTCGGCGTGCTTCCAGTCCCGGTCGCGCAGCATGACCTCGACGGCATCCCGGTCGCGCTCGTCGAGCGTTTCGAGGTACGCGTCGAGTTTCGTGCGCGCGCGAGGCGCCCGCGGCGGTCCCCCTGCAATCGCGTCAGCAATGGACATGCGACCCCCTTCGCTCGGGAAAGACTGCGCCCCGTCCGCGGCGTGCATCAGCCGCTCGAACGGCGCACTCGACGGCGGCCAGAGGTTGTGAGCGTGAGCAGACGTGACGGGGCGAGATCCCCGGTCGGGCACGACCGGGAAGACCATACGGGAACGACGGAACCCCCCGGCCAGATCAGCCGAGGGGTTCCGATGAAGTCAATTCTTCCGCACGCGTAGCGTATCACAGATTGGTGACAAGGGTGACAAGGGTCTATCGACGAGCGACCCGGCGGGCATTCCGCTTCGCCGTCTCTCGCACCTCCGCGAGAATCTGCTCGTTGTCCAGGCGTTCCTCTCGCAACACCGGCGCCCCGGGTACTGCCGGACTCACCTCGGGTTCGCGGTCGAGTACTGAGACGCGTTGCGGACTCAACTGCAGCATCACCGCGACGTCGCGCACAGTCAGCCCCTCCGCTCGGAACGCCGAGATCGCCCGTCGCACGACGATGCCCGACAGCGCCTCGGCATTGCGCGCCTGGGCGCGAGTGTCGAGAACTTCGCGCAGTATGCCGCGGATATCGTTCGCGGTGAATGACTCCGAGATCTCGACGACCTCGACGTCGACCGCCTCGACCTCTTCCCCGAGCATCGCCGCCGCGTCGATCACCTCGTCGGCGACCTGATCGAGCCGCTTAGCCTGCGTGAACAGCCCCGGGATCGCCGGAACCTCGACGGCCCACCAGTCGCCCGACCGGGTCGCGTTCGCTGTAACTCGCATCACTTCTCCCCTCCCAGGAACTTGAGAATCCCGCGCGCCGTGAGTTCGTTCACTTCCGAGTGACGCGGGATCGTGGTCTGCTTGTCGCCGATGCGAACGTGAGTGTGGCGCCCGCCCTCGG
Organism: Microbacterium marinum; assembly: GCF_014204835.1. NCBI lineage: Bacteria > Bacillati > Actinomycetota > Actinomycetes > Micrococcales > Microbacteriaceae > Microbacterium > Microbacterium marinum. Next base: position 1,738,012 of record NZ_JACHMD010000001.1, on the reverse strand, counting down.
TGTAGACGGCCGACTCGCCCTGAGCCTTCGCGATCTTGTTGATTCTCTTGACGAGTTCGCCGCGCTTCATGCTATCAGTCTATAGGTGTAGACGGCAGGTTGTCTATGCCTATTTACTAAATCACCCTCCGACGCCCGGGAGGTCGTCGCCAGCGCTCGGCCGCTCAACCCACGGCACCTCGAGCGACCACCCGCAATAGCCACAGACATACTCGCCGTCGCTCTCCCGCATCACCGTTCCGCAGCGCTCGCATGACGGCTGCTCGCCGGCCTCGAATCCGTCACTCGGGATCATGGCGCGAGTCTATGTCGGCGTAACATGAGATCGTCTCGGCCGGGGAAAGGATCTCGGCCGCACATGGGCACCAGCAAGCGTTACGCCGCCGGCGTCGATCGGCAGATGAACGAACGCATCCTGCAGCGCACCGCGGCCGCCGGCCCCCTGCAGTCGCTCACGTCGACCGAGTTGCGACTCGACGAGGTGCCCCTGACGATCGACCCGCAGCCGCGCCGGAAGGTCCGCGCATGGGTCCGCTTCGGCGACACCCCCGTACGCGTGAACGCGGTCGCGGCCCGATGGACACCCGACGCGATCGGCCTCGAGTTCACTGTCGACGGCGCCGCTCACCGCTGCTGGGTCTGGGTCGGCGCCGTCGACGAGATCGACACGCAAACAGCGGGGCGATGAGATCCGCTCTCATCGCCCCGCCGCTATCACTTGCGCCCGCCGGCCTTCATCCGCCGGCGTTTCTCTTGCTCTGCTCGAACGACGTCGCCGAGCGATCGGAACTTGCCGGCCCGCCGGATCGTCACTGTCGGATCGGCCGTGTACCGCTTCACCGTCCGTTCGGAGATCTGCAGGGCCGACGCGATCTCGCGCGTCGTGCCCCACATCTCCCCCGCCTCGTCGGCGATCAGGCGACCACCGCCTCACGCTCGCCGCGGCGCTCGTCGACGAACTCGGCGATCCGCTCGGGCTCGAGGATGCCGCGCGATCGCGCGACGAACTCGGCCAGGCGGTCCGGGTCGACCTGCTCACTGTGCGCCGTCTTGAACGAGTAGTCGGTGACGAACTGCTCGGCGAGGAACATGTCGCGGTCATCGCCGGACCAGTCGCACCCGCGGCGCTCGCACACGAACCGGACACGGCCGGCTCGGGACGGGATCACGCGGACCATTCGCAGATCGCAGATCGGGCACGGTGACTTCGCCCACCGGCGCTGATCGTCGAGCCGCCATTTCTGCAGCGCGTCGCCGACCGTCCACCAGCCGCGCGCCTCGGGGTCGCGGCCCTCGCCGCGGAATGCGTCAGAGAGCATCCGAGCCCGATCGGGGTCGGACATCGCGCCGGCGTATGCCGCGAGGATCACGTCGGCGCACGCTCGAGCGTCGGCGTATGCCTCGTCAGACTCGGCGCCGGCCTCGAGTCCCGATGGGCTGTACGGGTGCCCCGGGAACTGCAGATCGAGAGCCCACCCGCGCAGCGTCCGCATGATGTCGTCGGACGCGTCGACGAGATCCGAGGCCACCGGCGCCGGCAACTCGACACGGGATGACGAGACGATCTCGCGATCGAAGTTCCACCCCGATTTCATCGGGTCAGCCTTCGATCGGAGGTGCGCCACCATGTCGGGCGCCTCGTCGACGAGCAGCCGCACGCGGCGCCAGCACGGCCCGCAGACCGCGGATCCCGGCTGCACCTTCGCCGGCGCGCATCCCTTGCACGAGGTATCCGTCGACGTCCCGTAGGACACGCATTCCGAGTAGTGCCTACCGCGCTCGGCGTGATCGAACACGCACAGATCCTCAGCCACCGATCCCCCTCGCTTTCGCCACAGTCACCATTGCGAGCCGGCCGCCACGGCGGCCGCCGACCCGCCACACCCGTTCGCCGCGTAATAGCCGGTCGAGCCATTCGACCTGCCACGGCATCAGCGGCACGCCGATCGACTCACCGAACCGGGCGAGGCGGCGCCGCCGGCGGATGCCCCGCCCGACACGGCGCCGCTCCCGGCGCGTCAGACGATCAGCCACGCCGACCGCGACGGAAAGATCGCACGAACCCGGCCGACATCGCCGCGAGGATCAGCCCCGCGACCGCCAGCACGAACACGGCGAGCACCCACTGCACGAACTCGAACGCGGTCACTCGATCCCCTCGCTCGCGAGCGCCGCCGACCGCGCCTCGCCGTGCTCGCGGATCTTCCGATCGACTTTCTCCCGCCGGGTGCGCTCGATCTCACGGTCGATGTACCACCGCGCCTTTTCGAGATCTTCGATCTCCCGGGCCGGATCCTTCGCCCCGGCGCGCGCGATGTACTTCACCGCGTTACCCCGGCAAAAGTTCAGATGCTCCGTCAGGTCGATCACCTCGACCCCCGGGAACCGGGTGTAGTGCGACGGATGATTGACGGCGTCGGTCGACGACGGCGCCTCGGACTCAGAACGGCGTGTCGTCGCCATAGGCCGGCGCCCCCTCTCCGCTCGGCGTTGATGACCACGCGTCGTTCGGGCCGGTCGCCGGCGTCGACTGACGCGAGGCGACACGCTGCACGTTCGCGGTCGCATAGCGCAGAGACGGGCCGATCTCGTCGACCTCGATCTCGGTCGACGAACGCGGGTTGCCGTGCTCGTCGCTGTACGACCGGATCTTGAGGCGGCCCGTCACGATGACCCGCATCCCCTTTCGCAGCGACCCCGCGACGTTCTCGCCGAGTTCGCGCCACGCGCTGCAGCGGATGAACAGCGCTTCGCCGTCTTTCCACTCCCCCGACTGCCGGTCGAGCGCCCGAGGCGTCGATGCGACCGTGAACCCCGCGACCGCGAGCCCGTTCTGCGTGTGCCGCAGTTCCGGGTCGGCGGTCAGGTTGCCGACGACCGTCAGCACCGTTTCCCCTGCCATGTTCAGACCTTCTCTCTCGTGTGTTTCACGTCTCTTGTGTGCTGCAGCATCCGCCGCCGCATCTCCGTCTGCTCGTCGTAGTCCCGACGAGCGATCTCGTCAGCCGGCGGCATCCCGAACCCCTCGAGCCGCAGCCGCGACACCCGGTCGCGTGACCGTGAGAGCCGCGCCAGGTAGTCGGCGAACCACTCGTCGGCGATCGTCGTGCCGTCAGAACGGCTCTTCATCCGTCGCGACCTGTTGCGTGTACCGCTCTTGTGCGATCCATCGGTCGTGACGTCGGCGAGCGGTGCCGCATGGGCCACAGTCGGCGAACTGGCCGCCAGGGTGATCGGGGCACCCGATGTTCGGAGCGTCCAGCAGCAGCGGCCGGCGAGGTGTTCGGGGTCGCTCTTGCGCTTGCTCCCACGCCGCCCACTCGCTCGCCCGCTCGGCTTGCTCGGCACGCACCCGCGCCTCGGCCCGCTCTCGCGCGCTCGCTCCCCCCACAGCCACGGGATCCCGTGGGATCCCCCGATCCGGCGCCGGCGGGCACTCCGAGGGCGGCGCCCCGCGGGTGTCGGCGCGCAGCCGGTGCCGCAGTTCCAGGTACTCCCGGCCGCCGACGTCGTAGGTCTGCAGGAATCCGCATTCCTCGAGCAGCAGCACATGCTCGATCACGAGATCCGTCGCCGCTCGCCCCGGGTAGATCGCCGCGGCGATCAGTTCCGGCACCAGTTCCCGCCGGCCCTCGAGATCCGTGTGCAGCCACAGGCCGAGCGCGGTCGGCTTCGCTTCGTCCGGCGCTCTCAGGTAGCCGACGAACTCGAGGTCGCTCGGCGCGATCGTCCGTTGCTTCGTTCCAGCCCTGCTCATTACCCCTCGCGAATCCCTCGAAACACAGGTCGACGGCGAGGCGCAGATGCGCGTCGTCGACCTCGAAACACTCCGACCAGCCGCGGCCCATCGGGAGCACGTCGAGCGCGTCGCGCTCGTCGCGGAATGCGGCGGGGAACCACCGGCGCAGCGATCGCAGCGCCTCGCGTTCCCACGTCGCGTCGGTGCCACGCGCGAGCACGAGCACCTGCCCGCCGGTGCGGGTCATCATGTGAACGCGGCTGAATCGCCAGGCGCGTCCGACCTTCACGAGATGCCGGCCGTGCCCGAAGTAGTCAGCCCATGCGACGACGTACGTCATCGCGAACCGCGGCATCATGCGTAGATCTCTTCGTCATGCGCGGCGGCCCACTGCCGCTCGAACTCGACGAACGGCATCCGCGGATGCCGCGTCCAGTGATCGAGCAGTTCCTCGGACGCCCACCGGCGCGCGCGCGCCGCCGGCCCCAGGAACAGCGACATCGGGTCGATGCCCCGGGCGCGACCCTCCGCGTTCACGAGCCGGCCGTTCGTCTCCGTCTCGGCGCGCGTGTACACCGCGAGCAGCACCTCGTCGTATGCCTCGCGGCACTCACGCCACCGCGCGAACCCCTCAGCGATCAGACTCATCGGAACACCACGCCCATCTCCCGGCGCGTCTGCGCGCGCCAAACCTTGTGTGAATCACTGACCTTGCTGCAGAGCCCGAACTCGTCGAGCCTCTTCACCCGCTGATTGCAGGACACGAGCGCGCACACCGGAAAGCGCTGCTGCCGCTTCTCGATCTCGGCGAGGGCGGCCAGCGTGACGCGCTCTGACCGGGCGCTCTTCACCCACCCGCCCTCTTCCATCAGGCGACGACCGCTCGGGCGGGGCTCAAGAGCTCGTCGATAATCGCGCCCGCCATGAGTGGCGGGACGGCGTTGCCGATCTGCAAGAACTGCTTCACCTTCGACCCCGCGAACGGGAAGTCGTCGGGATACGACTGCAGCGTCGCAGCTTCATCGGCCGTCATCTTGCGAGAGCCGTTCCACTTGTTCCGGTCTGCCTTGCTCGTGATCGCGGGCGCCGGCTGCTCGGCCAGTCGCTCGCCACGCTTCGATGGATTACCGCCCGTCCCGTAGTTCGATCGGAGGGACCAGCTACGGGACTGAGCCGTGATCGTCTGAGCGGGCACCGTCGACGGTCGCGAGTGGTAGTCCCCGCGCTCTCGCCCCCTCGGAACCTGATTGCCCACGAGCATGAAGCCACCAGGCTCCATCCCGCCCGCTGAGGCTCGGATCGTGAATGCCGGCTCAGTCGCAGCCCGCCCCGGGCGCTCGCCGTATCGCTCCACCATGCCCTTGCCCATCGCCTTCTCAGCGTGGAACTCGTCGAACCCGAGCACGTCGGCCATGCTCAACCAGGGCGCAACGTCCGAATCGAGTCGCTTCGGATCGCGTTCGTAGTAGCGCGAGTGCGTCGGACGGGGCATCGCCGCGGCAACTCCGTCCGCTCGCGCGATGAGCACAGCGCGACGCCGGGTCTGTGGCACGCCGTACTGCTCGGCACGCATGATGCCCGTCCAGACCGAGTAACCCATCTGCTCGAGAACGGCCGCGCACGCCTCCCAGACGGGCAGCACGGGCGGCACCTGCTCCCAGGCGATGTACGTCGGCCGGTCGCGGTGAACGTGCGCGAGCGGTGTCAGGACGAGCGCAGTCCGATCGTCTGTCTCGGCGCCGAGCGCGCGCAGTTCCAGCGGGTCGCGATACGCGCCGTCGTCGATCGCGCGCAGCACGTCGTCGAGCGCGGCCCGCCCCGCGCCCTTCCCCGCGAGGCTGAACGACTGGCACGGCGGCGACGCGATCTGCAGCGAGTGCTCGAACGTGATCGGGTCGTCGGAAAGCAAACCGTCCCATACGTCCCGGTAGATTGTCTCCATCCCGGCAGCGTCGCGGGATGCGACCGCCTCGGGCATGATCTCGACGCCGCCCTCGCGGATGCCGCGAGCCTGCAGCGCGACGCCCCATCCGGTGCCCGCAAAAAGATCCAGCGCACGAACGCCCTGGTCGGCGAACCGACCCTTAGACTCCGCGGCATCATGCGCCACGACACCGTTCGCCCAGCCCTCCACGACGTCGACTTCGAGCCGTTCGGCCTCGACGACGCCCTGCTCGATCACGCTCACGCGACAGCCCCCTCGGGCGCCGTCGTCGTGAACGTGCCGTCATCCGCGAGGTACACCAGCCCGTGCACGCCGTGCTCGATCGCGACGAACCGCGGGTCGGCCCATGACGACACGAGGTAGCCGAGCTTCGTCGCCTCGACGATGTTCGCGTGCATCCACCCGTGGCATCCGGTCGTCCCCGACCCGCACGCCAGGACGAGGTTCGACGCGACGTCGTCGCCACCACGCGACCGCAGCCGCCGGTGATGCCGCGACCCGCCCTCCCAGATCACCTCGCCGCAGCGGATGCACCGCTGCTGATCGCGGGCGTCGACGAGGTCGTTCAGCGCGCGGAGGTCCGCACCCGTGGCGACGTGCCGGCGCGCCGGCTTCGGGTAACCGATCGTCATCGCTGCCCGCCCTGCCGCTTTCCCGAGTCGCGGGATCCGCGCGACTTGCTCTTGCGGGCTGATCCCGGCTTCGCGGCGGGCAGCACGACGTCCTCGAGCCGGTGCACGCCGCGCGACGGCGGTCGGGGCACGGCGACGCTCGCGGGGCGCACGGCGGGCCGCGGCGGGCGCGGCACCTCGGGGCGCGGCGGCGTCGGCACCTCGGGCCGTGGGGGCGTCGGGATCTCGGGGCGCGGCACGACGGCGGCTTCCCAGACGGCAGGATCGACGATCGGTGCGTCGACGCGCATGTCGTCAGGCTCTCGCTTGTCCGTCCCAATCACGTCGCGGAACGCCCGAGCGAGCGCGGCGCGGATCGTCGATGCGCCGAACAACGTCATCGGGCGACGGGTCCAGAGATCGAGCCAGATCTCATCCGCGGGTGCGGACTCAACCCACGAGCGGGTGACGTGCGTCGCCGCACCGGCCCGGTGCACGACGACGCGGGCGCCGACCGGCGGCCGATCGCCGAGCCACAGCGCGGACCACGTCTCACCGTCCGAGGTGAACTCGGGCGCGCCGATCGCGACGGCGTCGCCGGTGCTGATCGCCAGCCGCTCGTACTCGGCGAGCGTGTGCGTCACGTCCTCGGGCGACGGCGCCGCGGTCGGCATCCGGTGAATGCGCGACGGGGCGTCGTCGACGGGCAGTTCGATCGTCATGCTTGGTTCTCCGTGTTCTGTCGGTCCGTGTGGTCGTAGATCGCCCACATCGGCGGGCGCACGAGCTGAATGTGTTGCGGGTATCCGGGCCACATGCCGGACTCGATGCCCGCGGCGAAGAGTCGGCGCGCGGCGGCGGCACTCGCGACCCCGATCTCGACGAAATCGGCGTCGAGCATGAGCGCATTCGCGAGGTACGGCGGCTCCTTCTCGACGACGATGAACGCGAACCCGTCGAGTTCGATCTCGGCGGCCGCGGCGGTCACTTCGTAATGCGCCTGCTGCACGTCGTACCGAAGATCCGCGGCCGCGCGAGCGAACGCCGTCGCCGTCGCGTCGCTCGCTTTCGTCTTGAGGTCGACCCCGATGCGGCGTCCGCCGCCGGCGCCGAGCAGATCGAACCGGCACCGCAGCGGCACGCCCGTCTCGGGGTCGGTGCTGAACACCGACGCCTCGCGCGGACCCACCTGCTCGAGCAGCGCAGCGGCGCCGCGGTGAGCGAGCACAGACTCGGCCATAGCGTCGACGACGTCGATCTCGTGTTGCTTCATCGGCACGCGACCCGCCGCGCGCTGCACGTCGGCCCACGCCTTCGCGGCCTTCGTCGACGCGGCGCCATTCTCGGCGAGCAGTTTGGTCGGGTAGGCGACTGCCTGAGCGCCGATGCCGAGCACTTTCGAGTGCGTCGCCGTCCCGATGTCGTAGACCTTTTTCGGCGGCGACGGATTGCGGCGCGCGTGCTCGAACTTCGCCGGCGCGACGAGCAACTGACGCGCCCCCGTCGACGACAGCGCCGGGTGAGCGTGATAGACCGACTCGTCGAGATCGAGCACCAGCCCGTCGAGATCGTCGCTCATCGCCGCCCCCATCCGAAGAGGTCGCGGACGACGATCGACGCCAGGATCTCGGCGCCCGACGCCAGCCCGAGATTCGCGCCACGGCGTGCGGCGCGCGGCTTGAGCACCGCCTGATAGGTCGCGCGCCGGCCGCTCTTCCGCTTCCGGTTCACGCGCCGGCCTCGCTCTCGGGCTCGAGCCGGTGCGCCGCGGATCCGTCGCACCGCGTGCACCACCAGGCGGCGACCTTCGATCCGACGAGACGAGCCCACCGGCGCCGGCCCGAGCACCAGCGGCACGCCTGCGCCTGCATGACATCGCTCATCCCTCGACCTCCGCGAGTTCGTTCGTCACGTTGCGGGACCGGCGCAGTTCGCGGCGGTCGTGAAAGCGCTCGTCGCGCTCGGCGCGGCGCTGGGATGCGACAGCCCGTCGCACGCGCTCGTCGCGCCCGTCGACGGATGCCCGCCGGGTGTCACCCATGACGAGCGACCCGCGTCTGAGGCACCCACACGCCGCGATCCAGGACGTGATAGGTCGCGACGATCGTGTTCTCGTCGGGCGACCACGCGACGCCGTATCCGAGCAGCCCGCGCGAGGTGAACTCGCGGTCGCCCCACGCGTCGCGGGCGAACTGAATCGCGACCTCGTCGTCGAGAAACCGGATCAGACGCGCGTAGACCTGAGCCTGCTCGGCGTGCGCCTCGTCGCTCAGCGGCTCGAGAGACGGCGTCTGTGTGAACACGCCCCAGATCCACGCGGCCGAGTCCTCGATGTCGCTCTCGCTCATCTCGGGCGCGTGGCCGGCGAGCGATTCGATCGACCGAATAGCGGTCCAGGTCCGCATCATCCGCTCGTGACGCTCCCACGCGGCGAGAGCGATCTGTTCCTTGGTGTGCTGATCCATGAGAATGTGCCCTTCGATTTGGATCGGATACCGGCGGCTAGTTGCGCGCCGGACGAATGCAGATGGACGCCACGGCCGCGACAGCGGCGAGCACGCCCACGAGTGAGATGCCGGCGAACACGCCGGACGCGAGAGCGGGGATCAGCAGCACGGCCGCGAACGCGAGCAGCGCCGCCTCGTACCGGTTCATGCCGCCGCCAGGACGGCTGCCGCGGCCTCCGCGTTGCGTGCGTCCTCGAGTTCGCGCTCGGCGATGACGGCGAGCATCCCGAACCGCGCCCACGCGGCGGCGCTCGGCTCAGTCACGCCGCGTCCTCGGTCGCGGACTCGTCGTCCTGCTCGGCGTTCTCCCAGCCCTCGGGGAGCAGATCGCTCACCCGGACGCCGAGGGCGCGGGCGAGTGCCGCCACCTCCCAGACGCTGAAATCAGCCTCGCCGGCCAACTTGCGCCGCAGCGTGGACGTGGGGATATTCCCGCGACGAGCGAGCCATGCGACAGAGCGATCGTCAGCGATTCGGGCCGTCTCGATCGCGTCGATGAGATCGCCGCGCTGAGTGTTCGGGGTTGCCATACGGCGACCTTCGCACCCGTTTGGGTGCCGTGTCAACTCCGCCCAGCAAGAAAATCGATACGGGCGCAAGGGCACCCGTATCGGTTCCTTTTCACCCATATGGGTGCTAAGGTGCCCGCATGACTACCGAGTCTGAAAACTACGGCGAACGCTTCAACGCCGAGGTCGCGGCGGACCTACGTGCCGCGCGATCTCGTCAGCGAAAGTCGTTCCCCGAGATCGCCGACACGACCGGCATCCCTCGTAACACGCTCTTGCGCTACTTCAACGGGCAACGGGATATCCCCATGCCCGCGTTCGGCCGCATCGCTCGAGCGCTCAACCTCCCGGTGGGCGAGACGCTAGACGCGATCGCCCAGCGTCTCGAGCAAGACTGACGGCGACACGCCGAGCAGCCGAGCGCGCTCTGCCAGATTCCCCACCGTGCCCACCGCACCGAACATGAATGCCGGGATCATGTCGAACACAACGTCTCCATCGACGCTCGCGCCCCTCGCCAGCACGACCCCATCCCCAGGAACAGCCATTGCCCCCACTGCCTCTCTGTCGGGGCTACTTGCTGACCGACCGCCGCACTATATGCGATCTCGCATAACAGTTCGTGAACCGCATTCCCGAAAGTGGGATTCGCTATCGTCCTCCCGTGCCCACGCGAGCCGAACCGGTGAGTCGCGAGGTCGTACGAATCATCCACGACCACGCCGACGAGACGTTCACGACTCAGGTCGAACTCTCCCGGAAATCCGGCGTGACACAGTCGCAGATCTCTCGGCTGTACGGTCATCGCGCGCCGCTCTCCGTCGCCCACATGTTCGCGCTTTGCAGCGCTCTTGGCATTTCGGCACCGGCGGTATTAGCCGAAGCTATCGATCGCGTAACGGCGCCGCCTCGTGAGCGCGGCAGTACGCCCCCAACGGCGCCCTGAGCCCTCCCGGCGCGCCATAGCGCTCATCCGCGTGTCGAAGGAACGCGACGGCATGACCTCCCCCGAGGTGCAGCGTCACGCGATCGAATCCTTCGCACAAGCGAACAACATCGTCATCGTCGACACCGTCGAAGGACTCGACGAGTCGGGTTCCCGATCACGTTCGGCTTGGTGGCCGCGCCTCGAGCAGACGATCGACCGCATGGCGGCCGGTGAGATCGAACTCATCGTCGTGTGGAAGTTCTCGCGGATCGGCCGCGCCCGCCTTCGATGGGCCGTCGCTCTCGATCGCGTCGACTCCCTCGGCGGCTCGATACTCTCGGCCACCGAACCGATCGAGTCATCGACGGCGTCGGGCAAGTTCGCTCGTGGACTACTCGGCGAGGTGAACGCCTATCAGGCCGACCTCATCGGCGAGACATGGAAAGACTCGCATGATCGGCGCGTACGCCACGGGATGCCCGCGAACGGCAAGCCTCGATTTGGCTACGCATACACCCGCGAGACAGGGTTCACCCCCGATCCCGTCTCCGGGCCGATCCTCGGTACGTGCTACAGGCGCTACATCGCCGGCGAATCGATCTATTCACTCGTCCGATGGATGAATGACGGACCGACCCGCCCTGTCACCGGCTACGGCCCAGCCGGCGACGGCCTATGGTCAGACCGCACCCTACGACGCGTACTCGACTCAGGATTCGGCGCAGGCCTCATCCGCCACCACGGCGAACTGCACAGCGGCATCCACCCGGCCGTAATAACTCCCGACGAGTGGGCGGAATATCTCGACGCTCGAGAACGGCGACGCGGGCACTCGCGCGGCGAACGATCCGAGTATCTGCTGTCCGGTCTAGTTCGGTGCGCTTGCGGATCCCCCATGCACGCGGGGCTCTACGGCACGAACCGCGCAGCGAAATATCGCTGCAAGGATGCCCACGAGAAACGAACCCACGCGGGCGGCTATGTGACCGCCGACCTCGTCGAGCGTCACGTCGTCGACTGGCTGAGACGCCGCCACGAGGATGCTCTCGCCGCACGCGACGAGTATCGCGCGGCGACCCCCCGACCCCGAGCCGTCGCCGACCCGAGCCGAGAGATCCGCAACCAGATCGCACGCACGCAATCGGACATCGACCGACTCTCGACGCGCGCAGTCGAACTCGACATGCCGCGCGACGTGTATCAGCGCCAACTCGCCCCCATGACCGAGCGACTACAGCGACTCGAGGCCGAGGAACGTTCGATCGAAGCACGCGCGCGCAAGCCTCTCGTGATGCACAGCGTCGACGTCTTCACCGACTGGGAATCGTTCAGCATCCCGCAGCGCCGCGAGATGCTACGCGCCGTCATCCATCACGTCGAAGTCACTCCGGGCCGCCCCCGAGCGACGATGCGCGTCGTCGGCCGCGAGTAGGTATCACGACCTATTGACGAGGGTGATGAGCACCCAGCCGGGCACGTCGCCGCGATCGTCGGATCGGACCTCGCTCAGTGAACCCCACGCGGTGCGCAGTCTCAGTGCCACTGTTCGGATCATGTGTTCATTCCTTTCCATCGTGTGGGTCATCCGACCCCGAGCCGCAGCATGACGATGCCGGGGAAGACCGCGAACAGGACGCTCATCGGAAGGAGGAGGAACACGATCGGGAACAGCATCGCGATCTCCTTCCTCCCGGCCTGTTCGATGAGGCTCCGCTTCGCGTCCTCGCGTGCATCGGTGGCCTGCGCCTGGAGCACTCCCGCCAGGGGTGCTCCCCGGTCGACGGCTGCGACGAGATGTTCGACGGCGCGAGAGAGCGCCGCGACGTCCAAGCGACGCCCGAGACCCGTGAGCGCATCCGAGAGGTTTGAGCCGGTGCCACTGTCGAGGACGGCGCGACGGATCTCGGCGGTCAGTTCGCCGGAGCCGATGTCGCCGACCCGCTGCAGCGCATCGCGGAGCCCCTCCCCGGCCGCCAGGCACAGCGAGAGGAACTCCAGCACCGTCGGCAGCTCCTCCTCCACTCTCGACCGACGGCGTCGGGCGGCCGCTGTCAGTCGGACGTCCGCGGCCGCCGCCGCGACGGCTGCGGTGAGGACGGGGATGAGCACTGACGCCCCCGTGAACCGGCCGGTGACCGCAAGAGCGACGACGACCGCCGCCCCCGCGACTGCACCGCCGAAGAGCCACCCCAGCTGCCGGGCTCGGAACCACGCGGCATCCCGCCCGATCCCGGCTTGCCGGAGACGTCGCTCGATACCCGCCGCACCCCCCAGCGAAGCAATGAGCCGGTCGCGACGGTCCCGCCACGACGCGGGCGCGGGAGCGAGAGGGGTGAGACCCCGCGGGTCGGCGATGTCTCGGAGGTAGGGGGCGATGCGCCTCGTGAGCGTCGGCGCGGCGATGCGCGGAGCACGGCTCGCGAGCAGGGCGACGCCGGCGGCGAAGGAACCGCCGAGGATCACGGCGAAGGCGAGATCGGTGAGAGCGGTCACGCGAACCACCGCCGCGGCTCGGGAAGTCGACCGATGCCGATCATGAGTCGGAACGCGACCGCCGACACGGCGGCGCCGACGAGGATCACCATGACGCCGTCAGGACTCGAATACGCGGCAGCGCCCTCGGGACGCAGCGCAAGCAGCCCGAGGATCACCCACGGCGCGACGACCCCGAGCACGGCCGCGCCGCGGATCCAGGACTGTCGCGCTTCGATCTCCGCGCGGAGGGTCGCCTCGGCCCGAACCGACGCCGAGAGCGATCGGAGGACGGTCGTCAGCTCGGTGCCGCCCACCTGGCGCGCCATGCGGAGCGCCTCGATGATGCGATCGGCGACCGGGTCGGCTAGGCGCTCCTTGAGCCGGAGCGCGCTCGAGTCGAAGTGCCCGGACGCCGCGACGTCGCCCGAGAAAGCCGCGAAAGCGGGCCGAAGAGGGGGCGGACCGACCTCGCCCAGAGCGGCGACGGAATCGGGCAGTGACATCCCCGAGCGCACGGAAGCCACGAGGAGATCGCAGACGTCCGGCCAGAGCGCGCGTCGCGACTTCAGAAGGCGCCGGCCGCGCGCGCGAAGCCATGCCGTGGGCGCCAGCAGCGCGGCCGCCGCCGCCACCGCGGCGAAGGCCGGGAGCGCCGTCACCAACCACACCACGGCACCCGCGACCGCCGCCGCGACGACCGAGACGACGGCGAGGTGACCCGGAGTCGCGTGGCCGTACCCGGCCGCCGCGAGCATCCGAGCGGCGCGGCCGGCTGAAGATCGCTGCACGCGGCCCGAACCCGTCGGCCACAGCCAGGGAGAGAGGGCCAGCAGCAAGCCGCCCGCGAGTGCGATGCCGAGGAGGGTCGTCATGCGAGATTCACCCCGACCGGCTCCGTGTCGACCATGCCGCCTGTGACGGTGCCGGTGGTCCGCATGATCTCCGCGACCCGCCGCCGCCCCGACGCGTCGCGAACGCAGTGGACGACGAGGTCGACGGATGCGGCGAGGGCGGGCAGGAGGAAGTCGCGATCGATGTTCCGCCCCGCCAGCAGCGGGAGCGAGGACAGTTTGCGCAGGGCGTCGGTCGCCGAGTTCGCGTGCACGGTGGCGGCGCCCGGCACGCCCGTGTTGAGCGCGAGGATCAGGTCGAGCGCCTCCGCATCGCGCACCTCGCCCACCACCAGCCGGTCGGGCCGCATCCGCAACGCCTCCTTCACGAGGCGGCGGAGGCTCACCTCGCCCGTGCCTTCGAGGCTCGGCTGTCGACCTTGCATGGCGACGACGTCGGGTGCCCGGACGGCGAGCTCGAACGTCTCCTCGACGGTGACGATCCGATGCTCGGGGGGACTCGCCGCGATGAGCGCGCCCAGGAGCGTCGTCTTCCCTGCGTGGGTCGCGCCGGAGACGATGACGCTCTGTCCGTCGCGAACAGCGGCCCCCAGAAGGGCGGCGGCATCGGCGCTCAGTGAGCCCGCCGCGACCAGGTCGTCGAGCGAACGGAATCGGGTGAGGAACTTTCGGATGTTCACCGCCCAGTGGCGCCGCGTGATGAACCGTTAGGTGTTGCGTGAAATCTAACACTCGACAGGTGCTGGAGCGTATCGTTCGGCGTTAGCGGCGGTTGCGGGGACCTCGCTATCCATCGTAACTGAGCGGGTCTGGGACGCATCGCTCGACAGATGTGTCGCGAAACACTAGGTTGTGTCATGAAATGACACACGATGGCCCATCGGTATCAACGCGTCCCGTACTGCTTGGGGACAGCAATGTCGCGTTTATCAACAAGCCCCAGGCGATGTGGGATGCGATGCTTGATGGTTGGGTCGGTCAGCAGGCGAGCCGCGGGTTGGCCCGTTCGACGATCGATTCGCGTCGGGCGGTTCTGGTTAGGTTTCAGCGGTTCACAGAGTTGTACCCGTGGGAGTGGACGCCTCAGGATTTGGAGGATTTCACGGTCGATGCCGGCTCTCGGCGTCGTCTTGCGTTGTCAACGCACAGGCAGAATCACGATTCCATTCGACTGTTCTGTGAGTACCTCACGGATAGTGCGTATGACTGGGTGGCGTTGTGCGAGGAGTCGTTCGATGCGATCCCGTCTCAGATCTGCCTGCCATGGAACAGCGTTCGGCACAGGTCCGAGTATGAGGGGCAGCCTGGGCGGCGGCCGTTGACGTATGACGAGGTGGAGCGGTTCTTCGAGGTGGCTGACTCTCGAGTGGCGCGACTGGTATCGGCGGGCAGGAAGGGTGCGTTAGCAGCTCTGCGTGACGCGCAGCTGTTCAAGACCGTGTATGCGTTTGGGTTGCGTCGTGCGGAGGTCCGTGGGCTTGATCTGGCGGATCTGCATTTCAACGCTCAGGCACCGCAGTGGGGGCACTACGCCGCCCTTCATGTCCGTCATGCGAAGGCGAGCAACGGCGGTGCCCGCCGCCGTCGAACGGTGCTGCTGGTGCCGGAGATGTCGTGGTGGGTTGCGGGGATGCAGCAGTGGGTTGAGGAAGCGCGTGCGCGGTTCGCTCCTGGGGAACTGGTCGCGATGTGGGTCACGGAGCGGCGGACTCGTGTTTCGGCGGCATACATCGACACCCGATTTCAGGTTGTGCGGGACGAGGCAGCCCTTGACTCCTCTCTCACGCTGCACTCGCTTCGCCACTCGTATGTGACGCACTTGATCGAGCATGGGTATGCGGATCGTTTCGTGCAGGAGCAGGTGGGTCACCGTCACGCGTCGACGACGTCGATCTATACGTCGGTGAGCGGGGACTTCAAGAACCGTGTCCTTGCGGATGCGCTCAGCAGGATCAACACTTTGGAGTGATGGTGCGTATCGAGACGACATGGAACCTGCGGCGGTTGATGGCGGAGCGGGGCATGTATCAGACGAGCGATCTTGTCCCGTTGCTTGCGGAGCGGGAGATCTTCATGTCCCGGGAGCAGGTGTATCGCCTCGTCGCGCATCCGCCTCGTCGCTTGAACTTCGACGTGATCGGGGCGATCTGTGACGCCCTCGAGTGCGAAGTCCACGACCTCATCACCTGGCGGCGTGCCGAGCAGAAGAAGGTCGTCGGGTTGGAGCCAACCCGCACTGGAGTGGGCGATTTGCGACCAGTCCCAGCGAAGATACGCAGGCCCGAGCAGCGTAACCGCTGATCGTGGTTGCGCCGCTCACCGTCGGCGATCTGCGGCGCCGGCTCAGCGTCCTCGCCAACGCTCTGATGGAGGCGGGCTCGGGACTGCCCGCCGCTGTCGTTGTCCGCGACATCCTGCGCATCACGTCACCGCTGCAGCGTGCGCGGCTGTTCGCCGAGCTGCGCCGTCGACCGACCTTGTTCCGGGATGAGCAGCAGCCGGGAACGGCCGCTGCGCAGCGGTTCACCCTCGCGTTGATCGCGCGAGGGCACGGTCTGCGTCCGCCGCGCTGTTCGCGGTGTGGGCGTGAAGGGCTGGCGAAGCACCATGACGGGGCCGGGGGCAAGTTGTGCAACCCGTGTGTGTCGCTGGTGCGTGCACCGGTGTGCGTGATGTGCGGGCGGAGGGATCATCGTTACCGCACGCGTGACGGCGCTCACTATTGCGCGAGTTGCTGGTGGACTACACCCGCGGGTGTATCGGAGCGGGCGGCGCTGAATGCGCTGGAGGCGCGAGCGCTTCAGACGCGGCGCGTTGTGTTCATCACTCGGACGGTTGCCGCGCGCTGCGATGCTCCGCTGACATCGATCGTCCGTGCGGTGCTGACCCCGGTGACCAGCGGGCGTGTGCTCGCGGTCATGGTCCGCGAGCTCGAGGCCTACCCGGACATCCTGACGGTGAACCCGGGACTGGCGGGCAGGTCGCTGCAGCAGGTGATCCGGTTTCTCGTCGGCCAAGGCTTTCAAGGGCTCATCCTTCCTCGTTGTCCTCGGTGCGGACGAAATGATGTCGTGCTCCCGCTTCGCTCAGCCGGCGTTCACTTGTGCGGCGCGTGCCATCGACGTGAACACAGCACCGCGTGCGAGCAGTGCGGGCGAGTTCTGGCGTTGCGGCCGCAATCGGACGGTCGAAGGCTCTGTGCCGCGTGCGACCAGCGGAACCCTGCGAACCACCGGGTCTGCTCCGGATGCGGCCGCTTCGGGCGAGTCGCGGTGAATAAGGACACCGGGCCGCTATGCGGCCAATGCTATGTTCCGCCGAGCCACACCTGCGATCGCTGTGGCGGTTCCGCGCCGATCGCTTCCCGGATCGGCGGCCGATCCCACTGTCTCCGGTGCTACAACCAGTTGCGCAGCCGACCTGCTGTCTGCCCCGGGTGCGGGGACTTGAGGCTGGTCGCGTACTGGCACGTCGACAGGTACGTATGCGCCGGGTGCGCGGAAATGCCCGCGCACCTCGCGTGCCGGCGATGCCGCTCCGAGTCGGTCCGCATGAATGGTGTGCTCTGCTCCGACTGCGCGCAGTCCGAGTACGTCGACAAGCTTCTGTCTGGTGTCGACGGCCGGGTCATCCCGGCGCTCGAGCCGCTTCGCACGGTTCTGCTCGACGATACGCGCGCGTCGGTATCGACGATCACGTGGGCGCTCCGGGGCCGTGGCGCGAAGGTAATCGCAGCGATGGCGAGGGGCGACTTGCCCATCTCCGCGGCCTCCCTCGCCGCGGTTACCCCGGAAGGGGTCGTCACCCACCTTGGATCGCTGTTCCACGCCGCTGGAATCATCGACGCTTCCGATCTCCTCATTGCGAGGTATCAGCTTCGCGTCGCGGCCATCATGCCCGAGATTCCCGGTTCGTGTCGCATCCTGACCGAACAGTACGTCCGCTGGGAGATCCTCCCCCGACTGCGCTCCTTCGACACCACGCGCGACTCGGCCCCGGTGCTCCGTCGCGAGACGAGACGGTTGAAGACGATCAGGGACCTGTACTCGTTTATAGACGCGTCCGGTCACGAGTTCGCGACCGTGCCCCAGCGCGTCCTCGACCAGTTCGCGACCCGATGCTCGCCTGCTGATCGCGGACAGCTTTCACCCTTTCTCCGGTGGGCGCGCGGGCAAGGCGCGACGCGGGTGCGGATTCAACCGCACCGAACGAATGGGGTTGCTCCAGCGACGGGCGACACTGATCGTTGGCGGCACGTGCGCACGTTACTCGCGGATGAGAATCTGCCCTTGAAGGTTCGAGTAGGGGGATTGCTGATCCTGCTACTCGGCCAACAGGCCACACGCGTCGTCAGGCTCAGGCTCGACGACGTCCGTGTCCACGAGGATGTCGTCGAGATCACGCTCGGAGAAGACCCCGTCGCGCTACCGCGCGTTGCAGGCGAACTCATCAGCCGTCTTCGCGCCGAGCGCATGGATAGCCGCAACGCCAGCGAGTGGCTCTTCGTCGGTGCTTCTCGGGGGCAGCACCTCTACGGGAGCTCGTTGCGGTCCGCACTGCGGAACGCGGGCGTGCCCGTCGGAGCCGGACGCGTCAGCGCCCTCCTGCACCTGGCTCGAACCGTCCCCGCGCCGATCCTCGCCGACCTGCTCGGACTATCCGCCACCGCGGCCGCGAACTGGTCCGAAGCGGCCGCGCGATCCTGGAGCGACTACCCGAGAATCCGCACGACAAGCCAGTGATTTTATCGGGTGTCATGGCAATTGCCGTCGGCGATTGGGCGGCGTACCCGACCTTGTGTTGAAAGGGGCTTCCGAAGTCTGGCGGGCCACGCCACGCGCGGACTGTGGGCTCAGTGCTGCCGGGTGGTTCCTCGCGAGAGTTCGGCGGTGCGGCCGCGTTGAGTGGGGACGGATGCGTGCGCAGCCGAGACAACGGACTGAACCATTTCCGTTCCGCGCACGATCGTGGGTCGATCATCCCCGAGCCGATCCGAGAGCGTCGCAAGTTCGGCGAACGGACTTCCGGGGAAGACCGTCATCGATGTCTGGTCGATCACGATGAAACTGGCTTCGTGTGCGGGCTTGGTGTTGCTGAACTCGATGCCGCTGTCGGGGAACTCTCTTGCCAGCTCGTCCAGTGTGGCTGCATCCGTCTTAGACAACTGTTGGCGGGGCGGCGTTTCAAGTGTGATGGGACACCCAGCCTGCAGCAGCTGCCGGATCACGGCGACGAAGTGCTCGGCTCGGTGGGTCGGCCACAGCCTGGACGCGGAGATCAAAACTCCCTGCTCGGCGGCAAGCAGCGCAACCTCGGTGTCCTCTGCGGCTTCCCTCACCGACAGTCGCCGCACCGGCGCTGCTGCCAACTGAGTGCGGATCTTCGAGCGCCGTGCGTCGAGTGCGTTCTCGTCGCCGCTCTCAGCGGTGATTGGGGTCAGTCGGCGCAATTCCTCGAGTGCGTCCTCGACGAGCACGTCCGGCGCCCTCGCCTCTAGCACCTCGCCCGGCAGGAGCCGGTCAACACGGCGCCGGTCCTCGTCGATGCGCTGCGTCAACCGCATCGAGTCCAGCAGCCCGTGTTCGCGGATCAGCGTCTCAATTCGCTCGTCCTGGCGGCCGTCAACGCACACCCGCAAGTACCGGTCCTGCGGGTCTGTCTCGGACTCGAACAGCAGCGCCGTTGCGGCCAGGTAGTGCTTGGTTGTCGATTCCACCCCCAGCACGGACAGTAGTGTGCTCTCTCGCTCCGGGCGGACCGGGTCAACGCCGAGGAATCGTGCAGTGTCGTCGGGTCCGTAGTCGATGTCGATGTCCGAGTCGGGGTTGAGGACCAGTCGCGGGTCGTCGTCGAGATCGTCGGCGGTGAGCACCAGGTCTCGCTTCAACGAGACGGGTTCTCCGGATAGGCCATCGATCAGGTACGTCACCGTACGTTCGATGACGCGTTCCTGCACCAGCGTGCTCACCAGCGTCTTGCCGGTGGGGCTCAGTTGTAGCACCGCCTCATCAGCGGTTGCGTTTACTGTCAGGTATCGGTCGAGCAGCAGGTCGGCAATGATCGCGTCGACCAGACGGGCCGGCAGGTTGAGGAAGCGGGTGACGTCTTCGGCGCGTTCCACGCCGACGCTGATTGCTCGCAGCACGAATTCGGTGAATGTCGATACCGGGCTCTTCTTCAGAACCCGGCACCGCACCACAGCTCGCCAGATCGGGACCGCCGCACTCCGCGTAGACAGCAATCGGAACCCATCGCGTCGGAGCAACACGTCTGGGTTGGCGCCCAGGCGGCCTTCAGTGTCCATTGCGACCTCCCGCAGCAGCGATCGCGCGGGCAACCTCGGCGAGCTTGCGCGATCTCCGACGATCACTTGAGCCATCCGCCATCGCCCGGTTTCCGACGATCACCAAGCCGTCGCGTGCACGTGAGATCGCGACGTTCAACCTCTCCGGGGAGCCGAGGAAGCCGACGTCGCCGCGCCGGTTGCTCCGAGTCAGGGAGACGATGCAGATGTCCGCTTCCTGGCCCTGGTACGAGTCGATGGTGGCAGCCTTGACTCGCACCACTTTGAGCTTCGATTTCGTGCTGCTGAGCACTTCCTGCAAAGTGCGCACCTGCGCCGCGTATCCCGCGATCACGGCAACCTCCACCTCGTCAAGACCGAGCAGCACGGCATAGTTGTCAATGGTTCCCACCAGCTCGGCCACAGTGCGGGCCTCCGCCCTGTTCTCGTAGCTCAGACCAGAGCGCCGTTCGCTTTCCTTCCGTCCGGTGTCCCGCCACGTCACCGCGCCACCCAGAGCTCGCTGGACGAGGGGTGAGACCTCTCGGGCGCCCGAACGCAGCTCGCCGCCGTAGAACACGTCGCTGACCACCTTGCCGATCGCGGGGTGCATCCGGTGCTGGTGGCTGAGCACAGCGACGGACTGTGTAGGGAGCCCGGCACCCAACTCGGTGAACAGTCGCTCGTCGACCTCAGCGCGTGTCAGCTCGCGTTCCGCGAGGAAGTCGGCGTCGACCAGCGCTGAGTCCAGGAACGGCGGCAGCTGCTTCTCATCGCCGACAAGCACCCACTGCCTGGCGTTCGCCATCGGGACCATCAGTTCCGTGGGAGTCGCCTTGGATGCTTCGTCAATGATGCACAGGTCGAACTCCACCCGCTCGGCGCCCTTGGAGCCGGTCAGTGCCACGCACGTGGAGGCAACCACCGAGGCGCGGAACAGTAGCGCGACCCGGAACTCGCCGGTCGGACGGAAACGCTCCAGCCATTCCTCCGCGACCAGTTGCAGGGCCTGGACTCGTTCATCGTCGGTCGACATCGATGCGTCGATCCGGTGCAGCATGTCTTCCTCGTCGGCGGCATCCGCGAGATCGCCGACCGCCCGCAACTCCGCCACCGCTCGCTGGGTGTCCTCCCTAAGCTCCGTCAGTCGCTCACTGAGCTGGACGACACGCTCACGCAATCCCTCCAGCTGCCGGATCGCGGGAGACCGTTGCTCCAGATTCACCCCCAGCTGTTCGACCGCGTCGGTGAGCTTGGCGAGGTCGCGAGCGACGACGTCTGCCGTGTCAGCCGGAGTGGTGTCCAGTCTGCTGACTGCAGCAAACAGCTTCTCGATAGCCGCCCGTGTGGTCTCCTGCTCCTTGCGCGCCACGCCGAGCGCCACCTCCACCTCCACCAACTCCGCTTCCGTGCGGGTGCGACGTTCCACCTGTGCTCGCAGCCGCGTGGCGGTGCTGCGAGTCTGCACGTCAAGGACGCCGGCGGAGTGGAGGTGGTCTTGCACGAAGGCGGCGACCGTTGCCTCGGTCTCTGCCCGCCACGCTTCCAGCTGGGACGGTACCGTCCAGGCTTCCGAGCTCGGCGACAGTTGGTCCGGCGATCCGATCCGCAGCACGGATGCCGCCGGGGTCACCTTCGCCACCTTGCTGAGCGCGTGATCCAAGGCGATATGTGTCTGCGACGCGAGCAGGATCTGCGCATCCGGCTTGATCCGCAGCTGCTGTGCGACGAGTTCCGCAATGAGCGTGGTCTTCCCTGTGCCGGGCGGGCCCTTCACCAGGCTGATGCCCTGCGCACCCAGCACCGACGCCACCGCGTTGCGTTTGGCGCCGTCCAGGTGGTCTTGGACGAACTTCTCGACGTGGTGCTCGACGGGGAGCGGGTTCACGGCAGGGTTGCTCAGGATGTCCTTGAGGTCGGCACGAACCGCGCGCCCTTCGAAGACGCGACGGACCGCGTCCTGTTCCCGCCGCAGCTTCGAAACGGTGCGTTCCGCGTCGACAGCCAGCACGCCCCTGCGTGGCAGGTCGTCGGGGTTCCCCTCGTTCACGTAGAACACCACGGCGTTGCCCTCGATCGCTTCCACCTCGCCGCGCACGAACCGTCCCGTCGTGCTGCGGATCACGCGCAACTCTCCGAGTTGAGGATCCGCGGAGCGGTCAGTGGTGGTGAGGTAAACCCGTGCACCCTCGACTCGGAGCGCGGAGTATGTGACGTCCTTGCCTCTCTCACGCGCGATCGCAAACTTCGCGTCAAGGACCCTCTCCCACCGATCGTGTACCTCGACACGCGAGTGCTGCTCGGGGTTGGCTGCTTCGCGTTCCGCGAGGGTTCGAAGGAGTTCGCTGATCGCGGCATCAGCTTCCAAGGGGCGTATCGGTGTCGCGACCCAACGGATCGTCGCACCGACGCCGCGCTTGCGCAGTCGCTCGAGGTGCGCGACCGGCGGGCGCCAGACGTGCTTCACGAAGATCGACCCGGTGCGTGACTCGTGCGGTGCGACCGCCGCCAGCAACGACTGTCCTACGAGGAGAAGGCCTTGCTTGTCGGCCGCCTTCGGGTCACGGACAAGACGGACGCGGGGGCCGAACTCGCGACGGAACTCCTCGAAGCCAGCCGTCTCGGCAAGCGTCACGTCTCGAAAGATCTGAGTCACGTTGACGGGCAGGTGGATCCCGATTTCTGGGACATCTTGCGCTACCGCTTCGCCCTTGGCGATCTGCTCGATCTCGGCGAGCACCACGCCGGCGCTACCGGGGCGTTGCTCCTCCTCCTCGCTCAAGCATCTGGCCAGCAGCAGCCGAATGGGTTCGGGCACGACCACCCGGCCCAGCGCCGCGGCGGGGGTGGTGCCGTTGAGTTCGAAGTCACCGAGGAGGCAGCAGATCACTAGCACGGCGAACGAGTAGACGTCGTAGGCGGGGAGCGGGTTCTCGGTTCCCGATTCTGGTGGACAGTAGGGGCGCGTTCCCAACTGGCTCATCGTCTTTCCGAAGCTCGTCACCTCCCGGTACCGCATGGTGCCGAAGTCCGCCAGCTTCACCTGTGCACCGTCCACCAGCACGTTGCCAGGCTTGAGGTCTCGGTGAACCCAACCTTTCGCGTGCAGGACACTCAACCCGGTGAGGATCTCCAACGCGATCGGTCGCAGCTGCTCCCAGCTCAGGGCCTCGCGTGTCACCACTGCACCGAGGTCCACACCGCACCACTCGAATGCGATCCATGGTGCACCATCGGCGGGAGTGCCGAACCCGACCACCTGCAGCAGGTTGGGGTGCGCGTCGAGCCGGCTGTACACGTCGAGCTCATTGCTCCAGGACAGCTCCAACGTCCGCGGATCAACATGCGTAACGGGCGCGAACAGCTTCACCGCCACGTGCGCGCCGGTCTCGTTGTCATACGCCCTGAAAAGTCGCGCATGACCTCCGGAATTTAGCTCATCACGCGGCAGCACAAAGCGATTGTCCAGAACAACCGGCCCAGTCCCCAAGCCACTCATCCCCAGAGGCTATCGCCCACGCGCGACAGGGTTAGGCGTCTCGTGCCCGCAAGTCTCGACCGGTCGGGCCACTGCCTCACATGTCTGGCCAGCACGGCTGGCCTGGTCTCTCGCCACGGCCAATTGGCTCTACTTCTCGATGATCCGCTGCGATCAGGCGAGGGACTCTCGAACGGCGCCTCGACAGACGCGATGCGCCCGCACGGAAGATGAGCCAGGCGAAGCGGGATCGCTACCGTGTGGAGCGCAGGACACGGACCGGCACACGTCGCATGGTCCGGTCGACTGCGGCGTCCCGCTGCTGCACGCCCACACCCACAACCGGGAGAACGGACCCGTTGGCACCAGTCTCACGTCGGCGTCGACGCGTTCAGGTACGTGCCCATCCCGTTCACGCTCGTCGACGCATGGCCATACGACCACCGCGGGGAGGAGGAAGAGTTCGCTGCGATCGTTCGTGAACAAACCGTGACGGGCCAGACTTCAACCCACAGCCTCGATTCCCTCGACACGGCCGCGATTCCCTCGCGCAGACGACTACGAAACCGAGCTCGCCCGTACCTGACTGCCTCGACAGGGGGCGAGTCGTAGGTCTCATCGCCTTCGCGAGGATGAGTACGTGCAGGCCTCGTAGCTGGCAGCGGTGTGACCGCCGCCGTGGTGCTCGATCAGGTGGGTCCGGATCGCTGGTGCGAACAGGGCCTCCGCGCTGGCAGTGGCGCGGACGAACGGTATACGTCAATGCGACACAAAGGTAGGCACTCGCATGATCGGGGATGCGCGAGCATGTTGGCTCAACCGGGTGTTCGGGAGCTGCGATGGAGGACAGACTTCCCCCCGCATTTTCAGAATATAGCGGAGACGGGGGCTTGCCGCAAGACCCCCCTCGCGAGGGAAGATCGTTGACTGCCGCGCCGAACACTCGACTTCGCAAGGGGAATTATGTCTCAAAGCCGTTCTGCCAGCCCGCTCACGGTGGCTCTGACGGTGATCGTCGGCACGGTGCTGATCGGCATCGATATGACGATCGTGAACATCGCGATACCGCAGCTGACCCGGGACACCGGTGCGCCGTTGACGATGATCCAGTGGGTCGTCACCGGATACACACTCGCGCTGGCTACGGTCATGCCCGCGACCGCGTGGGCGATCGCACGGTTCGGCGCCAGACGCGTGTTCCTCGTCTCGATCTGCCTGTTCACTGCCGGATCCGCGCTCGTGGCCGCCTCGTGGAGCCCGGAGTCGCTCATCGCTTTCCGCGTCGTGCAGGGCGTCGGCGGCGGGTTCGTCATGCCGGCGTCCATGACGCTCGCGCTCGCTGCGACGCCGGGCGAGCAGCGCGGCAGGATCATGGCGGTGCTCGGGCTCCCCGTCCTCATCGGACCCGTCCTGGGCCCGGTGGTCGGCGGGCTGCTGCTGGACAACCTGTCCTGGCGGTGGATGTTCCTCATCAACGTGCCGTTCGGGATCGCCAGCCTCCTCCTCGGACTGCGCAACCTCCCGAAGACACCGAAGGGCCCTGCCCTCCCCCTCGATGTGCGCGGGCTGCTGCTACTCCCGCCCGCGATGGCGCTGCTCGTCCTCGGGACCTCGTTCGCGGGCTCCAGCCTGCTGACCGCCCAGGTGCTGCTCCCGGTCGGCGTCGGGCTCGGGCTGATCGCGTTCTTCATCTGGCACGCGCTCCGCGCGAACGCACCGCTCCTCGACATCCGCGTGCTGACCAGGCCGTTCACCGGGTCCGCCGCGATCGTGCTGTTCCTGTTCACGAGCGGCTGGGGCGCGGGCATGCTCCTGGTGCCCCTGTACTGGCAGGTCGTGCGCGGCGAGAGCGCCACCACCGCGGGACTGTTCGTGGCCCCCGCCGGACTCGCGGCGGGTATCGCCATCCAGATCTCCGGACGCCTGATCGACCGCGTCGCACCGCTGAAGGTCATCGGCACCGGCCTGACCGTCGCCACGGTAGCCACGACCGCGCTGCTTCTGCTGATGGGCACGGACACACCCGCGTGGATGCTGGTCGCGCTGTGGACTACCGTCGCGGTCGGGGCGGGGTTCACCATCATGCCGATGTCGACGGTCGCCACCCGCGCCCTCGACGGGCCTGCCATCCCCGCCATGGCCACCGTGCTCGGCGTCATCAACTACATCTCCAGCGCGATCTGCATCGCCGTCGTCTCCGTCGTGCTCACCTGGCAGCTCGCCGCCCGCCTCCCGGACCTCCCGGGAGAGGGCATCGGCGCGCTGCTCGTGCTGGACCGGGACGAGTTCGCCGTCATCGCGCCACAGGTCGCCGGGGCCGTCCAGTTCGCCCTCTGGGTGCCGGTCGCGCTCATGGCGGCAGCGCTGATCGCCGCCAGCGTGGCGCTGAGGAACGCGCGGGCACCGCAGAAGGCGGACACCTCCGTGGCCGAGTCGTTGACGAGCTCGGAGAACGCATGAACAGGACCGGACACGACGTCTTCGATCTGCCCGAACGCCTCGCCGCGAAAGGCGATCCGGCCCTCATCGGGGCCGACCGTGACCAGTTCGCGGCGATCGCCGCGAGCCTCGCCGGCCAACGAGCGCAGACGACCGCGAGGCTCGACGAATTGCGCCGGTCTCCGGGCGGCTCGGGGCAGGCGGCGATGGAACGTGATCTGGAGATCCATCGGCTGACCGCTCACCTGCGGATGCTGCGCAGGTTCGACATCGATCTGTGCCTGGGACGGATGAGCGCGGCCGATGGTGGCCCTCCCGTCTACATCGGACGAACCGGGCTGACCGACGGGTACGGTAGGCGGCTTCTGACCGACTGGCGGGCTCCCGCCGCCGAGCCATTCTTCGCCGCCACGCTGCAGAACCCGATGGGGCTTGCCAGCCGGCGCCGCTACCGGTGGACCGGCGGACGGGTGACCGACTACTGGGATGAGGCGCTCACCGCTGCAGGGCTCGAGAACGATGCCGCACTCGATGATCAGTCGGCGTTCATCGCCACTCTCGGCGCGCACCGGTCGTCACGGATGCGGGACGTGCTCGCGACGATCCAGGCCGACCAGGATGCCATCATCCGGACCGACTCCCGTGGCGCCCTCGTGGTCGACGGCGGACCCGGCACCGGCAAGACCGTCGTCGCCCTGCACCGGGCCGCGCACCTGCTCTACTCCGAGCCGCGTCTGACCCAGGGCGGGGGCGGGATGCTGTTCGTCGGCCCCACCCCGGCGTATCTCGCCTACGTCGAGGACGTGCTGCCCAGCCTCGGTGAGGAGAACGTGCGGATGTGCACGCTGCGCGATCTCGTCCCCGAAGGCGCCGCCGCCTGCGACGAGCCCGACCCGCGCGTGGCCAGGCTCAAAGAGACGTTGGATGCGGCCGCGCTGATCGAGGCGGTCTTGCGGGCCCGGGTCCGTCCGCCGCGCCGAGCGGTCCAGGTCGAGACGCCGTGGGCGGATCTGATCATCGGCAGAGCCCAGTGGGACGAGGCCTTCGACGCCGCGGACCCCGGCGCCCCGGTCAACGAGGCGCGCGACGAGGTGTGGGAGGAGGTGCTGGAGATTCTTGCCGCTCAGCTGGACAATCCGGAGGTCCCGGCGCACGTGGTGCAGCGCTGGCTGCGGCAGGACGACGAGCTCACCAGCGTCTTCGTGCGAGCATGGCCGTTGCTGGACCCCGCCGGCCTCGTCGCGAGCTTGTGGTCGTCGCCCGACCTCCTCCGGCGATGCGCTCCGCAGCTCTCCGCCGACGACGTGGAACTGCTTCAGCGTGCGGACCCCTACGCGTGGACTCTCGCCGACCTTCCGCTCCTGGATGCCGCCCGCCGGCGCATCGGCGACCCGGAGGACGTGCGGAGCCGGCATCGCCGCGAAGCGGTCGTCGCGGCCGCCCAGGACCAGATGTCGCACGTGATCGAGGATCTCGTCGAGAGCGACGACAGCGAGATGCGGATCATGTCGATTCTGCGCGGTCAGGACGCGCAGAACGTCCTCGCCGGCGTGGACGCGCCACCGGTTGCAGACCCTGACCTGCTCGCGGGTCCGTTCGCCCACATCGTGGTCGACGAGGCGCAGGAGCTCACCGACGCGCAGTGGCGGATGCTGCTGCGCCGTTGCCCGTCGCGCAGCTTCACTATCGTCGGCGACCGCGCCCAGGCCAGGCACGGCTTCCCCGGGACCTGGCAGGAACGCCTGGAGCGGATTGGGTTCCGGGACGTCCGCCAGTCGTCGCTCAACATCAACTACCGCACGCCCGAGGAGATCATGGCGGTCGCCGAACCGTTCATCCGCGCCGCCATCCCGGAGGCCAATGTGCCGACCTCGGTGCGCAGCAGCGGCATCCCGGTCGCCTTCGCCGCGGCGACCGCACGCGACGCGATCCTGACCGAGTGGTTGGACGATCACGCCGACGGCGTCGCCTGTGTCATCGGCGATCCCGGATTCACCGGCTCCGGGCGCGTGCGATCGCTGAATCCCGAGGGGGCGAAGGGACTCGAGTTCGACCTCGTCATCATCGTCGATCCGGAGAAGTTCGGCGACGGCATCACCGGCGCGGTCGACCGGTACGTCGCGATGACCCGCTCAACCGAACGGCTCGCCGTCCTCACCACCGCACCGACCGATGCAGGGCGCAACCGAGCGGGGGATGGGCGGGGCGACAGCATCACTGCCCAACAAGCGGTACCAATGCGGCATGACCGCCCGCGTCGCGAGGTGAGCGGCTCAACACCCTTGCCTTAATGGTCGCTGCCGCTCCAGACGGCAGCGATGCTCGTGATGGGCGCCGCTGCGCTGCTCGTCCTGCAACTTGCTCCGACGGTCGGGGGCCTGCTCGTGGCGCTTGCGCTACTCGGTCACGCGGCGTGGGACTTCTACCACCATCGCGCCCGCCGAGTGGTGAGCCGTCACCTCGCGGAATTCTGCGGAGTGCTTGATGTCTTGGTCGCGATCCTCGTCGTAGTCGTCACCTTCAGCTCATGACCCCGAGCGGGGTCCGGTGGGGGCGGATCACAGATGCGTCCGGCGTGCTGCTGCGCCCACCCGCCGACGCCGACGTTCCGGGGGTGTTCGCCGTCCACCGCGACCCAGCCGTCTATCGGCACGACCCGCAGGAGACCCATCCCGACCCCGATCACACCGCCAGGTTCCTCGCCCCGATGCGCGCCCACTGGGCCGAGCACGGGTTCGGTTATTGGGCGGTGCTCGTGCCGAGCGCGGTGTGGCCCGACGGCGTCGCGGGAGCCGACAGCGATGACGCCGACCGGGTGCTCGCGGGCCTCGGCGGCATCCAGCACCACACGCTGGCCGGCCGGCCAGTGCTCAACGTCTACTACCGGTTCGCCAGAGCGGCCCAGGGCCGTGGTCTGGCCAGGATCGTACTCGACCGCGCTATAGAGATCGCGCCGCTCGTCGCAACCGGAGTGGACATCGTCGTACGCACCCGACCGGCGAGCACAGTAGCGCGGCATGTCGCCGAGCGCGCCGGATTCATCGACGAAGGACTGGAACCAGGTAGCACCGACATGCAGATGCTGCGACGCAGGGCCTGGCACCGATAGCGCTGCGAGAAACTCACTCGCCTTCGCTATCACGTCGAAGTGCTGGTCAATGCGGTCGAGGGAGAGTTCCTGTCGCAGCGTGCAGGCGCTGTTCTGGTTCGCAAACAGCCCCGTTCTCCCAGTACGCGTCGTTCACTGGGACCGTGCGAATCCACTCGACCGGACCCACTCGGCGTCCTCGTCGGCCTCGGTGTCTCGATGCGTGTACGAGCCAGCGTGGGCCTGTGACGAGAGATGGACGGGAGCGCCGCCGACCGTGATGAGCGCTCATCGAAGCGCACGGGTGGCCCGATTACTTTAGAGAGGATGGGGACTCACCATCGGCGAGCCGGGGAATTGTGCACTTACGAATATTTGACTCCGCCAGTGTCCGGGATCACGACGTGCAGGCGTGAGCCGTCGGGAAGGGAGGCGTCGACGAACGGTTGGCTGAGGTCGACGCGGCGCCCCGTGGCCTGCAGCATCCGCTCGACGAGGTCTCGCACCGCGGTCTCGCTGAGCACCAGCGGGGCTCGTTCGCTCCGGCCACCTCGGGCGACATAGATGCGATCCGGCGCATTGATCCAGATCTCCTCGACCTCCGGGTCGTCGAGCAGCGCCTGCACGGGCCCGTAGCCTGCGACGGAGGCGAGGAGGGCACGAACGGATGCCGCCTCGTCGTCGATCACGTCGACGCCGCGTGCGAGGGCGAAGTCGTTGTGCCGACGCACCTCGCTGCGCGCGATGTGCGCGGCGCGGTCGGGGTCACGAGCCGGATCGACCTCCTCCGAGCGGAGTCGTTCCCGCACGCGCTCGGCGACGACGTCGAGCCCTGTCCGGGGGCCTGTCACGGTCGCGAAGCTCATGGTCAGCGATCATTCCAACGGCCTCGCCAGGCGGACGAAGTTATCCACACGCCCCGCGGGAGCGAGGGGCCGCTCACCGGACTCGCGGGCTCGGACACCTAGACTGAACGCACTCGCGGGAGTGGTGAAATCGGCAGACACGCAGGATTTAGGTTCCTGTGCCTTCGGGCGTGTGGGTTCAAGTCCCACCTTCCGCACGAGGCAGTCCGCTGCGTCACCCTTGCATCCCGAACCACCGCGCCGTCCTGGCGTGCCGTCACCGAGGAAGCCCCGTGCACCCTTTCGCTCTGATCCCCTGGCTCGACCCCGAGACGATCATCAACGCGGCCGGCCCGTGGGCCCTCGTCGTGGTCTGTTTCATCGTCTTCGCCGAGACGGGTCTGCTCGTCGGCTTCCTCCTCCCGGGCGACACGCTGCTGATCATGGCGGGGCTCCTCTCCAACCCGGTGACCCACGCACCCAACGGCGTCTTCGGCGTCAACGTGTGGGTGGTGGGCCTCCTCATCGGCCTCGCCGCGTTCGTCGGCGGAGAAGTGGGCTACCTGATCGGCCGCAAGGGCGGACCGGCGGTGTTCGAGCGCAAGGAATCGGGCCTGTTCAGCCGCAGCAACGTCGAACGCACCAACGCGTTCTTCGAGCGGTACGGCGGCGTGACGGTCATCCTCGCGCGCTTCGTGCCCATCGTGCGCACGTTCGCACCCGTCGCCGCCGGCGTCGGCAAGATGTCGTGGCACAAGTACTCGCTGTACAACCTCATCGGCGCCGTCCTCTGGGGCTTCGGGCTCACGGTGATCGGCTACCTCGTGAGCCTCATCCCGGGCGTCGGCGAGTTCGTCGCCGAGTACATCGACGTGATCCTGCTCGTCGCTGTCGCCGGGACGATCGTCTTCATCGTCTGGCACTACTTCGCCGAGAAGCGGAAGGTCCGCCGTGAGATGGCGGCCGGTCCCGACGGCGTGACCGACGCGGCTGAGGCGCAGGAGCTCGTCCTCGAGCGCGAGGCCTTCGACGAGCGCCCTGACGACGAGCGCCCGACCCGCTGACTCAGGCGTCGCTCACGATGCCTTCTTCTTCGCCGGCTTCTTCTTCGCCGCGGGCTTCGCGTCGTCGCCGGCAGCGGCCTTGCCCGACCGCGCGGCCCGGCTCTTCTCGACGCTGGCCCGCAGGGCCTCCATCAGGTCGATGACCTCGCCGCCCGCGGCATCCGTCTTCTCACCGAACGTCTCCGCGGTGTCGAACGCGTCGCCCTTCTCGAGCTTCGCCTCGATCAGCGTGCGCAGCTCCTGCTGGTACTCGTCGGTGAATTCGGTCGGGTCGAAGTCGCTCGAGAAGCTGTCGACGAGGGATGCCGAGAGTTCGAGCTCCTTGCTGGAGATCCGCACCGTCTCCTCCAGCGACGGGAACGACACCTCCCGCACCTCGTCGGCCCACAGGAGCGTCTGCAGCACGAGCACGTCGCCCCGGACGCGGAGCGCGGCGAGCCGCGTCTTCTGGCGGAGCGCGAAGCGGACGATCGCGGTGCGATCGGTCTGTTCGAGTGTCCGCCGCAGCAGAACGTACGCCTTCGGAGAGCTCGAGTCGGGTTCGAGGTAGTAGGCCTTGTCGAGGGTCAGCAGGTCGATCTGCTCGGTCGGCACGAACTCGACGACCTCGATCTCACGGCTGCGCTCACTGGGGAGCGCAGCGAAGTCGTCGGACGTGAGGACCACTGTCCGCTCGCCGTCGTCGTAGGCCTTGTCGATGTCGGCATACGGCACCACCTCGCCGTCGATCTCGCAGATCCGCTGATATCGGATGCGACCGCCGTCGGCCGCGTGCACCTGGTGCAACGACACGTCGTGGTCCTCCGTCGCCGAGTACACCTTGACGGGGACGTTCACGAGCCCGAAGGTCAGCGCACCTTTCCAGATCGCTCTCATCCCACCAGTAGACACCCGTCACAGCCCGCCGCCATAGGGGTTGCGCACTAATCTGGGCGCATGCCAGCCGCTCCGCAGGACGTCGTCGTCGACGGACGTCGCCTGCGGCTCACCAATCTCGACAAGGTCATGTACCCCGAGACGGGCACGACCAAGGGCGAGGTGATCGACTACCTGACCCGGGTGGCCCCCGTCATGCTGCCGCACCTCGACGGGCGGCCCATCACCCGCATCCGATGGCCCGACGGCACCGGCGAAGGGTCGTTCTTCGCGAAGCACCTCGAAGCGGGCGCGCCGTCCTGGGTCGCACGCCGGCCCATCGAGCACTCGACGGGCGCGAAGGACTATCCGCTCGCCGACGGCATCCCCACCCTCGTGTACCTCGCCCAGGTCGCGTCCATCGAGCTCCACGTCCCCCAGTGGCGTTTCGACGAGGAGGGGCGACGACAGCGTCCCGACCGTCTCGTCCTCGACCTCGACCCGGGTCCCGGCATCGGACTGACCGAGTGCGCCGAGGTCGCTCGATGGGCGAAGGCGATCCTCGAAGACCTCGGCATGGCACCGCTGCCGGTCACCAGTGGGAGCAAAGGCATCCACCTGTACGCGCCGCTCGACGGTTCGCGGACGAGCGAGGAGATCAGCGCGTTCGCCAAGGAACTCGCGCGCGCCCTCGAGGCCGACCATCCCGACCTCGTGGTCAGTCAGATGTCGAAGGCGCTCCGGCCCGGCAAGGTGTTCCTCGACTGGAGCCAGAACAACGGCAAGAAGACGACGATCGCACCGTACTCGCTCCGCGGTCGAGACCGTCCCACCGTCGCCGCTCCCCGCTCCTGGGACGAACTGGCGGACCCCGACCTCCGGCACCTCCTTCTCGACGAGGTGCTCAGCCGCGTCGCGGAGCGCGGCGATCTGTTCGCCGCACTCGCGCCTGCCGGAGGCGGACCCTTGACGTCGTACATCGCGAAGCGATCGGCCGAGCGCACCCCCGAGCCTGTGCCTGACTCCCCCGCCGCGGCCCGCCAGGGAGATGCCTCCCGCTTCGTCATCCAGGAGCATCACGCCCGCCGGCTCCACTACGACCTGCGACTGGAACGGGACGGGGTACTCGTCAGCTGGGCGGTGCCCCGCGGCATCCCGGACTCGCCCTCGAAGAACCACCTCGCCGTGATGACCGAACCGCATCCGATGGAGTATCTCGACTTCGCCGGTGACATCCCCGCCGGCGAGTATGGCGCCGGGTCGATGTCGATCTGGGACGCCGGCACGTTCACGCTGGAGAAGTGGCGCGATGACGAAGTGATCTTCACCGCGACCGGGCGGGACGACGGCCCCCTCGGCTCGGCGCGACTCGCCCTCATCCGCACGAGCGGGAGCGGTGAGAAGTCGCAGTGGCTCCTGCACCGGATGAAGACGGATGCCGCCGGCCCGCCGGCCCGCCCGCGGTCCCCCCGCGGGGTCGACAGGACCGCTCCCGGGCCACGCGACCTCGCTCCGATGCTCGCGAGCTCGTCCACACCCCCGCTCGCGCGCCGCGCCGCCGAGCGCTGGGGACCGTGGGTGGAGTTCAAGTGGGACGGTGTTCGGGCGATCGGCATCTGGGACGGCGCGCGACTGCAGCTCCGTGCCCGCAGCGGGACAGACATCACCGGCCGATACCCCGAGCTGACGGCGATCGATGCCGGTCTGGGAACGCGACCGTGCGTGGTCGACGGCGAGATCGTCGCGCTCGACGAACGGAATCGGCCGAGCTTCTCCCTCCTGCAGCACCGGATACATCTCACCGGGCGAGCCGAGATCGAGCGCGAGGCCCGGCGGATCCCCGTGCAGTTCATGCTGTTCGACGTGCTCGAGATCGACGGGACGGATGCCGCCCCGCTCCCCCTCGCACAGCGTCGCGAGCTCCTGGAGGCGGTGGCAGGCAGCGCGATCGACGCGATCGTCGTCCCTCCCGTCGCGGACGACGTCGACGACGCCCTCGCGACGGCGGAGCGGCTCGGCTTGGAAGGCGTCGTGGTGAAGGACCCGTCGTCGACCTACCGCAGGGGGCAGCGGAGCGAGCATTGGCTGAAGGTGAAGCTGACGCTGATGCAGGACGTGGTCATCGGCGGCATCCGTCCCGGCAAGGGCGGTCGATCCGGCACGATCGGTTCGCTGCTGATGGGAATCCCGGGGCCGGACGGCCTCCGCTACGTGGGCCGGGTCGGGTCGGGCTTCAGTGACGCGACGCTGGCGCGACTGACGGCACTCCTCGAACCGCTGCGCGACGACGTGAACCCGTTCGTCGACATCGGTGCGGTCGAGGCGTCCGACGCCCTGTGGGTCCGGCCGGAAGTGGTCGGCGAGGTCGAGTACGCCGAGGCGACGCCGAACGGCACCCTGCGGCATGCCCGCTGGCGCGGCATCCGACCCGATAAGGCACCCGCGGAGGTGGAAGCCGAAGCTTGAGCGCCACGCATCAGGCGTGAGCGTCGTGCTCGATATGCCCCGCGGGCTCGAGCTGGAAGGTCGAGTGCGCCACATCGAAGTGGTGCGACAGACACGTCTGCAGGCGCGAGAGCAGCTCCCCCGCCCCCTCGTCGGCGAACAGCTCCGGTGCGACCACCACGTGGGCGGTGAACACGGGCGCGCCGCGCGTGAGCTGCCAGACGTGAACGTCGTGCACGTCGACCACGCCCTCCGTCCCGAGGATGTGGTCGCGGATGTCCGCGACGCGCGTGCCCGCCGGCGCGCGCTCACCCAAGACGGCGAAGACCTCGCGCAGCAGGCTGATCGCCCGGGGGACGATCAGCGCCGCGATGACGAGCGAGGCGACGGCGTCGGCCGGCATCCACCCCGTCACCCAGATGACCGCCGCAGCGACGAGCACGACGACAGACCCCAGGAGGTCGCCGAGCACCTCGAGATAGGCTCCTCGCACGTTGATGCTCGTCCGCTGTGCGCTGCTCAGAACGTAGAGCGAGACACCGTTGGCGACGAGGCCGATGATCGCCACCACGAGCATCGGCAGGCCCTGCACCTCGGCGTCTGCGGGACTCATCAGGCGCCGAACGGCTTCGACGGCGATCCAGGCGCCGAGCGCGATCAGGATGACCGCGTTCAGCAGGGCTCCGAACACCTCCGCCCGCTGATACCCGTACGTCTGGCGCTCATCGGCTGGTCGCGCCGCCACCGACGCCGCGATCAGAGCGATCACGAGGCCCGAGCTGTCCGTGAACATGTGTCCGGCGTCCGCGAGGAGGGCGAGCGAGCCTGTCAGCACCGCGCCGATCACCTGCACCACGAGCACGGTCGCGGTGATCCCGAGCGAGATCGCGAGGAGGCGACGAGGGTGCCCGGAGCGGATGCCGGCGGGCGCGTGGTCGTGCATGACTCGAGGCTACGACGGCGCGGCCGCCCGATCCGCCTGATCGGCGAACTCGGGAATGAGTCCGATTCTCAGGCTCAGCGCCTCAGGTCACAGCGCGCTGAGCAGCGGAGCCAACGACACGAAGGCGCGCGCCCGGTGCGAGGTCGCGTTCTTCTCTTCCGGGGTGAGCTCGGCGGCGGAACGGCCGTCGGCATCGTCCGGCAGGAACACGGGGTCGTACCCGAAGCCGTTCTCACCCCGGGGCGCGGTCGCGAGCCGTCCGCGCCACACACCCTCGACGACGTGCTCGGCACCACCGGGCACGACGAGGGCGATCGTCGACACGAACTGAGCCGCGCGATGCGGGTCGGCGACGTCGGACAGCTGATCGAGGAGCAGCTCGTAGTTGGCGACGCCGTCCTTGCGGTGCCCGGCCCAGTACGCGGAGAACACCCCGGGCGAGCCGCCGAGCACGTCGACACTGATGCCGGAATCGTCCGCCATCGCAGGCAGGCCGGTGTGCGCCGCTGCCGCTCGCGCCTTGATCAGCGCGTTCGCCGCGAAGGTCACGCCGTCCTCGACCGGCTCGGGACCGTCGTAACCGATCACCTCGAGGTCGGGACGCGTCGCCGCGACGATCGCGCCGAACTCCTCGACCTTGTGCGCGTTGTGCGTCGCGAGGACGACCTGACGCCGAGGTGTGGCATCCGTCATCAGGATGCCGCCAGCGCCGCGCTCTGCTCGTCACGCAGCGAGCCGCAGCCCGCGACCCCGAGCTCCAGCAGCGCGTCGAGCTCGCGCTTGTCGAAGGGGGCGCCCTCAGCCGTCCCCTGGACTTCGACGAAGAGCCCGCGACCGGTGACGACGATGTTCATGTCGGTCTCGGCGCGGACGTCCTCGACGTATGCAAGGTCGAGCATCGGCTCGCCGTCGATGATGCCCACCGACACGGCCGAGACGGAATCGATGAGGGCCTTCGCATTCTTGCCGACGAAGCCCTTCGCGCGACCCCACTCGATGGCATCGGCGAGGGCGACGTACGCTCCGGTGATCGCCGCGGTACGCGTGCCGCCGTCGGCCTGCAGCACGTCGCAGTCGATGACGATGGTGTTCTCTCCGAGCGCCTTGGTGTCGACGACGGCGCGCAGCGCGCGGCCGATGAGGCGCGAGATCTCGTGGGTGCGGCCGCCGACCTTGCCCTTGATCGACTCGCGGTCGTTGCGCGAATTGGTCGCCCGCGGCAGCATCGCGTACTCCGCCGTGACCCAGCCCTTCCCCTTGCCGGTGAGCCACCGCGGAACGCCGTTCGTGAACGAGGCGGTGCACAGCACCTTGGTGCCCCCGAACGAGATCAGGGCCGACCCTTCGGCGTGAGCACTCCACCCTCGTTCGATGGTGACAGGGCGCAGCTGGTCGACGGAGCGGCCGTCGGCACGGGTGGTCGCGGTCATGGGGTTCCCTTCGGTAGGTCGATCGCACCGGTCTGCACGAGACGGACGGCGCTGACGCCGCGACCCATGAGACGGTCGGCGAGCCGGATGAAGTCCTCCGCGGACTCACCCGTCGCCTCATACACGTGTGTGGGCCGAGCCTCGGGCCCGGCGAGGAGGTCGCGCGAGACGAGCTGACGGTAGACGTCCTTCGCCGTCTCGGTGTCGCTCGAGACCAGGGACACGTCCGGTCCCATCACATAGCTGATGGCCCCTTCCAAGAAGGGGTAGTGCGTGCACCCGAGGACGACGGTGTCGACGCCCGCATGCCGCAGCGGCGCCAGGTACTCCTCGGCCACGCGCAGCACGTCGGGCGTGTCGGTGACGCCTGCCTCCACGAAGTCGACGAAGCGCGGGCACGCCTGCGCGAAGACCGTCAGACGCTCGTCGACGCCGAGCATGTCCTGGTAGACGCCCGATCCGATCGTGCCGGATGTCCCGATGACACCGATCCGTCCGTTCCGCGTCGTGGACACCGCGGTCCGCACGGCCGGCCCGATCACTTCGACGACGGGGACGTCGTACCGCTCGCGCGCGTCGCGCAGGAGAGCGGCGGATGCCGTGTTGCAGGCGATCACGAGCATCTTCACGCCCTCGTCCACGAGGGTGTCGAGTACCTCGAGGCCGTACCGGCGGACATCCGCGATCGGCTTCGGCCCGTAGGGCGAGTGCGCGGTGTCACCGATGTAGACGATCGACTCTCGCGGCAGGAGCTGCGAGACCGCTCGCGCCACCGTGAGTCCGCCGACCCCGGAGTCGAAGATCCCAATGGGTGCGTCCGTCACGGTCGTCCAGCCTACTCCGGGCGCTGGATAGAGTTTCCGCATGAGCACCCCCACGGCGTTGCTGACCGACCGGTACGAACTGACGATGCTCGACGCCGCCCTCCGGGACGGCACGGCGGCGCGCCGATGCGTCTTCGAGCTGTTCGGTCGGCGCCTCCCCGGCGGGCGTCGTTTCGGTGTCGTCGCCGGGACCGGCCGCCTGCTCGGCCTCCTGCGGGACTTCCGCTTCGACGAGGCCGAGATCGCCTTCCTGCGCGACAACGGTGTCGTCAGCCGCGAGACCATCCGCTATCTGGAGGACTACCGCTTCACGGGCTCCATCACGGGATACCGCGAAGGCGAGATCTACTTCCCCGGCTCCCCCATCCTCACGGTGGAGGGCACCTTCGCCGAAGCGGTCATCCTCGAGACCCTCGCCCTGAGCGTCCTCAACCACGACTCGGCCGTCGCGACGGCCGCCGCCCGGATGAGCATCGCCGCCGGCGACCGCCCGCTCGCGGAGATGGGCTCCCGACGTGCCGCGGAGCGATCCGCCGTCGCCGCCGCCCGTGCCGCGTACATCGCCGGCTTCTCAGCGACCAGCAACCTCGAGGCCGGACGCGCCTGGGGCGTCCCCACGATGGGCACCGCGGCTCACGCCTGGACGCTCCTGCACGACACCGAGGAGGACGCGTTCCGGAGCCAGATCGCATCGCTCGGCGTGAACACCACCCTGCTCGTGGACACCTACGACATCGCCCAGGGCGTCGCGACCGCCGTCGCCGTCGCCGGGACCGAACTCGGCGGCGTGCGACTGGACTCCGGGGACCTCCCGACCGTCGCCGCCTCCGTTCGCGCCCAGCTCGACGACCTCGGCGCGACGTCGACGAAGATCACGGTCACGAGCGACCTCGACGAGTTCGCGATCGCCGCTCTCGCGGCATCCCCCGTCGACTCCTACGGGGTCGGGACATCCGTCGTCACCGGCTCGGGGTCGCCGACCGCGGGCATGGTCTACAAGCTCGTCGCCCGCCAGGCGAACGACGGCGGCTGGGTCTCGGTGGCGAAGGCGTCGACGTCGAAAGCCTCAGTGGGCGGGCGCAAGACGGCGTTCCGACTGCGTGATCCCCACGGCGTCGCCACCGCGGAGTCGATCGTCGTGGCCGACGGCTTCGAGCAGTCGCCCGCCGCCCGTGATCGCGCAGATGCGCGCGCCCTGCAGGTGACGCTGGTCGAAGGCGGCGACATCGACGTCGCGCACGAGGGAGCAGACGGTGTCGCAGCCGCTCGTGCGCACCACCTGCGCGTGCGAGAGGAGCTGCCGGTGATGGCGCTCGCGCTCAGCCGCGCCGACCCCGCGCTGCCGACGGTCTACGACGTCATCGACGCGTAGATCTCCTTGCACGTGGGGCACACCGGGAACTTCTCCGGGTCGCGCCCGGGCGTCCACTTCTTTCCGCACAGCGCCCGCACGGGCTTGCCGGTGATCGCCGACTCGAGGATCTTGTCCTTTTTGACGTAGTGGGAGAACCGCTCGTGGTCGCCCGGCTCGATCGTCTCCTCGCGGATGAGTTCCTCGAGCTCACGGTCGAGAGTGGCGAGGCCGCCCTGGTCGGGGCTGTCGATCGGGGTGCTCATGACCCCGATTCTAATCGTGAGGAGCGGCATCCGGCCCGGCTCACATCGTCTCGGCGAACTCCATGAGACGACTCGATCGACGCTCGAACACGACACCGCCGACGATGACACCCGCCAGCAGCACGACAGCGCCGATGATGATGCCGCCCCACAGTGCGGTCCACGCGTAGTCGGGGCCGCGGTTCAACGCCAGCCACCCCCACCACAGCGCCGGGGCGCTCACCACGATCGCACCGAAGAACACGAGCGCCTGCGCCATCCCGCCGCCGGTGCGCTGCGGCTGCTCGAACGGGCCATCCCCGGGACGCGTCACGGCGTACGGCGCCGCAGCCGAGGACACCGAGCCGAGGCCCAGACCACAGGCGAACAGGCTGACGCAGACGCCGACCATCGCCGGAAGGATCGACCACCGATCGTGCACCCAGACCGAGAGCGTGATCGCCGCGGCCAGGAGGGGCACGGAGATGAGCATGATCGGAGCGAGACGTCCGACTCGATCGGCAATCCCCCGCACACCCGAGGAGATGTGCATCCAGATGCCGGTGGAGTCGTACGCGAGATCGTTGTGGGCGAGCCATCCCAAGAACAGCGCCATGAGCGGCGGCGGGATCAGCGCGACCGTCTGCACGGGAACGCCCACCACCAGCAGCGGGACCACGACGAGCACCGAGGCGATGGGCACGATGACGATGTTCGCGAGGTGTCGTGGGTCTGAGAACCAGTACACGACGCTGCGGGCGGCGATGACGCCACTGGGAAGGCCCGGCATGACGGCGAACCATCCCAGGCCTCGGCGCTCGCGGACCGGAACGGGACGTTGGATGGTCGTGAGCATGCGTCGCACGAGCCACCACCACAGCAGAACGAGAGCCAGCAGCGTCAGCAGCGCGATGACGACCGAGCGAGCCAGATCACCGCCGGTCCGGAGCGGAATCGCCCAGGCCGCGCCGATCGGGCTCACCGCCAGTGCGGACGCGGCTTCCGTGAGCTGCGTGGGCAGGCCGCCCGACCAGTCCAGCGAGACGAGGAAGACCGCCGCCGGGACGACCAGGACCGATGCCGCGACGACCAGGAGCCCCGTCAGCTGGGGACCTCTCCGATCGCGGAGCGCCAGGGCACCGATCGCCATCGCGCACCGTGCGCCGACGACGCAGGTCGCAAGCCCGAGCACGGCGGCGAACACGGCGAGCGGGACAGAAGCGCCCTGCCCGGCCCAGGCCGCGACGACAGCGACGCCGAAGGCGATGACGACCATCGCCGGCACACTGACGAGGGACGCGAGGACGATGGTCGCCGCAAGGCGCCCAGGGGGAAGGCCGAGCGGACCGAATCTGCGCGGATCGAGCGGATCCTCCGCTCCGGCGAAGAGGGGGACCAGCAGGAAGCCGGCGACGACGAGGGATCCCGCCGTGATCAGCAGGGTCGAAGCCGTGCCGGATGCCGCGTCCCCGAGCCTCACGACGGCGACGCACACGGCGACGACGGCGACGACAAGCGCAAGCGTGGCGAATACACGCCGGGCGACGACCGCGGGACGGGCGCGGACCGATCCCGCCAGCAGCGCGAGCCTCAGTCCGAGTACGTGTGCAACCACTCGAGACCCTCCACGTCGCTGCGTCCCCCGGCGAGCTGCACGAAGCGTTCCGCGAGGGTGTGGTCCCCACGCACCTCGTCGACGGTGCCGCGAGCGAGGACCTGACCCGCCACGATGACCGCGACGCCGTCGCACACCCGCTCGACGAGATCCATGCCGTGGCTCGACAGGATGACGGTGCCGCCGGAGGCGACGTACGTCGAGAGGATCTCGAGGATGACGCCGCTGGAAACCGGGTCGACGGCCTCGAACGGCTCGTCGAGGACGAGCAGTCGCGGCGCGTGGATCATGGCTCCGGCGAGGAGGAGCTTCTTGGTCATGCCCGCCGAGTAGTCGGAGACGGGGCGACCGAGGGCGCTGGTCAGATCGAACGCGCGCGCAAGGTCGGCGGCACGCTCGGCGACGACCGCGGGCCGGAGGCCTCGGAGGACGCCGTAGTAGTGCAGCAGTTGACGCCCCGAGAGGCGGTCGAAGGTGCGAAGCCGATCGGGCAGCACCCCCATCTGGGCCTTCGCTCCCCGGGGGTCGCGACCGAGGTCGACGCCCGCGATCTCCACGGTTCCGGAATCGGGGCGCAGGAGGCCTGCGATCATCGACAGGGTCGTCGTCTTGCCGGCACCGTTGGGCCCGACCAGACCGTAGAAGCTTCCGGCGGGGATCTCGAGGTCGACAGCGTCCACCGCGCGCGTCTGACCGAAGGACTTGGTGACGCCGCGCAGGCGCAGCGCGGGAGCCTCGCCGGCGTTTCCGGCGATGTCGTGGGGCGGATGCCACGGCGCGGGCACTGCCGCGGGCTCTCCACCCTCGGCAACCGCCTCGGCGTCATCCGCGTCACCGTCGCCGAGGAGCAGTTCGAGATCGGACGCTTCGACGTCTGAGCGTTCCGGTTCCTTGAAGGTCTCCGCGTCGGCATCCATCACCGGCTCAGGCTCAGGCTCGATGACGGGCTCAGGCTCCGGTTCGGGCACGACCACCGGTTCTGGCTCGGGCTCGGGCACGACCACCGGTTCTGGCTCGGGCTCGGGTTCGACCACCGGCTCCGGCTCGGGCTCGGGCTCGACCACCGGCTCCGGCTCGGGCTCGGGTTCCGACTCCGGCTCGGGCTCGGACGCCGGCTCGGGCTCGACGACGGGCGCAGGGTCCGGCTCGGGCAGGATCACCTGTTCAGGCTCAGGTGCAGGCTCGACGAAGGCCTCCGGCTCCGGGGCGACGAGAGGCTCGGGCGTCGCCATCGGTTCCTGGGCCGCGCCCTGGTAGCTCGCGGCCGCGACAGCGGCGGGGATCTCGGGCTTGTCGGGGACGGCAGGCGCCGCGGGCGCGTTCTTCCGCGGTGCGCGCTTCTTCCGGGGCGGCCGCGATGCGGCCGGCAGGGGCGGTTTCGGCGGGATGTCGTCTATCCGTTCCGCAACAGCGGAATCCGCACCCTGAGCGCCGCTCGGCGAGGGTGGCGACATGGTGTCGCGTCCGTCTGCGGCGTCGGCGCGAGCTGCGGCCGCTTCGGCCGCGGGCACCGCCGGCGGCGGGGGCGGAACGGCGGAACCGCGATCCGGAGCCAGGTCCGTCTCGGGCTGCGGCCGGGGCGGCATGGCAGTCACTCCTCAAACTTAGCAAGCGAGTTCGGCGCATCCGCCGTACGATCGACCCGGGGCGTTTTGTCACGATAAGACAACGTCACCGGGGTGTTCGGCGCCTTTTCAGGTGGTCTCGCTACCATGAGAGACGGCACGAAGAGGTGTCCATCAGATGAACGGACAGTGACCACACCGTCAGGAGCAACTCGTGACCACCCAGATCGTCATCCTCGCCGCAGGCATGGGCTCGCGTCTGGGACGCAGCCTTCCCAAGCCCCTCACCGCGCTCGGCGACGGCCGCACCATCATGGGGCAGCAGCACGACAACATCCGCGCGGCGTTCGGCGCCGACGCGAAGATCACCACGGTGGTCGGCTACCGCGCAGAGACCGTCGTCGACGCGTTCCCGGATGCCGAGTACGTCTACAACGACCGTTACGACCAGACCAACACCTCCAAGAGCCTCCTCCGCGCGCTGAAGGCGACAGGCAAGGGCGGCGTCCTCTGGATGAACGGCGACGTCGTCTTCGACCCCCGCGTCCTCGGCCGCGCACTGTCGCTCATCGAAGCGGAGCAGTCGTTCGTCACCGTCAACACCGCGAAGGTCAGCGACGAAGAGGTCAAGTACACCGTCGACGCCCAGGGCAACATCGCCGAGCTCTCGAAGTCCGTCGTCGGCGGCCTGGGAGAAGCCGTCGGGATCAACTTCATCTCCCGCGCCGACAAGGCAGCCCTCATCGCGCAGCTCGGCCGCGTGGACGACCAGGACTACTTCGAGCGCGGCCTGGAACTGGCCATCGCGGAGAACGGCGTGCGCGTCCAGCCGCTCGACATCTCCGACCTCTACGCGGTCGAAATCGACTTCGCCGAAGACCTCGAGCGGGCGAACCTCTTCGTCTGACCCGGGCATCGACGCGCTGTCAATGCCCAGCGCTCATCCAGCGCTCGGTTCTACGATCGGTCTGCCATGACCGACGTTCCTCGCATCCATTCGCTCCCCGCAGACTCCCCGTGGGCGGGCGGACTCCCGCCTGAGGGTTCGGACGAGCACCCGCGGGTGATCCGGATGCTGGACCGCGTCCTCGCCGTCCAGCGGCCCGCGGTCGTCGCTCACCTGCGTGGCATCCGACTGCGCCATCCGGATGCCACGACCGCAGACATCGCTCGCATCCTCGAGCGCCGGTACCTGACCGCCGTGACCACCGGTGGTGCGGCAGTCGGCGCCACGGCGGTCGTGCCCGGGATCGGCACCGGCATCACCCTCGCCCTGAGCGGGGTCGAGACGGTCGGCTTCCTCGAAGCGAGCGCACTCTTCGCCCAGTCGCTGGCCGAGCTCCACGGCATCCGCGTCGAGA
Source organism: Microbacterium marinum (assembly GCF_014204835.1). NCBI lineage: Bacteria > Bacillati > Actinomycetota > Actinomycetes > Micrococcales > Microbacteriaceae > Microbacterium > Microbacterium marinum. The sequence continues at coordinate 1,694,616 of NZ_JACHMD010000001.1, read as the reverse complement.
ATCCCGACCGAGCGCGTGCGCTCGTCCTCACGTTGATGGTCGGGAAGGAGGGTGTCGATCTCGTCTCGCAGTTCGCGCGTCAGGCCGGCGGCACGGGACCCGCACGAGACAAGTACTGGGGTGACCTCGTCACGAAGTCCCTCCCGCGCGCGATGATGGGCCCCCTGGTCGACCGGCTCAAGACGGCCTTCCTGCACCGGTTCGCGGCGCAGGGCGGGGCATCGCTGATCGGGAAGGCTCTTCCCTTCGGCGTCGGCGCGGTCGTCGGCGGGACCGGCAACCACATTCTCGGCAGACGAGTGGTCGTGAACGCGCGACGCGCGTTCGGCGCTCCCCCAGCGCGCTTCCCGGCGGACATCGAACCAGCGCCCGGCGCCGTGCCCCTCGAGCGCGCAGCGGGGCGAGCCGTCGGCGGTCTGCTGCGGCGCCGCGGTCCGAAGCGGCTCGAACAGCCCGCGCAGGGCGATGGACCGGCGCTTCCCGAACAGTAGGCTCGGACGGTGACTCCGCTGCTCATCGGTCTTCTGCTGGTCAACGCCGCGTTCAACGTCCTGGTGTGGCCGACCTTCTACCGGCGGGTGGCGCGCGACCCGCGTGCGCGCGACGCATCGGGACGGCCCGCACGGTTCCTGATCGTGCACGCCGTGCTGATCGGTGCAGCCCTGCTCCTCGCCGCGGCGTCAGCCGTCGTCGCGATCATCGCGTTGACGGCCTGACTCACTCCTCGTCGAGTTCGGCTTCTTCGGCCTCGTCGTCGGGAGCATCCGCGGTGACCGCGTGCCAGCGGTCCCACTCCAGCATCATCCGCGCGACGGCATCGTGGAACCGCGCGGATGCCGCCCCGGGTGAAGTGTCTCCGAAGTAGTGGCGCACCCAGTGCTCGAGCCGCGCAACGGCGTCGGGGTCGGTGCGCACCCGTTCCACTGCCGCGAGCAGCTGTGCGGGTGTGCCGGGGTCGAGCCACTCCGCGTCGGCGAGATACCCACCGGTGTCGACGGTCGCTTCGGGCTCGATCGGACGGGTGACCAGCAGCGGCAGACCCGCGGCCAACCGGTCGTAGACCATCGCAGAGATGTCGACGACGGCAACCTCGGCGACGGCCAGCTGCCACCCGAGGTCGGGACCGTCGTCGAAGACATGCTGCGCGGTGCGATCGGCCGCGTTCGCCGCCTCGATGGCGGCGACGATCCGACGATGGGCAGCACCGTAGTCGGCGTCGACGACACCCGATCGGGGGTGCGGACGGTACAGGAGCCGATGGTCGGGCGAGGCGAGGACCGCCCGGACCAGATCCTCGCCGTGCGAACGGATGCTGCCGTAGAAAGCCGAGGGCCGATCGCCCTCCCAGGTCGGGGCGTAGAGGACCACCACGCGGTCGTCCGGCGTGTACGGCAGGTCGCCGGAGAAGTGGTCGGCCTGCGGCCGGCCGATGGCGATCGTGCGCGAGTCGAGGTCGTACTTCCACAGCACACGCGCCAGTCGCGCGCGCGCGGCATCCCCCGCGATCAGGGCGTAGTCGTACGCCTTGAACTGGTTCGTGGTCATGTACATCTTGTCGGACTCACCGTGATTGATGAACACGTGCCAGCGGTGGCCGTATCGGAACATCTGGAAGTTCCGGGTGTTCTGATTCACGTAGAGGACGATCCGCAGATCCTGCGTGAAGATGTAGGACTCCAGGTCGCGCACTGTCGGGACGAAGGCCACCGGCAGGGATCCGTCATCGATGAGGGCGCGCGCACCCGTCGGATTGCGGCTGAGCACCACGACCGGCCAGGCCTTCGAGAGCAGCTGGAGCGGTTTGTACCACTGCCGGATCTGGTACATGTTCACGTCGCCGTCGGCGAAGTACACCGCGATCCGGTAATGGTCGCTCGGATGCCGGGGCTCACTGCGGAGTCGACGGCGGACGTCGCCCACGGCGCGGCGGTTCGCGACAGCCTTCTCGACCAGCGCGAGCACTTTCCTCACGTCACCGAGCGCACCCATCCGTCCATTCTACCGAGAGGGCTCCCAGCGGCCGTCGTGGCATGATCGACGGGTGCATGACGACCTTCCCGCCACTCGGGACGCCGCAGTCCCGTCGCCGGGAGTGAGCTTCGTCATGCCGGTGCTCAACGAGCGGGACTACCTCGAGAACGCCGTGGCCACGGTGCTGAGCCAGGAGGTGGCGGAGCCGCTCGAACTCATCCTCGCGCTCGGCCCCTCCCGCGACGGGACGACCGCCCTCGCCGAGCGCATCGCCGCGCGTGATCCGCGGGTGCGGCTCGTGGCGAATCCCGCGGCCGACATCCCGGTCGGGCTCAACCTCGCCATCCGGGCCGCACAGTACGAGACGATCGTCCGTGTCGATGCGCACTCCGAACTCGACCCCGGGTACACCCGGCAGGCGCTCGCCACCCTCCGCAGGGTCGGCGCCGCCAATGTCGGGGGGGTGATGCGGGCGGACGGTCGAACCGCATTCCAGCGGGCGGTCGCCCGCGCCTACAACTCACGGATCGGGCTCGGCGGCGGCGCCTATCACGGCGGCGCAGAGGAAGGTCCCGCCGAGTCGGCGTACCTCGGTGTGATGCGTCGCCGGGTGCTGGAAGACGTCGGCATGTTCGACGAATCCATCAGACGCGGGGAGGACTGGGAGCTCAACCTCCGCATCCGCGCCGCGGGGTATCGCGTCTGGTTCGACCCGAAGCTGGCCGTCACATACTGGCCCCGGGAGAGCTGGGCGCGGCTCGTCCGCCAGTTCATCGCCACGGGAACCTGGCGCGGCGAGCTCGTGCGGCGGTTCGGTCGCCGGAATTCGCTCCGGTTCTTCGCGCCGCCCGCCCTGGTCGTCCTCGTCGCCGTCGCCGCCGTGGTCGCGGTCCTCCACGCCGTCGGAGCCCTTGCAGGGGCCGCCGGCATCCTCGCGTGGACCCTGTACGCGCCGCTCGTCGCCTACGCCGCCATCGTCCTGTTCGTCGCGGTCGCCTCGGGCGGCTCACTGCGCGAACGGATCTGGCTCGCCGCCGTTGTGCCGAGCATGCACCTCGCCTGGGGCCTCGGTTTCATCGGCGGTCTCACGCGCGGGGCGAAACACACCGTCGACACCTCACGCCTCGACCGCAACACCCCGCTCCCCTGACGGCAGGGCGAAGCGGAAGGACGCCCGAGCAGGTCAGCGCGTGGCGATGAACCCCTGATCGATCAGGCGAGCGACGACGCGCTCCGCCGCACGGCCGTCGTCTCGCGCGTTGAACCGCTCCCGCCAGGCGGCGTACCTGTCGGCGAACCGAGCGGGCCCCGCGGCATCCGACACGGCCGCCGTGAGCTCCTCCTGGGTCGCCACGATCGGACCGGGCGCGCGCTCGGCGAGGTCGAAGTAGAACCCCCGCAATTCGCCGCGGTAGTGCTCGAGGTCGGGTGCGAAGAAGTACATCGGCTTGCCGGTCGCGCTGAAGTCGAACATCACCGATGAGTAATCGGTGATGAGGGCGTCGGCGACCAGGAGGAGGTGGGCGATGTCGGGGTACCCGGTGACATCGATCACCCGCGCTCCGACGGTGTCGGCTCCCGGGATGAGTGTGCGCGAGTGGCCCCGGACCAGGAGGACCGCATCGGCATCCCGCGCCAGCTGCTCCACGTCGAGGAAGTCGACCATCTGCTCGCGGTCGTCACGCCAGGTCGGCGCGTAGAGCAGGACGCGCTCGCTGTCGCCGATCCCGAGCGCGCGTCGCACCGGGGACGGGTCGCCACTGGTCAGAACGTCGTTGCGCGGGTAGCCCTCCACCCATACCGGGCGGCGCAGGAAGGCGTACGCCTTGGCGAGGATGCCCGCCGCATACGGGTTCTGCGCGAGGAGGACATCCCACCGACGACTCTCCCGCACCACCGCGACCGCCCGGCGCGGGTCGAAACCCGGCCGATGGAGCGCGAGCCGCTTGAGCGGCGTGCCGTGCCAGGTCTGCAGGACGCGCTGCCCCCGCCGACGGCGGTACCGGCGGCGCAGCCAGTCGTTGACCACGAGCAGGCGGGATTCGCCGCGCGCGCGCCACCACTCCGGCGTCCCCTCGATGACGGGCACCGCACCGTCGGGCACCGCGACGGACCCGTCGACGACGCTCCAGTACCGGACGACGTGAGGGGCGACGCGCGCGATCTCGGCATCGATGGCTCGAGGATTGCAGCTCGCGTTGCGGCCGTAGAAGCTCTCGAAGAAGACACTGTCCGTCAGCGGCTCCCGCGTGCGGACGTACTCCCGCTCAAGCGCTGCCTGCCCGGAGGACGTGAGACGGTCGGGATCCACCGGCGCGGATGCCACGACGCGTCCGGCGTGGATTCGTGCGTTCAGGGGCCCGAGGCGGGCGAGCGACGCGTCCGCGAGTGACGCGGCATCCTCATCGACGAGCACCGAGTACTCACCGCTCGGAATGGGCAGCACCTCACCGCCCCAGCGCGACACCGTGAGCGGGATGGTGGCCGTCCAGCCCGTCTCCGAGGTTTCGACGGTCCCGCTCACGCGGGCTCGTCGCCCCTCGAGACGGACGGAGCGCGGGGCGGACGTCGCTGCCGCGAGGACCAGTCGCGGTTCGTCGCCGGCGTGCAGCTGTGCGCTGATCATCGGCGCTTCCTCTCCCAGGACTGGACGATGGCACGATACACGCGTTCGGCGCTGCGGCCGTCGCGATGAGCATGAACCCGGCGACTCAGCGCCCGTGCGCGTTCGACGCGAGCCGAACGCTCTTCCTCATCGCTCAGCACCGTGGCGAGCTGCGCTGTCGCAGCCGACCAGTCAGCGGCGACCTCCGGCCCCGCGACGGCGCGGTAGTCGCCGTAGAAGCCCCTCGTGGCTGCGTAGTCGGCCTCATCCGGGGCCAGGTACACGACGGGCAGCGACACGATCGCGGTGTCGAACACCAACGACGAGTAGTCGGTGACCAGCACGTCGATCCCCGGGAGCACCGGCGTGACCTCGGGAAGCAGGTCGCTGCCGAGGCTGCGCACGCGTGGCCCGCGCGCCTCGGTGCGGTAGTCGCCCGCACCCAGCGGGTGAGACCTCACCAGGAGGACGGCGTCTTCGCGGTCGAGGACCTCGAGGATCTGCTCCCACTGACCTTCCGTGGGGACAGCCGGGTCGGCGGCACCATCGCGCCAGGTCGGTGCGTACAGCACCAGTCGCCGGTCTCCGACCTCGCCGACGGCGCCGGCGATCACGTCCCGCGCCCTCTCGCGCCGCGTTACGGCATCGCCGTCGAAGAGCACGTCGGTGCGCGGCTCGCCCGTGACCGGCACGCGGGCGTCATCGAGCCCGAAGGCCGATTCCAAGCGACCGCGCACGAGGTGCGACGCCGCCGGGATCAGCCGGATCCGCCGTTGGGTGCGGCGATACGCGGCCCGCACGAGTCGCGAGAGACCGGGGATGGGGAGGGGTGCCCGTGCGGTGACCGGCGAATCCAGCCCGATGCGCTTCAACGGGATGCCGTGCCACAGCTGCACCAGGAACGCGCCGTCGAGCGCGTACCGATTGACGTCTCCGGCACCGTGGGTGACGACGGCGAATCGCGCACGCGCCGTGAGCCAGAAGCCCCGCAGGGAATCGCGCCGTGCCGTGGGGATGCCGTGGCGCGCGGCATCGGCGGCATCCTCAGCAGAATCGACCAGCCACACCGCCGGGTGACCCCCCGATGCCACGTGCGGCCAGAGTGCCAGCGCACCTTCTCCGATTCCGATCGCGCAGCCGAAGACCCACGCGTCGGCGCGTCGCGGGATGAGCTTCGTCGCGAGCGCCCCCAGCAGATGCAGCGGGACCCTCGCCAGCTGAGCGGCATTGCCCGAACCGAAAGAGAACGACCCCACCCCGCGAGCCTATCGCGGGGTGGGGCCCCGGGCGGGAGCCCGGTCGGGTCAGTCGGTGAGCTCGCCGAGCGTCACCTCCGCCGAGAGCGTCTCCCCGTCGCGTACGTAGACCAGCGAGGCGTCGGAACCGGCGGCGAGGGCGCGCACCTGGGCGGTGAGGTCGGTGGCGTCGCGGATCGGCACGCCGTTGAACTCGGTCACCACGTCGCCCGCCTTCAGCCCCGCCGCGGCGGCGGCGCCACCGGAGGTGACCTCGCTGATGAGCGCACCGGCGATCGAGCTGTCCTCTGCCTCTGCAGCGTTGCCGACCATCGCGCCGAGCAGGCCGTGCGTGGCGGCACCGCCCTCGATCAGTTCGTTCGCCACCCGCTCGACGACGTTCGACGGAATCGAGAATCCGACGCCGATGGAGCCCGCCTCACTCGACGCGGAGGAACCGCCCGCCGTGGCGATGGCGACATTCACGCCGATCAGCTTGCCCTCGTCGTCGACGAGAGCGCCGCCGGAGTTGCCCGGGTTGATCGCGGCATCCGTCTGGATGACGGCGATCGAGATCGTCCCTCCCGAGCCGCTCTGCTGCTGACCCTGTCCGAAGTCGAACTGGAACGGCGAATCCTGCTGGCCTCCCTGCGGGTCGTCCTGCTCGCCGCTGTCGGGCACAGCCGAAGACGCGATCTGGATGGAGCGGTTGAGCGCGCTGACGATGCCCGTCGTGACAGTGTTCGACAGGCCCAGCGGGGCGCCGACGGCGACCGCCGTGTCGCCGACGTTGAGCGAACCGGAGTCGGCGAACTCGATCGGGGTGAGGTCCGACGCGTCCGTCAGTTTGATCACGGCGAGGTCGTACATCGGGTCGGTCCCGACGATCTCCGCGTCGTACACCTTGCCGTCCGAGGTCGTCACCCGCAGGGTGGGGTCGCTCGTGGCGCCGTCGAGGGTGACAACATGCGTGTTGGTGACGACGTAGCCGTCGTCGGACAGGATGACGCCTGAGCCTGTGCCACCGCCGTCCGAGGACGAGGCGGAAATCGTGACGACGCTCGGCAGGGTTATGGCGGCGATGCCGGTCGTCTGGTTCACCTGGTCGGGGTCGTTCACGGTGACCTGCGTGGGGTTGCTCTGCACCACGGTGCCGCTCGAGCTCTCGAACATCGAGGAGCCGATGGCAGCGCCCCCGATTCCCGACACCGAACCGACGATCGCGGCGGCGACGAGGACGGCGACGATCTTGCCGGCGCCGACCTTCGAGTCTTCGCGGCGTTCCGGCTCGGTCACCACCGGCGTCTGCTCGGCGGGAGCCGGCTGACCGAACGCCTGGCCCGACCATCCGTACGGGTACGCCTGGGTGGCGGGCTGGTGGCCGCCGTGAGCCGGAGGGGTGGGCGACGGGGACGTCTGTGCGGCCGCCTCCGACGCGAGTGAGGCGCCGGGAAGCGGCGGGCGCGGCGGGAGACCCGCTCCGGCGTCGTGGGAGGTGTCGGCGTTCGAGATCGCGCCGTTCGCACGATCGTCGTCCGCTCCGGGGATGCGCGGTTCGCTCATGGGATGCTCCTTCTTCGAGGCGATTCCAGAGTGCAACTCGACTCTGTGGATCAGCTATGGCGCCCCTCCGATCAGCCTATGGGTCCCGATGTAGCCTGAGGCCGTGCTGAACATTCCCGGGTCGTGGCAGCGAACCGCGCGCGGCGCGGGGCTCCTCTCCCCCGACGGTTCCCTGCGACCGACGATCTTCGCCGAGATCACCGCGCTCGCCACACAGACCGGCGCCATCAACCTCGGCCAGGGCTTCCCTGACGAGGATGGCCCGCCGGAAGTCCTCGCCGCCGCGACAGCGGCCATCGCCTCGGGAGTGAACCAGTACTCCCCCGGGCGCGGACACCCGGACCTCCTCCAGGCGATCGCCGAGCACCAGGAGCGGTTCTACGGCATGGCCCTCGACCCCGCTGCGGAGGTGCTGGTCACCGCCGGTGCCACCGAAGCCCTCGCCGCAACCCTGCTGGCTCTGCTCGACGGGCCGGATGACGAGGTCGTGGTGTTCGAGCCGTATTACGACTCGTACGCGGCAGCGGTCGCCCTCGCCGGCGCGACGCTGGTGCCGGTACCGCTCCGCTGGCCGAGTCTGGCCCCCGATCTCGACGAGCTTCGCGCTGCGGTGTCCGACCGCACGCGCGTCATCCTCGTGAACGACCCGCACAACCCGACCGGGACGGTGTTCTCTGCCGAGGTGAAGCGCCAGATCGTCGATCTCGCCCATCGAGTGGATGCCACCATCGTCACCGACGAGGTCTACGAGCATCTCGTGATCGACGCGCCGTTCGTGCCCATCGCCACGCTCCCGGGCGCTCGGGAGCGCACGGTCTCGATCTCTTCGGGCGGCAAGACGTTCCGGACGACCGGCTGGAAGATCGGCTGGGCCACCGGGCCGGCCGAACTCATCGGCGCGGTGACCGCGGTCAAGCAGTTCCTGACCTACGTCAACGGTGCCCCGTTCCAGCCCGCGATCGCGGCGGGTCTTCGCCTTCCGGATGAGTTCTTCGCCGGGATCGCCGACACGCAGCGAGTCCGGCGGGATCTGCTCGCCCTCGGACTGCGAGAGGCCGGATTCGATGTTGCCCCCTCAGCCGGGTCGTACTTCACTGTCGCGGACGCCCGACCGCTGCTGGAAGCCGGCGAGGACGCCGCCGCCTTCTGCCGTGCGCTGCCGGCGCGTGTGGGAGTCGCCGCGATTCCGATCAGCGCCTTCGTCTCCCCCGAGCATCACGACGAGTTCTCCACTCTCGTCCGCTTCGCCGCGTGCAAACGGACCGAGGTCATCGACGAGGCATCGCGCAGACTCGCGGCATCCGCTCGCTGATCAAACCTTCGCGACCACGTCGTATCGCCGCAGTCGGAGAGCCGGGTTGAGGCGACGCACGCGTTCCACCGCGGCGACCTCCACGTGCGCGACGGCGACGTCGGTCGCTGTTCCGACGCCGGCGATCTGGACGCCCTGCGGATCGATGACGATCGAGGTGCCCACCCCCAGCGGAGGCGGGTGGTCCGCCCCGGCGACGTACAGCGTGTTCTCGATGGCGCGGGCATGCAGGAGCGTTCGCCAGTGATGCTCCTTCAGCGGGCCCCGCACCCATTCCGCAGCGACCAGCACCGCGTGCGCGCCCGTATCGGCCAGCGTCCGGGCGACCTCCGGGAAGCGCAGGTCGTAGCAGGTCATGAGGGCGAACCGAGCGCCGTCGACTTCGAATGTCTCCGGCGGGGTGATCTCGCCCGCCTCGACCCAGTCCGACTCGCGCTGCCCGAACGCGTCGTACAGATGGAGCTTCCGGTACGCCGCGACGACGCCCTCACCGTCAACGGCGACGACCGTGTTGCGCACGCGCGACCGGTCGGTGGCCTGTTCGACGAGCCCGGCGACCACGTGGATGCCGAGCTCTCCGGCCAGTGACGTCAGCGCCGTGACGAACCGGCCGTCCAAAGGCTGCGCGTGCTCGCTCAACGAATCGTCGAACGGGTCGACGAAGTAGCTCGAGTACTCGGGGAAGAGGACCACCCGGGCGCCGCGAGCGGCCGCGCGGGTCGCGAGGGATCGGATCGCCTCGAGGTTCGCGGCTTCGTCCGCCGAGGGTGCGAACTGCGCCACGGCGAGTCCGATCGCTGCGTCGGTCATCGGGTCCTCCCGGATCGGTCTCGGTCTCGGTCTCGGCGGAGCGTCAGCGGCACGACGACCCACATCACGAGGATCACCGCCGCGAGTGCTCCGCCCGAGATCCAGGATGCCGCACTGCCGAGGACCACGTCGAACACGAAGGCGACCACTCCCACCAGCAGGAGCGAGACCGCGCCGAGCGCGACGAGCAGACACCCGTGGCCGAAGCGGACGACGGTGGGCTTGGCGCGCCGGGCGAACAGCAGCCGGTGGAGGGCGACAGGCGCGAGGGCGACCACGGCACTGAGCGCGGAGAGGACGATCAGGACCAGGTAGAGCGTCCGCTGCTCCGCGCTCAGATCCGAGAACGCGGGCTGGAACGCGAGTGCCAACAGGAACCCGGTGAGGATCTGCGTGCCGGTCTGCAGCACGCGCAGCTCCTGCAGGACGTCGCTCCAGTTGCGATCGGCGCGCTCGTTGCGCGTCTCGTCCCGGCCGTCCACGCGGTCATCGCGCGGCTCATCGTGCTCGAGGGGCATGCCACCATCCTGGAGCAACACACCCGGGAGGCGGGCTCGGTTCGACGCTCCCCCTCAGCCGTGCTAGTGTTTTCTCTTGTGCCGCGGGGTGGAGCAGCTCGGTAGCTCGCTGGGCTCATAACCCAGAGGTCGCAGGTTCAAATCCTGTCCCCGCAACAAGAAGAAGAAGGCGTCCCCGCTCAGGGGGCGCCTTCTTCGCATGTACGGCGGCCCGCACAGCCTCCGTGCACGCTCGGGTCAGTCGCCCGCCATGACGTTCTCGATGTCGCCGAGGAAGCGCACGATCGAGCGGAGTTCGCCGTCGTCATACGGCGCGAGCGCGTCGCGCATCGCGACGAGCCGCGCGCCGAAGTGCCGGAAGAACTCTGCCCTCGCGGCATCCGTCAGCACGATGATCCGAGATCGCCGATCATCCGGATGCGGGTCGCGTCGAAGGTATCCGCCGGCCGACAGCCGGTCGAGCAGCTTCGTCGTCGACGCCGTGGAGATCGCCAGGTGCGTCGCGAGGTCGTGCGGCTTGACGACCTCGCCATGGCGTTCGCGGATGACGAGCATGCGGATCGCGGCCAGATCGGTGGCGTTCATGTCCATGTCACCGCGCATCTCGGCATACATCCGGTCCATGGCGTCAGAGAAGGTCTGCACGGATTCAAGCGCGGTCAGCACCAGGGCGTCCCGCTCGGAGCGCACGGAGTCGGATCTGTCCACTGTTGGACACCCTCCCTGCCGATATGTACGATGACGAATGTCGCTAGATAATCTAGCAATAAACGGAGTGAGAATGTCAGACATCGAGTACGTCGTCCTGTTGGACGATGACGGTCGCGAGATCGGCACCGCCCCCAAGTCGAGCGTGCACGGAACCGACACGGCGCTCCACCTCGCCTTCTCCTGCCACGTCTTCAACGACGCAGGCGAGGTCCTGGTGACGCGCCGCGCCCTCGACAAGACGGCATGGCCGGGTGTCTGGACGAACTCGTTCTGCGGACATCCAGCACCCGCGGAGCCGGTGCTCGACGCCGTCCACCGCCGAGCCTCGTACGAACTCGGGCTCACCATCTCCGACGTCGAGCTGGTGCTGCCCCTCTTCCGCTACCGTGCGACCGACGCATCCGGCATCGTCGAGCACGAGATCTGCCCCGTCTACACCGCACGGGCCTCGTCCGACCTCGCCCTCAACCCCGACGAGGTCGTCGAGTCGCGGTGGGTGCGACCCGAGGACCTCGGCGCGTCCCTTGTCACGACGCCGTGGGCGTTCAGCCCGTGGCTCGTCCTGCAGGCCGAGCAGCTCCCGCTGTTCGCCCCCGTCCTCCAACGGAGGGCATCGTGATCCGCATTCCGGATGCCGCGCGGCGAGAGATCGACGACGCGCTCGAGCTCGCGCTGGGGCGTCTCCGTGCCCGCTCGGCGGCTCTCGGCGAGTCGGCCGCCGCCCTCGGCGTGGCCACCGCGGCTGCGGCCACCGGGGGCAAGAAGCTCCGCCCGGCGCTCGTCGTGGCCGCGTTCGAGTCCTTCGGCGGCGACATCGCGCACACACCTGGGCTGTGGCGCGTCGCCGCCGCGTTCGAGCTGCTGCACGCCGGGTTCGTCGTCCACGACGACCTGATCGACGGCGACGTCGAGCGTCGCGGTGTCCCCAACGTCATGGGCGCGTTCCGAGAGCGTGCCCGGGCCCGAGGCGGCGACGACGCCGACGCGACGACGCTGGGAGCCGCGGCGGCCGTCCTTGCCGGCGACCTGCTCCTGTTCGAGGCCACGCGCCTCATCGCGACCGCACCGGTGCCCGCCCCTCAGCGCGCCGCGCTGTTCGTCCTCCTCGATGACGCGCTCCTCGTCTCCGCCGCGGGCGAACTCGCCGACGTCGAGCAGTCCATCGGGGACGACCTCCCTCCCACGTCGTCGCTGCTGCGCACGGCGCGGGACAAGACCGCGTTCTACTCGTTCCAGGCGCCCCTCGCGGCCGGAGCGCTCCTCGCGAACGCGAGCGAGGACCAGCGCGCCGCTCTCGAAGCGGCCGGATCGGAGATCGGGATCGCCTTCCAGCTCGCCGACGACCTGATCGGGACATTCGGATCCCGCGCGCAGGCCGGCCGCGAGCCCGGCGCCGACCTCCGCGCGTCTAAGCGCACCCCCCTCATCTCCCTCGCCGCCGAGACCGAATGGTGGCCGCAGGTCGCGTCCGCACTGGCCCTCGCGCCCACCGGCCCCATCGCCATCCGCGACGCGCAGCGCGAGCTCGCCGCAAGCGGCGCCCGCGAGCGCGCCGTGGAGCTCATCGAAGCCACCCTCCGCTCGGCCCGCGGTCGCGCGGCCGACGCCTCGCTCCCCCGCGACGCCGTCGTCCTGCTCGCGACGCTCGCCGCGGCCGTCGAGGAGCGGATCCCCCGGTGACATCCTCGCTCTACGACCAGACGGCCACGGCCGCCGCGGCATCCGTCATCCGCGCCTACTCCACGTCGTTCGGCCTCGCCACGAGGCTGCTCGGGCCTCGTGTCCGCGGGCACGTGCGGAGCGTCTACGCCCTCGTCCGCGTCGCCGACGAGATCGTCGACGGCGCCGCAGCCGCGGCGGGTCTCCCCCTCGCGGCGCAACGGGACACGCTCGACGCGCTGGAACGCGAGACCCTCGGCGCGATGGCGTCGGGATTCAGCGCGAACCTCGTCGTGCACGCGTTCGCGCAGGTCGCGCGCGAATGCGGCATCCACGCCGACCTCGTCGAACCGTTCTTCGCTTCGATGCGCACCGACCTCGAGACGACCGAGCACGACTCCGCGTCCCACGACGCCTACGTGTACGGGTCCGCCGAGGTCGTCGGCCTCATGTGCCTGCAGGTGTTCGTCAACGCGGGGCGTCCGGACGCACCGGTGCAGGCCTCGCCCGCTCTCGTCGCCGGAGCACGGCGTCTGGGCGCCGCCTTCCAGGACATCAACTTCCTCCGCGATCTGGCGGACGACGCTGAGCGACTCGGGCGGGACTACCTCGGAGCCGACCGTCCGTCGTCGCGCACCGCCGTCCTCGACCGCATCGACGCCGATCTGGATGCCGCGGCCCTCACCGTCGCCGATCTGCCCGCGGACTGCCGGAGCGCGGTGACGGCCGCCCACGACCTGTTCGCCGAGCTCGCGCGCAGACTTCGGTCGTCGGACGGCACCGGCGCGCGCGTGCGCGTCCCGGACCCGGTGAAGGCGGCCATCGCGGCGCGAGCGGCAGCGGGAGCCCGACCTCGACGGAGGAACGCATGACCCGCCGGGTCGCCGTCATCGGCGGCGGTATCACGGGTCTGGCCGCCGCGGCGCTCCTGGCCGATCGCGGCGACGACGTGACGGTGTACGAAGCGCTCGATGACGTCGGCGGGCGGGCAGGGTCGTGGGAGCGCGACGGATTCCGGTTCGACACCGGGCCCAGCTGGTACCTCATGCCGGAGGTGTTCGACCACTTCTTCGCACTGCTCGGGACGACAGCCGCCGCGGAACTCGACCTGGTCCGCCTGGAGCCGGCGTATCGCGTCTACGGCGAGGGAGAGACAGAGCCCTTCGATGTGGTGTCGGGCCGTGAAAGCGCCGTCGCCGCCTTCGACGCTCGCGAGCCCGGAGCGGGGGCGACCCTCGAGCGGTATCTCGACTCGGCGGCGGAGATCTACGATCTCGCGGTTTCGCGCTTCCTCTACGACCCGTACGTGTCGTGGAAGGGCCTCGCCCACCCCGACGTCCTCCGCCGGCTGCCGGCGCTCGCCCCACTCCTGACCCGATCGCTCGCCTCGCATGTGGACGCGCGCTTCGACGATCGGCTGCTGCGTCAGATCCTCGGCTACCCGGCCGTCTTCCTCGGCAGCTCCCCGTACGTCGCACCGAGCCTCTACCACCTGATGAGCCACCTCGACCTCGACGACGGGGTCCTCTACCCCCAGGGGGGATTCACGCAGGTCATCGCCGCCGTCGAGCGCCTCGCCCGCTCGCGGGGCGCACGCGTGCACACCGGCACCAAGGTCGCCCGCATCATCACCGTCGGCGATCGCACGACGGGGATCGAGCTGGCGGGCGGGGAGATCGTGTCGGCGGACGTCGTCATCTCCACGGCGGACATGCACCACACCGAGACCGAGCTCCTCCCCCCGGAGGCGCGCACACGATCGAACGCCTGGTGGGACAAGCGCGTCTCCTCCCCCGGCGCGCTCCTCCTGCTCCTCGGGGTGGAAGGCGAGCTCCCGCAGCTCTCGCACCACACTCTCCTCTTCACCGAGAAGTGGGAGGAGGGCTTCGACGCGATCTTCGGCGCCGGTGCCCGTATCGCACCGGAGATCCCGGACCCCGCCTCGCTCTACATCTGCCGCCCGAGTGCCACCGACCCGAGCGTCGCGCCTCCCGGCCACGAGAATCTCTTCGTGCTCGTCCCCATGCCCGCAGCGCCCGAACTCGGTCACGGCGGTGTGGACGGCGACGGCGACCCCCGGATCGAGACCGCCGCGGATGCGGTGATCGAGCAGATCGCGCAGTGGACCGGCATCCCGGACCTCGCCTCACGCATCCGCGTTCGCCGCACGATCTCGCCCGCCGACTTCGAGACCGACTTCGGCGCGTTCCGCGGCGGCGCGCTGGGCCTCGCCCACACCCTCGGACAGTCGGCGATGTTCCGCCCCGGAAACCGGTCGAAGCTGGAGAACCTGTACTACGCCGGCCATTCAGTGCTGCCGGGGGTGGGGCTTCCCATGTGCCTGATCTCGGCGGAGCTCGTCGTGAAGCTCCTCGACGGCGACACGGGGACGGGCCGCCTTCCAGTCCCCCCGGAGCGCTGAGCGCGTGCCCGGACTGTACCTGCTGTTCCTGGTGCTCTCCGCCGCCGGCATCGCGGCGCTCGATCTGCGGTTCCGGCTGGTGATGCCGGTCCGCCCGGGGCGCGCCTGGGCGGCGATCGCCCTGGGCACCGCGTTCTTCGTACTGTGGGATCTCGTCGGGATCGCGACCGGCGTCTTCGTCCGCGGTGAGAGCCCCCTCCTTCTCGGGATCGACCTCGCACCCCACCTGCCGGTGGAGGAGCCGGTCTTCCTCGCGTTCCTGTGCTACCTGGCCCTCGTCCTCCACGCGGCCGCCGGTCGCGTGCGGCGACCCAGACGAGAGGATGCCGCGTGACGTACGTCCTCATCGTCATCCCCTTCGTGGTCGCGACCGTCGCGCTCACCCTGGCCACCGTGCGCCGTCCGCGCTTCGGGGACCGCATGCGCCGGTCCGCCCTCGCGGCTGCCGGCCTCGTCGTCCTCACCGCGGTGTTCGACAACCTCATGATCGCCGCCGACCTCTTCACCTACCCCGAGCACCTCATCAGCGGCATCCGCATCGGCCTCGCGCCCATCGAGGACTTCGCCTACCCGGTGTGCGCGGCCTTCGCCGTTCCGGCGATCCTGACTCTGCTCCGCCCCCGAGAGGATGCCGCATGACGGCCACCGGCTTCATCCGCCAGCTGATCGTCTCGTCGCGCCCGGTCAGCTGGATCAACACCGCGTACCCGTTCGCGGCTGCCTACCTGGTCACGGCGCGCGAGATCGATCTGACCCTGATCGTGGGCACCCTCTTCTTCCTGGTGCCCTACAACGTCGCCATGTACGGCATCAATGACGTCTTCGACTACGAATCCGACCTTCGCAATCCCCGGAAGGGCGGCGCGCACGGAGCGATCCTCGACAGGTCGCTGCACCGGCCCACCCTCTGGGCCGCTGCCCTCTCGTGCGTTCCCTTCCTGATCTTCCTCGTCACCGTGGGCGCCCCGGCCTCGTGGGTCGTCCTCGCGGTCAGCATGCTCGCCGTGGTCGCCTACAGCGCGCCGCCGCTGCGCACCAAGGAGCGGCCCTTCGCCGACTCCCTCACGAGCAGCACGCACTTCTTCTCGCCCGCCGTCTACGGACTCGTCCTGGCGGGCGCCGCCTGGTCGTGGCAGCTGGCCGCGGTGATCGTCGCCTTCGCGCTGTGGGGCGTGGCCTCCCACGCGTTCGGCGCGGTCCAGGACGTGGTCGCCGACCGCGAGGCGGGGATCGCTTCGATCGCCACGGTGCGCGGCGCCGCCTGGACGGTCAGATTCGCGATCGCCGCCTACGCGGCATCCGGCCTGGTGATGCTCGCGACCTCGTGGCCGGGCCCGCTCGCGGCGATCGTCGCCGTCCCCTACCTCGTGACCGTCTGGCCCTATCGGTCGCTTGCCGACGCCGAGTGCGGCGCAGCGACCCGCGGGTGGGACCGCTTCCTGTGGCTCAACCAGTTCGCCGGCTTCGTCGTCACCCTGCTGCTGATCTGGTGGTGGGCGCTCACATCCTGAGCGCCCACCACCCGATCACTCGCCGTCGAGCTCGATCAGGCGCTCGAGCACCTGCGTGAGCTTGTCGTCCGCCTCGCCATAAGCCGCCCAGTCGCCGTCGGCCATGGCCGCGTTCCGGTCCATCATGGCCTGCTGCGCTTCCTGCAGCAGTCGGTCGAACTCGTCGGTCGGCACGCTCGGGGTGCCCGGCTCCTCGGGGTCGACCGGATCGGTCGTCTCACCGGGCGTCGGCGTCGCCGACGGAGTCGGGTTGGTGCCCTGGTCACCCGTGGTCGCACCGCTGTCGCCGCCGAACAGCGAGTCGAGCGCCTCCTGGAGGGTGTCCTCGAAGGCGACCTCCTCACCGAACGCGACCAGGATCTTCCGGAGTGTCGGCAGCTGCGTGCCGCTGGAGGCCTGGACGAACACCGGCTGCACGTAGAGCAGACCGCCACCGACGGGCAGGGTCAGGAGGTTGCCCGGGAGGACTTCCGACTGCCCACGGTTGAGCAGGTTGAGCTGCTGCGAAATGGTCTCGTTCGAGTTGAACGTGTTCTGCACCTGGCCGGGACCGGGCACCGAGACCTCGGCGCTGATCTCGAGCATGCGGAGCTTGCCGTAGCCCTCGGCCTTGACGCCGTCCTCGTTGCCCGCGTTGCTGTCGACGGCGAGGTACCCCATCAGCACGTTCCGCTCACCATCGCCGACCGAGGCCGGGATGAAGGAGGTGAACATCGAGTACGACGGTTCGTCCTGCCCGGGCATCTGCATCGTCAGGTAGTACGGCGGCTGCAGGTTGGCCTCGGCCACCGGGTCCTGCGGGGTGCGCCAGGCGTTGTCGCGCCGGATGAAGGACTGCGCGTCATCGACGTGGTATGTGCCGAGCATGGCGCGCTGGACCTTGAAGAGATCGGTCGGGTAGCGCACGTGGCTCATGAGGTCGCCCGACATCTCCGAGATCGGCTCGAGGCTGGTCGGGTAGACCTTCTGCCATGCCTGGAGAAGCGGATCCTCCTCGTCCCAGGCGTAGAGCGTCACCGAGCCGTCGTAGGCGTCGACCGTCGCCTTGACCGAGTTCCGCATGTAGTTGATGTCGTCCAGCGCCACCCGCGGCGAGGTGTTGGTCGTGTCCGAGATCGAGTCGCGAAGGCTCACGATCGATGAGTACGGGTAGTTGTTGCTGAGGGTGTACCCGTCCACGATCCACACGACGCGGCCGTCCACCACGCTGGGGTACGGGTCGCTGTCGAGCTCGAGGTACGGCGCGACCTTCTGCACGCGCTCGCGCGGGTTGCGGTCGTAGAGGATCTGCGACTTCTCGTTGATCCCGTCGGAGAACAGCATGTCCGTCGACTGGAACTTCAGCGCGTAGATGAGGCGGTTGAAGGGATCGCCGATGCTCGGCCCGCCGTCGCCGGTGAAGGTCGTCCGCGTCTGCGCGGCGCCGTCCTCACCGCGGGGGTAGTCGAGTTCGACGGGGTCCGTCTCCTCGGGGGCGCCCACGATGGAATACGGCGGCGAGAACTCACCGAAGTAGATGCGCGGCTCGTATTCGGCCCCCGCGGTCAGCTCGCCCGCGGTGGGGATGCCGCGCTCGAGGAACACCGGGTTGCCGTCGTCGGTGCGCTCGTTGCCCTTGGCGGCCACCATGCCGTAGCCGTGGGTGTACACGAGCGTGTTGTTGTACCAGGACTGCGCCGTGCCGAGCTGGTCGAGGTTGAGCTCGCGGACGGAGACGACGGTGTCCTGGACTTCGCCCTCGATCTCGTAGCGGTCCACGTCGAGCGGATCGGTGAAGCGGTAGTACGAGCGGTACTGTTCGAGCTGACGCACGGTCGGCCCGATGACGGCCGGGTCCATGATGCGCAGGGATGCCGTCGTTTCGGCATCCGCTCGCAGCTGACCCTCCTCGGCCGTCGTGACCGCCTCGTAATCGGTCTTCTTGAGACCGTCGATGCCATAGGCGAACTTCGTCGCTTCGAGGTTGCGCTCGACGAACTTCGCCTCATAGGTCTCGAGGTTCGGGGCGACCTGGAACTGCGTGACCGCCCACGGGTACGCGACGCCGACGACCAGCGACGAGACGATGAGCAGCGCCGTGCCGATCAGGGGGAAGCGCCAGCGGCCGATGACCGCGGTCACGAGGAAGAGCACCGCGACGATCGCGGCGGCGATCGCGAGGATCGCGAGGCCCGGGATCACGGCGTTCACGTCGACGTAGCTGGCGCCCGTGAAGCGGTCGCCCTGCGTCGTGAGCGTCTTGAACCGATCGAGCCAGAGGCTCACGGCCTGCACGGCGAGGTACAGCCCGGCGATGATGGCGAGCTGGATGCGCGCGGCCTTGGAGATGCGGAGCTCCCGCTGACCGACGCGCACGGATCCGTAGAGGTAGGCCACGATGGCGGTGACGAGCAGGCTGATCAGCAGCACCGCGGAGGCGAACCCGAGAGCCGCGCTGTAGAACGGCATCTGGAACAGGTAGAAGCCGGTGTCCATCCCGAACTGGGGGTCGGCCTCGCCCGTGGGCACGCTGTTGGCCCAGAGCCAGACCGTCTCCCACTGCGCAGATGCGGCGAAGCCGGCGAAGAATCCGAAGAAGACCGGGATGCCCCACATCGCCAGGCGACGGAGGGGCTCGACGACCTCCTGGTAGTGATCGAGCTGCGAGCTCAGTCGCGCGTAGACGGGACGCAAGCGATACGCGAGCTGGATGGCGGCGAACACCGGCAGGGCCATCGCGACGAAGCCGACCGCGAACATCACGACGCGGGCGAACCACTGCGTGGTCAGGACCCCGTCGAAGCCCAACTGGCGATACCACTGCCAATCCGCGTACAGGCTCGCGAATGCGAAGAACGCCATGACGAGCACGATGAGGACGCCGATGGTGATGGCGATCGCGCGACGGACAGGATTCGGAGGCGAGGGCGTGGCCGGGCCCGCAGTCGGTGTCGAGGTCACCCTTTCATCCTAGGCGGGGCATACAGCCGCCGGACGTCGCGGCCCTGCGCTCACGGCGTAATCGCAGTCGCCGGCGCGCTCACCCCGCGGCGCAGCGCGGCAGCTCGTCGACACCCTCACCAGAGCGGATCGCCTCGAGGGCATCGAGCGAGTCCTCCAGGGTGGCGACGGAGACGACGCGGAGGTCGCCCGGGATGTGACCCACGACCTCGTCGCAGTTCTCCTCCGGGGCGAAGAAGTAGTCGGCCCCGGCATCCTCGGCGCCGTACAGCTTCTGACGGATGCCGCCGATCGGTCCGATCGCGCCAGCGGCGTCGATGGTCCCGGTGCCGGCGATGTGCTCGCCGCCGGTCAGCTCGCCCGGGGTGAGGGTGTCGATGATCCCGAGGGCGAACATCTGTCCGGCGCTGGGTCCGCCGATCCGGTCGAGCTGGATGGTCACATCGATCGGGAAGTCGTAATCGTGGCTCGTGGTGACCCCGATGAGCCACACGGTCTTCCCGTCGTCCTCGGTCCGTGTCGGCGTGACCGTCTCGGTGACGTCCTCGCCGGCGCGCCGGACCACCAGGGAGACGGGGTCCCCCTCCCCGGCGTTGATGACGTCGCGCAGCTGCTGGGTGGTCTCGATCGCCGTCCCGTCGGCCGAGACGATGCGGTCGTCCTCCTGCAGGATGCCGGCGGCAGCGGAGTCGCGGCTGAACCCGTACACGCTCACGTGCGGGCGGACGTCGTATCCGAGCTCGGTCAACGCGGCGGCCGTCGCCTCCTTCTGGGAGTCGACCATGAGGGCCGCGCTCTCCTCGTTGCGCTGCTCGGTCGTCGTGCCCTCGGGGTAGATCTGCTCGATCGGGAGCACGGCCTTGGCCGGATCGAACCACGCCATCGCGAGTTCGAA
Organism: Microbacterium marinum; assembly: GCF_014204835.1. NCBI lineage: Bacteria > Bacillati > Actinomycetota > Actinomycetes > Micrococcales > Microbacteriaceae > Microbacterium > Microbacterium marinum. The sequence continues at coordinate 1,674,464 of NZ_JACHMD010000001.1, read as the reverse complement.
CCACGACGGCGTCTGCTCCCGGTTGCCGATCACCTGGACGGTCGTCAGATCGAGCGAGCCCTCCGCGGGATACGTTTCGGCCCCCGAGATCGAGATGAGTGGGACGTCCTCCCCCTCGGCGTTCTCCGCGCTGCCCAGCGTGTTCACCACGGGGCCCTGCCGCTGGATCACGTATGCCGTGGGGAGGAAGGTCAGCACCAGGAGGGCGACGAGCGCCACCGCGAGCGCCCAGACGCCGACGGAGGCTCGTCCGGAGAGCCGACGCCGCGGGGCGGGGGCGGGAGTGTCATCGACGAACAGGGACACGCGGAACCTTCTTCCGTCGCTCGTTCGCGACCGGCGTACACGGGACGGCTCCCGCTCGGACCGTGCGATGGAAACCCGCGACTAGCGTAGAACCAGATCTCGCCCCTCTGCTGAAAGGCGCCTGACATGACCGATGACGACCGACCCGGCGACGACGATCTCGCCGAGATGCTGCGTCGACTGCTCGGCGGCCAGGGCGGCATCGATCCCGAAGAGCTCCAGCGCCTTTCCGGCGGGGCGATCGACCCCGCGATGATGCAGAACGTGGCCCGGTACCTCCAGGACGCCATGTCCGGAAGCGATGACGGCATCGACTGGTCGTCAGCGCGCACGCAGGCGCTCCACATCGCCAACCAGGACGGGCTCGGCATCACCGCCGGTACGCGTCAGGACTTCGATCAGGCGTTCACCCTCGCAGCCCTGTGGCTGAGCGAGGCCACCTCCATCTCTGACCTAGCGACGCCGCCGCGCGCCATCACCCGCGGCGAGTGGGTCGAGTCCACCCTTCCGGTCTGGCAGGAACTCGCCGAGCCCGTGGCATCCTCAATCAGCGACGCCCTGATGTCGGCGCTCGAATCGCAGACCCCCGAAGAGATGCGGTCGGCGATCGAAGGTGCCGGGCGGCTCATGCGACGCGTCGGCGGCGCGCTGTTCGCCGGTCAGCTGGGCGCGGTGATCGGACGGCTCTCGCTCGAGGTCGTGTCCGGCGGCGACGTCGGCATCCCGCTCATGCCGGACGGCGAGGCGACGATCCTCCCGCAGAACTTCGCCGACTTCGGCCGCGACCTCGAGATCGACCACGATCAGCTCGCGCTGGCACTCGCCACCCGGGAACTCGCGCACGCTCGACTGTTCCGCCACGCTCGCTGGCTTCGCCTCCACGTGATCTCCCAGATCACCGACTTCGCGCGCGGCGTGCACGTCGACGTCGACGCCCTCGAAGAGATGGCATCCCGGTTCGACCCGTCGTCGCCCGACGAGCTGCGCGCCGCCATCGAGAGCGGCGCACTCCTGCCGCAGCGATCGGAAGCCCAGGTCGCCGCACTGACGAGGCTCGAGAACCTCCTCGCCACGATTGAGGGGTGGGTCGACGTCGTGACCGCGGACGCGCTGACGCGTCTCCCGGCCGCGGACCGAGTCGCCGAGACCGTCCGACGTCGTCGCGCCGCCGGCGGCCCGGGCGAGCGCGCCATGGCCTCCCTCGTCGGGCTCGAGCTGCGACCGCGACGCCTGCGCGAGGCCGCGGCGATGTGGCGAGCCGTCACCGACGCCGTCGGCGCCGCCGAGCGCGACAGCCTGTGGGACTACCCCGACCTGATGCCGACCGCCGAAGACATCGACGACCCCGCGGCGCTGGTCGCGCGTCTGCAGGCGCGCGCCCGCGGCGAGGAGCCCGAACGCGACGCCTTCGACGACGCGCTCGCGGCACTGCTCGACGAGGAAGCGGACAGCGGCTCATCGAGCCCCGACCCGGCCGAGCGCGCGGACGACCCCGACGACGAGGCGGAAGGACCGGCCGGCCCGCGACCGGTCTGACCGCCTCCTCCCCCGTCGGGCTCACCCGCCGCGCGACGTCCGCGCTGTGGACAACCACGACCATGCGGCCGGTCGCGGGATGAGAATCGCGGCATGCTCCGTCTCGCCGCCTCGCACCCGCCCCTCTGGCGAACGCCGTCCACCGTCCAGCTCGGCCCCGACGACACGAGACCGTTGGAGGGCGTGAACCCCTGGCAGGAACGTCTCCTGGACGAGCTCGTGACCGGCATCCCCGACGCGCGCTTCGCACCGCTCGCGCGAGAGCTCGGCGCGAGCGACGACGAGGCGGCATCCTTCCTCGACCGCATCCACGACGCCCTCGCCCCCGCTCCCACCCGCCCGACGCCGGTGCGTGTCGAGCTCCCCGTCGACCTCCCCCGCGACGACGAGGCGACGCTCGTGGCCGGTCTCACGGCCGCCGGGGTCGAACCGGTCGAGGTAGAGCGCTGGGCACCGGCGGAGGCAGGCGAGCGCCTTCCCGTGCTGCTCGTCGCCCACCACCTCGCCGACCCGCGGCGGACGGCTCGCCTGGTCGCCGACGACGTGCCGCATCTTGTGCTGGAACTCTCCGGAGAGCGTGTGCAGGTGGGCCCCCTCGTCACACCGGGCGCCTCGGCCTGCCTGGCATGCGTCCACGCGGCCCGGCGCGACGCCGATCCGGAATGGCCCCTCGTCGCCGCTCAGCTGCTGGGCCGCCCGGCCCCGCCCACGGCGCGAATCCTGCTGCTGGAGGGCGCCATCCTCGCTGCGCGCCTGCTGACCACCGGCGAGACCGGCCGGTCCGCGGTGCTCACAGCCGAGGACGCCCGCCGCGACTGGCGCGAGCACCCGCCTCACGCACAGTGCCTGTGCCGATCTCCTGAAGGAAACGCGACCGCTGACGCTCCCGTGCGCCCGATGCCCGCGACCAGCTCAGTGACAGGCTTCGCGCGGCCCGCGTGATCCCGACGTACGCCAGTCGCCGTTCCTCGTCGACCTGCTCGAACGTCGTGGCATACGAGATCGGCAGCAGCCCCTCGTTCATCCCGATGAGATGGACGTGATCCCACTCGAGACCCTTCGCAGCGTGGAGAGTCGCCAGGGTCACCGTCTGAAGCGCCGGTTCGTGCTGCGCCTTCGCCCGCGCCGCCAGCTCATCCGTGAAGGCGCGGAGGGTCGTTCCTTCCGGCGCGTCTTCCGCGAGGCGGAGCACCGCCGCTCGCGCCTCCCAGGAGTCGCGCAAGGCCCCGCCCGCGGGCGGCGGGTCGTCGGTGAGTCCGAGCGAGCGGAGGACGTCTCTCACGGTCGAGGCGAACGATCCCGCGAGCGGAGCCACCGACGCGCCCCGCAGCGCCATCAGCGCCTGGCGCACCTCCGGCAGATCCCAGAACCGCTTGCCCCCCAGGACCGTCGCTGCGATCCCGCGCGCCGAGAGCGCTGCGAGCAGCGGCGCCGACTGCGCGTTGAGCCGATAGAGCACGGCGATGTCGCGGGCGGCGATCCCGCGGGAGAGCTGCGCGGCGACGCGATCCGCGATGCCGCTCGCTTCGGCGGCATCGTCGTCGAAGGCGATCACCTCGGGCGCAGGACCCGGCTCGGAATCCGTCGCCAGGTGAAGGGCGCCGGGGCGCCCCCGCATCAGCTCGTTGGCCACCGCGAGCACGGCGGCATCCGATCGGTAATTCCGTTCCAGGCGCACGACGCGCGCGTCGTCGTACCGGGATGCGAAATCCAGCAGGTAGCGCGGGTCTGCACCGGCGAACGAGTACACCGTCTGCGACGCATCGCCCACGACGCAGACGTCGCGGCGGTCACCCAGCCACAGCTCCAGCAGCCGATGCTGCACCGGCGAGACGTCCTGGAACTCGTCGACGGTGAAGTGCCGGTACTGCTCCCGGACGGCGGCAGCCACGCGCGGCTCCGACTCGATCATGCCGGCGCACGCGAGGAGGACGTCCTCGAAGTCGAGCTGGCGTCGCTCGTCCTTGACCCTCTCGTACTCGCGCTGGAGGTCGACGAGACGTCCGATCGCGAGCGACGGGATGCCGTTGGGGCGCGCGGCGGCGTACTGCTCGAGCGACCGCATCGTCACCTTCCGCCACTCGATCTGCGACGCGACATCGCGCAGGGTGGCGGCATCCAGTCGGAGCCCGATGCCGTCTGCCGCCTGGCCGAGGAGGCGGACCTTGCTGTCGATGATGGCGGGGGCGGTATCCCCGGCCACCTGCGGCCAGAAGAAGTTCAGCTGCGCGAGCGCGGCGGCGTGGAAGGTGCGCGCGGCGACCCCCTCGATGCCGAGGCCGCGCAGGCGACCGCGGAGCTCCCCGGCGGCCTTCGTCGTGAACGTCACGGCCATCACACGACCGGGCGAGTACGCGCCGGTGTCGACGCCGTGCGCGATGCGATGGGTGATGGTGCGCGTCTTGCCGGTGCCCGCACCGGCGAGGATGCAGACGGGACCGCGCAGGGTCGACGCCGCCTCCCGCTGCTGATCGTCGAGCGCCGCGAGGGGGCTCTCCGTCACCGCGAGCTCCACCGCGTGATCAGGCTGCGGGCGATCGAGGCCGGTCCGGGCAGACGGACCTCCCCCTCGCCCGCGAGTCCTCGACGGACCTCGTCGCGGCTGAACCAGCGGACGTCGACGATCTCCTCGCCGTCGGGACGGGCCTCATCGTCGTCGATCGCGTGAGCGGTGAAGCCCAGCATGAGCGAACGGGGGTAGGGCCATGCCTGTGACCCGCGATAGCGCAGTCGGTCCAGTCGCACGCCCGCCTCCTCGGCGACCTCGCGGTGGACGGTCGTCTCCAGCGACTCCCCCGCCTCGACGAAGCCCGCGAAGGTGGAGTACACCGGAGTGTCGCCCCACGCCGCGTTCCGCCCGAGCAGCAGCCGTTCCCCGTCTGCGCTGGCGACGGCGACGATGACCGCCGGATCCGTCCGCGGGAAGTGCGTGCGCCCGCACGAGGGGCAGACCCGGGACCAGCCGGCCTGGGAGACCTGCGTGTGCGCGCCGCACGCGGGGCAGAACGGCGCGTCGATGAGCCAACGCCCGATGCTGAGCGCCTGGACGAACCGCCCCGCTTCGTCCGCCGGCAGATCGCCGCCGACGGCGCGGAGCGATGCCCACTGCCCCCGCGGCGGCGCCGGCTCCTCGGCGGAGGCCGATATCGCGGCGACGAGCATGGCTCGCCCGTCCGCGTCACGACCGAGGAACGCCCATTCGGCGCCGTCCGGCGCCTCGCTGGGAGCTGCGAGGGCCAGCGCACCCTCGTGGACGGGGGCACGATCGCCGTGGAGGAGCACGACGCGTGAAGACGGGTCGACGCGTGCGGAGCTCAGCAGCTCCTCGTCCATCCGCTCGTCGGCTGCGCGATCGATGACGGCGCGGGCGAGGGGCGGTGGGATGTCCTTGGTGGTCATCGAGGACCTCTCTTGCGGGCGTGGCGCGGATGCGTCACGGTGTGCGCGACCTACCCTTGGGGGCATGGCACGCTCTCCTCTCACTCTAGCCGCGGCGGCCACGGCGGCCCTTTCGTCGTCGTCGCGGAGCGGCGTCGCCATCGTCGGAGCAGCGCCCCTCTCCGAGGGCGGCGCCGGACGCTTCGACAGCGCCCTGCTGCACGTGGCAGACGGTGGTCGCCTCGTCGTGCGCGTGCCGACGTCCGACGACGCGGAGGCCGATCTGGCACGCGAGGAGAAGGCGCTGGCGGGTCTCACCATGGGCGTGCGCTCCCTCCTCGGATTCGCGGCCCCCGAAGTGCTCGGCCGCACTCGGCTCGGCGACCGTGTCGCCCGGGTCCAGACGCACCTCGCCGGGTATCGGGTGGATGCCGCGCACGTCCCGCCCGGTCGCGGCGTGGCGACGGCACTCGCGCACGCGATCGCTTCGGTCCATGATCTGCCGGCGTCGGTGGTGCAGGCGGCGGGCCTGCCCACGGCGACCGCTGCTCAGGTGCACACGCAGACCGAGGAGCTGCTCGATCGCGCAGAGGCCACCGGTCGGTTGCCGTTCGGGCTCCTGCGGCGCTGGAGCCGCGCGCTCGGCGCGGAAGCACTGTGGCGATTCGAGCCGACGGTGACCCTCGGCGGAGTCGACCCGTCCGCCTTCACGTTCGCCGACGACGACGGGGTCCCCGTCATCCGCGGTCTGCTCTCCTGGGCGGGACTTCGCGTCGGCGATCCCGCGGAGGATCTGCGCTGGGTCTCCTCCGCCCCCGATGCGCGGGGCGACGTCCTCGCGGCGTACGCGGCCGCGACCGACCATGCGCCCGATGCGATGCTCGGGGAGCGTGCCCGCCTGCACGCGGAACTCGAGTTCGCGAAGTGGCTCGTCCACGGGCACGAGATCGGGTCGGCCTCGATCATGGACGACGCCGTCGCCCTGCTGGATTCGCTCGACCAGAGCGTCCGCGACGAGCCGCCGATCGCCGCCGGCACCGTGACCGTCGACGACGCGATCGCCGCTCTCGGGCGCGTGCCGGACGGCCGCGCCGAGGCCATCGACACGTCGATGCAGACCGACGCCTACGACCCGGGCTCGATGGATCTCTTCGAAGACGAGGAGGAGCCCGAGACGACGACCCACGCCGCCGGCGACGCGGACCTCGAGACGGAGCCGATCGGGTTCGGAGACTGGACGCCCGACGAGGAGCCGGCGACACCCGACGACGACGACCGCGACCCGGGCGACGCGGCCCGCAACGCGCTTCGGCGCTGGACCGGCACCGCCTGAGCGCTCACGCCCGCAGGATCAGGTCGTCGCCCACGTAGAACAGCGCGACGTCGATTCGGTCGAGGGGAACGCCGTGCTTCGCGTGGTACGCCCGACGGTAGAGCTCCAGCTGGAGCAGGCGCTCCTTCTTCTCGGCATCGGTACGCGGCGGGCGCCCGGTCTTCCAGTCCACGATCTCGATGCGATCGCCGCGGCGGTAGACCGCATCGAGCTTGCAGATGATGATGTGCGGACGGCCGTCGCCGAACGGATCGGGGTCGGCGTAGTCGATCTCCGTCTCGACTTCGAGGGGCTGCAGGTCCGCCCACTCCGAGGCGAGGAAGACCCCTTTGAGCCGCTCGAGGTCGGCGGCATCGGGTGAGGCGGCATCCGCGTCGGAATTCTCCTCCCAGAGGGTGTCGTCGATCGAGCGGCCTCGGCCGGCGATACCCGACCGCTGCTCGACCCAGCTGTGGAACAGCGTGCCCAACCGGGTCTGCCGGTAGGGGCGCTCCGGCATCGGGCGCGCGGCGGCGTCAGCGGCGGCTCGATAGTCGGCCACGAAGTCCTTGAACCGCGACGCCGGCATGCGCGTGGGTGCCACCAGGTCGCGTCCCGCCGCACGCGCGGCTCTTTCCGCGAGGAGAAGCTCGAGATCGCGCGTGGGAGCCGGGCGCTCCGCTCCCCGCGCAGCGCGCACCCGCTCAGCTGCGTCGGTCACGCGCGGACGGCGGATGCCGAGCGGATCCATCGGCCAATGGAGAGTGGCCTGGGTGCCCTCGAAGGGGTTCTCCCCGGCATCCACGTCGTCCGGGAGGGCGATGCCGAGCTCCGCCGCGATCTCGCGGAGGAAGGGGCTGACCGCCCGCGGCTTCTTCGTGCCCGCCCATCCCGACCCGGTGAGCAGCAGGTGCTCGCGCGCCCGGGTCACGGCGACGTACGCGAGGCGCCGCTCCTCCGCCAGGTGGCGGGCACGGATGCCGTCGGCGTAGTCCTCGAACGCCGCTTTCAGATGCTGCTGCGACGGCGCGTCGCCGGCGCGCCACGCGAGCCTCGGAAGCCAGGCGTGATCTCCCCGGAAGGAGTACGGCAGGACGCCGAAGCCGAGCCATCCCTTGCCGTCCTGCAGCCGGGCGGGCAGCTCGTCCTCCACACCGCGCACGACGGCGACCGCGTCCCACTCGAGTCCCTTGGATCCGTGGATCGTGAGGAGCTGAACGACGTCGTCCTCAGGAGGCTCGGTCCGCGGTGCGAACTCGTCCTGCCGCTCTGCTCGGTCGAGCCACGCGAGCAGGGCACTGAGCGAGCCCCGGTCGTCGGTCTGCAAGAACCCCTGCAGCTCGTCGACGAAGGCCCGGAGCTGATCGCCGGCGGTCCGCGCTGGCCCCCGCGCCTCGTTCGCCGCCAACTCGACGTCGAGGCGCAGTTCGCTCTCGACGAGCCGGACGAGTTCGGGGATGGGCAGGGACGCCGCGCGCCGAAGACCCGCGAAGACGAGCCCCGCCTCGCGCAGTCGGACCCGCGCTGCCGCGGTGAACGGCGCCAGCCAGCCGTGATCGGGCTTCTGACGCGCGAGGAAATCGAGCGCGATGACGAGCGAACCCGCGTCGCCGTCGGCGGACGTGCGCATCGCCTCACGTACGGCGTCCGGCAGCGGCTGGAGGGCGGAATCGTGCCGGGAGAGCCGGGTGGCCAGCTGCGACAGTTCTCGGAGATCGGCGAGACCGATCGACCAGCGCGGGCCGGCGAGGAGGCGGATGAGCGACGAGCCGGCGCGGGTGTCGTCGATGACCCGGAGCGCTGACACCACGTCCACGACCTCAGGCGTCGACAGGAGCCCGCCGAGGCCCAGGATCCGGTGCGGGATGCCGCGTCGTCCCAGCGCGTCGGCGAATCGCACCATGTGCTTCTTGCTCCGCACCAGGACGGCCCCCGTCGTGGGCCGCCCCGCTGCGGCGCGCGCTTCACGGACTCCCTCGAACCAGGCCGCGACGCGATCGGCTTCCGCGTCGACATCGGGATCGACGGCGATCGCGACCTCTCCGCGCGGCGCTCCCGGCCGCGGACGCAGGGCGCCCACCGGCACCGGCGAGCTCGCCGCCAGCGGGGCGAGCACCGCCTTCGCCGCCCGCAGCACGTCGCTGCTGTTGCGCCAGCTCGTGAGAAGCGAGTAGTGCGCCGCACCGGCATCCCGCCCGAAGGCGACCGCGAAATCGCCGAGGTTCCCCGCGCTCGCGCCCCGCCAGCCGTAGATCGATTGGTGCGGGTCGCCGACGGCCATGACCGACGTGCCGCCGAAGACCGTGGACAGCAGGTCGGTCTGCACGACCGAGGTGTCCTGGTACTCGTCGAGCAGCACGACGCGGTAGCGCGAGCGCAGCTCCTCGGCGACGACGGCGTGCGCGCGCACGATCTGCAGGGCCCCGGCGACCTGGTCGGAGAAGTCGATCACTCCCTGACGCCGCTTCTCGGCGTCGTAGCCTCGGGCGAGGTCGACGAGCACGCCGAGTCCGCCCACCTTCTCGGCCGCCGTTCGCACGTCGGCGTACACGGTCGTGCGCGCCGAATCGCTCGGCCGCTCCAGCACGTCCTGGAAGCCGTCCGCGAAGGCGCTCAGGGCGTCGAGATCGACGAGATTGTCCACACCGTCCCGCGCGATGCGCAGGGCCGCATCGATGATCGTCGACGGCCGCTCGAGCCTCTCGGGGAGCCGCGGGTCGGCACTCGCGAACACCACCCGCCGCATGAGGAGCCAGGCTGCCGATTCGCTGAGGACGACCGCATCGGCGTCACGCCCCACGCGGACCGCGTTCTCCCGCACGATCCCGTCGGCGAAGCTGTTGTACGTGGAGACCGTGGGGCGGTCGAGGAGCGCGTCGCCGTCGTCACTCGTCGCCTGGACGGGCGCGAGGGCGTCCAGCGCGGCGATCCGCTCCGACTCCGTGGCGCCCGCCTGTTCGAGGGCCGGGAACACGTCGAGCCGCCCCTCTGCGTGGAGACGGCCGAGGTGAGGCAGGAGCCCGCGGCGCTCGTAGTCGCTCAGGCGCTGGAGGCGGCGGCCGATGCGCTCGGCGAGCTCACCCGCCGCCTTCCTCGTGAACGTGAGTCCGAGGACCTCGTCGCGTCGCACGAAGCCGTTGGCGACCAGCCACACCACGCGGCCCGCCATCGTCTCGGTCTTGCCACTGCCGGCACCCGCCACCACGAGGGCTGGAGCCATGGGCGCCGCGATGACCGCCGACTGCTCGGTCGTGGGCGGGAACTGTCCGAGCGCCGCCGCGAGCGCCTCCGGGCTGATGGACGAGGGTGTCATGATGCGCTCACCGCGCCGATCGTGTGGATGCGGCACAGACCGCGCACGTGGTCGTCACGGCAGTGCTCCTCGAAAGGCGCCTCGAAACTCGTCCTCCGCATGATCCGGATCGCCCCGTCGACCCGTGCGAGGAAGGCGGCGCGCGTCTCGTCGTCGAACGGCGGCTGGTGCGGCTCCGCGTAGGGCGCGTACCGCGTCTTCTTCAAGACGAGCAGCTTCGCGCCGCCACCGATCCCCCCTGCCACCTCGCCGATCGCGCCGCGTTCGAACGCCAGCTGATACGCGGCGAGCTGCGGGTTGGTGGCGACGGCCTTGTCCCCCGTCGCTTCGCTGCGGCCCGTCTTCAGGTCGACGATGACCACCCGTCCATCAAGGTGGCGTTCCACACGGTCGATGTACCCGCTCAGGACGGCCGGGTGCGCGGCATCCGGCAGAGGGATCTCCACCTCGAAGTGCGGTTCGGCGCTGACGAGCTCGACGCCGTCGCGTGCAGCCGCACGGAGGTAGGCGGCCAGTCGCGACACGAGATCGCGCGCCCGGCGCGCCTCGGACTCGCCGACCCAGGCCGCATCGAACTCGAGCTGACCCCACCGGTCGGCGACGAACTGCCAGAGCGCGTCCTCATCGGCGGACGTCGCCTCCTCCAGCGCGGCGTGCAGCAGCGTACCGAGACCCTGAACCGCCGTGCCCGGGTCTCCGCCGAGGTCGCCGATCACCCAGTCGAGCTGACACTGCTCGAGCGCGTGCAGACGCGACGGGGAGATCCGCAGCGGCGCGGTGTCGGGATCGCGGATGGGCTCGAGCGAGGTGGGAGGGGCCACGCCGTACCAGGTGTCGGGATCGGCACCCGCGACACCCGCGTCGGCGAGCAGGGCCAGCTGCCCCGCGGCGTGGACGCGCGCGGACTCCGCGCTGCGGGGGTCCGTCAGCGCACGGCGGTGCACGGCGACCAGACCGCGGAGGGTGAGCGGGTGCGCCGCCTCCGGGGGTGCGGGCTCCGCCGGCGGCAAGAGCTCGAAGAGCACGCTCGGCCCGGTGTCGTCGTCATCGACGGCGGTCACGATGACCCGGCTGCGCGCACGGGAGACCGCGCGCGCGAACAGTCGGAGCTCGTCGTGCAGCACGGTGCGCCTGCGGTCGACCGGATCCGGGAAATCGTCGCCCTCGGCGAGCCGCCAGGTGTCGAGCATGCCGCCGCGGACGCGGAGGTTCGGCCAGACACCGTCCTGCACACCGGCGATCACGACCGTGTCGAATTCGAGCCCGAGGGCGCCCGCGGGTGTCGAGACCTGCACACCCGCGGCCTTCGCCGAGGTCGTCAGCCGGTCTTCGGCCACGCCCGACCCCAGGACGGAACGGAGGTAATCCAGCGGCGTCGTGCCGTCCTCGCGCTCTCCGTGTCGCTTGGCCGCGTCGAAGAGGGATGCCACGGCGGACAGGTCGCGTCGGGCCTGCTCCGCCAGCGGTCCGTGCCCGTCCGAGAGCTCCCGGAGCTCGCGCTCCCGGCCCTGCTTCTCCCAGACCGTCCAAAGCAGTTCGTGCGCGGTCGCGCCCGCCGAGATCCCTTCGCGCACCGCCGCGACCGTCTCGGCCACCCGGGCCGCGCGTCTCGCCTCCGGAGTATCGATCAGGTCGAACTCGAGCGGATGCCGCAGCGCGGACTCCAGCACTTCGCGACCGGATCGCTCCCCTCCCGACGCCAGCTCGGCGTGCCGCAGCGCGCCGCGGAGGCGGCGGAGCTCGACGGGGTCGAGACTGCCGCCGAGCACGAGCAGGACGTCGTCGGCATCCCACTCGGCAGGTTCGCGCGCCGAGATGTCGACCACCTCCAGCAGGGTGCGGACGATTGCCGTGTCAGCGAGTGCTCGCGCGGGACCGATCGCACTCGTGGGCACGTCGCGCGCGGCGAGCTCGGCTTCGAGTGCGGCCACCTGGCGGGTGTCGTGCGCAATGACGGCGCAGTCCGACCAGTCGACGCCGTCGTGGACGTGGCGCTCGCGGAGCAGGCGCGCGATGACGTCGACCTCCTCCGCCGCGGAGCGGAGCGCGAACGCGCGCACACTCCCGTCCATCGCCGCGCCAGAGGGTGCCCGACGGTGAGCCGCCATGGCGGCCGCTCCGATGCGCGCCGTCACCCGTGCCAGCAGATCGCGCTGCGGCGCGGTCCCGCGGTGTGCACCCTCGAGGACGTGGGTCGTGGTGGCGAGGCGGGCGAAGTGCTCGGGTCGCGCACCGCGGAAAGACCCCGAGCCGACGTCGGGGTCGCCGAAGGCGAGGACGGCGACCCCTCGGCGCCGGAGCGCCTCCAGCAGCTCGACGCCCCCGAGCGTGAGTTCCTGTGCATCATCGACCAGGATGACCCGAAGTCCGTCGAGGACGTCCACCGACCCCTCGCCGAGGCGGTCGGCGAGGTCGACCGCCTCGCGCACGAGTCCCGCCGCGTCGCGGTGGGCGCCGCGCATCCGGGAGCGCACGAGCGCATACTCGCGCGCGAACGAGGCCACCGACGCCCACGCGTCGTGACCGGTGCGCTCCGCCCGCTCGGCCAGGTCGTCCGGGGTGATGCCGAGGGTGGTCATCTCCGCGAGGAAGGCGCGGAGCTCTGCGCGCATCCCGGCGGTCCCCCGAACCTCAGCCGACATCCATTCCGGCCATCGGGATGCCCCGTCGCGCTCGTCTTCCGCGTCGCCGGCGAGGAGGTCGGCGATCAGCCGGTCCTCATCGGGGCCGGTGAGCAGCCGAGGAGGCTCCTCGCCCCGCGCGACCGCGTGCGCGCGGACCAGCAGATAAGCGAACGCGGCGACGGACCGCGCCAGGGGTCCGCTCGTGGCCACGCCGACCGTGAGGGCGAGGGTGTCGCGGAGCGCCGTCGCCGCCGTGCGGGTCGGGGTGAGCACCATGATCTGCTCGGGCGCGACGCCCTGCTCGACGAGGCGGACGACACGCTCGACGACGGTCGACGTCTTGCCGCTTCCCGGGGCCCCGACCACGACGCCGGACGCGTCCAGCGGCAGCTCGATCACGCTCCGCTGCGACTCGTCGAGCGAACGCGGACGGAGTGGATGACCCATGGGCTCCACGGTAATCGGCCGCGCCGACACCGACCGCGCCGCGTTCGCCCACAGCGTGCCGGGCGGGGGCCGCCGCCCGAAGCGGTGTCGTAGGCTCGGAATGCGCCCGCACCGGCGGCGCAGGGAAGGCAGGCACCACCGTGGAGATCCGCATCGGAATCGCGAACTCGCGCGAGCTCAGCTTCGAGTCGACCGAGACGGCGGACGCCGTGAGGTCGACCATCGCGTCGGCTCTGGACTCGGGTGCCGCGTACGTCACCCTCTCCGACGCGAAGGGCGCGACCTACCTCGTCCCGACCGCAGGCATCGCCTTCGTGGAGGTGGGGACGGACCAGTCCCGCCGCGTCGGCTTCGTGGCCTGACGTGCTGATCGTCCTCGCCCTCGTGATCGGGGCAGCGTTCGGAGCGGCCGCGCACTTCGCTCTTCCCGGCCGGGCGCTGCGCGGCGCGGCACTCGGACCAGTCGGCGGCGCCGCCCTCGGCGCGCTCGCCTGGACGGCGCTGACCTGGTCGGGCCTCGGTCCCGATTCGGTGTGGGTCTGGCTCGTCTCGGCGCTCCTGCCGGCGATCGTGGTGCCGCTCGCGCTCACCGCCCTCACGCGGGCGCGCACACGCGCGGATCAGCAGACGCGGAGCGCCCTCGGCATCTGAGGGCCCCGAAGAGCGCCCGGACCCGGGTCAGGCGTCGAGCCCGATGGCGGTCATCCGCTTGGAGTGAGCCGCCAGCAGCTGTGTGAACACCGGCTCCACCTGCTTCTCATCCGCCCGGTCGAGCCCGCCCGGCCGCAGCGCGCCGCGCGCGACGAGAAGCGTGTCACCCACGAGGCGTCGCCCCCACATGCTGAGGATCGATCGCCATTCGTCGTCGGCGGCGATGGCATCGGTGATGATCCCTACGAGCGCCGAGCGATCGGCATCCGCTCGCAGCACCGCCGCCACCCGACGCCCCGTGTCGCCGTAGCTGCCGGAGAGTGACAGATAGAAGTCGTCGAGCAGGCCCGCGGTGATGTGGACCGAGAGCATCGTCTCGAGAGCCCGGGCGCCGTGGGTCGCCCGACGGAACACATCGAGCGGCTCCCGGAACGGGAGCATCAGACGGAGGGGGTCCTCACCTCGGTCGCGGATGAGGTCCAGGAGGCCCTGGTGTTTGAGCAGCGCGGCACCCGCGGCGCGCGAGAGCGACTCCTTGTGCGAGAGCTCGGGACTGCGCTCGATCAGTGCGCTGATCGTCTCGACGTACCCCAGCTGCAGGTACGCGGCCTGTCCGAGGTAGGTCGCGACATCGGGTGCCAGCTGCTCGAAGTCCACGCGTCGGACGTCGCTCGCCTCGTCGCGGGAGCGCAGACGGAGGACACGACCGGGCGGCCTGCGCCGCTGCCAGAACCACCTCACCACGGTGTCAGCCTACGCGGGCGGATGCCAGGGCGCCGACATCCGGCCCCGTGCCTTCCGGGGCGCCGCCTGCCCCTCCGGTAGGGTGGGAGCGTCCCGGCGACGGATCGGGACCCCGCGCCTGTGGCTGAGTGAAGGGCGTGGACCTTCATCGCGGCGGCCTCTCACCGCCAGACAGGCACGGAAAAGAATGACCACGTTCGCAGAGCTCGGCGTCGACCAGGACATCGTCGACACCCTCGCCGCCAAGGGCATCGTCGACGCCTTCCCCATCCAGGAGCAGACCATCCCCCTGGGCCTTCCGGGGCAGGACATCATCGGCCAGGCCAAGACCGGTACCGGCAAGACCTTCGGCTTCGGCATCCCGGTCGTCCAGCGTCTCGGCCTCGACCCCTCCCCCGGCGTGAAGGCGCTCATCGTCGTCCCCACCCGTGAGCTCGCCGTCCAGGTCTACGAGGACATGGACATGCTGACCTCCGGCCGCTCGACGAACGTCGTCGCCATCTACGGCGGCAAGGCCTACGAGGGGCAGATCGACCAGCTGAAGGCCGGCGCGCAGATCGTCGTCGGCACCCCCGGCCGCCTCATCGACCTCAACAACCAGCGACTGCTCGACCTCTCGAACGCGACCGAGGTCGTCCTGGACGAGGCCGACAAGATGCTCGATCTCGGCTTCCTCCCCGACATCGAGAAGATCTTCCAGAAGGTCGCCCCGGTGCGGCACACCATGCTCTACTCGGCGACCATGCCCGGTCCGATCGTCGCGCTCGCGCGCCGGTTCATGTCGAACCCGATCCACATCCGCGCGAGCGACCCCGACGAGGGCATCACGCAGAAGAACATCAAGCACCTCGTCTACCGCGCCCACTCGCTGGACAAGGACGAGGTCATCGCCCGCATCCTGCAGGCTGAGGGCCGCGGCAAGACCGTCATCTTCACGCGCACCAAGCGCGCCGCGCAGCGCCTCGTCGACGAGCTGAACGACCGTGGCTTCAATGCGGGCGCGGTCCACGGCGACATGAGCCAGGAGGCGCGGGAGCGCTCGATGGCGGCGTTCAAGGCGGGGAAGAAGGACGTCCTCATCGCCACCGATGTCGCCGCCCGCGGCATCGACGTCGACGACGTCACGCACGTGATCAACCACACCATCCCTGACGAGGAGCAGACCTACCTGCACCGCGCCGGGCGCACCGGCCGCGCCGGCAAGACCGGCATCGCGGTCACCTTCGTGGACTGGGAGGACCTGCACAAGTGGGCCCTCATCAACCGCGCGCTCGAGTTCGGTCAGCCCGAGCCGGTCGAGACGTACTCGTCCAGCCCGCACCTTTTCACCGACCTCGACATCCCGGCCGGCACGAAGGGGCGCATCGCCACGGCCCCCAAGGCCGCTCCCGCGCGCACCGCCGCTCCCGCCCGGGCCGCAGACGCCGCCGCTGAGGGCACCGGGGAGGGCGGCTCGCGCCGCCGCCGCCGCCGTCGCAACGGCTCGGAGGACGCCAAGGTCGGATCGACCTTCACCGAGGGCTCCGCGTCGTCGGGCGCAGACGCCGCCGCGTCCGGTGGCAACGACCGGTCCGCCGACGGCGCCGGCACCCACGACGGTGCGGGCAAGGAGCACCACGACGGCAAGCCGGCCCCCACCCGCCGTCGACGTCGCCGTCGCGGCGGCGCCGGCTCGGGCGCTCCGGTCGCGGGAGCCTGACCACCGCGCACCGCCCGTCCCGCCGGCGTTGCGTCGTCACGGCGTGACGGGCGCTGTCCCCTGCCCGAGCGCGATGATGCGATCCACCATCTCGTCGGCGGTCGTGTACTCCCCCGGCAGATTCGGTTTGCCGCGCCCGTGGTAGTCGCTCGATCCCGTCGCGATGAGGTCTCGCGCGGACACGAGGGAGCGCAGTCTGCCCAGCGCCGGCTCGACGTTCTCGCGGTGACCGAGCTCGAATCCGGCGAGCCCCGCGTCGATCAGGCGAGCCAGCAGCCGATCAGGGAGCAGCCCGCCGCGGCCGGCGGGGTGCGCGATGATCGGCACGCCCCCTGCTGCGCGCACGGCGGCGACCGCGGTCACCGGGTCGGGCGCGAACAGGTCGACGTAGTAGGGGCTGGAGGGATGGAGGATGCCGCCGAACGCCTCGCCCCGGTCACGCACATGACCACGCGCGACGAGCGCGTCGGCGATGTGCGGTCGCCCGACGGTCGCCCCGCTCGCCGTCTGATCGACGATGTCCGCCCAGTCGAGGTCGTAGTCGCGTCCGATCCGGTCGGCCATCCTGCGGGCGCGCGTGAGGCGCGAGTCCCGGATCCGGTCGGTCAGGGCGCGGAGGCCGCTGCCATCCGGGTCGAACAGGTAGGCCAGCACGTGCACGCTGCGCCACTCATGACGCGCCGAAAGCTCCATCCCGGGGAGGAAGGTCATCCCGAGCGAGACCGCGGCATCCGCCGCTTCCGCCCATCCCGCCGTCGTGTCGTGATCGGTGAGAGCGGCGGTGCGGATGCCGTGGCGGTGCGCGGCGGCCATGACCTCGGCCGGCGGCTCGGTGCCGTCGGAGTGGTCGGAGTGCAGGTGCAGGTCGCTCGGTCCGGAGTGCCCCGCCGGCGATGCGTTCCCGGCTGACATCCTCCGAGCGTATCGCGCAGAAACTCCACAGCCTGCCCGTCTAGGGTCGCTGTGTGCTGCGACTGCTGGGGATCCTCGTGACGATCGTCGCGGCCGTCGGCGCCGCCCTCGTCACCTGGCCGCAGTTCTTCCGCCTCGAGCGCGAGTTTCCCTTCGCCCAGCTGGTCTCCCTGCGCCCCGTCCTCGCGGTGGCCTTCGCCGTCGTGGCTCTCGTGGGTCTTCTCCTCTGCGCCGGTCGCCGCACCCGAGGGTTCGGTGCCGGTATCGCGATGGTCGCGGTGCTCGCCTGCGTGGCCAACGTCGGCGTCCTCGCCTGGCGCGGGCTCGGAAGCACCGACCTCCCCGACCCGACGGACGACAGCATCCGGGTGATGACGTGGAACACGGCGGGCGAGGCGACCGACGTGGATGCCGTGGTGAAAACGGCCATCGCCATGCAGGTCGACGTCGTGGCGCTCCCCGAGACCAACGCCGACACCGGCGAGGCGATCGCGATCGCCATGCGCGAGCGCGGCAATCCGATGTGGGTGCACGAGGAGAACTACGAGGGCTGGGATGCCACGTACACGACGCTGCTGATCTCCCCCGACCTCGGCGACTACTCGGTCGTCGAGTCGCAGTCGTCCGGGACGACCAACACGTCGATCGTCCCCAGCGTGGTGGCGATGCCGGTCGACGGCGACGGTCCCACGATCGTGGCGGTCCACGCCGTCGCGCCGCGGCAGGACGACATGGCCGACTGGCGCAACGACCTCCGCTGGCTGGCAGATCAGTGCGCGAGCGAGAACGTCATCATGGCGGGCGACTTCAACGCGACGGTCGATCACATGGACCGGTTCGGGACCGACGGCGGCGATCTCGGCCGGTGCATCGACGCGGCTCGGACGACCGGCAACGGCGCCGTCGGAACATGGGATACCGCCTGGCCGGCTCTGCTGGGCACGCCGATCGACCACGTGATGTCCACCGACGTGTGGCGCGCCACCGGATCGGTCGTCCTCACCTCGCTCGATGGAACCGCCAGCGACCACCGGCCGGTCATCGTCCAGCTCGAGCCGGCGGGCTGAGCGCTGCGGGCGTGACCGACGCCTGCGACGGTGCGAGACTGGACAGATGAGCACCGACGAGCGCGACACGATCGCACCGGACGACAGCGCGACGACGACCGAGACCGCCACCCCCGCGACCACGAACCGCAAGCAGCCGTTCCCGCGGGGCTTCCTCGACACGATCTCCGAGGGCTGGGCGGAGCGTCCCGAGTCGACACCCCCGCAGCGCGCGCAGGCCCCCTACGCCACCGCTCGCCGCGCGGCCGTGTCCGCCGCGTTCCCGGGACGCCGGCTCGTCATCCCCGCGGGCTCCTACAAGCAGCGCTCGAACGACACCGACTACCCGTTCCGCGCGCACTCGGCCTTCGCGCACCTCACGGGGTGGGCTGCCGACGCCGTGCCGGACTCCGTGCTCGTCTTCGATCCCACCGACGACGGACACGACGTCACCCTGTATCTCCGTGAACGCGCCGACCGCACGACGACGGAGTTCTACGCCGATGCCACCATCGGCGAGTTCTGGATCGGTCCGCGCCCCTCTCTCGCCGGCGTCGCCGCCGACCTCGGCCTGGCCACCGCGCACGTCGACGGGTTCGCGGCATCCGAGGCGGACCTCGTCCTCGACGAGGACGACGACCTCACCCGGTTCGTCTCCGAGATGAGGCTCGTGAAGGACCCGTTCGAGATCGCACAGATGCGCCTCGCGGTCGACACCACCGCCCGCGGGTTCGACGACATCGTCGCCGAGCTGCCCCGCATCATCGACACGCCCCGGGGCGAGCGGGCGATCGAGGGCGTCTTCCACCTGCGCGCGCGCACCGACGGCAACGGCGAGGGCTACGACACGATCGCGGCATCCGGTCCCCACGCCTGCTACTTGCACTGGACCCGCAACGACGGAGCGGTCGTCCCCGGAGACCTCGTCCTGATCGACGCGGGCGTCGAGGTCGACAGCCTGTACACCGCCGACATCACGCGGACCCTTCCGGTCTCCGGCACGTTCTCCCCCATCCAGCGGAAGATCTACGAGACGGTGCTGGAGGCGGCGGATGCCGCATTCCGCATCGCCCGCCCGGGCGTGCGGTTCCGCGCGCTGCACGAAGCGGCGATGGAGGTCATCGCGGCACGCGTCTCGGAATGGGGCCTGCTGCCGGTCACGGCCGACGAAGCCCTCGACGCCGACCGCGGCGGCCAGCACCGCCGGTACATGGTGCATGGCACCAGCCACCACCTCGGCATCGATGTCCACGACTGCGCCCAGGCGCGGCGGGAGATGTACTACGACGGCGAGCTGCAGCCCGGGATGGTCTTCACGATCGAGCCCGGACTGTACTTCCAGATCGACGATCTCACCGTTCCCGAGGAGTATCGCGGCATCGGAGTCCGCATCGAGGACGACATCCTCATGACCGAGTCCGGACCGGTGAACCTCTCGGCCGACATCCCCCGTACGGCCGACGACGTCGAGGCGTGGATCGCCCGGTCGGGCGTTCGCGGGTGAGTTTCACCCCACCGCCGCCGTTCACGACCCGCCCGCAGCTTCGGGGCACCTTCGGGATGGTCGCCGCCACGCACACCACGGCGGCGGCCGTCGCACAGGCCGTGCTCGAGCGCGGCGGGAACGCCTTCGACGCCGTGTGCGCGGGCGGATTCACCCTCCACATCGCCGAACCGCACCTGAACGGCCCCGGCGGCGACCTCGTCGGCCTCTTCCAGGTCGCCGGCGCCGACGAACCCACCGTGCTCATGGGCCAGGGTCCTGCGCCCGCAGCGGCGACGATCGACCACTTCCGCGCAGAGGGGCTCGACCTCGTCCCCGGCGCCGGGGCCCTCGCCGCCGCGATACCGGGTGCCGTCGACGCGTGGCTGATCCTGCTGCGCGACCACGGTACCTGGGAGCTCTCTGACGTCCTCTCCTACGCCATCGGCTACGCGCGCGACGGCCACCCACTCCTCCCCCAGGCCGCGGCGACGATCGATCGCGTCGCCGACCTCTTCCGCGAGAACTGGCCCACCTCCGCGGACCTCTGGCTCGTCGATGGGGCCGCACCCGCCGCCGGAGCGCTCCACCGCAACCCCGCCTACGCCGCGGTCCTCGAACGACTCGTGGCCGCGGGCGACGGCGCGGCATCCCGAGCCGAACGCATTCAGGCCGCGAGGCGCGAGTGGAGCACCGGCTTCGTCGCGCGCGCGGCGTCGGCCTTCGCCGCGGTGCCCCACCGTCATTCCACCGGCGGCGACCACGCAGGCGTCATCGACGAGGCGGACTTCTCGGGGTTCGAGGCCGGGTATGAGCGTCCCCTCCGTGCGCGCTTCCGGGGCCGCACCGTCTTCAAAGCGGGCGGATGGACCCAGGGACCGGCGCTCCTCGCGGCGCTGCGCATCCTGGATCCGCTCGAGGACGCGCTGCTCGACCCCGCCACGCCCGCCGGCGCGCACACGATCATCGAGACTCTCAAACTCGTGCTCGCCGACCGCGACGCGCACTTCGGCGACGGGGCGCAGGTCGAGTGGCTCCTCACCGATTCCGCGACGGATGCCCGCCGGCGCGAGCTCGGCGATGCGGCATCCGCGCAGTGGCGGCCGGCGACAGCACCCGACGGATCCGCCTGGCAGCCCCCGCTGCGGCGCCCCGACGGCACGGTCGTCCCGGGCACGGGCGAGCCGACGGTCGCGAAGAGCGGCGAGACACGAGGAGACACCTGCCAGATCGACGTCGTCGATCGGTGGGGAAACATCGTGGCCGTCACGCCGTCGGGCGGGTGGCTCCAATCCTCCCCGACGATCCCCGAGCTCGGCTTCTGCCTCGGCACCCGGCTGCAGGTGTCCTGGCTCGATCCCGCTTCGCCCAGCGCACTCGCGCCGGGACGGCGCCCGCGCACGACGCTTTCCCCCACCCTCATCCACGACGGCGACACCACGATCGCCCTCGGCACCCCCGGTGGCGATCAGCAGGACCAGTGGCAGCTGCCGGTGATCGTCCGCATGCTCGCGGGTGGCTACTCCGCGCAGGAGGCCATCGATGCGCCGACACTGCACACGACCGCGATGGTGGACTCGTTCTGGCCCCGCAGCTGGACGCCGGCCGGCGCCGTCGTGGAGGACCGGATCGGCGCCGACGTCGTCGACGAGCTGCGCTCGCGCGGTCACGACGTCGTCCTCGCGGGAGAGTGGGCTCTCGGCAGACTGTGCGCCGTCGGTCGGGACCGCGCGACCGGCGCGGTCTGGGCCGCTGCCAACCCGCGCGGGATGCAAAGTTACGCCGCGGGTCGCTGAACCCGCGTCCGCAGCCACAGCAGCGCGGACCGTGCGACGTCCGCGCCCACCTCTTCGGGAGTGCGTCGGGCACCCTTCACCTCGAACGAGTGACCCCCACCCTCGGTCCACACGATCTCGGCATCCTGGCACGCGTCGACGGCGGCCTCGAGATCGGACAGCGGCTGGAGGAACGGATCGGCGGTCCCGGCCAGGAACAGCTGCGGGGCGCTGATAGCGGGCAGGTGCACCGTCCGCGCCTTCTCGGGTCGCCCCGGTGGATGCAGCGGGTACCCGAGGTACACGAGCGCGGCCGGATCGATACGACCCTCGGCCGCCGCCATCGACGCCATCCGACCGCCGTAGGACTTGCCTGCCGCCACCCACGGCAGGCCCGCGGCGAGCTCCGACACGCGGTCGGCGACTGCCGCCCACGTCTCGATCGCGTGCGCCGCCGGTCCCGGCATCCGACGCCCCGCCTGCAGATACGGGAAGGTGAAGCGCACCGTCGTCACTCCGGCGCCGGCGAAGGCCGCGGCGGCGCCGGAGAGGAACGGGTGGTCCATTCCGGCGCCAGCTCCGTGGGCGAGAGCCACGACGGCCCAGGCATCGTCGGCGTCGTCGACCCGGTCGTCGATCTCGACGGGCCCCGCGGGCAGGGCGACCGTGATCACCGCGACGGGGCCGTCGCAGGCGGCTCGGCCGGGGGCTCCGGGGCGGGGTCGACCTTCTCCTCCGCCGGCGGGACGGGATCGGATGCCGGGGTCGGCGCGATCCGCTCACCGTAACGGGGCGGCTCTTCCGGCCCCGGCGCCGGGCGCGGCTGCTCGGGGACAGGCGGCGGGGCGGGGTCGACGCGCTCCCCCGGGGCGGCGGCGGAGCCAGGGTCGACCCGCTCGCCGTAGCGCGGTGGAGTGCCGAGATCGACCGGCGCGGGCGTACGCGGCGCCGCCGCGGGGCCGAGGAGGTCTTTCGCGCGCGAGAAGCTGCGCGGGAGGACGGTCACGTCGTAGTGGTCGGCGATCACCTGGGTCACGGAGGTGTAATCCCGCCGACGCCGGATGATCGAATAGCTGATGATGCTCATCAGCATGCCGAGGGCGATGCCCACGAGCATCACCCCGACGAAGAGCTGCAGCGCCGCGCCCGGGCTCCCGAGCACGAAGATCGCGGCGAACAGCAATCCGAGGAGCACGCCGTTGATCGCCCCCGAGCGCGCGGCAGTTGCGTATCCGAGGCGGCCCGTGACGCGCTCCACGGACCGCAGCCCGCGGCCGACGATCGCGATGTCCTGCGCCGGGACGTCGGAGGAGATCAGGGTCGACACCGACTTCTGCGCGGCCTCGTACGACGTGTATTCGGCGACCGTCGCGCCGTGCTCCTTCGGGGCCCCACCCAGCATGCTCATCTGCCCATCTTGACACGCGACCCTCTGCACCGGCCGGGAGTGCGCAGGCCGGTCGCGGACTACGCTGGACGGGTGAGCACGCAGCGGGTCTTCGTCGCACGCCTGACGGGGTGCGCAGTCTTCGACCCCGCGGGCGACCGGCTCGGCCGCGTCCGCGACGTCGTCGTCATCTATCGGAAGGACGATCCGCCCCGCGTCGTCGGGCTCGTCGTCGAGATCCCCGGCCGCCGCAACGTCTTCCTCTCGATCGGCCGGGTCACCTCTATCGCGAGCGGTCAGGTCATCACGACGGGCTTGATCAACGTGCGTCGGTTCGAGCAGCGCGGCGGCGAGGTGCGTGTCATGACCGAGCTGATCGGGCGGAGCGTTCACCTGAACGACGGCTCGGGCTCTGCCGTGATCGAGGACGTCGCGATCGAACGCGATCGCCTCGGCGACTGGCAGGTCGGGCAGCTCTTCCTTCGCAAGCCCAAGACGAGCGCCTCGCCCTTCGCGAAGGGCCCGACGACCTTTGCGCAGTGGAGCGATGTGCGTGACCAGCAGGTCGCCGGGCAGACCCAGTCCGCCGAGCTCCTCGTCGCGTCGTACTCGGAGTTGAAGGCCGCCGATCTCGCGAACACGCTGCTCGACCTGCCCGAAGAGCGACTTCTGGAGGTCGCCGAAGAACTGCCCGACGAGCGCCTCGCCGACGCCCTCGAAGAGATGCCCGAGGACGAGCAGGTCCACATCCTCGAAGCGCTGGGCGACGAGCGGGCTGCCGACATCCTCGACGCGATGGAGCCCGACGACGCCGCAGATGTGCTCGGCGCGCTCTCCGACGTCCGCGCCGAGCAGCTGCTCGATCTCATGGAGCCCGAAGAGGCGGAGGACGTCCGCGCCCTGCTCGAGCACGGTCCCGACACCGCGGGCGGTCTCATGACGAGCGAGCCGATCGTCCTGTCGGCGGATGCCACCGTCGCCGAAGCACTGGCACTGATCCGCCGCCACGAGCTGCACCCGGCGCTGGCCGCGGCCGTCTTCGTGACCCTCCCGCCGTACGAGACGCCGACGGGCCGACTCCTCGGTGTCGTCCATTTCCAGCGCATGCTCCGGTACCCGCCGCACGAGCGACTGGGGGCCATCATCGACGACTCGGTGGAGCCCGTCCACGTCTCCGCCACCGCGGCGGAGGTGGCGAGGATGCTCGCCAGCTACAACCTCGTCTCCCTTCCGGTCGTCGACCGCGCTCACCACCTCGTCGGAACGGTCACCGTCGACGACGTGCTCGACTATCTGCTCCCCGACGACTGGCGCTCTCACGACGCCGATGACGACGCATCGACGCAGCGGGCGGTGCGTCGATGATGGCGCGCGCCCCGAAGTCGGGGTTCGAGGCGCCGCGCGGCCGTCGCACCGGCGTGCTCGTGCGTACGCCGCAGCCGTCCCGCGACCGGTTCGGCCGCTTCACGGAGTGGATCGCCCGCGCCATGGGCACCCCGGCGTTCTTGCTCATCCTCACGCTGTTCTGCGTGGCCTGGATCGTCTGGAACACCGTCGCGCCCGGCAGCCTCCGCTTCGACGACGCGGCGCTCGGGTTCACGGCCCTGACACTCATGCTCTCCCTGCAGGCGTCGTACGCCGCGCCGCTGATCCTGCTTGCGCAGAACCGGCAGGACGACCGCGACCGCGTGCAGATCGAACAGGACCGCCAGCGGGCGGAGCGCAACCTCGCCGACACCGAGTACCTCGCCCGCGAGGTCGTGGCGCTGCGCATGGCGCTGACCGACATGCAGAGCGAGACGGTCACCCGCGACGTGCTGCGACAGGAGCTGCGCGCGCTCCTGAAGGAGTGGGACGAGCGCGACCCGACGTCGTCGGACGAACGGCCGTGACCGACGTCGACGACGTCCGCCGGGCGGTCGCGGCTGTCACCGATCCGGAGCTGCGCCGCCCCATCGGCGACCTCGACATGGTCCGCGGGATCACCGTCGACGGAGGCGCCGCGACGGTCGAGATCGCCCTGACGATCGTCGGGTGTCCCGCCGCGGATCGGATCGAACGCGATGTGCGGGGCGCGGCGGCATCCGTCCCGGGCATCGATCACGTCACCGTCTCGGTCGGGGTCATGACGCCGTCGGAGCGGGCGGCCCTCGTCGAACGGATCCGCGGACCCCGGCAGATGCCGTTCACCGCGGACTCGCTGACCCGCGTGATCGCGGTGACGAGCGGGAAGGGCGGCGTCGGGAAATCGACCCTGACCGCCAACCTCGCCGTGAGTCTCGCGGGCCGAGGCCTCGCCGTGGGCCTCATCGACGCAGATGTGCACGGGTTCTCTATCCCGGGCCTGCTCGGCCTCGTCGACGCCGACGGCAGACCGCCGCAGCCCACCCGGATCGACGAGCTGATGCTTCCGCCAGTGGCCTTCGGGGTGAAGACCATCTCCATCGGGATGTTCCTCCCCCCGGATGCCCCTCCGGCGGTGGCGTGGCGCGGACCGATGCTGCACCGCACCGTGCAGCAGTTCCTCACCGACGTCCACTTCGGAGATCTGGATGTGCTCCTCATCGACATGCCGCCCGGCACCGGCGACGTCGCGATCTCGGTCGGCCAGCTGCTCCCGCACGCCGACGTCCTCGTGGTGACGACGCCGCAGGAGGCCGCCGCCGACGTCGCGGTGCGGAGCGGTCTCGTCGCGAGGCAGACGGGCCAGCGCGTGGTCGGCGTTGTGGAGAACATGGCGCCGCTGACCCTCCCCGACGGGACGGTCCTCGATCTGTTCGGCAGCGGCGGCGGCGAGGCGGTCGCGCGCATGCTCTCCGACGGCGACACCGACGTGCCCCTGCTCGGCTCCGTCCCGCTCAGCCCGGCGCTCCGTGCCGGCGGCGACGCCGGCACGCCGGTCGTCGTGGGCGCTCCCACGGATGCCGCGGCGGTCGCCATCGATGCGGTGGGTGCCGCGCTCATGGGTCAGCGCCGCTCGCTCGCCGGCAGGTCCCTTCCCGTGCGACCGAGCTGACGCAGCCGGATCAGGTCGCTTCGGTGTCGTACGGCGTCGCCGCGGAGCGGGAGCGAGGCCCGGCATCCGTTGCCTCGGCGACCACCGCCGTGGCCGCCTCGGTCGCCGTGGCCGCCTCGGTCGCCGTCGCAGCAGTCACCGGCCGGACGGACGGCTCCTCGATGAGCGCCTCGCGGATGATGCGCCGCGGGTCGTACTGTCGCGGATCGAGCTTGCGCCACTCGATCTCGTCGAAGTCGGGACCCATTTCCTCCTTGACCCGGGTGCGGGCCCCGTCGAGCCATTCCCGCAGACGCCGGGCGAACCGGCCGAGGGATGCCGCGTACCCGGGCAGCCGCTCCGGCCCCAGCAGGACGGCGGCGATGAGCGCGATGAGGAGGATCTTCTCCAGATCGAGCCCGTTCGACATGCCTTCCAGGTTACCCGTGCGCCTGAGGCGTCCGCTGCGTGACGCCGCCTAGGCTGAACACGGAGGTCCCACCATGGCCGAATACGATGCCACCCGCAGGTATGCCGACGAGGCGATCGTCGAGCCCGACACGATCGCGCGGGCGCGTGCCCACGCGCTGGAGATCGGCGCCGACCCGTTGAGCGCAGCCGTCGGCGCGCAGTGCGCGGTCATCGCGGCGGCCAGTCGCGCCCTCAACATCGTCGAGATCGGCACCGGCGGCGGCGTCTCGGGCCTCTGGCTGCTGCGCGGCTCGCCCCGGGCGACCCTCACCACGATCGACAAGGAGCCGGAGCACCTCGCCGTCGCCCGCTCCGCGTTCGCCGACGCGAAGATCCCCGCGGCACGGGCACGGTTCATCACCGGGCGGGCGGCGGACGTCCTCCCCCGCATGAACGAGGCCTCCTACGACATCGTGCTGGTCGATGCCGATCCCGAGGGCGTGATCGAATACGTGGAGCACGGCCTGCGTCTGGTCCGCTCGGGCGGGACGGTCCTCGTCCCCCGCGTGCTCGCCGGCGGTGCCGTGGCCGACCCGGTGCGTCGCGGTCCGCTCGAGACGGCCTACCGTTCACTCATCCAGGAGACGCAGTCCTCGCCTGCAGTCCTCGGCGCGCTCTCCATCGTCGGCGAGGGACTCCTGCAGCTGACGACGGTCGCCCCCGACGCCTGACGCGTCGAGAAACGACGAACGGCCGGTCCCCCGACCGGCCGTTCGTGTGTGGTGGTGACGTCAGGCTGCGCCGACGACTCCCGCCAGGACGCTGTGGAGTTCCTTCGCCTCATCGTCGTTGACGGACACGACCAGGCGTCCACCCCCCTCGAGCGGGACACGCACGATGATGAGGCGGCCCTCCTTGACGGCTTCCATAGGTCCGTCTCCGGTGCGCGGCTTCATGGCTGCCATTGTGGGGCTCCCTTTCGTCTTCGGCCTACCGGATAAGTCTACCGGGTGGGCTGAACCGGTTCGGCGCAGGGAAAGCGGTCGCCGACATCCCCCGTCACGGGATGCGGAAGTAGGTGTCGCCGAGGGCGAGCATCTCGTGGATCCACCACCACTGGCCGAGGAGGCAGGCGGCGAGGACACCGAACCGCCACCATCGTGACCGCGGCGCGGCGAACGCGCCGACCATCGGGGTGAGCGGAAGGAGAAGACGGAAGACGCTCGACTGCGGGAAGAACACCGCGAGGAGGTAGACGAGGTAGCTGGCTGCCCACAGCCGGATCTCCATGCCCTGGAGCCGTACGCGGCGCGACCAGAGGAGTGCCGCGGCCGCTCCCGCCACGAGGGCGCCCAGGCAGAGGTACCCGAGGACCTCGGGAAGTCCCCACAGCCCGAACCACATCCCGGCCGCGGTCACGAAGCCCCCGAACGGTACGAAGCCCTCCTCCTCGCCGACCCAGCTGCGCCGCCACGCGAGCTCTGTCTCGAGATAGGCGGACGGGTCGCCCGTCACGACGCCCGCGATCACCTGCCACGAGAATCCGACGACGGTCGCGAGCGCGCCGAGCGCGACGATGTGGATGATCTGCCGCCGCGGCAGCGGGTCGCCGGACCGCCCGAACCATCGTGCGATCCCGTAGAGGCCGAGCAGCAGCGCGAAGGCCAGGACGCCCGGCCTGGTGTAGCCCATCAGCGGAACGAGGACGTAGAGCCAGCCGAACGAGCGACGGGTGAGCGCCCACAGTGCGAGGAGCAGCCAGAGGAGGAAGAGCGACTCCGCGTAACCCATCTGGAAGAGCGCCGCGAGCGGTCCGTTCGCGAAGAACGCCACCGCCCAGAGGGAGGCTCCTGCACCGATGCGTGGCCGGAGCAGGTGGAACAGCGTGAGGGCGGCGAGGTATCCGGCCACGAGCGACACGGTGATCGCGGCCGCCGGGTACCCGCCCAGGAGTGCACCCAGGGCCTGCGACAACGTCGGGTACACCGGCATGAACGCCCATGCGTTCTCGGCCACCTGGCCCGACTCCGACAGTGGGAGCTCGGTCGGGTATCCGGATGCCGCGATCAGCCAGTACCACTGACTGTCCCACCCCATGGCGAGGGAGCCGACGGTGGCGTCGGCACCGAAGCGGGAGTTCGGCCCGGAGAGTTCTGCCGCGAACCAGAAGAAGAGGGTGGTCAGGCTACGGGCGAGGAGATAGATGAGGGCGACGAGCCCCGCCGATACCGCGGGCGAGGTCAGGCGCCGGTGAGCCATGCCCGCAGACCCCGCTCCACATCCTCGATCTGAGCGAGCGGCACGCGCTCCTCGTCGTGGTGCGCGAGGTGCGGATCACCCGGGCCGTAGTTGACGGCCGGCACGCCCATCGCCGAGAACCGTGCGACGTCGGTCCAGCCGTACTTCGGCTGCGGCACGGCGCCGACAGCGGCGACGAACTCCTGCGCGAGCGGCGCATCGAGGCCGGGCCGCGCGCCCTCGGCGAGGTCGACGATCTCCACCTCGAACCCTGCGAGGACGTCCCTGACGTGCGCCTCGGCGGCTGCGCCGTCCTTGTTGGGCGCGAAGCGGTAGTTGACTTCCACCTCGCAGGCGTCGGGGATGACGTTGCCGGCGATTCCGCCGCCGATCCGCACCGCATTCAGACCTTCGCGGTAGACCAGACCCTCGACCGAGACCTCCCGGGGTCGATACTCGGCCAGCCGGGCGAGGATGGGGGCGGCTTTGTGGATCGCGTTCTCGCCGATCCACGCACGCGCACTGTGTGCGCGTACTCCGGAGGTGCGGACGATGGCGCGGAGGTTGCCGTTGCATCCCCCTTCGACCTGCCCGTTGGAGGGTTCGCCGAGGATCGCGAAGTCGGCGGCGAACAGATCGGGACGGGATGCCGCGAGCCGCGTGAGCCCGTTGAGTTCGGCAGCGACTTCCTCGTGGTCGTACCACATCCAGGTGAGGTCGACGCGGGGGTCGGTGAGCTCGGCCGCGAGTTTCAGCTGAACGGCGACGCCAGCCTTCATGTCGACCGTTCCCCGCCCCCAGAGGTACGGCTGGCCATCGATCTCGATGTCGCGGGTGGGAACGTTGCCGTTGATGGGCACGGTGTCGATGTGACCGGCTATCGCGACGCGCTGCGCACGACCGAGAGCGGTCCGCGCGACGATCGTGTCGCCGTCGCGGTACACGTCGAGGTGGTCCAGCCCCTCCAGCGCCGCGAAGATGGCGTCGGCGAGGGGCGTCTCATCGCCCGACACGCTCGGGACGTCGCAGAGAGCGCGGGTCAGATCGACGGAGGACGCGCGGAGATCGAGCGTGGTGGGCATGGCGCCCAGTCTATCGACGGCGATCAGAGCGCCTCCCGCGACGGCGCACCCGAGCGCGCCCGATACGCTGGAGGAGTGAGTGACTTGCGGCATGTGTGGGGTATTGGACTGGCGACGCGGAGCTCGAACGGGACGGTGCTGGACACCTGGTTCCCGGCTCCCGCCCTCGGGGCTGCGCCGGCAGCCCCCGACACCGCCGTGCTGGATGCCGCGGCCGGAGCCGACGAGCGCCGGGACGTGACCCTCGAGGTCGTCGTCGTCGACATCGATCTCGACGCCGCGCCCGCGAGCACCTCAGACGCCTACCTGCGTCTGCATGCCCTCTCGCACCGTCTGGTCGCCCCCAACGAACTCGATCTCACCGGCATCTTCGGACACCTCCCCAACGTCGCCTGGACCAACGCAGGCCCCGTGCACCCCGACGACCTCGAGCGGCTCCGACCGTCGCTGCAGCGCGCCGGCATCCAGGTGCAGGGAGTGGATAAGTTCCCGCGCCTCACCGATTACGTGACGCCCGCCGGCGTCCGGATCGCCGATGCCTCACGTGTCCGCCTCGGCGCACACCTCGCCCCCGGCACGACGGTGATGCACGAGGGCTTCGTGAACTTCAACGCCGGGACGCTGGGCGCCTCGATGGTCGAAGGACGCATCTCGCAGGGCGTGGTGGTCGGGGACGGCAGCGACATCGGCGGCGGAGCATCCATCATGGGAACGCTCTCCGGCGGCGGCACGCACCGGGTTTCCATCGGCGCCCGCACCCTCCTCGGCGCGAACGCGGGCATCGGCATCTCGCTCGGGGACGACTGCATCGTGGAAGCGGGACTGTACGTCACCGCCGGCACGAAGATCGTCCTCTCGGCGGAGGCGCCGCTCCACGACGGCTCACGACCGGTCGTGAAGGGCGCCCAGCTCTCGGGCCAGAACGGCATCCTCTTCCGGCGCAATTCGCTGTCGGGCGCCGTCGAAGCGGTCCGGCGCGACGGTGTCGGCGTGACGCTCAACGCGGAGCTCCACGCCTGAGTCCGACGCGCTGATCCCGTCGCGTCGACTCAGCCCCGCAGGGCGGCGCTGCGCGCGTCGCGGTGCTCGTCGTCGGAGATGACGCCGCGGGCATGGAGGTCGTCGAGCTCTGCGAGCCGCTCCTCCAGCGTCTTCTCCGGCGTCGGCGTGACCGTCGGTGTCGCGGGTGCGAGGACGTCGCTGCGGAGCACCTTTGCGGCGATCGCGGCATCCACCGTCAGGGGATCGACGCCGGCGTCCTTCAGGACGCGGTACTTGCGCATCCCCACCACCGCGGAGAAGATCACGCCGGCGATCGCCACCACCACGACCAGCCCGAGCAGGGCGCCGAAGCCGTTCTGCGCGGCGGCCATGCCGTTGTCGTAGAACGGTCCGACCCCGGTGTCATCGAACGGGATCTCGTCGGTCGGGATGAACTCCCCCCAGAGCATCGTCATGGCGACACTGTAGCGCGCGTCGCCCGACCGCGGGGGTCAGCGCGCGATCAGCCGTGAAG
Organism: Microbacterium marinum; assembly: GCF_014204835.1. NCBI lineage: Bacteria > Bacillati > Actinomycetota > Actinomycetes > Micrococcales > Microbacteriaceae > Microbacterium > Microbacterium marinum. The sequence continues at coordinate 1,643,609 of NZ_JACHMD010000001.1, read as the reverse complement.
CGGGTAGTCGCGCTCGGTCGCGCCGACGTACAGCTGCTGCGGGCGGCCGATCTTCGTCTGCGGGTCCTGCTGCATCTCTCGCCAGTGCGCGAGCCAGCCGGGCAGACGCCCGATCGCGAACAGCGGCGTGAACATCCGCGTGGGGAAGCCCATCGCCTTGTAGATCACACCGGTGTAGAAGTCGACGTTGGGGTAGAGCCGCCGCTCCTTGAAGTACTCGTCGTTGAGGGCGATGTCCTCGAGCTCGTTGGCGAGGGCGAGCAGCGGGTCGGTGACACCGAGCTCACGCAGGACCTCGTCCGCGGACTCCTTCACCAGCTTGGCGCGCGGGTCGTAATTCTTGTAGACCCGGTGCCCGAAGCCCATGAGCTTCACGCCGTCTTCCTTGTTCTTGACACGCTCGACGAACCGCTGGACGCTCTCGCCGGAGTCGCGGATGCGCGCCAGCATGTCGAGGACCGCCTCGTTGGCGCCGCCGTGGAGCGGGCCGTAGAGGGCGTTGATACCCGCCGAGATCGAGGAGAACTGGTTCGCGCCGGTGGAACCGACGAGACGCACCGTCGAGGTGGACGCGTTCTGCTCGTGGTCCTCGTGCAGGATGAGCAGTCGCTCGAGCGCTCGCGACATCACCGGGTTGATCTCGTACTTCTCGGCGTGATTGCCGAAGTTGAGCTTCAGGAAGTTGTCAACGAAGCTCAGCGAGTTGTCGGGGTACAGGAACGCCTGCCCGATGCTCTTCTTGTGCGCGTAGGCCGCGATGACCGGCAGCTTTGCGAGCATGCGGATCGTGTTGAGCTCGACGTGCTCGGGATTGTGCGGGTCGCTCTGGCCCTCGTAGTACGTCGACAGTGCAGCCGTGGCCGCCGAGAGCACCGACATCGGGTGGGCGGTGTGCGGCAGCGCCGAGAAGAAGTGCTTCAGGTCCTCGTGCAGAAGCGTGTGGCGGCGGATCTTTTCGTCCCAGCCCGCGAGCTCGTCGGCGGTGGGCAGTTCGCCGTAGATCAGCAGCCAGGCGACTTCGAGGTACGTGCTGTGCTTCGCGAGCTGCTCGATGGGGTACCCGCGGTAGCGCAGGATGCCCTGATCGCCGTCGATGTAGGTGACCGCGGACTTGGTCGAGGCGGTGTTGACGAAGCCGTAGTCGAGTGCGGTGTGGCCGGTCTGCTTCGTGAACGTCGCGAAGTCGACACTCGGAACCCCTTCGCTTCCGGCGATGAGCGGAAGATTCGCGGTCTTGTCACCAACGGTGACGGTGGCCATCTGGGGGGTGTCCGCGTTAGTCACGAAGCCTCCTTGCGGTCGTCGGGAGCGGTCTTTACAGCCTAACGGTGCGACAGCGCCTCTCCTGACGCCGCCAACGGATCACCGGATCTGCGAGAGGAATGCTACGAACCGGCCAGTCGGCGGGCGGCGGCCTGGATCCGCTCGTCGGGTGCGGTCAGCGAGAAGCGGACGTGCTCCGGATGGTGCGCCCCGTAGAAATGGCCGGGGCCAGCGAGGATGCCGAGGTCGGCCAGGTGATCGAGCGTGGACCAGGCGTCCTCCCCCGCCGTCGCCCACAGGTAGAGTCCCGCCTCGCTGTGGTCGATGCGGAAACCGGCCGATTCCAAGGCCGGGCGCAACAGTGCGCGTCGCGCACGGTAGCGCTCGCGCTGCGCATCGACGTGCGCGTCGTCCCCGAGCGCTGCCGCCATCGCGGCCTGCACGGGAGCCGGGACCATCAGGCCGAGGTGCTTGCGGGCGGTCAGCATCGGCGCGATGAGATCGGGGTCGCCGGCGATGAAGGCGGCCCGGTAACCGGCGAGGTTGGACTGCTTGCTGAGCGAGTACACCGACAACAGGCCCGACGTGTCCCCGCGCGTGACACGCGGATCGAGGATGCTCGGCACCGCGGCATCCGCCCACGGCGCGTCCCAGCCCAGTTCTGCATAGCACTCGTCGGACGCGATGACCGCGCCGAGCTCGCGGGCACGGGCCACCGCGGCGCGCAACTCGGATACATCGACGACCCGGCCATCGGGGTTGCCGGGCGAGTTCAGCCAAACCAGCCGGGTGCCCTCGGGCCAGTCGGCCGGGTCATCGGCGGCGAGCGGCGTGGCCCCCACCAGGCGGGCGCCGACCTCGTAGGACGGGTAGGCGGCGCGAGGATGGACGACGACGTCTCCTGCTCCGAGACCCAACAGGAGCGGCAGCAGCGCCACGAGCTCCTTGGACCCCACAGTCGGCAGGACGTGGTCCGTCGTGAGGCCCGGGACGCCGCGCCGACGCGCGTACCAGTCGACGATCGCCGCGCGCAGGGCGGGGGTGCCGACCGTCTGCGGGTAGGCGTGCGCATCGGTCGCCGCGCGGAGCGCGTCCGCGACGACCGCCGGCGTGGCATCGACGGGAGAGCCGATGGACAGGTCGACGATGCCGTCCGGGTGCGCGCGTGCGCGCGCCGCGTACGGGGCGACCGAGTCCCACGGGTAGTCCGCCAGGTCGTGGACGCTCATCCGGAGCTCAGTGCGCCTGCGGCGGCAGAGCGGCGATGATCGGGTGATCCTTCGCGATCACACCGACCTTGGCGGCGCCGCCGGGCGAGCCGATGTCCTCGAAGAACTCAACATTCGCGTTGTAGTAGTCCTGCCACTCGTCGGGCAGGTCGTCCTCGTAATAGATCGCCTCGACGGGACACACGGGCTCGCAGGCGCCGCAGTCGACGCACTCGTCCGGGTGGATGTACAGCGAGCGCTCACCCTCGTAGATGCAGTCGACGGGGCATTCGTCGATACAGGCACGGTCTTTCACATCCACGCACGGCAGGGCGATCACATACGTCACAGGACGAGTCTAGTTCTTCGGCCGGGGGGTGGACGCCGAGGGCCACGCGACGATGAGAGCCGCCAGCAGCGGCACGGCGAACGTCCAGATGACTCCCGTCGTGATCTCGCCTTCGGAAGCCGCCGGCACCACGACCGACCCGCCCGGGCCCCGCCCCGAGAGGACGACCGTCGCGATCAGCGCGCCGACTCCCGCCGCCAGCGACGACGTACGCTCGCCCGTCAGTGAACGGACCGCCACCAGCAGCGCGACCAAGCCGATCGCGGCGGTGAGGAGACCGACCGGGACGACACCCCACATCGCCGCCTGTCCGATCACCGCGGCGACGCCGTAGACGAATCCGATGACCGCGGCCATGAGCCACGTGGCGATGCGGACGAGGGTGGAGCTCACTCCCCCACTGTACGTCGGACCGCTGGTCAGATCGCCCAGCCGAACCAGCGAAGCCCCGCGGCAACGGCCGCCGCAGCGACCACGACGACCAGGAACGGTGCGCGCAACGCCAGCAGGCCTGCCGCGACCAGGACCGCCGGGACGCGCGCGTCGACCATGATCGCCTGTGCGTCGCCGAGGGTCTGGACGGCGACGAGCGCCGCGAGCAACGCGACCGTCAGGAGGTCGATGATCCGTGCCGGTCGCGGCGCGTCGAACAGTGACGGCGGGATCAGGTAGCCCACCGCCTTCAGCGCCACGCACACGATCGACGCGACGAGGATCGCGGTCCAGAGGGTCACGATCGTGCCTCCGATCCTGCGTCCTGCGGGTGCGCGGATGCCGCATCGCGACGGCCCCACCAGTTCGTCCATCCGACGACGACGGCCACGAGAGCCGCCACCAGGACGGGGATGCCCGGCATGAGCGCCGGGGTGAGGACAGCGGCGACGATCGCCGCCGCCGCGCCCACGGCCACTGCCTGCCGGCGACGCAGTCGCGGCCACAGCAGTGCCAGGAACGCCGCCGCAGCGGCCGCGTCGAGTCCATACGCCCGCACGTCGCCGAGGACGTCACCGAGGAGCGCTCCCGCGAGCGTGGCGGCGTTCCAGCCGAGGTAGATCCCGACGCCGGTCACCCAGAAGCCCACTCGCCGCGCCGCGGCATCTGTCTGCGCGAGGGCGACAGCCGTCGACTCGTCGATGGTGAAGTGGGATGCCGCCGCCCGCCGCCAGCGGCCCTCGCCCACGACCGGCGACATCCGCATGCCGTAGGCGACGTTCCGAACGCCAAGGAGGCTCGCCGAGGCGATCGCCGCCGCCGCGAGGCCGCCACCGCCGATGACGCCGACGAATGCGAACTGCGATCCGCCGGTGAACATCAGCAGGCTGAGGACGCACGCCTGCCACACGTCGAGCCCCGAGGCGACCGCGAGCGCGCCGAACGAGATGCCGTACGCGCTTGTCGCGATCGCCACGCCGGCCGCCTCGCGCCACGCGCGACGGACCGGCGACGGTTGTGCCGCCATGGGCTCCCCCGGTCGGGTCAGGCGTTCGCGTCCTGGCGCTTGCGCTGCGACGCCACGCGACCGCGGATGGTCGCGTCCAGCTCGACCTTGCGGATGCGGACCTTCTCGGGCGTGACCTCGACGCATTCGTCGTCCCGGGCGAACTCGAGGCTCTCCTCGAGGGTGAGCACGCGCGGCGGCGTCATCGACTCGAAGGAGTCGGAGGTCGACGAACGCATGTTCGTGAGCTTCTTCTCCTTGGTGATGTTCACGTCCATGTCGTCGGCGCGCGAGTTCTCGCCGATGACCATGCCCTCGTAGACCTCTTCGGTCGGCTGCACGAAGAAGCTCATGCGCTCCTGCAGGGCGATCATCGCGAAGGGCGTGACGACGCCGGCGCGGTCGGCGACGATCGAGCCGTTCTGGCGGGTCGAGATCGCGCCTGCCCACTCGTCGTAGCCGTGCGAGATGGCGTTGGCGATGCCGGTGCCGCGGGTGATGGTGAGGAACTCGCTGCGGAACCCGATGAGACCGCGCGAGGGGACGATGAACTCCATGCGCACCCACCCGGTGCCGTGGTTGGTCATCGTCTCCATGCGGCCCTTGCGGCCGGCCATGAGCTGCGTGATGGCGCCGAGGTGCTCTTCGGGAGCATCGATCGTCAGGTGCTCGAAGGGCTCGGTCAGCTTGCCGTTCTCGTCACGACGCGTGACGACCTGCGGCTTGCCGACGGTGAGCTCGAAGCCTTCACGGCGCATGTTCTCGACGAGGATCGCGAGAGCGAGTTCGCCACGGCCCTGCACCTCCCACGCGTCGGGCTTGCCGATGTCGACGACCTTGAGCGAGACGTTGCCGATGAGCTCGCGGTCCAGGCGGTCCTTCACCATGCGGGCGGTGAGCTTGTGCCCCTTGACCTTGCCCATGAGGGGCGAGGTGTTGGTGCCGATCGTCATCGAGATCGCGGGGTCGTCGACGGTGATCGCGGGCAGCGGGCGGACATCCTCGGGGTCGGCGATCGTCTCGCCGATGGTGATGTTCTCGATGCCGGCGATGGCGACGATGTCGCCGGGGCCGGCCGACTCCGCCGGGAAGCGCTCGAGCGCCTTGGTCTTGAGCAGCTCGGTGATGCGGGCGGTGGTGTGGGTGCCGTCGTGACGGACCCAGGCGACCGTCTGTCCCTTCTTCAGGGTGCCGTTGAACACGCGCAGCAGCGCGAGACGGCCGAGGAACGGGCTGGAGTCGAGGTTCGTGACCCACGCCTGCAGCGGGGCCTCGTCGTCGTAGGACGGTGCGGGGACGTGCTCGAGGATCGCTCCGAACAGCGGCTCGAGGTCGTCGTTGTCGGGCAGCGAGCCGTTCTCGGGGCGGTTGCGGGATGCCGCGCCCGCGCGACCCGACGCGTACACGACGGGCACGTCGAGGAGCGCGTCGACATCGAGGTCGGGCACGTCGTCCTGCAAGTCGGAGGCGAGACCCAGCAGAAGGTCGTGCGCCTCTTCCTCGACCTCCGCGATGCGGGCATCGGGGCGGTCGGTCTTGTTGACCAGGAGGATGACGGGGAGCTTGGCCTCGAGGGCCTTCCGCAGCACGAAGCGGGTCTGCGGGAGGGGGCCCTCCGAGGAGTCCACCAGCAGGACGACACCGTCGACCATCGACAGGCCGCGCTCGACCTCGCCGCCGAAGTCGGCGTGACCGGGCGTGTCGATGACGTTGATCGTGATCGGCTCGTCGGTGTGCGCACCGTTGTACGTGATCGCCGTGTTCTTGGCGAGGATCGTGATGCCCTTCTCACGCTCGAGGTCGTTCGAGTCCATGGCGCGCTCTTCGACGTGCGCGTGCTCGCCGAACGATCCGGTCTGACGGAGCATGGCGTCGACGAGCGTCGTCTTGCCGTGGTCGACGTGAGCGACGATCGCGACGTTGCGCAGATCAGGGCGGAGGGCGTGGGCCATGAGGGTCCTCAACAAAGCGAAATGGGGTGCCACCCGGATTCGGGGGCACCCCATTCTACAAGCGCTTCGCCGACCGCCCGCCGTCAGGCTGTCGGAGACTCGGCGCCGGAACGGATCAGGGCGGCGCGGGCCTCGCGCCGCTCGCGCTGCTGATCGGGGTCGGGCACCGGCACGGCGGCGATGAGCCGCTGCGTGTACGGGTCCTTCGCGCCACGGAGGATCTCGTCGCGCGTACCGACTTCCACGAGCTTGCCGTGGTGCATCACGGCGATGCGGTGGGCGAGGATGTCAACGACCGCGAGGTCGTGGCTGATGAACAGGCACGCGAACTTCAGCTGCTGCTGGAGTTCCTGCAGCAGGTCGAGGAAGCGGGCCTGCACCGACACGTCGAGGGCCGACGTCGGCTCGTCCGCGACGAGGAGCTCGGGCGCCAGGGCGAGCGCGCGGGCGATGCCGACGCGCTGCTTCTGCCCGCCCGACAGCTCGTGCGGGAAGCGGTTGCGATACGAGGTGGGCAGCTCCACCTGGCTGAGCAGGTTCTCGACGCGGCGGTCGAGGTCCTTCCCACTGGCCTCACCGGCCAGCAGCAGCGGCTCGCCGATGGACTGGCCGATCGGCATACGCGGGTTCAGCGACGACGCCGGGTCCTGGAACACGATGCCGGTGCGACGGCGGATCGCGGCCAGGTCCTTCAGCGACGCGTTCGAGATGTCGGTGCCGACGGCGGTGAGCGTGCCCTCCGCGATGGGGAGCAGACCGATCGCCGCACGACCGAGGGTCGTCTTGCCCGAGCCCGACTCGCCGACGAGGCCCATGATCTCGCCGGGATAAACCTGGAGGTCGATGTTCTCGGCCGCGCGGAAGGCGGGGATCCGCCCCCGCTTGGGGTACTCGATGGCGACGCCCTCGAAGGAGAGGACCGGCGCCTGGCCGGTCTGGGACGGCTGCACCTCGTCCAGCGCGTGCTCGCGGATCTCGGCGATCGACGAGACACCCTCCACGTCGACGGTCACACCGGCTTCGACCGGCTCGAGGACGCCGAGGCCGAGGTGGGGAACGGACGCGAGGAGCGACTTGGTGTAGTCGTGCTGCGGCGCGTGGAAGATCTCGTCCACGGTGCCCGACTCCACGACGACGCCGTTCTTCATCACCATGATGCGGTCGGCGAGGTCGGCGACGACCCCCATGTCGTGGGTGATCAGGATGATCGCCGAGTCCAAACGGTCGCGCAGGTTGCGCATGAGGTCGAGGATCTCGGCCTGGACGGTCACGTCGAGCGCCGTGGTCGGCTCGTCGGCGATGAGCAGCAGCGGGTCGCACGAGATCGACTGCGCGATCATGGCTCGCTGACGCTGCCCACCGGAGAGCTGGTGCGGGTACTTGTGGAAGGACTGCTCCGGGTTGGGCATCTCGACCATGCGAAGCAGCTCGATAGCTCGCTCCTTCGCCTTCGCGGGGATCAGATCGCGGTCGTGCGAGCGCAGCGCCTCCATGATCTGGAAGCCCACCGTGTAAACCGGGTTCAGGGCCGTCATCGGCTCCTGGAAGATGACCGAGATGTCGTTGCCGCGCAGCGAGCGCAGCTCGGCATCGGCCATCCCCTGCATCTCGCGACCCTGGAGCTTCATCGATCCCGTGACGCGCGCGTTGTCGGGCAAGAGGCCGAGCAGCGCCATGGAGCTCGTGCTCTTTCCCGAACCGGACTCGCCCACGATGGCGAGGACCTCGCCACGGTGGAGTCGATAGTTCATCCCGATGGCGGCCGGGTAGAACTTGCCGTCCACCCAGAAGTCGACGCCCAGGTCGTCGACCTCGAGAATCGTCTCCGCCGCGGGTGCGGTGGCCGCAGAGGCCGTCATGGAGTGAGTCATGCGTTGTGTTCCCATCTGGAAAGCTGGAGGTCATGGCGTTCGAACAGGTCCGATACCGTCCGCTCGCGAGCCGCGTGCTCGCCGCTCTGACCGTCGTGGTGTGTGCGATCGGCGTCGTGGCGCTGATCGCAATCGATGTGAGGGATGCCGCGCGCTACAGCTGGCCGCTGATGCTCGTCGCCGTCCTGGTGTGGGCCATGTTCTGGCGACCCGAACTGGTCGTCGAAGAACACGGCATCACGGTGGTCAACGTCTTCCGCACCGAGTTCGTGCCGTGGCCGGCAATCGTCATGGTCGACACCAAGTGGGCCCTCACCCTGCGGACGGCGGACCGTCTGATCCGCGTCTGGGCGAGCCCGGCCCCCGGTCGGCACCGACTGCTCGGTCTCTCGCGCAGCGACTTCTCCGGACTCGGCGACACCGCGCGCGGGGCGCACGGCTCGCTGCGCCCGAGCGACGCCCTGTCGGTCCCCAGCGGGAACCTGGCGCAGCTCATCCGCGGACGCTGGGAGCGCCTCGCCGAGGAGGGTGCGCTCGAGGCCGGCGCAGAGCTGGGCGCGAGCGGCACCACGTGGCACGTGGCGACGATCGCCGTGACGGCCGCGCTGGCGGCCGCCACGGTGATCGGCATCCTGGTGTAGGAGCGACATCAGCGGCTCTGGTCGGTCCCGTGACCCTCGTGCGGATCTTCCGGACGCGGGTCCTGACTGCCGGCGGTGTCGCCCGTGTACGGGGCTCGGCCGGGCATCGTCACCGACGGGGCGTCCGTCGAGGGCGTCGTGTCGACCGTCGCGGGCGCATGCGCCGCGGACGGGCCCATTCCCGCTCGTGCCATCGCGCGGGCGCTCGGCATCTTCTTCTGGCGGGGGTCGAACGCGTCGCGCAGACCGTCACCGATGAAGTTGACGCACAGGGCGATCACGATGATGAAGACACCGGGCCACCAGAACAGCCACGGACGCGTGGAGAACGCGGCCTGGTTGTCGGAAACGATCTTGCCCAGTGAGGTGTCGGGCGACTGCACACCGAACCCGATGTAGCTGAGCGCGGATTCCAGCAGGATCGCGCCGGCCATCAGGAGCGTGGCGTTGACCACGATGACGCCGACGGCGTTGGGCAAGATGTGGCGGAAGATGATCCGTCGGTCGCGGGCACCGGACACACGGGCGGCATCCACGAACTCACGCTCGCGCAGGGTGAGGAACTCACCGCGAACGAGTCGGGCGAGGGTCGTCCACGCGAACAGACCGATGATGACACCGAGCACGGCGGCACCGAGGTTGCCGAAGGTGCGACCGAGCACCGAGCCGATGACGATGAGCGGGATCGTGATGACGATGTCGGTGAAACGCATCAGCACGGCATCCGTCGCCTTGCGGTAGTACCCCGCGAGAGCGCCGATGACCACACCGATGATCGTCGCCACGACACCGGCGATGACCATCACCATGATCGACTGCTGCGCACCGCGCATGACGACCGCGAAGATGTCGCGCCCGACCTCGTCCTGTCCGAACGGGTGGTTGCCGAAGCGGATGCCGGCTCCCCCGAGGAACTCCGGGATGAGGCTGAGCGTCGGTGCACCGCGGTTCTCGACCGGCGGGATCTGCGTCCAGGTGTACTGCCACCAACCGGGGATGCGGATTCCCCACAGGCTGATGCCCACCGAGGTGAACGACAGCAGCACGATGAAGGCGAGGACGAACATCGCGATCAGCGCGCCGCGGTGACGGAAGAACCGACGCCGGACGATCTGGCCCTGGCTGAGACCCTCGGTCTCGCGCTGCTCGATCGTGGCTTCGGCGTTGAGCGTGCCCGTGGTCGCGGGCTCTGGGGTGACGGAGGTCATGTCAGCTCACCTTGATTCGGGGGTCGAGCGCCGCGTAGACCAGGTCAGCGATGAGGTTGAAGACAACCGCCAGCGTGCCGGCCACGACGAAGAAGGCCATCACGGGGTTGGGGTCGACAGCCCGGATTCCCTCGACGAACAGACGGCCCATGCCGGTCCAGCCGAAGACGGTCTCCGAGATGACCGCGCCACCCACGATGGCGCCCACGTCGAACGCGATGATCGTCGTGATCGGGATCAGCGCGTTTCGGAAGGCGTGACGCACGATGACCGTCCGCTCGGTCAGGCCCTTGGCGCGCGCCGTCCGGATGTAGTCCTGGTTCATCACCTCGAGCAGGCTCGCCCGCGAGTAGCGGGTGTAGCTCGCGAACGAGATGAGGATGATCGCGATCGTCGGCAGGAGCAGGTGAGTGTAGAGATCGATGCCCTGCACCCAGAAGTTGCCGCCGAGACTCGGCGTCGACGAGCCCACCGTGGCGATGGGCCGGCCACGCACGCGACCGGAGGCAGAATAGGCCGCCCAGTACGACATGTACTTGTCGAGCGCGATCAGACCGGCCGCGATGACGGCGGTGAAGATCGCGGTCCGGATGACCGGGGCGCGGTCGGGCTTGCCGAAGAGCCAGCCCACGATGCCGCCGACCAGGATGGTCGCGACGGCCAGCACCAGGAACAGTCCGAGGCCCATGCCGTTGAGGAACGAGGTCATCGCCGGGTAGTACAGCGCGATGCCGAGGACGGCCATCGTCAGCGAGGCGTAGAGGGCCTTGCGGTTGCGCAGACCCGTCGAGATCGCGGTGACGGCGAACGCCGTTCCGATCGCCAGGACCGCGTAGACGACGATGCCGATGCTCGGATCCGCGAACCAGCGGGTCACCGAGAGGTAGATCAACACGCCCGCCGTGGCGACGGCGCCGATGCCGAAGACCACGAGCTTGCGCACGAGCGATCCGCCGACGATCGACATCCACAGCAGGCCCGCCACGATGGCGAGGACCACGATGACGGGTGTGGCTATCTCCGGATCGCCCAGCCAGTTGTTGACCTGGATGGCGCCGTACTGCTTGAGCAGAACAGCCACCCAGAAGATCGGCAGCGAGAAGAAGAGGAACGAGATCAGCGTGACGGTGTAGTCGAAGCCGCTGTACTGACGCAGCGCCGAGACGATACCGACCGTGATGCCGAGGATGATCGCGACGATCGTCGCGGTCGTGACCAGTGTGATGGTCGACGTGAGCGCGTTGGCCAGAAGCGCATTGACGGGCTGGTTCTGCACGCTGACACCGAAGTCACCGCGGAACAGACCACCCAGCCAGAGGAAGTAGCGCAGCGGCGCCGGCACATCGAGGTTGAGGAGCTTGGTCCGAGCTTCGATGAGCTGCTCCTTGTTGGGAGCGTTGGACTGCCGGAGCTCCTCGAGGGGGTCTCCGGCGAGCGACGTCAGGATGTACATCAAGAACGTCGCGGCGAACAAGACGAAGACTGATGCGATCAGCCGTCGGATGATGAATGAAGCCATAGGGGTGCGGCCACCTGTCGATCGGGAGGGCGCAGCGCAGGCCGATCGGGCCGGCGTCGCCACGCAGTGTGAAGAAGCCTAACAAGCGAAGGTGCAGGCCCCCGAGGGGACCTGCACCCCAGTCTTCCGTGTCGCCCCCGCCGGATCACGGCAGGAGCGACACGGACGACGGCTTACTCTGCTCCGGTGACCGACCAGTCCCAGGCGTTCCAGAACACCGTCGGGGCGAGGATCGAGGACTCGATACCCTCCACGCGGCCGCTGAACGCGGTGACCTCGGGGAACTGGAAGATGGTGACGCCGTAGAAGTCCTCCCACAGCGCCTTGTCCATCTGTGCCTGCAGCTCGATCTGCTTCGCGGAGTCGAACGTGGTGTTCAGCTCGGCGACGATCGAGTCGACCTCATCGTTCGAGTAGTAGTTGAGGTTGTTGATCGCGCCCGTCTGGAACGTCGGCAGCGAGTTCGTCACGCCGAGGCTCGTGGACTGCCATCCGAAGAGCGAGGCATCGTAGGCGCCGGGGGTGCCCAGCAGGCCGCCCCAGTCCTCGGAACCACAGTCGGTGACCTCGAAGCCGGCCTCAGCAGCGGACTGCTGGATCAGCGAGAACTCGTTGACACGGCGCGGGTTGTTCGATGCGTAGAGGATGCAGACCGAGGTGTCGGTGATGCCCGACTCGGCCAGCAGGGCCTTGGCGCCCTCGATGTCGACCTCGGCGAAGTCCGCCGACGTGTTCGAGGCTGCCGACTCGTCGTAGCCCTCGGCACCCGGGACGAAGAGCTGCGAGTCACGCAGGATGGCGTCGTCACCGATGATCGGCTTGATGAGGGTGTCGACGATCTCCTGACGCGGGATGGTCTTCAGGAACGCCTCGCGGACCTTCGGGTCCTTGAAGATGTTCTCCGGGTTCTTTCCCTTGTCGAACTGCAGGTCGACGTGCTCGTAGGTACCGCCGAGGCTAGTCGCGACGGTGATGTCGTCGATCGCGTCGAGCGCGGTGACGAGGTCGGCGGTCGCCTGCGGCTGGATGATGTCCACCTCACCGTTCTCCAGGGCCTGGACCGCGGCGAGCGGGTCCGGGATGAAGCGGATGGTGATCTCCTCGATGTTCGGGGAGTTCTCACCGGCGTACTCGGGGTTCGCCGTGAGGGTGATGAACTGATCGGCCTCGAAGTTGCTGATCACGTACGGGCCGCTGCCCACGACGAGGTCGGGGTCGTCGGGCATCGCGGTGAAGTTGAAGCCGCCGTTCCAGAACGACGAGATGGGCGCCAGGGCGGCGGCATCCTCGTTCTGGATCGCGTCGATGACAGCCTGCTTGGCCTCGGCGGCGTCCTCGAGCTCGAGGGCCTTCTTGCCGACGACGTGAGCCGGCAGCGGCGACGGGAACGAGAGCTCCCAGTCGACGAACGGCTTGTCGTACTCGAGGGTGATGGACTTGCCGTCTTCGCTGACCTCGGGGGTCTTCGAGACGAGGCCGAGGCCGGCGTCCGGGGTGGCGCCCGAGTCGAAGTAGACGACATCGGTCGGGAACGCGTCGGTGAACTCACCCGTCTCCGGGTCGGTGAACTCGCCCGGGTCGAAGTCGGGGGTGTCCAGGGAGCGCGACAGCGCGGCCCAGTTCAGGAGGAGGTCGGCGGCGTCGACGTCGGTGCCGTCGGACCACTTCACACCGTCCGCGATCGTGTACGTGACGACCAGCGGGTCCTCGGAGACGAGCTCGTAGGAGCCGAAGGACTCGTTCTTCACGAGCTCCGGGGTGTTGTTGTAGTAGTTGAAGCCGTCCAACACCAGGTAGTTGATGTTGTTGTTCGCGGTGGCGTTGCCGAACGACGTGTTGCCGTTCATCGAGTAGAACGCCTGGTTCCACGCGGCGGTGATCGACGAGCCTTCGACAAGTCCGGAGTCGTCCCCGTTGTCGCCCGTCGAACCACCCGGCGCGCACGCCGAGATCGCGAGAGCTCCGGCAGCGGTGATCGCCACCGCAGCCGAGATGCGCCTGATTCTCACTGTTCCTCCTGTGCAAGGGTTATGCGCCCGCACTGAATACAGTCCGGGCACGGATACGGACACACTAAGCAGGGCCCGCGGATGCCAGCAAACAGGGTCGGCAATCGTTACATATCCTTAACTCGGAGCCACAGACGCGTGACAATCTGACAAATCGGATGCCGCGACGCACAATTTTCTGCACGATCGGGCCGCGTGTCGGAGGCGTCTTCCGGCCGTCGTGGCGTACGGCCGCAGCGACGTCGAGCGACGCGACAGTGCTCGATCAGCGACGCCGCACAGCCGCGTCAGGGCGATCGAACGAGAGCCAGCACCATCCGTACGGACCCAGCTCGACGTCGACATCGACGCTCGTGCGGATCGTCGTCCCGTCGAACCGGTCGGTGAAGGTGACGGGGTCGCCGTCGGCATCGACTCGGAGGGTGGCCGTCTGCGGCTCTGCGCTCAGGTTGTGCAGAGCGAGCATGGCCCACCCGTCGGAACGCGCCACGTGCGCCAGGACCGACCGCTGCCGAAGCGCGACCACCTCCACCGCTGCCCACGCCAGCGATGGCTCGGCGCGGTACGTCTGCGACAGGCGGCGGATGTGATGCCAGAGGGACCGCTCGTCACGGCGCTGGTCGGCGACGTTGACGCGAGCCGGAGCGTAATCGCCGTCGGGAAGCGGACGCGGGAATCGGCGCGTGGGGGCGGTCGAGAACCCCCCACCGTCATCGGCCGTCCACTGCATCGGCGTGCGGACCGCGTAGCGACCCGGCACTGCGAGCTGCTCCCCCATGCCGATCTCCTCGCCGTAGAAGAGCACGGGCACGCCGGGAATCGAGAACATCAGCGAGTAGACCATCCGCACGGCACGCTCGTCGTCCAGCATGGTCGGCAGTCGACGCCGGATGCCGCGGCCGTAGAGCCGCATGTCCTCATCGGGTGCGAAGGCCGCGAAGACCTCCGCCCGCTCCTCCTCCGGCAGCTTGTCGAGGGTCAGTTCGTCGTGGTTGCGGACGAAGTTCGCCCACTGGCTGCCGTCCGGGAGTTCGGGCCGCTCGCGAAGCGCCCGCCGGACGGGGCCGGCGTCTGCGCGGGCGAGCGACAGATACAGCTGTTGCATGGTCACGAAGTCGAACTGGAGATGCAGCCCCGACGAGTCACCCTTCGCCTCGAACCATTCGAGCTGCTCCTGGTGCGTGAGGTTCACCTCGCCGAGGAGCACCGCATCGCCTGCCCGGAGCGCGACGAACCGCTGGAGGGCGCGCAGGTGGGTGTGCGCGTCGTACTGGGGCGCGGCGTCCGGCGCCGTCTGGTGATGTCCGGCCCCACTGAACAGGAACGGGACGGCGTCGATGCGGAAACCCGAGACGCCGAGCTCGAGCCACAGGCCGAGGTTGCGCTCGATCTGCTGCTGCACGTCGGGGTGCGCGACATTGAGGTCGGGTTGGTGGGCGCGGAAGTGGTGCAGGTAGAACTGGCCGGTCTTCTCGTCACGGGTCCACGTCGAATCCTCCTCACCGGGGAACACGGGCGGGTCGGGGTTCGCCGGCGGCTCGTCGCGCCAGACATACCAGTCCCGCTTCGGGTTCGTGCGGGAAGAACGGGCCTGCACGAACCACGGATGCTTCGACGAGGTGTGGTTCATCACGAAGTCGAGGATCACGCGCATGCCGTGCGCACGGGCGACCCGGATCACCTCGACGAGATCGCCGAGGGTGCCCAGGCGCGGATCGACGGCGAAGAAGTCGGTGATGTCGTACCCGTCGTCGCGGTCTGCCGTCGGGTACAGCGGCATCAGCCACAGGCAGGTCACCCCGAGGTCGGCGAGGTCGTGGATCCGCGTCGCGAGCCCCTGCAGGTCGCCCGTGCCGTCCCCATCGGAATCCTGGAACACCTGCACGTCGAGGCAGTAATAGACCGCGGTCCGCCACCAGCGGTCCGCCGCGTCGATCGGACGGGGGCTCATGCGGCATCCACCACGTGAGGGAGCACCCGCTCGCCGAACACGTCGACGAACCGATGCAGGTCGGGTCCGACCTCGTGGAGATACAGCTCATCGAGCCCCGCCGCGAGCAGCTCCTCGATGCGGCCCCGATGGCGGCCCAGGTCGCTGGAGACGAAGACCGCGGTACGGAGCTGCTCGTCGGTGGCATCCGCCGTGCGCTGCTCGAAGTCCTCGGGCTGCTCGAGATCCCACGCCTCCGGCGCGGGAACGAGATTGCTCTGCCACTGCTCCTTCGCGACGGCGAGCGCCGCGCTCTCGGAAGGCGCCCACGCGAGATGCATCTGTCCGCAGACGGGACCGCGGCCCCCGGCATCCCGGTACCGGCGAACGATCTCGGCGAGCTGGGTCGGCTCGGAGGCCACAGTGATGAGCCCATCGGCCCAGGCGGCGTGACGCTCGGCCGATTCGGGCGTCACCGCCGCAGCGAGGAGCGCGGGCGATTCCGCCGGGCGGGACCAGACCCGGGCCCGGTGGACGACCACCTCGCCGCGGTGGCTCACCTCCTCGCCCGCCAGCAGTCGGCGCATCACGTCGACGCTCTCGACCAGGCGTCGCTCGCGGGTCGGCTTGTCGGGCCAGGGGTCGCCGGTCACGTGTTCGTTCATCGCCTCGCCCGATCCGAGGGCCGCCCAGAAGCGCCCCGGGAACATCTCGCCGAGGGTCGCGATCTTCTGCGCCGCGATCGCCGGGTGATAGCGCTGGCCAGGCGCCGAGACGACGCCGAATCGAAGCGACGTCGTGGCGAGAGCGGCCGCCAACCACGACCACGCGTAGCCGCTGTGCCCCTGCCTGCGGCTCCATGGCGCGAGATGGTCGGAGCACATCGCCGCCTCGAACCCCGCCGACTCCGCGTGCTGGACCGCCGACAGCAACGCACTGGGCGGTAGTTGTTCGTGCGAACAGTGGAATCCGATGACCGTCATGCACCCACGCAATACGGTGCGCCGTCGACCGTCAAGGAACGCGGCGAGGATTGCCGAGGCCGTGAGGGTTTGGTACGGCGTGACCTGGCATCCTGGCTCGATGGCGTCGACGTCTCCTCCTCTCCCCGTCTCCCGCGCTCGGCTGTGGTGGGAGATCGCGATCATCCTCGCCCTGTCGATCGGTCGGTCCGCGGTGTACTCGGTGATCTCGCTCATCGAGGCACTCACCCGGGCGCCGCTGGGCGACCAGCAGACGTCGCTGAACCCCGGCGCGGGCGTGACCGCGTTCTGGGACGTGCTGGAGCAGGTGCTCGGGTATCTCTTCGGGCTCGCGCCTGTGGCGCTGGCCATCTACCTGCTGTGGGAGCCGGTGGCATCCGGATTCCGGAGGATCGGCCTCACGTTCGAACGGTTCGGCCGCGACGTCGGCGGCGGGCTGCTGCTCGTCGCCGTGATCGGGGTGCCCGGCCTCGGCCTCTACGCGCTGGGGCGCACGCTCGGGATCACCGTGCAGGTGGACGCCTCGCCGCTCGATTCGTCGTGGTGGACGATCCCGCTGCTGCTGCTCGCGGCGCTGCGGGCAGGACTGCTCGAAGAGGTCGTCATGGTCGGGTACTTATTCGACCGGCTGCGGCGACTCGGCTGGAGCACGTGGACGATCATCCTGTCGACCGCAGGGCTGCGCGGCGCGTATCACGCGTACCAAGGATTCGGCCCGCTGGTCGGGAACGTCGCGATGGGCATCGTCTTCGGCTGGGTCTACCACCGCTGGGGCCGCGTGATGCCGCTCGTCATCGCCCACGTCGTGATCGACGTGATCGCGTTCGTGGGCTACCCCCTCGCCGCCGCGTGGTGGCCCGGCGTGTTCGCCCCGCCCCGCGGGTGACGCGCGCGCGGCCGGGCGCCGCGCGGCATCCACCTTCTCGACCGCGAAACAGCAGTCGGAGCCCGAGACGTTGGTCTGATGTCGACGTCTCGGGCTGCAACTGCTGTCTCGCGGAAACGGGGGTGGCAGGGACGAGGGCGGGGGCGCCTTCTCCACAGGGGGTGGACGGGCGGCGGCATCCACGATTCGTGGGCGGGTGGGCGCCTCGCGTGCGCCTGCGGGACACGATCTCGGGATGCCGCACATCGTCGCGCCGCAGATCGCGCCATGCCCTCTGCCGCTGTTCCGAGCCGTCGACGTCCCACACGTCTCGCGCGCACTGCAGCGGGGCGACGTCATCCGACTCCATCGCGGCATCTACGCCCCTGCCGCGCCGTGGCGCGAGCTGCCACCGTGGGATCGATACCTCGCGAGAGTGCACGCTGCCGCGCGGATTCACGACGGCCTCGTCTTCTCTCACGAATCCGCCGCCGCGCTCCTCGGGCTTCCGATCTTCGGTGATCCGAAGGCCGTGCACATCGTGGCGAGGGAGACCCTGACCGCAGGCCAGCGGACCGGGATCCGTGTGCATCGCAGCGAGACCGATCGTGAACTCCTCGATGCGGCCTCGTTCGCGCTCACGACAGCCGCCGAATGCGCCGTCGATCTCGCACGGAGCCGCTCCGAGATCGTCGGGCTGAGCGTCGCGGATGCCGCGCTCCGAACCGATCCGGGTCTCACGGTCGAGTCGCTCGTGGCGCGGAACGAAGCGCGCCTCGATTCGCGCGGACGGCGCGTGGCTCGATGGCCGCTGCACCGAGCGCGGGCCGAACCCGAATCGACGCTGGAGTCAGCGAGCCGCGGCGTCATGGAGATGCTCGGCTACGCCGAACCGCAGCTGCAGACGCGATTCTCGGATGCTGGGACAGAGGATCGAGCGGACTTCTGGTGGGCCGACGCCTCGGCTGTCGGGGAGGCAGACGGCGATCTCAAGTACGACGGCCGATTCGGCGACCCGCTCGAGCAGCTCCGCCGTCGACGCGAACGCGATGCGCGGCTGCGCCGCCGCGGCATCCGGCATATCCTGCACTGGGCCTGGACCGATGTCGCCGATCCGGATCGGCTCGACCGCATGCTCGCCACTGCCCGGATTCCCCGGGTCGCGCCACCCGACCACCACCGCCTGTACACCGCACGGTCAACGCTCGGCTCCGCTGCCAGGTCCGCGAGACAGCAGCGGGAGCCCGAGACGTCGGTCTGACGTCAACGTCTCGGGCTGTGACTGCTGTCTCGCGGTCAGGGGCGGGATGCCGGCAGCGCGGCGCGCGGGTCAGGCGAAGGCCTCGATGGGCGGGCAGGCGCAGACGAGGTTGCGGTCGCCGTACGCGTTGTCGATGCGGCGCACGGGCGGCCAGTACTTCGTGCGGACGAGGGTGTGCACGGGGTACACCGCCGTCTCGCGGGAGTACGGGTGCGTCCACTCGCCGGCGACCACCGCCTCCGCGGTGTGGGGCGCGTTCACCAGCGGGTTGTCGTCCGCGGGCCAGTCGCCTGCGGCCACGGCATCCGCTTCGGCCTTGATCGCGATCATCGCTTCGACGAACCGATCGAGCTCGGCGAGGTCCTCCGACTCCGTCGGCTCCACCATGAGGGTCCCCGCGACCGGGAACGACATGGTCGGCGCGTGGAATCCGTAGTCGATGAGGCGCTTGGCGACGTCGTCCACCGTCACGCCCGTCGACTCCTTGAGCGGACGCAGGTCGAGGATGCACTCGTGCGCGACGAGGTCCCCCTCCCCGGCGTACAGCACGGGGTAATGGTCGCGCAGGCGCGCGGAGACGTAGTTCGCAGCGAGCACCGCCGCGCCGGTCGCCGCCCGCAGTCCGTCCGCGCCCATCATCCGCACGTACGCCCACGAGATCGGGAGGATCGACGCCGAGCCGTACGGCGCCGCCGACACCGGGCCACCGTCGAAGACGAACCCGCCCGCGTGCTCCGCGCGCTGCGCCATCGGGTGAGAGGGCAGGAACGGGGCGAGGTGCGCTTTGGATGCCACCGGGCCGACACCCGGCCCGCCGCCGCCGTGCGGGATGGCGAACGTCTTGTGGAGGTTCAGGTGCGACACGTCGCCACCCAGGTCGCCGAACCGGGCGAATCCGAGCAGCGCGTTGAGGTTCGCTCCGTCGACGTAGACCTGACCGCCCGCATCGTGCACGGCGGCGGTGATGTCCATGACGTCGTGCTCGTAGACGCCGTGCGTCGACGGGTACGTGATCATCAGGGCGGCGAGGTTCTCGGCGTGGGCGGCGACCTTCGCGCGCAGGTCGTCGAGGTCCACGTTGCCGGCCTCGTCGCACGCGACGACGACCACGCGCATGCCGGCGAGGACAGCGGATGCCGCGTTCGTGCCGTGCGCCGACGACGGGATCAGGCAGACGTCGCGATGCTGATCACCCCGCGAGTGGTGGTATCCGCGGATCGCGAGCAGACCCGCGAGCTCACCCTGGGAGCCCGCGTTGGGCTGCAGGGAGACCGCGTCATAGCCGGTCACCTCGGCGAGCCAGGACTCCAGCTGGTCGATCATGACGAGGTAGCCGCCGACGTCCTCGAGTGGAGCGAACGGGTGCACCCGCGCGAACTCCGGCCACGAGACGGCCGCCATCTCGGTCGCCGCGTTGAGCTTCATCGTGCACGAGCCGAGCGGGATCATGCCGCGGTCGAGGGCGTAGTCACGGTCGGACAGCTGCTTCAGGTACCGCATCATGGCGGTCTCGGAGCGATGGGTGTTGAAGACCGGGTGCGTCAGGTACTCGTCGGCGCGTCGCAGCGACGCGGGGAGGTGCGCGTTCCGGTCGCGGAGCGGCACGAACACCTTGGAGGTCTCGACGCCGAACACGGCCGCCACGGCCTGCAGGTCGGCGACGGTGGTGGTCTCATCGACCGAGAGTCCGACCGAGTCGCTGTCGCGGAACCACAGCTGGTAGCCGCGGCGCCGGGCATCGGCGACCACGTCCTCGGCGCGCCCGGGCGTGCGCACCACGAGGGTGTCGAAGAACGCGTCGTGCTCGACCTCCGCGCCGGCGCCGACGAGCCACTCGCGCAGGAGCGAGGTCTTGGCCGTGACCTCCTCGGCGATCCGCCGGAGCCCTTCGGGCCCGTGGTAAACCGCGTACATCGATGCCATCACCGCCAGCAGGACCTGCGCGGTGCAGATGTTGCTGGTCGCCTTCTCACGGCGGATGTGCTGCTCGCGGGTCTGCAGCGAGAGTCGGTACGCCGGCGCGCCCGACGCATCCATCGACACGCCGACCAGACGCCCGGGCAGCTGACGCTCGAGACCGGAGCGGACGGCCATGTAGCCGGCGTGCGGGCCGCCGAAGCCCATCGGCACACCGAAGCGCTGCGTCGTGCCGACGGCGACATCGGCGCCCATCGACCCGGGCGAGCGGAGGAGGGTGAGGGCCAGCAGGTCGGCCGCGACGACGACGAGGCCCTTCTGCGCCTGCACCGCCGCGATGACCTCGGTCGGATCCCAGACCCGCCCGGAGGCGCCCGGGTACTGCACGAAGGCGCCGAAGACGTCGAGGTCGGCGGGTGACGGCGACTGGTCGTAGGCGGTCTCGTGGATCTCGACACCGACGGCCGCGGCCCGGTGGTGCAGGAGCGCCTTCGTCTGCGGCAGCGCGTCGGCGTCGACGAGGAACACGTTCGACGACGACTTCGACGCCCGCCGGGCGACGAGCATCCCCTCGACGACCGCGGTGGACTCGTCGAGCATCGACGCATTCGCCGTCGCGAGCCCGGTGAGGTCGGTCACCATCGTCTGGAAGTTGATGAGCGCCTCAAGGCGGCCCTGCGAGATCTCGGGCTGGTACGGCGTGTACGCCGTGTACCACGACGGGTTCTCGAGCACGTTCCGCTGGATGACCGAGGGCGTGAGCGTGTCGTAGTAGCCGAGCCCGATCATCGACCTCGCCACCCGGTTCTGCGCGGCCAGGTCGCGCAGCTCGGCGAGGGCCTCGGCCTCGGTCGCCGCGGGCGGGATGATGCTCTCGCGCTCGGCGACGTGGATCGCGTCGGGGACGGCCGTGTTGACGAGCGCCTCGACGGAATCGCGCCCGAGGACGCGGAGCATCTCGGCCTGCGCGGCCGCGTCTGTGCCGATGTGGCGGCCCTGGAAGGCCGAGCTCACGCGTCGCCGCCCGTCAGCGCGACGTAGGCGTCGCGGTCGAGGAGGTCACCGGTGGGCGAGCCGTCGATGCGGATCTTCACGAGCCAGGCGTCGAACGCGCCCGCGTTGACGCTCGAGGGGTCGTCCACGACGGCGTCGTTGATTTCGACGACCTCACCGGTCAGCGGAGCGTAGAGCTCCCCCACCGACTTCGTCGACTCGATCTCGCCGCAGGTGTCGCCCGCGGTGACCGACGTGCCGACCGACGGGAGCTCGACGAACACGACGTCCCCCAGCTTCTCGGCGGCGTAGTCGGTGATGCCGACGGTCGCGACGTCGCCGTCGAAGGCGATCCACTCGTGCTCGGCGGTGTAGGACAGGGCGGTGAGATCGGTCATTTCTGTCTCCGGTAGAAGGGAAGGGAGGTGACGGTCGCGGGGATGCGGGTTCCGCGGACGTCGATGGTCAGGGCGGTGCCCTCGGCGGATGCCGAGGGGTGGACGAACGCCATCGCGACGGGATGGCCGAGGGTGGGGCTGAGCGCGCCGGAAGTGATCTCGCCGACGCGCGTATCGCCGTCGTACACCTCGTAGCCGGCGCGGCCGGCCCGGCGGCCTTCGGCGACGAGGGCGACGAGCACGGGGGCGTCGGTGAGGTCGCGGCCGGCGAGGCCGTCCTTGCCGACGAACGCCTCCTTGTCGGATGCCACGACGCGGCCGAGCCCTGCCTGCGCAGGGGCCAGGTCGCGACCCAGCTCGTGGCCGTACAGCGGCATCCCCGCCTCGAGGCGGAGGGTGTCACGGGCGGCGAGGCCGGCGGGGACGAGGCCGTGCGATGCACCGGCATCCGTCACCGCCTGCCAGAGGGCGGCAGCGTGTCCGTTCGGGATCATCAGCTCGAACCCGTCCTCGCCGGTGTAGCCGGTACGCGCGATGAACAGGTGAGAGCCCTGGAACGTGCCGGCGGTCCAGGCGTAGTACCCGAGGTCGGCGAGGTCCGGGTCGACACCCTCGATGCCGGCGGTCTGCTCGAGGATGGCGCGGGCGTTCGGGCCCTGCACGGCGATGAGCGACACGGCGTCGGTGATGTCTTCGACGGCCGTGTCGGGGACGTCGACGGCGTCGAAGGCTGCAGCCACGGCGGCACGATTTCCCGCGTTCGAGATCACGAGGAAGTCCTCATCGCCTCGCCGGTAGACGATCACGTCGTCGACGATGCCGCCGTCTTCCGCGAGGACGAGCGAGTACTTCGCCTTGCCGACCTTCATCGTGGAGATGCGACCCGCGAGCGCGAAGTCGAGGAACGCCCCCGCGCCGGACCCGGTGACAAGGAACTCCGCCATATGCGAGATGTCGAAGATGCCGGCGGCCGTCCTGACGGCGTGGTGCTCGGCGAGGTCGGAGGTGTAGCGGACGGGCATGAGCCAGCCGCCGAAGTCGGTGAAGGACGCTCCCAGGCCCTCGTGGACCGCGTGGAGCGGTGAGCGCCGCGGCTCGGTGGTCGGGTCGGTCATCGGTTCCTCAACATTCCACGACGTTGACGGCGAGGCCGCCCAGCGCCGTCTCCTTGTACTTGCTGCTCATGTCCCGCCCGGTCTCGCGCATGGTGACGATGACGTCGTCGAGCGACACCTTGTGGCTGCCGTCTCCCCACAGGGCCATCTTGGCGGCGTTGATCGCCTTCGCCGCGGCGATCGCATTACGTTCGATGCACGGGATCTGGACGAGTCCTCCGATGGGGTCGCAGGTCAGGCCGAGGTTGTGCTCCATCGCGATCTCGGCGGCGTTCTCCACCTGTCGCGGTGTTCCGCCGAGCACCTCCGCCAACCCCGCGGCAGCCATGGACGATGCTGAGCCGACCTCGCCCTGGCATCCGACCTCTGCGCCCGAGATCGACGCGCGCGCCTTGTAGAGCACTCCGATCGCGGCGGCGGTGAGCAGGAACGGCACGGCGACGTCATCGCGCGCGCGATCGGGCGCGGCGTAGTGGGTCGCGTAGTGCAGGACGGCGGGGATGATCCCGGCGGCGCCGTTCGTCGGCGCGGTGACGATGCGCCCGCCCGACGCGTTCTCCTCGTTCACCGCCAGCGCGACGAAGTTCACCCACTCCTGCCACAGCGCCGGATCGTTTCCCGCCGGATCGGTGGCGACGAGACGGGCGTGCCACGCCGGCGCCCGGCGGGCGACCTGCAAACCGCCCGGCAGGAAGCCCTCGCGCGCGGCGCCCGAGGCGACAGACGCCGTCATCACGTCGGACAGCGTGTGGATGCCGCCCCGGATCTCGGGGTCCGTGCGGGTCGCTTCCTCGTTGCGCAGCTGCACCTCGGCCATCGACAGGTTCTCGCGCTCACAGTGCGCGAGGAGCTCCGCAGCGGTCTCGAACGGGAACGGCACCGGCGCGTCGACGGCCTGCGCCGCGGTCTCACCGTCGCGCGTGATGAACCCGCCGCCGGTCGAGTAGTAGATCGCGTCGTCGATCAATGCATCGCCGTGCCAAGCCTGCAGCCGCAGGCCGTTGCTGTGACCGGGGAGCTCGGTCAGCGGGTGCAGGACGATGTCGTCCTCGGCGAACGCGACGTCACCCGCGCCGCCGACGCGCAGGCGGCCGGACTCCCGCATCGCGGCGAGGCGCTCGTCGACCTGCTCGGGCAGGATCTCGTCGGGCCGGAACCCCTCGAGGCCCAGCAGGACCGCGCCGAGCGTGCCGTGCCCGCGCCCGGTCGCGGCGAGCGACCCGTACAGGTCGACCTGCAGGCGCGTGACGCGGGCGGCATCCAGGCGGGAGATGAAATCGGATGCCGCGCGCATCGGCCCCACGGTGTGCGAACTCGACGGTCCGAGACCGATGGTGAAGAGGTCGAACACGCCGATGCTCATGAGCGCAGGTTCGTGCGGCTCGCCGGAGGCGACGGGTGGGACGAATGGATCACGGGGAACTCCTGACGACGCAACGGACTGCGGTGAGTTCCTCCCCCTCTGTCATAGGCCTGAGAGATTTCGCGGGCGGTGCCCGCTTGCCCCGTCGGCGGGCATGTGGATGCCGCTTTTCAGAGTGACCATGTCGGCTCGGTACGGGGGCCTGAGAGATTCCGGGGAGGGATTGCTCCTTCGGCAGCCGCGAGCGGCTTCTCCCGAGACGACGTGATGGTCCGGTCTTCGATTTGCCGCGAGCCTATCACCGCGATCCCCCGGCTCACAGGGTCACGCGGTGCGCGGTGATCAGCGCGTGCAGGCGCCCGACGACACGGCCCGGTCGTCGGGGCTCACCTCGAGCGCCGGTGCCAGCTCCGTGGTGGTCATCGCGTAGCCGCGCTGTTCGTCGTCCTCGCCTCGTGCGAAGACGACACCGGTGACGTCGCCGTCCTCGGTGAGGAGCGGTCCACCGGAGTTGCCCGGACGCACGTTCGCCTCGAGCGCGTAGATCTCCCGCGGCGCCGAGTCTTCGTCGTAAATGTCGGCGACGATCGCATCGCCCACCGAGAGCACGTACGCCGCGCCGCTGGTGAAGGGGCCGCCCAGCGGGTAGCCCTGGACGGCGACGGGAGTGCCCGCCGGGACGGGGTCGACGATCGCGAGCGGCTCGGCGCCCAGGCCGTCGACGGCGATGACGGCGAGGTCGTCGACCGGGTCGAAGTAGACGATTCGGCCCTCCTTGGCCTCCCGACCCGGGAGCTCCACGAGCGGCGTCTCCACGCCCGCCACGACGTGCGCGTTGGTGACGACGAGGTCCTCCGCCGCGACGAATCCCGATCCGGTGAGCGACGCGCCGCAGGCGTAGGCGTTCCCGCTGATGCGGGCGACCGACTCGGCGGCATCCTGCAGGCTCGGGTCGTCGAGGGATACGGGCGGAGCGGTGGGCTCGACCTCGGGAGCGAGCAGCTCGCCGACCCTGGGGATGCCCTCGTCAACCACGAAGCCGCGGAACTCGGCGAGCGCCGAGTCGACCTGCGGCGGGGTGAGCGCGTCGATGGCGCCGAGGACGCGGGAGGACGCCACCGCCGGCGCGACCCCCGGCATGCCCGACCCGACGACGGCACCGGCGACGAGGGTCAGGATGACCGCGGCGGCGGCTGTGTTGACGAGTCCGCCGAGCGCGCGATCGAGGGGGGCGAGTTTTGCACGGTCGACGCCTCGGCGCACGCGCGCGCCGACAGCCGTGCCGAGGGCGGCGAGGGCGACGACGATCGCGATGGCGATGATGGCGAGGACGAGGCTGCGGTACTCCCATCCGCTGAAGGTCGGGGCTACGACCGGCGTCAGCCAGACGGCGACCACGACACCGAGCACCACGCCGATGAGGGTTCCCGCCGTGGCGACGAGCCCTCGCAGGATGCCGCCGAGGAGGGCGGCGATCAGGACGAGGACGACGATGATGTCGACGATCAGCACGAGCAGCCTCCTGGTTGAGGCGTACCGGAACGGGCGGCGGAGTCCTCGGGATCAGCGTAGAGCGGCGTGCCTGTGAGTCGGCGGAACTTGCCCTTCGTGTCATCGGCACCCTAAGATCGAGGGCGAGGTTAAAGTCACCATGACCAGAACATCCGCTCCCGACATCCGCGTGGCCGTCTCGACGGTCATCTTCAGCCTGCGCCCGGGCGCCGAGTCCCGCGATGCGAGCATCGTGCTCCCGCTCGTGAGGCGAACCCGCGAGCCCCACGAGGGACGGTGGGCACTGCCGGGCGGCTGGGTCGATGCCGACGAGAACCTCGAGGCGACCGCGTCTCGCACCCTCGCCGAGACCACGGGCCTCGCGCCGAGCTACCTGGAGCAGCTGTACGCCTTCGGCGATGTCGACCGCTCCCCCACCCGCGTCGTGTCGATCGTCTACTGGGCGCTCGTCCGCGAGGACCTCTCCCGCACCGCCGAGCAGCACAACGTCGAGTGGTTCGATGCGACCGATCTGCCGCCGCTCGCCTTCGACCACAACCACATCGTCGACTACGCGCTCTGGCGGCTGCGGAACAAGGTCGGCTACAGCCGCATCGCACACGGCTTCCTGCCGGAGGACTTCACCCTCGCCGATCTCCGCGAGGTGTACGAGGCGATCCTCGGCCGCCGACTCGACCCCGCGAACTTCCGCCGACAGGTCGAGAGCTCGGGCACCCTCATCCCCACCGACCGATTCCGGACCGGCAGCCACCGGCCCGCGCGCCTCTACCGCTACAACCAGGACGTGGAGCTGGCCGATCGCGGCCCGCTCCCCCAGTGAAGGACTCGACATGGCCGCTTCCCTCATCACCCTCCAGCCGCGCCCGGTCGACCCGAGCGTCGATCACGAGATCCAGGCGATCGTCGCCGGCCGCGGGGATGCCGAGACGTGCAACACCGATCTGGCCGCGGCGCCGTGGGCCTTCGACACCCGGCCCGGGTACGGACCGGGATCGTCGATGGGCGACGTCATCCCCACCGGCGCGCCCCGGCAGGGCGAACTGCCTGCCGAGTACCGCGAGGCGAGCGAGGTCGAGCTGGCGGCGCGCATCGTCGCGGCGAAAGAGGTGCTCGGCGACCGTGTCGTCATCCTCGGGCACTTCTATCAGCGGGAAGAGGTCGTCACCCACGCCGACTACGTCGGAGACTCGTTCCAACTCGCGAACGCCGCACTCGAGCACCCCGACGCCGAGGCGATCGTGTTCTGCGGCGTGCACTTCATGGCAGAGACCGCGGATCTGCTCTCCCGTCCCGAGCAGGCGGTCATCCTCCCCAATCTCGCCGCGGGCTGCTCGATGGCGGACATGGCCGACATCGACCAGGTCGAGGAGTGCTGGGAGCAGCTCGCCGACGTGTACGGCGACATGGAGACCCCGGACGCCGACGGCCTCCTGCCGGTGATCCCCGTGACGTACATGAACAGCTCGGCCGCCATCAAGGGCTTCGTCGGCCGCCACGGCGGCATCGTGTGCACGTCGTCCAATGCGCGCACCGTCTTGGAATGGGCGTTCGCCCGCGGGCGCCGCGTGCTGTTCTTCCCCGACCAGCACCTCGGCCGCAACACGGCCAAGGCGATGGGCGTCCCGCTGGAGCAGATGCCGATGTGGAACCCCCGGAAGGCCCTCGGGGGCTCGACCGAGGCGCAGCTCGAGGATGCCCGCGTCATCCTGTGGCACGGCTTCTGCTCGGTGCACCGCCGGTTCACGGTCGATCAGATCGCCGCAGCCCGCGCCGACCACCCCGGCGTGCGCGTCATCGTCCACCCGGAGTGCCCGATGGACGTGGTGGATGCCGCCGACGAAGCGGGCTCCACCGACTACATCCGCAAGGCCATCGCCGCGGCATCCGAGCCGACGACCTTCGCGATCGGCACCGAGATCAATCTCGTGCAGCGCCTGGCCGCGCAGTTCCCCCAGCACGAGATCTTCTGCCTCGACCCGGTCGTCTGCCCCTGCTCGACGATGTACCGCATCCACCCCGGCTACCTCGCCTGGGTGCTCGAGGGACTCGTCGCGGGTGAGGTCCACAACCGCATCACGGTTCCGGCCGACGTGGCGGATCCCGCCCGCGTCGCCCTCGAGCGCATGCTGGCGGCGAAGCCGTGACCCGCGTCGTCGTCGTCGGGTCCGGCATCGCGGGCCTGACCGCCGCGCGCCATGCGGCCGCCGCGGGGTGCGAGGTGACCGTCGTGACCAAGTCGACGGTGGATGCCGCGGCGACCCGCTACGCGCAGGGCGGCATCGCCGGGGTGATGTTCGCCGACGATCGGATCGCCGATCACCTCGCGGACACGCTCGCCGCCGGCGCAGGTCTGAGCGACCCGGCGGCCGCCTCGGTGCTGGTGTCGGAGGGCCCCGCACGGATCCGCGACCTCGTCGAGCTGGGCGTCGCGTTCGACCGCGAGGCGGACGGCGAGTGGGTCAAGGGTCTCGAAGCGGCTCACTCGTACCCGCGCGTCCTGCACGCCGGCGGCGACGCCACCGGCGCGGAGATCGAGCGGGCACTGGTGGCGGCGACCGGCGGCATCCGTGTGATCGAGCACGCCTTCCTCGTCGACGTCGTGACCTCCGACGGCCGCGCGGGCGGCGTGGACGTGCTCCTCGACGGGGCGACCACGCCGACCCGCCTCGACGCGGACGCCGTCGTGCTCGCCACGGGCGGCGCCGGGCAGCTGTACGCGCACACGACGAACCCCGAGATCGCGACCGGCGACGGCATCGCGGCGGGAGTGCGAGCCGGCGCCGCGGTGCAGGACCTCGAGTTCGTCCAGTTCCATCCGACGGTGCTCGCCGTCGGCGCGCCGTTCCTCGTCTCGGAGGCCGTGCGGGGCGAGGGCGCTGTGCTGCGCGACGAGCGGGGCGCGAGGTTCGTGCTCGAGGCGCACCCGGACGGCGAGCTCGCGCCCCGCGACGTCGTCGCCCGCGCCATCACCGACGCGATGGCCCGCCAGGGCGGTCGCCCGGTGCTGCTCGACGCGACCGCGGTCCACAGCGCGGACGCCGATGAGCGTGCCGCCTTCCTCGCGCGCCGGTTCCCGACGATCGACGCCGCGATGCGCGAGCGAGGCCTCGACTGGGCACGCGAGCCGGTGCCGGTCACGCCCGCGGCGCACTACCTGATGGGTGGCCTCGTCACCGATCTCGAGGGACGCACGAGCGTGCCCGGTCTGTACGCGGCCGGCGAGGTGGCCCGTACCGGCGTGCACGGCGCGAACCGGCTCGCGTCGAACTCGCTCCTCGAGGGAGCCGTCTTCGGCGCCCGTGTCGGCGCGGCGGTCGCTCGCGACGCGGATGCCGCGTGGCCGATGCCCCGCACCGCTTCCTCCCCAACGGCGCCGCGCAGCGTCGGCACCGCGCCGCTGACGCGCCTCGAGCTGCAGCGGCTGATGTGGACGGAGGTCGGCGTCCAGCGCACCGGCGACGGACTCCGCCGCGCAGCGCGCCGGCTCGCGCAGGCGGCGGCGCCGCTGCGCACCGACGCGACCGTGCGCGAGCGGGAGGACGAGAACCTCCGCCAACTCGCGGCGCACGTCGTGGATGCCGCGCTGGCACGGACGGCATCCGTCGGCGCGCACACGCGCACCGATGCGGTCGACGCCGCACAGAGCTGGGAAGGGGCAGCATGATGCTCACCACCGCCGTCATCGACCGGGTGGTCGCGGGTGCTCTCGCCGAGGACGCGCCGTGGGGCGACATCACGAGTGAGGCGCTCATCCCCGTTGAGGCGACGGCGACCGCCGAACTCGTCGCCCGCGAACCCGGTGTCTTCAGCGGCGGGGACGTCTTCGCTGCGGCGTTCCGGCTCACCGATCCCACGACGGAGATCGAGGTGCGCGTCACCGACGGCACGGCGTTCGCACCCGGCGACGTGCTCGCCGTCGCGAGCGGACCTGCCCGGGCGGTGCTGACCGCTGAACGGATCGGTCTGAACTTCGTGCAGCGGCTCTCCGGCGTCGCGACCCTCACTGCCGCGTACGTGGCCGCCGTCGAGGGCACCGGTGCGCGCATCGTCGACACGCGCAAGACCACACCGGGTCTGCGCGCGTTCGAACGTCACGCCGTGCGCAGCGGCGGCGGACACAACCACCGGTTCTCGTTGTCGGATGCCGTGATGGCCAAGGACAACCATCTCGCCGTCCTCACGCGCGCCGGACTCTCTGTGACCGAAGCCCTGCGCGTGGCGAAGACTCGACTCCCCCACACGATGCACATCGAGGTCGAGGTGGATCGCCTCGACCAGCTCGACGCCGTGCTCGCCGCCGGGGTCGGCACGATCATGCTCGACAACTTCTCGCTCGAAGACCTGCGCGCGGGCGTCGCGCACATCGCCGGCCGCGCCACCGTCGAGGCATCCGGCGGGGTATCGCTCGACACCGTCCGCGCGATCGCAGAGACCGGCGTCGACGTCATCTCGGTGGGCGCCCTCACCCACTCGGCTCGGGCGCTCGATCTGGGACTCGACATCGACATCGCGAGCTGATGCTGTACCTCGACCACGCGGCGAGCGCACCCGTCCGGCCCGAGGTGCGTGAGGCGATCCTCCCGTTTCTCGGCGACCGGTTCGGCAACGCCTCCAGCCATCACACGGTGGGCGAAGACATGGCTGCCGCTCTCGACGACGCACGCCGGCGGGTGGCGCGGGTGTTCGGGATGCGCCCCGGCGACATCGTGTTCACCTCCGGCGGCACCGAGGCGAACAACCTCGCGATCAAGGGCGTCGCCATCGCGGCCGCGCTGCGACGCGGCATCCGTCCGCACATCGTCACGTCGCCGCTCGAGCACGAGTCAGTCCTGGCGTCGTGCGACTACCTCGAACGGGTGCACGGCGCCGCGGTGACGCGGGTCGCCGTCGACGGGGGCGGGCGCATCGACCCCGACGAGGTGCGCGCGGCGCTGCGCGAGGACACGGTGCTCGTCACCGTCGGATACGCGAACAACGAGATCGGCACGGTGCAGGATGTCGACGCGATCGCCGCCGTCACCGCCGAACTACGGGTGCCGCTGCACCTGGATGCCGTGCAGGCAGCGGGCTGGCTTCCCCTCGCCGGGACGGGCGCCGCTGCTCTGTCGGTCGCGGGCCACAAGCTCGGCGCCCCGCACGGCACCGGGGTGCTCGCGATCCGGGGCCGGATCCCCCTCGAGCCGCTGCTCCACGGCGGTGGACAGGAGCGCGGTCGCCGCAGCGGCACGGAGCACGTCGCCGGGGCCGTCGCGATCGCCGTCGCCCTCGAGCTGGCCGAGGCGGAGCGCGTCGAGGCGTCCCTCCGCGTCGGCACGCTGCGCGATGCCTTCGCGTCGCGCGTGCTCGCACTCGTCCGCGAGGCAGAGGTCACCGGGGACCCCGAGCACCGGCTGCCCGGCACCGCGAGCTTCACATTCGCGGGCGTCTCCGGAGAGGCGGTGCTCCTCGAGCTCGAGCGGCGCGGCGTCGTCTCCTCCAGCGGCTCGGCGTGCGCCGCT
The DNA here is from genome assembly GCF_014204835.1 of Microbacterium marinum. NCBI lineage: Bacteria > Bacillati > Actinomycetota > Actinomycetes > Micrococcales > Microbacteriaceae > Microbacterium > Microbacterium marinum. The sequence goes on along the minus strand of NZ_JACHMD010000001.1, from coordinate 1,612,316 downwards.
GGGAGCGACGAGCCCTCGCACGTCCTGATCGCGCTCGGAGTGGCCCCCGAGATCGCGCAGACGGCGGTGCGATTCACCTTCGGCCACCACGCCGCGGGCGATCCCGCACCCGTCGCCGCCGCCGTCGCTGCGGCGGTCGCGGCGGTACGATCACGGTGATGAGCAGCCCGACCGTCACCGTCATCGTGCCCGGACGCGACGTGGGCGCCTTCGCCGCGGAGGCCCTCGACTCCCTCCGCAGCCAGACCTACACGAGCTGGCAGGCGATCCTCGTCGACGACGCCTCGCACGATGAGACGTCCGAGGTCTTCGCGCACGCGGCATCCGATCCGCGTTTCCTGCTGATCAGCCACGACGTCGCCCGCGGGCTCGGCGCGTCGCGCAACGAGGCACTGGCGCTCGTGGACACCCCGCTGGTCGGCTTCCTCGACGCCGACGACGTCATGACCCCGGGAGCGCTCGCCACCCTGGTGGGAAGTCTCGACGAGAGCGGCAGCGACATCGCGGTCGGCGCGTACGTGCGACTGCGACCGGATGCCGCCGGCGTGTACACCCCCGGCCCCATCCAGCCCTGGGTCGCCGCCGCGACCGACCCCGCCCGGCAGCGCACCACGCTCGCCGAGCACCCCGCGGTCTCGGGGAACATCGTCGCCTGGTCGAAGGTCAGCCGGATCGAGCTGTGGCGTCGGGGAGGTCTGGCCTTCACCGAGGACAAGGCCTACGAGGATCAGGTCGTGGCGCAGCGGCTGTACTCCCGAGCCCGCGGGATCGATGTGGTGCCCGACGTCGTCGTCCACTGGCGTGAGCGCGCCGACGGGACCTCGATCACGCAGCGTCGTCACCGTATCGACGTGCTCCAGGACTACCTCGACGGGATGCGGGCAGGCCTCGCGATCCTCGACTCCGGCGCTCATCGCGAGGCGGCGCGCGCGCGCGTGGCGCTGATCCTCGCCATGGACGTCCCGGCCCTCGTCCGGGTCGCCGAACACCACCCCGACGATGCCTACCGGCGGCTGCTCGGATCTTTCACGAGAGACCTCGCCGCGCGTGCCGACCGAGAGGGCATCGTTCTCGATCCCGAGGCCGAGCCCCTGCTCGCCGCGGCGCGACTGTGGTGAGCCGCCCGAGTCACTGCACGTCGAGCCGACCGGCCGCCAGCTGCTGACGGGCGAGGTCGGCGTAGAGCCCACCTCGCGCGAGCAGATCGGCGTGCGTGCCCGATTCGACGATCCGGCCGCCGTCGACGACATGGATGACGTCGGCGCCGACGACCGTCGAGAGCCGGTGCGCGATCGACAGCGTGGTCCGACCGCGCGCCGCGGCGTCGATCGCCGTCTGCACGACACGCTCCGAGACGGTGTCCAGCGCGCTGGTCGCCTCATCGAGCAGCAGGACGGGCGGGTCCTTCAGCAGCACCCGAGCGATCGCGATGCGCTGCTTCTCGCCGCCCGACAGCCGATATCCCCGCTCCCCGACGATCGTGTCGTACCCGTCCTCGAACCCGGCGATCGCGTCGTGGATGTTCGCCGCCACGCAGGCGGCCTCGATCTCGGCATCCGTCGCGTCCGGCCTGGCGTACCGCAGGTTCTCGCGGATCGTGGCATGGAAGAGGTAGGTCTCCTGCGAGACGAGACCGACATGATCGATGATCGAGTCGCGGCGGAGCGCGCGCACATCCTCTCCGGCGAACAGCACCGTGCCCGAGGTCGCCTCGTACAGCCGCGGCGCGAGCGAGAGGATCGTCGACTTGCCGGCGCCGGAAGGCCCCACGAAGGCCACGTGCCGCCCCGGCTCTGCGACGAACGAGACGTCGTCGAGCGTCGCGCGGGCTGCCGGCGCGGCATCCGGATACCGGAAGGACACCCCTCGGAACTCGACCCGCCCGATCGGGCCGGGCGCGTCGGGGACCGCGATCGCGTCAGCGCGATCGGCGATCGCCGGCACGAGATCGAGGTACTCGAAGATGCGGGCGAAGAGGGCGCGCGAGGTCTGCAGGTCGAGGGCGACCCGCATGAGGCCCATCAGCGGCATGAGCAGCCGCGCCTGCACCGTCGTGAACGCGACGATCGCCCCCGCCGACAGCGACGCCCCGTCGCCGGAGATGAACAGGCCCGCCACCAGGTAGATGACCGCCGGCACCGATGACATGATCACCTGCACGACGGCGAAGAAGCCCTGCCCGCTCATCGCCTGCCGCACCTGCAGACCGATCTGCGTCTGGTTCTCGGCGGAGTAGCGCGCCGATTCCGCGTGCTGCCGATTGAAGGATTTCGACAGCAGGATGCCGGACACGCTGAGCGTCTCCTGCGTGATGGCGCTGAGCTCGGACAGCGACTCCTGCGTCTGCCCCGCGATGCGGGCGCGCACCTGGCCGACGCGCCGCTGCACCGCGATGAGGAGCGGCATGAGGATCACCGCGACGATCGTGAGACGCCAGTCGATCAGCACCATCGCCACCACGGCGGACGCCACCGTGACCGTGTTCCCCAGCACGCTCGTGACGGTGTTGGTGAGCACGCCCGACACGCCACCCACGTCGTTCTGCAGGCGCGATTGGATCACGCCGGTCTTCGTCCGCGTGAAGAAGGCGAGATCCATCGCCTGGAGATGATCGAACAGCCGGACGCGCAGATCGCCGGTGACCCGGTTGCCGACCGTGGAGGTGAGCCACGTCTGCGCGATGCCGAGCACCGCGGAGAGGACGAACAGGCCGATCATCGCGCCGACGAGGACGGCGAGCAGCGGCATCCGCGGTTCGGAGCCGCCCTGCGGGAAGAGCGCATCGTCGAAGACGCGCTGGACGAGCAGCGGCGGGATCACCCCGAGGGCAGCGCCCGCGACGACGAGCACAGCCGTGACGGCGAGCCGTCCGCGGTACGGCCGGAACAGGGCCACGACGCGGCGGCCGAGGTCGGGCACGCGCGGCGCCTCAGCGTTGTCGCGGCGCTGTGCCGCCTCGTCGACGGCGCGGAAGCCGTGACGCCCGCCGCCAGGCCCGCGCATACTCACCTCGTCACCCTAAACCCGCCAGAAAACCGGTGGACCGATTCGCGGCATCCGGGAATGGAGGGGCCCGCGTGCTCGTTAGGGTGGAGAGCTTGCGTTGTCGGGGACGACCGCGGGCCTCGATACGACACGTTCAGGAGCCACTCTGTGACCGATTCCGTCCGAACCGCCCCGGCTCCGATGCTCCGCCCCGAGGAGAGCCGCGTCGTCTGGCTGCTGCTCGCCGCCGCATTCGTTGCGATCCTCAACGAGACCACCATGGGCGTCGCGATCCCCCACGTCGCCGAAGACCTCGGCGTGACCGAGAACGCGGCGCAGTGGCTGACCACGGCGTTCATGCTGACGATGGCCGTCGTCATCCCGACCACCGGCTTCCTGATCAAGCGGTTCACCACCCGTCAGGTGTTCGTGACCGCGATGTCGCTCTTCTCGCTGGGGACGCTCATCGCCGCGATCGCGCCGGCCTTCCCCGTGCTCATCGGTGCGCGCGTCGTGCAGGCGTCGGGCACGGCGATCATGATGCCGCTGCTGATGACGACGCTCATGACGATCGTGCCGCCGCAGTCGCGCGGTCGCATGATGGGTCGCGTCTCCATCGTCATCTCGTTCGCGCCCGCGATCGGCCCGGTCATGTCAGGCGTCATCAGCGAGGCGTTGAGCTGGCGGGTGACGTACGGAATCGTCCTGCCGATCGCCCTGATCGCCCTCGCCGTCGGCGCGAAATGGATCCACAATCTCGGCGAGCGGACGCACGCGCCGCTCGACCTGCTCTCGGTCGTGCTGTCGGCGTTCGGATTCGGCGGTCTCGTCTACGGGCTGAGCCAGATCGGCGGCGGGCACGGCGGGTCGGCGTCGGCGGAGACCGCGGCACCGTCGTCGATGATGCTCATCGTCCCGATCGCCATCGGTCTCGTCGCGCTCGCGCTGTTCGTCTGGCGTCAGCTGCGACTGCAGCGCATCGATGACGCACTGCTCGACCTGCGCGTGTTCCGCACCCGCAACTTCACCCTCTCGATCCTGCAGGCGACGATCATGTCGATGGCCTTCTTCGGGACCATCATCATCCTGCCGCTCTATATGCAGAACGTCCTCGGGATGTCGTCGACGGCGGCGGGATTCGCCGTCTTGCCCGGCGCGATCCTCATGGGTGTCGCAGCTCCCTTCATCGGCCGCATCTACGACGCGAAGGGCACCCAGGTGCTGCTCGTGCCCGGTGCGGTGCTCGTCGTCGGCACGCTGTGGGTCTTCACGACGTTCGACGAGAACGTGGCGGTGTGGGCCGTCGTCGTCGCGCAGACGGTGCTGTCGCTCGGACTCGCGATGTCGTTCACGCCGCTGTTCACGGCGGCGCTCGGGTCGCTCGACAAGGCGTTCATCTCGTACGGCTCCGCGATCATCAACACCGTGCAGCAGGTGGCGGGGGCGGCGGGCATCGCCGTCATGGTGACGCTCATGACCACCACCACCGCCGCGCAGATCGCTGACGGGGTGGATGCCGCGGCCGCGGGCGCCGCCGGCACGCACATGGCGTTCCTCGTCTCGGCGATCATCGCGATCCCGCTGCTGGTGGGTGCGTTCCTCATCACCAAGCCGGCCGACACCCCCGGTGAGCCGGTGGACGTCGGCCACTGACCGGCATCCGGAAACGACGAAGAGCCGCCCTTCGGGGCGGCTCTTCACGTCTCGCGACTCAGTTGGTGCTGCAGCACCCGCCGCCGCAGCACGACGCACCCTCGTCGACGACCTCAATGAGATTCTTGTCGTCGGTGACGATCGGCTGCAGGGTCGGCGTGGGGAGGTTCGAGGTGGCCATGCACGCCATGTTACGCCCGATAATCGGGCGCCGGGCCGCGGTCAACCCCCTTCGGCGCGCCGCCGGCTCCGCCCTACCGTCGGACCATGAGCACTCTCACCGGAAAGCGCGTCGCGTTCCTCGCGACCGACGGATTCGAAGACAGCGAACTGACCTCTCCCTGGGGCGCACTCTCTGAGGCGGGGGCTGAGCTCGTGATGGTCGCGCCCGGCTCCGATCCGATCTCGGGCAAGAACGGTCATGAGCAGCCGGTCGATCTGACGACGTCCGATGCCGATGCCGCCGACTTCGACGCCCTCGTCCTGCCTGGCGGCGTCGTGAACGCGGATCATCTGCGGATGGACGCCGACGCCGTGCGGTTCGCGCGTGACTTCTTCGCGCAGCACAAGCCGGTCGGCGCTATCTGCCACGCCGCGTGGATCCTCGCCGAGGCCGACGTCCTCGGGGGACGCAAGCTGACGAGCTACCCGAGCCTGCGCACGGATCTCGTGAATGCGGGAGCGGTGTGGGAGGACGCGGAGGTCATCGTCGACGCGGGCCTCGTTTCCAGCCGGACACCCGACGATCTGCCGGCGTTCAACGCCAAGGTCGTCGAGGAGATCGGCGAGGGCCGTCACTCCGGTCAGACGGCCTGAGATCCGCTCGTCCGGCGGCGCCGGCCCTACTCGGGTCGGCGTGCTCCGCCTTTCCGACGAGCCACGACCAGGACGACGACCAAGACACCGACGATCAGGATGAGACCGACCGCGGTCAGGGTCAGCGCGAGCGCGGCATTGCTACCGCTGTCCGCGGTCGAGTCCTCCGCGATCGGCGCGGCGCTATCCGGGAGGGGTTCGCCGTCGCCGACGGTGAACGGGATGGTCCCGCTGATCGGGTGCCCGTCGCTGGAGACCGCACGCCACTCGACCACGTAGCCCGCGTCCGCGTTCCCCGCAGTGGCGTCGATCGGAACGGTGAGGGTGTTGGTCTCGATCACCGGGTCACCGGCCGTGAGGTCTGCGCCCTCGGCGTCGATCACCGCGATCGCGGCGCCATCGGTCATGATGGCCGCCGAGTACGTGAGGACGATCTCGCTCGGGAGGGCGTCCAGCTTCGCCTCCGCCGCCGGCGAGCTGCCGACCAGTTCATCGTGAGCGGATGCCGGTGCGGCGACCGCGAACACACTCACCAGGGTGAGAGCTGCGACGGCCAGGACCGAGCGGAGATACGACAACGGGAACCACCGATCTGCGCGCGTTGGGAGAAGGCGCGCCCTGCCATTGTCTCAGCCGCCGGCCCGGCATCCGCCGCTAGCGATCTCTCTCGCGCCGCGCAACCCCGACGGCGGCTCTGTTCGGCCGACGTAGCCTTCACTCGACTCACGAGAAGGAGATCCAGATGAGCGAGCACGACGTCACACCGGATGCCGCCAAGCCGAGCCAGGCGGAGGGCGAAGATCTCGACCGCAGCGATGTCCACGAGGTGATCCCCGCCGAAGGGCATGCCTCCCAGGCGGAGGGCGAGGACACGTCTGCGTCCGACCCGGATGAGGCGGGCTCGGGGGTTGAAGACCCCGAGGACCGTGGCGCTCCCGTGGCAGAGTCCCACATCGAGGTGAGCGAGCACGACGGACGCACGCGCGTCGACATCGCTGACGACGCGGAGATGCGGCCGGGGCCGGGACCGGGCCAGCCCGAGGCCGACTGACCTCAGCGCCCGAGGAGATCCTGCGGGCGGACCCCGTACACCTCGACGTGTGTCCGCGTGAGCGAGCGCTCGGCGAAGCCCCATCGCGCGGCGATCTCAGCCACCGAGGCCCCACCCTCCAGATCGGTCTGGACCAGCTCCCCGTGCGCCGCGTCGAGGCGGGCGGCGAGGAGGTGCTGTGCCGGTGTGCGAGCCGCGAGGGAGTGCGAGCGGAACGCGCGGTCCAGAGCGAATGCCTCGAGCGCGGTGACCACGACGGACCGGAAGACCGTGGTCGCGAGGAGGTCGCTCCCCAGCGCACTCGAATTTTCGAAAGCCATCGTCGACACCGACTCCCAGGCTGGGGCCATCGCGGCATCCGGACGGGCGCCACGGCGTCGCCTCGAATCGCATAATGGATACACAAAGCCCAGAGGAGTCACGTGGGAAAGTTCATCTACAACGACCGGATCCGCGTCGATCTCGACGACCGGATCCTCGCTCACATCCAGATCGTCATGACCACGAAGCTCCGCCGCGGCGAGGGCTTCACGTTCATGTGGCGCAACGATGCCAGTCTCGGCGATGGGCGACAGGTCGTGTGGATCCACCCCGGCGCCGACCTCAGCTGGCAGTTCCACGGGAGCCGCCAGCCCAGCCTCAATCCTGCCTGGCTCGACGCGCTCAGCCACGTCGCCAATTCACCGTCGGGGCTCTACGTCGTTCCCGAGCCTGCCGCCGGCGCCGCCGGTTCGGCGCCCACCGGCGAGCCGCTGGCGTGACGACGCCGCGGATGCCACGGTGAATCATGGCCGCTGAGACCTCGATCCTGATCGATGCGTCCTTGGCGACGACGGATGTCACCGAGGCGGAGCAGACCCTCTCGTACCTGTGAGATCACCCGGTGCTGTCCGTGTCGGGCGACACCTTCTCCCTCCGCCGACGCACCCACGTCGACCACCGACTGCAGCTGACCGCTCTCGAGCTCTCCGGGCTGACGCACCTCGCGATCGAGGTGAACCGGTTCGTCGGTGTCGCCGAACTCGTCGACGGGTCGCTCCGGGCGACCTCCAACGACGAGCTCCTCGACGTCGGCGCATGACAGGTCGATGCCGCGGAGCGTGTCGCCGCGGCATCCACCCTCAGTCCCAGCCGAGATAGTCCTCGATCTGGAAGGCGGTCTCGCCCGGGTGCGTCATCGGGAAAAGGTGACCGGCGCCGGGGATGCGCACGACGCTCGCACGGTCGCGTGCCGTCGCCTGCAGGTCGTCGCCCGAGGAGGGCACGGTGATTTTGTCGTCCCCGCCCTGGATGATGAGCACGGGGAGGCTCGGCGCGAGGCTCGCCCACTCCGCCACCGGCGTCGAGGCCAGCGCCGCGCTCTGCAGCTCTTCGACGCCCAGGTCGCGCGAGCGCGAGAACACGTCCCACGCCACGGCGAGATCGATGCCCTGTCCGACGAGGACCTGGATCGCCGTCCGGTCGTCGGTGTCGACCGGGGCCGAGAACGCCGTCTTCAGGGCTCGCGCCGCGTCGTCGTCGAGGGGTCGAGTCCCCTCCACGCCGAGGAGCAGCACACCGCTCGCCCGCCCGGGGAAGTCGAGGGCGACCGTTCGCGCGACAGCGCCACCGAAGGCGTGCCCGCCGATCCACGCGGCGGTGACGCCGAGGTGGTCGAGGACGTCGACGACATCCCGAGCGAGATCGTGCATCGTGGCCGACCCGCCGGTGGGGCGGCGCGAGCCGATGCGGATGATCCGGAACCCCTCTTCCTCGAGGATGCTGGCGAGGCCGCCGAGGTAGGCGACGTCGAGGCCTTGGGCGGGCAGCAGGACGAGCGCCGGGCCCTCGCCTTCGTCGATGAACGGGATGGCGCGGCCGCCCTGGTCGAAGCTCTGGCGCTGGATCTCAGTCAATGGGGGTCCCTGTGTCGAATCGGTGCAGGTGTCCGGTTGGTACCCATCAACGCTACCGTCCCTCGCTCCCGAGGTCAGGTCGACGCGTACCGGTGGGCGAGGATGGCGAACGCCGCGGCCAGCTCGGGAGGGCCGACGACCTCCATGGGCACATCGAATCGACCGAAGGATGCCGCGAGCGAGCCCCAGGACCACGATCCCGCCGTGAGGACGGTCCTGCCATCCCCGTGCGCTTGGGCCGTGCCGTCGCCGACGAACGGGAGCACCTCGCGGATCGGGAGATCGAGGATCACCGAGCCGCGGCACGCCCACTCGTTCACGTTCGACCCCTTGAATCGAGCGGCCACGAACTCGCTCAGGTCACCGCCGGGCACCGAGCGCGGGGCGAACCGCGGACCCGTCGGGATGCGCGGCGTGATCCTGTCGACACTGAACAGGCGCCAGTCGTCACGTTCGAGATCCCATGCGACGAGGTACCACCGCCCCTGCGCGGTGACGATGTGGTGCGGCTCGACGCGACGGGGCGGGAGCTCGAGGTCGCGCGGCTGGGGCTCGCCCCGGGGTACGTAGTCGAACCGAAGGACTTCCGATGCGCGGATGGTCTTCGCGAGGCTGATCAGCACGTCCGCGGAGACGTGCATCGGCGCGGCCTCCCCGGGGCGCGTTGCGGCAGAGATCACGTCGAGCGTGTCGAGGCGATGGCGCAGCCGTGACGGCATGACCTGACGGATGGTCGCCAGCGCCCGGATCGCGGCATCCTCGATTCCGACGCCCGAGACCGAAACGGTCTGCAGCGCGACCGCCACCGCAACGGTCTGATCCTCGTCGAAGAGCAGGGGCGGCAGTTCGCTGCCCGCCTGGAGCTGGTACCCGCCGTCGTGGCCCATCGTCGCGTCGATGCGGTAGCCCATCTCGCGGAGGCGATCGACGTCGCGGCGGACCGTGCGATCGCTCACCCCGAGGCGCGACGCCAGCACCGACCCGGGCCACACGCGGGCGGTCTGCAGCAGCGACAGCAGGTCGAGCAGTCGGGTCGTGGTGGACATGCTCCGAACCTATCCGCCATCTAGGACAGAACCTGACCTAGACGGCTGTGACGCTGGGTCTACGGTCACACAGGCCGGAATTGATGAAGGAGCACACAATGGCCATCCAGACCACCACCCACCTGAACTTCCGCGGCGACGCCCGCGCGGCGCTCGACTTCTACGGCTCGGTGTTCGGCGGCCACGTCGTCGTCAACACCTACGCCGAGTTCGGCATGCCGGCCGAAGCTCCCGGCGCCGACAACGTCGTGTTCGGACTCGTCGCCGCCGAGAACGGCTTCCGCATCGCCGGGTACGACGTGCCGGGCGGGTTCGGAGGCGGCGTCGTCGGGGCCGGGTCGACCCGCCGAGAGCAGCACACGACCATCACCGACCAGGCCGTCTTCGTCTCGCTGGGCGCCGATTCGCTCGAGGAGCTGCAGAGCTACTGGGACGCACTCGCCGTCGGAGCGGCGATCGTCGAACCGCTCGCCGCCTCGACGTGGAGCGCCGGCTTCGGCATGCTCACCGACCGATTCGGCGTCACCTGGAGCGCGTCGGTGACTGCCGCCTGACCCCGGCGCACGGATGCCGTGGCGGCCCGACCTCGCCGCGGCATCCATTTCGCATCTATTGACTTTCGATAGATGACCGACCAAGAATCGAGGCGATGGCTGCGCGTCCAAGATCGTTCCTCCCCGACTTCATGCCGGACGAGTCGGCGGAAGAGATGTCGCCCGCGGAGCGCGGGCGTATCTGGACCCGGTGGATGTGCGTCGGCGCAATCATCCTCAGCATCGGGCTCATCGCCACAGTCGCGGCCTTCGCGGCGGGGCGTCGCAGCCTCGACGTCCTGGGCATCGAAGGGACGTATGCCGCCGTCGTCGCAGCCCTTGTGGTGATGATCGCGGTGACGGTGTTGGCGTTGACCCTGCGCGGAGCGCTGGCGTTACTGGCGCTCGTTCCGGCCGCCGCGTGCGTGGTCGTCGGGTTCATCACGATGCTCGTCGCGCCGAACCCGCTCGTCGAGGTGAAGATTGCGAACTGCCGGTCGCCGTACGTGGTCGGCGAGGGCGGTGGATTCGGCACGATCTACCGCCGCGAGGGACTCGTGCTCGAAGAGCTCGAACGCTTTCACACGGACGACTGGTACGCACCGTTCACGACCGGCGAGTACGCGGCATCCGCTGACGAACACCACGTCGAACTCCGATTCTTCCTCCGAAGCCCGCTGGAACCGCTCAGCCTCAGCGAAGGCCCGGTGACGCTCCTCCCGCTGGACGGCGTTGTCTGCGAGTAGGTGCGCCTCAGCCCCGCTCGCGGGTTCGCTGAGCGCGGCGGAGGAGGCCGATGAGGCCGCAGACGAGGACAAACGCGCCGATCACGAGCAGCACGTAGGCGATCGCGGCGCTCGGCTGGAGCTCGAACAGCCAGTCCTGCACCGCCTCGATGGCGTCCGCACCGGAGACGAGCCAGAGTCCGCCGGCCGCGCACGTGAGGAGCACCAGCCCCCACACAATGCCCGCCCAGCGCACCCTCGCACGCGCCAGCGGTTCGGCCAGCGACGCCGCATCCACTTCGGTGATGTCGAGGAGCTCGGTCGTTTCGTCGGTCATCAGTTGCCCGCCCTGTCTGCTGCGTCGCCCCTCGGCGGCGTGATCCGAATGATGATCGACCCTGCGTCCTGGCTGAGGTCGATGGTCTGCACCGCGGTCGTCCGGTCCCCCGAGACCAGCGTCGCGGAGACGCGCTGGCGGCCGTCCTCAGCGGAGATCGTCGTGGCGCGCGGGTCATCGCCGAGGAAGTACTCGGACGTATCGTCCTCGTTGAGCCAGATCCCGACCGTATCGGCGATGTCTGCCGTGAGCCGGAGTTCGACCCCGGGCTCGACCCAGATCCACGTCGTCCCCACACGCTTCTCGATCTCGAGCGATCCGCTCTCGCCCTCGGGATCGAGGTACACGGACAGGTCACCGACGAGCTGCCGAACAGGACCGTCTGACGAGCCCACGAGGTTCGAGACCCCGTACGAGCCGATGCGCAGACTGTCGCGCACCGGCACCGCAGTCGCGGCCACCCCGACGGTCAGGGTCACAACGGCGACGAACGCGAGGAACCCACTCCGCCAGCGCAGCGCGCCGGCGACCACCAGGGCCGCGGCGATGACGGCGAGCGCAGCGAAAGCACCCCGCGCCAGGGCAACGTCGAACCGCTCCCCCAGACCGACGACGGCACCGACGATGACGGCGATGCCGACCGTCGTGACGACGTAGGCCGCGGGTGTCCGCGGCTTCGTGAGGCGCCGCACCCGACGGCGCTCAGCAGCCTCGGCGGCGAACTGCTCGGCGTGCACCTGGCGCTCCGCGCGCGCTTCATCGCGCGCGACGCGGGCGATGTCCTGCTGCTCTCGCCGCCACGCGTCTTCCTGCACCCGCCAGGCGGCGTGCTGCGCCTTCCACTCTTCAAGCTCGTCCGCTCGATCCGGCGTTGGCGGTGGTGTGAGGGGGACGGATGCCGCGAAGCTGGCGACATCCGTCCCGGTGGCGTCCGCGCGCTGGGTCGTGCCCGTGTCGACCAGCGTTGCGGGCGCGTCCGAGACCGCGGCGGAAGCCGTTCGCGGTGCAGTCTCGGAGGGTGTGAGTCCGGCGCGGGTGGCGGCGCGGACGATGATCGCGATGAAGGCGATGGTGAGGATGATCAGGAACAGTGTCCAGAGGGCAGCGACGACACCCCAACCGTCTCCGCCGCTCAGGCGCCCTGTCGTTCCCAAGATCACGGCGACCGGAGCGGGCAGGAGTCCGAGCAGCAGCGCCGCCACGATCCCGGCGTGCGCGGATGCGAGGCGCCCCTCGAGCGCGTCGCGCAATGGCACACGGTCCTTCGCGTCGGGGAGCACCGCCCACGCGACGCCGTAGAGGAAGAGCGCCGGGAAGCCGAAGAGGCCGACGACGATGAGCACGCCGCGGACAACGAGCACGTCGATGCCGATGCGCGCGGCGATGCCGACGGCGACGCCCCCGACCCAGCCGTATCCACGCACGAGATCGAGGCGAGCGACCCACGCGAAGAATCGCTCGGTGGCGCGGTGCGGCCTCGGCGGTGCCGGCGGCGCGGCGGTGGTGTTCGTCATGCATTCATCGTCCGCCGACCGACGCATCGGCCGCGATGGGGTGATCCCCTGACTCGACCCTGATTCGGTCCGCTGGCAGCTCGCGGGCCGTCGAAGCGGTGGTTTGATTGCGGCATGTCGACCTCTGCTGGTGTGCTCGCCGCTGTTCCGCCACGCCCGGTGCGCCCGAAGCGGCCGGCATCGCTCCGCGTCCCTCTGGCACTCCCCCGTGCGTGTGCGGTGTCGGGCGTGAGCGCCGGTCTCGCCCGACACCTCGGCGCACCCGTCGACGTCGTCCGCGCGCTCTTCGTCGTGCTGGGTCTTCTCGGCGGCGCGGGCGTGCTCCTCTATGCATGGTTGTGGGCGGTGACGCCGCGGGAATCCGGATCCGACACGATCACCCGCTCGGTGCCCGTCGCGTGGTTGCTGCTCGCCGCGACAGGAGCAGGCCTCATCGCGCTCATCCCGGCGACGCGGGACCCGTACGCGCTGTCGTGGTCGCTCGCGGTTCCCCCGATCGTCCGCGACTTACCGATCTTCCTCGTGGTCGTCGTCGTCTCGACGGTGACACTCGCGGTCGCGGCCGGAACCTGGGCCGCGCTGGTCGATCGTGTAGACAGGGCGCGCGGCGCTCGGCACGCGCTCACCGTCCGCGGGACCGCGGCGGGGGCGCTCGTCGTCACGTTCATCGGCCTCCTCGACGGGTACCCGATGACCCGACTCGAGCTCCTCATTGCGCTGCTGCCGGTCGCGGGCGTGGTCGCGCTCGCATCGACGAACGTCATCGTGAAGCTTCGGGAGCTCTCGCACGAGCGCATCACCCGCATCCGCGAAGAGCATCGGGCCGAGATGGCGGCTCATCTGCACGACTCAGTGCTGCAGACGCTCGCCCTCATCCAGAACCGCAGCGGGGCATCGAGCGAAGTCGCGCGACTCGCGCGGGCGCAGGAGCGCGAGCTGCGAGCGTGGTTGTACGACGGCGATCAGCCGGCCGACAGTGATCTGCCGACGGACCTCCGCGACTTCGGCGGCGCGCTCGAACTCGACTATCCGGTGCGCGTCGAGGTGGTCTCGGCGGGCATGTCATCGGAGCGCGCGAGCGGCGAGATCGCCGCGGCCGCGCGCGAGGCGATGCTGAACGCTGCGCGTCACGCCGGAGGTGATGTGTCAGTGTTCATCGAGGGACGCCCGTCCGGAGTCGACGTGTTCATCCGCGACCGTGGTGAAGGGTTCGACGTCGATGCCGTCCGCGGCGACCGGCTGGGCGTGCGGGAGTCGATCATCGGACGGATGAGGCGTGCGGGTGGCTCCGCCACGGTGACCTCGTCCGAGGCCGGCACTGAGGTTCATCTCCAGTTCGGGTCGACGGTCGGAGGCGCAGGTGAGTGACAGCATCCGCGTCGTGATCGTCGACGACCATTCGATCTTCCGCTCCGGACTCCGGGCGGACCTCGCCGAGTCGGTGGAGATCGTCGGCGAGGCATCCGACGTCCCCACGGCCATCGAGACGATCGCGTCGACTCACCCCGACGTGGTGCTGCTCGACGTGCACCTGCCGGGAGGGAGTGGTGCCGATGCGACCGGTGGCGAGGATGTCATCCGTGCCGCGCCGTCGCCGGGCGCACGCTTTCTCGCGTTGAGTGTGTCGGATGCCGCCGAGGACGTCGTCCGCGTGATCCGCGCCGGCGCTCGCGGCTACATCACGAAAGGATCGTCGGGCGCGGAGGTGAGTCGGGCCGCGCACGCCGTCGCCGGCGGCGATGCGGTGTTCTCACCACGCCTGGCCGGGTTCGTGCTCGACGCGTTCGGCGCAGCGGCCGGCGAGACCGCGGCGGTCGACGACGAGCTCGACCGTCTGTCGGCGCGTGAGCAGGAGGTGATGCGTCTCATTGCCCGCGGCTACGCCTACAAGGAGGTGGCGTCGTCGCTGTTCATCTCGATCAAGACGGTCGAGACGCACGTGTCGGCGGTGCTGCGGAAGCTGCAGCTCTCGTCGCGCCACGAACTGACCGCCTGGGCGTCGGAGCGCCGGCTGCTCTGAGCTGAACTGAGTTCCCGCCGCGGGATCCGCCCTGCGTCTCATCCGATGGTGTACTCGCCGATCTTCGTCTCACCGTCTTCGAGGTAGACCGGCACCACGTGCCGAACACCTCTCTGACGCTCCTGCCACTCGAGCGCATCCGCCGGCGTGCGAAAGGACTGTCCCGCCGTCGTGCCATCCGCGTCGGCGAGCTCAGCGGCGTAGACGTACCCCTCATGTCCGTTGTCAGCGACGACGGCGACGAGGTCAGGCTCCCCCTCGGGACCACCGCCAACGCCGTACGAGTCGCCGTTGGCGTTCACACCGAGCGGCATCCGTACGGCGTTGAGGAAGGTGATGGTCACACGCCACCGTTCCCCCGAACTCGCGGTGACAGTCACCTCGCCGTCAACGTCCGCGAGCGGGATCTCGACGGAAGCCCAGTCACCCGCTTGGCCGACGTCGTCCGTGTCGCACCCCATCGACCCCGCATTCGCCGGGAATTCGAAGGTGCCGGCGCTGAGACAGGTCAACTCGACGCGGATCTTGTTCGCGGCGCGAGGGACGGGGTCGAGCACCACCGTCTGGGTGCCAATGCCGTCATGGGAGCGGGATTCTCCGATGACCGTCTTGTCCTCGCCTCCGGGGAGCGCCCCGATGACGCCCGCCACGGCGAGGCCCCCGCCCGCTACCAGGGCGAGAGTGAGACCGCCCACGAGTGCCAACCGAGTCGTGATCCGTGTCACGGGCTTCCGCGCGTGAGCAATCAGTTGCTCTCGGAGTGCGGATCGGAAGGATGAGTCGATGTCCTGAGCGTTCATGCGGTTCCCTCCTGCGCAGCATCCGGAGTGCCCAGGTGCGCACGAATGCGCGCGCGAGCTCGCGTGAGTCGTGTGCGGGCGGCACCTGCGCTGATGCCGAGTGCTTCGCCTGCCTCGCTGGACGAGAATCCCTCCAGGACGGAGAGGACGACGAGCTGCCGATCGATTCGGTCGAGGGGTGCGAGCATCGTTTTGACGGAGTCACGCTCGGAGATCTCCTCGGCAACCGACCTGACCGGCTCGCTGCGCGGAAGTGTGTCGAGGAGCTTCCGGTATCTCGCTGATGCACGGCTGAGGTTCCGAAGCGCGTTGGCCGTCGTGACGAGCAGCCACGGGAGCGGCGACCCTTCGACGGTTCTGACGCGCTCGCGCTCGCGCCACAGTTCGAAGAAGGCGACCGCCGTGGCATCCTCTGCATCGCGTCGGTCTCCGGCGAGCCGTACCGCGTGCCGGAAGACCCGATCGACGTGGAGCTCGTAGAGCTCGGCGAGCGCGCGCTCATCGTCGTCGCCCACGACCCGTCGCCACAGCTCGGTGTCCCCCATACCTCGTATTGTCCGGCAGGGGCCGGATCGTTACATGCGCACTACGGTCTCGGAGCAATCTCCGGGATGACGAGTCCCTCGCCTTGCCCATACATTGGCGTCATGACGCACGCTCGGCGACCAGCCCTGTTCCTGCTCGCTGTCATCGCGCTCACAGCGACCGGATGCTCGTCGACCGCAATGCCGGAGTTCGATCGGGTTCAGGTGCCCGCAGATCGACCAGAGGTCGTGGTGGAGTCATCGGAGGACGCGCTCGACGCGGCATCCCTTCGGTACATCGGAGGCGCGGAAGGGTACGACGTCTACCTCGCGCGTGGCGCCGAAGACGACGAAGTGCTCTGTCTTTCCCTCGTCCGCGACGGCGGCTGGGACAGCACGTCCTGCGGATTGCACGGCGTGTCCGTCGGCATCCGCCCCGGCGTTGCCGTCACCACCAGCAGCGACCGGCTGGGTGGCGAGATGCGGGAGATGATCACCGAGAGCGTCTGGATCTCTCGGAAGTAGATCGCATGGCACTCAGATGGCGTCGGAGATCAGAGGGAATCGCCCTGGTGGGCGTCGTTCTCGTCGCGCTCGCCACCGGCTGCGGATCGTCGACGCCGGTCGATGAACGCGGGCCGCAGCCCATCGTCGGGTGGGCCAACGGCGGCGAGCTCCAGATCGTCTACGTCGACACGTGCAATGGTGATCCCGAGGCCACGGTCGTCGAGGACGCCGACACGGTCACCATCTCCGTGACGTCCACGGCGCGCGCCTCGGGTGAGGAATGCCAGGACAGCCTTCGCATCCCCCTCGACGCGCCTCTCGGCGACCGCACGGTGATCGACGGAGTGACCGGCGATCCCGCGCCCGGCATCGAGGGGTGACGTCCGGGCGAGCTCGCGGGCACGCGACCTCAGTTGTTGAAGCGGAACTCCACGACGTCGCCGTCCTGCATGACGTAGTCCTTGCCCTCGAGGCGGGCCTTGCCCTTGGCTCGGGCCTCGATGACCGAACCCGTCTCGACGAGGTCGTCGAACGAGATCACCTCGGCCTTGATGAAGCCCTTCTCGAAGTCGGTGTGGATGACGCCCGCGGCCTGCGGCGCCTTCCAGCCCTTCTCGATCGTCCAGGCGCGCGACTCCTTCGGACCCGCGGTGAGGTAGGTCTGCAGGCCGAGCGTGTCGAAGCCCACGCGGGCGAGCTGGTCCAGCCCCGACTCGTCCTGCCCGGTGGATGCCAGCAGTTCAGCGGCATCCTCCGGGTCGAGATCGGTGAGCTCAGACTCGATCTTCGCGTCGAGGAACACCGCCTGCGCGGGCGCGACGAGGGCGGCGAGCTCGGCCTTGCGTGCGGCATCCGTCAGCACCGCCTCATCGACGTTGAAGACGAAGATGAACGGTTTGGCGCTCAGCAGCCCCAGCTCTCGGATCGGGCTCAGGTCGATCCCCGACGCCGACAGCAGCTCGCCGCGCTGCAGCGCCTCCTGGGCAGCCTTCGCCGCCTCGAGCACCGAGGGGTCGAGCTTCTTGCCGCGGACTTCCTTCTCGTACCGGGTGATCGCCTTCTCGAGCGTCTCGAGGTCGGCGAGCTGCAGCTCGGCGTTGATGGTCTCCATATCGTTCTTCGGGTTGACCGCGCCGTCGACGTGCACGACGTCGTCATCGGCGAACCCGCGCACGACCTGCGCGATGGCGTCCGCCTCGCGGATGTTCGCGAGGAACTTGTTGCCGAGCCCCTCCCCCTCGCTCGCGCCGCGCACGATGCCGGCGATGTCGACGAACGACACCGTTGCGGGCAGGATGCGCTCGCTGGAGAAGATCTCGGCGAGCTTCTCGAGCCGCGGGTCGGGCAGGTTCACGACGCCGACGTTCGGCTCGATCGTCGCGAACGGGTAGTTCGCCGCGAGCACGTCGTTCTTGGTCAGCGCGTTGAAGAGGGTGGACTTGCCGACATTGGGCAGTCCGACGATTCCGATGGTGAGAGCCACGGGACTCGAGTCTACGCGGCGCGCCTGCTCCTGCCGTGCGCGGATGCCGCGAGGGTGGAGGCATGCCCCTGGACTTCACCGCGATCGACTTCGAGACGGCGAACTCCTCCAACGCGTCGGCGTGCGCCGTGGGACTGGCCCGCGTGCGGGACGGTCGCGTCGTGGCATCCGAGGGCTGGCTCATCCGCCCGCCGGCCGGGCACGACCGCTTCTTCGAGATCAACACCGGCATCCACGGAATCACCGAAGCCGACGTCGCAGACGCCCCGACCTGGGCGGAGCAGTACCCGCGACTGCTCGCGTTCCTCGGCGACGACGTGCTGGTCGCCCACAACGCCGGCTTCGACATGCGCGTGCTCCGCACGGCCTGCGAGGTCACCGACCTGACGCCGCCCGCGGCGCGTTCGCTGTGCAGCGTGCAGGTCTCGCGCAAGACGTACGAGCTGCCGTCGTACCGCCTGCCCGCCGTCGCCGCCGCGGTCGGGCACCTCGACTTCGCGCACCACGACGCGACGGCCGACGCACTCGCGTGTGCACTCATCGTCATCGATGCAGCCGCCCGCGCCGGCGCGACCGACGTCGTCGAGCTCGCGATGCTCCTCGGTCTGCGGATCCCGCAGATGGTCGTGTCCGCGCCCGCCGAGCCGTCCGCACCCGCAGGGGCCGACGTCGCCGCCTGACCGCGCGCCGCGCCGGCCGATGTCGGCGGCTCCCGTCACCATGGTGCACATGGATGCCGCACTCGTGATCGCCCTCGCCGCACTCTGCGTCGCCGCCGGGTTCCTGGCCGGCTGGGCGGCGTCATGGGCTCGCGCCGCTGCGCGCCGTGAACAGCTGACTGCACGCCTCGCCGCCGCCGACTCGAGCCGCACCGCACTCGAGACGCAGCTCGAGCAGCAGCGCACACTGCAACGCGACTTCGCCGCACAGGCCCGCACCGAGCAGGCCGCGCGCGACGAGCGCGACCGACGCGAGCAGCTGCTGCTGCGCGCCCTCGCGCCCGTGCAGGAGTCGCTCACCTCGATGCAGCAGAAGGTCGAGCACCTCGAGCGCGACCGGCAGGAGCAGTACGGTTCACTCGCCGAACAGCTCCGCCGCTCCCACGAGTCCGATGAGGCACTGCGCGCGACGACCGAGTCGCTCGCCGGCGCACTGCGCTCGGGTAGCGCCCGGGGCGTGTGGGGCGAGACACAACTGCGACGCATCGTCGAGTCGGCCGGCCTCACGCGGTACGTCGACTTCGAGACGCAGACCTCGATCACCTCGGATGCCGGTGCCGGTCGGCCCGACCTGGTGGTGCGCCTCCCCGGCGACAAGGCGCTCGCGGTCGACGCGAAGGTGCCGCTCGACGCGTACCTCGAGGCCGCCGAGATTCCGGTCACCGCGACCGGCGACGCGGGTGCACGCCGCAAGCAGTTGCTCGCGCAGCACGTCCGCGCCGTGCGTGCGCATGTCGACGCCCTCGCGAAGAAGCAGTACTGGTCAGGCCTCGACACGAGCCCCGAGTTCGTCGTCTGCTTCATCCCCAGCGAATCGCTGCTCGCAGCCGCGCTCGAAGAAGACCCCGCGCTGCTCGAGTACGCCTTCGGCCGTCGCGTCGCACTCGCGTCGCCGGTGAACCTCTGGGCGGTGCTCAAGACCGTCGCCTTCACGTGGACGCAGCAAGACGTCTCCGATGAGGCGAAGCGGCTCTTCCAGCTCGGCAACGAGCTGTACCAGCGGCTCGGGTCGCTCGCCGGGCACGCCGACGACCTGCGCCGCGCCATCGAACGCACCGTCGACAGCTACAACAAGTTCGCCGGCTCGCTGGAGAGCCGCGTGCTCGTCAGCGCCCGACGCTTCCCGGGGATCGACGACACCAAACTCGAGTCCGTCGCCGCGCCGCGCACCGTCACGAATGCGCCGCGCCGCCTCACGGCACCGGAACTGCTGGGGTCAGAGTCGCTGACTGAGGACATCAGCGACGCGACCACCGTGACCGCAGACCTCGGGAGCCTCCGGGATCGAATCGGCGACCCGGACGTCAGAACGGGAAGAAGTTCATGAGGGCGATGGTGGCCACGGACACACCGAGGAACGCGCCGATCATCCACCACGCGCTGATCTGGTGCCCGGGGGGCATGCGGCGACGCAGCAGCACATCTGGCCGACGCGCCGGATCATTCGCAAGCGAGATCTGCCCCGTGGTCGCCGGACGGTCCACCGCGATCGGGATCTGGCCCGTCACCACGGGGATCTGTCCGGTCGGAGTCGCGGGCAGCTGGCCGGTGAGCGAGAGCTGACCCGTGCGGGGATCGCTGGATGCTGCGGGCATTACCACTCCTGACGCGAATCGATCAGTGCCGGGACGCTGACACCACAGCCCATTGTGCCAGAGCGCGCGCGCCTGGCCTCGGACACCCGATTTCAGCGCGTGTCCGCGCGCTCCGCGGCGTCACCGAGTGCGGCCGGTCACAGCCACTTCGAGGTGAGGTGCTCGGAGGAGATCCGCCGAAGGGTTCCAGAAGCGCCGCGCAGGACGACGCTCTCGGTGTACACGAAATCACCTTCGCGGCGCACACCGGCGACGAGTTCACCGTTGGTCACACCCGTCGCCACGAAGATCGTGTTGTTCCCGCGGACCATGTCGTCCGCCTCGTAGACGTGATCATCCAGGCGGAGACCGGCATCGATCCCCCGCTGCTTCTCGTCGTCGTCGCGCGGCCACAGACGGCCCTGGATGTGGCCGCCGAGAGCCTTGATCGCGCACGCCGTCACGATGCCCTCCGGGCTGCCTCCCACACCCACGCACATGTCGGTGCGGGCGTTGTGTCGGGCGGCATTGATGCCGCCGGCGACGTCGCCGTCACTCATCAGACGCGTGCCCGCGCCGGCCTCGCGGATCTCCTCGATGAGACGTGCGTGGCGCGGTCGGTTCAGCACCGAGACCACCAGCTCATCGACGGGCTTGCCGAGCGCCCGAGCCAGTCGGTTGATGTTCTCCGCGATCGGGAGTCGGATGTCGACCACACCGACGCCCGCCGGGCCGGTGACGATCTTGTCCATGTAGAACACGGTCGACGCGTCGAGCATGGCACCGCGGTCTGCGACAGCGATCACCGAGAGGGCGTTGTTGCGTCCCTCCGCGGTCAGTGTGGTCCCGTCGATCGGGTCCACGGCGATGTCGGCCTGGGGTCCCCTGCCCGTACCGACCCGCTCGCCGTTGAAGAGCATCGGCGCGTTGTCCTTCTCGCCTTCACCGATCACGATGACGCCGTCGAAGTTGACGGTGGTCAAGAACGCGCGCATCGCGTCAACGGCGGCCCCGTCGGCGAGCTCCTTCTTGCCACGGCCGATGAACGGCACGGAGCGGATCGCCGCGGCCTCGGTCGCCCGCACCAGCTCGAGAGCGAGGTTGCGGTCGGGGTGCAGAGGACTCATGTCGGCAGTCAGGCTCACCATGCTGCTCAGCCTAGGGGCGCGCGTCCTCACGTCCCTTGCTGTTCCGGTCACGCGAACCAGAAAGAATCGCCGTTCTTGACACCCGCGAAGGCCGGCTGACCCACGCGGCATCCGTCGACCACCGCGGACACCGGCACGGCTTCGATAGAGTGGCGATGAATCACCGGACACTCCCGAGGAGCACACTCATGCCCGTCGCCACCCCCGACCAGTACGCCGACATGCTGGACCGCGCGAAGGCGGGCGGCTTCGCCTACCCCGCGATCAACGTCTCGAGCTCGCAGACGATCAACTCCGTCCTCCAGGGCCTGACCGAGGCAGGATCCGACGGCATCCTTCAGGTCACCACCGGAGGCGCTGACTACTTCGCCGGCCACACCGTCAAGGGCCGCGCCACCGGCGCCCTCGCCTTCGCGAAGTACGTCACCGAGGTCGCCAAGAACTACCCGATCACGGTCGCCCTCCACACCGACCACTGCCCGAAGGACGCGCTCCCCGGGTTCGTTCTGCCCCTCATCGAGGCCTCCGAAGAAGAGGTCCGCGCCGGGCGCAACCCGATCTTCCAGTCCCACATGTGGGACGGTTCCGCGGTGCCGCTCGATGAGAACATCGAGATCGCGAAGGACCTGCTCCCCCGCCTCAAGAACATCAACGCGATCCTCGAGATCGAGGTCGGCGTCGTCGGCGGCGAAGAGGACGGTGTCCAGCACGAAGGATCGAACGACGCGCTGTACACGACCGTCGCCGATGTGACCAAGGCCGTGGAGGCCCTCGGACTGGGTGAGAACGGCCGCTACATCTCCGCGCTGACCTTCGGCAACGTTCACGGCGTCTACAAGCCCGGCGGCGTGAAGCTCCGCCCCGAGCTGCTCGGCGAGATCCAGGAGGGCATCGCCGCACACTTCGGCACCGGCCCCAAGCCCCTCGACCTCGTCTTCCACGGCGGCAGCGGATCGAGCGACGACGAGATCGCCCTGGCCGTCAGCAACGGCGTCGTGAAGATGAACATCGACACCGACACGCAGTACGCCTTCACCCGCTCGGTCGCGGGCTTCATGTTCGCCAACTACGAGGGCGTGCTGAAGATCGACGGCGAGGTCGGCAACAAGAAGCAGTACGACCCCCGCGCCTGGGGCAAAGTCGCCGAGTCGGCCATGGCCGAGCGCGTCGTCGCCGCCACCCAGCAGCTGGGCTCGGCGGGCAAGTCGCTCGCAGCCTGACCTCACGAGAAGGGGCCCCGGTGGATCACCGGGGCCCCTTCTCGTGTCTGCTCAGTAGGACGAGACGCCGAGCACGTCGCGGGGGTAGAGGGCGTACCGCACGCCGTCGACGGTGAACGCCGTGTGGAGGTGCGGCCCGGTCGAGCAGCCCGTCGACCCGACCTCCCCGATCTTCTGCCCCGCCTTCACGGTGGCACCGTTGGACACCGAGAACTTGCTCAGGTGTGCGTACACCTGGACGAACTTCGTGCCGTCGATGGTCGAGGTGATCTCGACTTCCCACTGAAGGGTGTCGTTCGGCGCCCAGGACGGACATCCCGACTTGATCCAGATCTTGCGGGTCACGACTTTCCCACCGCGCATCGCGTAGATGGGCGTCCCCTTCGCGGCGGCGATGTCGTCGCCGCTGTGCCCGGAGTACGTGGTGAAGGTGCCGTTCGGCCGGATCGGATACGCCCAGCCGTATCGTCCCGCAGTCGAGGCGGTGGCCGCCGTCGAGTCGGAGAACGCGGCCATCTTGGCGCTGGTCCAGACGACCGTGCCATCCGGCGTCCGGAGGGAAAGGATGCCGTCTTTGGCGAGCGACAGGGTGTCGGCGCCGGAGCCCGCCGTACCGCTCGTCCAGACGATGGTTCCGTCTCCGTCGAACAGCACCAGGTCGCCGTCAGCGGTGAACTGGAGAAGCGGTTCGATCGTGCCCGTGGTGCGCGAGGTGCGAAGCGGCACCGCATTCTTCGTCAGAGCCACGTTCCCGTCGCCGAGCGGCCCGAATCGGTAGACGCCGTCGGATGACGCGAGGTACGTGCCGACGCGGAGGGACGTTCCGGGCCGGATCGTCGAGCCGAGGGATTTCGACACGGTACGTGTGGACGACGTCTTCGTGACGGTGACGTAGTCGGCCTTCGAGGCCGTGACCGAGACGCTGATGGTCCGTCCTGCAGCCCACGTCGGGACGGACCAGGTTGCCTGGGTCGCGCCGGCGATCGCCTTGCCGTCGACGCGCCACTGGTAGCGCAGCGTCGGGGCGGGCTTCCAGGAACCGGTCGTCGCGGTGAGGGTGCGACCGGATGATGCGGTTCCGGTGACACTCGGGGTGGGCGTGGCGGAGAAGGTCCACTTCACCGCCACCGAGCGGGACGTCCGGGATGCCGACGTGTAATCGCTCTTCGACCCGGCGATGCGCACCGAGACGGCCGTCCCGCCGTCCGCGTCGGTGAGCGTGTACGTCTTCGCGGTCGCTCCCGCGATGGGCTCGCCGTCGCGGAGCCACCGGTAGCGCAGGGTGACGGGCGAGGGACCCCAGGACCCGGCGACGGCGGTCAACGTGGAACCGACCGTCGGCGTACCGGTCTGAGAGATCGAGGAGGGCACCGTGAGGATCTTGCGCACGGTGACGACCGAGCTGATCACGGTGGTCTTCGTGTAGCCCTTCTTCGTCCCCGTGGTCCGCACGGTGAGCCGCTGGCCCGCGTCTGCGCGGACGAGTGTGTAGGTCAGTGCCGTCGCGCCGGTGATCGGGGTCGACCCGCGGTACCACTGGTGCGTGAGGGTCGCGTCACGCGGATCCCACGCCCCGACTTTCGCGGTCAGCTTCTTCCCGACGTCCGGCGTACCGGAGATCGTCGCCGGCGACGCCGTGACGAACGGCAGACCGATCGTGACGGCGGCGGAGGTGCGGCTGGCGCTCGCGTAACCGCTCTTCATCGCCGTGACGCGCACGCTGATCGGTTTGTCCCGATCGGCCGTCGTCGGGGTGTACGTCCGCGCCGTGGCGCCCGAGATGGCAACGCCGGAGCGGAGCCACTGGTAGCTGAGCACGACGGGTGTCGGACCCCATGCCCCCGGCGTCGCCGTGAGGACGCGACCGACGGAGGGCTGGCCGCTGATCTTCGGTGTCGCGGGCGTCAGCGTGGCGGCTGCGACCTTGGCTGTCGCGGACGACGTCATCGTCTTGGTCGTGTAGCCGGTGCGCTTGCCCGTCACCGAGACCGTCACGGTCTTCCCGACCGCCGACGCAGGAAGGGTCCAGGTGCTCTTCGTCGCACCCTTCACGGCGGTGCCCGAGAGCCGCCACTGGTACGTCAGTGTCGCCGTCGGCTTCCAGGTGCCGGGCTTGGCCGTCAGGGTGCTTCCGAAGCGAACGGTCCCCGAGATCGTCGGCCTCGGCGCCGTGGTGAACGTCTTCGAGGTCGGCGTGGGGGTCGGCGTCGGCGTCGCGGTCGGCTTCGGTGTCGGTGTCGGCGTCGCGGTACGTGTGGGCGTCGGTGTCGGTGTCGGCTTCGGGCTGGCCGTGGCCTTCGGAGTCGCGGTGGGCGTGGCCTGCGGCGATGCGGCGACGGCCGACGTTCCGACGGACATCGAGATGACCAGCGACAGCACGGCGATGCCCGCGGACCAGCCGAGCCGGGTGGTGGAGCGCGCCACGGCGATTCCTCCTCGATCAGCGCGCGAGGGGATCACCGCGCATCGCACAGGGTATCAGCGCGAAATGGAACGCTCCAACCGCGCACGCGGCGGTGCGCGAAAGGTCAGGCGCTCATCCGCCCGACTGGAAGTACGCCCCCACGGCCGGGTCTCCGAGGAGCGGGACCACGAGGCAGACGCTCACGATCAGGAAGGTGACGATGGCGCCCACGAGCGGGATCCACCAGCTGATCCGTCGTCGCGAGAGCGACAGCCACGACAGCAGCGCGGTGACGATCCAGCCGCCGGCGTACACGCACGCGCCGACCGTGCCCCACACCCTGCCCTGCGCGGAGTTCGTGAACTCGCCGTCCACTCCGGCAACCTGCATCCAGGTCTCCGCGAAGGCGGTGAAGTCGACGAGCTGCGGCACGGCGCTGATCACGGTGATCAGGCCGTAGACCAGGAGCAGGACGGTGATGACCCGGTCGGCCGTGCGGGTGGGCTGGGCGGCGACGGTCGTGGCGGGAGCGGTGGGCGGGTGCGGGTGGTCGGATGCCGCCGGCGCGGCATCCGGTGCGGGATGACGGATCGCCGCGCGCTGCTCTTCCGGGGTGGCGTACTCCCCGTACTGCGGACGGGGCCGGGGGTCGCTCACGAGCGGTTCCGGCCTCCGAGCGCGCGGTCGTCACGACGACCGGCGATGTCCTGGCGCAGCTCCTTGGGGAGGGAGAACATCAGATCCTCCTCCGCCGTCTTGACCTCCGCCACGTCGGCGTAGCCGGCGCCGGCGAGGTCGGCGAGCACCTCCTGGACGAGGACCTCGGGCACCGAGGCTCCCGACGTCACTCCCACGGTCTCGACACCCTCGAGCCACTCCTGCTGGATCTCGCTCGAGTAGTCGACCCGGTAGGCGGCCTTCGCTCCGTATTCGAGGGCGACCTCGACGAGACGGACGCTGTTCGACGAGTTCGCCGACCCGACGACGATGACGAGATCGGCATCCTGAGCGACCTTCTTGATGGCCACCTGACGGTTCTGGGTGGCGTAGCAGATATCGTCGCTGGGCGGGTCCTGCAGGTTCGGGAAGCGCTCGCGAAGACGGCGCACGGTGTCCATGGTCTCGTCGACGGAGAGCGTGGTCTGCGAGAGCCAGACGACCTTGTTCGGGTCCTTCACCACGACGGTGTCGGCCTCGTCGGGCGAGTTCACGACGGTGACGTGGTCGGGCGCCTCGCCCGCCGTGCCTTCGACCTCTTCGTGTCCGTCGTGGCCGATGAGGAGGATCTCGAAGTCGTCGCGCGCGAATCGGACCGCCTCGCGGTGCACCTTGGTCACGAGCGGGCAGGTGGCGTCGATCGCTTGAAGTCCCCGATCGGATGCCGCGTTGACGACGGCCGGTGAGACGCCGTGCGCGCTGAAGACGATGTGCGCACCCTCGGGCACTTCGTCGACCTCGTCGACGAAGATCGCGCCCTGCGACTCGAGTTCGGTGACGACGTGAATGTTGTGCACGATCTGCTTGCGGACGTACACGGGAGCGCCGTAGCGCTGCAGGGCCTTCTCCACGGCGATGACGGCGCGGTCCACGCCTGCGCAGTATCCGCGGGGCGCGGCGAGGAGAACGCGCTTGCGGCCGGCGACGGGGAGGTCGACGAGCCGTCCGCGGGCTCCGGGGATCCGGGGCATCGGCAGCGAGACGGCAGTATTGGTCACCCCTCGATTCTACGAACACGCGCCTGGGTGTGGGACGTGTGCGCCAAGATGGGTGTCCGTGACGAGCTTCCAGACCGCTCCCGGCCAACCCGGGCAACCCGCGCCTCCCGACGCCGTCCACCCTCGCGACTCGTCGCCCGAGTCCCCGACCTCCGTCTCCCGCCTGAACGAGACGATCCGCGACTTCGTGCAGAAGTGGGGCGCGGTGTGGGTGGAAGCCGAGATCACGGCGTGGAATCTGCGCGGCGGCCACGTGTTCGGTCGACTGAAAGACGCCGGGGGCGAAGGGATGCTGTCGTTCCGGATGTGGTCGTCGACCCTGCAGCGCACGCCCGATGACCTCGCCGTCGGCGACCGTGTCGTCGCGTGCGTGAAGCCCGACTACTTCGTGAAGACCGGCGATTTCAGCTTCACCGTGTCGGCGATGCGGCACACCGGACTCGGCGATCAGCTGGCTCGACTCGAGAAGCTGCGCGCCACCCTCCGCGCCGAGGGCCTGTTCGACCCGGCACGCAAGAAGCCCCTCCCCTTCCTCCCGCACGTGATCGGCCTCATCACCGGAGAGCGCAGCGACGCCGAGAAGGACGTGCACCGCAACGCCGAGCTGCGGTGGCCGCACGTGCGGTTCCGCACCGTCCACGCCGCGGTGCAGGGCGACCGCTGCGTGCCCGAGACCATCGCCGCCCTCGCCACGCTCGACGCCGACCCCGAGGTCGACGTCATCGTCATCGCCCGCGGCGGCGGTGACCCGCAGACCCTGCTCGGCTTCAGCGACGAGCGCCTGCTGCGGGCGGTGGCCGCGGCATCCACCCCCATCGTCTCGGCCATCGGTCACGAGAACGACCACCCGCTGCTCGATGACGTCGCCGATTTGCGCGCCTCGACCCCGACGGATGCCGCAAAGCGCGTCGTCCCGGATGTGTCGGAGCAGCGCGCGCTCGTCCAGCAGCTCCGGTCCCGGGCGCGGACGCGTCTCACGCAGCGCGTCGCGCACGACATCCACGCCCTCGAGCAGCTCCGCTCCCGTCCGGTGCTGCGCGACCCGGCATCCCTCCTCACGAACCGCTCGCAGGAGCTGTTCTCGCTCACCTCGCGCGGCCGCGAGGTCGTCCGCCGGAGCTGGGATGCCGCGGCGCGCACGACCGCCGAGCTGCGCGCGTCGCTGCGGGCGCTGTCCCCCGGGGCGACCCTGGACCGCGGTTACGCCATCGCCCACCTCGCCGACGGCGTCATCGTGCGCGATGCCGCTCAAGCGCCTGCGGGCTCGCAGGTCGCGGTGACGGTCGCGCGCGGTTCGTTCGCCGCGCGCTCCGAGGGCGAGATCCCGGAGTCGGGACAGCCGGGGACGCCGACTTAGGATGGACACCATGACCAGCGACGCCGCCGACGTGTCGAGCCTCACCTTCGAACAGGCCCGCGACGAGCTCGTACAGGTGGTCGCGCAGCTCGAGCAGGGTGCGCCGACGCTCGAGCAGTCCCTCTCGCTGTGGACGCGCGGTGAGGCCCTCGCCGCGCGGTGCGAGGAGTGGCTGCTGGGCGCGAAGCGCCGTCTCGATGAGGCCCGCCCGTCCGACGGGGCGTCGTCCTGATGGCACGCCAGCGTATCGTCGCCGAACTCGGCCGACCCGAGACCGCCGACGAGACGGCGGCGCGCAAGGCGGCCGCCTCGCAGCGGTATCGGTCGAGCAAGACGTTCCGCAACCTCATCGCGGCCCTCATCGTGTGCGTCGCGATCGTCGCCGTGGTGTACTTCGGCGTCCCCCGCGGCACGCCCGAGCCGCCCGAACCCGTCGACGTCGACGTCGCCGCAGCGGCGGCGGTCGAGACGGTCGGGCACGCGGTGATCATCCCCGACGCGCCCGAACAGTGGCGGACGAACTCGGCCCGCATCGAGGGCGGGGTCTGGCGCGTCGTCTATGCGCCGGCGACCGGGTTTGTGCGTGTCTCGCAGGCGTTCGACGCCGCCGAGGACTGGGTGGCACGCGAGCTGGGTGGCTTCGCGCCGACGGGCACCGTCACGATCGACGGCATCGAGTGGGACGAATACGACCTCGCCTCCCCCGTCGACAACATCTCCTACGGGCTGGCGACGAGCGCCGGCACCGACACGATCCTGATCTACGGCGCCACTGATGCGGATGCCGCGGCCGAGGCCGCCTCCGGCCTCGGCGAGCAGATCCGCGACCTTCGAGAGGAGCTCCGATGAGCACGACCACCACCCCCACCGGCGTCTGGAACGCGATGCTCGAGGGCAATCGCCGCTTCGTCGCGGGCGAGCCGCGACACCCTCGCCAGGACGCCGAGCGCCGCCACGAGCTCGCCCACGTGCAGCGTCCGACAGCCGCGCTGTTCGGGTGCTCCGACTCGCGCCTGGCCGCCGAGATCATCTTCGACGAGGGCCTCGGTGATCTGTTCGTGGTCCGAAATGCCGGCCAGGTCGTCTCGGACTCGGTCATCGGCAGCCTCGAGTACGCGGTCGCCGTGCTCCAGGTGCCGCTCATCGTCGTGCTCGGCCACGACGAGTGCGGTGCGGTGCGTGCCGCGATCGATTCGACCGGCGCCGACGCCCCCGCACTGCCGGCGAACATCTGGCGGCAGGTCGCACCGATCGTGCCCGCGGTCCGCCGCGTGCTGAAGGCGACCGACGGCACCACGGCCGAGTCGGTCGACGCGGAGGCGGTCGGACGCGAGCACCTCCGCGACACCGTCGCGGGCATCCTCCGCGCATCCGAACTCATCACCGAAGCGGTCGCCGAGAACCGCCTCGCGATCGTGGGTGCGAACTATCGCCTCGCGGACGGCACCGCGATCCCCGATGTCGTCGTCGGCCTGACCGACGCCCAGAACTGACCAGTCACCAGAAACGAGGACGTGCACGACATGGCTGAACCGACCGAGTACCGGATCGAACACGACACGATGGGTGAGGTGCGGGTCCCCAAGGACGCGCTGTACGCCGCGCAGACCCAGCGCGCCGTCGAGAACTTCCCCATCTCGGGGAGCGGGCTCGAATCGACGCAGATCGCCGCGCTCGCCCGGATCAAGAAGGCCGCGGCGCTGGCGAACAAGGACCTCGGCACCCTCGACGGCGCGATCGCCGACGCGATCGCGTGGGCGGCCGACGAGGTCGTGACGGGCCGTTACGACGAGCACTTCCCGGTCGACACGTACCAGACCGGCTCGGGCACATCCTCGAACATGAACATGAACGAGGTCCTCGCGACGCTCGCGACGCAGAAGCTCGGTGCGACGGTGCACCCGAACGACCACGTCAACGCGTCGCAGTCCTCGAACGACGTCTTCCCCACCTCGGTGCACATCGCCGTCACCCAGGCGCTGATCGACGACCTGATCCCGGCGCTCGACCACCTCGCTGTCGCCCTCGAGGCGAAGGCCGAGGAGTGGAAGAGCGTCGTCAAGAGCGGGCGTACCCATCTGATGGATGCCACGCCGGTCACCCTCGGCCAGGAGTTCGGCGGCTACGCCCGTCAGATGCGCCTCGGCATCGAGCGTGTGCAGGCGGTCCTCCCCCGCGTGGGCGAGGTCCCCCTCGGCGGCACGGCCGTCGGCACGGGCATCAACACGCCGCTCGGATTCCCGCAGAAGGTGATCGAGCTGCTCGCGTCGGACACCGAACTGCCGATCACCGAGGCGAAAGACCACTTCGAGGCGCAGGCGAACCGCGACGGGCTCGTCGAGGCGTCGGGCGCGCTCCGGACGATCGCCGTCTCGCTGACGAAGATCAACAACGACATCCGCTGGATGGGATCGGGACCCAACACGGGTCTCGGCGAGCTGCACATCCCCGACCTGCAGCCGGGTTCGTCGATCATGCCCGGCAAGGTCAACCCGGTCGTCCCCGAGGCGACCCTCATGGTCGCCGCCCGGGTCATCGGCAACGACGCGACCGTCGCGTGGGCCGGCGCGTCGGGGTCGTTCGAGCTGAACGTGGCGATCCCGGTCATGGGCACCGCCCTGCTGGAGTCGATCCGGCTGCTCTCCAACGCCATGCGGGTGCTCGCGGACAAGACGGTCGACGGCCTGCAGGCGAACGTCGAGCGGGCCGCCGCCTACGCCGGCATGTCGCCGTCGATCGTGACCCCGCTCAACAAGCTCATCGGCTACGAGGCAGCCGCGAAGATCGCGAAGTACTCGGTCGCGGAGGGCATCACCGTCCGCGACGCCGTGATCGCACTGGGCTACGTCGAGCGCGGCGAGCTCACGGAGCAGCAGCTCGACGAGAAGCTCGACCTGCTCTCCATGACGCACCCCGGGTGATGATCAGCCGGTGAACAGCGCCGCCGACGCTCCGCGCCGGGCCGCACCGGGACTGGGGGTCCTCCTCGCCGTTTCCGGTGCCGGCCTGATCGCTGTGGGTGCGGCGGCGCTCGTCGTGGTGCTGCTCATCGCCCCCGAAGCGGCGGGCTGGGTCGCGCTCGCGTGGGTGCTGGCCTCGGCGGTCGCTCTGGTGAGCATCGGCGTCGTCGCGTGGGCGGTGCTCGAACGGCGTCCCGAGGACGATGCCGACGCGCGCGATGCCGCGGAGAGCGCGTTCGAGGCGCAGCGGCGGCTGCTCGACGACGTACGCCACGAGCTGAAGACGCCGATCACGATCGTGCGCGGTCACCTCGAGGTGATGGATGCCGACGATCCCGAGGACGTCGCGGGTATCCGCGACCTCGGGATCGCGGAGCTCGACCGGATGACCCGGCTCATCGGGGACATCGACGTCCTGGCCGCGGTGGAGGGCGGGCAGCTGTCGTACGGCGACGTCGACGTGGCGGTGCTCACACAGCGCGTCGCGGAGATGGTGGCCGTCATCGGCGACCACGGCTGGGCGATCGAGCAGACCGCCCACGCGGTGATCCGCGCCGACGGCGACCGGCTGCTGCAGGCGTGGCTGCAGCTGGCGGACAACGCGGCGAAGTACTCGCCCACCGACTCGTCCATCGAGATCGGCAGCGCGGTCCACGCCGCCGGCGCCCAGCTCTGGGTGCGCGATCACGGCCCCGGCATCCCGCCGTCACTGCGCCATCGGATCTTCCGCAGGTTCGACCGCGGACAGGGGAAGCGTCACGTCGGCGGGTCGGGGCTGGGCCTTGCCATCGTGGATGCCATCGCGAAAGCGCACGGCGGTCATTGCACGGTCGCGGACACCCCCGGCGGCGGTGCTACGTTCACCCTTGAGATCCCGATCGGCACGCGGGGGGCGCTCCCGTCCCCCATCCGCGCCGGCGATGTCCTCCTTCAGCGAGAGGCCACCGAATGACCCGCATCCTCATCGTCGACGACGAGCCCCACATCGTCTCGCTCGTCACCCGCGCCGTCCGGGCGGAGGGGTTCGACGCCGTCGGCGCCGAAGACGGGCCCGAGGCCCTCGATCTCGCCCTCGCCGGCGACGTCGACCTGATGGTGCTCGACGTAGGCCTGCCGAGCATGAACGGCTTCGAGGTGCTCCGGAACCTGCGGGCGGCGGGGGTCGGCATCCCGGTGATCATGCTCACGGCCAGGAGCGGCACGAGCGACACGATCGAGGGCCTGGATGCCGGGGCGAGCGACTACGTTCCGAAGCCGTTCGCGGTCGCCGAGCTGATGGCGCGCGTGCGGTCGCGGCTCCGCGAGACCGTCGCCAGTGCACCGGTGATGCTCTCCCGGGGGTCGGTGGTGCTCGACATCCTCGCGCGCCGCGCGACGGTGGGTGGGCGCGACGTGGACCTCTCGGCGCGGGAGTTCGCGTTGGCGGAGCAGTTCCTGCGGCATCCGGGCGAAGTCCTCACCCGCGAGGTGCTCCTCAGCCGCGTCTGGGGCCTCGAGTTCGACCCCGGGTCGAACGTCGTCGACGTGTACGTCCGGTACCTGCGCGCGAAGCTCGGCCCCGACCACATCGCGACCGTCCGCGGCGAGGGCTACCGCTGGGACTGAGCACGACGGCACACGCGAACGGCCCCCGACACGCCAGTCGGGGGCCGTTCGCGTTTCGGGTGTCAGCTGAGCTCGCCGGCCTCGAGCAGGTCGGTGACGAGCGCCGCGATGGCGGAGCGCTCGGAGCGCGTCAGCGTGACGTGGCCGAAGAGGCCGTGGCCCTTGAGCGTCTCGATCACCGAGGCGATGCCGTCGTGGCGGCCGACCCGCAGGTTGTCGCGCTGGCCCACGTCGTGAGTGAGCACGACGCGCGAGTTCTGGCCGATGCGGCTGAGCACCGTCAGCAGGACGTTCCGCTCGAGGGACTGGGCTTCGTCGACGATCACGAACGCGTCGTGGAGTGAGCGGCCGCGGATGTGGGTCAGCGGCATCACCTCGAGCATCCCGCGGGCGACGACCTCTTCGAGGACGTTGCCCGAGACGACGGACCCGAGGGTGTCGAACACCGCCTGACCCCACGGGTTCATCTTCTCGCCCTGATCGCCGGGGAGGAATCCGAGGTCCTGGCCGCCGACTGCGTACAGCGGACGGAAGACGATGATCTTCTTCTGCTGCTGCTGCTCGAGCACGGCCTGAAGGCCCGCGCAGAGGGCGAGGGCGGACTTGCCCGTGCCCGCCCGGCCCCCGAGCGACACGATCCCGACCTCGGGGTCGAGGAGCAGGTCGATCGCGATGCGCTGCTCTGCGGAGCGACCGTGCAGGCCGAACACGTCGCGGTCACCGCGGACGAGCTTGTAGCTCCCGTTGCCGGTGACGCGGCCGAGGGCCGAGCCCCGCTCGGAGTGGATGACGAGACCGGTGTTGACGGGCAGTCCGCGCACGTCCTCGCTGAGGCCGATCTCGCTGTCGTAGAGGTCGCTGACGTCGTCGCCCGAGACGTCGATCGACGCGATGCCGGTCCAGCCGGAGTCCACAGCCTGTTCGGCGAGGTACTCCTCGGCATTCAGGCCGAGGGATGCCGCCTTGACGCGCATCGGGAGGTCTTTCGAGACCACGGTGACCGACTGGCCGTTCTGGTTCAGGTGCATCGCCACGGACAGGATGCGGGTGTCGTTGTCACCCAGGCGCATGCCAGCAGGGAGCACGCTGGCGTCGGTGTTGGTGAGTTCGACGCGGAGCGTGCCGCCGTCGCCGACAGGGACGGGGAAGTCCAGCCGGCCGTGCTCGACGCGCAGTTCGTCGAGGTGACGCAGGGCCTGGCGGGCGAAGTAGCCGATCTCGGGATCGTGCCGCTTGCCCTCCAGTTCCGTCACGACGACGACCGGGAGCACGACCGAGTGCTCGGCGAACCGGAACAGTGCACGCGGATCGCTCAATAGCACCGACGTATCCAGCACATAGGTGCGCAGATCCTGGTCGGCGGCCGCCTCCGCGACCGAATCGATGTGACGCTGCTTCTCAGGTGCTCGTGTGGTCACGACCCACTCCCGCCCCGGGTGTTCCCCGGCAGTCACGAGTCGACCTGGGTCACGAGTCGTGTGAAGGCCGACTCGAACGGGCTCCGTGCCCGTTGGGATGAACGTACGACCGCGACGCGGCATCCGAGCAATCCGACACGCCGCCGATTGATGAGCGGCGTGTGAACGGTGTGTGACGCGAGCGGACTCAGCCGCCGAAGCGCCGATCGCGGTCGCCGAAGTCGCGGATCGCACGGAGGAAGTCGACCTCGCGGAGGTCGGGACCGAGCGCCTCGACGAAGTAGAACTCGCTGTGCGCAGACTGCCACAGCAGGAAGTCGCTGAGCCGCTGCTCGCCCGAGGTGCGGATGACCAGGTCGGGGTCGGCCTGCCCGCCGGTGTAGAGGTGCTCGCCGATCTGCTCCGGCGTCAGGCTCGCCGCGAGCTCCTCAAGCGACCCACCCTGCGCGTTGTGCGCGGCGATGATGCTGCGGACGGCATCCACGATCTCACTGCGGCCGCCGTAGCCGACGGCCAGGTTGACGTGGAGCCCGTCGTTCTCGCGGGTGCGCTCCTCGACGGTGCGGAGGCTGCGGGCGAGATCGGGCGGGAGGATGTCGGCGCGCCCGACGTGCTTGACCCGCCACCCGGGCTCCTGCGAGAGCGTCTCGGCGAGCTCGGCGATGATCTCGATGAGGTCGGTGAGCTCCTGCGAGTCGCGCTTGGTCAGGTTGTCGGTCGACAGCAGGTACAGCGAGACCACCTCGATGCCCAGCTCGTCACACCACCGCAGGAACTCGTGCATCTTGGCCGCCCCCGCGCGATGACCGTGCGACACGGTCGGGTAGCCGAGCTGGCGCGCCCACCGGCGATTGCCGTCGATCATCATCGCGACGTGGTGCGGCACGGAGCGGGCCTGGATCTCCCGGCGCAGGCGCGAGCTGTAGAGCCGGTAGAGCAGGCCCTGTCCCTGGGTCGAACCGGCGCGAGTCACGTGCCTACGCTACCCCTGCACGCCCGCGGGGGCGGGTGGCCCCACCGTATGTGTCGGGCGGCATGGCGCCGCGCGTAGGCTCGGGATGTGACCCGACCCACGCCGGCCGACGGCGCCGAGATGCCGCAGCTCCCCCTCATCGAGGCGGCCGCCGTCGGCGCTCACGCCGAACTGAAGCCCACCTGGCGCGGCTGGATCCATGCCGGGACGTTCCCGGTCGCGATCGCCGCCGGTGTCGTCCTCATCGTCCTGGCCGAGGGCACTCCCGGCAAGTGGGCTGCCGCGGTCTTCATGGCCACCTCGCTCCTGCTGTTCGGCAACTCCGCGCTCTACCACCGCTTCGATTGGGGTCCGCGGACGAAGATCGTGCTCAAGCGCATCGACCACGCGAACATCCTGTTGCTGATCGCGGGCACCTACACCCCGATCGCGACCCTCGCCCTCTCCCCCGGCAAGGGGACGCTGCTGCTGATCCTGGTGTGGTCGGGTGCCCTGCTCGGCATCCTGTTCCGGGTCTTCTGGATCCACGCGCCGCGGTGGCTGTACGTCGCGCTCTACCTGCTGCTGGGCTGGGCGGCGGTCATGTATCTCGTTGACCTGCTGAACGTGAACGTCGCGATGATGGTGCTCGTGATCGTCGGCGGGCTGCTGTACACGGGCGGGGCGATCGTCTACGCGCTCAAGCGACCGAACCCGTGGCCGGGCCACTTCGGCTTCCACGAGATCTTCCACGTGTGCACCGTGCTGGCGTTCCTGTGCCACTGGACCGCCTGCCTGCTCATCTCGCTCGAGCCGCTCAGTCCTTCGCTGGGGATCCCGGGCTGAGATCGCCGTCGTCGCGACGCTCCGGCGCGCCCTCGCCGCTCTCGCGCGCAGCTTCTTCGGCGTCGAGCTGCTCGCGCACGTCGACCCGGTACTGCGCCCGGCGAATGCGGCGCAGCATGTCGATGGCCAGCAGCACGATGACGACGGCGACCACGGCGATGGCGATGAAGCCCGCAACTCCGGGTGTCACGCTCTCGGCGCGGACGGTCGAGGTCGGCGTCGGTGTCGGCAGGGCGGCGAGCCAGCGAAGGTCGGGCATGGAACCTCATCTCTCAGCCAGAGCGATAGCCTGGAACTCCAGCCTAGATCGGATTCCGCATGACCCTGACCGACGTCGAACGGATGCTCGCCGACCGCTACGGCCGCGGCGTCTCGTCGTCGAGGCGGCGCCTGTGGTGGATCTCGGTCATCGTGGTCGCGGTGCTCGCGACGGCGGCGCTCGGCTGGTCGACCGTGAGCGGCGCGCTGCGCACCGTCGACGCGGAGACGACCGGCTACGAGGTCGTCGACGACCACACCGTCGACGTCCGCGCGAACATCTCGATCGCGCCGGGCACCGCGGTGGCCTGCGCGTTCGAGGCCCAGGACACCGAGCACGGCATCGTGGGGTGGCGGGTCGTCGAGTACGCGGCATCCGACAGTCATCTGCGCGCCGTCGTGGAGACCGTACCGACCGTCGCGGAGGCGACGACAGGTTTGGTCCGCTCCTGCTGGATCCCGTAGTCTGTGGGTTCACGCGCCCCGGCCCGATGCCGGGGCGTTTGGCTTACCCACGAAGACATCGGGAGATCACATGTCCACGGAGACCTTCCTCACCCAGGAGGCGTACGACCGCCTCGCCGCCGAGCTCGAAGAGCTGTCGACGACCGGTCGTGAGGAGATCGCCAAGCGCATCGAGGCCGCGCGCGAAGAGGGCGACCTGAAGGAGAACGGCGGGTACCACGCCGCGAAGGACGAGCAGGGCAAGCAGGAGGCGCGCATCCGCACGCTTCAGCAGCTGCTGAAGGACGCCAAGGTCGGCGTCGCCCCGGAGTCCGACGGCACGGTCCAGTCGGGCACCGTCGTCACGGCGATCGTCGCCGGCGGCGAAGAGGTCTTCCTGCTCGGCAACCGCGAGATCGCGGCGAACAGCGAGCTCGACGTCTACAGCGAGGCGTCGCCGCTCGGCGAAGCGATCCTGGGCCTCAAGGAAGGCGCGAAGACCTCGTACACCGCGCCGAACGGCCGCGAGATCTCCGTCGAGGTCGTGAAGGTCGAGACGTACTCGGGCCAGTGAGCCCGAACGCTCAGTCCTGGACCCTCCGCGGCGCGTAACCCG
Organism: Microbacterium marinum; assembly: GCF_014204835.1. Taxonomy (NCBI): domain Bacteria; kingdom Bacillati; phylum Actinomycetota; class Actinomycetes; order Micrococcales; family Microbacteriaceae; genus Microbacterium; species Microbacterium marinum. The sequence goes on along the minus strand of NZ_JACHMD010000001.1, from coordinate 1,575,191 downwards.
CGTCGCGGAGGACGGCGAGCACCTGTGCGCGGTGCTCCTCGCCGCGGGTCTCGACCGACAGCTGCAGGATCACCTCGCTGATCTGCAGGCCCTGCCCGTGCCGGGTGTGCAGCACCTCGATGACGTTCGCGCCCACCGACGACAGCAGGTCGGACACGCGCGCGAGCTGGCCCGGCCGGTCGGGCAGCGGCACCTGGATCGTCATATACCGACCGGATGCCGCGAGTCCGTGCGCCACGACCCGCTGCAGCAGGAGCGGGTCGATGTTGCCGCCGGAGAGGATCACCGCGGTCGGTCCCGTCGGCGTGATCTTGCCGGTGAGGATGGCTGCGACGCCCACGGCGCCGGCGGGCTCGACGACCTGCTTGGCGCGCTCGATGAGCACGAGGAGGGCGCGGGCGATGTCGTCGTCGGTGACCGTGACGACCTCGTCGACGAGGTCGCGGATGATCTCGAACGGGATGTCGCCGGGCCGCTTGACCGCGATGCCGTCGGCGATCGTCGGGGTGGTCTCGGCGACGACGGGGCGGCCGGCCTCGAGGGAGAGCGGGTAGGCGGCGGAGTTCTCGGCCTGCACGCCGATGACGCGGATCGTGCGGCCCTGTTCGGCGGCGCGGGCCTTCGCGGCCGCGGCGACGCCGGCGATGAGGCCTCCCCCACCGATGCCGACGATGATCGTGTCGAGATCGTCGATCTCGTCCATCAGCTCGAGACCGAGCGTGCCCTGGCCGATGACGACGTCGCGGTGGTCGTAGGGCGGGATGAAGATCGCGCCGGTGCGCTCGGCGAACTCCTTCGCGAGCTGCAGCGGGGTCTCGACGGTCGCGCCCTCGAGGATGACATCGGCGCCGTAGCCGCGCGTCGCGAGGAGCTTCGGCACCGGCACACCGAGCGGCATGAAGATCGTCGCGGGGATGCCGAGCTTCTGGGCACCGAGCGCCACGCCCTGGGCGTGGTTGCCGGCGGATGCCGCGACGACGCCGCGGGCGCGCTCCTCGGCCGTCAGCCGCGAGAGACGGTAGGTGGCGCCGCGGATCTTGAAGGAGCCGGTGCGCTGCAGGTGCTCGAACTTCAGGTGCACGGGGGCGCCGAGCACGCCCGAGAGAAAGTCGGACCCCTCGACGGGCGTGTGCAGGATGACGTCGGACAGTTCTGCGGCGGCATCCGTGAACTCCGACAGGGTCGGGTGGGTGGTGGAGATCTCGACGGTCACGTGAAGGACTTCCTGTGTTGCCGGGGCACGGTGCTCCAGATGAGGTCGTTCGGTCTCGGGTCGACCGGGTGCTCCCATCCGCGTCGGGAGAGGTAGAGCCACACGACGTTGACGAACGCGGCGAGCGGCACCGCGAAGACGGCGCCCGCAATGCCAGCGATCATCGCGCCGCCGGCGACGGCGAGGACGACCGCAAGCGGGTGGACCTTGACGGCCGCGCCCATGAGGAGCGGCTGGAGGATGTGCCCTTCCAGCTGCTGGACGCCGAGGACGATGACGAGCATCCAGAGGGCGATCCAGGGGCCGTTGTAGACCAGGGCGAGGAAGACGGCGAGGGCGCCGGTGAGGACTGCGCCCACGAACGGGACGAACGCGCCGAGGAAGACGAGCACGCCGATGGGCGCGGCGAGCGGCACGCCGAGCGCGAAGGCCCCGACGCCGATGCCGACCGCGTCGATGGTGGCGACGAGCAACTGGGTGCGCGCGTAGTTGATGACGGTGCGCCAGCCGGCGCGTCCGGCGCCGTCGACGGCGGTGCGGGCGCGCTGCGGGAAGAGACGGACGGTCCACTTCCAGATGCCGCCGCCATCGGCGAGCGTGCAGATCAGGATGAAGATCGCGAGGAGGACGCCGGTGACGATGTGCCCGAGCGTCGACCCGACGGCGAGGGCGCCCGACCAGAGGAGTTGCGCCTGCTCCTGGATGAGCTCGAAGGCCTGGTCGATGGCGCCGTCGATCTGCAGCTCGGTGAGGTGGAGCGGACCGTCGACGAGATACGTGCGGAACTCGTCGAGGGCGACGACGGTGCGGTCGCGGACGCGTCCGGCTTCGCGGGAGATCTGCCAGATCGCGAGCCACAGCAGGCCGGTGGCGACGGAGAGCGCGACGACGACGGTGAGGAGCACCGAGAGCCAGCGCGGCATCCGATGGCGGATCAGGAAGCTGAACAGCGGCCAGACGAGCGCCGTCACGAGGATCGCGGCCAGCAGCGGGATGATCAGCAGCTTCAGCTGGATGACGATCCAGATGAGGACGGCGATCGCCGCGGCGATGAGGAGGAAGCGCCACGCGTACGCGGTCGCGAGGCGGAGGCCGCGCGGCATCGAATCGGCGATCTCCGTCGACACCGTGCGCTGCCGGATGGTGTCGAAGAAGCCGCCGCGTGGCTTGTCGCCGCCGGTGCTCATCCGCTCATCCTAGGTCGGTTCATATGCCGCGCGCGGTGCGCGAGGGCGCGGCATCCGCTCGTCAGAACTGGATCCGCGGGGGTTCGGCGATGGCGGCGCCGTCGACGACCTCGAAGAACTCGCGTTCGGTGAAGCCGAGGCGACGGGCGAACATGTTGTTGGGGAACACCTTGATCTTCGTGTTCAGCTCGCGGACGCCGCCGTTGTAGAACCGGCGCGACGCCTGGATCTTGTCTTCGGTGTCGACGACGGCCTGCTGCAGCTGGAGGAAATTCTGGCTGGCCTGCAGCTGCGGGTACGCCTCGGCGACGGCGAACAGCGACTTCAGCGCCTGCTGCATGTGGCCTTCGGCGACGCCCGCCTCCGCGGGGCTCGAGGCGGTGAGGGTTTCGGCGCGCGCCTGGGTGACGTTCTCGAAGACCGCCTTCTCGTGCGCGGCGTAGCCCTTGACCGTCTCGATGAGGTTCGGGAGCAGGTCGGCGCGGCGCTTGAGCTGCACGGTGATGTCGCTCCACGCCTCGTCGACGCGCACGTTCAACGAGACGAGCGAGTTGTACGTCGCCCACAGGTAGATCCCGACGACGACGATCAGCACGCCGACAGCCACGAGCAGTGGCACCAAGAAGTCCATGTCTCCCCCTCCGATTCAGCGAGATTCATCCTATGCGCGCGGGTCTCCACGCGGGCTGTGGATCCGCGTTGCGTCGTGTGACGCGGCCGATGTGCGCGCTGAGCGGGTGTGGGACACACTGGAGTCAATCGCAGCATGACGCGAAGCCTCGCGCCCGCTTTGCTCTCGGCCTTCGCGCCACGGCATCCTCCCCGGGCACGCGCTGCGGCTTTCTGAACATCGAGTCAGCAGGCCGCCTGGCCTGCCCGAGCAGAAACGGCTTGTCATGCGTCTCACCGAATCGTCCGTGCCCGTCTTCTCGATCGAGACGACGCGTTTCGACGAGGACTACCGTCCCGTCGACGGCACGCGGATCACGACCAACTTCGCGAACCTCGCCCGGGGTGAGGACCGCGAGGAGAACCTGCGGAACACGCTGCGGATGATCGACCGGCGCTTCAACGACCTCGCGAACTGGGACAACGAGACCGGCGACCGCTACCGGCTCGAGCTCGACATCGTGACGGTGAGCGTCGACATCGACGACGCCTCGGGTGGGGGTTCTTTCCCGCTGATCGAGGTGCTGCATCCCCTCATCGTCGACACGAAGACCGGGCAGCGGATCGACGGGATCGTCGGGAACAACTTCTCGTCGTACGTGCGCGACTACGACTTCAGCGTCGTGCTGCCGGCGCACAACGAGGGGCGGACGGGCTTCAGCGCGCCGGACGACTTCGGTGTGCTGCACGGCAACCTGTTCAAGAGCTTTCTCGAGTCGGACGCGTACGCGGAGCAGTTCGCGACGCAGCCGGTCGTGTGCTTAAGCGTCTCGACGTCGAAGACGTACCGTCGGTCGGCGAACGTGCACCCGATCCTCGGGGTCGAGTACACGAGCGAGTCGTCGCCGACCGATGACTACTTCGCGAAGATGGGGATGCGCGCCCGGTACTTCATGCCGCGCGGGAGTGCGGCGCCGCTGGCGTTCTACTTCGTCGGCGATCTGCTGGGCGATTACACGAACCTGGAGCTGATCGCGACGATCAGCACGATGGAGACGTTCCAGAAGATCTACCGGCCCGAGATCTACAACTCGAACTCCGCGGCGGGTGCGGTGTACCAGCCGAGCCTGACGGCGTCGGACTTCTCGCTGACGCGGGTCGTGTACGACCGCGAGGAGCGGAGCCGTCTGGCGGTGGTGCAGGGGAAGTTCGCGGAGGAGTTCTTCATGACGCCGCACGAGGCGACGCTGCGGGAGTGGTCGGCCGGCTATTCCGCGCGGAACAACGACGAGCAGGGAGACCGATGATGACGAAGCTGCTGCCCACCTCCACCGCCGGGAGCCTGCCGAAGCCGTCGTGGCTGGCCGAGCCGGAGAAGCTGTGGTCGCCGTGGCTGCTCGAGGGCGAGGATCTCGTCGAGGGCAAGCGGGACGCTCTGCGGTTGTCGTTGGCCGATCAGGCGCAGGCGGGGATCGACATCGTGAGCGATGGCGAGCAGACGCGCCAGCACTTCGTGACGACGTTCATCGAGCACCTCGACGGGGTCGATTTCGCGCAGCGGGAGACGGTGCGGATTCGCGACCGGTACGACGCGTCGGTGCCGACGGTCGTCGGTGCGGTGTCGCGGAAGCAGCCGGTGTTCGTGGCGGATGCCGCGTATCTGCGTGCGCAGACGTCGCAGCCGATCAAGTGGGCGCTGCCGGGGCCGATGACGATGATCGACACGCTGTACGACGCGCACTACAAGAGCCGCGAGAAGCTGGCCTGGGAGTTCGCGACGATCCTGAACCAGGAGGCGAAGGAGCTCGAGGCCGCGGGCGTCGACATCATCCAGTTCGATGAGCCGGCGTTCAACGTGTTCTTCGACGAGGTGAACGACTGGGGTGTCGCGGCGCTGGAGCGCGCGTTCGAGGGTTTGACGTGCGATGTGGCGGTGCACATCTGTTACGGATACGGGATCAAGGCGAACACGGATTGGAAGGCGACGCTCGGGCACGAATGGCGCCAGTACGAGCGGACGTTCCCGAAGCTGCAGGCGTCGGGGGTCGACATCGTCTCGCTGGAGTGTCACAACTCGCATGTGCCGGTGGATCTCATCGAACTGCTGCGCGGCAAGCGCGTGATGGTGGGCGCGATCGACGTGGCATCCGCTCAGGTCGAGACGCCCGAGGAGGTCGCGGCGACGCTGCGGTCGGCGCTGCCGTTCGTGGAGCCTGAGCTGCTGTACCCGTCGACGAACTGCGGCATGGCGCCGCTGCCGCGTTCGGTGGCGCGGGGAAAGCTCGCCGCGCTGAGCGCGGGTGCGGAGATCGTGCGGCGGGAGCTCGCCGGCTGAGGCGGACGGATGCCGGTGGCGCGGCGGCTCGCGCATCGCGAGTGCGTTCTCGCGGGCGCGGTCGAGTGAACCGGGCGTCAGAACGGGGCGGCTGCGGCGAGCGGTGCGACGGCAGGAGTGAACGCGACGGCCGGGGTGGGTGCGTCTTCGCGGTAGGTCCTGCCGAGGGGTGAGGTCCATTCCAGGACGCCACCCTTCAGTTGTCGCACTCTCCAGGCGGTGAATTGCTTCATCGAGTGGTGGCGTTGGCACAGGTGCGCGAGGTTCGACGTCTTCGTCGGCCCGCCGAGCGCCGCGTCAAGCGTGTGGTCGACTTCGCAGCGGATCGCGGCCAAGCGGCATCCGGGGAATCGACAGTGCTGGTCTCGGCCTTGCAGGTATCGGCGCATGGCGGTTGGCACCCGGTACGAGTCGACTTCGAGCACGGCGCCGGTGACCGGGTGGGTGATGAGCCGCTCCCAGATGGGGTTACCGGCGGCGAGTTGGCGGGCGGTCTCGGCGTCGATCGGTGAGCGGCCGACGAGATCGCAGGCGTCGCCGGTTCCGTTGAGGACGTGCGACGGGATGACCACCTGGACACGAGCGCGGATCGCACCGAGCGGCCCGGCGGTGGTGCCGCGGGTGTCGTCGAGGGCCGGCGTTCCCACGAGGAGGAGGTCGGCAAACAGGTCGGCTCGGACCTGGTCCATCGTGCGCGCGTCGGTGGCGATGATCTCGGCGCGGGACGGGTCATCGATCCCGAAGGCATCACCGCCTGCGGCCGCGGCCCGCTCGCCGCGGGTGTCGATGATCGCCCGTCCCTGCTGCGTGAGCCGGTCGTGGATGCCCTCGGCGATGACCGTCGGCACCGTGGCGATCAGGTCGCTCATGCCGTCCCGGCCCGCCACGATCCGGACGCACCGGGCGGCGGCAGCCTCTTCGTGCCGCTGGGAGAACGAGCGCGGGTGCATGCGCTGTGCGAGCATCTCGAGTTCGGCGCGCACGCGGTTCGGGGTGTCTCGTTCGCACCGGGCGATGGCGGCATCCGCGAATGAAGCACGCAGCTCGGGCGGCAGGACCGTCCCGGCATCCCGGATCACCATCACGTGACCGCGGACGATCGTGCCCGCCTCCCATGCCGCCATCGCGGCCGGGTAGTCCTCGACGATGGTGCGGGCTTCTTCCATGCGCCGTTGCATGGTCCGGTCGGTGACGCGCGCCACTCCCCCGAGTTCGGCCGCGATGGAACGCTCGACCATGTCGCGTTCGCGCACGCGCTGCGGCGATCCGGCGACGGTCCGCTCCGCGAGCGCGGCGGCCGCGGCGAGCATGCGGATCTCCTGGATCTGCGCCGCAGCGAGGGCGGCCCCGATGCCCTCGGCCCCGTGGACGATCTCGGCGAGCGACGCGGTGAACGCGTCGGAACCGGGAGTGCCGTGGGGGCTTGTCATACCTCCATGATGGTGAGGGGGTCCGACATTGAGCGGCCGGATTGGGGCCTCAGAAGGCCTCGCCAGATGAGGAATCTCTCATCTTCACCGAGGCGATGTGGGCAAGCGCCGCAGCGACGTTGTCTTGCTGCGAGAGCATCGAATCGAGCCGCAGACGCCCACGCGTCCACTCAGTGAAAGCAGCCCTCCGCTCGACGACCGAGTCCCACGTCGGTTCGGGAAATCCGACGATGTCACGGCGACGCTCGGTCAGCCGGCGCCGGTGCTCCGTCTCGTCGCTGCAGAAGACCTCGACGAACGCGAGCGGCTCCCCCAGCTCGGCCGCGAGTGCTTCCCACTGCCCGCGAGCGGCGTCGGCGTCGTTGACCGCGTCGATCACCACGTCGTGCCCGAGCAGCATCTGCGCGCGGGCGAGGTCTTCGGCGATGACGTACGCCGCGAGCCCGGTGGGCTGATCGCGCGCGACACCCGCGCGCCACATCGCCGCTTCGATGGGATCGACGGACAGCAGCGAACAACCGAGCGCTCGCGCGATCTCGCCGGCCAGCGTGCTCTTGCCTGAGCCCGGGAGCCCTGCCATTGCGATCAGCATGTTCCGATCATCGCGGACATCATCCGCGCCGGCGACCCCGCGTCACCGGCGTGACATAGGGTCGCGAGGGTGACTGGTCAGCGCACCCATCGGTACCTTCGGCTGTCGCTCGTGGGGGTCGTGTTCGCGCTGGCTGTGGCGGTGACGGCCGAGACGGTGCGGACGGGTGTTCTGCTGCCGTCGATCAGCGACTACTACTACTCGCCCGCGGGTGGCGTGTTCTCGGCGGCGCTGGCCGCGACGGCGGTGGCGCTGCTGGCGTTGTCGGGGCGGGATTTGGAGTCGGTGCTGCTCGATGTGGCGGCGATCTTCGCGCCGTTGATCGCGATCGTGCCGACGGGGTTCCGGCTCGAGCCGGTCGTGCCCGATGCCGTGATGCCGACGGTGCTGAACGGTGTGGCGACGTACCTCGTGGTGCTGGGCGCGGTGCTCGTGTTAGCGATCGTCCTGACTGTTCGCGGGCAGATCCCGTGGCGTCGGACTGTCGCGATCGGTTCGGTGGCGCTCGTCGTGGGCGTGGGGCTGGCGGTGCTGGCGTTCGCGCCGGGGCTGCGGGAGCAGTTTCCGTTCGCGGGCGGGGTGAATGTGCACCTGGTGGTGACGGTGTGCTTCTTCTCGGTGTTCGCGGCGATCCCGATCGTGAACGCGCTTCCCCGCACGCGCGATCCGGCCGCCCCTCGGCCGTCGCGTGCGGTGCGGGTGGTGTACTTCGTGATCCCGGTGGCGATGGTGATCGATCTGCTGATGACGGTGATCATCGGCATCCGGATGCCACACACCCCCGCTGTCTTCATCGGTGAAGCCATCGCGCTCGGGCTGTTCGCCGTGTTCTGGGCCGTGCAGACCGTCGAGCGGTGGGATGCCGCCGACCCGCCGAGCCTCGTGGCGGCTTCATGACCGGCACCCCAAGCGGCTTCGAGTACACCACCCGCGGCTCGCAGATCGAGATCCGACACGACGGCCGGCTCGCAGCGACACTGCGGGGTCGCGCCGCGGAGAAGTTCCTCGACGACGTCGAACGACGCGATCCGCAGCACGTGATGGCGCGGGTGACGGGCAACTACAAGCGCGGGAACGAACGGCGCACGTGATCAGGAAGCGGCCACGCGTGTCGGCCGCCGCTCGAGCGCTCCCCCACAGTTCGGGCACGCCCCGCCGGGAAACGTGTCGACGCAGCCTGCGCACCAGGTGCACTCGTACGAGCAGATGTAGGCCTCGCCGTCCGCAGCGGCGGCGGTTCCGCAGGACTCGCAGGTCGGACGCATCTCGAGCATGGCCCGACCGTACCGAGACATGCCTCCTCGCTGCGATGTGCGAGACCGACAGCCCTAGCGTGATTCCGGCCACGCGCATTCGCTGCACCCGCGCAAGCCCCCTACCGGAGAGGCGCTCTCAGGAGCAGGATGCCGCACATGGCAAGCATCTATTCGATCGTGTGGGGCGTGCGCGACATCACGCGTGCGGTGGAGTTCTGGACTGCGGCGCTCGACTACGTGCCGAAGCGCGAGCCGGGCGATGACTGGGCCAGTCTCGTGCCGCGGGAGGGCACGGGCGTGCAGCTGTCGCTCATGCTCGTCGGGTCGGACAAGCCGCAGCGGCACCATCTCGACATCCTGGCCGAGGACCGCACCGCCGAGGTCGAGCGGCTGGTCGCCCTCGGCGCCACCACGGTCGACGACTGGGACTACGAGGACGGCGCCGACTACATCGTGCTGCGCGACCCCGACGGCAATACGTTCTGCGTCGTCTCCGACTGACGACGTCGTCTCCGGGTGGTTGCGCCGTCTCGGGTTGACCGAGCGGATGCCGCGCCGCCGACGTCACCGCAGCCGACGCCGCGTCCTTCCGGGGATCGCGGCGCGAAAGCGACCACGTCAGTCTCAAGCGGGCGAGCACGTCAGTCTCGAGCAGGCGAGCGCGTCGCCGGCGAGAGGATCAGAACGGTGCGAGCGAGGTGTCGGCAGGAGCGAACGCGACGGCCGGTACCGGTGCGTCTTCTCTGTAGATCCTGCCGAGGGGTGAGGTCCATTCCAGGACGCCACCCGACAGTTGTCGGACCCTCCATGCCGTGAACTGCTTCATCGAGTGATGTCGCTGACACAGGTGACAGAGATTGCAGGTCTTCGTCTTGCCGCCGAGCGCGTGATCGTGGTTGTGGTCGACTTCGCAGCGGATCGCGGCGGTGCGGCATCCGGGGAATCGGCAGTGCTGGTCGCGGGCTTGCAGGTAGCGGCGCATCTTTTCCGGCACGCGGTACGAATCGACCTCGAGAACTGTCCCGTTGACGGGGTGGGTGACGATGCGTTCCCACATGACGGTTCCGCCGGCGAGTTGTCGGGCGGTTTCCGCGTCGATGGGCGACCGCCCGACGAGGTCGCAGGGCTCTTCGTTGTCGCGCGTGCCGCCGCGGGTGAGTGCGAGCGCAGGGATGACGACCTGCACGCGTGCGCGGATCTTGCCGAGGGGACCTGCGGTGGTGTCGCGGGTGTCGTCGAGCGCGGGAATGCCGGCGAGGAGCATGTCGGCGAAGAGGTCGGCGCGCACCTGGTCGGTGGAGCGCGTGTCGGTCGAGACGATTTCTGCGCGTGATGCGTTCGCCTCGTCGTGGGCGAAGCTGCCGCTGGCGGCACGCTCGCCCCGGGTGTCGATGACCGCTCGAGCCATCTGTGTCAGACGGTCGTGGATCCCCTCCGCAATGACCGTGGGCACCGTCGCGAAGAGGTCGCTCATCCCATCTCGCCCGGGAACGATCCGCACACACCGGCCGGCGGCAGCCTGCTCGTGCCGCTCGGTGAACGTGCGCGAGTGCATCCGCTGCGCGAGCATCTCGAGCTCGGCGCGGACCCGGTTGGGCGTATCGCGCTCGCACCGCTCGACTGCGGCCGAGGCGAAGTCGCCGCGAAGGTCGAGGGGCAGCACCGAACCGGCATCCACAATCACCATCACGTGACCGCGAGTGATCCGACCGGCTTCCCAGGCGTCGAGGGCGATCGCGTAGTCGTCGACGATGGTGCGTGCCTCGTCGATCCGGCGCTGCATGGTGCGGTCGGTGACCCGCGCGACACCGCCGAGCTCGGCGGCAACGGACCGCAGCACCATGTCGCGCTCGCGCACCTGCGCGGGTGAACCTGATGCCGTGCGGCGCGCGAGCGCGCCTGCGGCTGCAAGCATGCGGATCTGCTCGACCTGGACTGCGGCGAGCCGGCGCTCGATCCCCTCGGCCCCATGGACGACCTCGGCGAGCGACGCGAGGAAGGCGTCGGAGCCGGGAGTCTCGTTGGGGCTGGTCACACCTCCATGATGGTGAGGGGTTCCGACATTGAGAGGCCGAAATCTGCGGTCAGAACCCCAGGCTAAATGAGAGTTCCCTCATCTACGAAAACCCGCCGCCGGCGTCGCAGCAACCAGTTCCCAACACTTCCTCGTGCAAGTGTTGGTAAGCCAACCGGCGCACTCAGATCTCGTGGGCGGTTGAGCTACATGTCGTCTGCGACGAACCGGGCGGATGCCGCGCCGCCGGCGTCACAGCAACGCGACAGCCGCCCGGAGCGAAGCCGAATCCGACTCCGCCCACCGCGCGACGATGCGCTGCGCCCGCTCCGCGTCGGCGCCGGTCAGCCTCGCGAGCAGCGGCGCGACGACGTCGCCCGCGAGCGGCTCGATGAGCTCCGGCACCCGCGCGTCGCGGAGGAACCCCTCAATCCGGGTGAGGTCGTTGCCCGTAAGCGTGCCGACTTGCCCCTGTAGCAGCACGACCGTTGCGAGCCGTCGCTCGAACACCGGCACCGACCACAACTCCGAGGCGAGCATGACGATGTCGTCGTGGCTCAGCCCTCGGTGTCGTCGCAGCGCATCGCGCACGGTGCCGCGGATCGCCCCGGTCGACGACCCGTAGACCCTCAGCCCGCCGACCGAGTCATCACCGTCCGCCCACGTCCGCCACTCGGATGCCTCAGCCCGCAGCGTGCGGTCGATGAAGTCGGCAGGTGATTCCACAGTTCTATTCTCGAGGGCTCTGCCCTCGGCGACGGCGCCGGTGAGCGACCAGCGAGTGTGGCGCGATCGCAGGGCGAGGCTCGATCCTTGAGCGGGCGACGCGCGATGAGGGGACGGTGGCGTGCCGCGCTTCGGCTGGGGACGCGATGTCCCAGCGATCGGGCGCTCAAGGGGCTGCGCGAAAGCGCTCTGCCTCGGTCGACGACCGGTGCCAGGACTCCTAAGCATGGCGGCACTAGCCTTTCTTCATGGCTCCGATCTTGCTCGCAACGTTGCTGCCTCCCGGGTTCGATCCGATCCACTGCAAGCTGCACTTCGCGGTCTTCAACGGTGATTCATTTCCCATCGATGCGCTCGGCAACGATCCCGATCTGTGGCAACGCTGGAACTCTTGGCGCAACGTCAATGACGACTTCAATCGACGATTCATCTTTTCGCTGGCGCAGGATCGACATGACCCGTCGCTGTGGTTGTTCGGCGGGATCTGGGAGGTTGTGGGGCGTCGCCCTGAGCCACGACAGCACTCCTATGATGTCGTTCTGCGAGACGACCTGATGGGCCCGTACATCAAGAGGCTTTACGTGCGAACGACGCTCAAGGGTCGTAACCGACGCCGGAACATGGAGGCATGCCTCAACGAGATGACGGTTTCGATGATCGCTGAAGAGCCATTCGTGGGTGATCCGTTCCCCGGCCATGACCGCATCGATCATTCGCTCGCCGAGATTCAGGCGATCGTGAGACAGGCCCGACCCGACTGGCGCATCGCACTAGAGCACATGAAGGGGGTCTACGTCATCCACGACACGGTGACGGGAGAGCCCTATGTCGGGTCGGCTTACGGTGATACGGGCATCTGGCAACGCTGGTCCCAGTACGCCCTCACGCTTCATGGCGACAACATCGGTCTGAAGGCACACCTCGCTGCCAAGGGCGAGGACTACTTCCAAAAGACGATGCGGTTCGCCCTGCTGGAGTTCTGGTCGATGCGCACAGACGATCAGCACGTCATCGACCGAGAGACCTACTGGAAGGGAGTCCTGGTCTCCAGATCGCTAGGCCACAACAGAAACTGACACACCGCCGCGGCCCACCGTTGATCCCCAAACTTCGCGGGCAAGCTTGATCCGTATACGGGCATTGCGCGCATGAGGAGCATCGTGGGCGGCTCGGCGTCCTATCCCAAGACGGCGGTGACGGCGTCGGCTGCGATATTGACAGATGTCGTCGAGCTGACCATCGTTCCTTGGACGATCGCCCAAACGTTCTCATCGAGTGCGTAGCCAAGGTAAGTTCCTATACCTTCGGGGACCCCTTTCGAGAACATGGCGATGTCGCCGCGCGCGGTCTGTTCGTACTCGTCGGACGCTTTCAGGGCAGACACAAGCTCCGATGCCGACGCGCCATCGACTGCGAGAACGATCACGTAGAAGCCGCCGTCGGAATACGGGATGCCGTAGCTGCAGCCGACCGCATCGATCGCGGTTTCAAACGTCTGACGCGCTGCCGGCCCCAGCACCGACGGCGGCTCGATCGCATCGAGGGGGGCTGGGCCCTCCACCCTGTCGTCATTGAGAGTGACACGGACCTGCTCGATACTGAGCAGCTCCGCGCAACTCGGCACCGCAATCGGCTCCGGCGAGAGTGTGGGATCAGGCGTCGGCGTCAAGCTCGGTGTCTCAGTGGCCAGCGACGCGCCGTCTGTGTCGGGCGATGCTGACGAGACGGTGCCAGGCGGCTCTGCCGAACACCCGCAAAGCGCCACGAGGAGTGCTGTCAGAACTGCGATCCGGACGCGGCGCGAGGGCATGCCTCGACCCTATCGATCGGCGCCACTACCTACGGCGGGTCAGGATCCTCATGCGGGCGGTGCCCGGGAGAGGGACGCCTTCGTTCACGCCCTGCCGATCACGCGTCATCGACAACTTTCAGGGCGCGCTCCCGGATCGTGTCGTAGCCGGAAGCGTGAAGGATCCCGAGCTCGCGAGGATCACCGCCACTCACGCGGTTGAGGGTGAACTTGCTGGGGAACTCGTCGAGTAGCAATCGCTCATGCTCGAACGGGGCGCTCGTGCGCGCAGCATAGATGCGAGTGGTATCCAGTGCCCGAAAGCTGTCGATCGACAAGATTGAGGTGCTCACCGTCCCGAAGACTAGGCGGTCCAGTGGCTTGCTGTTCGTCCAATGCTGTCGGATGCGCTTCATCACCCCGACCTGACGTCCAGTCGTGCCGACGTACACCTGCTTGTAGTCGTCGAGCACCATCACGTAGACGCCCGGAACCGCGTTCCACCGTTCGAGATCGGTCACGACCCGTACCCCGGCGATACTTCTGACCGCGGTCTGAACCGCGTCGTCAAACTCGACCTCGTCGAGTTGAGCGAAGTACGCCATGTTCAGGTCGAAGTTCTCCAACGCCAGTGAGCGCGCTCGAGTGCACCATTCTTCGGAATAGTTCCGATGATCCTCGTCGACGAAGTCTTCCATCCGGGCGTCCCACGTTCTCGGGGAAAGCGCCCGCGGGAACCATAGTGAGTTGCGCGTGCTCACCCGCGTGTACGTGTCCCGTGTCAGTCGCAGTCCATGAACGGATCCCCGCTGCACGCGGACACCGAAGTGTGTCACCGCCACTTGCCCCATCACGTGGCCTTCGCATGCATCCCGGTCGTGGCCGGAGCGCGCGGACCAGTCGCAGTACTCCACTGTGATCGTCCCCATCCGGAAAGCGTACGCACAGGAGCCACCCGCACGGCGAGGACCCTCCCCACGTGGATCGCTGGATCCCCCTGCGGGCAGTGCCCGATCAGCGGACCGTGAAGCGCGATCTCGATTCGTGACACCCCGCGGTCGCTACCCGCGAGCGCCTTCTGCCGTGCGCGGGACCAGGCATCGGAAGTCCAGAGAGGTGCTACCGCTTCCTTTTCTTGCCTTTCGCCTTTCCGCGGAGCCTGACAGTGGTCCGCCGCGCGGACGGTGGCGGCATCGATCGCGACATCCGGGCGACCGACGTGAGCGACATTTGAGCAGTTAAGGCATCCAGTGCGGGATCTTCCTCCCGTTCGTGGTTCCCGTAGCCGACGTTCACAATCTCGCCACTAGACGAAACGACCAGTCCGAGAGATCGGTCGGCATGCACCTGGTGAACTTTAACCCGGGCGTACCTCTCTAGCTGAGTCGTCGCTTTGGCGACGGACATGCCGAGCGGAACCGAGCCGATGAACAGCCCGAAGTGGCCCTGGGCACTCATCTGACTCATGAAGGCGTTGTGCCACTTTCCATCGGCACGCGTCGCCGCGGCCGTCCGCTCTATGGCGTTAGCGATACGGCTCTGGGCATCGCCGCTGAATGCCAACAGGTCGGCTCCAGCGCGAAGCCATCCAGGCTTGCGATCACGAGTCATGCTGTTTACGAGCGCCGCAATGCGAGCCTCCGATCTGAAGGTCGGCTTCGGATAGTCATTCGTATCGGTCGCACCTCCAGACTCCGCGGCGTACATCCACTGATCCAGTGGGTCAGTGTGTGTCGCGACTGTCTTCGGGACAAGCGACCGCTGAAATCGCCTGCGTTCCGCCGCCGTCGCGGGGGGCGCCGCCGGGTTGGCAGCAGCGACGACGTCAGGATCGTCCTCGAGAAAGAGTCCGTCACTGAGGAACGACATGAATAGATCAAGTTCGTCGACGGCGTGGAATACCTGCGCGAATGTCGGCGACGTCCGTCGGCGCAGATAGAGCAACAACTCGGCGGGTTCCTCAACGAGGCGGCTGATAACAGCGAGATCATGTAGCGACACGATCCACGGGACTCGCTGTGTCGTGACCACGCCAGCACGAACCATCGCGTCCAGCGCGATGCCAGCTGGCCCGAGGTCCTCGAGGGTGACCACCACGCAGTGAACCTCGCGAACCCCGTCAAGGCTGAGCCAACCGGATGGCGTGTGCAAACCATGATTAGCTTCGATCAAGGCACGAGCCCGATCAGCCTGAGAAGCGGCCTCACCAACCGTCTTCGCGAGATCCGAGGCGAGTTTCACGGCGTTCCCGCCGCGACTTTCCTTCCTGAGCCCGGCTCCCTTCACTTCCACACAGATGGCGACGTCTTCCGCGACGATGAGACAGTCCATCTCGGTCTGCTTCGCGGACGACCTGACGTCGGTTTCATCCTGCGCGACGACCTCAGGCCCCTCACCCGCTGCGGGCGCCCAGTACTTCAAACCCGTGAACTTCTGGGCTGGTCCAATCATCTTGCCGAAGTAGTCGCCCGCAAGCCCTTCAGAGACCCTCGTCCTCACGCCCACGTAGCGCGCCTTCGCCTTCTCTGACAATCCCTTCTCAACCGCGGTCCGAACCATGTCGTCCCCAAGTTGTGCCCCTGTGGAGAGATAGTTACCCGCGGCATCGACCAGCAGCGACTTCGAGCTGAACGGGTTATCGCCCTCAAGGTACGACCGAACATTGCTCGCTGGATCGCCGGAGTCGAAGGGCACCGCAAAGAGTGTGAGCACTGCACGAACTATCGACACTTCGGACTCTGAACGAACGGCGATCTCGTCCGCGGTGAACGATGCTCGCGCACCAGGATGAATGAAGAGGTTGGCCAGGCCCTTCCACGCTCTCTCCCGCGTGTCCTCCGGCAGAGAACTGAAGTCCCAGCGAGCGGCCGCTGCTTCGTCATCGAAGGCACCGTAGAACTGGTCCGCGGCTGCGTTGAGCCGGTCGCCACTAAACTCGTGGATCGCGCGACGGATTGCGATGTACTCGGTGTAGCTGAATCCGAGCATCTCAGTCATGTCCCTGGAGACCTGATCGTCGCCAAGGAGCTTCGGATCGTGCTCGTCGCGAATGCTCTGATACTGACGGTTGCGCACAAATAGCTCGTACGTCTTGAGCGATTGAGCAATCTCCGCCTTGGCGGCGCTCTCGGACGATCCAGCGGAGGCGGCCATGGGAGGGGTGAGAGAGACGAAGTTCGCGAGAAAGAGCAGTTCGCGGGCAGCTTCGGCGATCTGCTCAACCGCCTCCCCAGGATTCGCGTCAGATGGTTCATGTGCCTCGCGCGCGCCACGGGCGAGCAGGACAACGGCGGCAAGTTCAATTACCGCCGGCATGCCGTCGTGCTCACGCTCGCTGTATCCCACCAAGCTCATCGGTAGCTCGCGCATCTTGAGCGACTCGAGCACGTCAAAGGCGTCGAACGGTTCGGCTGCGTCTTCGATCCGTCTAACCGCCGCCGCGATCAGGCCCGGGGCAAGTTTCACGAGGTCCGCGTGGGAGTCAATGTCGGGTAGGCGCGCCAGTATCCCCGCCATTCGCTCAAAGCCGATCTCAATCCCTCGCGCGTCGGCCTCGACCATCTCAAGGTCGGGAAGCTTTCTTCTTGCCACCCTCCAAGTGTGGATGGTGCCCCCGACAATCGTTGCTACTTCGGAAGCTCGCCCGCGACTTAGTCCCGCGGCGAACGGTCGCGACGGTTGGCGACGTGCCGGGCCGATAACTGGAGTAGCGGGCGGATCGCACCTCGCGCCGCTGTCGCCAGGTCGTAATCGCTGTGCAGGTCGCCGCCGCCCCGGCCGCGCACGAATCCGACCGTCCAGCCGTCTGCATCTGGCTCGAACGTTATGCCGAAACCCTCTTGCTCGCCGAGGGCAATTAGCTCGCCCACTGCGCGTAGCGTTTCATCATCGAAGTTCGCCAAGGAATACCCTCCTATTCTGCGTCACGCTTCAGCATCTGTGCCGTGCGCACGACCATTACGGTCGCTTGCGCAGCTGCGAACGCGTCAACGTCCGTGATGTCTCCATGAGTGACCTTCTGAGCCAGGTCCCACACGGCCCTCATCGTGGAGCGCAGCTCCGCCTTGTCACGTCCGCTCGCGAACTTCGCGAGGAACAGATCGAACCACGCCTTCGCGTCTGCGCCCTTCGGTGGTTCCTGCCCCTCAGGCACGATGGTTGGGTCCGCGATCAGCTTGCTGAAGTCAATCAGAATCTCCCGGCTGCGTCGCCCTACGTCTTGCCAGCCGTCGCGGTCTCGTGCGCTGGAGTACTCCTCGACGAGACCTGCGATTCGGCCATTGAGGTTTTGCCACGTCGGCGTGTCATCGCCCGCGGCGGGGTCATGGATGCCGCCGCGAGCTTCGATCTGGTCGAGCCGAGTGAGGGCGTTCTGCGTCAGTTCGCGAACGTAGCTCCGACGCTCCTGGTATGTCGCGAGGTTCTGGGAGTAATACCCATACCAGTCCCAGAGCCCATCCCAGGGGAACGGTGGCGGGAGTCCAAGGCGTCGGAAGTTCGCGTTTAGTGTGCGCGTGTCTCGCTGCCACCGCGAATCCACGTTCTGTATGCGCTCGCCGCCAGTCCCAACGGCGACGATCGTGTTTGCCTGCGCCTGAAGTAGCTGTCTGAGCGTGGCGATGTCTACGGCGGGAGGGGTCTCGCTGCGGCTGGGATCGAACAGGCCGTCTATCGCGTCGGTCACGCACCCCATCTTGGCGGACAGGCGCGACACAGCGATTGGCGCATTCCACACCCGCAAGCGGGTCGTCGAGCGGGCCGCGCGACTGATGACAACTGCGGCTGCGCACGAGACCGCGTTCTGCGCTCGCATAGCCGGCGCGCAAGGAAGCCCGGCTACGGTCGCTCCTCTGACGCAGTGTTGCGATCGGTTGGGTTGAATTGGATCTACTGCTTCGCCTCGGCCAGAGCGCGCTCGACATATGCCCGCAGCTCCGGATCGCATACGTAGACGTAAGTTCCGCGGATCCCCCGCGTCAGCAGCACCCCATAGATGTTCCGGATGAACTCAAGCAGGTCGCCGTCGGAGTAGACGATCCCCAGCTGCTTGTTGTTCTCCTTGCCCTTCGCGTCGCGGTACGAGTCCCGGTCGATGTAAAGCCGGCCCGCTACTGAGTCGTAGCGCAGGTCATTGCCGATGATGACGCCCGCGTAATTCAGGTCGTACCCCTGCACGGTGTGGATCGAACCGACCTCGTCAATCGACCCGGGGCTGCTGATCCAGTCCTTCGACTGACTGTTCCAACGCAACTGCAGCCCGTCGAGCTCGATATCGAAGGCCATCTTGTCGCGATTGCTCTTCCAGTCCCACGCGTAGCCAGCGATAAGACGAGCAAGTCCGTGCTCGGCGTTCCGGGCGAAGATCTCCGCGCGCATCTCTGCCAGGTTGTCGAAGAGCCGAAGGTCATAGTCTCCGAAGTCCGGGCGACCGCCGGACTCCGCTTCGCCACGAAGCATCCCCCGGACGAATGCGACGTAGTCGGCGCCCGCGTGCACCCGCATCTGCGTCGCGAGCGGGTAGCGGCGATGCTGAGCTCGAGCATCTTCGGCAAGCCCGCGAAGGATCGCCTGCGGCAGATCCGCCGGGCGCACCGTCTGCTCGACATCGAGGAGGTAGATCTGATGCGCGCTTTGCGCTCGGATCCAGTCCAGCTGAGTCTTCACGGGATCGTCGGCCCCGAACAACTTCTCATTGCTGATGATGAAGCGCTTGTTGTTGACGCCGGACGACTGGTTCGCCCGCTGATTCAGCCGGTGCGTCTCATCCACGATCAGGATGTCCCAGCGCGTATCCGACGTCCCGACATCGAACGGGCTGAGGATCTGCTCCGGGGCGATCTTCGGCGTCTTCTTGAACACCCGCTTGATTGACTCACGAAGCGACTGCTGTGGAACGACGAAGCCAATGCGAAGGTCGCGGAGCAGCTCCCGATTCTCGGGCACAAAGAACTCGGCGAACATCGAGTCCGACTCAATCTCGTCAGCGTCGCTGTAGTCGCGGATGTCCGCGAGCAGCTTCATCAAGAAGATCGCAACGATTGTCTTGCCAGTACCGGGATGCCCCTCGATCACACTCGACGACGGTGTGCCAGCCGCAAGATCCTCGAGCAGACCCTCGACGATGTCCTCGACAGCGACTGCTTGCTCAGGTGTGAGCACCTTGAACGGTGACAGCTTAAAGAGATCGCTATTCTCGATCTCCGGAATCGTCCGCTGGAAGATCCCCTCGGCGCGCAGCTGCTCAAAGATGTCACGAAAGCTCTCGCGGTAGACGTCGCGCTCGTAGTAGCGCGCGTCGATGATCCCTTCGTTGCCGTTCATCACCGTGAACTGCCCATCCCCCGCGAGCCATCGGATCAGGTGCGACTCGAGGTCCAGACACGCCGACTTATTGAAGGTCTCATCGAACACGACGCGAACGCTCCGTAGCCCATCCTTCGCGGGGTTGGCGAGATGCTGCTTCATCCTCGAAGCCGCGTTGACGGTCTCACCGACATAAACGGATGCTGCACCCTTCGCCTCGCCGCCATCGATCACGTATACGACGGGCCAGTTTCTGCGACGCTCGTCTCCGCGAGCCCATTCCTTGAGAGCAGGCTGCGAAAAGGTCAGCTGCTCGATCTCAAAGGGCGTCATACTTCGCGCTCCGCCCCTTCGCTCGATCAGCCGGGTACTTACGCTCGGTGATGGCCAGCTTCTCGAGGACGATCTGGTCAAGGTCGACACCGAGCCGCATGGCAAGCAGTGTGCAATAGGTCACGACGTCAGCAAGCTCTTCTCGCACGCGTGACGCGTCAGCGTCATCACCCCACTGGAAGCATTCGAGCAACTCGGCAGCCTCGATGGATACGCTCTTCGCAAGGTTGACCGGCGTGTGAAACTGCGCCCACTCCCGCTCCTCGACGAACGAACTCAGGGCCTTACGCACGCGCTCACTTGTCACGAGTGCGACCGTATCAGGGCGGATCGCGCAGCAACGCTCCACGGGTCCGCCCATGCGAAGCATCTCTCCGATACGCTCGGGCCTATTCACGCACATTCGATGCGATCCTGGGGGAAACGATGGAGTTTGTGGACCGTCTCGCCGCGTTGGCGGCGAAGGTGAAGAACCAAGCCGAGGCAATCGGTACCGAAGAGGCGACGAAGAACGCATTCGTTATGCCATTCATCTCGACGATCCTCGGCTATGACGTCTTCGACCCACTCGAGGTCGTCCCCGAGTTCACAGCCGACGTTGGCACGAAGAAGGGCGAGAAGGTCGACTACGCCATCGTGCGCGATGGCGAGGTGCAGATCCTCATCGAGTGCAAGCCCTCCCTCGGCCAGCTCAAGATCGAGCACGCGTCCCAACTGTTCCGGTACTTCTCGGTGACCAACGCGCGCCTCGCCGTGCTGACGAACGGTGTGGTGTGGCAGTTCTACACCGACCTCGATGCGCCGAACCGAATGGATGCGAAGCCATTCCTCGTGCTCGATCTGCTCGACATCGACGAGACGCTCATCGCCGAGATTCAGAAGCTCAGTAAGGAGAGCTTCGACCTCGATTCGATCATCAACGCGGCGGAGGAGCTCAAGTACGTCGGCGCGCTCAAGCGTGAGATCGCGGCACAGTTCCGTGAGCCGTCCGACGAGTGGATCAAGTTCTTCACCACTCGCGTGTACGACGGTTCCTTCACGCAGCGTGTGCGGGAGCAATTCACCACGCTCGTCGGCAAGGCATCAAAGCAGTTCCTCACCGAAAGTGTGAACGATCGCCTCAAGACCGCGCTTGGCGCCTCCACTCCCCTCTTGGTCGCAGAGGAAGCAGTCACGAGCGAGCCCGTCGTAGCGCTCGACCTCGATCGCGACACAGAGATCGAGACCACCCTCGAGGAGCTCGAGGGTTACCAGATCGTGAAAGCGATCGCGTGCGGCGAGGTGAAACCGAGTCGAATTACGCAGCGTGATGCCAAGAGCTACTTCGCGGTACTCCTCGACGACAACAATCGGAAGCCGCTCGCGCGCCTCCACTTCAATTCGAAGCAGAAGTACCTGGGCCTGCTCGACGAAGAGAAGAACGAGACCCGTCACGCGATCGAATCCCTCGACGAGATCTACCAGCACGCTGACGCAATCCGTGCTGCTGTTCGTCGATACCTATAGAGGGGTCGGGATGCCGTCGATCCATTCCTCGCCAACGCCGGCTACGCCGAGCCTGACGCCGCCGGAACCTGCCACATCTAGTGACAACGCGGTCGCCATTGAAGCTGACGACGCCACCCTCAGGCTGATAGCTGACGCGGACGCGATCACTCACGGTGTGTGTTGTCGCGACGCCGAGTGGCGCATCACCTTCTGTGGCGCCGAGGAGGACACACTCAACATGGCAGCAGAGAACTACTGCTCTATGTGTGCTGAGGAGATTCTTCGGCTCCTGCCGAATGCATTCGAGAATGACCCCTTCATCTGCCCGAAGGACCACAAACCGTGTCCCCCGCTGTTCGAGGTGGAACTTCGGGTCATGAAGGAGATCAACAAGTAACTCGAGCCAAAGTCGTGTTGTACCCCCGCTGGGACTCGAACCCAGACTGAAGCGATTTTAAGTCGCCTGCCTCTGCCATTGGGCTACGGGGGCCCTCCGCCAGCGTAGCCGCCAGCCGCGGGCGAGCCGGGCCGCAGCGCGCGCTCACCCAGGCGGCATCCGCGGATCAAACGACGAACCCCGCCGGCCACAAGGGCAGGCGGGGTCCAATCGAGCGTGAGTCAGGCCTTGGCAGACTCGCCAGCGGTCGGAGCGTTCTCGCCGGCGACGCTCTTCGGCTCGATGGCGGGCGCGGGGGCAGCCTCGGGCGCGGCCGGACGGGGACGAGCGGCGAACTCCTCGAACACGTAGCGGGGGTTCTGCAGCGCCTCGAGCGAGACGTTGTCGCGGCCCAGCCACAGGTTCTGCCACCAGTCGCCCACAACACGGAACTTGCGCTCCCACGACGGCATCGCCAGGCCGTGGTAACCACGGTGCGCGATCCAGGCGAAGAAGCCCTTGATCGCGATGCCCTTCGACTGGAACACACCGTTGTACAGACCGAGACCCGCGACTGCACCGAGGTTGTGGTGGATGTACTCGCTGGGCACCTCGCCGCGCAGCACGGCCGTGAGGTTCTTCGCGAGAAGCTTCGCCTGACGCACGGCGTGCTGAGCGTTCGGCACGCAGTAGCCGCCCACACCCTTACCGGTCAGGTCGGGAACAGCAGCGACGTCACCGGCAGCCCAGGCGCCCTCGACGATCTCCTCGGGCGTACCCACACGCAGGTCGGCGCGCGCACGGATGCGGCCACGCTCCTCGACGGGCAGGTCGCTGCCGCGGACGACGGTCGGGTTCGCCATGACACCGGCGGTCCAGATGATCACATCGGTCGGGATGACCTGACCGGTGGAGAGCTCGACGTTGCCGTCGACAGCACCCTTCACCTGGGTGTCGAGGTGCACGTTGGCACCGCGCTTGGCGAGGTCCTTCAGCACCCACTCGCTCGTCTTCAGCGACACCTCGGGCATGATGCGCCCCATCGCCTCGATGAGGTGGAAGTGCGTCTCCTCGAACCCGATCGTCGGGTACGACTTCAGCAGCGCGCTCGCGAACGCACGCGTCTCGGCGAACACCTCGATACCGGCGAACCCTCCACCGACGACGACAACGGTCAGCAGGCGATCGCGCTCAGGCCCGGGAGGCAGGTTCGCGGCGCGGTCGAAGTTCGTGAGGATGCGGTCACGGATCGCGACGGCCTCTTCGACCGTTTTCAGACCGATCGCGTTCTCGGCGATGCCGGGAATCGGGAAGGTACGCGACACAGCGCCGGCGGTGACGACGATCTGGTCGTACGTCTCCTGCCACGGCTCGCCGACCTCGGGCGTGACCGTCGCCGTCTTGTTCGCGTGGTCGATGCCGGTGACCTTCGCGACCACCACGCGGGTGCGCTTCAGGTGACGGCGCAGCCCCACGACGACGTGACGAGCCTCGATCTCACCCGCAGCCACCTCGGGGAGGAACGGCTGGTACGTCATGTACGGGAGCGGGTCAACGATCGTGACCTCGGCCTCCCCCTTGCGAAGGTGCTTCTCGAGCTTCCACGCGGTGTAGAAGCCTGCATAGCCTCCACCGACGACCAGGATCTTGGGCACAGTGGTAGTCACGAGTCGGATTACTCCTTGATTGGGCGGCTCGGCGAACGCGAGAGGCGTGCCGACTTGATGCGACGGGCAGCGGCGGTGACCCCGAGCACGACAAGTATAGACCCCAGGCTCAGCGCCACGAGCGGCACCGTGCCGTACCGCAGCGTGTCCGCACTGGGCAGCAGCGCCGATCCCGCCTCGGTCGGCGGCTCCGCCTCGGGCAGGGGCGCAACCGTCGCGGGAGCGGTCGTCGGCGTCGGTGCCGACGGCGCATCCGCGCGCCGATACAGCCGGATCCACTCCGCCAGATCACCCATCGGGTTCTCCGACACCGCCGGCACCGACCGCGACACCGCCGCCGCCGCGTTCACCGTGCCGTAGCCGTACAGCGCACTCGGAACGGTCCGCTGCGCCGCCGCTGGATCGGCCGTCTTGATGATGCGGTTGATGACGTTGGCGGCATCCAAGTCGGGATGAGCCGACCGCACCAGCGCGGCGATCCCCGCGACCAGCGGCGCAGCCCCACTCGTGCCCTCCCAGATGACGAGGTCGCCGTTGGCCGACAGCCCCAGCAGCTCCTCACTCGGGGCCGACACACCGATGGTGATCCCCTGAGTGGATGCCGAGTTGCTCGCCCGACCTTCGCGATCCACACCGCCCACGGTGAGCACCCCGGGGATGGTGGCGGGCGCGCCGACCTCTTCTGTACCGCTCTGGCGGTTGCCGGCCGCGACGATCACGACGACGTCGTTCTCGGCGGCGTAGAGGAAGGCGTCATCCCACTTCGGGTCCCAGTCGAGGGTGTTCGTCGTGAAGGAGAGGTTGATGACGTCGGCCCCGTGATCGACGGCCCAGCGCATCGCCTCGGCGACCTGATCGACGAACGGCACGGTCGCGTCGTCGGTGAACCCGACCGACAGCGACAGCAGCTCGGCGCGGGGCGCGACGCCCACCATGCCCTTGCCGCTCCCGGTCCCCCGCGCCGCGGCGAGCGAACCCACCCAGCTGCCGTGATCGGAATCGGAATCGCCGATCGGCGTGCGCCCGTCGGGCGTGCCGATGCCGGAGAAGTCGGCGCCGCCCACGACGGCATCCTTCATCTCGTCCGCGCCCTCGCCGATGCCGGTGTCGATGACGGCGATCGTGGTGCCCTCGCCCCGCGTGGTCTTCCACGCCGTCTTCACGCCGTACTCGTCGAGCCAGTACTCCATGTTGCGGATCGGATCGACCTGCGGCTCAGGATCGGCGGTCGGCGTCGGCGCGGCGGCACTCAACAGCACCGATGCCGCCACGACGGCACCGGCGAGCACGGCGCGCCGGAACCTCATCCGGTCGCCTCGCGCGGTTCCGCACACGTGCAGCGCTCCGGCGACCAGGTGCCGCGGGCCAGCGCGAGATCGCCGATCGGGTTCACGCCGGGCCCCGCGGCGAGCGAGTGGGCGGCGAGAGCGTGCAGGCACTTCACCCGGGTCGGCATCCCGCCGGCCGAGATGCCCTCGATCTCGGGCACCTCACCGTGCACGGCACGATCGGAGAGGTAGGCCGCGTGCGCGCTGGCGTACTGCGAAGCCACGTCTTCGTCGCCCTCGAGCAGCTCGGTCAGCTCCCGCATGACCTGCGTCGCCTCGAGCGCCGACATCGCCGCCGTCGCGCCCGGATGCGTCAGGTAGTAGAACGTCGGGAACGGCGTGCCGTCGGGCAGCCGCGGCTCGGTCGCCACGACCGTCGGGTTGCCGCACACGCACCGCGCCGCGATGCCGACCACACCGCGCATGGGACGCCCCAACTGCGCACGCATCGTGTCGTGGTCGGCGTCGGTCGCGGGTGTGAGGGTCGGATGAGGCACCGCTCAAGGGTACCCGGGCGCGGCATCCGCTCGCGGTCAGCCCGACGTGACCGACCGCGCCAGCCCCGCCTCGGTCACCGAGCGGAGGAACTGCGTCATCCAGTCGGTGCGCGTCTCTTCGACATCGTCACTGACCGGCTCCTGCTCCGGGGCGAGGATGCCGCCGGGCACGTCATCGGCGATGAGGTACACGACCTCGCCGGGACGCATGTAGTACAGCCGCTCCCGCGCCTGCGCCGTGATGTACGACTCGTCGCGCCAGCGCTCGCGCTCGGCTTCGAGTTCGGCGACGTCATCGTGCGTCGCCTCGACCGCCTGCTCGAGCGCGGCGATCTGCTGCCGCTGCTCGACGTACGTGCCGATCGTGGGGACCAGGACGAACGCCGCGAGGACGACGAGCCCCAGCATGATGCCCATGAACCCCGACACGCGGACACCGCCGACCCAGTCGCCGACATCGACGCGCTTGCGCGCGGCATCCGCTCGTCTGGTCTTCCCGGGGGAACCGCCGGAAAAACGAGGAGAGGGAGCCGATGGTCTGTCCATGGCTCCCCCTCTCGTCAGGATTTCAGTGCTGCGTTACGCCTCAGGCGGTGAAGCGCGGGAAGGCTGCGGCGCCGATGAACTCGGCCGCTTCTCCCAGCTCCTCCTCGATGCGCAGAAGCTGATTGTACTTCGCGACGCGCTCGCTCCGAGCGGGCGCGCCCGACTTGATCTGACCCGAGTTCACGGCGACCGCGAGGTCGGCGATCGTGGTGTCCTCGGTCTCACCCGAACGGTGCGACAGCATCGTGGTGTAGCCCGAGCGGTGCGCCAGGTCGATCGCGTCGAGCGTCTCGCTCAGCGTGCCGATCTGGTTCACCTTGACGAGCAGCGAGTTCGCGGCACCGCGCTTGATGCCGTCGGCCAGGCGCGACGGGTTCGTGACGAACAGGTCGTCGCCGACGAGCTGCACCTTCTTGCCCAGACGCTCGGTGAGGGCGGTCCAGTTCTCCCAGTCGTCCTCGGCGAGCGCGTCCTCGATCGTGACGATCGGGAACGAGTCGACCAGGTCGACGTAGTAGTCGGTGAGCTGCTCGGCGGTCCAGTCCTTGTTGTCGAGGCGGTAGACACCGTCGTTGAAGAACTCGGTCGCGGCGACGTCGAGGCCCAGGGCGATCTCGGAGCCGGGCGTGAAGCCGGCCTTCTCGATCGCCTTCACCAGGAACTCGAGGCCCTCGCGGTTGCTGGGCAGGTCGGGGGCGAAGCCTCCCTCGTCGCCGAGGCCCGTCGCGTAGCCGGCCGACTGCAGCTCCTTCTTCAGGACCTGGTACACCTCGGCACCCCAGCGGAGCGACTCCGAGAAGGTCTGCGCACCGATCGGCGCGAGGAAGAACTCCTGCATGTCGATGCCGTTGTCGGCGTGCTCGCCACCGTTGATGACGTTGAACAGCGGCACGGGCAGGACGCGCGCGTTCGGGCCGCCCAGGTAGCGGAACAGCGGCAGGTCGGCGCTGTCGGCCGCGGCCTTCGCGACGGCGAGCGAGACGCCGAGGATGGCGTTCGCACCGGTGCGCGACTTGTTCTCGGTGCCATCGGTCTCGATGAGGATCTCGTCGATGATGCGCTGCTCGCTGGCGTCGACGCCCTCGATGGCCGGGCCCAGCTCGTCGATGACGGCCTGGACAGCCTTCAGCACACCCTTGCCGCCGTAGCGGGTCTTGTCGCCGTCACGCAGTTCGTACGCCTCGAACGCGCCGGTCGATGCGCCGGAGGGAACGGCTGCGCGCTGGACGATGCCATCGTCGAGCAGCACCTCCACCTCGACGGTCGGGTTGCCGCGCGAATCCAGAATCTCGCGTGCGCCTACTGCCTCGATCAATGCCACGGGGGTTTCTCCTTGCTCGTGGGGGTGAAACGGGAGCGTCTTCGATCCGCTCCCGAGTCTAGTGATGCGCAGGATGCCGCACAGGACGGGCGTCGGGTTGTTGCGGCGTTGTTCGGCTCGGGGTCAGACGACGAGTTCAGACGACGAGTGCGAGAGCGATGCCGTCCCAGCCCTTGCGGTCGAGGGTCTGCAGCGCCGTCGCGTCGAAGCGCGGGTCGTCGCGGAGCATCTCGAGCCCCGCGCGCACGCCGTCGACCTGACTGTTCTCGCCGGGGACGACGACCAGGCCGCTGCGCACGACATTGTCGACCACGACGACGGTGCCGGGGTGGCCGAGCTTCGCGGCCCAGTCGAGGTAGAGGGTGTTCGACTCCTTGTCGGCGTCGATGAAGACGAGGTCGAACGGCTCCTCGGTGGTCAGGGTCGGCAGCACGTCCTCGCCACGCCCGACGCGGATGTCCACGCGGTCGCCCACGCCCGACCGGTCGAGATTGCGGCGTGCGACCTCCGCGTTGTGCGGCTCCGCTTCGATCGTGACCACCGCGCCGTCGGCGGGCAGCGCCCGGGCGAGCCAGATCGTCGAGTACGCGCCGAGCGTGCCGACCTCGAGCACCCGCTTCGCCCCGCTCATCCGGGCGAGCAGGTGCAGCAGCTTGCCGTTGAGCGGCGCGACCTCGATCTCCGGCATCCCCTCCTCCGCGAGGGAGGCGACCGACGCCCGCAGCGCCTCATCCTCCGCCACGAGCATCTCCGTCAGGTACGCGTCGACGTCGTTCCAACGGTCAGCGGTGGGGTGCGTCATGGCATCCATTCGACTGCGGATGCCGCGGTGCGGTCAACCGGCGATTCAGGCGCGGTGCGTGAATGCAATGGATTCGAGCCGACACGCCGGGGGTCGGCGGGCGGATGCCGCGTGTCGCGCGGCATCCCTTGCCATCTGTTCGCGGGGAGTTGTGCACAACGGCGGACCCGGTGGGGCGCCACGCCGGCCCGGGGCATCGGCGCGCGGCGTGTCGCGGTGCGCGGTCCGCCGCTGTGCACGGCGAGCGGGGGTGACTAAGCCGAGCGGCGGGCGGCGAGCGCGGCCAGGAGCGCCGTCGCGGTCGCGGCGTCGTCGACGGTCACGGTCACCGAGCGGCCGTTCGTGCGCTGCACGCGGATGCCCTCGCCCGCCCGGAGGACGACGCCGAGGCTCCCGCCGGGACCCCACCGCAGCCCCCAGCCGCCGAACTCCGCCATCGGCGAGACGTTCACGACCTCGGCGGACACGATGTCCGCGACGGGGACGGCGACCCGCGGCCAGCCGACAGCCGACGTGGCCGTGAGGCCGTCGGCATCCACTCGCACGTGGAAACGGCTGCTCGCGACGACCATGATCGCGAGGAGCACGGCGATCGCTCCGGCGAGCAGCGTCGCCCACGTCGACGCCGTCAGCACCGCGACCATGACGGCGACCGCGACCGTGAGGGCGACCGCCGAGGCGAGCACGACCCGCCCCGCGGGAGCGACCGTGACGGCCTGCGTCCATAGGACGCGCTCCCCCGGTGCGAGCGGCAGGGCGTCAGGCGTGTGGGTGGCGACGGGATGCCACGGGGCGTGCGGCTGCAGCATCCATCCGACCGCGCCGACGGCGACACCCGCGAGCAGCGAACTGACCACGACGAGCGCCGGCAGCTGTGCGTCGGCACCGCCGACCTGGAGAACGAGGGTCCACGTCATGAGGGTCGACAGCAGCACGGCGACGCCGAGCGCGACCGCGCCGAGCAGACGGTAGGCAGCGCCGTGCTCGCCGCGACGCAGCGAGCGGAACGCCACCCCGAAGAGGACGGCGGGCAGGCCGAGACCGAGGACGGCGGTGAATACCGGGACGGTCCACGCCGGGCTGAAGCCGTCGGGGGTGCCGTCGAAGCCCCAGTGCGTGGCGACGACGCCCGGGAGGCTCGGGAGAGCAAGCGCCTGGATGACCACCGCCGCAGCGACGACGATCGCGGGGAGGATCAGCGCCACCAGGGTGAACCGGGAGCGGACGCGGGCGAGGTCAACGGCCATGAGCGGCCTCCTTCACGAGAGCGGACAGGGTGTCGGCGGAGACGCCGACGGCGGCGGCCTTGGCCACGAGGGCTTCGATGTCGTCGCGCAGGCCGGACAGGGCCGCGGCATCCGCGACGACGACAGCTCCGCGACCACGGCGGAGCTCGATCAGTCCCTCGTCGCGGAGGTCCTGGTACGCGTGCAGCACGGTGTGCAGGTTGATCTGCAGGGACTGCGCGATCTCGCGCGCGGAAGGCAGGCGCTCGCCGACGGCGATGCGCCCCGACGCGATCTCGGCGCGGACGGCGCGGGTGACCTGCGTGAACAGGGGTTCCGGGCTGCCGGGATCGATGCGGATGAGCATGTCGCTTATTCTAGTGGTTATAGAACAATGTCGCGAGTTCTTCTCGGCTGGGTACGCTTCGCCCGTGAGCTCCCCCGCCCTGCAACGCCGACTCGGGCTGCGCGACGCCGTGTTCCTCGGCCTCGGATCCATGATCGGCGCGGGCGTGTTCTCGGCCTTCGCCCCTGCCGCGGATGCCGCCGGCGCGGGCCTCCTGCTCGCGCTCGCCCTCGCCGCGGTCGTCGCGTTCGGCAACGCGACCTCGACCGCGCAGCTCGCCGCCGTCCACCCCACCTCGGGCGGCGTCTACGCCTACGGCCGCGCCGAACTCGGACCGTGGTGGGGATACGCCGCAGGCTGGGGCTTCGTCATCGGCAAGACCGCGAGCTGCGCGGCGATGGCGCTCACCGCGGCGGCCTACCTCGCGCCAGCCGGCTGGGAGCGGCCGGTCGCGGCCGTGGTGGTCGTCGCGCTGGTGACGGTGAACCTGTTCGGCATCACGCGGACCGCCCTCGTGACCCGCGCGCTCGTCGTCGTCGTCTTGGCCGTGCTTGCGGTCGCGGTCGTCTCGATCGGTGCCGGCGCGGCCTCGTCAGAGGATGCCGTCGGGTTCGACGGCCTCTTCGAGGGCGGCGTCTACGGGACCCTCCAGGCCGCGGGCCTGCTGTTCTTCGCGTTCGCCGGGTACGCCCGCATCGCGACGCTCGGCGAAGAGGTCCGCGACCCGCAGCGCACCATCCCCCGCGCGATCGTCCTCGCCTTCGCCGGCGCGCTGGTCACCTACGCCGTCGTGGCAGTCGCCGTCCTCGCCGCGCTCGGGCCGGACGGCCTCGCCGCATCGGCCGCGCCGATCGCCGACGCCGTGGCGCAGGTCGGAGCGACGTGGGCGGTGCCCGTCGTGCAGGTCGGCGCGGCCGCGGCATCCCTCGGGGCACTGCTCGCCCTCATCGCCGGCATCGGACGCACCACGTTCGCGATGGCGCGCGAGGGCGACCTGCCACGCGCGCTCGCCGCGGTGCACCCGCGGTGGCACGTGCCGCACCGGGCCGAACTCGCGCTCGGCGCGGTCGTCGTCGCGCTCGTGCTGCTCGTCGACCTGCGCGGCGCCATCGGCTTCTCGTCGTTCGGCGTGCTGCTGTACTACGCCGTCGCAAACCTCGCCGCGTGGCGACAGCGCGGCGAGGCGCGGCGGTACCCGCGGGCGCTGCAGGCGATCGGGCTGGTCGGCTGCGTCGTCCTCGGCTTCACCCTCCCCTGGCAGGCCGTCGTCTCCGGGTTCGGCGTCGTCGCCGTGGGGCTGGTGCTGCGGGCGGTGCGGGTCAGCCGTCGGGCGTGAGCGCCGCCACAAGCTCGGGAAGCAGGGCGTCGGCGGTGCGGCGGTAACCGAGCGCGCTCGGGTGGAACCGGTCGAGGCTGAACATCCCGTCGGGGTCGATGAGGAAGAACGGGCCCACCGCACGGCGGAGCGACACCACGCGCGCGCCCGCAGCCTCAGCCTGCACCGCCTGCGCGGCGGCGAGCTGCTGCGACACCCGCGACCCGATCGAGCGCAGCGGCTGAGGCACCGCGCGAAGCGCGCCGAGGTCGGGGCACGTGCCGACGACGACCGCCGCTCCCCTGCCCCGCATCCGGGCGACGGCGGTGCCGAGGTGGGATGCCGCCGTCGCGACCGGCACGCGGTGGGTGACGTCGTTGCCGCCGACGACGATGACCGCTACGTCGGGGTGGTAGTCCGCCGGCAGGTCGTCGATCTGCGCGTCGAGGGTCGAGGATTCGGCGCCGACGACCGCCGCGGTGCGGAGGCGGACCGGCCGCTGCAGCTCGGCCGCGAGCCCTTTCGCGAGCCGCCCGCCGAGCGTGTCCTTGCGCCGGTGGGCGCCGAGGCCCGCGGCGATGGAGTCGCCGAGCATCACCAGGTCGACCGGCTCCCCCGGCAGGGCGCTGCGCCACACCCGGTCGGCGTCGAGCGCGTCCTCGCCCAGCGGCTTGCCGATGCGGCGCCGCGCGATCGCCGCCTGCCGCTGCAGACCGAGCCGCGCCCCGAAGAGCAGTGCACCGCCGAGGGCCAGGACGGCGGCGGCGGGTCGTAGCAGCGGAAGGGAACGGCGTGCTCGACGAGCCATGCCCCCAGCCGACACCCCGGCGGTGAACGGCGGGTGACGCGGGAGGCGGGCGCGGGGTCGCGGCGGTTGGCGCGGGGTCGCGGCGGCCGTGTGCACAACGGCGGAGCCGGGCGGGCGACACGCCGGGGTCGCGATGCCGCGGCCGGCGCGTCGCGGCGGCGCGTCCGCCGTTGTGCACAGCGGGACGCGCGGGTGACGTGCGGGACGCGGGTGACGCCCGGGACGCGGGTGACGCGCGGATCAGTTGGTGCCGGGGGCGCGCAGCTGGTCAACGGTCGCGGCGATGCGCTTCTCGCGGGTCTCCGGGCGCTTCGCGTCGGCGACGGCACGGGCCAGCTCCTTGCGGCGCGACGGGGCCAGGGCGTCGAACGCGGCCTGCACCTGCGGCTCGGCGGCGAGCGCCGCGGCAAGCTCGTCGGGAACGTCGACCTCGCGCGCCGACGTGTCGAGCTCGATCGTGGCGTCCACCTCGTCGCCGATCTCCACCCCGAGCTCGGCGCGTGCCGCCTTCGACATGCCGACCAGGTTCTTGCCACCCATCACACCGAGCCGCAGCCGGGCGGTGCGGCCCGCGATCGTCACGGTCACGGCGGCACGTTTGCCGCCGCCGAGCTCTTCGACCTGGGCGTCGGACAGCTCGATCGACGTCGCCGGGCCGTTCTTCGGGAGGACCGTGTGCACGTGCAGCGTCGCCATTCTCCGCACGCTATCAGCGCGGCATCCGCCCGGCGAGAGGTGCCGCGAGATCGGCTCAGCCGAGCGGGCGGACCTCGAGCGACTCGGCCGACTGCCCGGATGACACGGTCGCGAAGCCCGTGTACCCGTCGGCGCCGGCGCGCTCCAGCAGCGCCTTGAGGTTCTTCGTCCGCTGCTCGAGCCGCACGCGCGCGCCCTGCGCGACGAGCGCCGCCTTCAGCGCGGCCAGCTCCGCGACGGGCACGTCGCGATCGTGGACGAGCACGACGGCGGATGCCGCGTCACCGGCATCCGCTCCGACGAGGTCGACGAGCCGTTCGAAGCCGATCGAGAAGCCGACGGCCGGGACGTCCTGGCCGAGGAAGCGGCCGATCATGCCGTCGTAGCGCCCGCCACCGCCGAGCGAGTACGACACCGACGGGTGCGCGAGCTCGTAGATCGTGCCGGTGTAGTAGCCCATGCCGCGGACGAGGAACGGGTCGAACGTCAGCGGAACGTCGCTCTGGCCGCGCGCGGCGGCCACAGCCTCGCCGATGCCGACCAGGTGCGCGACGACCTCGTCGTCGACGCCCTGGGGCAGCGCCTTGCGGATCTGCGCCTCGCCGTACGGGAGGTACTCGCGGGTCTGCGGACGCCGAAGGAACGCCTCGAACGCGGCGACGGCCGCCTCGTCGGCACCGCGGTCGCGGAGCTCGGCGACGACACCGTCCGGGCCGACCTTGTCGAGCTTGTCGATCGTGATCAGCACGCCCGGACGCGCCTCGGGCGAGAACCCGAACACGTCGAGCATCGCGTCGAGCGCGCGACGGTCGTTGATGCGGATCGTGCCGCCCTCCAGCCCGAGCGCGTCGAGCACGTCGAGGCTCGCGACGAGCAGCTCGACCTCGGCCCGCGGGGTCGCGTCGCCGATGATGTCGATGTCGCACTGCACGAACTGGCGGTAGCGGCCCTTCTGCGGACGCTCGGCGCGCCAGACCGGGGCGATCTGGATGGCGCGGAACACGGCGGGCAGCTGGCCACGGTTCGTCGCGTAGAACCGGGCGAGCGGCACGGTCAGGTCGTAGCGCAGGCCCAGGTCGGAGAGCTTCGCGGGGTCGTCGGCGGCCTCGCGGATGCCGTCGGCGTCGAGGCCGCGGCGCAGCACGTTGAACGCGAGCTTCTCGTTGTCGCCGCCGATGCCGGCGTGCAGCCGCTCGTAGTCCTCGACGACGGGCGTCTCGATCTCGTCGAACCCGTGCGCGCGGTAGCGGTCGCGGATGACGGCGAGCACGCGCTCGCGGCGGGCCTTGTCGGCGGGGAGGAAGTCGCGCATGCCGCGCGGCGGGTTCACGGATGCCAC
This sequence comes from Microbacterium marinum, assembly GCF_014204835.1. Lineage (NCBI taxonomy): Bacteria > Bacillati > Actinomycetota > Actinomycetes > Micrococcales > Microbacteriaceae > Microbacterium > Microbacterium marinum. The sequence goes on along the minus strand of NZ_JACHMD010000001.1, from coordinate 1,541,649 downwards.
CGGACCATTGTTCCAGGTCGCGCGGCGGCGGCGTTCTCCGGGGGTTCGGGAGGCGGCATCCGTGTGACCGCGAGACAGCAGTGGGAGCCCGAGACGTTGGTCTGGTGTCAACGTCTGGGGCTATGGGTGCTGTCTCGCGGTCGGGTGGCGGGTTCGGGAGGCGGAGCGCGGGAGGCGGAGCGCGGGAGGCGGGTCAGGGGCGCTCGGCCGCGCGGATGTTCTCCTCGAGGGCGCGGAGGCGTTCGCGGAGCGCGCGCTCCGCGTCCCAGCCGTGCTCGCGCGCGCTCGCGACAAGGGCGAGGAGCGCGTCGCCGAGCTCGGCCTCGGACCGCGGCATCCGCTCATCGTCATGCCCGCGAGACAGCAGTGGGGACCCGAGACCTTGGTCCGATGTCGACGTCTCGGGCTGTGACTGCTGTCTCGCGGTCACAGGCTGCTGTCTCGCGGTCACAGGTGCCGCGGCCCCGACCTGGCGGGCCTTGCCGAGGAGCTTCTGGGCGAGGGCGAGCGACGGCATGTGGTGCGAGACGCCGTCGAGCACGCTCGTGCGCGTGCGCTTCTCGGCCGCCTTCGCGGCGTTCCAGTGCACAAGCACCTCTTCGGGCGTCGTCGCGACCGCGTCGCCGAAAACGTGCGGATGCCGCCGCGTCATCTTCTCGGTGAGAGTGGATGCCACGTCGTCGATGTCGAACGCGCCCTCCGCCGCCCGCGACGCGATCTCGGCGTGGAAAAGCACCTGCCACAGCAGGTCGCCGAGCTCCTCCCGGAGATCGTCGCGCGTTCCCGCCTCGACGGCGTCGACCAGCTCTGCGGCCTCCTCCTCGAGGTAGGGCACCAGCGCGCGGTGGTCGATCTGCTGCGTCCACACGCAGCGATCGCGCACGGCGCGCATCGTGTCGGCCGCGGCACGCAGCGGATCGACCGCGGGCGCAGGGTCAGCGGCGCGCGGCGCTCCCCCGCTCAGGTCGCGGGCGTCGTCAGGGCGAGGCGTCGATGGTGCCATGCCCGCAACGATACGAGGATCGCGGCCACCAGGAGCGAGATCGCCGAGCCCGCGAGCACGCCGAGGGTGGCCTGGTCGCGGGTCGCGGCATCCACCGAGAACGCCAACTCCGACATCAGCAGCGACACGGTGAACCCGATACCGCCGAGGGCTCCGGCCGCGAGCAGATCGCCGAACGCCAGCCGCGTGCCGCCGAGGAACATCGACAGCCACCCGGCGAGGGTGATGCCGACGATCTTGCCCACCGGCAGCGCGAGCGCCACACCCCAGAAGGCGGGCGAGAGCTCGGTCGGCGACACCTGCGGGATCGCGACGAGCGATGCCGCCAGCGCGAACACCGGCAGGACGATCGCGTTCACCCACGGCTCCAGCGCGTGGCGGGTGCGCAGCGCCGGCTGCTGGTACATGACGAGCCCCAGCGCGACGCCCGCGATCGTCGCGTGCACGCCCGACTCGTGGACGAAGAACCACACCGCCAGAGCCACCACGACCATGAGCACCGCGATCGCGCGTGTCCCGCGCCCGCCCAGCTGGCCACTCAGCAGCCGGAACACGACGAGCAGCACGACCGCCGCGCCGAGCATGAGCAGGTCAACGTCGCTCGTGAACAGCACCGCGATGAAGAGGATCCCCACGATGTCGTCGAGGATCGCGAGGGCCAGCAGGAACACCCGCAGCCCCGACGGCAGCCCCTTGCCGAACACCGCCAGCACACCGAGGGCGAACGCGATGTCGGTCGCGGTCGGGATCGGCCATCCGGCAGCCGTCTCACCGCTCCCCGCGATGATCAGATACACCGCGATCGGCACGAGCACGCCGCCCGCGGCGGCGATGATCGGCTGCAGCGCCTTGCGCGGAGAGTTCAACTGGCCGTTCGTCAGCTCGTACTGCAGCTCGACAGCCGCGACGAAGAAGAACACCGCAAGCAGACCGTCGGCGATCCAGTGCCCGACCGAGAGCGTGAACACCCCCGGGATGCCGACGTACGCCCCCTTCACGGCGGCGGCTGCATCGGCCGCCGGAGAATTCGCGAGGACCAGGCCCAGGGCGGCGGCGATCAGGAGGAGGAGCGCGGGGAACCGCGCAGAGCGGAGGAGTGTCACGGAGGGCCTTCCGGGGTCGGCGAACGGATCACCGACCAGACTTCCCGGCACACCGGCATCCATTCTACCGGGCCGGCGAACGTAGGCTGGGAGGGTGAAGCCCGCTCCCCCCGCGCCGGGCGCCACCTCCCCGCAAAGCTCCACGCGCGTGTCGATGTTCACGCTCGCGACGTTCGTGATCGGGTCGATGGTGGGCGCCGGCGTGTTCTCCCTCCCCGCAAATTTCGCCACCGCCACCGGTGGCGCCGGTGCGCTCATCGCCTGGGCCGTCGCCGGCGGCGGCATGCTCATGCTGGCGCTCGTGTTCCACCGACTCGCGATCCGCCGCCCCGACCTCGACGCCGGGATCTACAGCTACGCGAAGGCGGGGTTCGGCAACTACGTCGGCTTCTTCTCCGCTTTCGGGTACTGGGCGTCGGCGTGCGTCGGCAACGTCTTTTACTGGGTGTTCATCATGTCCACCCTCGGCGCGGTGTTCCCCGGGCTCGGCGCCGGCGACACCGTGCTCGCCGTCGCGCTCTCGTCGGTCGGTATCTGGCTGTTCTTCCTGCTGATCCGCCGGGGCGTGCGCGAGGCGTCCGCGCTCAACCGCGTCGTCAGTGTCGCGAAGACGGTGCCGATCCTCGTCTTCGTCGTCCTCTGCCTCACGGTCTTCGACCCCGCCGTGTTCGCCGCGAACTGGTCGGGCGGAACCGGCGAGGGCCTGTTCGAGCAGGTGCGGGCGACCATGCTCGTCACCGTCTTCGTGTTCATCGGCGTCGAGGGCGCGAGCGTCAACTCGCGTCACGCCCGCCGGCGCTCGGACGTGGGACGGGCGACCGTCCTGGGCCTCCTGAGCGTGCTGTCGGTGTTCGCGTCGGTCACGATCGTCTCGTTCGGTGTCATGCCCCGTGACGAAATCGCCGCGCTCCGCCAGCCCTCGATGGCGGGAGTCCTCGAGCACGCCGTCGGCGGCTGGGGCGCGGTCCTCGTCGGCGCAGCACTCGTCGTCGCCGTCCTCGGCGCCTACCTCGCCTGGACCCTCATGGCGGCCGAGGTCCTCCTCTCCGCCGCGCGATCGGGCGACCTGCCCGCCTTCCTCCGCCGCACGAACGCGAAGGACACGCCCGTCGGCGCCCTCACCCTTTCGTCACTCCTGGCCCAGGTCATGCTCGTCGTCGTCCTCGTCGCCGACGACGCCTTCAACGTCGCGCTCGAACTGACGAGCGCGCTCGCCCTCATCCCGTTCTTCCTGTCGGCCGCCTACGGACTGAAGCTCGCCCTCACGGGTGAGGGGTACCGACGCGGTGAGGGTCGGGCACGGGATGCCACGATCGCGGCGCTCGCAACCGTGTACACCGCCTTCCTCCTCTGGGCGGCCGGCCCCACCTACCTTCTGCTGTGCCTGGTCATCATCGTCCCCGGGACGGTGCTGTTCGTCCTCGGGCGACGCGAGCAGGGCGCCCGGGTCTTCCGGCCCGTCGAATGGGTGCTGTTCGCCCTCGCCGCGGCCGGCGCGGTGACCGCCGCCGTGCTCCTCGTCACCGGCGCCATCGTCCTCTGAGAGCGGGAGCGCGCGGCCCCGGATCCGTTCGCGCGGCGTCATGTGGAAAAGCGGCACCCCCGCGCCGGGCTACCGTGGACGAGTGCACGAACTGACCCACACCGAAGCCATCGATCTCGTCGGACGGTACGAGGCGGAGCAGGAGATCCCCGAGCAGATGCGCGCCGACGTGCGCGCCCTCGGATCGCTGCTCGGACGCGTCCTCCGCGAGAGCGGATCGCCCGGGCTCTTCGACGACGTCGAACGCCTCCGGGTCGCGACGATCCAGGCGTACACCGATGAGACACCCGAGGCGTTCGCCCGGGCGGCATCCATCGCCGACGGCTTCACCCTCGAACGCGCAGAAGAAGTCGCACGCGCCTTCACCGCCTACTTCCACCTCGTGAACCTCGTCGAGGAGCACCAGCGCGTGCGGATCCTCCGCGAGCGCGGCGGGCGCGTCGAGTCCGCCGACGCCGCCGACTCGATCACCACCGCCTACCGTCGGCTGTCGGAGGAGATCGGCGCCGAGGCCGCACTCGAGCGCTTGCAGGGACTCCGCTTCCACCCCGTCTTCACGGCGCACCCCACCGAGGCCCGCCGTCGCGCGGTGTCGTCGAGCATCCGACGCCTCGCCGAACTGCTCGGCGAGCGGGATGCCGCGGAACCCGACAGCGTCGACCAGCGACGCACCGAGCGGCGGATGCTCGAGGAGGTCGACACGCTGTGGCGCACCGCGCCGCTGCGGCCTGAGAAGCCCTCTCCCACCGATGAAGTCCGCGCCGTCATGGCGATCTTCGACGAGACGCTGTACACCGCCGTCCCCCACGTCTACCGCCGCATCGACGACGCCCTGCAGGGCGACGACGCCGGCGCACGCGCCCCGATCGTCCGGCCCTTCGTCCGCATCGGCTCGTGGGTCGGCGGCGACCGCGACGGCAACCCGTTCGTCACCGCGAAGACCACCCGCAAGGCCGCCGCCATCGCCAGCGAGCACGTGCTCCTCGGCCTGGAGCGCACCGCCAACCGGGTCGGTCGTACCCTCACCCTCGACGCCGAGTCCACCCCGCCCAGCACCGAGCTCATCGCCCTCTGGCACCGGCTGAAGGATGCCGACGAAGACGCGGCATCCGACATCGCCAAGCGCTCCCCCAACGAGCCGTATCGCCGGATCATGCTGCTGCTGGCGCGCAAGATCGCCGCCACCCGCACGCGCGACGCCGACCTCGCCTACCGCGACCCCGAGCACCTCCTCGCCGACCTTCGGACCGTGCAGGACTCGCTCGTGCGCGCCTCCGCCTCGCGGCAGGCGTTCGGTCACCTGCAGCAGCTCATCTGGCAGGTGGAGACCTTCGGCTTCCACCTCACCGAGCTCGAGGTTCGTCAGCACTCGGCCGTGCACCGGAAGGTGCTCGACGAGTTCGAATCCGGCGCGGCACGCTCGGAGCTCGCCGACGAGGTGCTCGAGGTGTTCCGCACCATCGCGTTCCTGCAGGAGCGCTACGGCCCGCGCGCCGCCGGTCGCTACATCGTGTCGTTCACGCAGTCGGCGCAGGACCTCGCCAACGTGCACCTGCTCGCGCGCCACGCCGTCGGCCCCGACGGCGCCGTCCCCGTGCTCGACGTGATCCCCCTGTTCGAGACCTTCGCCGACCTGCAGGCCGCACCCGGCATCCTCGCCGAGATCGTCGAGCACCCCGCCTTCGCCTCGCGACTGGATGCCACCGGTCGCCGCCTCGAGGTCATGCTCGGCTACTCCGACTCGTCGAAGGACGTCGGCCCCGTCGCCGCGAACCTCGCCCTCTACGAGGCGCAGGCGGCCATCTCGGGCTGGGCCGTCGAGCAGGGCATCGAGCTCACGCTCTTCCACGGTCGAGGCGGCGCTCTCGGTCGCGGCGGCGGCCCCGCGAACTCCGCCATCCTCGCGCAGCCGCCGCACTCCGTCGACGGTCGGTTCAAGCTCACCGAGCAGGGCGAAGTCATCTTCGCCCGGTACGGCGACCCTGCCATCGCGGTGCGCCACATCGACCAGGTCGCGGCCGCCACACTGCTGGCATCCTCTCCCTCGATCGAGCACCGCAACCGCGATGCGGCAGAGCGGTACGCCGAGGTCGCGGACGTGATGGATGCCGCCTCCCGCGAACGGTTCTTCTCGCTCGTGAAAGCGCCCGGATTCGCGCCGTGGTTCGCGAAGGTCACCCCCATGGAGGAGATCGGCCTGCTCGCGCTCGGCTCACGCCCCGCACGCCGCGGGCTGTCGGTCGAGTCGCTGGAAGACCTGCGAGCCATCCCGTGGGTGTTCGCGTGGACGCAGGCGCGCATCAACCTCGCCGGCTGGTTCGGCCTCGGGACCGCGCTCGACACCGTCGGCGACGAGGCGAAGCTGCGGCGCGCGTACGACGAGTGGCCGCTGTTCCGGACGCTGATCGACAACGTCGCGATGAGCCTCGCGAAGACCGACGACCGCATCGCGCGGCACTACCTCGACCTCGGCGACCGCGACGACCTCGCGACCCTCGTCCGCGAGGAGATGGCACTGACCCGCGCGTGGGTGGTGCGTCTCACCGGCGGCACCGAGCTGCTCGCGAACCGCCCGGTCCTCGGGCGCGCCGTCAAGATGCGGAGCCCCTACGTCGACGCCCTCTCGCTGCTCCAGCTGCGCGCCCTGCGCGGACTGCGCGCCGCCGAGGGCGGACAGGTCGACCCCGACCTGCAGCGCCTCCTGCTGCTCTCCGTGTCGGGCGTCGCCGCCGGACTCCAGAACACCGGCTGACGTGGCGCGTCGTCAGTCGACGCGGAGATCGTGCGCGTGGCGCGACAGCGCGGCGCCGTAGCGCTCGGTGAGATGCACCATGAGGTCGGGCGTGCGATCGCTCCCGACACGGTCGCGGTCGACCCGACCAGCACATGCGAACCGATGTGCATCGTGACCTCCTGCGTCATTCGTCGCCGTCCTCAGCGAATGGGCGGATGTCATCGACGTCGAGGCCGTCCACGAGCCCCGCTAGGGTGAAACAGGCCGCGTCCCTGCTCGATCACTCCCACTTCGGCGCGCCGGAAAGCTCCACCACCGTGACCGAATCCCTCGCTCCTCTGCCTGCCTCCGTCGACGCGGTCTTCGAGACCGTCACCGCACGCAATCCCCACGAACCCGAGTTCCAGCAGGCGGTGCACGAGGTCCTGCAGTCGATCGCCCCCGTCCTCGAACGTCACCCCGGGTTCGCGTCGGGCGGCATCGTGGAGCGGCTCGTCGAGCCGGAACGCCAGATCATGTTCCGCGTGCCCTGGCTCGACGACGCCGGCACCGTGCGCGTCAACCGCGGGTTCCGCGTGCAGTTCTCCTCCGTTCTCGGCCCGTACAAGGGCGGTCTGCGCTTCCACCCGAGCGTGAACCTGTCGATCATCAAGTTCCTCGGCTTCGAGCAGATCTTCAAGAACGCGCTCACTGGGCAGGGCATCGGCGGCGCCAAGGGCGGCAGCGATTTCGACCCTCACGGGCGGTCGGATGCCGAGATCATGCGCTTCTGCCAGTCGTTCATGAACGAGCTGTACCGCCACCTCGGCGAGCACACCGACGTTCCCGCCGGCGACATCGGCGTCGGAGGACGCGAGATCGGCTACCTGTTCGGGCAGTACCGCAAGATCACCAACCGCCACGAATCGGGCATGTTCACGGGCAAGGGCGTGCAGTGGGGCGGCGCCGAGGTACGCACCGAAGCCACCGGTTACGGTGCCGTCTTCTTCGCCGAGGAGATGCTCGCGGTCCACGGCGCCTCGCTGGAAGGCACGCGCGTCGGCGTGTCGGGGTCGGGCAACGTGGCGATCTACGCGATCTCAAAGGCGCGCCAGCTCGGCGCGGTGCCGGTCACCGCCTCGGATTCGTCCGGGTACGTCGTCGACGATGCGGGGATCGATGTCGACCTGCTGCGGCAGATCAAGGAGGTCGAGCGCGGCCGCATCGCGGAGTACGCGACGCGCCGTCCGTCAGCGCGGTTCATCGAGGGCGCGCGGCCGTGGGAGGTCGCCGTCGACATCGCGATCCCCGCCGCGACGCAGAACGAGCTCGACGAGACGGATGCCGCTGCGCTCATCGCCGGCGGGGTCCGCGCGGTTTCGGAGGGCGCCAATATGCCGTGCACGCCCGGCGCGGTCGCCGCGTTCCAGCGCGCGGGTGTGCTCTTCGGCCCCGGAAAAGCGGCGAACGCCGGCGGCGTGGCGACATCGGCGCTCGAGATGAGCCAGAACGCATCGCGCCAGCGGTGGAGCTTCGACGACAGCGAGGTGAAACTGCGCGCGATCATCGCCGACATCCATCGCGCCGCCTTCGCCGCGGCCGAACAGTACGACCGCGGCGGCGACTACGTCGCAGGGGCCAACATCGCAGGGTTCGAACGGGTCGCGCACGCGATGCTCGCTCAGGGAGTGATCTGACCCGATGAGCGCGCCCTCACGATGTCGACCGTGCCCGTGCAGGTGCTGCTGATCGTCGTGCTCTTCGCAGCCAACGCCTTCGACGTGGCACTGAGCCCACGAGCGCCCTCGCGCTGATCCCCTACTTCCTGACGGCGGGGTTCGGTCTGCGGGTCGCGCTCGCCGAGCGCCGGGGCGCCGGCATCCGGGCTGCGGGATGGATCGCGGTCGCAGCCGTCGTGCTGCTGGCATCCGGCACACTCACGCTCTGACCGCGGCGGGCTACGCGTCGCTGTCGGCGGCGGGCAGCGGGAAGATCTGATCGAGCAGCTGTGCGGTCCACGCGATGAGGTCGGCATCTGCGAGCGGCTCGCCGGCCGCCGTCGGGAGCGGCACGACCATCGCGTCTCCCCCGGCGACGACCTTCGCCTTGGGGTGCAGGCGCTGCAGGCGCACGCGGATCGAGTCGGGCAGCTGCGCCGGCGCGATGCGCAGGTTCGGCCCCATCGCGACGACGTCGGACAGGCCGGATGCCGCGGCGCGACGCCGCAGCCGCGCGATCGCGATCAGTCCCTCGACCTCGGCCGGCGGCGCACCGTAACGATCGGTCAGCTCCTCGAGCACCAGGTCGATCGCGTCGGGCGCGGCTGTGACCGCAGCCGCAGCGGACAGCTTCTGGTACGCCTCGAGGCGCAGCCGCTCGCTGTCGATGTACGACTCCGGGATGCGCGCCTGCACGGGCAGCTCGAGCCGCAGCTCGGTCGGCCCTTCGGTCTCGTCGCCGCGGAACGTCGCGACGGCCTCGCCGATCATCCGGAGGTACAGGTCGAACCCGACACCGGCGATGTGTCCGGCTTGTTCGGCACCCAGCAGGTTGCCGGCGCCGCGGATCTCGAGGTCCTTCAGCGCGACCTGCATGCCCGACCCGAGATCGTTGTTCACCGCGATCGTCTCGAGACGGTCGGCGGCGGTCTCGCTCAGCGGCTTGTGCTCGTCGTACAGGAAGTAGGCGTACGCGCGCTCCCGACCACGACCGACACGGCCGCGCAACTGGTGCAGCTGCGACAAGCCGTACTTGTCGGCGCGGTCGATGATCATCGTGTTGGCGTTCGCGATGTCGAGACCGGTCTCGATGATCGTCGTCGACACGAGCACGTCAGCGCGACGCTCCCAGAAGTCGTCCACGACCTGCTCGAGTGCGTGCTCGCCCATCTGTCCGTGCGCGACGGCGATACGCGCCTCGGGCACGAGTTCGGCCAGCTGCGCGGCGACGCGCTGGATCGACGACACCCGGTTGTGGACGAAGAACACCTGCCCCTCGCGGAGGAGCTCGCGCCGGATTGCGGCGGCGATCTGCTTGTCGCTGCGCGCACCGACGTAGGTGAGGATCGGATGCCGGTCCTCGGGCGGCGTCGCGAGCGTCGACATCTCGCGGATGCCCGTCACCGCCATCTCGAGCGTCCGCGGGATCGGGGTCGCGCTCATCGCGAGGATGTCGACGTTCGTCTTCAGCTTCTTGAGCGCGTCCTTGTGCTCAACGCCGAACCGCTGCTCCTCGTCGATGATCATCAGCCCGAGATCCTTGAACGCGACCTTCTCGGTGAGGATGCGGTGCGTGCCGATCACCATGTCGACCGTGCCGTCGGTGATGCCCGCGAGGGTCTCGCGCGCTTCCTTGTCGGTCTGGAAGCGCGACAGCGGCCGCACCTTGACCGGGAACCCGGCGAAGCGCTCGGTGAACGTCTCGAGGTGCTGCTTGACGAGCAGCGTCGTCGGGACGAGCATCGCGACCTGCTTGCCCTCCTGGATCGCCTTGAACGCGGCACGGACGGCGACCTCGGTCTTGCCAAAGCCGACGTCGCCGGAGAGCAGGCGGTCCATCGGGATCGGCTTCTCCATGTCGGCCTTGATCTCGTCGATCGTCTGCAGCTGATCGGGCGTCTCGGCGAACGGGAACGCCTCTTCGAGCTCGCGCTGCCACGGCGTGTCTGGACCGAACGCGTATCCCTTCGACGACATGCGCGCCGAGTACAGCTTCACGAGCTCGACCGCGATGTCGCGGACCGCCCTGCGCGCCTTGCCCTTCGCGGCGGCCCAATCCGAGCCACCCATCTTCGACAGCTGCGGGGCCTCGCCGCCGACGTACCGCGACAGCAGGTCGAGCTGGTCGGTCGGGACGAAGAGCTTGTCGCCGGGGTGCCCGCGCTTGGACGGCGCGTACTCGAGCACGAGGTACTCTCGCGTGCTCTTCACGGCGTTGCGACCGCCCGACGAGACCTCGCGCTGGACGAGCTCGACGAACTTGCCGATGCCGTGCGTGGAATGCACGACGTAATCGCCGGCCTTCAGCTGCAGCGGGTCGACGACGTTCTTGCGGCGCGACGCGAGCTTCTTGACGACGCGATTGTCGCCGCCGATCGTGCGGCCGTAGAAGTCGCTCTCGGTGAAGACGGCGAGCTTCGCGCCCCCGAACTGGAAGCCCGCCTCGAGCGTGGCGACGGTCGAGACGGCGACCCCCGGCTCGGGCACGTCGTCGATCGCGTCGACGGCGCGCGCCGCGAGACCGCGCTCCGCGAGCACGTCGCGGGAGCGTTCGACGAGTCCGGTTCCGGATGCCGCGACCACCACGCGCCACCCGTCACCGAGCAGACGGGCGATGTGCTCCGTCGCGCCGTCGACGTTGCCCTGGAACGAGGGCACCGCCGTCGCGGGCACGCGGACGGCACCATCAGCGGACTCCACAAGACCCTCGGCCTCGGCGTCAGCAGCTCCGGAGTCGAACGTGCTGAACGTCCACCAGGTGCCGCCGCGGGCGGATGCCGCCTCGCGCAGATCGGGGAGCGAGAGGAAGTCGCCCGCGCCCAGGTCGACCGGGCTGTCGCCGCCCGCGGTCGCGGCGCTCCAGGCCGCCTCGAGGAACTCGCGGTTCGTCTCGCTCAGCGTCATCGCGCGGGTGACGGCACGCTCCGGGTCGACGACGGCCACCGCGGCGCTCTCGGGCAGGTAGTCCACGAGCGGGAGCACCGCGTCGGCGACGGCCGGCAGCAGCGACTCCATCCCCTCGACGGGAATGCCCTCGCTCATCTTCTCGAGCATGGTGCCGAGGCCCGGCATCCGGTCGCGAAGGGATGCCGCGCGCTCGCGGACGCTCTCGGTCAGGAGGAGCTCGCGGCTGGGCAGGAGGGTGACGCTCCGCACCTCACCGGGCAGCGACCGCTGGTCTGCGACGGAGAACGCCCGGATCTGGTCGACCTCGTCGCCGAAGAAATCCACGCGGAACGGGTGATCGGCGACCGGCGGGAACACGTCGAGGATCCCGCCGCGCACCGCGAACTCGCCGCGGCGGGAGACCATGTCGACGCGGTGGTAGGCGAGCTCGACGAGCCGCCGCACGACATCGCCCTGCTCATGGCCGCGCGAGCCGACGTCGAGCTGGACGACACCGGCATCCGTCAGCCCTGCCGCGATCGGCTGCAGCGCCCCGCGCACGGACGCGGTCACGATGAGCGGCGAGGAGCCGTCCCAGTTGGCGGCGTCGCGAAGCACACTGAGGCGGCGCCCGACGGTCTCGGCGCTGGGGCTCAGCCGCTCGTGCGGGAGCGTCTCCCACGCGGGCAGATGGCGGACGGTCGCTTCCGGCAGAAGACACTGGAGAGCGGCACCGATGCTCTCCGCCCGGCGACCGGTCGGAGCCACGAGAAGCAGAGCGGCGGGGCGTCCGGCCGCCGCGCGGCGCTGGAGGAGGCCGGCCAGCAGGGGCGCATCGACGCCGGTCACCGCCGAGAAATCGGCATCCGCGGAACCCGCAGCGAGGGCCTCCCGGAAACTGTCAGCCTGCTCGAGGGCGCGCACGATCCCGGGAATTGTCACCGGAGAAGTCTACGCGCGGTCCCGGACACGCGGCGCGACGGCTCAGGCGCGCGGCGCGTGGTGCCGCTGCTGCGCCGCGAGCAGGCCCTCGTCCACGAGGAGCTCGACGGCGTCCGCGGCATCCGAGATCGCGATCGGGAGCGCCTGACGCTCGGACGCGCCGAACGGGTCGAGCACCCAGTCCGCGGGGTCCTGACGCCCGGGCGGACGTCCGATGCCGACGCGCACCCGCGGGAACTCCGGCGTCCCCAGCGCCTTGGCGACGTCGCGGACGCCGTTGTGGCCGCCGTGACCGCCCCCGGTCTTCAGCTTGAGGGTGTCGAACGGGATGTCGAGCTCGTCGTGGATGACGATGACGCGCTCCGCCGGGATGCCGTAGAACTTCGCAAGGGATGCCACGGGCCCGCCCGACACATTCATGAAGGAGTTCGGCTTCGCGAGCACGAGCTTCGCCGCGCCGGGTCGCAACCAGGTCTCCGCAACACGGGCGTTCGCCTTGTGGGCGCGAAGCGTCTCGGATCGCCGCGCCGCGAGCTCGTCGATCACCATCTGACCGACGTTGTGGCGAGTCGCCTCGTAGCGCGGCCCGGGATTGCCGAGGCCCACGATGAGCCAGCTGTCTGACATGACCGTCCTTTCGACGACGAAGCCCGTCGCTGCGAGTGCGGCGACGGGCTTCGTTCGGAAGAGCTGATTACTCTGCGGCGTCCTCGGCGGGAGCGTCCTCGGCAGCTGCGTCAGCGGCCTCGTCGCCCTCGGTCGCCTCAGCCTCGTCCTCGACGGGGGCGGCGGGCACGGACACGGCGACGATGAGCGTCTCCGGGTCGGCCAGCAGCGTCGCGCCGCGGGGCAGGGTGATGTCGGCGGCGGTGATCTGCGCGCCCTCTTCGAGGCCCTCGACCGAGACCTCGACGTTGCCGGGGATGTGGGTGGCCTCGACCTCGAGCGAAACGGAGGTCGCGTCCTGCACGGCGATGGTGCCGGCGAAGGACTCACCGGTGACGACGACGGGGACGTCGACCTGGATCTTCTCGCCCTTCTTCACGACGAGAAGGTCGATGTGCTCGATGATCTGGTGCACGGGGTCCTTCTGGACGTCCTTGACCAGGGTGAGCTGCTGCTCGCCGTTGATCTCGAGCTCGAGGACCGCGTTGGCGCGGCGGACGAGCAGGAAGACCTGGTGTCCGGGAAGGGCCACGTGGACGGGGGCGGTGCCGTGACCGTAGATGACGGCGGGGATCTTGCCGGCGGCGCGGAGGCGGCGGGCGAAGCCCTTACCGAACTGCTCGCGCAGCTCGGCGACGACCTTGGTGTCGGTCTCAGTCGACATGAATGTTCTCCTTGCGGGCCATCGCGGCCCAAGTGTCTTCCGCGCCCGGGGGCACGTCAGGGATGGTCTGTGTTTCGACTCGAACGCGTGCGCGTGAGGAAAGCCGCGAAGCCTGCATCACCGCGTCGATCACGGACGCACGTGAGCGCGTCCCTCGCCGAAGTTCGCACTGAGTCTACCAGGCCCGGATAGGCTGGAACACTGACCCCTGAGCGACGGAGGAACGATGGATTACGGATGGATGTCCCACGCACTGCTGTGGTTCGTCGGTGGACTGACCGCGCTGACGGCGGTGCTGACCGCGGGCGCGTTCTTCTCCATGGGCCGCTCGAACCAGTACAACGACTGACGCGTCCGTCCGCTGCGGGACACCGGCCGTAACGCCGCGCCGGGCGGCCCGCGCGAGCCGATAAAGTTGGCCTCGGGCCCGGGCATCGCCCGACCACGGCCCCCTCTTTCCGAAGACCTGGAGTTTCGCATGTCGTCGACCCCTTCGCCCACCGGACCTTCGACCGATCAGGATCAGGCTCCGGACGAAGCCACCCAGAAGCACGAGGGGGCGCCGCAGCCCGAGGAGGTCGACCGTCCCACGACGCCGCACGCGAGCAGCGACGGCGCCGGCGACGGTGAGGGCCCTGCGAACATCGGCGTCGTCGGCCTTGCGGTGATGGGCTCGAACCTCGCCCGCAACCTCGCCTCCCGCGAGGGGAACACGGTCGCCGTGTTCAACCGGTCGCGCTCGAAGACCGACGAACTGGTCGAGGCGCACCCCGAGGCGGAGTTCGTCCCCGCCTTCACGTACGAGGAGTTCGCCGCGTCGCTGCAGAAGCCGCGCACCGCGATCATCATGGTCAAGGCCGGGCGGCCCACGGATGCCGTCATCGACGAGCTGATGCGCGTGTTCGAGCCCGGCGACATCATCATCGACGGCGGCAACAGCCTGTTCACCGACACCATCCGCCGCGAGAAGGCTGTTTCCGAGGCCGGTTACAACTTCGTCGGCATGGGCGTCTCGGGCGGCGAGGAGGGCGCGCTCAACGGCCCGTCCCTCATGCCCGGCGGTCCCGACGAGGCGTGGGTCACCCTCGGCCCGATCCTGAAGTCGATCGCCGCGGTCGCCGAGGGCGAGCCGTGCGTCACGCACGTCGGCCACGACGGTGCCGGACACTTCGTGAAGATGGTCCACAACGGCATCGAGTACGCCGACATGCAGCTCATCGCCGAGGCGTACGACCTCATCCGCCGCGGCACGGGCAAGACCCCCGCCGAGATCGCCGACATCTTCGCCGAGTGGAACCGCGGCGAGCTCGAGAGCTACCTCATCGAGATCACCGCCGAAGTGCTCCGCCAGACGGATGCCGCCACCGGCAAGCCCCTCGTGGACGTCATCGTCGACCAGGCCGGCGCCAAGGGCACCGGCGCCTGGACGGTGCAGACCGCCCTCGATCTGGGCGTGCCGGTCTCCGGCATCGCCGAGGCCACCTTCGCCCGGTCGCTGTCCTCGCACCGCGAGCAGCGTGACGTGTCGGGATCCCTGCCCGGCCCGTCCTCCGAGGACTTCTCCGTCGAGGATGCCGATGCGTTCGTCGAGCAGGTCCGCCTCGCCCTCTACGCGTCGAAGATCGTCGCGTACAGCCAGGGCTTCGACGAGATCCGCGCCGGCGCCGCCCAGTACGGCTGGGAGATCGACCTCGGTGCGGTCAGCAAGATCTGGCGCGGCGGCTGCATCATCCGCGCCCAGTTCCTGAACCGCATCGCCGACGCCTACGACGCCGAAGCCGACCTCCCGGTCCTGCTCACCGCGCCGTACTTCGTCGAGGCGCTCGGCCGCACCCAGGACGCGTGGCGCGAGATCGTCCGCATCTCGGCGGCATCCGGCATCCCCGCCCCCGCTTTCAGCTCTTCGCTCGCCTACTACGACGGCCTCCGCGCGGACCGGCTGCCCGCCGCCCTCATCCAGGGACAGCGCGACTTCTTCGGCGCCCACACCTACAAGCGCATCGACAAGGACGGCACCTTCCACACCCTGTGGTCGGGAGACCGCAGCGAGATCGAAGCGGAAGACACCCACTGAGCGGGGACGACACCGCCCTCCGGGTCCACCGCGCCGCGGCGCGGGTGGTCCTGGCGATCCTGACCGCGCTGTACGCGTGGGCTGTGGGGTGGATGACGCTGCGCGCCGCTCCCTACGGCGCCGACATCGCGTCGGGTCTGGAACGTCTGCTCGACTGGTTCTCGGAGCGGTCGGCGACCGCATGGATCACGTTCGAGCGCGTCGAGTTCGGGGCGAATGTCGCCATGTTCGTGCCCCTCGGGGTGATCGCGGTGCTGTGGTTCGGCGTCCGCGGCTGGTGGGCGGCGCCCATCATCGGCGCGGTCGCGAGCATCGGCATCGAGGTGCTGCAGGCGGTGTTCATCGATACACGCGTCTCGGACGTGCGCGACGTCATCGCGAACACGCTGGGCTCCGTGATCGGCATGTGCCTCATGCTTCTGCTCGCCTTCCTGCTCTCCCCGCCCTCGCCGCGCCGCCCGCGCACGGCGTGACGGCGGGATCGGCGCCCGCTGACCTCGGACGCCGACCCCGGCTCATCAGCGGGTGGAGACGGTGACCGTCCCCTTCGCGAGCCGCAGCCGCCTGCCCGCTCGCGCGGCCACGGCGGAGTCGTGCGTCACGACGATGAGCGTCAGCCCCTCGGCGTGCAGATCCTCGAGAACCCGCAGGATCTCGTCGCGCATCGACTCGTCGAGGTTGCCGGTCGGCTCGTCCGCCAGCAGCACACGCGGCCGCTTCGCGATGGCGCGGGCGATGGCGACGCGCTGCTGCTGACCGCCGGACAGCTCCCCGGGGCGGTGGTCGGCGCGCTCGGCCAGCCCCACCCGCTCCAGTGCGTCCGCCGCCCGGGCGGCGCGCTCGGCACGTGGGAGCCCCAGGGGCTCCAGCCCCATCTCCACGTTCTCGGCGGCGGTGAGCGTCGGAATGAGGTTGAACCCCTGGAAGACGAAGCCGATGTCGCGGGCGCGCACCCGGCCGAGCGCTGCGGGCGAGGCCGCCGCGAGGTCGGTCTCGCCCAGGACGACGCTGCCCGTCGTCGGCTGATCGAGCGCCCCCAGCAGCTGGAGCAGCGTGGACTTGCCGCCGCCTGTCGGTCCCTGGATGGTGACGAACTCACCTTGCGCGATCTCGAGGTCGACGCCGTCGAGCGCGCGCACGCGGCGACCGCCGCGCGTGTAGTCCTTCGTGATGCCGGTCAGGCGGTAGGCGACGGAGGTGGTCGTCGCGGCCTGCTCGGTCGTGAGCGTGTCGCTCATGGGTGCTCCTTCGGATGAGACGTCGGGTTGACGATCGGTGTACGGGGTGGGGTCGGATGCCGCGCTCATGCCAGTGCCCGCAGCGCTTCGGCCGGACGGAGCCACGAGGCGCGCCACCCGCCGACGACGCCGGCGACCAGTCCGCCCACGAGGGCGAGGCCGAGGGCCAGCAGGACGATGGTCGGAGCCAGCGGCGCGCTGAGGGTGATCTCGCTCACGGTGGCCGCTGCGGCATCCGCTCCCCCGGGCCCCATGCCACCCATGCGGTCCATCCCACCCGGTCCGCCACCCGACGCGCCCGTCGACTCGGCCGCGAGGCTGACCGTCGGCGAGATCAGGTTGATCGAGACGACCGCGACCAGTCCGATGACGATGCCCACGACGCCGCCGATGGCCGCCTGCACGACCGACTCGCCCGCGATCTGCCCGACCACGCGCCGGTCCGACCATCCGATGGCCTTCAGGGTTCCGATCTCCCTCGTGCGGCGGGAGACTCCCGAGATCGTGAAGAGCACGGCGAGGACGACCGCGACAGCGAGGAGGATCACCGAGAGCCAGGTGCCGAGCCCCGCGATGAGGGCGCCCGCGCTGGAGAGCGACGACGACACCGACGAGGCGAGGTCGGACTGCGAGCTCACCGTCGAATCGGGCACGGCATCCTCAAGCTCGGTCTGCAGCGCGGAGATGGTGGCGGCCGAGGTGGCCTGCACGTAGACGGTGGACACGACGTCGCCGGCACCCGAGATCTCCTGTGCGGTCTCGAGCGGCAGGTACACGTTCGCGGCGGTGTCGGCATCTGCGGAGGTGGAGGCGACGATGCCGACGACCTCGATGTCCGTCCCGCCGACGTCGATGGTGTCGCCGACGGCGATCTCCTCGGATGCCGCGTAGGTCGCATCGACCACGGCGACCTCGGCGCCCGCGTCGGCGGCGGCGAGGGCGCGACCGTCCGTCACCTCGACAGCGGAGAGCGGGCCGACGCCTGCGACGTCGGTGGAGATCCCGAGGACGGTGAACGAGTCGACGTCGAACGATCCGCCCCCGAACCCGCCGCCGCCGGGTGCCGGTCGGTCGCCCGCGGCGGCGTCGTCCGAGGCTCCGGTGTCGGTGGCGTCGTCCTGGGTGGGTGCCTGCGGGAGTTCGCCGTCGAACGTCGTGTTGGTGAGGCTCAGGGCTCCCACGGCGGCGGCGACGTCGTCGAGCGCCGCCACCGACGACACGGTCGAGCCCTCGAGGGTTCCCCGGCGGAAGTCGGTCATGAGTCGCGACTGACTCAGGTTCGTCGCACCGTCCTCATCCGTCTCCGCACCGTCTTCGTCGAACTGGAAGCTCGGGCCTCCGCCCTGCCCCGGCTCGGCCTCGGCGCCGGTCACGGTGAGGTCGGTCCCGACGCCGTACACGGAGGCGAGGGCTGCCTCCTGCGCATCGCGCACGCCTGCGGACAGCGCGTTGACGACGATCACCAGCGCGATGGCGAGCGCGAGGCCTGCCGCCACGATCATCGTCTGCTTCTTGCGCCCGGACAGCTCGCGGCGCGGATAGGTCAGGTACATCGGATCTCCTTCTCGGCGCCCACTGCGCCACGGGACACGACGCTAGGAACGCTCTCGATGGCCCTCCCCTGGCGAACTGAGGGGAACGCTATGAGGACCGCCGCATCCACCGTGCGTTGCTCATAGCAAACGCAGAGGTGGTGCCATAGCTTCTCCATAGGGAAGGCAGAACAATGGGGTCATGACCACCCCCGCGCCCGCCCTGCAACGACCCGACGGGACGCCGCTGCGCGTCCTCGTCGTCGACGACGAGCAGATGCTCACCGACCTCCTGTCGATGGCTCTGCGGATGGAGGGCTGGGACGTGCGGACGGCGTCGTCCGGCTTCGACGCCCTGGCCGCCGCGCGGGAATTCACCCCCGACGCGATGGTGCTCGACATCATGATGCCCGACCTCGACGGCATGGCCGTGCTGCAGCGGCTGCGTCAGAGCGGCGACGACGTGCCGGTGCTGTTCCTCACCGCGAAGGACGCCGTCGCCGACCGTGTCGCGGGCCTCACCGCCGGGGGCGACGACTACGTCACGAAGCCGTTCAGCCTCGAGGAGGTCGTCGCACGTCTTCGAGGACTCATGCGGCGGGCGGGCGCGTCCGCCGGCACGGCGGACCCCATCCTGCGCGTCGGCGACCTGACCCTGAACGAGGACTCGCACGAGGTCATCCGCGGCGGCGAGATCGAGCTGACGGCGACGGAGTTCGAGCTCCTCCGCTACCTCATGCGCAACCAGCGTCGGGTGCTCTCGAAGGCCCAGATCCTCGACCGCGTCTGGAACTACGACTTCGGCGGCCGCTCCAGCGTCGTGGAGCTCTACATCTCCTATCTGCGCAAGAAGATCGACGCCGGGAAGGAGCCGCTCATCCACACCGTCCGCGGCGTGGGCTACATGATCAAAGCGCCGCAGTGACTGCCTCCCCCACGCGTCGCCGGCATCGCTGGAGCCTCCAGGCGCGCTTGATCACGGCCGTGGTCTCGTTCGTCTCGGTGATCCTCATCTCCGTGGGACTCGCGACCGGCGCCCTCCTCGGCGGCATCGTCAGCGACAACCTCGACTCGCAGGTGAGCCGTGCGGCCGACCGCGTGGAGTTCTCCCCCAACTCGACGGCCCAGCAGATCCTGTCCCAGGGGCCGAACGAGCCGGGAACGCTGCTGATCGTCGGGAACCTCGTCGGCACCTCGGGCGCCTACATCACCGAGGACGGGACGGTGACCTCTTTCGGTGTCGACACCGACCTCCTGCGCTCGCTCAGCACGAAGGGGTGGGTGACGCAGACCGTCGAGGGCGTCGGCGAATATCGCCTCCGGTTCGCCAACGACCCCAGCGGCCTGTTCATGATCGTCGGGATGTCGACCTCCGAGGTGAGCTCCATCACGGCACGAGTGGTGACCACCGTCGCCCTCCTCACCGCGGGCGGTCTCCTCGTCCTCGCCGCCGTCATCGCCCTCATCATCCGCAGCGGTCTCGCGCCGCTGCGCTCCGTCGCCGACACCGCGACCCGCGTGGCATCCACCCCCATGTCCGAGGGCGCCGTCACGATCTCCGAACGCGTGCCCGACGAGGACACCGACGACCACACCGAGATCGGACGTGTGGGCCTCGCCCTCAACACCCTCCTCGACCACGTCGACTCCTCGCTCTCGGCACGCCAGCGTAACGAGGAGCGGATGCGCGCGTTCGTCGCCGACGCGAGCCACGAGCTGCGCACGCCCCTGGCATCCATCCGCGGATACAGCGAACTGTCGCTGCGCGGCATCCGGCAACAGGATGCCGCGGGCGCGCCCTCCCCCGTCATCGCCGAGACCACCCGGGAGTCACTCGAGCGCATCCAGGCGCAGTCGCTGCGGATGTCGGCGCTCGTTGAGGACCTGCTGCTGCTCGCGCGGCTCGACGAGGGCAAGGAACTCGTCTACGGCGCCGTCGACCTCACCCGACTGGCCATCGAGGCCGCCTCCGACGCCCGGGCGGCAGGCCCAGAGCACGCCTGGGTCATCGACGTGCCCGACGAGCCCGTCATCGTCGCGGGCGACACGTCGCGCCTGCACCAGGTGGCGGCGAACCTCCTCGCCAATGCTCGCGTGCACACGCCCGCCGGCACGACCGTCACCACCCGGGTGTCCGTCGAGGACGGCACCGCCGTGCTCCGCGTCCACGACGACGGACCTGGCATCGACGCCGCCGTGGCGGACGACCTGTTCGAGCGGTTCTCCCGCGCGGACACGTCGCGCGCGCGGCAGACCGGCGGGACGGGTCTCGGTCTCTCCATCGCCAAGGCGATCGTCGACGGCCACGGCGGCACCATCACCGTCGACTCGGTGGCAGGATCCACGACCTTCTCGGTCCGCCTCCCGGCCCGCCCCGACTCCCCCGCGGAGTGAACCCGGTCCCCGGCCCCCAAGGCCGCGGGGCGCAGCGGGTCAGTAGCCGCTGAACGCGTCGGTCGTGATCCCGCGTGCGCGGTCGAGAGCGGGTGCCAGCGCCGCGATCAGCGCGGGAGGGCCCGAGACGTACGCATGACGCTCGGCGATGTCGGGGACGAGAGCGAGCAGCCCGTCGGCATCCAGACGCGCGCCGCCGGCCCACCGCCACCCCGCAGGCAGCGACGCGGGCTCTTCACGCGTGATGACGATCACGGGGATGCCGGCGGCTTCCAGGTCGTCGCGGAACGCGAGCTCCTCCGCCCCGGATGCCACGTAGACGAAGACGACGTCGCGTCCCTCCTCCGCCAGGCGGAGGTGGCGAAGCTGTGACACGAACGGCGTGACACCGATGCCGGCCGCCACCATGAGGATCGGCGTCGTGGTCTTGCGCGGCAGCACGAAGTCACCCCAGATGCCGGTGATCGCGAGGGCATCGCCCGGCTCCACCTGCGCGAGCGCCTTCTTGTAGCTCGACTGCGAGCCTTCGCGCATCGCGATCCGGACGATCGGGAGCTCCGCGGGCGAGGAGAGGATGCTGAACTCGCGCCGGGTGCCCCGCGAGTCGGGGTGCGGGTGCGGCACCTCCAGCTCGAGGTACTGCCCGGGAGCGAACCGCACCGGGCGCTCGGCGCGGAAGCTGAGCTCACGAACGGTGGGCGTCACGGCCGTGCGCTCGACGATCGTCAGCCGGACGGCGGTGCGCATGGCGAAGAGGAAGGCGACCAGATTGCCGATGAGGAGCGCGCGCTCTTGACCGAGCGTGACCTCGCCGAGCGGGATCGGCCATCCCGCGAGGATGCCGACGACCACCGCGACGATCGCCTGCTGCCAGCGACGCGGCGGAAGGGTGAGCGGCTCCGAGAGCATGAACGCTCCGAGGAACAGGAACGGCGTCTGGAGCAGGAGCTGAGAGAACGTCAGACCGACGTCGAGCGGCAGTCCCAGCGACTGGGTCTGCACGACGGTGCGGAGGAAGCCGACGACGATAGCCACGACCAGGAAGATCGCCACCACCCGGACCTTTTCAGTGCGGAGCAGGACGACGAGGCCGAGGACGGCCACGGGGCCCGCGAGCAGCGGCGATCCGACCCACCACCACGACGACCCGAGGTCCGGCACGGCGATGCTCACCAGGGTGAGCACGGTGGCGCCCACCGCGGCGGGATTGAAGATGTGGCGCCCCTGCCACGCGAGCACGTACTTCGACGCCGAGGCCACCGCTCCGCCGATCGCGATCCCGACGAGCCCCCATGGCTCGAGCGTCGGACGCAGCACGAAGAGGAGGATGAACGCCGTGATGAGCGCCGACTCGATGCGCCACGCCCGTCCGAGCAGTCGCTGCGCGACGGCATCCACCAGCACGATGGACACCGCCAGCACTGCGAGCGAGACGACCAGCTCCACGGGCCCGGCCGCGAGCTGCCCCGTGAAGGAGAGCCCGAACGCGATGACGGCGAGGGCCGCGAGGGCGAACAGGACGAGACGGTACATGGAGACCCGGCCCAGCAGGCCGAAGACGCGGTTCCACACCGCGGTGAGGGTGGAGATCACAGGAACAGCTCCGCTTCGCTTCTCGGGGACCACTCGACGGAGCCGTCGGTGCGCATCCGCACCCATTCTGCGCCCCAGTCAGCCGCCAGGGCCGGACCGCCGTCGAAGAACAGCGCGGTGGCGACGGCGTCGGCTGTCATCGCGTCGGCGGCGACCGCCCACGTCGCCGCATACCGCCGCACCGGTGCGCCGGTGCGGGCGTCGAGCACGTGGTGGAGGCCGGCGCCCCAGGCACGTCGATTGACTGCGGACGCGCACAGCGCGGCATCCGTCACCGACCACACCCCGATGGCTCGGGTGGTGTCGTAGGGGTGCTCGAGCGCGACCCGCTGCGTGAGACCGGAGACGGCGAGGTCGCCGCCGGCGTCAATGACGATGCCCCCGCTCACCCGCGTGAGGAGTGCGCCGTGCACCAGATCGACGAGGCGCCCCTTGCCGAGCGCGCCGACGTCGAGCATCGCCGGCGGGGTGATGCGGAGGCTGCCGGCCTCGTGCCGGACGATCCCCCGCCAGTCTGTGGGAGCCGGGGCCGCGCCAGAGTCGACGAGGGAGATCGTGGCGTCATAGCCGCGCCGGGCGAGAGCGTCACCGACGAGCGGGTTCACCGCGCCGCCGGTGGCCGCATCGAGCTCCGCGTATGCGTCGAGCATCATGGCGGTGTCGGCAGGTGCCGGCGTCGTCTCGCCGCGGGCGAGCGCGGTCACGGCTGAATCCGACCGGAACCGCGACCACTCCCGGTCGAACGTCTCGATGATCCCGGTCACGGCCGCCCGGGTTTCGACGTCGAGCGGGGCATCGGTGTCGATCCTCCACCGGGTCCCGATGGCGTCGAACCGCCAGCGGGCGCCGCTCATCCCGCGGCTTCGGTGCGGATCTCCTGAACGGCGGCGTTGAAGCCGCCGCTGGTGAGAGAGGAGCCGGCGACACGGTCGACCTCGATGTCGTCGAGGCTCTTGCCGACGACCTCGTCCGCGATGCCGCCGATGAACAGCCCCTGATACTGCTCGCTCTCCCGCGCCTGCGGGTCTCCGGTGACCTCGACCTCGGTCACGACGCCGTCCGCGAGGGTCAGGGTGACGCTGACCGTCTCCACCGACTCGGGGGTCTGGTACGAGCCGTCGGCGGTGTAGGTGCCGTCGGCGTAGTCGGCTCCGGGGGCGACGGTCTCGGCGGCCGCGTCCGGGCTCTCCGTCTCGGCGCCGCACCCGGCGAGGAGGACGAGACCGGCGACGGATGCCGCGGCGGCACCGACGCGGACGGGACGGGAGAGGGCGGGGCGGCTCATCGAAGGCTCCTCGGGGGTGGGGGCGAACGCACTCACGCTAACGGTCACGGCCGAGCGCAGGCTCTGCGCCGTCTATGCGGCGACCGTGACGGGGCGGCGGACACCGAGCTTCAGCAGCTCGACGACCAGGAACACGACGACACCCGCCGCCAATGCGACACCCACCTGCAGCAGGCTGAGCGGGCGCGAGTCGAACAGTCCGTTCAGCAGCGGCAGGTAGGTGTAGGCGAGCTGGAGCACGAGCAGCGCCGCCGCCGACCAACCGACCACCGGGTTGCCGCGGAGAACGGCCGGCGTGAGGCTCGACCGGGAGAGGAACCGGCAGTTCAGGAGGAACCCGAGCTGCCCGAACGCGAGCACCGTGACCGCCATCGTGCGCGCGACCGCCAGCTCGGCCCCGGCAGCCAGCGCCCAGCCGAACACGGCGAGGGTCACCCCGCCGATGACGAGCGAGACGGCGAGAACGAACCCGAGTTCGCGCCGGGAGATGATCGACCCGCCCGAGGGGCGCGGCGGGCGCGTCATGATGCCGCGCTCGGCCGGCTCGTAGGCGAGGGCGAGCGAGAGGGTGACGGCGGTGACCATGTTCACCCAGAGCACCTGGACCGGCGACAGCGGCAGCGTGAAGCCGAACAGCACGGCCGCGAGCACGACGAGCGACTGAGCGCCGTTGGTGGGCAGCAGGAAGACGACCGACTTGCGGAGGTTGTCGTAGATCCGGCGACCCTCCCGGACGGCGCTGCGGATCGTGGCGAAGTTGTCGTCGGCGAGGACGATCTCCGCGGCTTCCTTCGTCGCCTCGGTGCCCTTGATGCCCATCGCGATCCCGACGTCGGCGCGGGTGAGCGCGGGCGCGTCGTTGACACCGTCGCCGGTCATCGCGACGACCTCGCCGTGCGACTGGAGTGCGCGGACGATGCGGATCTTGTGCTCGGGGCTCGTCCGGGCGTACACGTCGACGTCGCGGACGACCTCGGCGAGCTGCGTCTGGCTGAGCTCCTCGAGCTCGGGACCGGTGAGCACGCGGGAGCGCTCGTCGCTGACGAGCCCCATCTCGCGGCCGATCGCGACGGCGGTGCCGGCGTGATCGCCGGTGATCATCTTCACCCGGATGCCGGCGGCGTGACAGTCCGCGATGGCGTCGATCGCCTCGGGGCGGGGCGGATCGACGATGCCCCACAGCCCGAGGAACTCGAGGTCGACGAGGTCGCCGGCCTCGACGTGCGCGGCACGCGTGGCCTTCCGGGCCGCGGCGAGCACGCGGAGACCCTGCGCACTGAGCGCGTCGACCTCACTCTCCCAGCGGACGCGGTCGAGCGGCTCGGAGCCGTCGGCGCCACGCTGCGTGAGCGCGCGGGCGAGGAGACGGTCGGGGGCACCCTTCACGAGGATCGCGCGGGAACCGTCATCGGACTCGTTGAGCGTCGCCATGAACTTGTGCGCGGAGTCGAACGGCACGACATCGCGGCGGGTGGTGCCGGCACTCGACGCGCCGCCCTTCATCGCGACGACCTTCAGGGCGCCCTCCGTCGGCTCGCCGACAAGGCTCCAGCGGTCGCCGTCCTTGACGAGGTGCGCGTCGTTGCAGAGCGTCGCTACGGCGAGGAGGGCGGCGAGGTCGCTGCTGGAGGCCTCGTCGCCGTCGGCGTCGACGATGCGCCCGTCGGGGTCGTAGCCGAGCCCGGTCGCCTCGTAATGCCCGATCGGAGTGACGAGCGTGCGCACGGTCATCTCGTTCTTCGTCAAGGTGCCGGTCTTGTCGGAGCAGATCGTGGACACCGAGCCCAGCGTCTCGACGGCGGGGAGCTTCCGGGTGATCGCGTGGCGACGCGCCATCTGCTGCACGCCGATGGCGAGAGTGATCGTGACGAGGGCCGGGAGCCCCTCGGGAATGGCCGCGACGGCGAACCCGATGGCCGCGGAGATGAGGTCGTCGAACGGCAGATCGTGCACGTAGCGGCCGATCAGCAGCATGACCGCGGCCATCCCGAGGATGACCAGGGTCAGCACCTTGCCGAATTTGCCGAGCTGCATCGACAGTGGGGTCTGCAGCGACCCGGCATCCTGCACCAGCTCCTGGATGCGGCCGATCTCGGTCGCCGCCCCCGTGTCGGTGACGATGCCCCGCCCTTGGCCGGCCGAGACGATGGTGCCCGAATAGGCCATCGACCTGCGATCGCCGATGCCGACGTGCGCCTCGACGGGTTCGGTCTGCTTCGACGAGGGCACCGACTCCCCCGTGAGGGCGGCCTCGTCGATGCGCAGCTGCACCGCCTGAGTCAAGCGCAGGTCGGCCGGCACCCGGTCGCCGGGCGCGAGGCGGACACTGTCGCCGGGGACCAGCTCGGCGGCGGGGATCGTGATCCAGGCGCCGTCGCGGCGGACCGTCGCCTCGCGCGACAGCATCCCGCGGATGCCGGCGAGGGCCTTCTCTGCACGTCCCTCCTGCACGAAGCCGATCACCGCGTTGATGACGGCGACGGCGACGATCACCCAGAACTCCAGCCAATCCCCCATGACCGCCTTGATGGCGGCCGAGGCCAGCAGGATGTAGATCAGGATGTCGTTGAAGTGCGACAGGAAACGGCGCCAGGCGGGCGTCCGCGCAGCTTCGGGAAGCTCGTTGCGCCCGTGCTCGCCGAGCCGAGCGGCGGCGTCGTCGGAGGTCAGTCCGCCGGCGTCCGTGCGCAGCAGCGCTTCGACGTCGTCGATCGGGAGGGAGAACGGGGCGCCGATGCCCGCGCCGGAGTCGGAGTGCGGCAAGGCCATGGAATGTCCGATCAGGAGGCGCCGTCGAACATGCTGGTCACCGAGCCGTCCTCGAAGACCTCCTTGATCGCCCGCGCGAGCAGCGGGGCGATGGGGAGGATCGTGAGCCCGGGGAAGCGCTTCTCGGGAGGCAGCGGCACCGTGTCGGTGACGACGACCTCGTCGATGGACGCGTCCTGCAGCCGCTCGGCCGCCGGGTCACTGAAAATCGCGTGCGTAGCGGCGACGATCACGCGCTCGGCGCCATTGGCCTTCAGCGCCTGGGCGGCCTTCACGATCGTGCCGCCGGTGTCGATCATGTCGTCGACGAGGAGGCACACACGCCCCTCAACCTGGCCGACGATCTCATTGACGGTGACCTGGTTCGCCACGTTCGGGTCGCGCCGCTTGTGGATGATCGCGAGCGGGGCGCCAAGGCTGTCCGACCAGGTGTCGGCAACGCGGACGCGGCCGGTATCGGGAGACACGACCGTGAGCTTCGCGCGGTCCTCGGGCGAAAGGGTGTTCTCGAAGTGCTCGAGCAGGACCGGCTTGGCGAACAGGTGGTCGACGGGGCCGTCGAAGAAGCCCTGGATCTGCGCCGCGTGCAGGTCGACGCTCATCACGCGGTCCGCGCCGGCGGTCTTGAACAGGTCGGCGACGAGGCGGGCACTGATCGGCTCGCGGCCGCGGCCCTTCTTGTCCTGCCGCGAGTACGGGAAGTACGGCGCAACCACGGTGATCCGCTTCGCGGACGCGCGCTTGGCGGCATCCAGCATGATGAGGGTCTCCATGAGCCACTCGTTCACCGGGGGGCCGAACGACTGCACGAGGAAGAAGTCGCATCCGCGGATCGAGACCTCGAAGCGGGTCAGGATCTCGCCGGAGGCGAAGGTGCGGTGCTCGGTGGGGACGAGCTGCGTGCCGAGCGCGTCGGCCACCTCGGCAGAGAGCTCCTCGTGCGAACGACCCGACGCGACGACGAGACGCTTCTTGGTCTTCGCGACCAGGCCGGGCGCGATGCCGCGCTCGGCGTCCAGGTCAACCGTCTGCTGCTTCTTGCGACCCATCGTCCGCCTTCTGTGCGGACCGGGCCCGGGCGGCGGCTTCCGCAGCTCCGGTTCCCGGTCGGTTGGTCTCGACCCAGCCCTCGATGTTGCGCTGGGGGGTGACGTTCAGGGCGAGAGCGCCGGCGGGCACATCCTTGCGGATCACCGCTCCGGCACCTGTCTTGGCGCCATCTCCGATCCTAACCGGCGCGACGAAGACGTTGTGCGAGCCGGAGTGCACCTCGTCGCCGATCTCGGTGCGGTGCTTGGTGATGTCGTCGTAGTTCGCGGTGATCGCGCCGGCACCGAGGTTCACGTTCCGGCCGATCGTGGTGTCGCCGATGTACGAGAGGTGAGGCACCTTGCTGCCCGCGCCGATCGTCGAGTTCTTCGTCTCGACGAAGGTGCCGATCTTGCCCTTCACACCCAGCTCGGTGCCGGGGCGGAGGTAGGCGAACGGACCGACCGTGGCGTCCGCGCCGATGACGGCGAGTGTGGCATCCGTGCGGGTCACGGTCGCGCCGGCGCCGACCTCGCAGTCGACGAGGCTCGTGTCGGGCCCGATCGTGGCGCCCTCGGCGATGAACGTCGAGCGCAGGATGTGGGTGTTGGGGAGCACGGTGACGTCGGGCGACAGCGTCGCGGTGACGTCGATCCACGTCGTCGCGGGGTCGAGGACGGTGACGCCCTCGAGCTGCCAGCGCCGCACGGTGCGGGCGTTGAGCAGCCGGCCGACCTCGGCGAGCTGCACGCGGTCGTTGACGCCGAAGGTGACCGTGACGTCACGGGCGACGGATGCCGCGACGCGCGCGCCCTCGGTGCGCAGCAGTCCCACGACGTCGGTCAGGTACTTCTCCTGCTGGGCGTTGTCGGTGCCGACGCGGGCGAGCGAGGCGCGAAGCGATGCCGCGGCGAACACGTACATGCCCGCGTTGATCTCGTCGACGGCGGCCTCGTGCGGCGTGGCATCCTTCTGCTCCACGATGCGCGCGACGCTGCCGTCGCTCTCGCGGATGATGCGTCCGTAGCCGGTCGGGTCGTCGACGACGGCGGTCATGAGGGTCGCAGCGGCCTCGGCCGTGCGGTGCTCGGCGACGAACGCGGTGAGCGTGTCGAAGTCGGCGAGCGGGGTGTCGCCGCTGAGGACGAGCACGTCACCGGCGAAGTCCGGCAGCGCATCCAGAGCGAGCTCGACCGCGCGGCCGGTGCCGGGGATCTCGTCCTGGTCGACGACGACGACCTCGGGTGCGACGCCGAGGACGGCGCCGGCGACGAGATCGCGGTCGTGTCGGACCACGACGACGACGTGTGCGGGCGCGAGATCACGCGCCGTGTCGAGCACGTGCCCGACGAGGGGCCGACCGCCGATGCGATGGAGCACCTTCGGCAGCGACGACTTCATGCGCGTGCCTTGCCCTGCCGCCAGGATGACGACGGCGAGGCCGGCGTCGAGGGTGTTCTCGCTCATGCTCCGCCGCCAGGACTCGAACCTAGACCTCACAGCTCCAAAGGCTGTCGTGCTGCCATTACACCACGGCGGACCGCGCCGATCCCGGGCGGGAGCCGCGCCCGACAAGTCTGCCATGAGAGGGCAGACCCGCCGGGCGCGTCGGCCCTCGCGGGATCAGCGCAGCACGGTCACCGTGATCGGCTTGCCGGCCGTGACGCCGGCGTCGTTGACGAACTCGACGAGGTACGTGTGACCGCCGCGGGCCATCCCCGACGCCCGGTAGGTCACCTGTTGCGCGCCGGGCGTGCGGGCGGTGAGAGACCCCTCCGCGACGACCGCACCGTCCTGCAGGACGCGGTACGACGTCGCGTTCGTCCCCCACCACATGTTCGTCGTCACCGTGTAGGTGCCGTCGCCGTCGTGGTTGTCGTGACTGAGGACGGGGGTGCCGGGTTTCGCGGCATCCACCACGACGTCCATCGCGGCCGTGGTCGTCTCGCCCTTCGTGTTGGCGAGGACCGCGGTGTAGCGATAGGTGCCGTCCGTGCGTCCCGAGACCGGCACGCTCACCGCCTGCGCACGCTGGCCGCGGTACTCGACTGGCACGACCTTCAGGAGGCGACCGTTCTCGTAGAGCCGTACCGACGAGGCGTTCTCGCCCCACCACAGGTTCATCGTCACTGTGTAGGCGCCGTCCTTCAGACCGGTGTCCCAGCCGTTGTCGTTCGACAGTGCACCCTTGCCGGGCACCGCCCCCGCGGTGTCGGCGTCGGTGCGGACCAGGGCGGCCTTCGCGTCGGCGATCAGGTCACGCGCCTTCGCGACCTGGGCGGCCGTCGGCCAGTCGGCCGCGAGAACGATGCGCGCCTTCTCGAGCGCGGCGCTGACCCGGGCGAACGACCACGTCGTGTACGCCGCGCCGTCCACGGCGGCGAGCGCGGTCACGCCCTCCCGCAGCGCGGCGGTGTCGGTCTTCTCTCCGGCGCGGACGACGCGGATCGAGTCGACCGTCCCCCACGCTTCGGCGGGCAGGTCGGCGGCGACCCCGACGGTCAGGATGCCGTCGGTGCCCACGGTCACGACAGGCGTCGTGCCGGTGCGGAACTGCTGCCAGCCGTCGAGTGCGATCGGGGCGCTCTGCGCCCCCGCCGACGTCTGCGCCGTCACCCGGACGGAGCCGCTCCCCTCGCCGTCGCCCTGCGCGACGGCCGAGACCGCATACGTCCCCGGGGTCACACCGGTGATGCGCTGCGAGACGGTGAACCGGTAGTCCGACCCGGACCAGAACGCGACCGCGCGAGAACCGGACGCGGCATCCGTCGTCGCCTGGATCGTCGCACCCGCTCCGGAGACCTCCCACATCGAGATGTCGGCGGACTCGAAGCCGCCGTTCCGCACCGACGAGGCCGCCGTCACGGTGACGGTCGCCGTCGTCGCGATGCCGCCGACGCGGCCGCTCACGCGATAGGTGCCGGGTCCCGAGATCCACGACGCCGCGTCGGACCAGGTCGCCTCGCGCTCGCGCACCGCGCCGTTCCAGGTGCGCACCGACGCGCGAGACGGCA
Organism: Microbacterium marinum; assembly: GCF_014204835.1. NCBI lineage: Bacteria > Bacillati > Actinomycetota > Actinomycetes > Micrococcales > Microbacteriaceae > Microbacterium > Microbacterium marinum. The sequence goes on along the minus strand of NZ_JACHMD010000001.1, from coordinate 1,511,483 downwards.
GCGCCACGGCGTCGCCCTCCTCGACCGTGACCTCAACCGGCAGGACGACGGGCGCCGGTTCCGGCCCGCTGAGCACCAGGCCGTCGAGGGCGGCCAGCAGCTTCGCCTCCGCGGCATCCACGCGGGCCGACGTCGGCGCCGCCGAGGCGAGGACGAGCCCGGCGATCCGGACCGCGTCGTCGAGCGGTGCGAGGGATGCCGCGGTCACGACGGTCCGACCAATGCCTTCGGCCCGCGCCACGAGCGCTTCGAGGTCGCCCGTGTCGACGGCATCCGCCGCCCGGGTCAGGACGAGGTCGTCGAGCGTGCCCCAGGCACCCGCGGGGAGCGTCGCCGTGACGGTGAGCGTCGCGGACGCGCCCTCGGCGACCGTGATCGCGTCGGTCGTCGGGGACGACCAGTTGCGCCATCCATCGAGGGCGAACGGCGCCGAGGCCGTCTGACCGGCGGAGGTGAGGCCGAGCCGGACGGTGCCGTCCGACTCGGCGCCGTCGCCCTGCAGCGCACCCGAGGCGGTGTACCGGCCCGCGGCGAGGCCGGTGACGGTCTGCGTGAGCTGGAAGGTGTAGGCGGAGCCCGAGTAGAAGTGCGCCGAGCGCGACCCGGAGTGCGGGTCGTCGGTCGCCCGCAGGGTGAGACCGGTGCCGGTGCGAGTCCACATCGACACGTCGGCATCCTCGAACCCGGGGTTGCGCAGGGCGTTCACGGGCCGGATGACGACCGTCGCGGTGGAGGTCTCGCCCGATGCCGTCGTGCCGGCCACCCGGTAGGTGCCGGGTCCGCCGATCCAGTCGATGTCGTCCGACCAGGTGACCGCCTCCTCGGCGGTCGAGCCGTCGTTGTAGGTGACGGTGACCGTCTCCGGGAGCGCGATCGCATCGCCGTCGGTCAGCGTCACGGTCGGGTCGGCCACGTCGACGACGGCGAGCGGCGCGACTGCGCCGGTGCGCGCATACGAGAACACGTTCAGCGACTCGAGCGGTGTGCCGTCCGCCGCGAAGAGCGCCTGGTTGTCCCACGCGGAGCCGCCGTAGTACTGGCCCGCATCGTCCGGGTCGTACTCCGCGGCGAAGCTCGACGCCCACCCCGAGCCGTCACGCTCCCAGAGCGCCTTGTTCTGCTCGAGCTGATCGGGCGGGCCGACCGGCAACCAGGCGGGCTCCCAGTAGAAGACACCGATACCGGCATCCCCCACGTCGACGACCGCCTCGATCACGTCGCGCACGGCGGTCGCCTGCCCTTGCACCGACACCGGATACTGCGTGGCCTCGGACGCGAGATCGATGACGTTGCCGTGACCGTCGGCGTCGTCGAGCGTGTGCGCCCACGACGTCTCGGCGACCATGACCTGCTTGTCGTAGGTGTCCGCCACCTGCCGGAGCACCGAGGTCAGGTTGGTCGTGGTGCCGTGCCAGTACGGGTAGTACGAGGAGGCGAAGACGTCGTAGTCGACACCGCGGCGCTCGAGCTCGGCGGCGTATCCGGCGTAGCGGCCGGCGCTCTCGGGGTTGGTGAAGTGCACGGCGACGAGCGCGTCGGGGTACACGTCGCGGACGGCGGCCGATCCGGCGGCGAAGATCTTCGCCATGCCGGGCCAGCCCGAGACGCCCGCCACGGCGTTGTTCGTCTCGTTGCCGACCTGAACCATGCGAACGTCGACGCCGGCCGCCTCGAACTGCTCGAGGGCGGCGGTCGTGTACTCCCGCGTCTCGAGCGCCTTCTCATCGACGCTCAGCTGCTCCCATGCCTTGGGCGCATGCTGCTTGGCGGGGTCGGCCCAGAAGTCCGAGTAGTGGAAGTCGACGAGCAGGCGCAGGCCTGCGGCGGTGGCCCGCTCCCCGATCTCGACGGCGCGTTCGACGTCGACGTCGCCGCCGCCGTATCCGTTGCCGTCGGCATCGAACGGGTCGTTCCAGACGCGGACGCGGACGTCGGTCACGTCGTGGTCGGCGAGCACCTCGAACAGGTCGGCCGGCCGGCCCTCGTCGTCGCGGAACACCACACCGGAATCCTCCAGCGCGAGCACTGACGAGACGTCGACACCGTTGATGAAGTCGGCGGGCAGCCCCTCGACCTTCGGGACGACGATCCCCGCCTCCACCGGTCCGTCGTCCGCCGCGGCGGGGGCCGTGGCCGCGAGGGCGCCGAGCAGCCCCACCGCCAGCGCTGTCGACGCGGCCGTCAGCCGCTGCGTTCTCGATGCTCGCATCGCGTTCCGATCCTCTTCGATCCGGCGGGGTCATCCACGACACCCGAACCTGTTACCGGTCACAGTAGCAACGGCGCGGCGACGACACCACCCTCCATCCGCAGCGGCATCCGCCCTCTGCGATGATGGCGGGATGGCTTCCGAACACGACGAGGTCGACCGGATCGTCGGTGCGTGGGTCACGCAGCGACCCGATCTCGACTTCTCGCCCCTCGAGGTGCTCTCGCGTGTCGACCGACTCTCGCGGCACCTCGACCGGGCGCGCCGCGAAGCGTTCAGCCGCAGCGAACTGGAGCCCTGGGAATGGGACGTGCTCTCCGCACTGCGGCGAGCCGGCGAGCCCTACACGCTCAGCCCGAAGCAGCTGCTGCAGCAGACGCTCGTGTCGAGCGGCACGATGACCAACCGGATCGATCGCCTCGTGGGGCGCCGACTCGTCGTGCGCGCCGCCGACCCCGGCGATGGCCGCGGCGTGCTCGTGACGCTGACCGAGGACGGTCGCATCCGAGTGGATGCCGCGATCACGCGCCTCGTCGATGCCGAAGCGCAGCTGCTCTCCGTCCTCTCCCGCGCAGACAGGGAGCGCCTCGCGGGACTGCTGCGCAAGCTCAGCCTCGGCTTCGGCGTCTGAGGTGGGACGCACTCCGCTCCGGTCACCGTTGCCCGTACGCGACGGCGTCGGAGCGACCCGCCTGAAAGTCCCCCGCACGGGGCCGTGGCCGACCATCGCCGACTACGTGGTCGAGAGATTCGGTCACGTCGACCCCGACGGCCTCCGCGCCCGCTTCGACCGGGGCGAGATCGTCACGATCGACGGCTCCCCGGTGCGGGTCGACACTCCCCTCGGCGCGGCCGAGTTCGTCTGGTACTACCGGGAGCTGGGGGTTGAGAAGGTCATCCCGTTCGACGTCGAGATCGTCCATCAGGATGCCGACCTCGTCGTCGTCGACAAACCGCATTTCTTGCCGACCACCCCCGGCGGCGGATACGTGCAGAACTCGGCGCTCGTGCGGCTGCGCATCGCGCTCGAAAACCCCAACCTCACCCCGATCCACCGACTCGACCGCGTGACCGCCGGGCTCGTCATGTTCTCGGTCCGTCCCGAGACCCGCGGCGCCTACCAGTCGATGTTCGCGGACCGGACGGTCGAGAAGGTCTACGAAGCAGTCTCCGCGCTCCCGGTGACGGGGCTCCCGGAGCTGCCGCGCGTCGTGCGGAGCCGCCTCAGCAGCGAGAAGGGCCGGCTGCGCGTGGCCGAGGAGGTCGAGGGCGAGCCGAACGCCGAGACCGCCATCGAGCTGATCCGCACCGGAGAGAGCCGCGGCACGGATGCCGGGCTCCCGGTCGTCCACACCCTCCTGCGCCCGCGGACCGGCCGGATGCACCAGCTCCGCGCACACCTGGCCGGTCTCGGACTCGGCATCCTGAACGACCGGTTCTACCCCGTGCTCGAGGACGAGTCACCCGACGACTTCGACCGGCCGCTCCAGCTCCTCGCGCGCGAGCTGCGCTTCACCGACCCGCTGACGGGCGCGCCCCGCGCGTTCCGCACCGCGCGGGCGCTGCAGGAGGCGCCGCGCTGACGCGGGCGGCATCCGCCCCGTCCTCTGACTCTGACCGCGAGACAGCAGTCACGGCCCGAGACGTCGACAGTCGACCACCGTCTCGGGTTCCCACTGCTGTCTCGCGGTCAGGTGACGAGCGGATGCCGCGTCAGGCGAGCTGCTCGCCGAGCTCGAACCATCGCTCCTCGGCGGCGGCGACCTCGGCTTCGAGAGCGCCGATCGCCTGCATCTTCTCCCCCAGGCCGACGTAGTCGGACTGGTCGTGGTCGGCGAGCGCCGTCTTCGACGCGTCGATCTGCGCGGTGAGCTTCTCGATGCGCCGCTCCAGCGCGGTGAGCTCCTTCTCGGCGTTCCGGCGGTCCGCGCCGGTGAGCGCGGGGGCGGCCGGCGCGGCGGGCGTGGCGTCGCGCTCGGCGCGTGACGCTGCGGCGGCGAGGCGCGGCAGCCGGAGGTACTCCTCGATGCCGCCGGGCAGGTGGCGGAGCGTGCCGCCGTGGACGGCGTATTGCTGATCGGTGACGCGCTCCATGAAGTAGCGGTCGTGCGAGACGACGATGAGCGTTCCCGCCCACGAGTCGAGGAGGTCTTCGATCGCGGCGAGCATGTCGGTGTCGAGGTCGTTGGTGGGTTCGTCGAGGATCAGCACGTTCGGCTGGTCGAGCAGGATGAGGAGCAGCTGCAGACGGCGCTGCTGTCCGCCCGAGAGGTCTTTCACGGGCGTCGACAGCTGCGCCGACGAGAAGCCCATCCGCTCGAGCAGCTGCCCGGGCGTGAGCTCCTGAGCCTTGGATCCGGCGCCGAACGAGTAGGTCGTCCGCAGCCGCGAGATCACGACGCGGACCGGCTCCTCGAGGTGCGGGTCGAGCTCGTCCATCCGCTGGGTGAGGGTCGCGACCTTCACGGTCTTGCCGCGCTTCACACGCCCGCTCGTCGGCTCGACGGTTCCGGCGACGAGGCCGAGGAGCGTCGACTTCCCGGCGCCGTTCACGCCCAGGATCCCGGTGCGCTCACCGGGCGCGATGCGCCACTCGACGTCGCGGAGGACCTCCCGGCCGTCGTACGAGACGCCGGCGTCGAGCAGGTCGACGACGTCCTTCCCGAGCCGGGCGACGGCGAGCGACTGAAGCGACACGCGGTCGCGGATCTCGGGGACGTCGGCGATGAGCTCGTTCGCGGCGTCGATGCGGAACTTCGGCTTGCTGGTGCGCGCCGGCGCGCCGCGGCGGAGCCAGGCGAGCTCCTTGCGGGCGAGGTTCTGCCGGCGCGCCTCGATCGCTGCGGCTTGCCGATCACGTTCGACGCGCTGCAGGATGTACGCGGCGTAGCCACCCTCGAAGGGCTCGACGATCCGGTCGTGCACCTCCCACGTCTTCGTGCACACCTCATCAAGGAACCAGCGGTCGTGCGTGACGACCATGAGGGCTCCGGATGCCGCCGACCACCGCCGCTTCAGATGCTCGGCGAGCCAGGCGATGCCCTCCACGTCGAGATGGTTGGTGGGCTCGTCGAGCGCGAGCACGTCCCAGTCCCCCGCGAGCAGCCGCGCGAGGGCGACGCGGCGGCGCTGACCGCCCGAGAGGGTGCCGACCGCGGCATCCCAGTCGAGATCGCCGACGAGACCCGCGATGACATCGCGCACCTTCGCGTCGCCGGCCCACTCGTGTTCCGGAGTGTCGCCCACGACCGCGCCGCCGACGGTGAGGTCGTCGGGCAGCACGTCGCTCTGCTCGAGGACCCCGATGGTCACCCCGCCGCGGACGGTGACGCGTCCCGAGTCCGGATCCCGGCGCCCGGCGAGCATCGCCATGAGGCTCGACTTTCCGTCGCCGTTGCGGCCGACGATGCCGATGCGGTCGCCCTCGTCGACACCGAGCGAGACGCCGTCGAAGACGACTTTGGTCGGGTATTCCAGGTGCAGGGCCTCAGCCCCGAGAAGATGTGCCATCGCCTCCCAGGCTACGCGGCGCGAGCGGTGTCTCCTGCGCGCCGAGGAGTTCGCTCCAGGTGGCAGAACACGCCGTCTCCACGCTCACGAAGCGACAAGAAGTGCCACCTGAAGCTGTGGAGTGTCCGCCGCGCGCCAGGGCTCAGCTCACCCGGCCCGCGTCAATCCGAGTGTTCGTAGACCCGGAGGAACTCGCCGTCCAGCACGATCTGCACGGCGGTGCCCACGGAGAAGCGCGCGCGCAGCTCGCTCGGCGCGTCGGCGCCGACGACGAACTGCACCGTCGCGGGGAAGACACCGGCTGCGCACCCGTTGAACTGCATGCCGTCGAAGACCCAGCCGCCGGAGCCGTCGTCGGCGTCCGGCCCGATGTACGGCTCGATGTCTTCCGATTCCATCAGCACAAGGCACTCGTCACTCCCCGGGGAGTACACGAACATGTCCGTCGACGCCATCGTCAGTCCGCGGTACGACCACACCCGAACGTCGTCTTCGCCTCCACCGAAGATCTCGGGCCACTCCAATCCGGGATCGGCTCGAACCGTGTCCGCGAGCACCGCTCCGGTTTCGGTCGACGCCACGGACTGCGGCGCGAGCAGTTGGGCGGCGACGACGCCGGCGATCACGCCGCCGACCGCGACGGCGGCGATCGGCCACGCGCGACGCCACCATCGCCCGGGCGCAGCGAGCGTCGATCCGGATGCCGATGGCTCGGCCAGAGGTCCCTCGGATGCCGACGGCTCGGATGCCGGCGGCTCGGGCGCCGGCGGCTCGGATGCACGCGTGTCCGGGGCCGCCGTCACCGCGTTCCGGCCCTCCAAGAACTGCAGACGCTCAAGCGCCCCCGGATCGCTCGCGATGTCGGCATCCCGCCCGTAGGCCCGGGCGCGCAGTCGTTCGAGCTCTGCCCTGTCATCCCCCATGCCTGGATCCTCGCACAGCGGCGCGGCGCGACCGGCGAGGGATCAGTACCAGAAGCTCAGACGCGGCGTCGTCGTCGATGCGAACAGGCGGGCGACGCGATCCGGCTCATCGGCGTCGAGCCTCCCGGCCTTCGCGAGCGTGACCGGCGAGACGCCGCCGAGCAGGAGGGCGGAGAGCTCCGCGACACTGAGGCGCACGAGCGGCACCCCGACGGGCGCTTCCGCGACGGCATCCACTCCCACGTCCTCCCCGGCAGACAGGACGAAGACGCCGGACGCGATGCCGAGCGGGTCGGTCACCTCGAACGCGACGGTGTCGGTGACGTCGTAGCGCCGCGCGGCGAGCGCCGCGGGCACATCGAGGATGCGCAGGTACTGGTGGTCGCGGGTGGTGATGGTCGCCGCACGCTGGTCGGCGATCATCCACCACAGCGGTTCGTCCAGCGACAGCTCCCCCGCGGTCACCGTGCCGATGAGGTCCATCGACAGGAAGAACCGCCAGAGCCCGGCGTAGGCGGCATCGGTGGCGGCCAGAAGCTGAATGACCTCGACGGTCGACGCCGCGAAGTCGTCGTGGTTGTGCGAGATCGAGTAGATCGCCAGGCCGTCGACCTCGCCCTCGGGCGAGCGGTACTGGACCACCCGACGCTCCTCGGCCTTCTCGACATCGGGACGGGTGCCGTAGAAGCGGTCCCAGTGCCCGCCGGGCATGTCGATCTCACCCGGCGAGGTCACGCGGATGCGGTCGTGGAGCGCGGGAGCGAGACGGCGGCCCTCCTCTCGGGTCACGAAGTCGATGCGCCCGGGAGCGTCCGGACCGGTCCACCGGGCACGCCGCACGTCGATCTTCCAGTGCGCAGCGTGCGCCGCCGGAGCGAAACCGAACCGGCCGTAGATCCCCGACTCGCTGACGGTGAGGATCGCGAGGGGGTAACCGAGACCGGCGGCGGTGCGCAGCTCGCCCGCCATGACCTGGCGGAGGATGCCGCGCCGGCGGTGCGTCGGCGCGACGGTCACCGAGCTGATCGCGCACGCCGGAACGGTGCCGCCGGGCACGCTGAGCTCGGCGCCCCACGACGCGAAGCTCGCCACCGGGACGGCCGCATCGGGCCCGGAGTCGTCGAAGACGCCGATCTTGCGCCGGTAGGCGGTCCGGTCGAAGAAGGCCTGGCGGTGCGTGTCGTTGCGCTCGCCATCGAGGAAGCCCCGGGCGACAGCATCCAGCCACCGATCGGTGCCGGGACGGTCGTCGTCGCTCACGCGGCCCACGCGCAGGCCCTGTGCCTCCAGTGCCGAGCGCAGGTCGGCGTCGAGTGCGGCGGAGTGGAACGTGTCGTCGAGCTCGGTCATGCACCCAGGCTACGGGGGCCCACCGACTCGGCGCGCGCCGGTCGGTCAGAGCACCCGCGCTCCGGCGACGGGACCGTGGACGTGCAGGGCTCGGAGTCCGTCGCCGCTGAGGCGGTCGGCCAGGTCGCGGCCGTGCTGTTCGCCCCCGGCGAGGAAGGCGACCGTCGGACCCGACCCCGAGACGAGGGCGCCGAGCGCCCCGTGCGCGGTCCCGGTCTTCAGAACCACGGCGAGCTCGGGCTGGAGCGTGACCGCGGCGAGCTGGAGGTCGTTGCGGATCGATTTCCCCAGCCCGACCGGGTCGCCGGCGCGGAGCGCCCGCAGCACGGCGGGGTCGACGGTCGGCGCGACGCGATCGGGCCGGATGTCGGCCTCGGCGCGCAGCCGGTCGAGCTCGCCGTACACGGTGGGCGTCGAGAGACCTCCGTCGCTCGGGACGAGGACCCAGTCGAAGCGGCCGCGCGCGAGCGCCGGGGCGAGCTCATCGCCGCGACCGGTGCCGACGGCGGTGCCCCCGAGCAGCGCGAACGGGACGTCGGCGCCGAGCTCGGCGCCCAGCTCCTGCAGCTCGCTCCCGGACAGACCGCCGCCCACGAGTTCGTTGACGGCGACGAGCGCCGCGGCGGCGTCGGCGGACCCGCCGCCCATTCCGCCGGCCACCGGGACACCCTTGTGGACGTCGAGGTGGATGCCGCCGTTCCACCCGACCGCACGGGTCACCAGTCGCGCGGCGCGGACCGCGAGGTTGCGCTCATCGAGCGGCACCCCCGACACGTCCACGTCGCCGGTCACCGCGATCGAGAAGTCGTCGCCGTGCGTCGCCCAGACGTCCTCGAAGAGCGACACCGCCTGATACACGGATGCCACGTCGTGGTATCCGTCGTCCCCGGCGTGCCCGACCTCGAACGAGAGGTTGAGCTTGCCCGGGGCGCGGACGTGGACGCGGCGACCGGCGTCGTAGACGAGACTCACGCGTCCGACGACTCCGCCCAGAGGTTCACGTCGATCGCGCCGGACAGCTCGTCGATGCGCGCGAGCTCGTCGGCGTCGAACGGCGCTCCCTCGGTGGCGGCCAGGTTCTGGTCCAGCTGCGCCGTGCTCGACGCGCCGATGAGGGCGGACGCGACGACCTCGTCGCGGAGGATCCACTGGATGGCCATCTGCGCAAGGGTCTGTCCGCGCTCATTCGCGATGTCGTTGAGGGAGCGCAGCGTCGTCAGGGCCTTCTCGCTCAGCGTCCCGTCGGGGAGCGAGAACCGGGACTGCGACCGGTCGCCGGTGCCGTCGCCGAGGTACTTGTCCGTCAGGAGACCCTGGGCCAGCGGGGTGAAGGCGATCGCGCCCATGCCCGCCGTCTTCAGCGCATCGGTGAGTCCTTCCTCGATCCAGCGGTTCAGGATCGAGTAGGAGGGCTGGTGGATGATCAGCGGGGTCCCGAGCGACTCCGCCACGGCGACGGCCTCGGCGGTGCGCTCGGCGCTGTAGGAGGAGATGCCGACGTACAGCGCCTTGCCCTGGCGGACGAGGGTGTCGAGAGCCCCGACCGTCTCCTCGATGGGCGTGACCGGGTCGGCGCGGTGAGAGTAGAAGATGTCGACGTAGTCGACGCTCATCCGCTTCAGCGACTGCTCCGCGCTCGCGATCAGGTACTTGCGCGAGCCGTTGTTGCCGTAGGGGCCTGGCCACATGTCGTAGCCGGCCTTGGACGAGATGATCAGCTCGTCGCGGTACGGCGCGAAGTCCTCGCGCATCATCCGGCCGAAGTTGGTCTCCGCGGTGCCGAAGGGCGGACCGTAGTTGTTGGCCAGATCGAAGTGGGTGATCCCCCGGTCGAAAGCGTGCCGCAGGACGGTACGCTGGTTCTGGAAGGGCACGTTGTCCCCGAAGTTCCACCACAGGCCCAGCGAGATCGCCGGCAGCCAGAGGCCACTCGTGCCGACCTGGCGGAAAGCGCCGGATTCGTAGCGATCGGACGCCGCCTGATACGGACGGTGGGTGTCGCCGTTGCGCGACTCGGGAAAACGCTCGGCGTAGTCGGTGGTCATACCCCCAGGCTATCGAGCGTTGACGATGAAACGTCGGCGAAACGAGGCCCGCCTACCCTGACTCGAATCGAACATTTCGGAGGATATGTGACGCACATCACCGCCCTGCCGCACCGCGGCGGCTCCTGGACCCGGCTTCTCCAGCGCGAGGACATCGTCCTCCACGGCGGTGTGCTGCATCTGCGCCACGACGACCTGACCCCCGACGACGCCCGCATCGCCGACCTGCGGCTCGTCGCCGACGCGTTCGACCGCGACGGGATCGCTCACCTGCTGATCCGCCACGACGGTCGTGTCCCCGCCCTCGTCGTAGATCTCGAGGATCGGGACCGCGCCCTCGCCGCGCTCGCCGCCGCGGCATCCGGCGAACCTCTCTACGCCAAGCCGAAGGGCGGCACAACGGTGCCGATGGCCGAGTACCGTCACACCGCCACCGGCCCGTCGTCGGTGCGGGTCTTCCGCCCGCGGCTCGCCGGCGCCCTGCGCTACGGCGCGGGCGTCGCCGTGCGCGTCGAGTTCTGGCGGTTCGGCGAGGAGGTCGTCGAGGCGCCCCACGCCAACGACCTGACCCGTCGCACGATCGCCGCCGAAGACCTCGAGCGCGCCACCGTCGACCGGTACGACCGCACCTGGCAGACGCTGCAGGGAATGTTCGACCCGCACCCCGGGGAGATCACACACGACATCGACATGGTGTTCTCGTGGGTCGACGGGTCGTCCACCGACTTCCAGCGTCAGCGCGCCGCCCGCATGTCCGAGTACGTGGTCGGTGAGGGCGACGACGGCCCCGCCCGCTTCCGTCACGTCGACGAGCTGCGGTACGCGCTGCGGAGCGTCCACATGTACGCGCCGTGGGTGCGACGCATCTTCATCGCGACCGACTCCCCCGCCCCGGCGTGGCTGCTCGACCACCCGAAGGTGACCATCGTGCGCAGCGAGGAGTTCTTCGCCGACCCCTCGGTGCTCCCCACGCACAACTCGCACGCCGTCGAGGCTCAGCTCCACCGCATCGACGGCCTCTCGGAGCACTTCCTGTATTCCAACGACGACATGTTCTTCGGGCGCCCGGTCTCCCCCGAGCTCTTCTTCTCGCCCGGCGGGGTCTCGTCGTTCGTCGAGTGCGACATCCGCATCGGCACCGGCCCCAACCGCGTCGCCCGCAGCGGACACGACAACGCCCTCCGCGTGAACCGTGCCCTCCTGGAGGAACGCTTCGGCCGCACGATCGTCCGCGACCTCGAGCACTGCGCGGCACCGCTCCGACGGAGCGTGATGTTCGAGCTCGAGCGCGAATTCCCCGAAGAGGTCGCCCGCACCGCGGCATCCCGCTTCCGCTCCGCGACGGACGTGTCGGTCACGAACTGCCTGTACCACTACTACGCGGCGTTCACCGGTCGGGCGATCGCCTCGACGACGCCCCGGGTGCGGTACTTCCAGACCACGCAGGCCGCATCGCTGCGCCGGATGGAGCGTCTCGCCGACCGCCGCGACGTCGACATGTTCTGCCTCAACGACGGCGGCGACCACGAGGTCCCCGAACCCGTGCGCGTACGAGCGGTCACCGAGCTGCTCGAACGGCTCTTCCCGGTGCGTGCCCCGTGGGAGGATCCCGCGGTCAGCGCAGCGCCGGCACGGAGCGCCGAGCAGCACGCGTGAGCGCGCCCTCGATGCCCGCGTCGCTCAGGCGACGCTGAGCCTCGTCCGCGTCGATGTATTCGAGCGCGGGCGCCGCGGCGATCGGGACCACCGAGTGGACGATCGTCTCGTCGTACACGTGGACGAGGTTGTACGCCTGCGCGGCATCCTGAGGCCGGGTCCCCCCGACCGGCACCGTCAGATCCTGCGCGTAGCAGGTCGAGGATGCCACGGACACCGGGATGCCCGCGAACGTCGCGAACGTCGAGTAGTGCAGGTGACCCGCGATGATCGCGCGCACGTCGGTGCCCCGCAGCACGTCGGCAAGCCGCCGCTGATCGCGGAGCTCAACGCTGGAGGCCAGCGGGAGGACGCTCGGGACCGGCGGGTGGTGCATCGCGAGGACGGTGCCGAGCGGCGCGGGCGTCGCCAGCACGTCGCGGAGCCACGCGAGCTGCGCGTCCGACACCTCGCCGTGGTGACGCCCCGGCACGCTCGAATCGAGCGTCACGACCCGGAGGCCATCGAGCTCGTCGACGCGGTCGTACGGCGCGGTCGGATCATCGGAGGACGCGCCCAGCAGGCGGGCCCGGAACGCGCCGCGATCGTCATGGTTGCCCATGACCCACAGCAGTCTCGCGCCGAGGCGCTCGGCGAACGGCTCGACGAGCTCGCGGAGCATGTCGTACGCGTCAGCCTCCCCCAGATCGACCAGGTCGCCCGTGAACACGATCGCGTCAGGGGCGACGCCGCTCGCCTCGATCCCGGCGAGAGCCGTGGTGAGGGAGGCGAGTCCGTCGACACGGTCGAACAGCTGCGGCCCGGGAGCGCGCAGGTGCGTGTCGCTGAGGTGGAGCAGGATCCGGTCGGCGGCCGGATGCTCGGCGCGGCGCATGGGTGTCTCTTCCCGTCGGGACGAGCGCCTCGGGTCGCGCCCGTTCAGCCGAAATGTTACCGGCATGTTTCGGGAACGCGTGGTGAACGACGCGCGAAGAGTCGGAGACCCGCTCAGACGCGTGCGATGCGGACGTAGTCCTCGATCGTGAGATCCTCGCCGCGCGCGGTCGGCGGAACACCCGCCTGCTCGAGGACGGCGCTCGCGGTGCCCGACGACCCGCCGAAGAGCCCCGACAGCGCCTGACGCAGCATCTTGCGGCGCTGCTGGAACGCGGCATCCACGATCTGGAAGGTGCGTCGCCGGAGGTCGTCATCGCCCCGCGGAGTCGCGTCGCGCTCGAAGCCGACGAGGAGGCTGTCGACGTTGGGGACCGGCCAGAACACCTGGCGCGAGACGGTGCCGGTGAGGCGCCATGGGCCGTACCAGGCGGCCTTGACGCTGGGGGTGCCGTAGATCTTCGATCCGGGCGGGGCTGCGAGGCGCTCGGCGACCTCGGCCTGCACCATGACGACGCCGCGTTCGATGCCCGGGAACGTCTCCATGAAGTGCAGGAGCACCGGGACGCTGACGTTGTACGGCAGATTCGCGACGAGCACGTTCGGGTCGCCGGGAAGTTCGGTGACGCGGAGCGCGTCGGCGGGGACGACGGTGAGGGCGCCGTCCGGCACGCCGTGCGCGGCGGCGGTCGTCGGCAGGTGCGCGGCGAGGCGGTGGTCGATCTCGACGGCGGTGACCGGCGCACCGGTCTCGAGGATGGCGAGGGTCAGCGAGCCCAGGCCCGGCCCTACCTCGACGACGCGGTCGGCGGCGGTGACTTTGGCGGCCGTGACGATCTTGCGGACCGTGTTGGCGTCAACGACGAAATTCTGCCCCAGCTTCTTGGTCGGAGTCACATCGAGTTCGGCGGCGAGCGCGCGGATCTCGGCGGCTCCGAGCAGGGTCACGGGCATGACGTCCAGCCTAGTTGGGGCGTCAGCCGCCCTCCCCACCCTGGTCGATGGGAGCACCATCGCCGTTCCCGGGGAGGTCGCCGCGCTCGACCGGTTCGTTCTGACGGCGGTTCGATGCGTCGGAGAACAGCTGCTCCAGTTCGTCGGCCGACGGCACGCGGACCGCTTCTGCCGCGGCGAGCAGATCGGCGGCCGGCGCGCCGTACCCGTCGCCGCCGATGACGCGGATCAGTGCGCCGTCGCGGGCGACGGCGTACTCCTCGACATCACCACCGACGCGATGCCAGATGTCGCCGTCGACGGTGCAGGTGACGTTTCCGTCGACGAGCCCCCACATCGGCAACGCTGCGCACGCGGCATCCGTCAGCTCGCCCGCTCCGATCCGGAGAGTGATCGTGTCACCCGTGCCGGTGGAGACCCAGGTCGCCGAGAGACCACCGTCATCGACCTCGTTGACCGACTGCGGCGCGAGGTCGTAGCCGTCGACCGACGTCGTGTACACGACGGCCGGATCGATGCCGAGCGGTACGGCGTGTGCAGCGATCGCGTCTGGTTCGGCCGCGGGCGCCGCGCCGGCGCAGGCGGTGAAGCCGAGGATGGCGACGACGCTCGTCGCTGCAGCGATGAGATGTCGTTCAGTGCGTGTGGCTCGTTCCCCCATGCGCCGATCCTTGCTTGCGGATGCCGCAGGGGCAATCTGCGGCCGTGTTCGAGGGCGCTTCTTGGTGTGTTCCACGCCGAAACGCAAGGTCCAGAAGGGCACGTAGCCAGATGAGAGAACCCTCACACTTCGCCGCTCTTTTAAGCCGCTGATCTGCTTGTTTTCCACCTCCCAATGTCGGACCCCCTCGGCAGAATTGGGGGTATGGACCTCCCCCGACCGCCACTTCGAGACCTGCACAAGCAGGCCGCGTCGGTGGTCGCGCGGAGCGACGCCGAGCGCTGGTTGGAGCGAGCGACGGAGACCGAACTCGCGCAACAGCTGGCAGCCGTCGGCGACCTGCAGCGACTTGTCGAGGCGCTCCTTCTCGACGCCGTGGGCGAAGTCATGCGGCGCTCTGAGCAGCCCGTCCGCGACGAGCGGATGACCTCGCACCTCGGATGCCGCGACGTCACCGAACTCGTCGAGAAGCTGACCCGCGTCGATGCGCGGAGCGCGGCGCGACTGCAGCGCGCGGCAACCGCGGCGCGGCAGACAGTGTCGGAGATCACCGGCGAGCGGTGCGCGGCGCCGTACCCGGAGGTGCGCGAAGCGATGATCGACGGCGTGCTCGGTGTCGACGGTGTGTTGGCGATCACCGAGCCGCTGCGCACAACTGCTCCCCGGGTGTCGGAGTCCGCCCGCCGCGACGCCGCCGCGATCGTGGTCGCTGAGGCCCGCGGCGAAGGTCCCGACGGTGCACCACCCGCGTGCGCGGCGCTCCTGAAGATCCACGCACAGACGTGGGCGATCGCGCTGGATCAAGACGGTGCGGAGCCTCGCGAACGCGCCGCCGAGCGGAAGCGCTCCGTCGTCTTGGGCACTGCGACACCGCACGGTGTCCCCGTGCACGGGATGCTGCTCCCCGACGTCGCCGCGCAACTGCAGACGATCTTCGATGCGCAGCTCTCACCCAAGGTCGCGTTCGTCCCCGATGGCGACCCGTCGCTCCACGCGCCGCGCGACGACCGATCGCGCGCACAGCGCCAGCACGACGCGTTCGCGGCGGCGCTCGGTGTGGCGGCATCCAGTGGCCTGCTGCCAACCATCGGTGGACATGCACCGACGCTCGTCGTGCAGGTGACGGAAGAAAACCTGTCGAAGGGCAAGGGCTACGCGCACGCGCAGGGATGCGACGAGCCGATCTCGACCGACGTGGCGCGGCACATCGCGTGCGCCGGGACGATCCAGCGGGTGACGAGCCGCGACGGCCGGATCATCGCGATCGGGAACGAGGAGCGGGTCTTCAACCGTCATCAGCGACGCGCGATCGCTCTCCGCGACGGCGGGTGCATCATCCCCGGGTGCGGCGCACCGGCCGCGTGGTGCGAGATCCACCACGTCGTCGAGCACGCCGTCGGCGGCCCGACCCACACCGACAACGGAGTCCTGTTGTGCTGGTTCCACCACCGGTTCCTCGACAAGATCGGCTGGCGGATACGGATGAACCGCGGCGTCCCCGAAGTGATGGCACCGATCTGGTTCGACACCTCGATGACCTGGCGCGCCGTGACGACCTCGCCGGTTCGGTTGCGGTCTGCGGTCACGCGGACGTGACGGATGCCGCGGTGACCGCCTCGATCACCGGCGCACGAGCCGCACGATTGAAAACACTGCGACCGCGAGACTGATGCCGGCGACGACGATCGCTCCCGGCCAACCGAGCGAGGGCGCCATCGTGCACGTGCTGTCCCCCGCGGACTCCGAGACGTAGTCGATGCAGACTCCGGTCCACACCGTGAGCGCGAGAAATCCGGTGATCACTGCGGCCAAGAGCAGAATCCCCCACGGCCACACAGGGCGAGTCCGAGCAACCATACGGCCGATCCTGCTCGCGCACGTCGCACGCAGTCAACCTCACGTACCCGAACCTGAGGTCGAAACCCCAGTCAGCCCGCCGCAGCCCGCGCCGCCGCGGGCAGCGCGTCGACGATGCGGGCGATCGCGGCGTCGTCGTGGGCGGCGGTGACGAACCAGGCCTCGAACGCGGACGGCGGCATCGAGACACCGGCATCCAGCATCGCGTGGAAGAACCGGCCGTACGCGGCCGAGTCCTGCGCGGTCGCCGTCGCGTAGTCGGGCACCCCGCCGACGACGGCGTCGCCGAAGAACACGCTGAACAACGTCCCCGCCCACTGCACGACGTGCGGCACCCCGGCCTCCCTCAACGCAGCGGATGCCGCTCCCGCGACCGCGTGCGCCGCGGCATCCAACCGCCGGTAGACGTCTTCGTCGGCGTGCGTCAGCGTCGCGAGCCCCGCCGCCACAGCCACCGGATTCCCGGACAGCGTGCCCGCCTGGTAGACGGGACCGGTCGGGGCGAGCAGGTCCATGATGTCGGCGCGCCCGGCGACCGCCGCGACGGGCAGTCCGCCGCCGATGACCTTGCCGAACGTCACGAGGTCGGGGACGACGTCCTCGCCCGCCGCTGTCAGCACGCCCGCGTATCCCGACGCCGACGAGCGGAACCCGGTCAGCACCTCGTCGCTGATGAGCACGGCACCGTGCCGGTGCGCGATGTCGGACAGGAACGCGGTGAACCCCGGCGCCGGCGGCACGACGCCCATGTTCGCGCCCGCCGCCTCGGTGATGATCGCGGCGATCCGGCCGTCGTGCTCGGCGAACACGGCCTCGATCGCGGCGCGGTCGTTGTACGTCACCACGAGCGTCTGCGCGGCCACCGCCGCGGGCACGCCGGCCGACCCCGGCAGCGCGAGCGTCGCGAGCCCGGACCCCGCCTGCGCGAGCAGCCCGTCGGAGTGGCCGTGGTAGTGCCCCGCGAACTTGATGAGCAGATCCCGCCCGGTTGCCGCCCGCGCGAGACGGATCGCCGTCATCGTCGCCTCTGTCCCCGTCGACACGAGCCGGATCTTCTCGGCCGCGGGCACCCGCCGACGGATCTCCTCGGCCAGCTCGGTCTCGGCGGCTGTCGGCGCACCGAACGACAGCCCACGCCGCGCGGCCGCCACGACCGCCTCCACGACGGCAGGGTGCGAGTGTCCCAGCAGCGCAGGACCCCAGCTGGCGATCAAGTCGACGTACTCGCGGCCGTCGGCGTCGGTGACATACGCACCCTGCGCCGACACCATGAACCGCGGCGTGCCACCGACCGAGCCGTACGCCCGCACGGGCGAATCGACGCCGCCCGGAATGACCTCGCGGGCGCGGTCGAAAAGCTCCTGATTGCGGCTCATGAGAGCTCCTTCCCGGCGCGCAGCCAGCCGGCGACTTCGATCGCCCAGTACGTGAGGATGACATCGGCACCCGCTCGGCGGATGCCCAGCAGGCTCTCATCGATCGCGCGCTCCCGGTCGATCAGGCCGGCGGATGCCGCGTGCTCGATCATCGCGTACTCCCCCGACACCTGGTAGGCCCACACCGGCACGCTCGATCGGTCCGAGACACGAGCGAGCACGTCGAGGTACGGCATCGCGGGCTTCACCATGACGACGTCCGCACCCTCGGCGATGTCGAACAGCGCCTCCTCGATGCCCTCGCGAGCGTTCGCCGGGTCCATCTGGTACGTCCGACGGTCGCCGTCCAGCGTCGACTCGACGGCGTCGCGGAACGGCCCGTAGAACGCCGACGCGTACTTCGCGGAGTACGCGAGGATCGCGACGTGCGCGAACCCGGCCTCGTCGAGCGCGGCGCGCACGGCGGCGACCTGGCCGTCCATCATTCCCGAGAGCCCCAGGATGTCCGCCCCGGCGCGGGCCTGCGCGACACCCATCGCCGCGTAGATCGGCAGCGTGGCGTCGTTGTCGACGGTTCCATCGGCGGCGAGCACACCGCAGTGGCCGTGATCGGTGAACTCGTCGAGGCAGAGGTCGGCCTGCACCGTCAGCCGGCCCGCCGCGGCATCCTTCGCGACCGCGATGGCGCGGTTGAGGATGCCGTCGGGGTCGGTGGCGCCGCTCCCGACTGCGTTGCGGCTCGCGGGAACACCGAAGAGCATGACGCCGCCGATGCCCGCGGCAGCGGCCTCGTCGACGACTTCCGCGATCTTCTCGAGCGGATGCTGCGACACCCCCGGCATGCTCCCGATGGGCTGCGAGGCGGCGATCCCCTCCTTCACGAAGACGGGCAGGACGAGCTGCGAGGGCACCAGGTGGTGCTCCGCGGACAGTCGGCGAAGCGCGGAGGTGCCGCGCAGGCGACGGAGACGGCGGGTGGGGAAAGCGGTCATGACGACTCCTCGGGGACGAGCGCATCGATCTCGGCGATCAGTGCGTCGATGCTCTGGGTGTGTGCGGTGTGGGCGACCGCGAAGCCGAGCGCCTCGCCGTCGCGGGTGGTGCCGGGGCCGATGGATGCCACGAGCGTGCTCGCCGGCAGCTCGCCGATCTGTCGGCGCAGCTCCCGCCCGACGCTCAGCGAGGTGAGCAGCACGGTGTCGATGACGCCCGAACGCAGATCGGCGGCGACGTCAGCGGGCAGGTCGATGCCGACGGTGCGGTACGCGATGCACACATCGACCTCGTAGCCGCGCACTTCGAGCTCGTCGCTCACGACCGCCTGCGCGAGGTCGCTGCGCAGCACCAGGCAGCGGCCGGTGCCGGCGGGGACCCGCCCCGCGCACCACTGCGCGATGAGTGCGCCGGCCGACGACGCTCCGGCGGGGACGAACTCGACCTCCCAGCCGGCGTCGACGACGGCACGGGCGGTGGCGCGGCCGACCGCCGCGATGCGCGTGGTCGGCGGCACCTCGACGCCGTGGGTGCGGAGCTGCTCGATGGTCGCCGCGCTCGTGACGAACAGCCACTCGTAGTGCCCGGCGGCGAGCGCGGCGAACGCACGATCCCGGGCGGCGGCGTCTCGGGGTTCGGCCGATCCGATGAGCGGCGCGACGACGGCATCCGCCCCCCGTGCGCGGAGATCGGCGCGCACCCGCTCACCCCAGGCTCCCGCCCGCGGGACGAGCACGCGGCGACCGCGGAGGTGTCCGCCGGTCATCGTGAGGTTCCGGCGAGGTCGGCGAGATCGCCCGCGCCACCGGCGAAGAGCTCGGCGACGACGTCGGCGGAGACGGCCTCGATGTCGACGTCGTGCGGAAGCCGCCGGTCGGCGCGCACCGCGCGGGTGCCGTCCTCGGAGTGGACCACGGCGACCAGGGTCACCGCGTCTGCAGCCACGACGGCGTCGATCGCGACCGGCGCCGCGCAGCCCGCTTCCAGCCGCCGCAGGACGGCGCGCTCGAGGTGGGCGGCGAGGGCGGTGTCGGCGTCCTCGATCAGCCCGATCGCAGCGAGCACGTCGACGTCACCGCCGCGCGCCTCGACGGCGAGCGCCCCCTGCGCGGCCGACGTCGGCCAGTCGAGGATCTCGGTGATCGCCGCGTCGCGACCGATGCGCCGCAGCCCCGCCTCGGCGAGGACGATCGCGTCGAACTCCCCGTCGTGCACCTTCCGCAGGCGGCTGTCCACGTTGCCGCGGATCCCCTCGACGACGAGGTCGGGGCGCCGCGAGAGAACCTGTGCGACGCGACGCGGCGAGCCCGTGCCCACGCGAGCGCCGGGAGGCAGGTCGGCCAGGGCCACCCCGTCGCGCGAGCACAGCACGTCACGCTGAGACGCGCGCACCGGCACGGCGCCCACGACGATCCCCGGGAACGGAGCCGTCGGCAGGTCCTTCATCGAGTGGACGAGGAAGTCGCACTCCTCGCGCAGCAGCGCGTCGCGCAGAGCCGTCGCGAACACCCCGGTGCCGCCCATCTGCGCGAGCGGGCCGGTGAGGACGTCGCCGGCACTGGTGATCGGCACGAGCTCGACGGAGGCGCCGGATGCCGCGGCCACGGCATCCGCCACATGCTGGGACTGCGTGGTCGCCAGCAGGCTCGCGCGGGTGCCCAGACGGAGGGTGGTCACGGTGCCACCCCCGCGAGGGCCGGCTGGAACCCGAGCCGCTTGTTCTCGCAGCATCCGGGGCGGCAGACGTCGTACCAGGGGCCGAGGTCGGTGACCGCGGGGCGCTCCTCGGCGGGGGTCCCCGCGAGGCGCTCCTGCACCAGGTCGACCAGTCCCGCGACGTAGGCGGGGTGGGTCGAGGGCGTGGCGGTGCGGATCCCGATCAGGCCGAGTTCCTCGGCCGTCTCGATCGCCTCGGTGTCGAGATCCCACATGACCTCCATGTGGTCGCTGACGAACCCGAGTGGCACGATCAGCACGGCTTTGCGGCCGCGCTCCGGGAGCTCCTGCATCGCGTCGTTGATGTCGGGCTCGAGCCAGGGCACCTGCGGCGGGCCGGACCGGCTCTGGAAGACCAGCTGCCACGAGCTCGGAATGCCGAGCTGCGTCATGATCTCCTGCGCCACGGCGGTGTGCTGGGCGACGTAGGCGCCGCCGGCGCCGAACGCACGCTCGGGCGGGCCCGAACGGTCGGCGTCGGAGGTCGGGATCGAGTGCGTCGAGAACAGGATCTCGACCTCGTGCTCCAGGTCGGTCACACCGCGTTCGGCGAGCTGCGCGATCCCCTCGCGAATGCCCTCTACGAAGGGCGCCACGAACCCGGGGTGGTCGAAGAACTGCCGCACCTTGTCGATGCGGACCGCGCTCTGCAGGCCGGTCGCCTCGACCGCGTCGGCGAGGTCCTCACGGTACTGCCGGCACGAGGAGTACGAGCTGTAGGCGCTCGTGGCGATGGCGAGCAGCGTCGTGCGCCCGTCGCGGTGCGCCGCCTCGACGGCATCCGTCACGTAGGGCATCCAGTTGCGGTTGCCCCAGTACACCGGCAGGTCGATGCCGCGGCCCGCCAGCTCGGCGTCGAGCGCCGCCTTCAGCTCGCGGTTGTGCTCGTTGATGGGCGAGACGCCCCCGAAGTGGCGGTAGTGATGGGCGACCTCCTCGAGTCGTTCGTCGGGGATGCCGCGCCCCGCCGTCACGTTCCGCAGGAATGGGATCACGTCGTCCTGACCCTCGGGACCGCCGAAGCCGAGCAGCAGGATGCCGTCGTAGGCGGTGGGCGCGGACACGTGCGGCGCCCCGGTGCTGGCCGCCTCGGTGGCGCCGGGGACGACGGAACCGTCGGCCACGACCGCGGCGCTCGCGCGCGGCGGCTTGGGGCGGAAGGTCGCTCCGATGTTCTCGGCGCTCACGAGAGCACCTCCGCGAGCTCGGCGATCTCGACCCGGCGTCCCGTGTAGAACGGGACCTCTTCGCGCACGTGGCGGCGCGCATCGGTCGCCCGCAGGTCGCGCATGAGGTCGACGAGGCTGATGAGGTTGTCGCTCTCGAGCGGCAGCAGCCATTCGTAATCGCTCAGCGCGAAGGTCGACACCGTGTTCGCGACCACGTCGCGGAACTTCGCACCCTGTCGGCCGTGCTCGGCCAGCATGCGCGAGCGCTCCTCCTCGGGCAGCAGGTACCACTCGTAGCTGCGCACGAACGGGTACAGGCACAGCCACTCGCGGGCGTGCTCGCCGCGCAGATAGCCGGGCACGTGGCGCTTGTTGAACTCCGCCTCGCGGTGCACGCCCATCGCACTCCACACGTTGTCGAACTCCGCGAGGGCGGCGCTGCGCCGAAGCTCGCGGAGCGCCTTCTGCAGCGCGGCCGGGTCCTCGCCGTGGAGCCACACCATGAGGTCGGCCTCCGCACGCATCCCGGTCACGTCGTACAGGCCGCGCAGGGTGACACCCGACGCCTCGAAGCCGTCGACCACGGCGCGGAGCGCGTCGAGGTCGGCAGGCGTGGGCGCGGCATCCCGCGGCCGGGGGCCGGCGAGGATCGCGAACAGGGTGTAGCCGAGGCCGGGGGCTGACGCGTCGTCAGCGGACATGACGTGCTCCTTCGTGAGGGATGGGGTGGGAGAGAAGATCGGCGGCAACGCGCCGCGCGTGCGGGATCACCGAAGCGAGGCCCGTCCCGGCGGCGATGGCGCCGGCGAGATGGATGCCGTGACGCTGAGCGGCACCGGCCAGCAGCGCACGGGTCGTCGGCGTGCAGACGGCGTCCGGCCAGTCCACGCGCGTGTGCGCGCGGACCTCGGCCGGCGCCACGTGGACGCCCGTGAGGACACGGATCGCGCGGGCGATGTCGGCCGGGGTGTCGAGGCCGCCGGCGTCACCGTCGCGCGCGGACAGCCGGACGACAGAGGTACCGGGCGGGAGAGCTGCTGCGGCCCACTCCCACTTGGCGTCGACGTGGGTGAGAGCCTTGGCGGGCGTCGGGACGTCGGGCGCCACGATCACGCCGGAGCCCACCGGGGCGCGGGTGAGCCCGTGCGCCGTGATCTCCGCGACGGTCAGCCTCACCGGCGCCGCCGGCGCCACCTCGACGTCCAGGAGCCGCGCCGCCGCCGACGGGCCGGTGGCGATCACGACCTGCCCCGCGTGGACGGTCTCGCCGCCCCGCAGGACGACTGCGCCGTCGACCCCGGCCGACACCGAGACCACCGGAGCGGACGTGCGGATCACCGCGCCCGCGCGCAGCGCCGCGGCGTGGAGCTCCGCGGCCAGCCGCCACAGGCCGCCCTCGACCCCACGGACGGCGGAGCCCGCCCGCGCGGCCGGCGCCAACGCATCGACCGCCGCGGTCAGCGAACCCCGCGCGACGTATTCGGCCCACAGCGTCGGGTGCAGCGCCGAGAGCCGCACCGACGCGGCGTCATGCGAGTACACGCTGCGGCACAGCGGCTCGACCAGGCGCGTGGCCACGGCCTCGCCCAGCTGCGCGGTGACCAGGTCGGCGAGCGACGGCTCGTCCTCGACGTGCGCCGGCGCCGGCTCGGCGAGGGCGCGACGGACCCCGTCGCGCCCGAGGATGCGCGCGACATCGGGCGCGGCAGGATCGGCCGGGATGCCGATGAGGGCGCGGCGCGGAAGCGGCGCGCGGCGCGTCCGGCGCAGCGCGCCGAAGGCCCACGGCTCCCGGTAGGCGAGGTGCGCCCCCGCGGGGCGCGGCTCGACGAACTGCACCGGCAGTCGGGCGTCGGCGACGAGGTCGACGACGCCCGACGTCCGCGTCGCGAAGGACTCGGCTCCGAGGTCGGCCTCGATGCCCGCGATGACGCCGCGGCGCAGCATCCCCCCGGTGGCTGCCGAGCTTTCGAGTACGACGACGTCGCGACCGGCGCGCGCGGCCTCCCAGGCGATGGTCAGACCCGCGATGCCGCCACCGATCACGACGATGTCGTGACGGTCGGCCCCGACCGAAGACGCTGAGGTCACGGTGCCCGCCAGTCGTGGACGGTGCGGACGACCGAGGTGATCGCGTCAGGATCGGCATCCATCGGGACACCGTGCCCGAGGTTGAAGACGTGCGCGCGAGCGGCGCGGCCGGCCTCGAGGATCCGGTGCACTGCGGCCGTGCGGGTCGCCTCGGGCGCGAACAGCAGTGCGGGGTCGAGGTTCCCCTGCAGGGTCAGGTCGCGGCCGATCCGACGACGCGCCTCGTCGAGGGGGACGCGGTAGTCGACGCCGAGCGCATCGATGTCGGGCGTCGCCATGTCGGCGAGGATCTCTCCGGTGCCCACGCCGAAGTGGACGAGCGGGAGCCGGTCCACGCCGTCGGGCAGGGACAGGCCGCGCGCGTGGGCGAGCGCCGCCACCGACGAGGGCAGGACGGCGTCCCGGTAGTCGTCCGGGTGCAGACCCCCCGCCCACGAGTCGAACAGCTGACCGGCGCTCGCGCCCGCCTCGATCTGCAGGGCGAGGAACCGGCCGGTGACCTCCGCGAGCCACGAGGTGAGGTCGTCCCAGGCGGGTCGGTCGGTGTGGATGAGCCGCCGCGCGGCCATGTGGTCCTTCGACGGTCCGCCTTCGACGAGGTAGGCCGCCAGGGTGAAGGGCGCACCGGCGAATCCGATGAGCGGCAGCGGCTCACCGCGACGCTCGGACTCCTCTGCGAGCATCGCCGTCGTGCGCGCCACGGCATCCGCGATGGCACCGCCCCGCTCAGTCAGGCTCGCCGGATCGATCGCGACCGTCCGGGCGATGTCCGCCGCGGTGTGGAGGGGGCGCGAGAACACCGGGCCGCGGCCGGCCGCGATCTCGACGTCGATGCCGAGGAGCGCCAGCGGCACGATGATGTCGCTGAAGAAGATGGCGGCGTCGACGCCGTGGCGACGCACCGGCTGCAGGGTGATCTCACTGGCCAGCGCGGGGTCGAGGCAGGCTTCGAGCATGGTCCCCTGCGATCGCAGCGCCCGGTACTCCGGCAGAGACCTTCCGGCCTGGCGCATGAACCAGACGGGGGTCTGCGCGGGCCGGTCGCCGAGCAGCGCCCGGATCAGACGCGAGTGCAGGGTGCGGTGGGCGATGAGGGGATGGCTGGGGGCCGGAATGATGAGCTCCTCGAATCGGTTAATCGATATACTAATGCCGATCCGAGGGGGTTCTCCGCACTGTGCTCGTCTGTCTGACCGCTCATCAGCGTTCCACGCCGTTCGATTCTCTCGAGCGGCTGTCGACGGTCGGCGACGACCTCGCAGGCCAGCTCTCGACCGTGCACGATTCCGTGCGCGGTGCGGTCGTCCTCGCCACCTGCAATCGCTTCGAGGCGTACTTCGACCTCGCCGACGACCCCGACCACGGCTCCCCCGTTCCCGCGATGGATGCCGCGATGGAGGCGATCGCGGACGCCGCCCAGCTCCCGTATCGGGCGCTCCGGGAGAACGTCGACTTCGCGCACGGCAACCAGGTCGCCCATCACCTCTTCTCCGTGGCATCCGGTCTCGATTCGGTCGCCGTCGGCGAGGACGAGATCGCCGGGCAGGTCCGTCGCGCCCTCGAGTCCGCGCGGGAGCACGGCCTGACCACGGCGCCACTGGAGCACCTCTTCCAGCGTGCAACGGAGACCTCGCGCACGGTCAAGAACACCACGCGGCTCGGCGAGTCCGGGCGTTCGCTCGTCCGCCTCGCCGTGGACCTCGTCTCCCCGCGCATCGACGACTGGGCCCGCGCCCGCGTGCTCCTTGTGGGCACCGGACGCTACGCGGCCGCAGCTCTCGCCGCCCTCCGCGCCGTCGGCGCGCAGGACATCCGCGTGCACTCCCGCTCGGGACGCCAGAAGTTCGCGCACCGCGAGCATCTCGTCCACGTGAGCGTCGACGACTACGCGGCCGAGGCCGCGGCCGCCGACGTCGTCGTCACCTGCACCGCGACCACCGACACCTTCGCCCTCGAAGCGGGTGCGCACGCGGCGGCCCGGGCCGGGAGCACGGCTCCGCAGGTCGTGATCGACCTCGGCCTGCCGCGCAACGTCGATCCCGGGGTGGCACTCCTGCCGGGCATCGACCTCCTCGACCTCGAGACCATCCGCCTGCACGCCCCGGTCGACGAGGCCGTCACCGTCGGGCAGGCCCGCGAGATCGTGCAGGCCGCCGCGCAGCGTCACGCCGCCGCCCGTCGGGTGCACGAGGTCGCGCCGTCGGTCGTGGACCTCCGCCACTTCGTGCAGGGAATCCTCGACGAGGAGCTCACCCGGGCGCGCCGCCGCGGCGACTCCCCCGAGGTCGAGACGGCGCTCCGTCACTTCTCGGGCGTCATGATGCACCAGCTGATCGCGCGGGGACACACCCTCGCGTCGAACGGCTTCGGAGCGTCGTGGGCCGATGCCGTGCGCACGGTGCTGCCGGAGAGCGCCGAGCCGGGGTCCGGGGACGAGGGCGAGCAGGCATGAGCCCGAGCGTCACGCTGAAGGACATCGCCCGCGCCGCAGGCGTGTCGACGGCGGCCATCAGCCAGGCGCTCAACGACCGCGGCAGCATGCGTCCCGAGACGCGGGAGCGCATCAAGGCGATCGCCGCCGATCTCGGCTACGTGCCCAACCGTCACGCGGCGGCGCTGCGGAGCGGACGGACGATGACGGTCGGCTTCGTGATGGCCGACGACGATGAGCCCGACCGCCGCTGGGAGTGGGAGCGCACCCGCAAGCTCACCTCGCTCGTGCGGGCGTCTGCCGAGCACGGCTTCACCGTGACCGTGCTCCCCGAGTCCAACCCCGACCTCATCGCCGGCACCACGCTCGACGCACTGTACGTGCCCGATGCCCGCGGCAGTCAGGCGCTGCTGCGCGCGGCGATCGCACGCGGCATCCCGATCGTGGCGGACGACCAGTATGTCGACGGGTCGCGCGGGCTCAGCATCCGCACCGGCTTCGACGCCGCCGTGCGGGCGGGGCTCGACGAGCTCGAGCGTGCGGGCGCGCAACGCATCGTGTTCCTGACCGAGTCGGGCGGTCGACCGCGCGACGACATCGGCCGGGCCGCCTACGAGATCTGGAGCTCGGTCCGTGGTCGTGAGCCGATGGTGCGAACGGTGGATGCCGCCCGCCGCACCCTTCCGCGCGTGCTCACGGAGGCCCTCGCGGCCGGCGCCGACGCGGTGTTCGCCGGCGCGGAGGACGGGCCGGATGTGTACCTCCAGCTCGAGGAGATGCGGCTCATCATCCCGCGCGACGTGCAGCTCGTGGCGCTGTGCTCGAGCGACTGCGCGGTGAACCGCCGCCTCGGCGTCACCCACGTCTGCATCCGTCCGGACCTCGCCGCGGAGGCGATGTTCGCGACGCTTCCGGCGGCGCTCCTCGACGACGGGCCACGCGTCGTGGACCTGCCGTGGGAGCTCGTCCCGGGGTCCACGACCCGTCCTCCCGTGGGCGCGCTAGCGTCTCCGACGGCGGCGCTGGCGGGCTCGGTGCCGACGGCGCCGGCGGGTTCGATGCCGGCGGCGCCCTCGGTCAGTCGCTGAACGACCCGTAGACCTCGAGGGTGTTCTGCGCGAGCTGCGCGCAGAACTCGTCGACGTCCACGCCGAGCTCGGCGGCCATGAACCGCACGGTGACCGGGATCAGGTACGGCGCGTTGGGCCGCCCGCGGTGGGGCGTCGGCGTGAGGAACGGCGCGTCGGTCTCGACGAGGATGCGCTCGCGCGGCGTGACGGCGAGGGCATCCCGGAGGTTCTGCGCGTTCTTGAAGGTGACGTTGCCGGCGAAGCTGAGCCAGTAGCCGCGTTCGGCGCTGTACCGCGCCATGTCCGCGTCGCCCGAGAAGCAGTGGAAGACGGTCCGCTCGGGCGCGCCGACGCGTTCGAGGGTCTCGAGGACCGCGTCGTGCGCGTCGCGATCGTGGATCTGCATGGCGAGGTCGTGACGCTTGGCGATGTCGATGTGCGCCTCGAAGCTCTCGAACTGGGCCGGCAGCCCGTCCTCCTCCGTGCGGAAGAAGTCGAGGCCGGTCTCCCCCACCGCACGCACCCGCGGCTGCGCGGCGAGTTCGTCGATGACCGCGATCGCCTCGTCGAGCCGTCCGGCTGACTTGTAGGCGGGAGCTTCGTTGGGGTGGATGGCGACCGCCGCGAGCACCGACGGGTGGGATGCCGCAGCCCAGGCGGACCAGCGGGAGGACTCGATGTCGCCGCCGGCTTGCACGACGCCGACGACGCCGACGTCGGCCGCGCGGGACAGTTGCTCGTCGAGCGACCGCGGTTCGTCGCCGTCTTCGATCTCGAGGTGCGCGTGGTTGTCGTAGACCGCGACGGCGAGCGGCTCAGGCGCGTCGGGCCAGCGGACGTCGCGCGCCGACTGCTCGCGCTGACGCACGTAGCCGCTCGGGTCGGCGGCGTCGGTGGTCATGCGGTCTGCTCGACGCGCGGGAACAGCGGCGTGAGCGTCGTCACGCGCGTTCCTGCCGGCAGCTGGCCCCAGGTGCCCGCGTCGCGCAGCGGCTGCTGGGTGAGCTCGCCGAGGGAGTCCGGGCCGCCGAGCGCTTCCCACAGCCGGCGCGTGGCGACCGGCATGACCGGGGAGAGCAGCACGGCGAGAGCGCGGAGGCCTTCCGCAGCGGTGTACAGGACCGTCGACAGGCGGTCGCGCTGCGCGTCGTCCTTCGCGAGCGCCCAGGGCTCGTTCTCGGTGATGTAGCCGTTGAGGTCGTCGACGATCGTCCAGATCGCGTCGATCGCGAGGTCGGGGCGGAACGCGGTCATGGCCTGGTCTGCTGCGGCTGCGGCATCCGACACCGTCTTCTGCACCCGCAGGTCGTTCTCGGCGGCGTCGCCGCTGACGGGCAGGATGCCGTCGAAGTAGCGCTCGATCATGGCGACGGTGCGCGAGGCGAGGTTGCCGAAGCCGTTGGCGAGCTCGGCCTGGTAGCGGGCGGACAGGTCCTCCCACGAGAACGAGCCGTCCTGGCCGAAGGCGATCGCCGACAGGAAGTAGAACCGGTAGGCGTCGGCGCCGAACACGTCGGTGATCTCGGTGGGGGCGATGCCGGTGAGCTTCGACTTCGACATCTTCTCGCCGCCGACGAGCAGCCAGCCGTGGGCGAAGATCCCGCGCGGCACCTCGAGGCCGGCGGCCATGAGCATGGCGGGCCAGATGACGGCGTGGAAGCGGAGGATGTCCTTGCCCACGACGTGGTAGGCGGGCCAGCGGCGGTCGAACTGTTCGGGGTCGGTGCCGTATCCGACGGCGGTGGCGTAGTTGAGGAGGGCGTCGACCCACACGTAGATGACGTGCGAGTCGTCCCACGGCACGCGGATGCCCCAGTCGAAGGCCGACCGCGAGATGGAGAGGTCCTTCAGACCGCTCTTGACGAAAGAGACGACCTCGTTGCGCGCGGAGTCTGGGCGGACGAAGTCGGGCTGGGTCTTGTAGAGCTCGAGGAGGCGCTCCTGGAAGTCGCTGAGCTTGAAGAAGTAGTTCTTCTCCTGCAGCAGTTCGAGGGGCTTGGAGTGGATGGCGCAGACCTTGAGGCCTTCGAAGGGGCCGGTGCCGTCGACGATCTCGGCTTCGGGTTTGAACTCTTCGCAGCCCACGCAGTAGAGGGCTTCGTATTCGCCGGCGTAGATGTAGCCGCTGTCGTAGAGCGCCTGCACGAACTTCTGGACGCGCTCCTCGTGGCGTGCCTGGGTGGTGCGGATGAAGTCGTCGTTGGCGACTTCGAGGGTTTCCAGGAGCGGGAACCAGGATTCTTCGACGAGCTTGTCGACCCATTCCTGAGGGGTGACGCCGTTCGCGGTCGCGGCGCGGAGCATCTTCTGCCCGTGCTCGTCGGTGCCGGTGAGCATCCAGGTGTCGTCGCCGGCTTGCCGGTGCCACCGCGCGAGCGTGTCGACCGCCACCGAGGTGTACCCGTGCCCAATGTGGGGCAGATCGCTGGGGTAGTAGATCGGGGTGGTGATGTAGAAGGAGCCGCCGGAAGTCACCCGACGATTCTAGGCGTGTGTGGCGCTCAGCCCGGCTCCTGTGACGACCCGCCGACGGTACGCACCTCGTCGAGCACGAGCGGCAAGATCACGGTCGGGAAGAGTCCGAGGTCGGGTTCGGATGCCACGTATCCGTCGCGCTGGTGCCCGCGGGTGCCGCGCCGGGAGGGCCGACCCGGACCGCGCCGGGGAACGACGTCGGACGGCATGCGGAGCGGATCGCGGGGGACGACGTCGGACGGCATGCGGAGCGGATCGCGGAGGCCGCGCCCGAAGGGGTCCTCTCCGACGCCGCCGCTCATGCGGTCCCGGAGTTCGTCGACGGCGTCCTCGAGACGCTCGAGGCCCGTTGCCGTGAAGAAGTACCAGCGCCATCGTTCATCCGCGCGGACCTCGACGAATCGTGCGTCCCGCAGGATGCGGAGGTGCTTCGAGACCGCCGTGCGGGTGATCCGGAACTCGGCGGTGATCGCCGCGGCGATCTCCCCGGCGGTGTGCTCACCGCTCGCGAGTATCTCGATGATCCGCCGACGCACCGGCTCCGCCATCACTTCGAAAGGGTCCATCGCCGCAACCTACGTCTGCCCTCCGACACCGCGCATCGCGTGCCCGACGCCTTCAGACCTTCGCAAAACCTCATGTGAGTTCCCGTTCACACGCGAGAAGCAGTGGGCCTGGGCGGCCGCGAACGAGGCACTCCCCCGTCGATGACGAAGCCCACGGTCCAGCTGCCGAGCGAGTCCTCCATGCCGCGTGCGCCGGAACTCACATGCCTCCTCACGGGTCAGGTGAACCGGAACTCACATCGACGATCCGCGCGAAGCCGCGTGAACCGGAACTCACACGACGGTCTCGCGAACCCGCGTGAACCGGAACTCACATGACGATTCTCGCGAGGGCGAGTGAACCGGAACTCACACGACGGTCTCGCGACGCCGCGTGAACCGGAACTCACACGACGGTCTCGCGAACCCGCGTGAACCGGAACTCACACGACGGTCTCGCGACGCCGCGTGAACCGGAACTCACATGACGATTCTCGCGAGGGCGAGTGAACCGGGACTCACGTCGGGAGCTCGGAACGTCTCGACGCCACCGACCGCCGGGCACTCGAGAATGCGTGAGCGGGAACTCACATGAGGATTTCGGAGGGTCGCGAAAGTCTCAGGAGCGCACGAATCCCGAAGAGCTCGGAAGGTCGCCGAGAAAGGCGTCAGGCGCTTGCGCGCGCGACGAGCGTCGTCGGCAGGACGACGGATTCACCGGTGCCGCCGCCGATCACGTCGAGGAGCACTTCCACCATGCGGTGCGAGATCTCCGACCAGGGCTGACGCATCGTCGTCAGCGGCGGGTCCGTCGAGGCGGCAAGACCCGAATCGTCGAAGCCCGCGACGGCGACGTCCTCGGGGACGCGGCGCCCCGCCTTGCGCAGCGCCGCGATCGCGCCCACGGCCATGACGTCCGACGCGGCGAACACCGCGTCGATGTCCGGTGCCCGCTCCAGCAGACGCGTCATCGCCGCCGCGCCCGCATCGCTCGAATACACATCCTGCTCGACGAGATCCGGGTCGAAACGGTCCCCCATCTCCTCGCGGAAACCCACCAGCCGGTAACGCCCACCCGGAGTGTCATCGGGACCGGTGATCACCGCGATCCGCTCATACCCGCCCGCCAAGAGATGACGCGTCATCTCCCTCGCAGACCCCTCCTCATCCACCGAGACGGTCGGCACATGAGCGCGGTCACCCAGCGGCACACCCGTACACACCGTCGGCACGCCGGCCTCCGTCAGCGCCGCGAGCAACGGATTCGACTCGTGCGACGAGATGAGCAGCACCCCGTCCACGTGACCGGCGCGCACATAGCGCTCGATGTTCGCGTACTGCGACGGATGCTCAGCGATCAACAGCACCAGCGTCATGTCGCGCTGCGCCAGCGCCTCCGTCGCCCCCCGCAGGAGGAGGGCGAACGTCGGATCGGCGAACAGCAGATGCTGCGGCTCGGTGAGCAGGAACGCCACCGAACTCGCCCGACCCGTCGCCAACGCCCGCGCGGCATGGCTGACCGTGTACCCCGTCTTCCGGATCGCCTCGTCAACCGCGGCGCGAGCCTCCTCCGACACCCACCGACCACCATTGATCACACGCGAGACGGTTCCGTGCGAAACACCGGCCACCTCCGCGACATCGCGGATGGTGGGCCGTCTGCGCTCAGGAGGGAGGACCACTCGCCGACTCTATACCCGCAGCGGCTTCCGAGCCGACGATGGATGGGACCGGTCACAGTTCGGTAACGACGGACGGTCCAGCGGCATCCCTCGACATAGACTCGACCCGAACCTGTTACCGGTCCCAGCCTCGTCCCAGCAACAAGACGCATGGACCGGACCCGCTGAGATCAATGAGGATGGCACGCCGAATGACGACCCCCGCCTGGCCGCATCTGGAGGGCATCGCCTACGGCGGTGACTACAACCCCGAGCAGTGGCCCCGCGACGTCTGGGACGAAGACGTGCGCCTCATGCGTGAGGCAGGCGTCAACCTCGTCAGCATCGGCATCTTCTCGTGGGGTCTCATCGAGGTCCGCGAGGGCGAGTTCGACTTCACCTGGCTCGATGACGTGATCGACCTGCTCCACGCGAACGGCATCGCCGTCGACCTCGGCACCCCGACCGCCTCTCCCCCCGCATGGTTCTTCGCTACCTACCCCGACGCCCGCGCGGTGACCAAGGACGGCGTCGCCCTGGGGTTCGGCGCCCGCGGCATGGTGTCGCACTCCGCCCCGGAATACCGCACTGCGATCGCCCGCATCGCGGGCGCTCTGGCAGAGCGATACGCCGACCACCCCGCCGTCGTCATGTGGCACATCCACAACGAATACGGCGTGCCCGTCGGTGAAGACTTCTCCGCCCACTCCGTCCGCGCATGGCGCCTCTGGCTGCAGAACCGGTACGGCACCATCGCCGGGCTCAACGCCGCGTGGGGCACCGCCTTCTGGGGCCAGCACTATGAGGAGTGGGAGCACGTCGGGGCACCTGCCGCCGCGCCCTCGACCATCAACCCCGCGCAAAAGCTGGACTTCGCCCGCTTCACCGACGAGCAGCTGCGCGCCTGCTTCTCGATCGAGAAGCAGGCGATCCGCGCCCATGCCTCGCAGCCGGTGACCACGAACTTCATGGCCAACCAGCACCACGGCGTGGACCTCTGGGCCTGGGCCCGAGAGGTCGACATCGTCTCCGACGACCACTACCTGTGGGCGGCCGATGAGGAGGGCGAGATCGGACTCGCGATCGCCGCCGACCTCTCCCGCTCGGTGGGCGGCGGCAAGCCGTGGATTCTCATGGAGCACTCCACCTCCGCCGTGAACTGGCAGCCCCGCAACATCGCCAAGCGACCGGGCGAGATGGCACGCAACTCGCTGTCACACTTCGGCCGCGGCGCCGACGGCATCCTCTTCTTCCAGTGGCGCGCCGGACGCTCCGGAGCCGAGAAGTTCCACTCCGCGATGCTCCCCCACGCCGGCACCGACTCCCGGGTCTTCCGCGAGGTCGTCGACCTCGGCGCCAAGCTCAGCCGGCTCGGCGAAGTGCGGGGCTCCCGCGTCAACGCCGATGTCGCCGTCCTGTGGGACTTCGAATCCTTCTGGGCGCAGGACCTCGAATGGCGCCCCTCCGAGGACGTCGGCCACGACGAGCGCATCCGGGCGTTCTACGAGCGCCTGTGGCGCGACGACATCACCGTCGACTTCGCGCTCCCGGGCCACGACCTCTCCCGCTACAAGCTCGTCATCGCCCCGGCGCAGTACCTCCTCACGCAGGCGGATGCCGCCAACCTCACCGCCTACGTACGCGGCGGCGGCACACTCGTCGTCTCGTTCTTCTCGGCCGTCGTCGACGAGAACGACGCCGTCCACCCGGGTGGCTTCGCGGCGCCACTCGCGGAGGCCCTGGGTCTTCGGATCGAGGAGCACCTGCCGCTGCGCGAAGGCGGCACCGCCGAGGTTGCCTTCGGCGACGCGCGGCTGTCGGCCGGCGTCTGGCAGGAGGATCTCGTCCTCACGACGGCGGAGGCGCGCGGGACCTACCTCGCCGGCCCGGCCGAAGGTCAGGCCGCGATCACCCGCAACCGCCTAGGCGAAGGAACCGCGTGGTACATCAGCACGCGTCCGGATGCCGCCGGCCTCCAGGCCGTCATGGCGGAGATCTACGCCGATGCCGGCATCGCCCCCGCGGGGACGCCGACCGGTGTGGAGACCATCGTCCGTCACGGCGACGACGCGGACTACCTGGTCGCGATCAACCACGGGACCGAGGCGGTCTCGCTCGATACATCCGGATTCGACCTGCTGACGCAGGAAGAGATCCGGGGCACGCTGGTGCTGGCAGGAGGCGACGTCGCCGTCGTCCGCCTGCCGCATGCAGCCGACGGGAGCGGTCGATGACCGAGCGCTCCTCGACGGGGAACCGTCAACCGCACTGAGAGAAACCGTTCCGATCACCTGATCGGAACATCACACCACCGGTCGTGACGGCGCGACCTCACCCGAGGCCGTGCCGGATCGACCACATTCGGAAGGAACATCCATGCGCAAGATGGGCATCGGCGTCGCTGCACTGGCGGCCGGATCCCTGCTGCTGGCCGGTTGCGCCAGCAGCACCCCCACGGCACCCGCGGAATCCGAGGCTGCCCCGATCGACGCCAGCGGTGTCACGCTCACCGTCTGGACCGACGAGAACCGGGAGCCGGCCATCGAGGCCGCGGCTGCCGCCTTCGAGGAGGAGACCGGCGCGACCGTCGAGCTCGTCCAGAAGAACTTCGAGGACATCCGCACCGACTTCATCAACCAGGTCCCGACCGGTGAGGGCCCCGACATCACGATCGGCGCGCACGACTTCCTCGGAGCGTTCGTCTCGGCCGGTGTCGTCGACACCGTCGACCTGGGCGAGGCCGCCGACAAGCTGGAGCAGGTCGCGGTCGACGCGTTCAGCTACGACGGCCAGGTGTACGGCTTCCCGTACGCGCTCGAGTCGATCGCGCTGATCCAGAACACCGACCTCGTCGGCGAAGACGTGCCGACCACGTGGGACGAGATGATCGCGCAGGCCGAAGAGGCCGGCGCGGAGCGTCCCCTTGTGATCAACACGGCCGGGCAGACCGGCGACGCGTACACGATGTACGGTTTCCAGACCTCGTTCGGCGCACCCGTCTTCGTCCAGGACGACTCGGGCTCATACACGACCGAGGTCGGCATGAGCGGCGACGCGGGCAACGCGTTCGCCACCTGGCTCGGCGAGAAGGGTGAGAAGGGCACGGGGAACATCTCGACGACGATCGACTACGACACGAACAACGAGCTGTTCGCCGCGGGCAAGGCGGGATTCACCATCCAGGGTCCGTGGGCCGTGGAGGCGCTGACCGCACAGGGCGCGAACATCAAGGTGAGCCCGATCCCCTCGGCCGGCGGCGAGGCCGCAGCGCCGTTCGTGGGCGTCCAGGGCTTCTACCTCAGCTCGCAGAGCGAGAACGCGCTGGTCGCCCAGGAGTTCCTCGTGAACTACCTGGCCACCGACGAGGCGCAGAAGGCGCTCTACGAAGCCGACCCGCGCCTGCCCGCGTGGAAGACGCTCGCGGAGGACCCGGCCATCGCGGAGGACCCGATCGTCGCCGGCTTCCTGGCCTCGGCCTCCAACGGCGTGCCGCAGCCGTCGATCCCCGAGATGGGCTCGGTCTGGGACCTGTGGAACGCAGCCCAGGTCCAGATCATCAAGGGCGCTGACCCCGAGGCGACGTGGAGCAAGATGGTCTCCGACGTCGAGGCCGCCATCGGCTGATCAACCCCCGGGCGCGGGGCGCAGAGCCCCGCGCCCGGGAACCACTTTCCTCGAGAGGGAGAAGCACATGACGGCTCCGCAGAGCACAGTCGCCGCGGACGAATCCACCGCGCCGCCGCCGGAATCGCACGCGCGACGCTGGTCGGGACCGGGCTGGGGCTTCCTGGTCAAGCTCGCGCTCATGGCCGTGGTCAACGCGGTCGGCCTGCTCGGCATCATCGCGGCGTTCCAGGCACAGTCCTGGCTCGTCTTCGGTGTCGCCGTGGCGCTCCTGGTCATCGCCGACGTCGTGTACTTCACGAAGAAGGCGCTGCCCCTGAAGTACCTGCTGCCCGGGCTGTCGTTCCTGCTGATCTTCCAGGTCTTCATCTTCCTCTACACGGGGTACATCGCCTTCACGAACTACGGCTCGGGGCACGTCGGCTCGCAGGAGCAGGCCGTCGAGGCGGCCCTCGCCCAGGGCGAGCGGCGTGTCGAAGGCGCACCGACCGTCCCCCTCGCGGTCGTCGAGCGCGGCGGTGAACTCGGCTTCGCCGTCGTCATCGACGGCGAGGTGCTGGCGGGAACCGCCGACGAGCCGCTCACCGCCGTCGGCACCGCCCCCGCGGCGGGCGCCCCGACCGACGTCCCGGGATGGTCGATCGTCCCGCGCAACACGATCATCAGCGACAAGGAGACGCAGGCCGCCGTCGTCGACCTCCGCGTCCCGGTCTCCGACGACCCCAACGAAGGCTCGATCCGCACCCGCGACGGCTCCAGCGGCGCCGTCTACCTGTCGACCATGACGTGGGATGCCGATGCGCAGACCATCACCGACAGCGCGACAGGCCTCGTCTACCAGGCCAGCGCCGACGGTCGCTTCATCGCCGACGACGGGACCGCCCTCCCCACCGGCTGGATGGTGCATGTCGGATTCGACAACTTCATCAAGCTCTTCACGAACCCCTCGATCGTCGAGCCGCTCGGATTGGTGACGGGCTGGACCTTTGTCTGGGCGATCCTCTCGGTCGCCGTCCCCTTCGCCCTGGGCCTCGTGATGGCCCTCATCTACAACGACCCGCGCGTGCGGGGGCGCAAGATCCTGCGGACCCTGTTCATCCTCCCGTACGCCTTCCCGGCCTTCATGTCGGCGCTGCTGTTCCGCGGCATGTTCAACGCCGAGTTCGGTGTCATCAACGAGCTGTTCTTCGGCGGCTCGAACATCGACTGGCTCGGCGACCCGTGGCTCGCCCGCGGCGCGGTGCTGTTCGTCAACGTGTGGCTGACCTACCCGTACTACTTCCTTGTGTGCACCGGCGCCCTGCAGGCGCTGCCGCAGGATGCGTTGGAGGCGGCATCCATCGACGGGGCCGGACGGTTCCGGCAGCTGCGATCGATCATCCTGCCGCTCGTACTGGTGTCGACCGCTCCCCTGCTGATCTCGTCGTTCGCGTTCAGCTTCAACAACTTCACGATCATCTATATGTTCAACAACGGTGGACCCGCCATTCCGGGCGCACCGTACGCGCTGGGGTACACCGACATCCTCATCTCCGCCATCTACGACATCTCGGGCGTCTCGGGCGGAAAGGCCGACTACGGCCTGGCCAGCGCACTCTCGATCCTCGTGTTCATCCTCGTGGGCCTCATCTCGGCGCTCGCGTTCCGCCAGACCAAGAAGCTGGAGGAGTACCAGTGATGTCCGCTCCCACCACCGCCACCATCACCACCGGGACTGCCCGCGCGCGGCGCACGGCGGCGACCGCTCCCCGCCCCGGACAGCGACGTCGCTGGCTGCTCGAGGTCGGCTGGAAGTATCTGCTGGCGATCGTCATCCTCTTCTACGCGATGTTCCCGCTGATCTACGTGTTCTCGGCGTCGCTCAACCCGAACGGCAACCTGGCTGCGGCCAACTCGCTGTTCTCGGTCTTCGACGCCGGCAACTACGCGGCTCTCGGAGGCACCAGCTACTGGGCGTGGTACGGCAACACCCTGATCGTCGGAGGGGCCTCCGCAATCGGCGCCGTGCTGATGGGCGCCGCCGCCGCGTACGCGTTCTCGCGATTCCGGTTCACGGGCCGGCGCCCGGGTCTCACGGCGCTGCTCATCGTGCAGATGTTCCCTCAGGCACTCGCTTTCGTGGCCATCTTCCTGATGCTGCTGACGCTCGGCGAAGTGTTCCCCGCGCTCGGGCTGAACTCCAAGATCGCCCTCATCTGCGTCTACCTCGGCGGCGCGCTGGGCGTGAACACGTTCCTCATGTACGGGTTCTTCAACACGATCCCGATGGAGATCGACGAGTCGGCGAAGATCGACGGTGCCACGCACGCGCAGATCTTCTGGCGGCTCATCATGCCGCTGGTCACGCCGATCCTCGCCGTCGTCGCCCTGCTCGCGTTCATCGCCGCCTTCGGCGACTACATCATCGCGAAGATCGTGCTCGTCTCGGAGGACAACTGGACCCTCGCCGTCGGCATGTTCCAGTGGGTCTCGAACCAGCTCTCCAGCAACTGGGGCCTGTTCGCCGCCGGCGCGATCCTCGCCTCCGTGCCGGTCCTCGTACTGTTCCTGTCGCTGCAGCGGTACATCGTCGGCGGGCTCACCGCCGGGTCCGTCAAGGGCTGACCCGTCCGGTCGCCGCCCCGGCTCAGCCGCGGGCGGCGACGGCGGCGCGGTACAGGTCGCGCGAAGGCAGGCCGGTCTCGCGCGAGACTTCCGCCGCGGCATCCTTCAGACGGATGCCGCCGGCCACCATCCGCAGCACCTGCGCGACCGCGTCTTCTTCGGACACGGCACGCACCTCCGCGCCGGAGACGACGACCACGATCTCGCCGCGGACACCGGCTGACGCCCATTCCGCCAGCTCGCCGAGCGGGCCACGGACGACCTCCTCGTGGAGCTTGGTGAGCTCGCGGCACACCGCGGCGCGTCGGTCGGTGCCGAACGCCTCCGCCATGGCCGCGAGCGTCTCGGCCAGCCGGGAGGGCGCGTCGAAGAACACCATCGTGCGGGGCTCGGACGCGAGGGCCCCGAACGTCGTCCGACGCTCGCCGTCCTTTCGCGGCGCGAAGCCCTCGAAGGTGAAGCGGTCGGTGGGCAGCCCGGCGAGGGCGAGCGCGGTGATCACGGCGCTCGGGCCGGGGAGCGCTGTGACGTCGACGCCGCGCGCGGCCGCTTCGGCCACGACCGCGAAGCCCGGGTCGCTGACGGTCGGCATCCCGGCGTCGCTGAGCAGGAGTACGTCCTCCTCGCGGGCGAGTTCGACGATCTCCGCCGCACGTTGCTTCTCGTTGTGATCGTGCAGCGCGAGCAGGCGGGGGCGGTTCTGGATGCCGAGCGCCTGCAGCAGCCGGACCGTGGTGCGGGTGTCCTCGGCGGCGACGATCGTCGCGTCTTCGAGTGCGGTGCGCAGCCGGTCGCTGGCGTCACCCAGGTTTCCGATGGGGGTCGCGGCGAGGATCAGCACCGCCTCAGCTTAGGCGGCCCCCGCCCTGATCCCGCCGGGGGCGCAGTCCCCCGTAGGCTGACCGCTGTGACCACGACCGCGGAACCGCTGCTCCCGGCCTCCCCCGACGCCCGCCCGTCCCGCTACGACGCCTGGCGCACCCGCGTCGCCGCGGATCCGTGGCTGCAGCGGCGTCTCTCGTGGCTCGTGCCCCTCATCGTGACGCTGTTCGCGGCACTGCTACGGTTCTGGAACCTCGGTCACCCGCACGCGATCGTCTTCGACGAGACCTACTACGTGAAGGACGCCTGGACGCAGTGGGTCCTCGGGTACGCCGCAACGTGGCCCGACGACGCCGACGCGCGCTTCGCCGCCGGCGAGACCGGCATCTTCAGCACCGACCCGAGTTTCGCCGTGCATCCTCCGCTGGGCAAGTACCTGATCGGTGCCGGCATGGCACTGTTCGGCGCGGAATCGTCGTTCGGCTGGCGCGTCGCCGTCGCGCTCGCGGGGACCGCGGCCGTGCTGCTGGTCTATCTGGTCGCGAAGCAGCTCAGCGGATCGATCGCCTTCGCCGCGGTCGCCGGCCTGCTGATGGCGATCGACGGTCTCGCGATCGTGATGAGCCGGGTGTCGATCCTCGACATGCTGCTCACGACCTTCGTGCTGCTGGGCTTCTGGTTCCTCCTCCTCGACCGGCGGAGACATCTCGATCGCCTCGCGGCGGTCGTCGTTACCCGGGGGCACGACGCGTGGAGCGCGTGGGGGCCGGTGCTCTGGAACCGGCCGTGGCTGATCGCCGCGGGCGCAGCGCTGGGTGCCGCCTCCGCCGTGAAGTGGTCCGGCGCGTGGGTGCTGGCCGCATTCGGCATCTACGCGGTCGTGACCGATGCCCTCGCCCGCCGGCGTCTCGGCATCCAGTACTGGCCGCTCGACGCCGTCCGCCAGGGCGCCGCCGCCTTCCTTCTCCTCGTCCCGGTGGCGCTCGTCGTGTACCTCGCGTCGTGGACGGGGTGGATCGCGACCGACGGCGGGTACGGACGTCACGCGGCGGATGCCGACCCCGCCACGGGCCTGTTCGCGTGGGTGCCGATGTGGCTGCAGAACCTCTGGAAGTACCACGAGACGATCTACGCCGCGACGGCCGAGATCACGACGGCGCACACCTACTCGAGCCCGGCGTGGCAGTGGCCCCTGCTGCTGCGCCCCACGTCGATGTACGCGGGCAGCACGGCCGACGGCGTCGACGGCTGCGCCAGCGCGCGGGGGTGCCTCGAGGTGCTCTACAGCATGCCGAATCCGCTGATCTGGTGGGGCGGCATCGCGGCGATCCTCTGGCTGATCGTCCGGTTCGCGATGACACGGGACGGTCGTCATGCCGTCGTGCTCGTCGCCTTCGGCGCGGCGTACGTCCCCTGGCTGCTGTACCCGGAGCGCACGATCTTCCAGTTCTACACCGTGCTGATGCTCCCGTTCATGGTGCTCGCGCTCACCTTCGCGCTGCGGGAGATCTCCGGCGCGGCGCACGCCGATCAGCACCGTCGCACCTCGGGCCAGCGCACGGTGATGGTCGTCCTGAGCGTGATCGCCCTCGTCTCGGCGTTCTGGTTCCCGCTGTGGTCGGCCATGCGGGTGCCGTACGAGTTCTATTGGCTGCACGTCTGGCTGCCCGGCTGGGTCTGAGCGGCCGGTCAGAGCTCCCGGTCGGAGCGGCGAGGTGGCGCTCCGCCCGCGCGTGCGCGCGGTGCCCGAGCGGCGGGCGACCTAGGCTGACAGCGTGTTCCGCTATCCGACTCCGCCGCGCCCGACCGAGGCGGGGTACGCGATCGCGGGCGATCGTTTCGCGATCCTGCTGGCCGGTCCCGCCGCCGAGGGCCTCGTCTCCTCCGTGTGGGATGCCGCCGCCGCGGACTCCTCGCTCCTCGAAGACGTCCTCAGCGTCATCGTCACCGCAGGCATCCACGCCCTCCCCGACTTCGCCGTGGTCGAGTTCGCGGGGACGTCGCCCGAGACGCTCCGGGTGGCCGCCCGCGGTGAGGTGACGATCGAGACGGACGCGGGCGCCGTGATCGACGGCCGTGACGCCCGCACCTGGACCGAGACCTCCCTGTCCGCCGTCACCGGATTCCGCCTGGTCCACGTCGGCGCACCCGAGGGCATCGGCCTCCTCCCCGTCGGGCTCGGTGTCGCCCGTGCCGACGAGCTCGCGTGGGGACGCCCGGCAGCACCGGTGTCGCCGCGCGCCACGGCACCGGCGCACGCAGCCGTCCCGCCGGAAGCGCCCGCCCCTGCGGAAGCGCCCGCTCCCGCCCAGACGCCGCCCGTCGCCGCACGGCCCGCGGCCGGATCGACGCCTGCCCCGACCCCGGCTCCCCCGGCACCGTCGCTGCCCGATGAGACCGACGTCCTCGAGACGCTGTCGATCGACCGGAGCCTGTTCGCTCGCCCCCTCGATGACGAGAACCTCGAGCTCCCCGCCTTCCTCAGCGACGACACCGGCGACATCGAGCTCCCCGACGACCGCACCCTGCTCGGCGGCCGACGCGCGACGCCCGCGCCGACACCCGCCGTGACGTACGTCTTCGCGGTGGACCCGGGGCGCGAGCTCCCGCTCGACCGCCCGGTCGTGCTGGGCCGCGGGCCGCGACCCGCGCGGCATCCGGGCGCACGGATCGAGGCCGTGCCCTCCCCCGCGAAGGAGATCT
Source organism: Microbacterium marinum (assembly GCF_014204835.1). Taxonomy (NCBI): domain Bacteria; kingdom Bacillati; phylum Actinomycetota; class Actinomycetes; order Micrococcales; family Microbacteriaceae; genus Microbacterium; species Microbacterium marinum. The sequence continues at coordinate 1,470,165 of NZ_JACHMD010000001.1, read as the reverse complement.
CCGGCGCACACCTGGAGGTGCGCCTCGACGGCGAGCACCTCATCGCGCGCGATCTCGACTCGACCAACGGGACGATCGTGCGCCCGCAGGACAGCCAGCCGCTCCTGCTCCGCGGCGGCGCGACGCTGCGGGTGCCGGTGGGGACCCGGTTCGATCTCGGAGACGGCGTCACCGCTGTCTTCCAGATAGCAACGTGAGCGTCAAGAGCCGGATTTCGTCGCCCGAATCGCATATGTTAGAAAACCTTCACCGAGGTTCTGACAGGCTGCGCGGGGCGGCTGCACCGGTGATGACGGGGTGAGGAGAGGCGTGTCCAGCAGACTGCCGTCCACACCCCCCGGACTCTCGGGATTCACGTACGTGCGTCCCCTCGGCGCGGGCGGATTCGCCGACGTCTTCCTCTTCGAGCAGAACCTGCCACGGCGCCCCGTCGCCGTGAAGGTCCTCCTCGAGGACATCGTCGACGAGAACCTCCTGCGGATGTTCAACGCGGAAGCCGACGTGATGGCCCGCCTGAGCGCGCACCCCTCGATCCTCACCATCTACGAGGCGTCCATCTCCGCCGATGGGCGCCCGTACCTCGTGATGGAGTACTGCCCGACCTCGCTCACCAACCGGTACCGCCGCGAGGTCATCCCGGTCACCGAAGTCCTGCAGCTGGGCGTCAAGATCGGTTCCGCTCTCGAGACGGCGCACCGCGCCGGCCTCCTGCACCGCGACATCAAGCCCTCCAACATCCTGATCACCACCTTCGGGTCGCCCGTCCTCTCCGACTTCGGCATCGCCGCGGCCGTCGAGAGCCGGCCGGGCACCGAAGAGGTCTTCGCGATGTCGGTGCCGTGGAGTGCTCCCGAGGTCGTCGACGAGAAGGTGTCGGGTTCGGTCGCGGCGGAGGTCTGGAGCCTCGGCGCGACCGTCTACTCGCTCCTCGCCGGGCGGAGCCCGTTCGAACGTCCCGGCAAGGGTCAGAACACCCGCGAGCAGCTGAAGGCGCGTATCCGGAAGGCCGCTTACACCCCGATCGGCCGCGACGACGTGCCCGCGCAGCTCGATGCCGTTCTCGCGCGTGCGCTCAGCCGGGACCCGGCCGCGCGGCATCCTTCCGCTGCGGCGTTCGCACACGACCTGCAGCTCATCCAGCATCAGATGGGCGTGCCGCACACGGCCCTCGAGGTCGCCGTCGACGAGTGGGCGGCCGCCGGCGCGAGCGTCGACTTCGCCGACGACGACGCCCGCGGGCCGGTGCGCCCCTCGGTCGCCTACGAGTCCCGGCGCCCCGCCCGCGTCCGCGAGGCCGCGCAGCGCCGGCCCGACGAGGGGACGATCCTCGCCGGGAGCGAAGGCCGATCCCGGCTGAGCCTGGGCGCGAAGCTCGGACTGTTCATCGGCGGAGGCGCCCTCCTCGTCCTGGGCGGCGCCGTGACCACCTTCCTCCTCCTGGGCGGGAGCTGAGGTGGCGCGCTCCCGGGAGACCCGCGCACGCGTGCGCCCGTCCACGTGGATCGGCGCCGGCGCGGTCACCGCGATCGTCGGCGTCGTCACCACGCTCGCCGTGGTGTGGCCCGGATTCGACGCGCAGCAGACCCCCGTCGACGACGCCACGGTGTGGGCGCTGCAGAACGGCACCGGGAGCGGCTACGCGCGCGTCAACCTCGAGCTGAACGAGGTCGACACCGTCAAGCAGGTCGAGAACGGCACCCAGCTGGCGCAGACCTCCGACCGCCTGTTCGTCTACAGCGACGGCGGTGCACAGTTCTCCGACGTGAACCTCGCGACTCCGGCCGATCTGACGGCCGACGCTGAGGACGTCTTCTCCTCGACCCCTCCCGGGACGATCGACATCGTCTCGGCCGGCGACAGCCTCGCCTACCGCACCGAGAGCGGCGCGGTTTACGGGTCGACCCTCTCCAGCGGCGGGTCGGCCGTGCCGATCGATCCGTACGCGGGCGTCGAGACCGCCGAGGGCGAAGAAGCCCCGCGCTTCGCTGCGACGGCCGTCTCGGTGGACGCCGACGGCGTCGTCTTCGCCTACTCCGCCGCCGACGGCCTCATCATCCGCGCCGATGCCGAAACCGGCCAGGTGACCGACCAGGACACCGCACCGATCACCCCCGCCGAAGCGCAGCTGTCCTCGGTGGCCGGCCGCTGGGTGCTCTTCGACGACGCCACGGGCGAGCTCGCCGTGCAGGACCGCGACGACGTGGCATCCGTCGATCCGGTGTCGGGCGCTCTGCTGCAGCGAGCCGCGGTCGCCGGCGATCAGGTCTACATCGCCGATCCGACCGGTGTGGCCCGGGTGGGGCTGGATGCCGGTGACGGTGAGCGACTGCTGACGGTGGACGGCCTGGGCGTGCCCGCCGCACCGACGCCGCTCGCAGATCGGGTGCACGTGGGGTGGCTCGGCGACGGGACCTCGGGCGGGTCCCTCTGGTCGAGCGACGCCCCTGACGAGACCCGTGACCTCGACTACGCCGGCGCCGACATCGGCGACAGCGTAGACCCCGCCTTCGTCGGGAACGGCGCACGCCTCGCGCTGAACGACCGCAGCTCCGGCTGGGTGTGGCGCGTTCCCGACGGAGAGCTCGTGCCGTCGTCGCAGGAATGGGAGCTCGAGCCGACCGCCGAGGTCGAGCAGGAGAACGACCAGACCAACGACCGTGTGCTCGACCCGAAGCCGCCGGTCGCCGTCGACGATGCCTTCGGCGTCCGTGCCGGCTCCGTCGCGCTCCTTCCGGTGCTCCTCAACGATCACGACCCCAACGAGGACGTCCTCAGCATCGACGTCGCCTCCTTCGAGGGAGTCGATCCCGCCTTCGGCACGGCGACGATCACCGGTGCGGAGCAGCAGGTCGCCGTCGCCGTCGCCGCCGATGCGACGGGCACGGCCCGGATCCGCTACCGCGTCACCGACGGCACCTCCAAGGCGGGGCTCCTTTCCGAGGTCGCGACCGTCACCCTCCGGGTCGTCCCCGACGACGAGAACTCCGCGCCCGAATGGTGCGGTGTCGAGGGATGCCTGGCTCCCTGGCCGACGCTGACCGTCGCGCCCGGGGGCACCGTCACGGCCGACGTCCTGAAGGGATGGGTCGACCCCGAGGGCGACCCGATCTACCTGGCCGGCACGAGCGATGCCCCGAGCGTCGGGACCGTGACGAGCTCGCCCGAGGGCGAGCTGACCTACCAGCACCCCGATCCCAACTCGACGGAGGCCACGAGCGTCCAGGTGGGGGTGGTGGTGTCGGATGCCGCCGGCGCCACGACCACGCAGCCGTTGACGATCGAGGTGACGCCCGCGCCGGAGCTGACGGCGGAGTCGTTCGCGGTGGCGGGAGTCGTCGACGAGCCGCTCGACATCTCCGTCGCACCCTATGTCTCGGGCGCCTCGGGCGCCGTCGCGCTGAGCTCGCTCGTGACCCTCGACACCGCCCGGTCGACGGCGACGTCGAACCCGTCCGCGCTCAGCATGAAGTTCTCCGCGAGCGAGCCGGGCTCGTACGTCGTGCAGTACGGCGTTCGGGATTCCGTCGGCGAGGTCACCGCGACGGTCCGCGTCACGATGCGCGCCGCGGAGGATGCCGCGATCTCGACGCCTCCGCTGACCGCCTTCGTCCGGCCGAACGAAGACGCCACGATCGACGTGGCCGCCGCCGCTGCGAACCCGGGCGGTCAGGTGCTCCTCCTCGAGGACATCCGCCCCGACAGCGACCCGCAGGCCGCGCTCAGCGTCGACCTCGTCGGGCAGAGCCTGCTCCGCGTGAGCGGCACGACCGACGACGGCGAGCCGGGCCGGCTCGGCGTCGTCCGCTACCGCCTCACGGACGGGAGCCCGAACGGCGCCGCAACGGCCGAGGGCGAGCTGACGGTCATCCTCCTCCCGGCCGGGTCTGCCGAACGTCCCATCGCAGTGGACGACGTGGTCACGGTGCGCGCGGGAGCACAGGTCGACATCCCGGTGCTCGAGAACGACCATGCACCGGCGGGCTCGCTGATCTCGATCGATCCGTCGTCGGTCGTGAATGAGACCGGCGGAGGGCTCGCCTTCGCGTCGGGCCGGATGCTGCGCTACCTCGCCCCCCGCGAGGCCGGCACGTACGCCCTCACCTACACGATCTACCGGCTCGGCTTCCCCGAGGTTGTCGACACCGCGCGGGTCACGGTCACCGTCACCGGTGACGAGGAGAACAGCGCACCGCTGCCGCGTCCGCTGGTCGGTCGCGTGGTCGCGGGGCAGGCCGTGTCGATCCCACTCGAGAAGTTCGCGGTCGACCCGGACGGCGACACCGTCGCCCTCGACCTCATCGTCTCGCAGCCAGCCGAGGGGTCGGCCGCGATCTCCGCCGACGGCGAGGCCATCGTCTACACGAGCCCCGAAGGGTTCAGCGGTCAGGTCCGCTTCTCGTACCAGGTGCGCGATGACCGCGGCGCCACCGGCATCGCCGACGTGCGGGTCGGAGTCATCGCCCGGCAGAGCGACCCGAGCCCGGTCACCTTCAGCGACTACGTCCAGGTGCAGGCCGGCCCCGACAACACCGTCGTCGTGCGCCCCGCAGACAACGACGTCGACCCGTTCGGCAGTGAGCTCGAGCTGACCGACGTCGTCCCCAACGCCCCCGAAGGCAGCGACGAGTTCGACGCGCTCTCCGACCGGGTGGCATCCGTCGAGGAGGGTGCTGTCACCCTGAACGCCGGCGAGGCGCTCGGAACGTTCTCCTACAGCTACACGGTGACCAACACGGAGGGCGACAGCGCGATCGGGCTGCTGGTCGTGAAGGTCGTGCGCGACCCCGTGCCCGACCACCCGATCGTTCGCGACACCGTGCTGACGCTCGAGAACCGCGACGACTTCGCAACCGGCGTCGACGTGCTGAGCGGGATGGTGGCGTGGAACGCGGGCGACCCCTCGGGCCTCGAGCTCAGCCTGTGGGGCGACCCCGCCGGGGTCACCTCCGAGGGCTGGAGCATCGCCGGAGAGCTGCCCGAGACGACGCGCCTGATCCCCTTCGAAGTCACGGGCGAGGCTTTCGACGGCTCGGAGGTCACGTCCTACGGGTTTTTGCGCGTGCCGGGCACCGCCGACGTGCGTCTCACGCTGCGCGCGGGCCTCGACCCCCTGCAGGTGCTCGAGGAGGAGTCGGTGGACTTCGACGTCGCGGATGGGGTCGTGCTGCCCGAGGGCGAGACCCTGGTCCTGAACGCCGATGAGGTGGAAGCGGGCGGCGCGCGACGCGAGGCGACGTGCCGGGTCGTCTCGGGGACGACGGTGCGGTACGCGGCCGGCCGCGGTGCCCCCTGGTCGGACTCGTGCGTCGTGCCGGCCCGCCTCGGCAGCCAGGACGAGTTCACGTACCTGACGCTCCAGGTCGCGGTCGAAGCCGAGACGCCGCAGCCGACGCTGCGCAGCGCCTCCCTCGGTGTGCGGCCGGGAGAGACCGCCACGTACGACCTCGCGAAGATGGTCCAGTGGGCGGGCACCGAGGACTGGGATGCCGTCGAGTACGCAAGCTCGTATCGGGGCGATCAGTTCGAGGTGGATGCCACGGGCGCCCAGATCTCGATCACGGCGAAGGACGACGCCCGCCCTGGCCGCGAGGAATCGATCGCGATCAGCCTGCCGAGCCACCCCGAGACCGAGGCCTCGAGCCTGGTGCTGACGGTCGGCCCCTCGCCGTCGACGCTCCCCCGCGGCGGGTCTGCCGTGCAGACCTGTTCGCAGTCGGGAGGCACGTCTTCCTGCACGATCGAGGTCATCGGCGCGTCGGGCGAGGTCAACCCGCTGCCGGGCACCCCGCTGCGCGTGGTCGGCGCGTCGGGACCGGCCAACTGCGCCGGGGTCAGCTTCGCACCCGCCGGCGACACGGCGGTGCGCGCGAGCTGGTCGTCCGACGCTGAAGGCGCCGCGAAGTGCACGGGATCGTTCACGGTGCAGGACGCGCAGGGACGCCAGTCCAGCGGCGATCGCAACGGACAGGTGGTCCTCGACCTGCAGGGCCTCCCCGCCAACCCGAGCCGGCTGGAGTGGACGGCGTTCGCCGAGGACACCGTCACCCTGCGCGTGACCTCGGACGCGGGTTCGTACCCGGCCGTCGAGGGCTACCGCATCACGACGGGCGGCCGCGAGGTGGCGACCTGTCCCGCCTCGGGCGCATGCTCTCCCATCGCTGCTCCGGTCGGCGAGAAGCGGACCTACGAGGCCCGCGCCTTCAGCTCCGTCGGCACGTCCCGCGGCAGCGTCGAGGCGCAGGCGTGGGCCTACCGTGCGCCCTCGCAGCCTCGAGGGTCGACGTTCGACCCGGTCCCCGCCGGCAACGGCGGTGGGGTCGCGACGATCGTGATCACGGGCCTCGATGACACCACCGGAAGCGTCCGCCTCGACGGCGGCGCCGCCGGCAGTGCGACGCAGTCGGTGAGCGGAGGCATCGCCACCTTCTCCGGCTACCAGATCGGCTCGAACGAGCCCACCGCGCTCGTGGCGACACCGCTGACGCAGTTCGACCTGCCGCCCATCGCCGGCGGGTCGACGGAGGGTCGCTCGCTCGAGCTCCGCGCCCACGGCATCGGCGCGCCGGCGGTCAGCCTCGATGTTTCGCAGAACGTCGATGGGTCCATCGTCACGGCACGCGCCACCGTCACGCCGAACGGTGTCGGCGACGCGATCATCGTGGGCTTTTCTACGGGCGGCCAGACCTGCACGCCGGGCGATCAGCGCACGGGAGGCGGCGGAGGTACTGTCACGAAGGAGTTCCGAGACCTGCCCTTGTGGGAGCGAGTAACCATTCGCGCGTGCGCGAAGACGCTCGACGATGGCGAGCAGTTCGGCGACGGCGCTCCGGTCTCCCAGGAGTTGACGCCTGTCGGTGAAATCGACGCGCCGCAGGGCGACGCGACGTACCGCATCGGGACGAACGCTGACCAGTTCAGCGACGGCGGTATGGCCGTCTACCGGTGGGACGACATCTCCACTCCGAACCTCCGCCGGAGCCTCTTCTTCGATGTCCGCTATTCGGCTGATAACGGCGCGACCTACACCCGCGACTTCAAGAGTCTGTTCACGCTCGGCGTTCCGCCGGGAAGGATCCTGGCCGCGCTGTGCAACGACACGTACGGCTGTGGAACGGCGAACGCACGAGAAGTCACTGCGGACACCCGCGGCCCCTCGTACACGGCACAGGTCCGATTCCCTGACAGCTGCAATGTCGGCGAGGCGCCACAAGGGAACGTTCAGGTGCTCGGAGAAGCAACGGTGCAGGCGGTGCAGACGGAGGAGCAGCCACTCTCGCGGAAGTACACCTACGGCGTGACGTGGGGAGGCGGCCTGTCCGTGCTAGGAACCACAACGCACTCCAAGACCTGTGCGCTTCCGCCGCCCGAGCCGGAGCCGACACCCGAGCCGACGCCAGACCCCACGCCGACCGGCACCCCCTGACCTGTCCCGCACCCGCGGCATCCGAGAGGAACACGATGACGATCACCCAGGAGCAGAGCACCTGGTTCCATGAGACGTTCAGCAAGCTCGTCGACAACGTCGAGCAGGTCGTCCTGGGCAAGCGGCACGTGATCGAGCTCGCCTTCACGGCGATGGTCTCGGAGGGGCACCTGCTCCTCGAGGACTTCCCGGGAACCGGCAAGACCTCCCTCGCCCGCGCGATGGGGCAGTCCGTGCAGGGAACGAGCTCCCGCATCCAGTTCACGCCCGATCTCCTCCCGGGCGATGTCACCGGCATCACCGTCTACGACCAGCGTCGCGGCGAGTTCGAGTTCCACCAGGGACCGATCTTCGCGAACGTCGTGCTCGCCGACGAGATCAACCGCGCCTCCCCGAAGACGCAGTCGGCGCTTCTTGAGGTCATGGAGGAAGGCCACGTCACGGTCGACGGCGTCACCCGCCCCGTCGGCATCCCGTTCCTCGTCGTCGCGACGCAGAACCCCGTCGAGCAGGCCGGCACCTACCGCCTGCCCGAGGCGCAGCTCGACCGCTTCCTGATGAAGGCGAGCCTCGGGTACCCCGACCACGCCGCGACCGTCCGGATCCTGGAAGGGTCCAGCGCGGGGCGCCGCGAGGTCGAGCCCGTCATCACCCCGCAGGGCGTCGTCAGCCTCGCCGACATCGCCCGGGGCGCGTACCTGAACCCGCTGGTGCTGGACTACATCGCCCGCATCGTCGAGGCGACGCGCCTGGCGACCGAGGTCCGCCTCGGCGTCAGCGTGCGCGGCGCGCTCGCCCTCACCCGCGCCTCCCGCACCTGGGCCCTCGCTCACGGGCGCACCTACGTCACGCCCGACGACATCAAGGCCCTCGCCGGCCCCGTCCTGGCGCACCGCCTCATCCTCGACCCCGAGGCCGAGTTCGACGGCGTCACGCCAGGAGCGGTCATCGGCCAGGTCCTCCTCGACGTCGTCCCGCCCAGCCAGAAGGAGCAGGGCCTCCACGATTCCCGCGCGAAAGAGAGTGCGTGAGCTTCCACACCGAATCGCGCCTGAGCCGGACCTCCGCGTCCACCGGCTTCGCGCGCACCCGCTACGGCGGCACCGCGAGGTCGACGACCGTCCTCGCGGTGCGAGGTGTGCAGTCCTGGCGGCGCGTGCGGGCGGTCGCTGCCCAAACCCTCACCTGGATCGTCGAGACGGTCACCCCTGCCGGGTGGGTCGCCTTCGGTGTGGCCCTGGTGGGTCTCGGGGTCGGGCTCGCGCTCGGCCTGCTCGAATTCGCCGTGGCCGGCGGGGCAGCGCTCCTCCTGCTCGTGTTCTCGGTGCCGTTCCTCTTCAGCGCGCGCGCATACGACGTGCGGCTGCTCCTCGACCATGACCGCGTCGTGGCGGGGACGCCCGTCGAAGGCGAACTGGTGGTCACCAACATCGGTCGCACCGCCGCTCTGCCCGGCCGCGTCGATGTGCCGGTCGGCGACGGCCTCGTCGACGTCCACATCCCGCTCCTGCGTCCGCGACACGACTTCCGCGAGCACGTCGTGATCCCGACGGCCCGGCGCGGTGTCGTCACCGTCGGCCCCGCCCGCACCGTGCGCGGCGACCCCCTCGGCATCCTCACCCGCGAAGCCACCTGGGAAGACACGCACACCCTCTACGTGCACCCGGTCACCACGGCCCTCCGCAGCACGGCAGCGGGATTCATCCGCGACCTCGAGGGCACGGCATCCCGCACGATCGTCGACGCCGACTTCTCGTTCCACGCCCTGCGCCCCTACGTCCCCGGCGACTCCCCCCGCCAGATCCACTGGAAGTCGACGGCGAAGACCGGCGACCTCATGGTGCGCCAGTACGAGGAGACCCGCCGCTCCCGCATGGTGATCGCGCTGTCCCTCGGTGAAGACGAGTACGCCGACGACGACGAGTTCGAGCTGGCCGTGAGCGCCGCGGCATCCATCGGCGTCCGCGGCATCCGCGACGGGCGCGACGTCGACGTCGTCGTCGGCGGCGAGGTGCCCGAGTTCGCGCGGCGGGCCGTACGCACCGCGCGCGAGCTCCACACCATCTCCTCGCGCACGCTCCTCGACGACCTCTCGGGCGTCGACCTCTCCCAACGGGTGAGCCCGCTGCGCGACGTCGCATCGCTGGCAGCCGAGAGCCACCCCGACGTGTCGATCGCCTTCCTCATCTGCGGCTCGACGCTGACCCCGGCCCAGCTTCAGACCGCCGCCCTCGCCTTCGGCTCCGACGTCGCCGTCGCCGCTCTGGTGTGCGCGCCCACCGCCGAACCCGGCATCCGGCGCCTCGGATCGATGACCGTCATCTCCATCGGGCTGCTCGACGACCTCCGCCACCTCCTCGCCAAGGGAGCCCAGACGTGAGCGCGTCACGGCGAGACCTGCGCGCCGCACGCGAGTCCCGCGCCGGCGCCGCCGCGCGGGTGCGGTTCCTCGTCGTCCAAGCCCTCCTCCTCGACCTCCTCTTCGCCGTCGGCGCCGTGGCCGCCTGGCCCATCTACCGCAGCGGGACGTTCGTCCTGACCGTCGCCGCGGGTCTGCTCGTGGCCCACGTCGTCGCGGCCCTGGGCATGCGGTGGCGCTGGTCGGGCTGGTGGGTCGCCCTCGCCGCGCTGGGCGGTTACGTGCTCCTCGGCCTCCCCGTCGCCGCGCCCGGAAGCCTGGTTTCGCCCTCGGCGGCGCTGCGCGGCTTCATCGGCGTCCTCACCGCCCCCGTCACGGGATGGAAGGACCTGCTGACCCTCGAGCTGCCGCTCGGGAGCTATCAGACGACCCTGGCGCCGACGCTGTTCCTGTTCATCGCGCTCCCCACGCTGGCGCTGAGTGTCGCGTGGCGGTCGAGCCGCTGGTGGATCGTCGCCGTCCCCGCCGGTCTCCTCCTGACCGTGTTCGGCGTCGTCTTCGGCGCGCGTGAGCTCACCGCGCCACTGTCGATCGGCTCGTTCTCCCTCGCCCGCGAGGTGCTCGTGGGTGCCGCCGCGATCGTCGCCGCCCTGGGCGTCGTGGTCTGGCGCACCCGCTCCGAGCGACGGCGGGCCCTCGCCACCGCGGTCGCGGCGAGCGGTGTGCGGACGACGGGACCGGCGACCCGGGGCCTCGTCGGCCGCGCCGCCGTCGCGACGACGATGGTCGCGCTCGCGGTGGTCGGCGCCGGGGCGTGGGGTCCGTGGGCACTTGCCGGGCAGACGCGCGACGTCGCTCGAAGCGCCGTCGATCCGGTGCTCGAGATCGCACAGACCCTCAGCCCTCTCGCGCAGTATCGCGGAGCGTTCACCGACGACGACGCCTACGCGGCGACGCTCTTCACGGTCGATGCTCCCGACCAGGTCGACCGCCTGCGCCTGGCGACCCTCCCCTACTACGACGGGCGCACGGCGCGCGCCGTCGACCCCGCGACGGGCCCGGGCGACCCCGCCACGGCTTTCACCCGCGTGCCCTCGCGACTGGACAGCGCGGGCGGCGACGCGGTCGACCTGACGGTCACCGTCGACACGCTCGACGGCATCTGGCTGCCCACTGCCGGGAGCCTGCAGTCCGTTTCCTTCGACGGCGCCCGCGCGGCGGATCTGTCCGACGGCTTCTTCCACAACGTCGCCACCGGCGCCGCCGTCGAGCTCATCGACGGCGGTCTCGAGTCGGGCGACTCCTACCGGCTCAGCGCCGCCGTGGACTCGCCGGTCGCGGCGGCATCCCTCGAACCCTCGCGCAGCGGCCCGTCGCTGCCCGACACGGTCGTGCCCGAAAGTCTTCGCGAGTGGATCGAGGCGCAGGGCGTGTCGGGAGGCGGCAGCGGCCTCGAGACCCTGATCGAGCTCCTCCGGGCGCGCGGCTACCTCAGCCACGCCCTGACAGTCGACCCCACGACTCCCCCGGCGTGGCTCACCGATCTCGGCACCGACGATTTCCAGCCGAGCCGTGCCGGCCACTCGACCGACCGAATCGATGACCTGTTCACGCAGCTGCTCGACCGTCAGCGCGAGGTCGGCGGCACCGACGACGCCACACTCGTGGCCGGCGTCGGCGACGAGGAGCAGTTCGCCGTCGCGGGCATGCTCATCGCCGACCAGCTGGGCTTCGACGCCCGCGTCGTCGTGGGCACCCGGCTGACCTCGACGCAGGAGCTGCCGACGTGCGACGACGGGAGCTGCCGGGGCGGCGATCTCGCGGCGTGGATCGAGGTGCAGGATGCCGGCGGTTCCTGGACCGCGCTGGACGTGACGCCTCAGCATGAGACGTTCCCCTCGCCCGATCTCGAGCAGCGGCAAGATCCGCAGAACCCGACCGACGTGCGACGCGAGCAGGCCGAATCGGTGCTGCCCGCCGATGCGAACCCGGCGGACGGGACCGAGCGCAGCGACGACGTGACCGAGGAGGGAGCCGATCTCGAGCCCCTCTGGTTCGCTCTCCGTGTCACCGGCGTCTCACTGCTGGGCCTGACGATCCTCTTCGGCCCGTTGCTGGCCATCGTCGCCGCGAAGGCTTTCCGCCGACGCTCGCGGCGGCGCAGTCCCGACGTGGTCGAGCGGTTCACCGGCGGATGGCAGGAGTTCGTCGACACGGCCGTCGACCACGGCTACCCGGTACCGCGCACGCAGACACGTCAGGAGCTCGCCGCACTCTACGCCGGCGAGGATGCCGCGCCCGGTGCGCGCCTGGCGACGTGGGCCGATCGCTCGGTCTTCGACGTCGCTCCGCCCTCGGCCGAGGAGAACGCCGAGTTCTGGCGGATCGTCGACGCGGAGCGGTCGCGTCTGGCCGCGGAGAAGACGTTCTGGCAGCGCCTGCGCGCTCGCGTGTCGCTGCGCTCGCTCCGCAGTCGGCGGCCCCGCGTCGGCGACGGCGCCCGCGCAGCGCGCCGATAGGGTGTCGAGGAACCATGCGCGCGAACGGTCGTTACGGTAGGCAGGTCGAGGAGGAACGGTGAGCGGACTGACAGGAGCGATCGGCGCGGTCGATACGCTGCACGCGGTGGTACCCGGAGGGGCTGCCGTCGGCGGAATGTCGATCGTCGCGACGATCGTGCAGCTCGTCCTCGTGATCGCGGTGTACGTGTGGCTCGCGCTGGCGCTGAGCGCCGTCTTCGCCAAGGTGGGGCGCCCCACCTGGAAGGCCTGGGTTCCGGTCTACAACATCTGGACGCTCTTCGAGGTCGCTGGCATGAAGGGCTGGTGGGCGGCCGTGCAGGCCGGCGCCGGCATCGTCGTGGCGATCGTGGGCGGCGTCGTGACGGCGGCGGCCGCCGAAGCAGTCGTCGACGCCGGCTTCAGCGGCGGTGGCGCGCAGGGCGCGGTCATCGGCGCCGGTGTCACGCTGGTGGTCCTCTGGGTCCTCTACGGCGCGCTCGTCCTCATCCTCCAGATCCGGATGATGCTCGCGCTGTGCCGCGGCTTCTCCCTCGGCGTCGGGTTCGTGGTGCTGGGTGTCGCCCTCCTCCCCCTCTGGGCGAGCCTCGTCGGCTGGGGAGCGGCGCAGTGGCGCGGCATCCCCACCGTCCACACTGGCGGCATCCCGCCGACACCCTTCGCGGCCCCGGATTCGGCACCCGCGCAGGCCGCCCCCGCCGCGCCCCAGGCGCCCGCTGCCGCTTTCGCTCCGGCGCCGGGTGCCCCCGTGGTTCCGGGCACGGCGCCGGCGGCACCGGTCGCTCCCCCGGCGAACAACCCGTGGATGCCGCCTCCCGCCGCACCGGTCGCGGCGCCCGCCCCCGCGCCGGCGGCACCCTCCCCCGCTCCGGCACCCGCCGCAGCAGCTCCCGCGCCCGCCGCACCCGCAGCCGCGCCTGCGCCGGCGGACGACGATCTCGACGAGCACACCGTCCTCGCCGCGCACCGTCAACCCACCACCACGCTCACTCTTCCGGGCGGCATCACCGTGTCGCTCCAGAGCGAGGTCGCCGTCCTCGGACGGAACCCCGTCGCTCCGTCGGATTCGCCGGGCGCGCAGCGCGTGCCGATCGACGACGTCACCCGGACGGTCTCCAAGACGCATGCGCTGCTGCGCCGCGACGCCGGCCAGTGGACCATCACCGATCTCGCGTCGACCAACGGCGTCTTCGTGGGACCGGCCGATGCCGAGACCGAGGTGACCGCACCGACCGCACTGTCGGGGCGGTTCCTGCTCGGCGACGCAGAACTCCACCTCGCGGACAGCTGATGACCACTCGGCCCGACGCCCACCTGGAGGTCATCAGCGGTGCGCTGACCGACCCGGGTCTTCGGCGTCCGGCCAACGAGGACTCATTCCTGGCGAGCTTCCCGGTCTACTTGGTCGCCGACGGAATGGGCGGACACGAAGCCGGCGATCGTGCCTCGGCAGCGGTGATCGACGCGTTCCGCGGCTTCGTCGGCCGCAGCGACGTCGCTCCCGAAGAGGTGGCTCAGGCCGTCTACGCCGCCCACAGCGCCGTCGTGGAGATCGCCGCCGGAACCACGCGCGGCGCCGGCTCCACCCTCACCGGGCTCGTCGCCGTCGAGCAGGACGGCGAGCAGCGCTGGCTCGTCCTGAACGTCGGCGATTCCCGCGTGTACCGCCTCCTCTCCGAGCGCCTCGAGCAGCTGACGATCGACCACTCGGTGGCGCAGGAGTTGGTGGATGCCGGCCGGCTCACCCGGGAGCAGATGTCGCAGTACGAGGGCCGCAACGTGATCACCCGCGCGATGGGCGGTGAGCGCAGCCCGGCGGACTACTGGCTGCTTCCCGTCGTCACCGGCGAACGACTGCTGATCTGTTCCGACGGCCTGTCGGGCGAAGTCAGCGACGAGGGCATCCGCGCCGGGCTGCTGGTGGGCGGGTCCCCCACCCACACCGCCGGTTCGCTGGTGGCGCAGGCGCTCGCGCACGGAGGCCGCGACAACGTCACCGCGATCGTGGTCGACGTCGTCGGCGGCGGCATCCACCCGCGACTGGAGGATACGACGGGCGGGTTGATGACGAGCGGGTCGGCCACCGGCACGATCGAGGTCGCGACGATCCCGTCCTCTCGGCGGAGGTCCCGTGACTGACCGGTCCAGAGATGAGGATGCCGCGGATGAGGCGACCACGCTGTCGCCGCGGCGCGAGGCTCGACGCGAGGTGATCGATGCGGTCCCCGGCATGGCGGGGACGGATCTTGACGACGCGACGACGCTGTCACCGCGCCGTCGGGGCGCGCCGGACGACGATCCGGAGGACCGCACCACGCTCTCCCGCCGCCACGAACGCCCCGTCGAAGACACCGACGTCCCGCAGATCGACGACGAGCGCACCACGCTCTCCCGCCGCCACGAACGCCCCGTCGAAGACACCGACGTCCCGCAGATCGACGACGAGCGCACCACGCTCTCCCGCCGCCACGAACGCCCCGTCGAAGACACCGACGTCCCGCAGATCGACGACGAGCGCACCTCCATCGCGGCGCGTCGGATCGAACCGCCGCTCGAGGTGAGCGACATCCCGCGCGGATCGCTGGAGGCCGCCGAGGCGACCGAATCGCCTCTCGACCACACGATCGTCCAGCGACGAGAAGTCGACACCTCGATCACGCGAGGGCGCGCCGACACACCGCGCACCGCGGCGGTCCCCGGGGCCACCGGATCGAAGGCGATCTACCGGCCGCGCGCCGACGCTCCGGCGCCCGCCATCACCCGCACGCCCGTGACGCCGCCCACCGCGGTCGATCCGGTGGGCGCGGCGAACGTACGACCGCGCCGCCGGCGCGGATTCCTGCTCGCGCTCGTCGCGGGCGTCGTGGTGATCGTGGGCGGGGCGATCACCGGCATCATGCTGATCGTCGGAGGGGGATGACGGTGACGGAAGACATCGAACAGACGGCGGAGAACACGACGGTCGAACTCGGGATCGAGTTCTGCGGCGAGTGGTTTTACCCCACACCGGGACAGTCGTTCTCGATCGGCCGCGACGCGGACCTCGTGATCGACACGAACCCGTACCTGCACCGGCGGCTCCTCGAGATCGAGTCGGCGCAGGACCTGTGGTGGCTCTCCAACACGGGCCGCTCGATCTCGGTCGCCCTCGCCACCGCCGACGGCGCGTATCAGGCGATGCTCGGCCCCGGGACCCGGGTGCCGCTCGTGTTCCCCGAACTGATCGTCATGTTCACCGCCGGCGCCTTCACGTATGAGTTCACGATCCGCAACGACGCCGCCCGGTTCACGGGTCGCGATGCGGCTGGCGACGGTGATGACACCGACGGCGGCACGACCATCGGGGCCGTGCCCCTCACCGTCAGCCAGCGGCAGCTGCTGATCGCCCTCTGCGAGCCGATCCTGCGCGGCGGGATGATGGGGTCCAGCCAGATCCCCACCTCCGCCGCTGCGGCCCAGCGCCTGGGCTGGCCGTTGACCACGTTCAACCGCAAGCTCGACAACGTCTGCGACAAGTTCGACCGCGAAGGTGTCCAGGGGCTCCGCGGCGGCGCCGGGAAGCTCGCGACGAACCGGCGGGCCCGGCTCGTCGAGCACGCGATCCTCTCCCGCCTGGTCACCGCCGCCGACCTCCCCCTCCTCGACGAGGCGACCAAGATCGCGCGGTGAGCGCAGCGGCGGGCGTCGCGCGGCATCCACCGCGATAGGATCGAAGGCTGTGTCCGCACCCGTCCCCGTCATCTCGTATCCCCCGGAGCTGCCCGTCAGCGCCGCGCGGGACGAGATCGCGCGCGCCATCGAGACGTCGCAGGTCGTCATCGTCGCCGGTGCGACCGGGTCGGGCAAGACGACGCAGCTCCCCAAGATCTGCCTCGAGCTCGGCCGCACGCGCATCGCGCACACGCAGCCGCGCCGCATCGCCGCCCGTTCCATCGCCGAGCGGCTGGCCTCCGAGGTGCAGGTGCCCCTGGGCGGCGCCATCGGCTACAAGGTCCGCTTCACCGACGAGGTGACCGATGCCACGCAGGTCACGCTGATGACCGACGGCATCCTGCTGAACGAGATCCACCGCGACCGGCTCCTCCGCCGGTACGACACGATCATTGTCGACGAAGCCCACGAACGCTCCCTCAACGTCGACTTCCTGCTGGGGTACCTCGCCCGCATCCTGCCCGAGCGCCCCGACCTCAAGGTCGTCATCACGTCGGCGACGATCGACCCCGAGAGCTTCGCCGCGCACTTCGCGTCGACCGCCCCCGACGGGGAGCGCATCCCCGCGCCGATCATCGAGGTCTCCGGGCGCACGTTCCCCGTCGAGATCCGCTACCGGGCACACGACGACACCGAGGACGATGTCGACGGCCTCGTCGCGGCCCTCCGCGAGCTCGATCGCGAGCCCGACGGCGACGTCCTGGTCTTCTTCCCCGGCGAGGCCGAGATCCGGGATGCCGCGGATGCCGTGAACGGCATGTACCGGGGCGACGCCCGACCCACCGAGGTGCTCCCCCTCTACGGCCGCCTGTCCGCGGCCGAGCAGCACCGCGTCTTCGAGCCGTCGCGCGTCGCGGGGGTCCGCCGGCGCATCATCCTCGCGACCAACGTCGCCGAGACGAGCCTCACGGTTCCCGGCATCCGCTACGTCGTCGATACGGGCACCGCCCGCATCTCGCGCTACAGCGTGCGCTCGAAGGTGCAGCGCCTGCCCATCGAAGCCGTGTCGCAGGCCTCGGCGCAACAGCGCAGCGGTCGCGCGGGACGCACCTCCCCCGGCATTGCGATCCGGCTGTACGCCGAGGAGGACTTCCTCGGCCGGCCGGAATTCACCGAACCCGAGATCCTGCGCACCTCGCTCGCGTCGGTCATCCTGCAGATGCTCGCGCTCGGCTTCGGCGACGTGACCGAGTTCCCGTTCCTGACCAAGCCCGACTCCCGCGGTGTGAAGGCGGCCGTCGAGCTCCTCACCGAGCTCCGCGCCGTCACCGGCAAGACCGGTGCGCTGAAGCTCACACAGCTCGGCCGGCGGATCTCACGCCTGCCGATCGACCCGCGCTTCGCTCGGATGCTGCTGGAGGCTGAGACCCTCGGCGTCTCCCGCGACGTCCTCGCGATCGTCGCGGGACTCTCGATCCAAGACGTCCGCGAGCGTCCCGAGGAGCGCCGCGAGGAAGCCGACCGCCTCCACGCGCGCTTCACCGACCCGACGAGCGACTTCCTCTCGCTGCTGAACCTCTGGAACCACCTCCGCGAGCAGCAGCGCGAGCTCGGCTCCAGCGCATTCCGGCGGCTGTGTCGGAGCGAGCACCTCAACTATGTGCGGGTGCGCGAGTGGTTCGACGTCCACCGCCAACTGCGTGCCCTGTCCAGCACGAAAGCACAGGCGGGGTCGAAGGCCCTCGCCGGCGACGGCGCCGCCGACCCCGACGCCATCCACCGGGCGATCCTGTCGGGCCTGCTGTCCCACCTCGGCATCCTCGACACACGATCCGTGCAGAACGACCCGAAGAAGAAGGGCGCCCGCAAGCCGCTCGCGCAGTATCGCGGTGCACGCGGCGCGTCGTTCGCGATCTTCCCCGGGTCGGGCCTCAAGAAGGCGTCGCCCGACGCCGTCATGGCCGCCGAGCTCGTCGAGACCTCGCGCCTGTTCGGTCGCACCGTCGCGCAGGTCGACCCCGCCTGGGCCGAAGAGCTCGCCGGCGACCTCGCGCATCGGAGCATCAGCGATCCGCACTGGTCGAAGGATGCCGGTGCCGCCGTCGCCGCCGAGAAGGTCACCCTCTTCGGGGTCGAGATCATCCCGCGCCGTCGCGTGCAGCTCGCACGCCTCGACCGAGAGCTCGCGCGAGAGCTGTTCCTGCGGCACGCGCTGGTCGAGGGCGAATGGAACGTGTCGCACCTCGACAAGCGGCTCACCGCCTTCGAGCGCCGCAACGCCGATCTGCGTCGACGTCTCGAGCGCATCGAAGAGCGCGAGCGTCGTCGCGACATCCTCGTCGGCGACGAGGCGGTGTACGCGTTCTACGACGCCCGCCTGCCCCGCGACGTGTTCGACGTCCGCTCGTTCGAGACGTGGTGGCGCGGCGCGCAGGCGCAGACGCCGAAGCTCCTCGACATGACGGAGGCCGACCTCCTCGGCGAGAGCGGACGCACCGACGAGCGCGACTTCCCCGCCCGCTGGCGACAGGGCGACCAGGTGCTCTCCCTCGCCTACCGGTTCGAACCGGGCGCCGCCGACGACGGCGTGAGCGTCGTCGTGCCACTCGCGCTCCTGGCGCAGCTGCGACCGGACGGGTTCGACTGGCAGGTGCCCGGAATGCGGGCGGAGCTCATCACCGCGCTCATCAAGGCGCTGCCGAAGACGATCCGCCGTCACGTCGTCCCGGCCGCGGACTGGGCGACCACGCTCGGCGACGAACTCGCCGGCACGGGCCCCGAGGACACCGACGGGCTGCCCGCCTCGACGCTCCGCGCGGCTCTCGCCGCACGCATCCAGCGCGTCGCGCACCAGCCCGTCACCGCTGCCGACTTCGAGCTCGAGCGCGTCCCCGGGCACCTCCTCGTCTCGTTCCGTGCCGTCGACCACCGCGGCCGCGCCGTGGGTTCCTCGCGCGATCTCGCCGAGCTCCAGCAGCGTCTCGCCGGCCGAGCGCGGGAGTCCGTCGCCCGGTCGGTGTCCCGCCAGCCGGCACCGGGCCGCGGTCCGCAGCCGGCCGCGCCCGCGGCATCCGGGCCGGCCGCACCCGCCGAGCGCACCGGGATCACGACCTGGGACGTCGGCGCGCTGCCGGCCGTCGTCGACACGAAGGTCGCCGGCGGTGTCGTGCGCGGCTACCCCGCACTCATCGACGAGAAGGAGTCCGTCGCGCTCCGCATCGAGGCGACGCCCGAGCGGGCAGCGGACCTCACCCGCGCAGGGGTGCGCCGTCTGCTGCTGCTCGCCGTGCCCTCGCCTGCCGCCTACGTGCTCGAGCACCTCACCGCAGCCGAGAAGCTCGCGCTCGCGGCATCCCCCTATCCCTCCGCGAAAGCGCTCATCGAGGACGCCCGCGTCGCCGTCGCCGATGCCGTCCTCGGCGCATCGGTCATCCGCGACGAGGCCGGCTTCACGTCCGCCCGCGACGCGTTCTCGGCGCGCGTCGTCGACGAGCTCTTCCAGACCGTCTCGCTGACGGCGAAGATCCTCACCCTGCAGCGCGACGTGGAGCGCGGCATCCGGGCACAGAACTCGATGACGCTCCTCGCCGCCCTCGGCGACCTCAAGACGCAGCTCGCCGGGCTCCTGCACCCCGGTTTCGTCTCGCGCACCGGCACCGCCCGGCTCGCGCACCTCCCCCGCTACCTGCAGGGGGCGCTCGAGCGGGTGACGACCCTCGCCGACAACCCGGGTCGCGACCGGCAGCGCATGACCGAATACGAGCGCGCTGCCGCCGCGTTCACGGATGCCGGCGGCACGACGCCGCTTCCCGCGGGCGCGCCCGCGCGCCTCGTGCACGCGCGGTGGCTCCTCGAGGAGTACCGGGTGAGCCTGTTCGCCCAGCGCCTGGGGACAGCGGAGCCGGTTTCGCTTCAGCGCATCACGAAGGCCCTCGCCGCGACGGACTGAGACAGCGTCGTAAGCTGGCGGCACCATGGCATCCGCGATCACGTACCTCGCACTCGGTGGCCCGGAGGTCCTCACCTTCGGCGACATCGACATCGCCGCTCCCGGTCCCGGCGACGTGGCCGTCCGCATCGAAGCTGCGGGTGTGAATCCTCTCGACGCGAAGCTCCGCGCCGGCACCCGCCCCTCGCCGCCGATCACCTCGCCACGTCGTATCGGATTCGACGGCGCCGGCGTCGTGACGGCGCTCGGCGCAGACGTCGACGGGCTGCGCGTGGGCGATGCGGTCGCGATCGCGGGCGCGACAGGGCTGTACGCGACCGACGTCGTCGTCGCGGCATCCACCCTCACTCCTCGCCCGCCGCAGGTGAGCGCTGCACAGGCTGCTGCGCTCGGCATCCCGGCCGGTACCGCCTACCAGACGCTCCGGTCGATGGCGGTGGGACCGTCCGACGTCGTCCTCGTGCACGCCGGTTCCGGTGCGGTCGGGCAGTTCCTCATCCAGTTCGCCGTCCTCTGGGGCGCGACGGTGATCGCAACCACCAGCGAGCGCCGCGCCGAGCGTGTGCGTGCACTCGGCGCGACACCCGTCGCGTACGGCGAAGGCCTCGCCGATCGAGTCCGCGCGGCTGCACCCCAGGGCGTCACCGTCGCGATCGACGCAGCCGGCACTGACGAGGCCCTCCGCACGTCGATCGAGCTCGTCGACGACCGCGGTCGTATCGTGACCCTCGTCCGAGGAGCGGATGCCGCGGGCCTCGGTATCCGCGCGTTCTCGGGCGGCAGTCCTGAACCGCTCACCTCGCAGCAGCTGGCCCTGCGCGCAGAGGCGGTGCCGGTGAGCCTGCAGCTCATCGCCGCGGGCGCACTGGATGTGGAACTCGGCCCGACGTTCGCACTCGCCGATGCCGCCGACGCGCACCGTGCCCTCGCAGCCGGCGTCGAGGGCAAGATCGTGCTGGTTCCCTGAGCGAGCCGGCTCAGGCGGCAACGAGCGCCCAGTACGCGAACGAGCCGCCCGGAGCGACCCCCGCGAGGAGGATCGGCCGGACGGCTCGCTCAGCCCTCGATGAGGGCGAGAGTGTTACTCGTAGGACTTGACGATCTCGAGGAGGCTCGGAACGTTCTCGTACGCCTCGGCGGCGTTCTCCTTGGTGACGATGACCGGGTCGAGCAGGTAGGCCGGGACGACCTTGACGCCGTTGTCGTAGGACTCGGTGTCGTTGACCTCGACCTCCTCGCCCTTCTGCAACTGCTGGGCCATCTTGATGGCCTGCGCGACGAGAAGCGAGGTGTCCTTGTTGATCGTGGAGTACTGCACGCCCTCCATGATCGACTTGACCGACTCGACCTCGGAGTCCTGGCCGGTGACGACCGGGACCGGCTTGCCTGCCTGCTGCACAGAGGTGATGATGGCGCGGGCCAGCGTGTCGTTCGGGGACAGGACGCCGTCGATCACGGTGTCGCCGCTGTACGAGCCCGTGAGGATCGTGTCCATGCGGTTCTGCGCGTTCTCGGCCAGCCAGCCCTCGGTTGCCGTCTGGGCGATCTCGGTCTGGCCGGAGACAACGTTCAGCGTGCCGTCGTCGATCTTTGGCTGCAGAACCTCCATGGCGCCATCGAAGAACACCGCGGAGTTCGCGTCGTCCGGCGAGCCCGAGAAGAGCTCGATGTTGTACGGAGCTTCGTGGCCCGCGCGCTCGGCAAGACCGTCGAGCAGCGCCTGGCCCTGCAGGTTGCCGACCTTGAAGTTGTCGAACGCGGCGTAGTAGTCGACCGCGTCGGTGTTCTCGATCAGGCGGTCGTACGCGATCACGGTGGCGCCGGCGTCCTTCGCCGCCTGCACCTGCGTGGCGAGCTGCTTGCCGTCCTTCGCGCCGATGATGATGACCTTGGCGCCGTTCGTCACCATCGCCTGGATCTGGTTCTGCTGCTCGGCGACCGTGTTCGACGCCGGAGCGTACTGCACGTCGGCCTGGAAGCCGGCCTCTGCGAGACCGTCCTCGAACAGCTTGCCCGCGAGGACCCAGTTCTCCGACGTCTTGTCGGGAAGCGCGACACCGATCGTCGCGTCGGCCGCGAAGCCCACTGCAGCCTCGTCACTGCCGCCGGTCCCGGTGTCGCCACCGCCGCGCTCGGAGGAGCATCCGGTGAGGGCGAAAGCGCCCAAGGCGACGATCGCTGTCGCCGTCAGAAGCATCTTCTTCATGTGATCTCTTTCTATGGTGTGTGAAGGTCTCGTCACGCGTGCGAGCGCGACGAGGCCCCTACTGTCCGCTCGTCTTGTCGACGGGTGGGGCTTGGTAGGTCTTGTTGGGCTCGAAGGTCTGCGTCGCCGGGTCCTCCGTGCGGCCGAAGCGGCGCGTCATGAAACCGATGAGCGACGGGCGGCCCTGCTGCTTGTTCCAGACGTCGATCCCGACCGCGATCAGGAGCACGAGTCCCTTGATCATCGAGACGACGTCGGAACCCTGGCCGAGCAGCGCGAGGCCGTTGTTGAGGAACGCCATCACGAGACCACCGATGATCGATCCGATCACGGTGCCGATGCCTCCCGCGACGGCCGCGCCGCCGATGAACACCGAGGCGATGGCGTCGAGCTCCCAGCCGGTGCCATCGTTCGGACCGGAGGCCTGCGAGCGGGCGACGAAGATCATTCCGGCGAGGGCCGCGAGGACCGACATGTTCATCATCACGAAGAAGTCGACCCAGCGGTCTTTCACACCCGACAGGCGCGCGGCCTGCCGGTTGCCGCCGACCGCATAGATGTGCCGACCGAAGACCGTGTTGCTCGTGACGAACGTGTAGACGATGACGAGCGCGAGCAGGATCAGGCCGGGAACCGGGAAGCTGGTCCCGGGGCGCCCTGTCGCGAACATCCACGCCGCCACGAGCACGACGACCGAGAGCAGCACGACCTTGGTCACGCTCACCCAGAGGGGCGCACGGTCGGAGCCCATCTTCTTCTGAACCCGACGCGTGCGGATCTCCCAGAACACGAGCCAGGCGACCGCGACGAGTGCGAGCAGCATGGTCGGGATGTTGAACGGCAGCGGCAGCCCGATCTCGGGGAGATAGCCCGTGCCGATGATCTGGAAGCCCTTCGGCACCGGGATGGTCTGCGCGTCGCCGATCCACTGCTGCGCCCCACGGAAGAACAGCATTCCCGCAAGCGTCACGATGAACGCCGGCACGCCGACGTAGGCCACCCAGAAGCCCTGCCATGCGCCGACCGCCGCGCCGACACCGAGGCCGAGCAGGATCGCGAGCGGCCAGGGGAAGTTCCACTCGGTCATCGATTTCGCCACGATGATGCCGGTGAATGCGGCGACAGAGCCGACCGAGAGGTCGATGTGCCCCATGATGATGACCATCACCATGCCGATCGCGAGGATCAGGATGAACGAATACTGATTGATGACGTTGATCAGGTTTCCCGACGTCAGGGTCGCGCCGTTGGGACCGTTGCGTATCAGCGTCAGGATCTCGAACAGGACGATGATGACGATCAAGCTGCCGAGGATTCCGAACTGGCGCAGCGTCGATGTTCCGCCGCCGCCGAACATCTTCGTGATGTCCTTGAAGTGGAACCCGCGCTTCGCCGGGGTGGATTCGGTGGTCATGCGGTTGCTCTCTGAGTCGCGGAGGTCATGCTGCGCATGAGTGCCTCGGGTGTCGCCTGGTCGGCCGGGATGCAGTCGGTGACCCGACCTTCGAAAACGGTGTAGATGCGGTCGGAGATGCCGAGCAGTTCGGGCAGCTCGCTGGAGATGACGATGACGCCCTTGCCCTGCGCCGCGAGCTCGTTGATGATCGCGTAGATCTCGTACTTGGCGCCGACGTCGATGCCGCGGGTCGGCTCGTCGAGGATGAGGATGTCGGGATCGGTGAACATCCAGCGCGCGAGCACGACCTTCTGCTGATTGCCGCCGGAGAGCTTGCCGACGCCCTCATCGACGGACGGCGTCTTGATGCGGAGCGCCTTTCGGTACTGTTCGGCGATCGTGAACTCCTCGCGGTCGTCGACGACGCCGTTGTGCGCGATCTTCGACAGCTTGGCGGCGACGATGGAGCGCTTGATCGTGTCGAGCAGGTTGAGACCGAGCACCTTGCGGTCCTCGCTCACGTACGCGAGGCCGTGCTTGATCGCCGACGCGACGTCGGGCAGCACGATCTCCCGGCCGTCCTTGATCATGGTGCCGCCGAGGAACGTGCCGTATGACCGGCCGAACATGCTCATGGCGAACTCGGTGCGCCCCGCGCCCATGAGGCCCGCGATGCCGACCACTTCGCCGCGCCGGACGTTGATGCTCGAACCCTTCACGACCATGCGCTCGGTGACGGTCGGATGCTGCACCCACCAGTCCTTGACTTCGAAGAAGACCTCGCCGATCTCGGGAGTGCGGTCGGGGTACCGGCTTTCGAGCGACCGGCCGACCATGCCGCGGATGATGCGGTCCTCGTTGATTTCGCCGCGCGAGATGTCGAGGGTCTCGACGGTGCGCCCGTCGCGGATGATCGTGATCTCGTCGGCGATCTGCTCGATCTCGTTCAGCTTGTGGCTGATGATGATCGACGCGATCCCCTTCGCCTTCAGTCCGAGGATCAGGTCGAGCAGGTGCTGCGAGTCGTTCTCGTTCAGCGCGGCCGTCGGCTCGTCGAGAATGAGGAGTTTGACGTCCTTGTTCAGCGCCTTCGCGATCTCGATGAGCTGCTGCTTCCCCACGCCGAGCGTCTTGATGGGGACGTCGGGATCTTCCGCCAGCCCGACGCGGGCGAGGAGCTCGGTGGCGCGCAGCTTCTGCGCCGGCCAGTCGATCCGACCGAACCGCTTGATCTCGTTGCCGAGGAAGATGTTCTCGGTGATCGAGAGCTCGGGGATGAGCGCAAGCTCCTGGTGGATGATGACGATGCCGGCCTGCTCGCTCGCGGCGATGTCACGGAACCGCTGCTCTTCGCCGTAGAGACGGATATCGCCCGTGTACGTGCCGAAGGGGTACACCCCGGAGAGCACCTTCATCAAGGTGGACTTGCCCGCACCGTTCTCGCCGCAGATGGCGTGAATCTCACCTGCACGGACGGTGATGGACACGTCGGCGAGCGCTTTGACTCCCGGGAACTCCTTCGTGATGTTCTGCATCTCGAGGATCGGGCCGGACACGGTAGGCAACGTTGCTGTGGTGGTCACGAATCTTCCTTGACGTGCGGCCACCGTCGATGTGACCGTTCACATTTGAGTCCATAGTGCTCGGATGCTGAGGCGCTGTCAAGTACGCCCGGCGAATCCGTGTCGCTACCGCGACGCGGTCGACTCGCGCGTGCGCAGCAGCGTTTGCAACGGCCCGAACTCGGGCACGGCCTCACCGCGGATCTGCGCGAGGAGGATACGCACCGCGCGGCGGCCGAGTTCGGGGAAGTCCTGGTGAACCGTGCTCAGTGTCGGTGCGACATGTGCCGCGACGGGGATGTCATCGAACCCGATCACACTCACATCGTGCGGAACACGCACCCCGGCATCCCGGAACCCGTGCATGAGCCCGATCGCCATGAGGTCGTTGGCCGCGAATACCGCCGTGAAGTCGCGGCGGCGCGAGAGCTCCTGGCCGGCGAAATAGCCGAAATCGGCGGTCCAGTCGCCCCGGATGGGTGGGAACGTGGGCAGATCGGCCTCGCGCAGACCGTCGAGGTAGCCCCGCATCCGGGACTCCGCCTCGATCCAGTCCTGCGGACCTGCGAGGTGCAGGATGTCCGAATGTCCGAGCGAGATCAGATGCTCGGTCGCGGCACGCGCCCCGGCGACCTGATCGGCCGAGAGGGTCACGCCATCGGACCCGGACGCCGTCTGCAGCGACACGAAAGGCATCTCGACGGTCATGCCCCGCAGGACATGGAAGACGCGAACCTGCGGCGCCAGCACCACGATCCCGTCCACCTGCTCTCGTGCGAGTTGCCGCACCGCGTTACCGATGGCCTCGGGGGTCGTCGCTCCGAGGTTCAGTGTCGAGACCGAGTAGCCCTCTTCGCGGGCGGCATCCTCGATCCCGGCGATCGAGGAGGTCGGGCCGAACTCGCCGATCGTCGCCGAGAGCACACCCAGGATGTTCGACTTGCTGGTGACGAGCGCCCTCGCGGCCAGATTCGGCCGATAGTCGAGGACCGATATCGCGTCGAGGACCTTGGCCTTCGTCTCGGGGCGGATACTCGGATGGTCGTTGAGCACGCGCGACACCGTCTGGTGCGACACCCCCGCGAGCCTGGCGACGTCACGGATGCTGGGCATCCTGACACGGTCGGAGGCGGTGGACACGGCAGGCCTCCTTGCATGTGCACGGTCACATCGTTTCTTCATTATGACTGGCAATCGACGCACCCGCATCCGCCGGGCGACGAGACCCGCCGGCGAAGCAGTCAGCTGAGGATGCGGGTGCCCGCCACGGCTCAGCCTGTGATGAGCGCCCGGTAGAACGCGATCCCCCGCAGCCACTCCTGCACCCGGATGCGCTCGTTGTGCGAGTGCAGTGCCTCGCGCTCCGAGCGCGAGAGGTGGAACGGCGTGAAGCGGTAGACGTTGTCGCTGATGGCGCAGAACCACCGGCTGTCGCTCGCGCCGAGCTGGATGTAGGGCGTGGCGATGACGTCGGCGCCGAGGGTCGCACGGCCCGCGGCGACGAGGCGGCCCCAGGCCGGTCCATCCCACGCCGACAGGGGCGAGGCCTCGGATGCCCACGCGACGTCGACGTCGACGTCGCGGTCTGCGACGATCCTGCGGATACGACGGTGCGCGGATGCCACCGTGTCACCCGGCAGCAGCCGGACGTTGACCGTCGCCCGAGCGGAGGTGGCGAGGACGTTCGCGCCGGTGGCGCCGGCCATCTCGGTCACGACGGTGGTCGTGCGCACGAGTGCGTTCAGCTCGGGTCCGAGCTTCGGGAACACTTTCACGAGCGCGGGCCCCGTATAGCGGATGCTCCGGAACACAGCCTGCAGCGGGCCTCGGGTGTACGGCGCGACGGTCTCGAACATCGCGCGCACCGGCGCCACGAGCCGGGTCGGGAAGGGGCGACGGTGCAAGCGCAGGACGGCGCGTGCGAGCCGAGCGGTCGCGGGGTCGGCGGGCGGCGTCGACGCGTGCCCGCCCTGTTCGCGGGCGGTGAGGTGCACCGTCATGACGCCGCGTTCGGCGACACCGATCATCGCGGTCTTCACGGTCACGCCGGGCACCACGCCGTCGACGACCGCGCCGCCCTCGTCGAGGACGAGTGACGGACGGATGCCACGCTCCTCGAGCACCGCGACGATCGCCTGCGCACCGCCACCCGCGGTCTCCTCGTTATGCCCGAACGAGAGGTACACGTCATGCGCGGGCGTCGCGCCGTCGGCGACGAGCGCCTCCACCGCTTCGAGGATCGCGACGAGGGCGCCCTTGTCGTCGACGGCGCCGCGCGCGTGGATCGTCTGCTCCTCGCCCTCGCCGACGAGGTCGGCGGCGAACGGCTCGTGGTCCCACTCCGACGGGACGACGGGGACGACGTCCATGTGCGCCATGAGGACGAGCGGGTCCGCGGCATCCGCTCCGCGCCAGCGGTACAGAAGCGAGTGCCCGCCGATGACCTCGCGCTCCAGCACGCGGTGCACCTCCGGGTAGAGGCGCTCGAGGGCGGCGTGGAACGCGTCGAAGCTGCTCCAGTCGATCAGCGATTCGTCCGCGTACGACACGGTCGGGATGCGCAGGAGTTCACGCAGCCGCGCGAGCGCGGCGGAGGCTTCGGGGTCCACGAGCCGAGCCTACGTGGCCGCCGCTAGGCTCGGGAGCATGAGCGCGCTTCGATGGGGAATCCTTGCCACGGGAGGGATCGCGCAGGCGTTCACCTCCGACCTCCTGACCGCCGGACGGACCGTCACCGCGGTCGGCTCCCGCCGCCTCGAGGCGGCCGAGGAGTTCGCCCGCGCGCACGGCATCCCGCACGCGCACGGCTCGTACGAGGCGCTCGTGAGCGACCCCGAGGTCGACATCATCTACATCGCGACGCCGCACAGTGCGCACGCCGACAACGCGATCCTGGCGCTCGAGCACGGCAAGCACGTCCTCATCGAGAAGCCGCTGACGCTCGACGAGGGCCAAGCGATCGCGATCCGCGACGCCGCCGCCGGGCGAGGACTCCTCGCCATGGAGGCGATGTGGACCCGTTACCTGCCGCACATGGTGCGCATCCGCGAGCTGGTCGCGTCGGGCGCGATCGGTGAGCCGCGTGTGCTCATCGCCGACCACACGCAGCGCATCTCGAGCGACCCGACCCACCGACTCAACGCGCTGGAGCTCGGTGGTGGGGCGCTGCTCGATCTCGGCATCTACCCGGTGTCGTTCGCGTGGGACATCCTGGGCGCGCCCGTCGAGGTCCGCGCCGTCGGCCGGCTCGGCGAGACCGGCGCCGACACGGAGGCCGCGATCTCGTTGACGCACGCGTCGGGTGCGGTCTCGTCGCTCGTGACGTCCTCGCGCGCGGCCGGCCCCAATACCGCCGAGATCGTCGGCACCGAAGGCCGCATCTCGATCGACCGCGTCTGGTACACGCCGACGTCGTTCCGTGTCCACGCCCCGGACGGCACCGTCCGCGAGGCGTACACATCGCAGGTCGACGGTCGCGGTATGCAATTCCAGGCGCTCTACGCCGAAGAACTCATCGCCGCCGGTCGAACCGACGGCGACCTGCTCGGCATCGACGAGTCCGTCGCGATCATGGGCACGCTCGACGAGATCCGTCGACAGCTCGGGGTGGTCTACCCCCGCTGAGTGCCCGGGTCAGGGAGGGCAGGCCCGGAGTCTATGAGGAAGCTGAACTCCAGAACCAGCCCGGGCGAGTCGGCGGCGTCCGCTGACAGACTGGGTGGATGCCGGATCCTCAGACCCCCCGCGTCGCCGTATACCTCGACTTCGACAACATCGTCATGAGCTGGTACGACCGGGTGCACGGCCGCAACAGCTACTCCCGTGATCGTCAGCGCATCGCCGCCGATCCTGACGAGAAGGAGATCGCCGACCGCCTCGCCGCCGCGACGATCGACGTCGGCGCGATCATGGACTACGCGGCATCCTTCGGCACGCTCGTCCTCACCCGCGCCTACGCCGACTGGTCGTCGCCGGTGAACGCGCTCTACCGCGAGCAGCTCGTCGCCCGCGCCGTCGACCTCGTCCAGCTGTTCCCCGCCGCGGCGTACGCCAAGAACGGCGCCGACATCCGCCTCGCCGTCGACACCGTCGAGGACCTGTTCCGTCTCGAAGACCTGACACACGTCGTCATCGTCGCCGGCGACAGCGACTACGTGCCGTTGGCCCAGCGGTGCAAGCGCCTCGGTCGCTATGTGGTGGCGGTCGGGGTTGCGGGGTCCACCGCGAAGTCCCTGGCCGCGGCGTGCGACCAGTTCGACGCCTACGATTCCCTGCCCGGCGTCGCCCTCCCCGAGCCGGAGCCGGCCCCCGAGGCCCCCACCACGAGCGGCCGTCGCCGCCGAAAGGCCGCCGACCCGACCGCGCAGCTCTTGTCACGGGCGCTCCGGCTGGAGCATGAGCGGACCGACGAGGAGTGGGTGCACCTGTCGGCTGTCAAAAACCTCCTCAAGCGGATGGACCCTTCCTTCAGCGAGAAGGCCCTCGGTCACCGGTCGTTCTCCGACTTCGTCAAGGCGTACCCGAAGGTCGCCGAGCTCGATGAGACGACCAACATCGTCCGCGTCCGAGCGGTCGAAACCGCCGCAAGCTGACGCGCCGTCAGCGGCGCGAGGGCGACGTGGACCACAGCGCCCAGGCGACGAGCACCGGCTGGAACAGCAGCCGGCCCCAGCGTGCGCGGCCACTGTCGAGGCCGAAGCCCTCCCGCTCCCCCAGCGCCTGCGCGATGTTGCCCGGGAAGATCGCCACGAAGAACGCGGCGAGGAGCGCACCCACGCGGCGGCGCTCCCGCGGCAGCGCGACCAGTGCGGCGCCGAACATCATCTCGACCGCTCCGGATGCCACGACGACACCGTCCTTGTCGATGGGCAGCACCTCGGTGACGAGGTCGGGCACCTGCGCCTGGAACTCCTTGCGCGCCCAGAACAAGTGACTGAGCCCGGCGAACACCATGGCGCCCGCAAGCACCCAACGCGCGAAAGTCTTCATGCTCCGAGTATGACCGCGCCGGGGCGACGACGGGCCGTACGCTGGAAAGGTGAGCACCCTCGAGCCGTTCCCCTTCGAGCGGCTCTCCCGCCGACCCGACGCCGAAGGCATCGGGCTCGTCGCCTCCGACGCCGCCGACCGGCTGATCCTCGACGAGTCCGCCTCCACCCGCGCGGCGGCGGGGCCGGGGACGATCGTCGTCGCCGGCGACGCCTATGGGGCTCTCGCGCTCGCCGCCGCATACGAGGGCGCCACGGGCATCCGGGTGCACCAGGACGGCGTCGTCGGCGAGCAAGCCCTCGCCCGCAATGCGGCGGAGCTCGGTCTCTCCGACGCCGTGGAGTCCGTGGCGTGGGATGCCGCCGCACTCCGCGGCGCGGAGGTCGTCCTCGTGCGGCTGCCGCGTTCGCTGGAGGCTCTCCGCGAGATCGTGGGGATGATCGCCGCACATGCCTCCCCCGAGGTCACCGTCTTCGCCGGTGGTCGCATCAAGCACATGACCCTCGCCATGAACGACGTGATCGCGGAGTCGTTCACCCGCCTCGACATCAGCCATGCGCGGCAGAAGTCCCGCGTCCTCATTGCTCGGAAGCCGCGGCCGGGATGGTCCCCCGCACCCGCTGCCGCGCGCGAGGGCGACCTCGAGATTCGGGCGTTCGGCGGCGCGTTCGCCGGAGCGCGGGTCGACATCGGCACGCGCCTGCTGCTCGCGCATCTGCCCGACGCCCCTCTGGGAGGCACGGCAGACGACCCGTGGATCGACTACGCGTGCGGGACGGGGATCGTGGCCGCCCACCTCGCGATGCGGCATCCGGAGGCCTGGGTATACGCGTCCGACCAGTCCGCCGTCGCGGTGGCGTCGGCTCGCGCGACGGCTGCCGCCAACGGCGTCGACGCCCGGATCGCGGTCGAGCGGGCCGACGCCCTCTCGGGACGCCCGGACAGCAGCGCGTCGTTCATCGCGCTGAACCCGCCGTTCCACAGCGGCGCGGCGGTGTCGGACCAGGTCGCGCCCCGCCTGTTCGCCGATGCAGCACGGGTGCTGCGCCGCGGTGGCGAGCTCTGGTGCGTGTGGAACTCCGCGCTGCAGTACCGCGGCGTCCTGGAGCGGCTCGTTGGGCCGACCCGTCAGGTGGTGCGGGACCGCAAGTTCACCGTGACGGTCTCGACGCGCCGCTGAGGCCGACTCACCGTCCCGGAGGGCCGACGATGAGCAGCACGACGTACAGGGCCACGACCGCGACCACGAGGAGTGCGACCAGGAGCACCGCGTGCCGCAGGAACCAGCGCAGGAGCCGGTCGATGCTGCGGCGGTCGCGCGGATCGTCCGTCTCCTCGAGACGCCACGCACCGGCGAGCCGGCCGCTGCGTCGCAGCCAGATCTCGGCCGGGACGGTGGCGTAGGGGACGATCGCCGAGCCGACGGCCACAACCGCCGGGCCGATTCCCCAACGGTTGTTGAGGGCGACGAGGATCGCCGTCGCCCCGTAGGACAGGAAGACGAACCCGTGGATGCCGCCGCCGATCGTCACGGCGAGGGACGGACCGCCCAGGGCGCGGATGAGGAGGCCGGCGAGGAGCAACGTCCAGGAGCAGGCTTCGGCGATGGCGAGGACGCGGAACAGGGTGGCGGGAGTGCGGAACACCCCTTCAGGTTAGCTGAAGGGGTGCGGTGTCAACGACGGGTGGACCAGACCGCCCACGCCACGAGGACCGGCTGCAGGAACAGTCGGACGAACCGGCGACGATCGGTGTCGAGCCCCGGCGCATCGCGACCGGTGCGCCACTGGTGGACGTTGCCGGGGAAGACGGCCACGAAGAACGCCGCCACCGCGAGGCCCACCCGCCGCCGATCGCCGGGGAGCATCAGCAGGGCCGCAGCGAGGAGTACCTCGACGACGCCCGACACCACAACGATCGTGTCCTTGTCCGTCCGGAGCACCTTCGTCGCCCAGTCCGGCACCGTGATCCGGAAACCGCGGCGCAGGGTGGTGAGGTGGGCGACACCCGCTGTCCCGAGGAGCGCCGCGAGCGTCCATCGAGCGCCGGTGCGGAGGATTTTCGCGGCATCCGTCATTCGACGACGCCTGCCCGGATGCCGCCGAGCGAATCCGCCACCCGCGGCAACGCCCGCACGAGCGAGGCGTCGAGCTGGGCGAGGCGGTCCTGCGCGTCACGGAGCACCTGGTCGCCCTTCGGGGTGACGCTGAGGTCGCTCGCCGCGCCCGCCTGCGCGGTGGCATCCGCGACGAGACCGTCGTCGACCAGCGCGTGCACGGCCGCGTGCGCCGACTGCACGGTGATGTGCGAGCGTCGGGCGAGCTCGGAGAACGAGATGCCCGGCTCGGCACCGATGTGACCGAGCAGGGCGAACTTGCGGGTGGAGATGCCGAGGGTGCGCAGTTCGGCCGCCAGTTGCGCCTCCCACGATGCGGACACGGCCAGCAGCGCGATGACGGGACTGAAGCGCGGTGCGTCGCTGGACGGGGTATCTGCCACGGCACGAGTCTAGGAGTCCGTGCGCCGCAAGGTGGGGAACGACGTCACAGGTTCCCCGCGGAGGCCGGGCTCAGCGGTAGAGCGGGTACATCTCCCCCACGCTGAACGCCGCCACGATCCCGACCGCCGTCACGATGGGGACGATGACATCGCGCGGGGTGATGCGCAGCCGGGCGAGGCGGAGGCGCCGGGAGGACCCCGCATCCGTCGAACGGGTGAAGCCGCGCGTCTCGAGCGCTTCGACGGTCGTGCGCACCGACCGGGCGGTGTTGAGGAAGATCGGATAGAACGACAGCACCGCCATCTGCACGAATTGGATGCCGCTACGCCACCCCAGCAGTCCCGGTCGTTCCGGCGGCGCGACGCGCAGGCGGTAGCTCTCGAAGACGTCACTGAACTGCTCCACGAGGATCGGCAGCATCCGGTAGCCGTAGCTGACGCCGAACGCGAGCATCTGCGGGGCACGGAACGCCAGCAGTGCGTCGGACAGCTTCTCGGGATCGAGCGACACGAACGCCGCCATGCTCGCGAGCGCGACGACGCCGAGTTTGAGGTTCAGTACGGCGAGGGCGATGAGGGTGTCGAGGTTGCCGCCGAAGAGCCACGCCGCGATGAACAGGTAGAGGATCTCGAACCCGGCACCGATCACGAACAGGCCGAGGATCAGGGGGCCGACGCGGGCGAGGGCGACGGAGATCACCCCGAGCACGAACAGTCCGGCGAGCACGGTCACGTTGTGGGTGAACCAAGGCACGAGCGCGAGGCCGATGTACCAGACGACCACCGCGCGGGGGTCCATGGCGGCGAACAGTCCGCCGCGGGTCGCGTACGCCGTGCGGATGAGTTCCAGTTTGATCCACTGGACCGACAGGACGTCGTGGTGCGCGCGAGCCATCAAGCGACCGCCGTCCGGACCGGGACGGACACGGCGGCGACGAACTCGTCGACCGACAGCGGGACGGGGTCGACCCGCAACAGGGTGCCCAGTCGGGTGATGTGCGGCGGGCGGAGTGTCTGCGCCAGCTCGGGGTGGGCGAACAGCTCACGCGGAGTCAGGTCGGCACGCACCCGGCCACCTTCCAGGACGATCACACGGTTCGCCCACTCGGCGACGAGCTGCATGTCGTGCGTCGCGACGATGGCGCAGGAGATCGTGTCGGCGAGCTCCGCGAGCATCGCGGTGACGTCGTCGCGGCTGCGCACGTCGAGGCTCGCGGTCGGTTCGTCGAGGAGCAGCAGACGGGGGCGCATCGCGAGGCCGATCGCGAGCGCCGCGCGGCGCTGCTGTCCGCCGGAGAGCATCCGCCCGTCACGGTCGGCGAGCTCCTCCAGCCGCACGCGCGCGAGCACCTGCTCGACGATGCGGTCGGCGTCGGGAGCTCTCCGTGTGCGCGGGGTCAGCGCGACGTCTTCGCGCACGCTGCTGCGCAGGAACATCGTCTCCGGGTGCTGCGGGAGGTACGCGACCGTCTCCGCCATGCGACGGGCGGAGACGGCGCGGGTGTTCCGCCCCTCGACCGTCACTTCTCCCGTCCGTGCGACGGTTATGCCGGCGAGCAGCTTCATGAGCGTGGACTTGCCGGCCCCGTTGCCGCCGACGAGCGCAACCCGATCGCCCTCGTACACGGTCAGATCGAGATCCTCGAGGACGGGGGTGATCCCGCCTCCCACCGAGCGGTAGCCGTGCGAGACGCCCTCGATGTGGGCGACGACGCGCTCGGCGGCCCGGTCCGAGGCCACGACAACCGCAGCCCCGTCGACGTGCACGTCATGCGCTCGGAGCACGTCGGCCGCCTCCTCCGGTGTGCGCGGAGCGGAACGGATGCCGAGGCGGTGCAGCGCCGAGACCGGTTGCGGCGCAGGGATGCCGTGCTCCTCGAGCTCTGCCGAGCGCAGCAGCGCCTCCTCGACCGGGAGGTGCCAGACGGGAGTGCCGTGCGCCATGAGGAGCACGGTTTTGGCGTACCGGGCGATGAACTCGGCGTGATGCTCGATCGTGATCACGGTCGTGCCGTGCTCGCGGTTGAGGAAAGTGAGTCGCTCGTAGATCTCCTCGGCGCGC
This sequence comes from Microbacterium marinum, assembly GCF_014204835.1. Classification (NCBI taxonomy): domain Bacteria; kingdom Bacillati; phylum Actinomycetota; class Actinomycetes; order Micrococcales; family Microbacteriaceae; genus Microbacterium; species Microbacterium marinum. Next base: position 1,435,550 of record NZ_JACHMD010000001.1, on the reverse strand, counting down.
GCGGGATCCAGCTCGGCCACCGGCTCGTCGACGATGATGACGGCCGGGGCGAGGGCGACCGCTCCGGCGAGCGCGGTCAGGTGCGCCTGGCCGCCGGAGAGCTGCCAGATGAACCGGCCCCCGAGGTCGCCGATCCCCAGCGCGCCCAGAGCCGCCTGCGCCCGTTCGGCATGGTCGTCCCAGCCGAAGTTCAGCGGACCGAAAGCGACTTCGTCCGAGACGGTGGGACGCACGAGCTGATTCTGGAAGTCCTGGTACACGTACCCGACCGTGGTGGAGAGGTCGGCGACGCTCGAGGTGTAGGTGTCGACACCGTCGACGTGCACCGAGCCCGCGAACTCGCCTGCCCAGTAGTGCGGGATCAGTCCGTTGAACGTCTTGCAGAGCGTGGTCTTGGCGGCCCCGTTGCCCCCGACCACCGCGACGAAGTCGCCGCGGTGGATCGAGATCGAGACGTTGCGGAGCGTGTCCTCGGTGGCGCCCGGGTAGCGGAACGAGAGGTTCTCGACCCGGATGATGGGGTCGTCGGTCACGGACGGGTCCGGCGACGGTGTGCAGCGAAGAGCGCGATGGCGATGGTGGTCAGCACGACGATCGTGCCCACGCTCACCCAGAGGAAGCCGTCGCCGTACTGGTCGCGGAGCTCGGTGTCGACCGTTCCGATCGCGATGTCCCACGCTTCGAGGAAGGCGAAGAAGAAGGAGGCGATCGACAGCAGGATCGCGGCGATCACGAACCAGCCGGCCTTGGGGGCTGCTCCCGGGATCGGCTCCCCCTTGACGCGCGGTCGGATGCCGAGGAGCGGCTCGATCTTGCCGTGCAGCGCCGGGATCAGCCACATGGCGGGGATGGCTCCGAAGAGGATGCCGCTCACCAGCAGGTCGACACCGAGACCGATTCCCTCGATCGCGAGAATCGACTCGGGCAGACCCTCGACGAGCTCGGCCTCCTCCAGACCGACCCAGACCTTCGTGAGGTCGACGAGGGCGGACAGCACCTTGTCGATGACGACGATCATGATGGCGCCGATCCAGATTTGACCGCGACTGCGCGGGTCACGGATGAGCGTGCCGGCGATGTACAGAGCGAGGAACATCTGGATGAAGCCCTCCACCTCCGCCAGGCCCGAGAAATCGCCCATGAGCAGGTCGGTGAAGATGATCTCACCGAGCGGCGCGCCCAGCGCTGCCCAGAACGGGCTGAACAGGGCCACCATCGTCAGCGGGACGAAGACGAAGTACGACACCGAGATGTCAACGGGGCCGAGCGTCACATCGGGGATGATCTCCAGGATGATGTTCGACAGCCCGAACAGGGACATCGACAGCACGAAGATCATGAGCTTCTGCGGAGTGGTCAGTTCTCCGCCGGGTGCGCCGATGCCGCGGAGCGTTCCGGCGCGTTCGTAGGTGCGGGTGTCGGTCATGGCGTCCTCTGTCTTCGGGGTCGGGTGAGGCGGTCGGGTCAGATGCGGGCGGGGGCGGCGAGCAGGTCGATGAGGTCGCCGGGTTCGGAGACGACGTCGGTGACGTCGCCGGAGCGGACCGCCGCGTCGATGGCGTCGTCGTCCGTCGTGCCGCCGCGGACGATGACGCGGCGGGCGATGCCCATCGATTGCGCCGCAAGGGCGTCGTTCTGTGGCTTGTCGCCGAGGAACCAGGTGCGGGCGGGATCTGCGGCGGTGATCCGCAGGGCCTCCTCGACGATGCGTGGGTCGGGCTTGCGGTAGCCGTTCTCGTCGGAGCAGACGTAGGCCCCGATGAGCGGATCGATTCCCTGCGCGGTGCACTCGGCACGCACTGCCCGACCGCTGACCGTGTTGGAGACCACGACGACCCGGACGCCTTCGGCGCGGCAGTGCTCGAGCAGCTCCGCCATGCCGGTGCGGAGCGTGCGGCGGCTCTTCGCGCGGCCGTACCGGAACATCAGGTCCTCGGCTTCGGCGGTCAGCACGGCGCGCGCGCGCACGCTGAGGTCGGCGCCGACCAGGTCGCGCCAGAACTCGCGGGCGCCGACTTCGCGGTTCGCGCCGCCGCCGGCGAGGTTCTGCCGTTGCGCGCGCTTGCGTTCGGCGTGCCGGGCCCGCCCCTCCGCGATGAGCAGGTGTGCGCGGGCGAGGTCGACAGGCTCATCGGGCCCGTCCAGCAGCCGGGCGAGGTGCGACGCGAACGCGTCCAGCAGCGCGGCATCCGGAGCCGTTGTGGAGATGACGCCGCCGTGGTCGATCATCAGGACGGGCGCCCCGGTGGGCTCGGGTTCGGTGGTCGCCGCGGGTGCTGCCGAAGCGGGCGCCGCCGCCGACCGCAGCAGCTCTGCCAGCCCCTCGGGCGTGGGGAACACGGCGTCCGCCGTCTCCGCGATCGCGAAGGGCGGATTGTCGGTGTGGCCGCTTGTCGTGAGGATCATGCCGCCGACCCCGGCGCGACGCCCGGCGACGACGTCGCGGTCCTGCGTGTCGCCGACGTACCAGCACTGCGCGGGCGTCACCCCGAGCGCGGTCGCTGCCAGCTCGATCATGCCGGGATGGGGTTTGCGCATTCCCACCTCGTCGCTGTACACCTGCACGCCGAAGGCGGTGTCGAGCCCGTGCTCGGCGAGGATCGCGCGGTGGCTACGTCCGGCATGGGCGTTGCTGACGATCCCCAAGCGGATGCCGCGGGCCGTCGCCTCGGCGATGACGTCGCGGATGCCGGGGCGGAGCGCGTGATCGGAGAGCGTCGTGTTCATCTCCTCGAGCACCTCCCCCGCCTCCGCGACCAGGAGCGCGCGCACCGGGCCCGGCAGGTCGGCGGCGACGAAGTCCGCGACGATCTCGCGGTGGGTCATCTCCCGCGGCGTCCGGCGGCGGCTCGAGGCGTGCTTCCAATGCCGGAGCGCCGTCAGCGCCGCGTCGAGCGAGGCTCGGACGCGCGCATGTTCGATCTCCCACCCGCCACGGGCGGCGCGCTGGACGATCCGGGCGGCGAAATCGTCACGCCCGGTCGGGCGCTTCGCCGTCTGGAAGATGACACCGCCGAAGTCGAGCAGGAGCGCGTGAGGGGCGACGGTGAGAGCGGAGTCGGGCACGGCGGGTCCTGTCTGTCGAGCGATGTGGTTCGACGCTAGGGACGGCGGGTGACGCGCCAGTCGACCGCCGGTGAACGCTTGTGGAACGCTCCAGCTGGAAGGCGCTGGAGCGTTCCAGCGCTGCTAGGACGGAGGTGTGACCGATTCGTTGCGCCGCCGCCCGACTCTCTACGACGTCGCCGAAGCCGCCGGCGTGTCGAAGTCGCTCGTCTCTCTCGCGATCCGCGGGCAGGCAGGGGTCGGGGATGCCACGCGGGAACACATCCTGGCCGTCGCCGGGGAACTCGGGTACCGCTCGAACCCGTGGGCGCGGTCGCTGGTGCGCGGGCGGAGCGGATCGGTGGGGGTGCTCGTCGGCGACCTGCGCGGGTACGCGGTCGACGTCGTGCACGGCATCGAGGCCAGCGCCGACCGCCACGGCGTGGGAGTCGTGCTCGTCGACGGCCGCGGCGACCGCGACCTGCTCGCGAGGGGTGTGGAGCGTCTCGGCGGCTTCGGCGTCGACGGGATCATCGCGGTGACGGGTCAGATCCCCGCGGCGGCGGTGCGTGCCTCAGCCGCGCCGGTCGTCATCGTCGGCCGGCCCGATGAGGTGCCGGACTCGGCGTCGCAGGTGAGCAACGACGACCGCCTGGGTGCCCGGATGGCGGTGCATCATCTGCTGGGGTTCGGTCACCGGCGGATCGCGCACGTCGCCGGGTCGGGACGCGTCGCCGCGCGCCAGCGGGCGAGCTCGTACGAACAGACGATGACCGAGATGGGGCTCACGCCGCTCATTCTCGGATCGGTGGCGGAACTCGTCGGGTCCGATGCGACGGCGGTGTTCTCCGCGACCGACCGGATCGCGGCGGAGGCGATGGGCGCGATCATCGACTCCGGCAGGCGGGTGCCCGAGCACCTCAGCGTCGTGGGCTACGACGACACCCAGCTCGCGACGTGGCTGCGGCCGGCGTTGACGACGGTCGAGCAGCCGCGACACCTCCTCGGCGAGCGCGCGTACGCCGCACTCGCGGCGCTGCAGGCCGGTGAGCCGCCGCGCCGGGAGGTGCTGCCGCCGAGCCTCATCGTGCGTGGCTCGACCGCTCCCGTTCCGGAGAATGCGCGCTGACGCGGCCGGGGCGAACCGCGCCTGCGTCCACCGACCACTTTTCGGTTGTGGGGCACGTCAACCTGTCGCCAGCCCGCTCCTCACGCCCAGACACGACGCGAACCTACAAGGACCTCAGAAGTCCCAGTCGTCGTCCTCGGTCGCCACGGCCTTGCCGATGACGTAGGAGGAGCCCGATCCCGAGAAGAAGTCGTGGTTCTCGTCGGCGTTCGGCGACAGCGCGGACAGGATCGCCGGGTTCACGTTCGTGACCGTCGACGGGAACATGGCCTCGTAGCCGAGGTTCATGAGCGCCTTGTTCGCGTTGTAGTGCAGGAACTTCTTGACGTCCTCGGTCAGCCCGATGCCGTCGTAGAGGTCCTGCGTGTACTGGATCTCGTTGTCGTAAAGCTCGTACAGCAGCGAGAAGGTGTAGTCCTTCAGCTCGTCGCGCTCGGCCTGGCCGAGGGTCTCGAGCCCGCGCTGGAACTTGTAGCCGATGTAGTAGCCGTGCACGGCCTCGTCACGGATGATGAGGCGGATGATGTCGGCCGTGTTCGTCAGCTTCGCCTTCGACGACCAGTACAGCGGCAGGTAGAACCCCGAGTAGAAGAGGAACGACTCGAGCAGGGTGGATGCCACCTTGCGCTTGAGCGGCTCGTCGCCACGGTAGTAGTCCATGACGATCCGAGCCTTCTTCTGAAGGTTCTCGTTCTCGACCGACCAGCGGAACGCGTCGTCGATCTCAGGCGTCGAGGCGAGCGTCGAGAAGATCGACGAGTAGCTCTTCGCGTGCACCGACTCCATGAACGCGATGTTCGTGTAGACGGCCTCCTCGTGCGGGGTGACCGCATCGGGGATGAGCGAGACGGCGCCGACGGTGCCCTGGATCGTGTCCAGGAGCGTCAGGCCGGTGAACACGCGCATCGTCGTCTGCTGCTCCTCGGGGGTGAGCGTCGCCCACGACTGGATGTCGTTGGACAGCGGCACCTTCTCGGGCAGCCAGAAGTTGTTGACGAGACGGTTCCAGACCTCGAGGTCCTTGTCGTCCTGGATGCGGTTCCAGTTGATCGCCTGGACCGAGCCCAGCAGCTTCAACGGTTCGGGGGTCATGTCTTTTCCTTGTTCGATCGCAGCGTGCAGCAGCTCAGAGCATGCAGGAGACGCACTCGGTCATGTCGGTGCCCTCGAGCGCCATCTGACGCAGGCGGATGTAGTAGATCGTCTTGATGCCCTTGCGCCACGCGTAGATCTGCGCCTTGTTGATGTCGCGCGTGGTGGCGGTGTCCTTGAAGAACAGCGTCAGCGACAGGCCCTGGTCGACGTGCTGCGTCGCCGCGGCGTACGTGTCGATGACCTTCTCGTAGCCGATCTCGTAGGCGTCTTCGTAGAACTCCAGGTTCTCGTTCGTCATGAACGGCGCCGGGTAGTAGACGCGGCCGATCTTGCCTTCCTTGCGGATCTCGATCTTCGACGCGATCGGGTGGATCGAGCTCGTCGAGTTGTTGATGTACGAGATCGAGCCGGTCGGGGGCACCGCCTGCAGGTTCTGGTTGTAGATGCCGTGCTGCTGGATCGACGCCTTCAGCGCGAGCCAGTCCTCCTGCGTCGGGATGTGGATGCCCTCGAAGAGCTCCTCGACGCGGGCCGTCGCCGGCTTCCACTCCTGCTCGGTGTACTTGTCGAAGAACTCGCCCGACGCGTACTTCGAGTCCCAGAAGCCGTCGAACACCTGGCCGCGCTCGATCGCGATCTTGTTGGATGCTTCGAGGGCGTGGAACAGCACGGTGTAGAAGTAGATGTTCGTGAAGTCGATACCCTCCTCCGAGCCGTAGTGCACGTGCTCGCGGGCGAGGTACCCGTGCAGGTTCATCTGTCCGAGGCCGATCGCGTGCGACTTGTCGTTGCCGTCCTCGATCGAACGCACCGAGCGGATGTGGCTCTGGTCGCTGACCGCGCTGAGGGCACGGATGCTGGTCGCCACGGTGCCGGCCAGGTCGCGGCCGTCCATCGCGAGGGCGATGTTCATCGACCCGAGGTTGCAGGAGATGTCCTTGCCGATCTGGTCGTACGAGAGGTCCTCGTTGAACGTCGTCGGCGTGTTGACCTGGAGGATCTCTGAGCACAGGTTCGACATGTTGATCCGGCCCTTGATCGGGTTCTCCCGGTTCACCGTGTCCTCGAACATGATGTACGGGTAGCCCGACTCGAACTGGATCTCGGCGAGGGTCTGGAAGAACTCGCGCGCGTTGATCTTCGTCTTCTTGATGCGCGAGTCGTCGACCATCTCGCGGTACTTCTCGGTGACCGAGATGTCGCCGAACGGGACGCCGTAGACCTTCTCGACGTCGTACGGCGAGAAGAGGTACATGTCCTCGTCGTTGCGGGCGAGCTCGAACGTGATGTCGGGCACGACGACGCCGAGCGAGAGCGTCTTGATGCGGATCTTCTCGTCGGCGTTCTCGCGCTTGGTGTCGAGGAACTTCATGATGTCGGGGTGGTGCGCCGACAGGTAGACGGCACCGGCGCCCTGACGCGCGCCGAGCTGGTTCGCGTAGCTGAAGCTGTCTTCGAGCAGCTTCATGACGGGGATGATGCCCGAGGACTGGTTCTCGATCTGCTTGATCGGGGCGCCCGCCTCGCGGATGTTCGAGAGGAGCAGCGCCACGCCGCCGCCGCGCTTGGACAGCTGCAGCGACGAGTTGATGCCGCGCGAGATCGACTCCATGTTGTCTTCGATGCGCAGCAGGAAGCACGAGACGAGCTCGCCGCGCTGCGCCTTGCCGGCGTTGAGGAACGTCGGGGTCGCGGGCTGGAAGCGGCCCGAGAGGATCTCGTCCACCAGGTTGTTCGCAAGGTCCTGGTCACCGGCGGCGAGCGCCAGGGCCGTCATGACGACGCGGTCCTCGAAGCGCTCGAGGTAGCGCTTGCCGTCGAAGGTCTTCAGCGTGTAGCTCGTGTAGTACTTGAACGCGCCGAGGAAGGTGTCGAAACGGAACTTCTTCGCGTAGGCGCGGTCGTTGAGCTGCTGGATGAACTCGAACGGGTAGGCGTCGATGACGGCGCCCTCGTAGTACTCCTTCTCGACCAGGTAGTCGAGCTTCTCCTTGAGCGAGTGGAAGAACACCGTGTTCTGGTTCACGTGCTGCAGGAAGTACTCCCGTGCGGCACGGCGGTCGGCGTCGAACTGGATCTTCCCGTCCGCACCGTAGAGGTTCAGCATCGCGTTCAGGGCGTGGTAGTCCATGCCCTCGAAGCGCGCCTCCGTCTTGAAGGCCATATCGGTCACTGCAGCTTCCACCAGTCTTCCAATCCGCCGCTCACGCGGCCCACGTCCTCGGGCGTGCCGAATACTTCGAGCCGGTACAAGTGCGGCACATGACACTTGCGGCTGATGATGTCCCCGGCGACGCAGAACGCGTCACCGAAATTGCTGTTTCCTGCGGAGATCACTCCGCGCAGGTTCTTCCGGTTGTCCTCGTCATTGAGGAAGCGGATGACCTGCTTGGGAACCGCCCCCTTCTCCTCGCCGCGTCCCTGCCCGCCCCCGTAGGTGGGGGTGATGAGGACGAACGGCTCGTCGATGTGGAGCGGCGGTTCGGTGGAGTGGAGAGGGATGCGGCGTGCCGGCATCCCGAGCTTCTCGACGAAACGTGCCGTGTTGCCCGACACGCTCGAGAAGAAGACGAGCAGCGGCACGTTGGTCATGACGGCCGCACTCATCGGTCAGACCAGGCGCGAGGCGAGCTCGTCGATCTTGTCGGGACGGAAGCCCGACCAGTGGTCCTCGTCGGTGACGACGACCGGAGCCTGCAGGTAGCCGAGCGACTTCACGTGCTCGAGCGCCGCCGGGTCCTCGGACAGGTCGAGGATGTCGTACTCGATGCCCTTCGAATCCAGCGCGCGGTAGGTCGCGTTGCACTGGACGCAGGACGGCTTGGTGTAAACGGTGATCGCCATGTTCGGGCCTCTCTCATCTGCGGGATCCGATGCCGCTCGCCGCGGCTGTCGGAGTCCCCTCCACCTGGATCCGGGAACCTGCGTCCCCGGGGAAATCTGTTGTTCTCCCGGCAACTGCCCGCCGGGAGCTCAATACTACATATGGGTACGGACACTGGGGGGCACCACAAGGGCTAGTAGTTACATCCGTGTAGTTTTCTCACCGTCCTCCACAGGTACAACACATGTTGTCCACCGTTTCATCCACACCCGGCGATCGAATCCGAGAGCTCGAAAAGGCCAGGATCACGCGCAATTCACACCCGCTGCCTCGCAGTCATCCACAGGTTGGACGGTACGAGGGGCCTCCGACACCCCGATCCGGAGGAGACGGCGTGTCGCGGCGTGTCGGGCGTGTCGCGTCCGCTCCCGCCCCCAGCACCGTCGGCGGTTCCCCGTACGATTGAGCGGTGGCGGGATACTCGGAGCTTCTGCGCGCCCCCGGCGTCGCGCGCATCATCGCGGCGCAGCTGACGGCACGCTTCCCCAGCGGAATGACGAGCCTCGCCGTGCTCCTCCACGTCGAACAGTCCACCGGCTCGTACGGCGCCGCCGGGGTCGTCCTCGCCGCGGCATCCGTCGGTCAGGCGATCTCGGGACCGGTGACGAGCCGGTGGATGGGCATCTGGGGCATGCGCCGGGTCCTGACCCTCACCGCCGCCGTCTGCGCCGCCGCGATCCTCGTCCTCGCGATCGTGCCGCTGGGCCTGCCCGGCTTCATTGTCTTCGGCTTCCTCGCCGGTATCTCCAACCCGCCAATCCAGCCCGCCGTGCGCACGATCTATCCGAAGATCGTCACGTCCCGCCAGCTCACCCCGCTCTTCTCGCTCGATGCGAGCCTGCAGGAGATCATCTGGATCCTCGCGCCGGTCGTCACGACGCTCGTCGCGACCCAGGTGGGCACCGTTGAGGCACTCCTGCTGATCGTCGCGATCCTCATCGGCGGGTGCGCGTGGTTCATCCTCTCCCCCGAGGTCGGCCGAGTGCGGATCCCGCGCAGCCGCCGCGGCTTCGGCCGGGTGCTCGGCAAGCCCGTCGTGCTGCTCGGTACGGTCACCGGGTTCCTCCTCATCGGCGCATGCGCGGCGGTCGAGGCGGGTGTCGTTGCGGCGTTCGGGCACGACGGCCTCGAGGCGGGCCTCGTGCTCGCGGTGTTCGCGGTCGGCAGTCTCGCCGGCGGCCTCACGTTCGGACACGTCCCGATCGGGCCGTGGGCGATGGCGCGGCGGCTCGCCGTCGTCACCGTCGGTGTGACCGCGATCGTCGTCTCCCTCAATGCGTGGTGGATGGGCGCGTCGCTGTTCGTCGCCGGCATCGGCATCGCACCTGCCCTCGCCGCCATGTTCGCGATGACGAGTGCGAGCGTGAAGTTCAGCGAGACCGCCGAGGCATACGGCTGGATGGGCACCGGACAGCTCATCGGTGCCGCCGCAGGCTCCGCCGTCGCGGGGTTCCTCATCGACGGCGTCGGCCCGACCGGCGCGTTCTGGGCCGCTGCGGGCTTCGCGATGCTCGGGACGCTCGTCGCGATCGTCTTCGTGCGCGGCTTCCCCGACCTGCGCGGCCGCGACGCGAGCCCCATCCCCGACACCGAGCCGGTGCCCGTCATCACCTGAGGCTCAGGCGGCCCGGCGCAGCAGGAGCAGGACGGCGTGGGCGTACGCGTCGGCGGGCTCGGGGTGAGGGAACCGGTGTCGGAGGCCGTCGACCTCGATCTCGACGACGTGGATGTCGGGAAGCCGGGTCAGTGAGCGGAACGCTCCGCGGAGCATCTCCCGCAGCTGTGCCTCCGACGGCAGCCACAGCGCGTCCTCGAGCGCGACGGAGTCGAGCGCCCATTCGGTCGTCCCGTTGAAGGCCAGGAGGTCTCCCGTCGGGTAGCTCCGCGCCTCCACGGTCATCTCGCTGACGGTGTAGACGTCGGCCTCGAACTCGGGCTCGTCGAGTTGAAAGCGATCACCCGACTGAGGCCGCCAGACCAGGCCGCTCGCTCTCAGCTCTCGGGCCAGGTCGGTGGAGATCACCCGACCATCTTCTCCCGTCCGCGGCATCCGAGGGCCGGATGGACGCCCCAGGCGATCGCCGCGATCAAGACGGCACCACGCTCAATAGGCTGAGCGTATGGCTGCTCCCGTGACCCTCCCCCGCCTCAGTTGGGGCGACCCCCGTTCTCCTCGCCACGCACTCCTCGTGCACGGCCTGGGATCGAGCGCGGCGCTCATGTGGCGGTACGCGGTCGCCTTGGCCGACGCGGGCTGGCGAGCGGATGCCGTGGACCTGCGCGGCCACGGAGCAGCGCCCCGCACCCTCGACTACACGATCGACGCGTACGCCGCCGATCTGCTGCACACCGCGGCCGACGACGACGAACCGTGGGATCTCGTCGTCGCGCACTCGCTCGGCGGTGCGGCAGCGACCCTCGCGAGCGCGACCGCGCCCGCGTGGGCGCGCAGACTCGTCCTCATCGACCCGGCCATCCACCTCGCCGACCGCGACCGGGCGACGGTCCGCGCCAGTCAAGAGCGTGCCTTCGCCGACACCTCCGCGCGGGCCGTGCGCGCGGAGCACCCGAACTGGCACGACATCGACGTGGAGCTCAAGGCGACCGCGGCCGAACAGGCCAGCCGGTATGCCGTCGAGCAGACGAGCGTCCAGAACACCCCGTGGGACGTCCGCGATGCGGCGCGGCGCCTCACCGTCCCGACGCACGTGATCGCGGGCGACCCCGCGGTCTACTCGATCTTCGACGGCGAGCTCGCCGAAAGCGTCCTCCAGAATCCGGTGGTGAGCATGACGGTGGTTCCCGGCACGGGACACTCCCCGCACCGCGACGACCCGGATGCGGCGGCCGACGCCCTCATGACCTGGATCGCCTGAGAGGATCGGGGTCATGGCCGTCGACGCGAGTGTCCACCTGCCCGATGATCTGCTCGCGCGCATCCGTGACCGCGCGGCATCCGTGGACGCCGAGAACGTCTTTCCCGAGCACGACCTCGCCGAACTCCAGGCAGCCGGCTACCTCTCGATCCTCGTGCCGGCAGAGCTCGGCGGCGCCGGGCTGGGACTCGCCGACGCGGCCGCCCTGCAGCAGCGTCTGGCCTCGGCCGCTCCAGCGACGGCGCTCGCCGTGAACATGCACCTCGTCTGGACCGGGGTCGCGAAGGTCCTCGCCGACCGCGGCGACGATTCTCTGCGGTTCGTCCAGGAAGGCGCCGTCGCCGGCGAGATCTTCGCGTTCGGCATCAGCGAAGCAGGCAACGATCTGGTGCTGTTCGGCAGCGACACGGATGCCGCGCCGCGGCCCGACGGCTCCTATGCGTTCACGGGGACGAAGATCTTCACCTCACTCGGTCCGGTATGGAGCCAGCTCGGTCTCCACGGGCTCGACGCGAGCGACCCCGACGATCCCCGGATGGTCTACGCGTTCGTGCCGCGGAGCCCGGAAGTGATCACGCGAGACGACTGGGACACGCTGGGCATGCGCGGTACGCAGTCGCGGACGACCGAGCTGCACGGCGCGGTGGCGTCGCCGGACCGCGTCGTGCGGCGCTTGGCCCCCGGGCCGCAGCCGGACGCGATCGTGTTCGGCATCTTCAGTGTGTTCGAGATCCTGCTGGCCTCGGTGTACACGGGCGTCGCCCGTCGCGCCCTGGACCTGGCCGTCGAGGCGGCGAAGACCCGCACCTCGAAGAAGAGCGGACGCACCTACAGCCAGGATCCCGACATCCGCCACCGGATCGCCGCCATGGCCATCGCCTACGACGCGTTACCGGTGCTGGTGGAGAGCCTCGCCGCCGATGTCGACGACCTCGTCGATCACGGCGCCCTGTGGTTCCCGCGACTGAGCGCCCTCAAGCACCGCGCCGTGACGATGGCGAAGCAGGTGGTCGACGAGGCGATGCTCGTCTCGGGCGGGGCCTCCTACTTCACCCGCAACGAGCTCAGCCGCCTCTACCGTGACGTCCTGGCCGGCATGTTCCACCCCTCCGACCCCGAGTCGGTGCACAGCGCGGTCGCCGCGGCGTGGCTCGGCCCCCTGGAACCCTGATCGCCCCGCGACACCGCGCGGTCCCCGGGTCGCGCACGAGCCGCATGGCAGGATGGCCGAATGGCCCGTCTCCCCTACGGCTCGCTGAGCGTCGCTGATCAGCAGCGATACCGCGGCCTGCGCACCATGAAGGCGGTCGCCCTGGGCGCGCTCGTGTTCATGGCGATCGTGTTCGTCTTCGCCTTCCTGTTCGAAGACGACGTGCCGGCGCTGGGATACGTGCGCGCCGCCGCAGAGGGCGGCATGGTGGGAGCACTGGCCGACTGGTTCGCGGTGACGGCGCTGTTCCGGCATCCCCTGGGCATCCGCATCCCGCACACCGCGATCATCCCGCGCCGGAAGGACGAGATCGGCCGGACCCTCGGCGAATTCGTCGAGACGAACTTCCTCGAGTCGTCCGTCGTCCGTCAGAAGCTCGACTCGACGGCGATCGCCCGCACCGCCGGCGAATGGCTGCAGGATCCGGAGCACGCCGAGACCGTGTCGGCGGAGGCGTCGACGATGGCGTCGGGCATCCTGACCGCTCTCAGCGACGACGAGGTGCAGGACCTCATCAGCGACCTCGCGCACGAGCACCTGCTCAGCCCGTCGTGGGGACCGTCGCTCGGCGGCTGGCTCGCCCGCGTCGTCGACGCCGACGCGCACCGAGGCGCCGTGGACCTGGGAGTGGACAGCATCGCCCGCTGGCTCGACGCCAATCGCGAGGCGTTCGACGGACTGGTCTCGCGACGTCTGCCGTCGTGGGTGCCGTCCGTCGCGATGCGCCTGGTCGACGACACCGTGTACCACGAGGCCTCGAAGTTCGTCGCCGCGGTGCAGCGGGATGCCGACCACCCCGCCCGCCGCGCCCTGGATCAATACCTCGAGCGGCTCGCCGACAACCTGCAGCACGACGCCGACACGATCGACCGGCTCGAGGGCGCGAAGAGCGCCGTGTTCGACAGCCCACGGGTGCGTGCGCTCGCCGCCGACGCCTGGAACACCGCGAAGGCCGGTCTCCTGCGGGCGCTCGACGACCCGCAGAGCGGTCTGCGCCGCCGGATCACGGCCGCCCTCGACGACCTCGGCGCGCGCCTGGCCACCGACACCGCCCTCCAGCAGCGCGTCGATGCGCGCATCGCGGATGCCGCGGTGTTCCTCGTCGACCGGTACCGGCACGACATCGCGTCGATCATCACCGACACCGTCGAGCGCTGGGATGCGGACGAGACCAGCCAGAAGATCGAGCTCATGGTGGGGCGCGACCTGCAGTACATCCGATTGAACGGCACCGTCGTCGGCGCCCTCGCCGGACTCGTCATCTACACCGTCGCGCACGCCCTGCTGCGCTGACTACCCTGGCGCCATGACCGCGGACCGCGACGAACTGCTCTTCGTCTATGGTGCGCTGCGCAGGCCCGACCTCCAGCTCGACACCTTCGGTAGGCGCGCGGCGGCCACTCCGGCGCTCCTGGCGGGATACACGACCGATGTGGTCGGCATCGCCGACGAGCGCTTCGGCGACCGCGAGGGAGCCACCGTCCAGACCGTCCTCCGACGCACCGGCCACGCCCGGGACAAGGTCGTCGGTGAAGTCCTGCACCTGAGCCTTTTCGAGCTGGAGGCCGCGGACGAGGTCCAGCTCGCGACCTTCCGCCGCACGCGCGTGCGGCTCTCCGACGGAAAGGAAGCGTGGGTCTACCTGTGAGTATCTCCCCCGACGATGCCTCCTCGAGCGCACACGAGGACCGGCCCCTGCACGAGGATCAGCCCCTGCACGAGGATCAGCCCCTGCACGAGGATCAGCTCTGGCCGCGCGCCGGCGGGTGGCCGGCGCCCACGGGCCCGACCGACGCAGTCCTGGTCGGACTGCCCGCGCACCGCACCTCCCTCTCCCCGACCGGGGCGCACGCCACCCCCGCCGCCGTCCGCGACGCGCTCCGCCGCTTCAGCGGCGCGGTGCTCGGCCCGACCCCGGTCGACGTGCAGACCGCGCTCCGGATCGCCGACGCCGGCGACGTCTCGGAGCCCGATGGCCGCGAGGGCGAGGAGCGCGTCCGCACGCGGGTGCGTGAGCTCGTCGCCGACACCGGTCTGCTGATCGCGCTCGGCGGCGACAACTCCGTGACCTACGCCACCGCGCAGGGGGCGGGAGCGACCGGAATGATCACCCTCGACGCCCATTTCGACCTTCGCGACGGCGAGTCGAACGGGTCGCCCGTCCGACGCCTGATCGAGGACGGCCTCGACCCCGCGCGGATCGTCCAGATCGGCATCGCGGACTTCGCGAACTCGATCGCCTACGCGCGGCGCGCAGCCGACCTCGGCATCACCGTGATCACCCTCGACGACGTCCGACGTCGCGGCGCCGACGACGTCATGATCCAGGCCCTCGACATCGCGGGGGCGGCGGGGCCGGTGCACCTCGACATCGACGTGGACGTCTGCGACCGCGCCGTCGCGCCGGGCTGCCCGGCTTCGGTGCCGGGCGGGCTGCAGGCGTGGGAGCTGCGCGCCCTCGTGCGCGGCGCGGCATCCGATCCTCGCGTCCGCAGCGCAGACATCGTGGAGGTCGACGCCACGGCAGACGCGGCGGACGGTCGGACGGTGCGACTCGCGGCGCTGTGCGTCCTCGAGCTTCTCGCGGGGCGGGCGATCGCATGATCGAGCTCGTGATCGCGCGGCACGCGAAGAGCGACTGGGGCTCGGCAGGACTGGACGACCACGAACGACCCCTCAACGCTCGCGGGCGAACAGACGCCCCCGAGATGGCGCGCCGTCTGGCGGACAGCGGCTTCCGACCCGAGCGGATCCTCTCCTCGACGGCCGTCCGGGCACGCACGACGGCGGAGGCCTTCGCGAGTGCGCTGTCGGCGCCGCTCGTCCTCGACGCCGAGCTCTACGGTGCGCCGGGGGCGAAGCTCCTGGCCGCCGCGGCGGCCACGGCGCTCCCCCGTGTCATGGTCGTCGCGCACGACCCCGGCATGACGGTGCTCGCCGATCGCCTGTCGGGTGGCGGCATCGGCGCGATGCCGACGTGCGCCGTCGCGCGTTTCGTCTGGGACACCGACGACTGGGACGTCGCGACCGCGCTCGAACCCGCCCGGTGGAGTATCGACACCCCACGCGACTGAGACGGTTCACCGTGCCGCGATGACCTCGCCGCCGCGGTAGACCCGGTGCACGAGCGGAACGCCGGGACGGTACGCGAGGTGCCGCCGCGACGGGGCGTCGAGCACCACGAGGTCGGCGCGCGCGCTCGGCGCGAGCTGGCCGACGTCGGTGCGGCGCAGGGCCCGCGCGCCGCCCGCCGTCGCCGCCCACACCGCCTCGCCGACCGTCATCCCCATCTCGCGCACCGCGAGCGCGATCATGAGCGGCATCGAGCTGGTGAAGCTCGATCCGGGATTGCAGTCGCTGGCCAGCGCCACCGTCACGCCGGCGTCGAGCAGGCGGCGGGCGTTCGGATAGGGCTGCCGCGTCGAGAACTCGACGCCGGGCAGGAGAGTCGCGACGGTGTCACCGGCCGCGAGCGCCGCGACATCGGCATCCGTCAGATAGGTGCAGTGGTCGACGGATGCCGCGCCGAGTCGCACCGCCAGCTCGACGCCCGGACCGGTGCCGAGCTGATTGCCGTGCACGCGCACGCCGAGCCCCGCCGCCGCGCCCGCGCGGAGGATCCGTTCGCTCTCGGCCGCGGTGAAGGCGCCGCTCTCGCAGAAGACATCGATCCAGCGGACGTGCGGGCGTGCGGCCTCGAGCATGGGGCCGCAGACCAGGTCGACGTAGTCGTCGCGCCCGGCGCCCTCCGGCACCACGTGGGCGCCCAGATAGGTGACCTCCTCGGTGACCTCCGCCGCCAGGCGCGCGAGTCGCGCCTCGCCTGCCACCGTCAGGTCGTAGCCCGTCTTGATCTCGAAGGTCGTCGTGCCCTGGCCGTGCAGTTCGGACACGAATCCCGCGAGCCGCGACCGGAGCACGTCCTCGTCGGCCGCGCGCGTGGCGGCGACGGTGCGTCGGATGCCGCCGGCGGCATACGGCGTGCCGGTCATGCGCGCTTCGAACTCGTCGGCCCGGTCGCCCCCGAACACGAGGTGCGTGTGGCTGTCGACGAACCCCGGGATCACCGCGCGGCCGCCCACGTCGACGACCTCGAGGTGCTCTGACCGCGAGACAGCAGTCACAGCCCCAAACGTCGACAGACGACCGCCGTCTCGGGCCGCCACTGCTGTCTCGGCGTCAGCGGCGGCGCCGACCCAGGCGACCCGGCCGTCCTCGATGAGCAGCGCGGCGTCGGCGATGGTCGCCGTGGGAGCCGCGGCATCCGCGTTGGTCGTCAGTTCGGCGATGCCGGTGAGGAGGGTCACCATCTCAGGCGTCCAGCAGGGGGATGGTCAGGCCGCGCTCGCGGGCGACCTCCTTCGCCCGGTCGTAGCCCGCGTCGACGTGGCGCATGACGCCGGTTCCCGGGTCGTTGACGAGCACGCGGGCGAGCTTCTCGGCCGCGAGCGGGGTGCCGTCGGCGACCGTCACCTGTCCGGCGTGGATCGACCGGCCGATGCCCACGCCGCCGCCGTGGTGGATCGAGACCCACGAGGCGCCCGACGCCGTGTTGAGCAGCGCGTTCAGCAGCGGCCAGTCGGCGATCGCGTCCGACCCGTCGGCCATGGCTTCGGTCTCGCGGTACGGGCTGGCGACCGAGCCGGCATCCAGGTGGTCACGTCCGATGACGATGGGCCCGGACAGCTCGCCGGACGCGACCATCTCGTTGAACTTCAGGCCTGCGAGGTGGCGCTCCTTGTACCCCAGCCAGCAGATGCGCGCCGGGAGCCCTTCGAAGTGCACCTTCTCGCCTGCCTTCTCGAGCCACCGGTGCAGCGCGGCGTCCTCCGGGAAGAGCTCGGCGACGGCGCGGTCCGTCTTCGCGATATCCTCGGGATCGCCCGACAGCGCGACCCAGCGGAACGGGCCCTTGCCCTCCGCGAACAGCGGACGGATGTAGGCCGGCACGAACCCCGGGAACGCGAACGCGCGGTCGTAGCCGCCCAGCTCGGCTTCTCGGCGGATCGAGTTGCCGTAGTCGAAGACCGCGGCGCCGGCATCCTGGAACCCGACCATCGCCTCGACGTGCCGCGCCATCGACGCCCGCGACCGCTGCGTGAAGCCCTCGGGGTCGGCCGCGGCCTCGGTCTTCCAGTCGTCGAACGCGACGCCCGAGGGCAGGTAGGCAAGCGGGTCGTGCGCGCTCGTCTGGTCGGTGACGATGTCGACCGGGATGCCGCGGCGCAGGAGCTCCGGGAAGACGTCGGCCGCGTTGCCGACGAGCCCGATCGACCGCGCCTGCCCGGCGGCCTTGGCCGCCAGAGCGCGCTCGATCGCCGCGTCGAGGTCGGCGGTGTGTTCATCGAGGTAGCCGTGCTCCACGCGACGGCGCAGACGCGACTCGTCGACGTCGACGACGAGGACCGCTCCCCCGTTCATCGTGACCGCGAGCGGCTGCGCGCCGCCCATGCCGCCCGCACCGCCGGTGAGGGTGAGGGTGCCGGCGAGCGACTCGCGTCCGAGCGAGCGGGCCACGGCGGCGAACGTCTCGTACGTGCCCTGCAGGATGCCCTGCGTGCCGATGTAGATCCACGACCCCGCCGTCATCTGGCCGTACATCGTGAGGCCGAGGTGCTCGAGGCGGCGGAACTCGGGCCACGTCGCCCAGTCGCCGACGAGGTTGGAGTTCGCGATCAGCACGCGCGGCGCCCACTCGTGCGTGCGGAAGACCCCGACCGGCTTCCCCGACTGCACGAGCAGCGTCTCGTCGGGTTCGAGCTCGTCGAGGGTGCGGACGATCGCGTCGAACGCCTCCCACGACCGGGCGGCCTTGCCGGTGCCGCCGTAGACGACGAGGTCCTCGGGGTGCTCGGCGACCTCGGGGTCGAGGTTGTTCATCAGCATCCGCTTGGCCGCCTCCGCACCCCAGCTCTTCGCTGTCCTGGTGTTACCGCGGTCGGCGCGGACCGTGCGGGTGGGGGTCGTGTCGGTCATACGTGTTCTCCTTCGAACGATCCGAACGCGGCGCGGGCGATGTCGCCCGAGACGACGAGCTGCATGACGGCTTCGAGGTCGGGCGCGACGAAGCGGTCGGGCCCGGGCCCGTCGACGACCGTGCGAACGAGGTCGCGCACGGCGCCGGTGACCGGCGCGGGCTGCAGCGGGGCGCGCAGGTCGAGGGCGCGGCATCCCGTCACCACCTCGATCGCGAGGACCCGGGCCAGGCCGTCGATGGCCCGGCGGAGCTTGCGGGCGGCCGCCCAGCCCATCGAGACGTGGTCCTCCTGCATCGCCGAGGAGGGGATCGAGTCGACGGATGCCGGTACCGCGAGGCGCTTCAGCTCCGACACGATCCCGGCCGCGGCGTACTGAGCGATCATGAGGCCGCTGTCGACGCCGACCTCGTCGGCGAGGAACGGCGGCAGCCCGTTGCTTCGGGTGCGGTCGAGCGCACGATCAGTGCGTCGCTCGGAGATGGATGCCGCGTCGGCCACGGCGATCGCGAGGAAGTCCAGCACGTACGCGACGGGAGCGCCGTGGAAGTTGCCGTTGGACTCGACCCGGCCGTCGGGGGTCACGACGGGGTTGTCGACCGCCGAGGCGAGTTCGCGCTCGGCGATCGTGCGCGCGTGCTCGAGGGTGTCGCGGGCGGCGCCGTGCACCTGCGGCGAGCAGCGGAGCGAGTACGCGTCCTGCACGCGTGTGCAGACGGCGGGGTCGCGGTGGCTCGCGACGATCGGCGAATCGGCGAGCGCGCGGCGGAGGTTTGCGGCCGAGGCGGCCTGTCCCGACTGAGGGCGGAGTGCCATCAGGTCGGCGGCGAACACCGCGTCGGTGCCGAGCTGGCTCTCCACCGAGAGCGCGGCGGCGAGGTCGGCGGTCGCCAGCAGGGTGTCGAGGTCGGCGAGGGCGAGCGAGAGCATCCCGAGCATGCCGTCGGTGCCGTTGATGAGGGCGAGACCCTCCTTCTCTTCGAGGACGAGGGGACGGATGCCGGCTGTCGCCAGCGCCTCCGCGGCATCCGTCCGCGTGCCGTCCGCCGTCCGGACCGGTCCCTCGCCGAGCGCGGCGAGCGCGATGTGCGACAGCGGCGCGAGGTCGCCGGAGCAGCCGAGCGAGCCGTACTCGTGGACGACCGGGGTGATGCCGGCGTTGAGCATGGCGGCGTACGTCTCGGCGACGACGGGTCGGACGCCGGTGCGGCCGGTCGCGAGCGTCTGCAGACGCAGGAGCTGCAGCGCGCGGACGACCTCCCGCTCGACCTCGGGACCGGTCCCGGCGGCGTGGGAGCGGATGAGGCTCGCCTGCAGCTGGCGGCGGCGATCGGGGGCGATGAACGTCGTGGCGAGGGCGCCGAACCCCGTGGAGATGCCGTAGTGCGGCTGCGGGTCGTCGGCGAGGCGCTCGATGAGGGCACGGGTCTCGGCGACGCGGGCGAACGCGGCGGGCGACACCTCGACGGGAGCGTCGTGGCGCGCGACGGCGACGACCTGGTCAGGCGTGAGCGGGGTGTCACCGAGGACGACGGGAGCGGAGGGCATGGTCCGATTCCACCGCTCACGCGAGGCCGGCGCGACGGGGTCGTGGCATCCTTTGTCTGTGATCCCAGACGAAATGCACGCGGCGACCGCCGACCCGGCCCGACCACAGGTGCCCGCCGCCGATCAGACGCTGCGGATCCTCCGGTTCCTCGCGCACCAGCGCGGACCCGTCGCCGCGCAGACCGTCGCCACGCAGCTGTCGATCCCCCGGTCGACCGTCTACCACCTGCTGGCGGCGATGGCCGCGCACGGCTTCGTCGTCCACCTGGAGTCCGACCGCCGTTGGGGCCTGGGGACCGCCGCGTTCGAGCTCGCCGGCGGCTACGCGCGACAGCAGCCGCTCGCGCGTCTCGGCCGCCCGATCGTGGCGCAGCTCGCCGACCGCGCCGGCGAGAGCGCGCACCTCGCGGTGATGACGGGCCGCGACGTCATGTACATCGTCGAGGAGCGTGCGCCGCGGCGGCCGGCGCTCGTCACCGACGTCGGCGTCCGACTGCCGGCCCACCTCACCGCCACGGGCCGCGCGATGCTCGCGGCGCTCCCCCGCGAGCAGGTGCGAGCCCTGTATCCGGATGCCGCGGCTTTCACCGCTCGCACGGGTCGCGGCCCGGGGCGCCCGAGCGAGCTGCGCGAGCTGCTGCGCGAGACCCGGCGCACGGGCGTCGCGACCGAGGACGGCGAGGTGACCGCCGGCTTCCGCTCCGTGGCGGTCGTCGTGCGCGACCACGCGGGATGGCCGGCCGCCGCCGTCGCGGTCACGTGGCAGGGCGACGCGGGGGGCGCAGAGCCCACTCGGAGCGGCGATGACGCGGCATCCGCCCGGATCGAAACGCTGAGCGCCCTGGCGGCGTCCGCCGCAGCCGACCTCGCCCGGCGGATCGGCGGCCGCTGACGGGACCGGCGGTGATCAGCGCACCACGAAGCGGGGCTGGACGAGGACGCGGGCGTCACCGGCCGACACGGCGCGCCGTTCGATGCGGGTGCCGCCGGCGGTGAGCCACTCGGGGCGGCGGTCGCCGTAGGCGATGCCGGTGGTACTGGGACTCCGTCGACGAGACGACCTTCGACGGCCCGGAGCTCGCCGAGCCGACGAGCCGCCCGGACGACCAGCCCTCCCCCGGTCCCGCCGGCCGCGTCCCCGACAACTGGCGCGACCTGATCCACCGCTGACGACCCGCTGACCGCGAGACAGCAGGCACAGCCCGAGACAGCGGCCGAATGTCAACGTCTCGGGCTGTCACTGCTGTCTCGCGGATAAGACGCCTCAGTCGACGGCGACGACGCGGCCACCGGTGAGGGCGACGAGCTGGGTGAACGTCATCGGGAAGACCGTGTGCGGGGTGCCGCCAGCGGCCCAGATCTCGGGATACGTGGCGAGGTGCTCGTCGACGAGGGTCTCCAGCGGAGCAGGATGACCTGCCGGCGCGACGCCGCCGATCGCCTGGCCCGTCGCCTCGCGCACCTGCTCGGGCGTCGCGCGGGTGATCCTGCCGCGCCCGATCCGCGCGGCGAGGGCGGCCGTGTCGACTCGGTGCGCGCCGCTGGTCATCACGAGAAGCGGCGTCCCGTCGCACTGGAACACGAGGCTGTTCGCGATCGCTCCGACCTCGACGCCGAGGGCCTGCGCGGCGAGGACGGCGGTGGATGCCGCGTCGGGCAGCACCACGATGTCGCCCTCGATCCCGGCGGTGCGGATGGCGTCGTGCACCAGCCGACTGCGCGCGGGCAGGTGGGCGCTCATCCGCGCGCCAGGATCTCGCCGTGCGGCATGAGGAGCCAGCCGTCCGGCGCGGAAGCCCACTCGCGCCAGCCGTCGGCGATCCGCTCGAGGGCGGCCCGGTCGGCGACGCCCTGCTCGAGCGCGTGGTCGGCGTAGCTGGAGTGCAGCGCGCGGTCCGCCCAGGAGCCGCCCCACCACGCACGCTGTTCGTCCGATTCGAAGAGCCAGGTCGAGGCGCTCACGGCGACGTCGGTGAAGCCCGCCTCGCGCGCCCAGGCCTTGAGCCGACGCCCGGCGGCAGGCTCCCCGCCGTTGCCGCGGCCGACGCGCAGCAGGATGTCGAGCCACTCGTCGAGCGCGGGGATGTGCGGGTGGATGAGGATGCCGGCGTAGTCGACCTCGCGTGCGGCGACGAGACCGGTCGGCCCGGCGACGCGCCGGAACTCGCGCAGCGCCTCGATCGGGCGGGCGAGGTGCTGCAGGAGCTGGTGGGTGTGGACGATGTCGAACTCGCCGTCCGCCGCATCGAGCTCGTAGGCCCCGCCGACCCGGAACTCGACGCCGGGCGCGACCTCGGCGAGCGCGTGCGCGTGGGCCTGAGCGATCACCTCGGCCGACGCGTCGACACCGACGACGCGGCCGGGCGCGACGCGCCGGGCGAGATCGACGGTGATCGTCCCCGGGCCGCAGCCGACATCCAGGAGCGAGCCGCCCGGTCGCAGGTGCGGCAGAAGGTAGGCGACGGAGTTCTCCGCGGTGCGCCAGGTGTGCGCCCGCAGGACGCTCTCGTGGTGGCCGTGGGAGTAACGCTCGGTCATCATCCGCTCAGCCTAGGCGCGGGCGTGAGGACGGGGCAGAATGATGACGGATGCCGCACAGCCGCGGCATCCGATTCCGCAGAGCCCACAAGGCCCGTCGAGAAGGACCGCGATGACGCACACCCTGCCCCTGCCCGAATTCCGCCACGAACGCGTGGAGGTGATCACGGGTCGCCGCAGCGGTCTCGTCCTCACCGTCGCGCTCCACTCGTCGATCCTCGGCTCCGCCCTGGGCGGCGCCCGACTCTGGCGCTACCCGCACTGGTCCGACGCGATGGGCGACGCCCTGCGGCTGTCGGCGGCGATGACGCTGAAGAACGCCGCCGCAGGTCTGGATGCCGGTGGCGGCAAGTCTGTGATCGCGCTCGGCCCGGAGGACGTCCTCGACGCCGACCGACGGCGGGCCGCCTTCCTCGATCTGGGCGACGCGGTGGACGCGTTCGGCGGACTGTACCGAACGGCGGAGGATGTCGGATCGACCACGGAGGACATGCTCGTCGTGAGTGAGCGGACCCCGCACGTGATCGGCCTGCCGAGCTCGGTGGGCGGTTCGGGCGAGCCCGCCGGCCCCACGAGTCGGGGTGTGTACGCGGCGCTGCGCGCCACGCTCGAGCGCGTGGCGGGGTCGGGCGACGTCGCGGGCCGCCGGATCACGATCTCCGGTCTCGGGCAGGTGGGCAGCCGTCTGGCCGTCCGGCTGTCGTCCGAGGGCGCCGTCTTGACCGTCACCGACGTCAACCCCGCGAAGATGTCGCTCGCCGCCGAGCTCGGTGCCACGTGGGTGGAGCCGGGAGCCGAGCAGCTGGTCCCGGCCGACGTCTTCGTGCCCGCCGGCATCGGCGGCGTGCTCACCGACGAGGTCATCGATGTGCTCGCGGCGCGCGCCGTGTGCGGCCCGGCCAACAACCCGCTCGCCGATCGCGCCGGCGCCGACCGCCTCGCCGGGCGCGGCATCCTCTACGCGCCCGATTTCGTCGCGAACGCGGGCGGTGTCATCTACCTCGACGTCGAGGCGAAGCACCCCGGTCACCGCGACGAGATCGCGTCGCGCATCGACGGCATCGGCGACACCGTCCGCCGCCTGTTCGACGAGGCCGAGGCACGGGGAGTGACCCCGTTGGATGCCGCGGAGGCCTACGCCGCCGAGCGTCTGGCCGCCGGCGCACGGGAGACGGCCGGAGTCTGAGGACGACGGGGGCGGCGCGGACTTCCGCGTCGCCCTTCCCCTCGGGGCATGCGCGCCCCATACTGAGTTGGTCAGCTGAACAACTCGAGGAGGGGCGCCATGGCGGACGCCGTCGTCATCACGGGAGCGAGTTCGGGGATCGGCGCGGGATTCGCCCGCCGATTCGCCGCCCGCGGGCATGACGTCGTGCTCGTCGCCCGCCGCGCGGACAGGCTCGAAGCGCTCGCCGCCGAGCTGCGATCATTGCACCGCGTGGAAGCCGCCGTCGTCGCCGCCGACCTGACCGACCCGGCCGCGCCCGCACGCATCGCCGCGGACCTCGCCGACCGCGGCATCCGTGCGACCGGACTCGTCAACAGCGCCGGCTTCGGAACCGCGGCGGCCTTCGCCGAGGAGGACGACGCCCTCGTCGCCGACGAGATCCAGGTCAACATCGCCGCCCTCACCCTCCTCACCCGCATCCTGCTTCCCTCGCTCATCGAGGCGCGGGGCCTCCTCGTGAACGTCTCGAGCACGGCGGCGCACCAGCCGCTCCCGGGCCTCGCCGTCTACGCCGCGACGAAGGCCTACGTCACCGCCCTCACCGAGGCGATCTGGCAGGAGACCCGCGGCACCGGTCTTCGCGTGCTCGCCCTGTGCCCCGGACCGACCGAGACGGAGTTCTTCGAGGTCGCCGGGTCCGAGACCTTCAAAGTCGGGCCGAGCGTGTCGGTCGACGTCGTCCTCGACGAGGCGTTCGCCGCACTCGACCGGCGCGACCCGGGCCCCGTGCACACCGTGGGCGCCGGCAACCGCGCGCAGGGCCTGCTGGGTCGGGTGTCGCCCCGACGGCTGCGCCTCTGGGTCGCCTCCCGCGCGGTGGGGAGCCGCTGATGCGCCGGATGCCGGCCGATCAGCGCCGCGAAGAGCTCATCGCCGCCGCGATCCGCGTGATCGCCCGCCGCGGCGTACCGGGCGCCACGACCCGGGCGATCGTCGCCGAGGCGGACATGCCGCTCGGGGCGTTCAGCTACATCTTCGGCACGCAGGAGCAGCTGATGACCGCCGTCGTGGAGTCGGTCATCGAGCAGGAGCGGTTCGCCGCCGAAGTCCGCGCCATCGATGTGTCGTCGATGGAGGCGGCGCTGCGATCGGGCCTCGACGGGTATATCGACCTGTTGCGCACCCACCCCGATCACGAGCTCGCGCTCTTCGAACTGGGACTGTGGGCGCGGCGCCGCGACGCCGACGGCCAGATGCGCGACCAGTGGACGTCGTACTTCGCCGCCGCCGAGCAGCTCCTCCGATACGCGGCCGAGGTCACCGGATCGGTGTGGACCTCGCCGGTGCCGGCACTGGCCCGCGTCCTCGTCGCCTTCGCCGACGGCATCACCCTCGCCTGGCTCGCCGACCAGGACACGGATGCCGCGCGCGCCACGGCCGCCTTCGCGGCATCCAGCCTCGCACGACACGCTGAGCCCTCGACGCGGCGCCCGCTGCCAGGCGACTCGACCCACCCGGAGGACCGCCATGCTGACTGAGATCGACGACCGCGTCCTCGCCGCCGTGAACCTGCACGCCGTGCTGGGCGCCCTCCCCCGGCTCGTGGAGCTGGTGCCCGCCGCCGCGGCGACGCTCGCCACCCTCCCCGGCCCGGTGACGCTCACCGCACGGATCGCAGCGGGAGACCGAGCCCGGTACGTCTTCGACGACGACGGCGTCGTGGCCGGGGCTGAACCCCGCGGCACCCGAGTCACGCTGCTGTTCACCTCCCCCGGGCACGCCAATGCGGTGCTCTCCGGCGCCGGGTCGTCGCCGATCCCGGTCGCAGGGCCTGGCGGCATCCGCTTCCTCACCAAGGTGTTCACCCCGCTGACCGATCTGCTCAGCCGGTACCTGCAGCCCACCGACGCCGACCTTGAAGACCCCGAGTTCGCCGACGCGAGCCGGATGCTGCTGCTCGACGTCGCGGTCAGCGCGATCACCGTCGTCGCCGAGCACGACCGCTCCGGACGCTTCAGCGCCGGCCAGATGACCGACGGCGACCTCGACATCACCGTCGGCGACTCGCTTCGCCACCGACTGCGGATCCGCGACCACCACCTCACCCGGGTCGCCGTCACCGACGACCCGCCGCGCGCGGTGTTCGGTTTCGTCGATCTGCGCACCGCCGGTGACGTGCTCACCGGGCGCGAGAGCGCGCTCGCGTGCGTGGGTGACGGGCGCATCGCCATCCGCGGCTACGTCCCTCTCGTCGACAACACCAGTCGCATCCTCGACCGCGTCGGCCACTACCTCGGAAAGTGAGCACCCCGTGAGCCTCATCACCCCTTTCCCGACCGCGCCGTTCACCTTCACGAAGAGCCTCGAGGCGTTCGCCCGCGCGCAGCGGGTGATCCCCGCCGGCATCCCGGGGCATCTCGGGCCCACGGAGGGCCTGCACCTTCCCCACGACGCTTTCCCGAAGTTCGCCGCCCGGGCGGAGGGCACCCGGTTCTGGGATCTCGACGGCAACGAGTTCATCGACTGGATGTGCGCGTACGGCCCGAACATCCTCGGCTACAACGATCCCGACGTGACCGCAGCGGCGAAGGCTCAGGCCGAGCTCGAGGACGTCGTCTCGCTGCCCTCGACCGTCATGATCGACTTCGCCGAGCTCCTGGTCGACCAGGTCGCCAGCGCCGACTGGGCGGTGTTCGCGAAGAACGGCGGCGACACGACGACCCTCGCCGTCATGACCGCCCGCGCGGCCACCCTCCGCAAGAAGATCGTCTTCATCAAAGGCTTCTACCACGGGGTCGCACCGTGGACGCAGAAGCTCGACTACCCGGGGGTCCTCGAAGAGGAGGTCGCCAACAACCTGTACGTGCCGTGGAACGACCTGGATGCGCTGCGGGCGATGCTCTCCGAACACCGCGGCGAGATCGCGGCGCTCATCTCCACGCCGTATATGCACGGCAACTTCGTCGACAACGAGCTCCCTGCGGAGGGCTACTGGCAGGAGGTGCGGCGGCTGTGCGATGAGCACGGCATCGTGCTGATCGTCGACGATGTGCGCACCGGGTTCCGCCTCGACCTCGCCGGCAGCGATCACCACTTCGGCTTCGAGGCCGACCTCATCTGCTTCTGCAAGGCGCTCGCCAACGGATACAACGTGTCGGCGCTGATGGGCAAGGACTCGCTGAAGGAAGCGGTCAGCAGCATCACCTACACCGGCAGCTACTGGATGAGCGCGGTGCCCTTCGCCGCCGGCATCGCCACCCAGCGCAAGCTCCGCGAGATCGACGCGCCCATCCTCTTCCGCCGCCTCGGCACGCGCCTGACCGCCGGCCTCGTCGCCGCCGGTGCGGCGTCGGGCTTCACGCTCGTCGCCTCGGGGGCGCCCGCCCTGTTCTACCTGCGGGTCGCGGACCCCGCCAATTCGCTCATGCTGCATCAGGAGTGGGTGGCGGAATGCGTGCGCCGGGGTGTCTACATCACCTCGCACCACAACCACTTCCTGAACGCCGCCGTGACGGATGCCGACGTCGACCGCACCGTCGAGATCGCCGCCGAGGCGTTCGCCGTCCTTCGGCAGCGCCACCCCGAGGCGGTCTGAGGTGACGACGACGGCACCGGTGGCGACGCGCGCGAACACCCTGGCCGTCGCGGCAACCTACGGACTGCAGGGACTCGGGTACGCGGTCGTCGTGACCGCTCTCCCGGCGTTCCAGGAGCGCACCGGACTCGACGCCACCGGCATCTCGCTGATCCTGCTGGGCGTCTGCGTCACCGCCGCGCTCGGCTCCCTCCTCGCCGACGTCATCGCACTGCGCCTCAGCAGCCGTCACGGGGTGCTGATCGGCCTCACGCTGCAGGCGCTCGGTCTGTGCGCGACGGCCCTCGCCCCCGACACGGTGACGCTCGCGGCATCCGTGCTCGCCTACGGGCTCGGCCTGGGACTCATCGACGCCGCCTGCAACATGCAGGGCGTCCTCGTGCAGCGGGGGCGGGCGAGCCCGCTGCTCGGTCGCTTCTACGCAACGGCGACGAGCGGGTCGATCATCGGCG
Source organism: Microbacterium marinum (assembly GCF_014204835.1). Classification (NCBI taxonomy): domain Bacteria; kingdom Bacillati; phylum Actinomycetota; class Actinomycetes; order Micrococcales; family Microbacteriaceae; genus Microbacterium; species Microbacterium marinum. Next base: position 1,408,035 of record NZ_JACHMD010000001.1, on the reverse strand, counting down.
CGGTGGCGATGGCCGGCGTCCTCGCGACCGGCACGCCGGCGTTCGCCGCTCTCGGGATCGCCGCCGCCCTCCAGGTGGCCTTCGTCGTGTTCTTCGGGAGGCACCTGAGTCGGGAGCGCGCCGCGCGACCGCACCGCCAAGCCCCCGGACGTGGCCGGCTGGACGCCCGTGCGATCACGGTCGTCGGGCTCGTGATCCTCGCCGCCTTCACCGTCGACTCGGCAGCGAGCTCCTGGAGCGCGGTCCACCTCACCGCCGTCGGCGCGGCCGCGGCGCTCGCGCCGGTCGGATTCGCCGTCTACCAGGGCGGAGTGCTGGTCGCCCGCCTCGTGACGGATGCCGCGATCCGAGCGATCGGCCGGCGTCGCCTGCTCGCGGTCGCCCTCGTCGCGGGCGTTGCCGGCGGACTGATCGTGGCGTTCGCCCCGGTGGCGGCGGGAGCGATCGCCGGGTTCGCGATCAGCGGGTTGGCTGTCGGCGCACTCGTCCCCCTCGCCTTCGGCCTCGCGGGCGGGATCGACCCGGCACGCAGCGACGAGGTGATCGCGCGGGTGAACCTCTTCAACTACGCCGGCGCCGTCCTCGGAGCCGTCGGGGTCGGGGTCCTCACCGACCTCACCGGGTCGGGTCTCGCCTTCCTCCTGCCCGCAGCCCTCCTGCTCGTCGCGGTGCCGGCCTGGCGGCGAGCGTCGCGGTGACCGACGACCATTCCGCACCCCGCGCCTACCGGCGGAACGAGGCCCGGAGCGCGCGTTCGAGTTCGGCGAGCAGCAGCTCCCGCTCGGCCTCCGGCGCCGCGAAAGCCTCATGGAGGACGGCATCCGCCGAGGTGAACGCGACGCGCGCCACCGCCGATGCCTGATCGGCGGCCAGGCCGTCGAGCAGCCCCACCAGCCCGAGCAGGGCTCCCACCTTCTCGGCCATCCGAGCCTTGTGCGCCCGGCGTGCGTCGCGGGCCTCCGCGCTGCCCGCGCGCACCGTGCCGAGCGACCTCGCGAGCTCTTCGTCCTGGTAGATGTCGGCGACGGCGCGGAGCACCCGCCCGACGGCATCCGGTCCGCTCGGCGAAGCCCGCATCTGCTCGATGACCGCGTCGAGGAGGCCCTCCAGGCGCCCGTGGTACCGGGCGACGATCGCTGCCGTGATCGCGTCGCGGTCGGGCAGGTACTGGTACAGCGCACCCACGCTGACGCCCGCCTCCGCGGCGACGCGCGGCAGGCTGATCGCCTCCACGCCCTCACGCCGCACCAGGTCCTCCGCGGCCTCGATGGCGCGAGCGACCTTCTCGCGGGAGCGACTCTGCGTCGGCACGCGGCGGAGCGCGAGAGCGGCCAGGCCGGTCTCGTCGGCAGCGGTCTCTTCCGTCATGAAAATCAAACTTGACTTTGGTTAGGGTCGGGGGCAACGCTAGCACCATGACGACGTCGTCCCCCTATCATGACCTGCGATCCGCCGTCGCCGCGGCCGCGCGCGGTCTCGCGGCCCACGGACTCCTGATCGGCACGGCCGGCAATGTGAGCTCCCGCCGGGGAGACGTGGTCGCCGTGACCGCCACCGGCGCCGTGCTCGCCGAGGCGACCGCGCGCGAGGTGACCGTCGTCAGCCTGGACGGGGACCTCATCGAAGGAGATCTGGCCCCCACCTCCGAGCTCGCCCTGCACCTCGGTGTGCTCCGCGCCGCCTCGCCCGACCGTGTCGCCGCCGTGGTCCACACCCACGCTCCGTGCGCGACCGCGCTCTCTCTCGTCCTCGACGAGCTTCCGGTGATCCACTATCAGCAGCTGCTCCTGGGCGGAGCGCTGCGGGTGGCGCCGTTCCACGCCTTCGGGACGACCGCACTGGCCGGCGCGGTGGGGACCGCGCTCGAGGGGCGCCTGGCCGCCCTCATGGCGAATCACGGTGCGGTCGCCCTGGGGTCCACCCTCGCCGGAGCGGTCGAGAACGCGCTCCTCGTCGAGTGGCTCAGCGAGCTCTACCTCCGAGCGCGCACCGCCGGGATCCCCCGCGCACTCGACGCGGAGCAGCAGCACGACGTCATCGCATCGGCGGAGCGGCTCGGGTACGGAGCCACCAAGCCGGTGCACGCATGATCGCCACGCTCGGCGGCCTCGTCGCCCACGGGCGGTCAGCCGACGTGTTCGAGCTGAAGGGCGGACGCGTCGCCAAGAAGTATCACGACGACTGGCCGGATGCCGCGATCGGACGCGAGATCGGCGACTCCCAGACCGCGTACGACCTCGCGCTCACCCCGATCCGCTGCCACGGTCGCATCGACATCGACGGCGGCCGGGCGGTCGCGTTCGACCGCGTGGACGGGCGTGCGCTGACCACCGTCGCCGAGAAGAACATCCTCCGTATGGGCCGCGTGGCGCGCGCGCTCGCGAACGAGCACGTCCGCATCCACCGCGCCCGCACCGACGTGTTCCCCGACGTCCGCGAGATCGCCGCCGACCTGGTCGACACCGCCCCGCTGTCGGCGCTCACGGTCGACGAGAAGGCGCTGCTCCGCGACCACCTCGCCTCCCTCCCCCGCGGCGACCGGCCGCTGCACCTGGACTTCCACCCGTTGAACGTCTTCGAGCACGCGGGCGGCTACGCCACCATCGACTGGCAGTCCACGGCCACCGGCGATCCGGCCGCCGACGTCGCGATGACGCGGCTCCTGTTCACCGAGGCGGAGCTGTTCCCCGGCGCCTCGGCCGCCCAGAAACTCGTCTATGGCGCCGCGAGGGCGACGATGGGTCGCATGTACCTGAAGGAGTACAAGGCCGTGTCGGGCATGCGCGACGGCGACATCGACCGGTGGGCCACCGCCGCACGGGTCCTGCGGCTGGGAATCCTCGACATCGAGAGCGAACGCGATGCGCTGCTGACCGGAATCCGTGCCGGGATCCGACGGTTCCGCGAGGAGACCCCTCGGTGACGACGACCATCACCCGCGATGCGCTGACGGGTACCGGCGTCGTCGACGTGCTCGTCGTGGGCGGCGGGGTCACCGGCGCAGCCATCGCCTACGAGGCCGCCAGCCGAGGGCTCTCCGTGGTTCTCGTCGAGAAGGGCGACTTCGGCGCCGCGACGTCGGCCGCGACCGGCAAGCTGATCCACGGCGGCCTGCGATACCTGAAGAACCTCGAGGTGGGACTCGTCCGGGAGTCGCTCGCCGAGCGTCGGACGCTCTCGCTCATCGCCCGGGGCCTCGTCTCCCCGATCTCGATGGTCCTCCCCGAGCCGGGCCTCATCGAGCACGTCGGACTGACCGCGTACGACGTGCTCTCGTTCGACCGGAACCGGGTGCCGCCCACCCACCGCATCCCCCGGCATCGCTCGCTCTCGCACGCCGAGCTCGCCGACCGCGGTCTCGGTCATCTGCGCAGCGGCATCCTGTTCTCCGACGCGATGATGCTCTCGCCCGAGCGGCTCACCCTCGCGTTCATCCGGTCGGCAGTCGCCTCCGGCGCCCGGGTCGCCAACTACGTGCGCGCCGATGAGCTGCTCGTGCGTCGAGGGCACGTGGTGGGCGCCGCGGTCACCGACCTCGTCACCGGGCTCCAGACGCACGTGCGGGCGCGGGTGACGGTCAACGCGAGTGGACCCTGGGCACGCGACGTTCTCGCCGCGCAGGCCGGCACGCGACGCGCGGCAGGTGAGGAGCCGCCGGTGCGGTCGGAGGGCATCTACCTCCTGACCCGCCAGCTCAGCGACACGATGGTGCTGACGGTGTCGTCCAGCGGCCACTTCAGTTTCGCGCCCTGGCGCGGTCGGACACTGATCGGCCCCACCGAGACGGCGTACACCGGGGCTGTAGACGACTGGCGCCTCACGGGAGCGGCGATCGAGAGATTCGTCGCGGAGATCAACGCGACGAGCAAGCTCCCCGTCCGCCTGTCGACCGACGACGTCGTCGCCGCCTATGGCGGTCTCCGGCCACTCACCGAGACCCCCGGCGGGGACACCTATCGCGCGTCCCGCGCGTCGGAACTCACCGACCATGCCCGTTCCGGAGTCGAGGGCCTCGTCTCGGCGAACGGCGGCAAGTACACCACGGCGCGTTCGTTCGCGCAGAAGGTGGTGGGGCAGCTGGCCCGCAAGCTTCGCACGCGGGTCGCTCCCAGCCGCACGGCGCAGGTTCCCCTCGACGGCTCCGCGCTCCCGGACACGTCCGGCCTCACCCTGCTCGATCGTCTGTATGGGACGGATGCCGCGACGGTGCGCGCGATCGCGGCGGAGGGCGGCCGCCTGTCGGCGTCGGCCACCGACGACGGCGAGGTGCTCGCTCAGGTCGCCTTCGCCGCCCGCCATGAGGCGGTCGTGCACCTCACCGACATCCTCCTCAACCGCACCGGCATCGGGCGTCGCGGCGATCCCGGGGAGCATGTGCTCTCCGCGGCGGCGGACATCGCCGCCGACGAGCTCGGCTGGACGCCGGAGCGCCGCGCCGACGAACTCGGCGCGGCCGCCGCGGCGGTGCGCCTTCCCGACTGAGACCCCGCAAACGGAAAAAGCCCCCGGTTCTCCGGGGGCTTTTCGTAGTGGACCTGAGGGGATTCGAACCCCTGACCTCTTCATTGCGAACGAAGCGCGCTACCAACTGCGCCACAGGCCCAAGAGCATCAACATTACCACGGTCGATTCGGCGCGCAGACCGCGCGGCGGGTCATTCGCCGACGGCGCGACGCTCCAGCAGCTGGCGGACGTGGGCCTCGATGTGCGCGTCGTCGACCGGGCCCGAGAAGGCCACCTCGGCGGCGCGGGTGCGGCGTGCGACGTCGATCGACGGCGGCGCGGCTTGTGCCACACGCTCCCGCATGGCCTCCTCGACCGCGGCGTGGCGCAACGCCTCCTGAGCGGCCGCTCCGTCGAGGACGGCGGCGGCCCGTGATCCGGCCGACGCGGTGAGCGGCTGCGGCAGGCGGCGCGGGGTCCAGGCCGACGCGTCCGCGTCGAGGGCGACGTCCTGCACGTCTCCGGCGACGCGCACCGCCGGCGCGACGACCACGGGCATGACGGCGCGGCGGGCGACCGCGTTCATGCGCCCCAGGACGGCGAGGCTGCCGACGAGGAAGAGGGAAGCCGCGGCGACCACACCCCACCCGTTCGTCGTGACGGCGAGGAAGGCTCCCCATCCCCCGGCGACGACGGAAGCGAGTGCGACGACGGTGGCCGTGAGCCGGGTACGGCGCCGGGCGCGCGCACGGCGCACCGCGGGCGCGGCTTTCGCCGCTGCTGCCTCGGCGAGGGCGCGTTCCCGCGCGACGGCCGCCTCGGCGCGCGCACGTTCCTGTGCGGCGATTGCTTCTGCACGCGCTCGGCGGGCGGCGGCGTCCGCGTCGGCGGCGGCCCTGCGGCGCTCGGCGCGGGCGAGTTCACGGTCGAGCGACGCCTGCGCCTTCGCGGCGGCGAGCTCGGCTCGGGCGGCTTCGAGCCCGACGCTCTCGTGCTCGGCCTGCACGCGACGAGCGAGTCGCTGCTGGGCGAGGGCGGTGCGGGCGTTGAGCTCGAGCCGCACCTCTTCGGGTGTCTCGCTGGTCTCGGCGAGCACGCGAAGCGCCCGGTTCAGGCGGACGGCGTTGCGCTCGGCGGCCTCGTACTGGTGGCGGCCGTGCCACGACGGCAGCAGGTAGACGAGCCACAGGAGCACGGCGACGAGGACGATCACACCACCGCCGAAGACCTGCTCACCCATGCCGCCAACGGTACGGTTCGCGGCCGTGCCGACGCGGCATCCGTCCCGCGTGTCTAAAGTTCTGGTTGAACCCGAAGGTTCCCCGTGCGGTGCCGCTCAGCCGGTGAGCCGGTCTGCGGGCGGGATGGCGGCCGCATCCGTCGGCGCCCGACCCTCGATCCACCGGCGGAGCACGCCCTCGGGGACGTCCTCGCGCGTGAGGGCGAAGGCGTAGTGGTCGCGCCAGTCCCCGTCGATGTGGATGTAGCGCCGCCGCAGGCCCTCGTATCGGAAGCCGAGCTTCTGGACGACCCGCAGGCTCTTGTCGTTCTCGGGTCGGATGCAGATCTCCATCCGGTGCAGCCGCAGGTCGTCGAAGCACAGGTCCGTCGCCAGCGCGACGGACGTGGGCGTGATCCCCCGTCCGGCGAACCGCTCGCTGACCCAGTATCCGATGGTCGCGGAGGAGAGCGAGCCGCGGGCAATACCCCACACGTTCAGCTGACCCGCGACCTCTCCGTCGTACTCCATGACGAGAGGGATGCCGCTGCCGTCACGGTGCTGCTGGAGGAGGCGCCTCACGCCCGCGCGCATGTCGATCGAGACCGGCCCGTCAGGGCTGGTCGCCTCCCACTGCTGCAGCCACGAGCGGTTCTGCGCCAGCTCGGTCTGCAACGGCTTGGCGTCGCGGGAGCGGACCAGGCGGATCGACACCGGACCGTGTGCGCGCAGCACCGATCCATCCATGCTCACGCGCGCCGACTCGACCTCAGAGGTCGGCGGCGAAGTCCTTGAGCCAGGGGCGGAGCTCGGCGCCGAGGTCGTCGCGGTCGACGGCGAGCTGGACGATCGCCTTGATGTAGTCGGCCCGGTCACCGGTGTCGTAGCGGCGACCGCGGAAGACCACACCGAGCACCCCGTCGGTCGACGCGAGCTCTTCGAGGGCGTCGGTCAGCTGGATCTCGCCGCCCTTGCCGGGCTCGGTGCGCTCGAGGATGTCGAAGACACCGGGGGTCAGCACGTACCGGCCGATGACGGCGTAGTTGGAGGGCGCGTCCTCCTTCTTGGGCTTCTCGACGAGGCCCGTGACCTTGACCACGTCCTCCTCGTCGGTGGCCTCCACCGCGGCAGCGCCGTACATGTGGATCTGGTCGGGCGAGACCTCCATGAGCGCGATCACGGTGAGGCCGCTCTTCTTGTTCTGCTCGAGCATCTTCTCCAGCAGCACATCGCGGGCATCGATGAGGTCGTCACCCAGCAGGACGGCGAAGGTGTTGTCGCCGACGTGCGAGCGCGAGCGGAGCACGGCGTGGCCGAGACCCTTCGGCTCGCCCTGACGCACGAAGTGGATGTCGGCGAGGTCGCTGGAGTGCTTGACGCGGTCGAGCTTCTCCTGGTCGCCCTTCTTGGCGAGGTTCGACTCGAGCTCGGGGACCGAGTCGAAGTGGTTCGAGATGTTGTTCTTGTTGCGCCCGAGGATGATGAGCACGTCGTCGATACCGGCCGACACGGCCTCTTCGACGACGTACTGGATGGCCGGCTTGTCGACGACCGGCAGCATCTCCTTCGGCATGGCCTTCGTGGCGGGCAGGAACCGGGTTCCCAGACCCGCGGCGGGAATGACGGCCTTGATGCGCTCAGACATGTTGATCACCATACCGATTCGGACGGTCCTCGACACGCGCCCCACGCCGGGGCCAGCGGCGTGTCCACCTACAATCGGAGCATGGACGGCTCGATAGACAGCGAGAAGCGCGCACTGCGCGCTGAACTGCGCGAACGTCGCCAGCAGCGCTCCGCCGCCGCCCTCGAAGACGCCTCCGCCGGAATCCGGCAGCAGCTCGACACGCTCGTCGCCGAGCTGGGCGTCAGGTCGATGTCGTGCTTCCTGTCCACGCCCACCGAGCCGGGCACCCGGGAGTTCATCGCGGGCGCGCTCGCTCGCGGCATCCGGATCCTCCTTCCCATCACCCGCGCCGATGGCCTCCTGGACTGGGCGGTCGCCGAGGAGGAGGGCGCGACCGCGGAAGGGATGTTCGGGATGTCGGAACCCGTCGGCGAGCTGCTGAGCCCGGTCGCGGTGAACGACGTCGACCTCCTGGTCATCCCCGCCGCCGCGGTCGACCGGTCCGGAATGCGACTCGGCTGGGGCCGCGGCTACTTCGACAAGACCATCGGCTCGATGGAGAAGTGCCCCCCGGTGTACGCGGTGGTCTTCGACACCGAACTCGTCGATGAGGTCCCCCGCGATCTGCACGATCAGCCCGTCACCGGCGTCGTCACCCCGACCCGCACCGTCACCCTCACCACTCGCTGAACTCCCCGAGGTCACCATGCCCACCTACGCCTATGCCTGCACGCAGTGCGGCCACCGCTTCGATGCCGTGCAGTCCTTCTCCGACGCCTCGCTGACGGAGTGCCCGGAGTGCGGCGGCCTGCTCCGCAAGCAGTACGGATCGATCGGGGTGACCTTCAACGGCGCCGGCTTCTACCGCACCGACTCCCGCGCCGGCGGCTCCACCACGAGCTCGTCCAGCGCGTCGGGTAGCGCGGGCTCGGCCCCTGCGACATCATCGAAGTCCGAGGCGTCCGCCTCACCCGCACCTGCGGGTTCCTGAATCCGGCTCCGTGCCGGCAGCGGAAGGAGGAGCCATGCTCCAGGGCTTCAAAGACTTCATCATGCGCGGCAACGTCATCGACCTCGCGGTCGCCGTCGTCATCGGCGGTGCCTTCACGGCGATCGTCACCGCGATCGTCGACAGCATCATCACCCCTCTCGTCGCGCTGTTCTACCAGCCCACGGCGGACGGCAAGGTCGGACCGACCCTGATCGGCCTTTACGGCCAGAAGGTCACCTTCCCGCTCGGCGGGCTGCTCACCGCGATCATCAGCTTCCTCGCCGTCGCCCTCGTGGTGTACTTCGTGTTCGTGCTCCCCATGAACAAATGGAAGGAGCGTCAGGCGGCGAAGGCCGGTGTCGTCGAAGAACCCGTTCCGGCGCCCACCGAAACCGAGCTGCTCATCCAGATCCGCGACCTGCTCGAGTCGCAGCGCGGCACCGCCGCGGCGCCGACGCGCTCGACCGAACCGCCGTCGCCGTCGATCTGACGCGTCAGTAGTGCGGCGGGACGTCGTTCCGCAGCCGATCGTCGTTCGGGCCGGATGCCGGGGTGTTCCCCGTCTCCGGTCCGTTCGTCGTTTCGGGGGATGGGTCTGTCCCGGGTGCGGGGGTGAGCCGTGCCCGGCGCGCGCCGGGGACCCGGACGATGCGCTGACGGTCAGTCGACATCGATCGGCTGCGTCGACCCGTGCGCCGTGGGCGTCTCGGGCTGGACGCCGAGGACGGCGGCGACGCGCTGCGCCACCTTCGCCGGGTCGTTGAAGATCTCGAACGGGTGCACGCGGATGTAGTGCCAGCCGAGCCGGCGAAGGATCTGTGGACGCCGACGCAGCGCCTCCCGGAGCGTCTCGTGCCGGCTCTCCGGGTCGCAGTCGACCACGATGGCCTTGCCCTTGTACTGGGCGACGAGAGGGAGCTGTCCGCCGCGGTAGTGCACGTCGACCGAGATCGCGAGGCTCCGCAGGTGCTGCGCCAGCGTGAGAGTGAGCGGGTCGGCGAGGTCCTCGAGCCGGGCGTCGCGGCCTCGCGCGGCGACGCTGCCGAGGATCGACATCAGGGTCGCGGCGCCGTGCGCCAGTCGACCCTCGTCGAAGGCCGACGGTCGGATCGAGGAGACGATGACCATCGAGCGCCGCGCGCGGGTCATGCCGACGGTCAGGAGCCGCTCGCCGTCGGGAGTGGACAGGTCGCCGAAGTCGCTGAGGACCCGGCCGTGCTTGGTGAGTCCGAAGCCGAGCGAGAAGATGACGCGGTCGCGGCTCTCGGCGACGGACTCCTCCAGCCCGAGGACGGCGAAGGGCTCCGCCGTCTCGCGACCCACGAAGTCGGCGACATCCGCCCGGCCGGCGAACGCGGCGGCCACGGCGGCCCGGATGCGCTCTGCGTGGCGCGTGGAGGCCGTGACGACCATGAGCGATTCCGCGGGCCGGTTGATGGCGTGCTCCACGACGAGCGTGACCACACGGGCGACTTCGGCGTCGGGGCTCTCGACGGCGCCGGTCTCGGGGTCGGGGGTGCCGGTGCCGCCCTCGACGTAGTCGACGCTCAGACTGCCGCGCCCGAGGTACGAGCCCGCCCACGGCAGGGAGGCGATGCGGCCGTCGTAGAAGGCGTCGTTGACCAGTTCGGCGAGGTCCTCGCCGCCGGCGCGGTAGCTGCGGGTGAGCGTCTCTACCGGCAGCAGCTCCGACAGTCGCTCGAAGACGCTCGTCTCGTCGAACGCGACCTCCGGCTCCTCCAGGTCTTCGCCGCGTCCCGACCACACCCGGAACGGCGTCGGCTTCTGGGTGACCGGGTCTCCGAAGACGACCACTTGTCGGGCCCGGCGGAGCGCGGGTGCCGCTTCGGCCAGGCACAGCGCCGCGGCATCCGCGATGACGACGACGTCGAAGTCGGGGTGATCGGGCACGTGCGGCACTTCGTACGGCGAGGCGAGCCAGACCGGAGCGAGCACACGGAGAAGGGTGGGGGCGGATGCCACGAGCTCGTCGGCCGACGCAGTGCCGGCACGCAGTGCGGACTTCAACGCCGAGGCCTCGCGCGGCTCATCGACGATGGCGATGCGCCACCGCTTCGCGAGTTCGGCCGCGAGGAGCGGACCCGACGAGCCGGCGTGCGCCTCGTCGACCAGGCGGAAATCGCGCTCGAGACGGTCGAGCACAGGCGTGTTGGCGCCGAGCAGGGCCCGGTCGGATCGGAGCATCGCCTCGAGCGCCGAGCGCCACCACGCGTACTCGAACTCGACCGCGACGTCGGCCTCGGGAACGTGACGCACCGACAGCTCGGTGAGCAGGGGCTCGAGCCCGAGCTGGGCGAGTTCGCTGCGCAGCGACGCCCGCTCGACGAGGTTGTCGAAGACGTCGGAGGTTGCTGCCAAGCCCGCGAGCGTGCGCAGCAGGTGCGGGATCGGCAGGCTCGCGAGCGGCTCCGTGCGCCCCAGGGCGACGTCGAGCTCCCCCAGGTCGGCGTTCGCGCGCTGCCAGGCTGCGGCCACGTCGTCGAGCCCGATGGGCACCTCGGGCGTGACACCCGCGTCGACGAGGCGCTGCCACTGCAGGCGCTGATTCTGCACCTTGACGAGCGCCTCGTGCATGTCGGTGACGTGCATCCCGGGGCGCACGTACTCCTTCGACAGCCGGCGCAGGCGACGGCGGTTGGCGCTCGACATCGTGCTGGACTCGCGGCGCGTGGAGTGCGCGGCGATGAGGTCGTTCAGGGGCCGCTCGAAGACGGTGAGGCTGAACCGGTCGAGCGAGGCACGAATGCCCTGCAGGAGATGGATGTACGCACCCATCTCGGCGATCGTCGTGAACGGCCGCATCCGGGTCTGACCGATGAGCTCGTAGCCGCGTTCGAGGATGCCGGGAACCTCGGTGCGGTGGAGCCGGCCCGCCAGGGCGTGCGCGGCGCGCGCCTGGTCGGTGGTCGAGAAGGCGACGCCGTACCAGGGCGAGTCGTCGGGGCCGAACCGGAACTCCCCCAGTCGTGCGGCGTCGGCGAGGGTGCGCGCCGCTTCTGCCCGGCGGGTGGCGAGCTTCTGGACGGTCGGCAGGTCGAACCGCGTCGTGGCGGACGGCTGCGGGTCGTGCGAACCGATCTCGGTCAGTTGACGCAGCGCCTCCAGCGGCGAGACGCCGACCGACGCGTGACGCTGCGTGAGCGCCGAGCGGTAGTCGCGCAGCACGGTGCGCAGGCGCACGAGCGCGTCGTCGACCTCCGCGACCTTCGGCGATTCGGCCTTCTCGTTGCGGGCGATGGCGCGGATGAGGTCGCGGTGCAGGCGTGTGGGCGAGACGGCGAGCCCCGGGAGGCCGATCCCCGCGAGGCGGTGACGGACACCGTCGAGGGTCGACCGGCGTGCACTGACGACGAGCACGCGCTTGCCGCCGCGGACGAGCTCGCCGACGGTGTTGATGACGGTCTGCGTTCCGCCGGTGCCCGGCAGCGTGTGCACGGCGAGCGATTGACCCTCGGTGATGCGGGCGAGCACGGCTTCCTGCTCGGCGTCCGCGTCGAGGAGAAGACGATCGGATGCCGGCGGTCGGTCGTCCGAACTGACGGCCTGAGGCTGCGGACGCACGAACGACAGCCGCTCGCGGTCGGCCGGATGCCCGGCGAGCGCGTTGAGGACGGGGTGGTCGAGGTGCGCGGCATCCCGCTCCATGTCGGAGGCGACGTCGGCGAAGGTCGAGACGACCAGACGCGGGAGCACGGTGAACGTCGGGATGTGCGAGGTGAGCGCGCGGAGGTGGTCGATGACCGGCTGCGGCTGGAAGACGCCGCCGTCGTAGGCGAGGGCGGCGAGCGCGGCGCCGTCGAGGTCGATGCCGAAGTGCGTGCGTGCGGCTTCGACCAGTTCGGGGTTGATCGCGAACGATGCGTGCAGGCGCAGGTCGAAATCGTTGTGGTGCCGGCGGATGGCGAGCGGGCGCAGCAGGACCGGTGCGGTGCAGGAGACGCCGCCGATGCGCCACGACGCCATGCCGATGGCGAGGTGCACGGTGTCGAGACCGCGCGCGGTGCGCAGTTCGACGTCCTTCGAGGTGATCCGTTCCGCTGCCAGCCGCGCCGTGCGCAGCGCCACCTCGTCGCGGAACATGTGCGAGAGGAGGGTCGGTCGCCCGGTGATGAACTGCGGGAGGCTGCCGGGGTGGGCCTTGGTGATGTCGATGCCGGCATCGCCCTCGTCGCGGTAGTGCAGGAGGGTCGAGGTGCCGCCGAGGTGCGCGGCCTCTTCGCGGAGCCGCCGCTGCTCGGGGACCGCGGCGTGCATGACGAGGACGTCAGGGTCGGACAGTTTCACGTCCGCCGGGGTCACCTCGGACGTGTACTCGGCACTCTCGCCGCGCACCGCGCCTCCGTCTGCTCGCCACACACGAGAAACACTAAGCGCGCGGCGCGCCGGAATCCCGCAACGACCTCCGAGTTTCGCGGGATCTGCGCGCGGACCCCCGGCTTCTCCTCCCCAGGCGCCCTCCGATGAGGTCGCTCCCCCGGCCTCCGGTGCCGGCACGGCCGCGCCGCCACGGCGGCCATGATGATGCCATGACGTTCGCAGCGTATGCCGTGCATCCGACACCGATCGGCGAGGCCCTCCTCCTCACGACAGCAGACGGCCTCGCCGCGCTGTCGATCCTCGACGGCCCGGCCTACGCCGAGGTGGCCCGGCTCGGTCTGCTGCTGCACACGGTGCCGGTGCCGGGCACGGGCGAAGAAGCGGATGCCGCAGCGCAGCTGGACGAGTACTTCGCCGGCACCCGGCGCGACTTCGACGTGCCGCTCGACTGGCAGCTGACGTCGGGGTTCACCCGCCGCGCGCTCGAGGCGATCGTCGCCGTCCCGTACGGCGAGACCGCCTCGTACGCGGAGATCGCGATCGCGGCGGGAGCGCCCGGCGCGAACCGGGCGGTGGGAACGGCGTGCGCCCGCACGCCGTGGTCGATCGTCGTCCCCGCGCACCGGATCATCCGCAGCGACGGCTCGATCGGTGAGTACGGCGGCCACCCCGAGCGCAAGCGGTACCTCCTCGAACTCGAAGCGGGGGCGGACGAGTAGGCCGTCCGCCCCCGCTTCGGATCCTGTGACTAGTGGTCGACCGCCTTCTCGGCGCCGTACCCGGTCAGCGAACGGACCTCCATCTCGGCCGCCTTCTTGCGGTCCTCCGCGCGACGCGAGGTCACCGACCCGAGCCAGCCGAGCAGGAAGCCGACCGGGATCGAGACGATGCCCGGGTTGTTGAGCGGCCAGATCGCGGTTCCCACGTCCTTGAACACGCTGGTCGGCGTGCCCCAGAACACCGGCGAGAGCACGATGAGGATGATCGCGGTCGCGAGTCCCCCGTACATGCTCCACACGGCGCCGCGGGTGGTGAACTTCCGCCAGAACAGCGAGAAGAGGATCGTCGGAAGGTTCGCCGACGCGGCGACGGCGAAGGCCAACGCGACGAGGAACGCCACGTTCTGCCCCTGCACGCCGATGCCGCCGACGATCGCCAGGACGCCGATCACGATGACCGTGCGACGGGCCACCTTGACCTCGCCGTCGGCGGGGACGTTGCCCTTCTTCACGACGTTGGCGTAGATGTCGTGGGCGAAGGATGCCGCCGCCGTGATCGTGAGACCCGCCACCACCGCGAGGATCGTCGCGAAGGCGACCGCAGAGATGAACCCGAGCAGGATCGGACCCCCCAGGGCCGCTGCGAGCAGCGGTGCCGCGGAGTTCACGCCGCCGGGAGCTGCGGCGATGGTCTCCGGCCCGACGATCGCGCCGGCGCCGTAGCCGAGCACCAGGGTCAGCAGGTAGAAGAGACCGATCAGCCAGATCGCCCAGACCACCGAGCGCCGCGCTTCCTTGGCCGTGGGTACGGTGTAGAAGCGCATGAGCACGTGCGGGAGGCCCGCAGTGCCGAGGACGAGCGCGATCGCGAGGGACAGGAAGTCCCAAGGGTTGGCGCCGTACTGCAGGCCCGGTCCGAGGATCGCCTCCTGCGGGTCGCGCGTGGACGCCTCGACCGCCGCACCCAGGAGGGTGTCGAGGCTGAAGCCGTTGATCGCGAGCACCCAGATGGTCATGACGACGGCGCCGCCGATGAGCAAGAACGCCTTCACGATCTGCACCCAGGTGGTGCCCTTCATCCCGCCGATGAGGACGTAGACGATCATGAGCACGCCCACGACCGCGACGACGATCGACTGTCCGACCTGCTCGGTGATGCCCAGGAGCAGCGAGACGAGGCCGCCGGCGCCCGCCATCTGCGCCAGCAGGTAGAAGAAGCAGACCGCCAGCGTGGTGATCGCCGCCGCGAGTCGCACCGGTCGCTGCTTCAACCGGAACGACAGCACGTCGGCCATCGTGAACTTGCCCGTGTTGCGCATCAGCTCGGCCACCAGCAGCAGCGCGACCAGCCACGCCACGAGGAAGCCGATCGAGTAGAGGAACCCGTCATAGCCGTTGATGGCGATGGCCCCGACGATGCCGAGGAAGGATGCCGCCGAGAGGTAGTCGCCCGCGATCGCGAATCCGTTCTGCGGTCCCGTGAACGAGCGGCCGGCTGCGTAGTAGTCGGCAGCGGTCTTGTTGTTGCGGCTGGCGCGGATGACGATGAACAGCGTCACGGCCACGAACGCACCGAAGATCGAGATGTTGAGGACCGGGTTGTTGTCGGCGTTCGCGGCGGGCGCCGCCGCGAGGAGGATCGAGCTCATCGGGTCTCCTGCCTTTCGAGGTCGGCGCGGATCTCCGAGGAGATCGGGTCGAGCTTGCGGTTCGCGAACGACACGTAGCCCATCGTGATCGCGAAGGTGGTCACGAACTGGCCGAGACCGAGGAGGAGACCGATCGTGATGTGGCCCCACACCTCCTGTGCCATGAAGTCGGGCGCGAACGACGACAGCAGGACGTACACGAAGTACCAGACGAGGAACAGCACGGCGAGCGGGAAGACGACGCTGCGATGCTTTCGTTTCAGCTCGACGAAGCGCGGCGATTCCTCCACCGCGACGTAATCGATGGCACTCCCTCCGGCGCCATCGTGGGGTGATTGCGACATGTGGCCTCCTTGCCTCATGGGGTGAGCGACGGTGCTCTCACGGCTGTCTCACAGAAACGGCCGCATGGTAGGTTCGACCGTACGAAGGCGGCGCAGGGGCCGTCACCCCCGGAAGTAGGTAAGGGTTTGCCGGTGGAAAGCGACACGGACACGCAGCTCGTCTCGCGAGCCGTGACCGACCTCGCCCGCCAGACCCGCTTCCCCGTGGTCTTCGGCGGCCTCGAGCACGACGGCGCCGTCCACGTGAGCGCCATCTCCGGCGCGCGCACCCGGAGCATCGAGGGTCTCGTCGTCCACACCGGGCGGGGTCTCGGCGGCGCCGCGATGGTGGAGCGACGCCCCCGACTCGCGCTCGACTACCGCACCGCCCGCACCATCACGCACGACTACGACCGGGCGATCCTCGGCGAGGGGATCTCGACCCTGCTCGCCGTCCCGATCGTGGTGACCGGACGCCCGCGCGGCATCGTCTACTGCGGCTCCTGGTCTCCCGGCCCGGTCGGCGACCTCGTCAGCCGTCCCGCCTTCCGCGCGGCGGACATGATCGCCACCGAGCTCCGCGTGCGCGAGGAGGTGGACCGTCGCCTGTCCGCCCTCTCCCCCGCCGAGAACGCCCTGCCCGCGGCAGCACAGGAAGACCTCCGCGAGAGCTACGCCGAGCTGCGCAGCATCGCCGCCGCCGTGGCCGACGCGGGGCTGCGCAGCCGGATCGCCGCCGTCGAACAGCGCCTCGCTGCGATATCGCGCGAGAACGTCGCGCCCGTCGTCGCGCTCGAGGTGAGCCTGTCGCCGCGCGAACTCGACGTGCTGGCGTGCTGCGCGCTCGGCGCGACGAACTCCGAGATCGCGGCATCCTTGTCGCTGAAGGAGGGGACGGTCAAGTCGTACCTGCAGGCGGCGATGGCCAAGCTCGACGCCTCGACGCGGCACGCTGCCGTCGCAAAGGCGCGCCGGGCGGGTCTTCTCCCGTAATTCCGGGCCACGCCACTAGGCTCTGGCCATGGCTCGCAAAATCGTGCATCAGCTCGTCGACGACCTGGACGGCACCGTCCTCGAGGTCGGCGAGGGCGAAACCGTCCTCTTCTCGCTCGACGGCACCGCCTACGAGATCGACTTGACCACCGACAACGCCGCAGCGCTGCGCGATGCCTTCGGTCCCTACATCGACGCGGCCCGTTCGGTGTCGTCGCGCACCTCCGCTCCGCGTGGGGGCAGCGGCGGAGCGGGACGCAAGCAGAAGCGCGCCGGCCAGCGGGACTATGCGCCGATCCGCGAGTGGGCGGCCAAGAACGGGCATACCGTGTCGGAGCGCGGGCGCGTGCCCGCCGCCGTCCTCGAGGCGTACGACGCCGCGCACTGACACCCGCGCGCCACGTCGCTAGCCCGCAACGAGGCTGATCGCGATCACGACCATGACCGCGGCGATGCCGCCGTCGAGGATGCGCCACGCGCGCTCGGTCCGCAGCAGCGGCGCCAGATAGCGGGCGCCGTACCCGAAGACGACGAACCACAGTGTGCTCGCGGTGATCCCTCCCGCGAGGAACCACCACCGGGCGTCACCGTGGGTCGCCGCGACCGAACCCAGCACGACCGTCGTCTCGACGAGCGCGTGCGGGTTGAGCCACGTGACGGCGAGGATCGTGAGGAGCGTCGTGAGCCGCCGCGGACGCGTCCGTGTGGAGACCCGCTCCTCGGTGAGCACGGCGCCCCCGCCTGTTCCGGGCGACGCTGACGGGGCACCGGCCGGGTCGGAGGCCGCCTCGAGCGACCCGCCGCCGCGCCAGGCACGGCGCGCACTCAGGAACGCGAACCCGAGGATGAACGCGGCGCCCGCCCAGCGCGCCACGATCTCGAGCCAGGGCTGGGAGGTCACGAGCGTCGCGACCCCCGCGACGCCGATGGTCTGGAGGATCGCGTCGCTGATGACGCACACCGCCACCACGATTCCGACGTGCTCGCGCCGCAACCCCTGACGGAGAACGATCGCGTTCTGCGCACCGATCGAGATGATGAGGCCGAGGCACAGGCCGAGGCCCGACAGGAGAGCAGCGAAGTCGGGGGTCACGTCATCGACGCTACGGTGACGGTCATATGCAGTCCAGCGCAGGATTCTTCAGTATCTGAAGTAACGCTTCATTAGACTGCCGGCGTGGAACTCCCCCTCGATCAGCTGCGTACTCTCGCCGCCGTCGTCGATGCCGGCACGCTCGAGCGGGCGGCATCCGATCTCGGCATCACCCCGAGCGCGGTGAGCCAGCGCATTCGCGCGATCGAGCAGCGGGTCGGGCGGGTGGTGCTCCACCGCACGAAGCCGGTCAGCGCGACGGAGGCCGGGCAGCCGCTGGTGCGCCTCGCCCGGCAGCTGGCCCTGCTCGAGCACGATGCACGTGCGGCTCTCGGCGATGACGTCGCCGCTCCTCGCGTTCCCCTCGCCGTGAACGCCGACTCGCTGATCACGTGGTTCCTTCCGGCTCTGACGTCGGTGGCCGCGGCGCACGCCGTGACGTTCGAGATCCACCGCGAGGACCAGGAGCGGACCGCGCAGCTCCTCTCCGCGGGAACGGTCATGGGCGCGGTCACCTCGCAGCGGAACCCGGTGAGCGGCTGCATCGCCTCCCCCCTCGGACGCATGCGATACACCGCGATCGCGAGTCGTGCGTTCGCGGAACGCTGGTTCCCCCGCGGCATCGACAGAACGTCGCTGGAGCGGGCGCCCATCGTCGACTTCGACCGTCACGACACCCTGCAGTCAGCCTTCGCCCGGCGCCACGGCGCGCGGATCGCGGCGCCGCGCCACGTCATCAGCGCTTCGGCCGAGTTCGCGCAGGCGGTCACGTCCGGTCTCGGCTGGGGAATGCTGCTTCCCGGCCAATACGAAGACGGCGTGGCGGCAGGCTCCCTCGTCGAGCTGGCGGCCGACACGATCGACATCCCGCTGTTCTGGCAGCGGTGGAACCTCTCCTCCCCACTCCTGGACACTGTCACGGATGCCGTGCGGGCCGCGGCCCGCCACTCGGCGGCGCTCGTGTGAGGCGGGGCCGTCAGGATTCCGGGTCGTACATGAATTCGCGCAGCTCTTGGGAGCAACGGCATCCGATGGCGATCTTCTGGGCCCAGCGCAGCGCCTCCTCCCGGTTCGGCAACTCCAGCACCGTCCGCCGTGATGCCTCCCTCGAACACGTAGATCCCGGCCACCGCGACAGGATTAGCCGACCGCGGAGGCGGCGTCAATCCCCTCCTGCCGATCACGCGCACGCGCGAAGGTGGGCTCACATGGGGATGTGACGATCTGGGTTCAGCGGGACGAGGTGCGGAATGTTTGTGGAATCGGAGATCGTCGAACCCGAGCGTCCGACCGCCATCGCGGTGGATGCTGATGCCCTGCGCGCGCTCCCCGCCCGCCGCCCGGCCGACCCGCCCGCCCGCTCCTCGCGCATCGCCTGGGAGCTCATCGACGTCGACCGTTACGTGGTGACGATCTCGGGCGCGGTCGCGGGCTTCATCGACGTGGTGGGCGCCGTGTACGTCGTGCTGTCGGGAGATCGCTACGCGCGAGCAGTCGAGGTCGCGCAGACCCTGGTGTGGTCGACCGCGGTCGCCGCGCTCGACAACGCTCGCACCCGCTGACGGTCAGTCCTCGCGCGCCAGCCGGTCGGCTTCCTCGCGCGCCCGCGCAGCGTCGCGCCGGCGTGCCTCACTCGCGACCGCCGCCTCGTCGAATCGGCGCCGGCTCTCGTCCAGGTCGGCATCGACCGCGCGGCGCTCCTCTTCGAGCTCGGCCACGCGTCGTTCCAGCCGATCCACCCGGTCCTGCTCACCGCGGACCCGTTCCTCCGCGCGGGCGGCCTCCCGCTCCGCAGCGAGCGCGTGACGCTCCGCCTCACGCAGGGCACGAGCGGCGTCCCGCTTCGCACGCCGCTCGGCCATCTCGTCCGTGGGCGGCGCGGGGGCGGCATCCGCGTCGAACGGACCCGACACAGCGCCCGAGAGATCCGGCGGCTCCATCCCCGAGGCTTCGATGGGTCGGAGCAGACGAGCAGTCATGACGGCGGCGGCGGCCTGCCGGTCGCGGAGCGCAGCGTCGAGCGTCCGCTCCACGGCGTCACGGACGGCGCCGCTCACCTCCTCCCCCGACGCCGCGACCGCCGCGTCGGTGAGAGACCGAAGCGTCTTGCGTCGCTCGGCGTTCACAGCGCCCAGGGCCTTGGCGTCGCCCGCGTCCAGCGCGTCGCGAAGGTCATCTGCCAGCCGCTGCGCGTCCGTCCACAGGTCGGACTCCGACGCCGCGAAGACGTTCACGATCCGGGCGGCGGCGACGGGCTTCCGGAGCTTCCGCACCGCGGCCGCGAGGCTGCGGTCGCCGGCTGCGTCGGCGGCATCCCGGCGGGCTGCGGCGAATGCCTCCTGCGGGGCGACGCACAGTTCACGGGCGATGCGCACCAGATCGTCGTCGATTCCGCTCATCACCGACCTCCGGCATCCGTTCGGATCAGCGTTCCGAGAGAGGGGTCACAGTCCGTCTGCGACGGCAGCCGCCGCCTGCATCCACGCGTCGCGGGTCTTCGGCTGGAGGGCGTCGTAGCGGATGCGCCCGGCCTTCAGCGCATCGTCGAACGGGATGACCTGCACGGCGCGGACGTGCCCCTCGAAGCCGGCGGCGATCTGCTGCACGGCGGCCGCACTCGACTTCTCCGACTGGCCGACGATGACCACAGCGCCCTCGGCGAGACGCCGCGAGTGCTCGTCGCGCTTGCGCAGCGCGTCGAGGAGAAGGGCGGCAGACTCCGCGGACTCGGGAGCGGCGAGCGTCGGCACGACGAGCTGGTGCGCCGAGTCGATCATCCGCAGCCAGCGATCGGCGGACTCGTCGTTGCCGGAGTCGAAGATCACCATCCGGTAGTAGCGGGCGGCGACCTGCGCCAGCAGATCGAAGTCGGCCGTCGTGATCCGCTGGTCTGCGGCGAGCAGCTCCGGGTTGGAGCGCAGCACGTCGTACCGGTCGATCGACTGGTGGTGCACATAGCGCGAGATGTCGGAGACCGACGCGGTCGCCTCGAGCAGCTGCCGCGCCTGCGGCAGGAGGTCGCGGATCGTCGTGTCGTAGTCGCCCTGCTCGGTACGCCATCCGAGGGTGCCGCGGGTGTCGTTGTTGTCCCAGGCGAGGACATTGCCGCCGCCGTGCCGCGCGAACACGGCCGAGAGCACGGCGGTCGTCATGGTCTTGCCGACACCGCCCTTGCCGTTCGCGACGGCGATGGCGCGGCATCCCGCCCACTGCCGCGACACGGCCTTCTCGCGCTCGGCGCGCTCGATCTCCGCCTTGGACGGACCGACGGGGAGACCCAGCTTGGCGAACAGCGCCCGCCAGCCGGTGACGGTCGCGGGGTGCTCGGGAGCGGGGTCGATGAAGCGGGGGCGCGCGACAGCGGCGCCGGCGACCGCGGTCGACGCGGTCGTGGGAACGTCGGGCAGGGTGTCGCCGATTCCCGACGCCATCGGGGAGGCGGACACGGGGACCGGCTCGGGCTCGGGCGCCACCGCAGGCTGGGATTCGAACTCGGACACGGGTTCGGGCGAGGACATGGGTTCGGGCGACGGCTCGGCGGGCACGACGGGTTCGTCGGCGGGGATCTCGGTCACGCGGGGCGCTCCCTCTGGTTCGGGTGCGTCGTCGATGGCGCGCGTCTGGGGCTCGGCCGCCGCGGGGAGGAAGAACTGCGGCACGCTCGGGACCGCCGCCGTGCGCGAGATGGAGATGCGCGCGGTGAAGGTGTCCTCGTCGAGATCGTCGTCGTCGCCGGGGTCGGATGCCGCGCGGGGGGCGATCATGTCGGTCACCTCGTCCTCGTCCGAACGCACCTCAGCAGCGGGCTCCTCGTCCTCAGCAACGGGCTCTTCGGCAGGCTCCTCGTCCGCGGCAGGCTCATCCACGGGCCCCTCGTCCGCGGCGGGCTCGACGTCGGTGACCCACCAGGCGTGCTGGCGGAGCTCGGCGCGGGTGAGGGTGCGGTCGTCGTAGATCGCGATGAGCTCGCCGTCCGGGTCGACGAGCAGTTCGTGGGTGCCGCGGTCGCCGGTGGTGTGCAGCTCGAGCGTCGTGCCGGAGGACGCGGCATCCGCTCGCACCCGATCGACGATGGCGCGACGGAGTCCGTCGGCGTCGGGCGCCGTGACGTTCTCGATGGCACCGTTCACGGTGGTGATCTGCGCGGAGTCGCCGGTGACGTGCGCGTGCGCGCGGGGCGCTTCGCTGGCATTGCTCATCGGGTTTCCTTTCGGGGCGCATCCGGCGGCGGTGGACGATCGTGTCCGGTCCGTGCGCGCGGCGCATCCCCCACGCTATCCTGCGAGGCCCGGATTTCCGGTGCTCACGCCCTCGCCGTCGCCATCGTCACCGGCGTCCGGGCGGGCTCAGCGGCGGCGGATGACGGCCGTCGCCCCGGCGAGCGCCGCCGCTGCGAGGGCGGAACCGGCGGCCGCGAGGGACCGCCGGTGACGCAGTGCCCACGTCTGGACGCTGTCACCGCGTGCGCGGTCGTCGAAGGCGCCGTGCGCGCCGTGGTCGCCCGGGATCGGCTCATACAGGTTCGGCGGCGTCGAAGGGGCCGGCTTGTCCATCGCGAGTTGGCCTTCCCACGTGTTCTTCGCGAGGTACCAGTCCAAGAACCGTCCGGCGAACCGGGTGCCGAGGACGAGGCCGACGGTCGACTCCCCCACCCACGTGCGACGGCGGGGCCGGTCGGCGACATCGGCGACGACGCGCGCGCCGACTTCGGGCTGATAGATCGGCGGGACGGGCTGCGGGTGGTGCGCGAACGGTGACTTGACCCACCCGAACTGGGTGGTGTTCAGCGCCGGCATGTCGATGATCGACACGGCGACGGCGCTGCCGTCGTGCGTGAGCTCCGAGACGACCGAGTCGGTGAAGCCGTCGATGGCGTGCTTGGCTCCGCAGTACGCCGCCTGCAACGGGATGCCGCGGTGCGCGAGGGCCGACCCGATCTGGATGACGTGGCCGCGGTCGCGTGGGCGCATGCGGGTGAGGGCGGCGCGGGTGCCGTTGACGGCGCCGAGATAGGTCACCCGTGTGGCGCGGTCGAAGTCCTCGGGAGCGGTGTCGAGGAACGGGGAGATCGAGCCCGTCATGACGTTGTTGACCCAGAGGTCGATCGGCCCGAGTTCCGCTTCCACCTCGGATGCCGCGCGGTCGAGCGCCGTGTTGTCGGAGACGTCGACCGAGACGGTGTGCGCGCGTCGTCCCGCCGTGCGGATCTCCGCCGCTGCGGCATCCAGCCCGTCCTGTCCTCGCGCGAGGACCGCGACGTCCCAGCCGCGAGCGGCGAGCTCGCGGACGATCGCCCGCCCGAGCCCTGCACTGCCGCCCGTGACGACGGCGACTCCCCGGGGTGCTTCGGCGGTCATGTCGCTCTCCTCTCCACCGGCGGGTCGTGTCCGGCGGAAGGCCATCCTCCGACGGCGGCGACGCGATCGCGCGATGGTTGTCGCGGATGCCCGAATGCGGTACGGGGCTGTGCGCGGTTCGCTAGGGTGAGTGCGAGCGGTGATCGTGATGACGGGGCGACTCCTCGCCGCGCACTGGCCCGCGCTCATCGCCTGGTTCCTGGCGGGCACCCTCGCCCGTTATGCGGGTCTCGAACTCGCCGGATACGTCGGCGGGTACTCCGCGATCAGCGGCATCCTCCTGCTTCCGCTTCCCATCCTCGCCAAGCTCATCAGTGTCGTGGCGATGTTCCTCGTGCTGCGCGACGGGATGGTGCGCCTGGGGGTCATCGCTTCTCCCCCCGCCGACCGGCGGGGTCGGAGCCTCGCCTTCCGCGACGCCGTGCTCTCCTCGGTGCTGCCGTTCATCGCGGTCTACGCGGTGCTCGGCTTTCTTCGCGACGACGTCGCGACGTACCTCGACACCGCGCTCACCGTGAAGGACGCTCGCGGTTTCGTGGCCTCGGTCGAAGGCGTCGAGATCGATACGTCGGGCGCGGTGGACCAGCTCGGATGGGACGTGTGGACGATCGCGGTGGTCGTCCTCGCCTTCGCGGGCCGCTGGGCGTGGAATCGCTGGCGCGCCCGCCTGCCGCGGTGGAGCGCCGTCGGGGCGACGTATCTCGAGGCGCTCTGGGTCTTCCTCGCGGCGTACTTCATCGGCGACGCGCTCGGCCAGGTGTCGGCCTGGGTCGACTCGCGTCAGGCGATCGTCTGGCTGGGCGACGTGCGCGAGACGGTCGGGGGCTGGTTCGCGCCGCTCGGATGGGCATGGGATGCCGTCGGGTATGTGCTGGCCGAGGTCGGCGACCTGATCCTCGTCCCCCTCGCGTGGCTCACGATCGCCGGTGTCGTCTACGGTCAGGCCGTCTCACCCCAGGGCGTGCAGTGGCGGGGCGAACTGGCCGAGCGCGCCAGGCAGCGGTACGGCACGGTGCCGCAGCGTCTGCGACGCCGGCTGGGAGACATCCCGGTCGGCACGCGATCGGTCATGCTGCCGACCCATCGCGCGCCCCGGCGCGTCCTCGCCCCCGCCGGCTCGCCCGCAGCCGGCGCGGACGCGACGCCGGTCTCCGAGTCGGGGCCGGCGGCTGGGGGCGTGGTCACGGCGACATCCTATGAGGCCCGGGCTACGCCGTCAGCGGACATCCACCCGCAGGGGGACGCGTATGTCGGGGGCCGGTGGCACGCTGTTTCTATGCTGTGGACCCTTCTGGTCCGGTACCTCCGGACCTATCGCTGGCTGCTGGCCGGCGTCCTCCTCTTCCAGTTCGCGTCCGCGATGGCCGCGCTCTACCTCCCCCGCCTCAACGCCGACATCATCGACAACGGCGTGACCCAAGCCGACATCGGCTACATCTGGTCGCACGGCGTGCTCATGCTCGCAATCGCGCTCGGCCAGATCGTGGCATCCGTCATCGCCACCTACTTCGCCGCCCGGGCCGCGATGGCCCTCGGTCGCGACATCCGGCGCGACGTCTTCGAGAAGGTCAGCGGCTTCTCGGAGCGCGAGGTGACCCAGTTCGGCGCCGGCTCGCTGATCACCCGCAACACCAACGACGTGCAGCAGGTGCAGATGCTCGCGATGATCGGCGCGACCATGCTCGTCACCGCTCCCCTGCTGGCAATCGGCGGCATCATCATGGCGCTGCAGCAGGATGTCGGGCTCAGCTGGCTGATCGGCGTCTCCGTCCCGACCCTGCTGATCATCGGCGCGCTGATCATCAGCCGCATGATGCCGCTGTTCCGCAGCTACCAGGTCAAGCTCGACAACGTGAACCGCATCATGCGGGAGCAACTGACCGGCGTGCGTGTCGTCCGCGCCTTCGTGCGCGAGCGGATCGAGGAAGAGCGCTTCCGCGGCGCGAACACCGACATCATGATCGTCGGTCGCAAGGTCGGTTCGCTGTTCGTGCTGATGTTCCCGCTGGCGATGCTCGTGCTCAACGTCACCGTCGTCGGGGTCATCTGGTTCGGTGGGATCGAGGTGGACGAGGGCAACGTGCAGATCGGCACCCTGTTCGCCTTCATGCAGTACATCGGGCAGATCCTGATGGGCGTGCTGATGGCCACCTTCATGACGATCATGATCCCGCGCGCCGCCGTCTCGGCCGATCGCATCGGCGAGGTGCTGAGGGTCGAAGGGGGCCTCACGAAGCCGGCGAACCCCGTCCGCGACTTCCCGTCCCCCGGGTCGGTGGAGTTCGACGACGTGACCTTCACCTACCCCGGCGCGGACTCCCCCGTTCTCGAGGGCGTCAGCTTCCGCGCCGCTCCCGGCGAGACCGTGGCGATCGTGGGGTCGACGGGTGCGGGCAAGACCACGCTCGTCTCCCTCATCCCCCGCCTGTTCGACGTCACGAGCGGATCGGTCAAAGTCGCGGGCGTCGACGTCCGCGAAGCCGACCTCGACGTGCTCTGGCAGGGCATCGGCCTCGTCCCGCAGCGCCCGTTCCTGTTCACCGGCACCGTCGGCTCGAACCTGCGATTCGGTCGAGAGGATGCCACGGACGACGACCTCTGGCACGCGCTCGAGATCGCACAGGGTCGCGACTTCGTCGAGGAGATGGACCACCGACTGGACGCACGCATCTCGCAGGGCGGCACGAACGTGTCGGGCGGGCAGCGGCAACGGCTTTCGATCGCCCGCGCGATCGTGCATCAGCCCGACGTGCTCGTCTTCGACGATTCGTTCTCGGCGCTGGACCTCACGACCGATGCACGGCTGCGGCAAGCCCTCTGGAAAGAGCTTCCGCACGTGACCAAGATCGTGGTGGCGCAGCGCGTGTCGACCATCACCGACGCCGACCGCATCGTCGTCCTCGATGCCGGGCGGATGGTGGGAGTGGGCACGCACGACGAGCTGCTGGCGTCGAATGAGACCTACCGCGAGATCGTCGAGTCGCAGCTGGGAGTGGACGCATGAGCGCGCGTCGAGTGAAGACCGCGGCTCCCGAGGTGGAGCTCAGCGAAGACGAAAAGCTCGAACTGGAGCTGGCCGAACAGGCCCGCCAGACGAGCGGCGACTGGGATTCCGTCGCCCCCGGCAAGGCCTCGAACTTCGGTCCGAGCTTCGTTCGCATGATCGGGCTGCTCGCGCCCTACAAGTGGGTGTTCGCCCTCGTCTCACTGGCCGGCGCCATCGGCGTCGTGCTCGCTGTCATCGCCCCCAAGGTGCTCGGCGAGGCGACGAACCTCATCTTCGAGGGCGTCGTGTCGCGTGCCATCGGCGGCCAGGACGCCTTCGCCGGCCTGACGCAGAAGCAGACCGTCGAGGCGCTGCGTGCGGCGGGGCAGGACGAATTCGCCAACATCGTCGGCGCGATGCAGAACTACACGCCGGGCGCCGGTGTCGACTTCGACGCGCTGAAGGTCGTGATCACCTGGGTGCTCGTGATCTACGTGGCATCCGCTGTCCTCACCTGGCTCCAGGGCTACGTGATCAACGTCATCATGGTCCGCACCATGTGGCGCCTGCGCGAGAGCGTTGAGGCGAAGCTCAACCGGCTCCCCCTGTCGCACTTCGACAAGGTGCAGCGCGGAGAGCTGATCTCGCGGGTCACGAACGACATCGACAACATCACCCAGACGATGCAGCAATCGCTCTCCGGTGCCCTGACGGCGGTCCTCACCGTGGTCGGCGTGCTGGTCATGATGTTCTCCATCTCGTGGCAGCTCGCGGTCGTCGCCCTCATCGCCCTTCCGCTCATGGGCGTGATCTTCGGTGTCATCGGCCCCAAGTCGCAGAAGGCCTTCGGCGTGCAGTGGCGCAAGGTCGGCCGACTCAACGCACGCGTCGAGGAATCCTTTTCGGGGCACTCGCTCGTGCGGGTGTTCGGCCGCGAAGCGGACGCGCAGGAGAAGTTCCAGCAGGAGAACGAGGAGCTCTACCAGGCCGCGTTCAAGGCGCAGTTCCTGTCGGGGATGATCATGCCGAGCATGACCTTCGTCGGCAGTCTGACCTACGTCGGCATCGCGGTGCTCGGCGGGCTGATGGTCGCGAGCGGCCAGCTGCGGCTGGGAGACGTGCAGGCGTTCATCCAGTACTCGCAGCAGTTCACCCAGCCCCTGTCGGAGCTCGGCGGCATGGCGGCGGTCGTGGAGTCGGGCACCGCTTCGGCGGAGCGCGTCTTCGAGCTCCTCGACGCCGAGGAGCAGGACCCCGACGCAGATGACGCGCCGACGCTGCAGGGCGGTCAGGGCGTCATCGAGTTCGAGCACGTGCGGTTCGCGTACACGCCCGAGCGTCCGCTGATCAGCGATCTCTCCTTCCGGGTGGAACCGGGCCAGACGGTCGCGATCGTGGGACCGACCGGCGCGGGGAAGACCACGCTCGTCAACCTGCTCATGCGGTTCTACGAGCTCGACGGCGGTCGCATCCTCCTCGACGGTCAGGACATCGCCGCGCTCACGCGCGATCAGGTGCGTTCGCGCACCGGCATGGTGCTCCAGGATCCGTGGCTGTTCGCCGGGACGATCCGCGAGAACATCCGGTACGGACGCGCGTCGGCGAGCGACCAGGAGATTGAGGATGCCGCCGTCGCGACGCGCGTGGACCGCTTCGTCCGTTCCCTTCCCGAGGGTTACGACACCGTCCTCGACGAGGACGCCTCGAACGTCTCGGCCGGTGAGAAGCAGCTCATCACGATCGCCCGGGCGTTCGTCGCGCAGCCGGCGGTGCTGATCCTCGACGAGGCGACCTCCTCGGTCGACACCCGTACCGAACTGCTGCTGCAGCATGCGATGGCGGCGCTGCGCGAGGGACGCACCTCGTTCGTAATCGCCCACCGCCTGTCGACGATCCGCGACGCGGATCTCATCCTGGTGATGGAGCACGGCGACATCGTCGAGAAGGGCACGCACGACGAGCTGATCGCGGCCGAAGGCGCCTACTACCGCCTGTACCGGTCACAGTTCGAGCAGGCGCACGACGACCTCGTGGACGAGTCGGCCGTTCCGGCGAAGTGAGGCGGGGCGCGGGCCCTCAGCGCTTCGGCGCGAGCAGCTGTCAGAAGCCGCCGACGAGGCCACGGACCCTCCCCCCGCATCCGTTCCGCGATGGATACGCGAAGATGGGAGCATGCATTCGATCACCACGGCGCAGCTCGCCGCAGCCTCTCCCGCCAACGTCATCGACGTCCGCGAGCCGGACGAATTCGCTTCGGGTCACGTCCCGGGTGCGCGCAACATCCCGCTGGCCACCGTGCCCGACCACGTGGACGAGCTCCGCGAGCTGGAGGACCTGCACCTCATCTGCCAGGCAGGCGGTCGCAGCGCCCGTGCCGCAGCGTTCCTGGAGCACCACGGCATCGAGGCGACCAACGTCGACGGCGGCACCGGCACGTGGATCGCCGAGGGTCGCCCGGTCGCGCACCCCTGACGCAGCGGCGTCGGCGCCTCGACGCTCAGCCGAGACGGACCATCTCGGCGCTGCGCTCCCAGAGCTCGCCGGCGACATGCTCATCGAGGGCGAGACGGTGCGACCTCGTGGGGACGTCGCGTTCGTAGTACGCGCCGGGCAGCCAGTCGAGGCGGGGCGTGCCGGCGGCGAGGAACACGAGCCTCGCGCCGCCTTCCTCGGTCGTCGTCAGCAGTCGTCGAGTGAGCGGGTTGTGGTACATGAAGCGGAACGGGCCGGGAACGTTCGCCGCGAACTGGGTCGCGACGACACCAGGGTGGAACGCCGCGGCATTCACTCCGTCACTCCCCCACCGACGTTGCAGCTCGCGGGTGAACAGCACGTTCGCGAGCTTGGCGTTGCCGTACGCCGTTCGGCCGGAGTAGCGCCGTGCGCCGTTCAGATCGGTCACGTCGAAGCGGGAGAAGAAACGGGCGGCCGCGCTGGAGGTCTGGATCACGGATGCCGCTCCCGCGACCAGTCGCTCTCGGAGGAGGTTCGTGAGGAGGAAGCCGGCGAGGTGGTTCACCTGGAAGGTCTGCTCGAACCCGTCGGCGGTGAGGGTGCGGGCACCGAAGATACGACCGGCGTTGTTGGCGAGGACGTCGATGCGGGGGTGCTCGGCGAGTAGCTCCGAGGCGAGGCGGCGGACCTGTGCGAGCTCGGCGAAGTCGGCGAGATGGTGCGGCATTCCGAGTTCGTCGGCGAGTCGCCGCGTCTTGTCTGCGGAACGACCGACGAGGACGACTCGGTCGCCGCGAGCGACGAGCTGGCGCGCGGCTGCGGCGCCGATGCCGTCGCTGGCTCCGGTGATGACGATGGTGCGCATGGTTCGAGTGTGTCAGTCGCGGCTGCACGCGAGCGCAGAGCCGGGGCGGGATCCCTCCCGCCCCGGCTCTGGACACCGCTCAGCTGTGGGTGACGTTGCCCTGCGCCTCGGAGGCCCGGTCCTGCACCTGACCGGCGGCATCCGAACCCTCGGCCTTCACCGTCTCGACCGCTTCCTGCGCGCGGTCCTGGACGGCGGCGACGGCTTCCTGCGCCGGCTCCTTGAGGTGCTCGGCGGCCTCCTTCGCAATGTCGCGCGCCTCGTCGATCAGCGGCTGCGCCTGCTCCTTGGCGGCTTCCGCCAGCTCCTTCTCCTTGGCAGACGGCGGCACGAGGGAGGCAGCGAGCAGCCCCGCCCCGAAGGCGATGAGGCCGACGGCGAGGGGGTTGCCCTCTGCCTTCGCCTTCACGTCGTGGGCGACACCGGATGCGGAGTCGGCCAGGTGCGAGGCGGACGAGCCGGCGTCGTCGGCAGCCCCCATGACCTTGTCTCGGACGGAGCCGAAAGCGCCCTTGATCTTGCTCGTCTGACGGTCGACGATCTTCGACGGGCTGACCTTGTCGGCCAGTGCGTCGACGTCGAGGCCGAGTTCGGCTCGGGTGCGTTCGATGTCGGCGCGGATCGCGTCGGGTGACTCACTCATCGGTTCTCCTCGTTTCTCTTGAACGTTTCGGGGATCTCCTGCAGCGTCTCCACGGTCTGCGGTGCCCCGTTCACTTTCTTCATCTGTGCGCGCCCGACCACGAAGAGGATCGCGGCGATGATCGCCCAGAGGACGGCGACGATGACGCCGGACCATCCCCAGCCGACCAGGTAGGCAAGACCGGCCCAGAGGGCGAGCGACAGGAACAGCACCACCATGGATGCCGCGTATCCCGCGCCGCCGAACATGCCGGCGCCCTTCGCGGATGTCGTCGCCGTCTCCTTCAGCTCCGCTTTGGCGAGGGCGATCTCCTGACGCATGAGCGTCGAGAGGTTGCGTGTGACCTCGCCGAGCAGATCACCGAGCGACGTCGAGGCCGCCTTCTGCTCAGAAGGTGTCGTTTCGCTCATTCGGAGCCTCCTGGCGTGCCTGGTCGAACGATGCGGCGGACTCGCTGTAGAGCGGGGTCTCCTCCGCGTCGAGTGCGGCGGGTGCCGACGCCGTGTTCGCGGGACCGCCGCCGAGCGGGTCGGCGGGGGTCGTGGTGGCGGCGCCGTAGCCGACGCCGGTGGCGGAGGCGGCGGGGGTGGTGCCGGCGGGGGTGGATGCCGGTGCGATCGCGGGAACCGCGGGGGTCGTCGACACTCCGGCCGAATCCTGTCCCGCGTCGTGCTGGTTCGAAGCCACGGCGCGCACGAGGCGCCCGGCGACGAGACCGGCGATCGCCGCTCCGGCGATGAAGACGAGCGGGCGCTTCCGGGCGAACCGCTTTACCTCGTCGAGAACGGAGGCGGGGTCGCGGGTGTCGAGCCAGCTCGCGGCATCGGACACACGGGTGGCGATCTGCTGCACGATGTCGGTCGCGACGCCGCCGCCCTCAGAATTGCGTGCCATCGACCCGAGCTCATCGCCCATCGACTTCAGGCCGGTGGCCAGACGTGCCTGTTGGGTCGCCGCCTGGTCACCGAGCTCGGTGCGGCTCTGTGCGTATAGGTCCTTGAGCTGCGACTTCGCTTCACCGGCGACCGACGCGGCTTCGTCCTTCGCGGTGTGCGCGACGTTCTTCGCGGCATCCGTGGCCGTGTCCTTCACGGCGGCGGCCTCCTGCTTCGCGGTATCGACTTTTCCCGATCCGGCGTCGGGTTCCCCGTAACCAGCGGGTGCGTTTCCGACTGACATGGTTGCTCCTTCGTTGGGGGGACGGATGTCCTGAGGAGGCAACTGTCGGAGCGTTCGATCCTGCAGTGGAGGGGCTTGCGTCGAGGTGCGATCCGTGGCACAGAATGCGCGCGAGCGCGGGTCCCGCGCAAGCGCCCGGTGCCCGTGCCCGTGCCCGGTGCCTGCGCGAGCCGTAGGGTCCGCCTCCGAATCGATGCTGTCAAGCCCCAGTGCGCCGAGGGGGTGCCACCGTAACGTCGCCGCGAGCGAAGGGGGAATGACACCGCATGGGCAGACCGATCATCGCCATCGACGAGGACCGCTTCGAGTTCGACGACCCCGGCGCGATCCCGGGGCTGAAGCAGCACATCGAGGCTGCGCTGCTGGCGGGCGGCGGTTTCGTCGACTTCACGGCCGCCGGCGGTCGGCCGGTCGCCGCGCTCATCACGCCGGGAACGCGAGTCGTGATCACCACGACCGTCGAGGCGGAGCCAGTGGATCCCGACGAGGCCGAGCTCCCCTTCGGCATCCACCTGCTCGAGGATCTCTAGCTGATGCTCGGCCTCAGGTGAGGGCCATCTCCACCGCGGCGGCGACGTGGATGGCGGCGGTCGGGAAGACCGGGACTGCGCAGTCGTCCTGCCCGACGAGGAGTTCGATCTCCGTGCAACCGAGGATGACGCCCTCCGCGCCGCGGGCCACCAGGCGTTCGACGACCCGGCCGTAGGCCTGCCGGGAGCGAGGGTCGACGACGCCGTGCACGAGCTCGTCGAAGATCACACGGTGAACGAGAGCACGGTCCTCGGCGTCCGGGGTGATGACCTCGATGCCGTGGCCGGCCATGCGATCGCGATAGAAGTCCTGCTCCATGGTGAATGCGGTGCCGAGCAGCCCGACGCGACGGATGCCGCAGCTCGCGACGGCGGCCGTCGTGGCGTCCGCGATGTGCAGAACCGGCACATGGACGGCCGCTTCGATGTCTCCGATCACCTTGTGCATCGTGTTCGTGCACAGCACGATCAGGTCGGCGCCGATGCCCTCGAGCCGGCTGGCGCGTTCGGCGAGCGCCCGTCCGGCGGATGCCCAGTCGCCGCGCCGCTGGAGATCGGCGATCTCGGCGAAGTCGACCGAGTCGAGGAGGACGGGCGCGGAGTGCAATCCGCCGAGGCGCTCACGGACCGCCTCGTTCGCGAGCCGGTAGTAAAGCTCCGTCGATTCCCAGCTCATCCCGCCGAGCATGCCGATCGTCTTCATGCTTCGATCCTCCGGGCCGCGAGCCTGGTGGTCTACGTCATAGTTGTTGGGCGAGACCAAACCGCCGCTTGGAGATCACCATGAGTCATGCCGATGACACCATCGCGATCGTCGACCGGGGGGACGACGGTGCGCCGGTGGATCCGCGATCGCTGCTCGTCTTCCGCGCCGTCGGCCAGCACGGGTCGATGAGCGCGGCTGCCGACGCTCTCGGCTGGACGCAGCCGGCCGTCAGCCAGCATGTCCGGCGGCTCGAGCGGACGCACGGCGTGCCCCTGATCGCCCGCCGCGGCCGCGGCATCGAGCTCACCCCAGCAGGGCTCGAGTTGCTCCGCCATGCGGATGCCGTCGCGGCCACCCTCCGCGATGCCGAGCGTGCACTGCGGGCGCACGCGCAAGCCGAGGCGGGCCGGGTTCGCGTCGTCGCATTCCCGTCGGCGATGGCGACGCTCGTCTCCCCCGCTGTCCGTGGGCTGGCGACGCGGCATCCGGGGCTGGATCTGGAACTCACCCAGCTCGAACCCCCGGAAGCGCTCCGAACCCTCGGCCGGGGCGACTGCGACGTCGCGATCGTGTTCGCGTACCCGGAGGAGGAACTCGACCTCAGCGGGTTCGAGGCGCTCTCACTCGCCGATGACCCGCTGCTGGCTGTCCTTCCGGCATCCCATCCGCACGCCGCGAACAGCGAGGTCACGCTGGCTTCACTGGCGGATGCCCGCTGGGTGGCGGGCTGCGTGAACTGCCGCCGGCACCTGCTGCACGCGGCGGCGCGGCATGGATTCGATCCCGACATCCGGCACAGCACCGACGACTACGTCGTGGTCCAGGCACTGGTTGCGGATGATCTGGCTGTGGCTGTGCTGCCGGCTCTGGCTCTCTCCGCGAGCCGCAACCCGGCTGTGGCGACGGTGCCGATCGTCGGCGAGCCACCCCGACGGGTTCTGGCTCTGACCCGCCCGGGCGCCGCATCGGTTCCCGCGGTGTCCGCGATGCTCGCGGCGCTGCGGATCGCGGCCGGCTGACTTCCGCGGCGGCGTCAGCCGTGGTGCCGGTAGTGACGCACCCGCTCTTCGCGCTCGAGGAGGAAGCGGTCGTCCTCCGGGTAGAACACGGCTGCATCGATGTCGGATCCGGCGAACGCGGCGATGGCGTCGCGACTCTCCCACCGCGAGACGGTCGTGATCTCGGTGCGGCGGACGATCTCTCCTCCGGCCATGATCAGATGGTGGCGACGGAGCCGGAGTCGACGCGGTAGTTGGACCCGTTCACGAACGATGCGCGGTCGGAGCACAGGAAGGCGATGACGGCGGCCACCTCCTCCGGCTCGCCGCGGCGCTTCAGCTCCATGTAGGGGCGCTCCTCGTCGAGGAAGCTCTCGATCGCCTCGTCGACCGAGACGCCCAATTCGTCCGCGCGCTTGCTCATCATCGCGTCCGTCATCGGCGTGTGGATGAACGCCGGTGAGACAGCGTTCACGAGCAGACCCTCGCGAGCGTAGGAGCGAGAGAGCCCCTTGGCGAGAGCGAGGATGCCGGCTTTCGCGGCGCAGTACGGGAGCTCGTCGTCATAGGGCTGGACGGCGTCTTCGGAGGCGATGAAGACAAGCCGGCCCCAGCCGCCGACCCGGAGGTCCGGCAGGAACTCGCGGACGAGTCGCACCGGCCCGAGCAGGTCGACCTCGATGGTCTCCGACCAGCCGGCGTCGTCGATCTCGTGGAAGAGTCCCTGCGCTCCGGTGATCCCGGCGGCCTGGACCAGAATGTCGATCGGCCCGACGGCGTCGAGCGTCTGCCGGTGGAGGTCGGCGACCGCTGCCGGATCGGTGAGATCGGCCGCGAAGGCGTGGAGGGCACCACCCCCGGCGTCGAGCTTCGCGGCGGCGGCATCCAGCTTCTCCGGATTCCGGTCGCTGATGACGACGGTGGCCCCCTCGGCGAGCAGGAGACGCGCGGTCTCCCACCCGATGCCGGAGTCGCCTCCGGTGACGAGTGCGGTCTTCCCGGCGATGCCCAGGTCCATGGCGTGTCCTCCCGTGTCCGTCGCCGGATCAGCGTGATCGGCGAGTGCTCGTCGCCACGGTAGGCGCGTCGGCCCGCGAAGGCCGAGGGGTTGCGCCGCCTCCCGGTCGTGGGTAGACGGCGCACCCCGCAGGCTCAGCCTCCGAGAGACGACAGCTCGGCGAACTCGTCGTCGGTGAGCTCGATCGTCGCGCCCTGCAGGTTGTCCTCCAGGTGGGCGACGCTCGACGTCCCCGGGATGGGGAGCATCACCGGCGAACGCTTCAGCAACCACGCGAGAGCGATCTGTGCAGGAGTGGCGTTCTTGCGCTCCGCGATGTCGGTCAGCAGTGAATCGGGACCGGTGAGACCGCCGGTCGCGAGCGGGAACCACGGGATGAACCCGATGCCCTGCTCCTCCGACCAGTCGAGCAGCTCCTCCGCGTCACGATGCTGGAGGTTGTAGAGGTTCTGGACGCTGACGATCTCGGCGATCTGCCGCGCGGCCTTCACCTCGCCCCAGACCCCGGGGCCGGTGAGCTGCATCGTGCCGTAGCCGAGGCGGGTGACCTCGAGGTCACCGCCGAGGCGGAACGTTCCGGACCACTGCGCAGGCTGCGTGGTGTTCGTCAGACGGGGGTGAGGACGCCGCTCCGGCCGAGTGAGCCGGTCTCACCCGCGGGCGGTCCGCCGTGTCACGACGGCCGACCGCCCGTCGGGTGCGACGTGCCAAGCGGCGCCGACCCCGGCGACGGTCGGATCGCCATCCGGGTCGGTGACGACGAGCGCGGTGTGCTCGTCGACGGCGTAGCCGACCGGGACGAGTCCCGCGGCCACGGCGGCGGTCAGCCGGGTGACCGTCCCCCACTGCGCGGCGTGGACGTCGATCGCGAAGGGCACGAGACCCAGTCCGGGGATGACGAGGAGCTCGTCCTCCTCCTCGCCGGCATCCGCACTCGCGACGGGCACCCTGTCGAGCAGCCACCCGCCGACGAGGGCCTCGGATGCCGCGATCGCCGCGCCGGCCGAGAAGCCGACGTACGGCATCCCACCCGCCACGCGCTCCCGCACGAGCGGCGCGATGTCGGCGAACGCGTGCGCGTAGGTCGGGGTGAGGCCGCCGCCCACGACGAGCGCGCCGACGTCGTCCAGAATCTCGGGGGCGAACCGGTCACCCTCGACGAGGCTCACCACGTCGGCGTCGGCCGAGCCCGCGAGGTC
Source organism: Microbacterium marinum (assembly GCF_014204835.1). NCBI lineage: Bacteria > Bacillati > Actinomycetota > Actinomycetes > Micrococcales > Microbacteriaceae > Microbacterium > Microbacterium marinum. The sequence goes on along the minus strand of NZ_JACHMD010000001.1, from coordinate 1,372,705 downwards.
CATGAGCCGACGCCACCGCGGCACCGATTCGTCGTCGTCCGCTTCGATCACGAGCAGCGCGCGCACCCGTGTCGCTCCGGTGAGCGCGTCCGCGAGCAGGGGGACGAGGAGCGCGTCGTCCCGCCCGCCGCCGAGGAGGTGGACACGAGCGGGGTGGGCTGAGGTGGGCATGTCGGCGATCGTATCGGGCCGCCCGGAATACGACGGCCGGCCCGTGTCGTTCCCCCTCAGCATGAGCCTGTACGAATCCGCTGTCTTCGGTGATCTGGACCTCTCCAACCGCGTCGTCATGGCGCCGCTGACCCGCACGCGTGCGGGCGACGACGGCGTGCCGACCGACGACATGGTCGAGTACTACCACCAGCGCGCCGGCATGGGACTCATCGTGACGGAGGGCACGTGGCCGGTGCGCGAGGGGATGTCGTACCTCGGCCAGCCCGGCATCGAGACGCCCGAGCAGGTCGAAGGCTGGCGCCGCGTCGCCGAGGCCGTGCACGCCGAGGGCGGCACGATCGTCATGCAGCTCATGCACGGCGGTCGCGTGTCGCATCCCGAGATCTCGGGCGTCGACCGTGTTGTCGGCCCGAGCGCGATCGCCTCGCCGGGCGAGGGACGCACCCGGGACGGCAAGGTCGCGCTGCCGGTCCCCCATGAGCTGAGCACGGCGGAGGTCGCCGAGGTCGTCGAGCAGTTCGTCCAGGCGGCGCGCAACGCGATCGCCGCGGGTCTCGACGGTGTCGAGGTCCACGGCGCGAACAGCTACCTCGTGCACCAGTTCCTCTCCCCCGAGTCGAACGTCCGCGACGACGCCTACGGCGGGTCCCCGGAGAACCGCGCACGTTTCGCCATCGAGGTGACCCGCGCGGTCGCCGACGCGGTCGGTGCGGGGCGCACCGGCATCCGTCTCTCCCCGCAGCACCAGATCCCCGGGGTCCTCGAGACCGACGACGCCGACGCGCTCGCGACGTACACCGCGCTCGCGCAGGGCCTGGCTCCGCTCGGGCTCGCGTTCGTCGACCTGCTGCACGCCGACCCGAAGAGCACGATCGTCCAGCGGATCCGGCACGAGGCGGCCGCACCGTCGATCGTGAACTCCGGCTTCGGCACGGTCACGACGCGTGAGGAGGCCGAGGAGCTCGTGCTCGAGGGCTGGGCCGACGCCGTGGCGGTGGGCCGACCTGCGATCGCGAACCCCGACCTCGCCCTCCGGTGGGAGCAGCGGGCCGAGCTCAACGAGCCGCGGCCGGAGTTCTTTTACACGGGTGGGGCCGTCGGCTACACCGACTACCCGTCGCTCGCCGAGGTGCGCGCGGAGCGCTAATCCCACTCGGTGCCGTCGGGCTTCGGAGCCCCCTCGAACGGTGCGATCGCTTCTTCGAAGTGCGCGCGCCGGTCGTCGGGGATGACGACGGCACTGTACTCCACGCGGATGGACGGGCCCACCGCCTTCTCCTCCGCCGTCGCGTCGAGACGCCGCGTCGGGTCCTCGATCACCAGGTGCAACGACTGGGCCTCCGTCATGCTGAACGCCGAGAGCATCGAGTACTCGCCGTCGACGGTGGTAGCCCACCACTCGGCGAACCGGGCCTGCTGCCCGGGGTCGCCGCGGAACCCGGGTTGGTCCTGCTCGAGGACGAGAGGCCCGACGCCCGCGTCCTCGGCGAGCGCCGACACCCGCTGATGGATGCGGACCCACGTCGCGTATTCGGCCGCTACGGCCTCGGCCGCGAGGGTCGGGAGCGAGAAGGTGACGTACTCGCTCTCTCCCCCGTACCCGTTCGAGAAGGTCTCGGAGTACGGGTCGGTGAGGTCCGCGCGGCGCAGGACGATGCCGCTCTCCTCCTCGACGATGTCGCGGATGCGATCGGACAGCTGCACCGCGTGCGATTCGAGGTCGCCGAGGTCCGAGACGCCGCGGACTGCATCGGCGTCGGTGCCCGCGTTCCCCGGGTAGTCGGCCCAGCGGAGCGTGCGGGTGGAGCCGTCGGGCGCGCTGAAGACCGTCACGGGCGCGCAGGCCGAGAGCATCGCGGCCGCGATGACGAGCCCCGTGACGGCGACCCCCCGGCGGTGCATGCGGCCAGTGTCGCAGACCGCCCGCGGCGACGGAAGTGCGGCCGGGTCAGTCGCTGGCGACGAAGTCGTATTCCTGGAAGTCGCGCACCTCGTGCTGCCAGCGGCTCTCGACGAACGCGACGTGGTCGGGGTGCTCGTTGTACGCGTCGTAGGCGGCCTGGTCGTCGAAGAGCATCGTGAACTGCCAGCGCAGGTCGCTCTTGTCGCTGACCTGACGGTTGATGCGGAACTGCTGCACGCCGGGAACCGCCGACAGCGACCGTTGGGCGTCCGTCAGGAACGTCTTCTCCTCCGAGGAGGCCTCGGCGTGGTGCAGCGCGAACACGACGGTGTGCTGAATGGTCATGGCGACCAAGGCTAACCCCGCCCGGTCAGTCGGCGGCGATCTGTCGGCGCACCTCGTCGATCGTCGCGAGCACCGAGACGACCTCGTCGTGAGGGTGCAGCGGCGATTCGACGAGCCCTTCACCGACGAACGAGGCGAAGGCCGTGGCCTGATAGCCGAGGCCGTCGTGGACGGTGGGGAGCGCGTCGTCGTGCCACATCTCCGCGTCGGCACCGTGCAGCTGCAGCCGCAGACCGGTGGGGCCATAGAACGGTGCGAGGACGTCGAGCCGCCCCCGTGAGCCGAACACGGTCGCTTCGACGGGGGTGACCGCGCCGAAGGTGGTCGTGAGCGCGGCCTGCGCCCCGGCATCCGTCTTCAGGGCGATCGTCGCGCTGTCGTCGACACCGGTGGGAGCGAGGGTGCCGACGGCGCGGATCGTGCTCGGCGGCCCGATGATGGACGACGCGAACGCGACGATGTAGACGCCGAGGTCGAGCATGGCACCGCCGCCGAGGGCGGGATCGAACATGCGGCCGGTGGGGTCGAACGGGACGAGCGAGCCGAAGTCGGCGCGGACGAGGTCGATCTTGCCGAGGGTGCCGGCGGCGAGCACCTGCCGGATGACGTCAGCCTGCGGCAGGTAGCGCGTCCACATCGCCTCGGCGACGAGGACCCCGGCGGCGCGCCCCGCGGCCAGGATCTCGGTCGCGTCGGCGGCAGTGAGGGCGATCGGCTTCTCGATGAGGACGTGCTTGCCGGCCGCGATGGCCGCCAGCGCCTGCTCCCGGTGGAGCGGATGCGGGGTGGCGACGTAGACGACGTCGACCTCGGGGTCACCGACCAGGTCCGCGACCGACCGGTGCACGCGGCCGATGCCGTGGGCGTCGGCGAACGCGCGGGTCTTGTCGGCATCCCGCGCCGTGACGGCGACCGCGCGCTGCCCCGTGTGGACGTGGAGGGCGTGCACGAACCGGTCGGCGATGCCGGTGCCGACGACACCCCACCGCAGGGCGGGGACGGCGGCGGGGTCGATCAGGCGGGGTGCGGGGAGGAGAGGCATCCCGCCATCCTGTCGGAACCCGGCGTCAGGCGTCGAGCAGTCCACGGGGTTGCACTCCGCTACGAGCCCGTCAAGGGCGCTGCGCGTCCCTTCGGGAGAGCCCCGCGGGCTCCCCTTGACCGCCTCTCCACTCCGTGCAAGGCGGCAAGTGTTCCAACGAAAGCCGGCAGCTCGGCGTACCGCCGAACTCCCTACTTTCATCGGACACACAACAAGGAGAACGCAATGCAACCTCGCGCGAATCGACTCCTTGCCGTGCGCGTCGCACGACGCATCCTGGCGGTCCTGGACGCTCGCGGGAGGTCACCGGAATGGCTGGCTGAGGTCACGGGGATCGCGGCGCGAAAGCGCGACCGGAGGCTGCACACCACGACGCCTGCCGGCCTGACGGTCGACGAGCTGAATGCGATCGCGATCGCACTCGATGTGCATCCCTCCGAGCTGCTGCGCGACTAAGCGGTGGGCTGCTGGCGACGTGTCGAATGACGCTTCCTGTACGTCTCGCTCAGCCCTATCTCTGCGTTGATGCCGAGATGACGGGCCGCATCCCGCAGGATGCTTCGGTGCGCCTTGTCGTGGCTGGTGTACGTGTACGCCCGTCCGCCCCACACCATCGATATCGCCGCGAAGAACAGCATCATGTCTGCACTGATCGGTGTCCGCGGAACGGGCCTCCGATGCGGAGCGTAGGTGCCATCGGGACTCGGGGCGAAGTACAGGTCAGTGACACCGAGAGAGGCGTGGCTGAACGTCGAGAGAAGCCGGTAATAGACGTAGGCGTCAACGCCTCCTGGTTCTAGATCGAGGCAGATCCCCTTGAAGCTGCGAACGCTGTCGAGGGAACCGATGAACGGCGTCGGGTCTGTGTCGGGTAGATCTTCCGCACCTTCCCGGAACACCGCCGACCGCGCCTGCGCAATGTCGCCCTGCAACGCGCGGCGGTTCCGCGTGTGCTCAGCAAGGAGCGCTTTCACCCCGTGCTCGTCTTTGCTCTGAATGAGCCACACGGCGCTCAGAGCACACTCGTACATCTGCCGAACGAGGGGTGCAGCGGCGGTCACGTGGCCGCCGTCTATCAGGGTGACGACCGCGGCGGCCGTCTTGTGAATATGACGAGCGAAACCGTCGACGATCGCAACCCGCGCGACGTCGGGACCGGTGAAGGACCGCCCCCGGCGGGCCGCCGGCTGCCGGTAGGTTCCGCCGTCGGAGTGCAGCTCCCATTGGGTCAGCAGGTGCTCGATCAGCTCTCGGAGCTCGTCGAGATTGAGCGTGGTCACCGTCGACCGCTCGAAGCACCCGCGGCGACGTCATCCTCGGGGCGAGACAGCGCGCGGGCGACTGTCGACTTTCCCACGCTGAGCACTCCGGCGATGTGGTCGAGGCTCGCGTTCTCGGCGCGCATCCGCTTGGCCTGCGCGATCTTCTCCGGCGTCATCTTCGACGGCCGGCCACCGACACGGCCCTGCGACTTCGCGTGAGCAAGACCGCGCATGGTGTTCTCCCGAATGGTGTCGACGCGGAGCTGCGCGAACACGGCCACCATTCCGAACAGGGCGCGGCCCATCGGGGTCGTGGTGTCGATCATCGGCTCCGTGAGGCTCTTGATGTTCACCCCTCGACGGTCCAGGTCATGCAGCGTCTCGATGATGATCCGCTCCGTGCCACCGAGGCGGTCGAGACGACGCACCACAAGCGTGTCGCCCTCGCGGAGGTAGTCGAGGCAGGCAAGCCATTGCGGGCGGTCAGCGATCCGGCTCGACTCGCCGTGGTCGACAAACACGCGGCCCGCGCCGGCCGCGCGCAGCTCAGCCTCCTGAGCTGCGGGGTTCTGCTCCCGCTTGGACACGCGCGCGTAGCCGACAACGTTCGCGTGCTGTTGCACTTGGTCGCTCGTGTTAGTCACGTTCACGTCCCCGCACGTCGTTCCCCTGCCGGCTTCCATGGCGCGTCGTAGGTAAGCGGTTGGCCTTGTTCGCAACCGACGTCGAGGAAGGGCGTCCGATCGCCTTTGCGCTCTTGGGAAAGCTCGCTAGAAGGGCTTCGGCTACCCCACTGTCGCCCATACGAGCCGGAGACGATTTTGGAGCTAAAGGGCTGATCGCCTTCCCAAGCACCGCAGCGAGTCGCTGATTGTTACCGGTGTCCTGCGACTCATACCGGGCCTGCACGAACTCGTCGCGCAGCGGCGAACCTGGGGCGAATTGCGCTGTGTCGATCCGGTAGCCGGCTTGCTCTGAGAGCTGCGAGAAAAACACGAATTGGGTGCGTGTGTTGCCTTCGCGGAAACTGTGAACGACATTCAGCTCCCCCCACGCCTCGGCTAGCTCGTCGACGAACTTGTCTTGCGGCAGCCCCCGCAGGTAGTCCTTCGCAGCGAGTCTCCTGTACTGCGCCTCCGCCGCCTCCGTCAGCACCTCGCCAGCTGGGTAGTAGGCGTGACCTTCCTTCGTCATCCGCTCCCCCACCGGCGCGACGCGTTCCTGGCCGGCCCACTCGTAGACGTCCTGGAACACGTAACCGTGGATCGCCTTCATGTGGTCGTAGTCGAGCTTCCCCTGAATCGGGTTCTCGTGCAGCTCTTGGAGACGGCTGTGCGCCATCGCCTCCTCCAACGTCCGCAGCTTGTCGGGATCGGTTTCGCCGTGCGGCTTGCCGGGTTCGGTGAATTTGTTCCTCAACACAGAAGTACCTGGGATGAAGTAGTCACCCCAGGTACGAAAGGTCGTGCCGCGCGGCATCAGCCCTGGACGTGCCGGCGGATCGCAGCGCGTGCCTCATCCCCCGACAGCTCGTGACGAGCTGCACGCTCGAGAATCGTTCGCAGCGTCGAGTCGGTGACCTCGTGGCCGGCGAGAGCAAGAGCAGCGTCAGCAAAAGCCATACGCTCGTCCGCACCAGCAGCGGTCGAGGTTGCCGGCCGCGGCGTCGCGGCGGTGTGCGTCGTCCTTGCCTTGGTGATCGTGGCCATGATTGCCCCTCTCGTTGCGTGCATCGATTCTATCAGTTTTGGACCAAAAACGGTCCTACGAGGTTTTGGAACATAGAGGGTTTTGGCACACGGTTTCGGCACGGCGTGTCGGCCTCCATGAAGTCACGCGAACCCTCGTGCCGTAATCGATCGTTTTCGGTGGGTGCACATCCTCGTTGCTAACGTGCCCACCATGGTCCTCACCGCAGCCCAGCGAGCAGCTCTGACCCAGATACTCGATACAGCGTCCGATCTTAACCGCTGGCGTCTCAGGGCTCATCGCGTCGAGGAGCCCCAGCGCGGAAGTGAGCTCGGAGTCGACGACCTGTGAGCAGCTTCGCTCGGTGTCGTCCTTCTCGCTTCGCTCGGTGTCGTCAGGCGGCGGGTGGGTTCGCTCCGCCGCGCTGGATCGCTCGGTACACGGTTGAGCGGGCGACACCGAAGAGCTCGGCGATTTCGCTCGTGGTGTGCGTGCCGGCACGGTGCAGCGCGACCAGGTGCTTCTCCTGTGAGACGGAGAGCTTGGGCTTCTTTCCGCGGAGCTTGCCCGCGGCCTTAGCGATCGCCATCCCCTCGCGCGTGCGGGCACGGATGAGGTCGGCTTCGAACTCCGCGACCATCCCGAGGACGTTGAACAGCAGTCGCCCAACGGGATCGGTTGGGTCGTAGACGGAACCTCCGAGGTTCAACGTCACGCCCTTGCGCGTCAGCTCGTCGGCGATATCACGAGCGTCGGGGAGTGATCTTGCGAAGCGATCGAGCTTGGTGACGACCAGGACGTCACCTTTGCGGACCGCGGCAAGCGCTTCGCGGAGCCCCGGGCGTTCACGGTTCGTTCCGGTCATGCCGTGGTCGACGTGCACGTTCTCGGGATCGACGCCGAGCGAGTGGAGGCCGTCCCGCTGCGCGGCGAGGTCCTGCCCAGAGGTTGAGACGCGGGCGTATCCGACAAGCATGCGACGACTGTAGCGTTTAGGGCACCTTCACCGGGCATTTTTGCGGGACAGTCTTACGGGAATCGAAGGCTTAGGTAGTTGCTGGGTTCTGGTCGTTCACCCGGATGGTCCGCACCTGTGCCGGTGGACGACCGGCTATCGGGACAGCGGAAGCGGTGTGCGCGGGGCAGACCCGTCAGGAGCGGTCGAGTTCCTTCGCGAAAAACACGCTCGCGGCTTTGAGGACTTCGTTCGCCTTGCGCAGCTCAGCGTTCTCACGCCGCAGGCGCTTGTTCTCCTCGGCAACATCGGTGGGCACACCGGGACGCTGCCCGCCGTCGACTTCGCGACGGCGATGCCACACCCGCAACGTCTCCGCGCTCATACCAAGAAGCCCAGCGACATGACGCACCGCGGTCATGAGATTCGGATGCGAGGGCTTCGCCTCGTCCAGCATCCGCAACGCCTTCTCCCGCATCTCGGGCGAGTACTTCTGATTCATCAATTCCATCCTTGCTTGAAGAACGGAACGGAACGAAACCCAGAGCGATTCACCTTACCCGGCCAACGACGCACCCTCGACGTCTACACCCTCATCTGCGAAGAGCCGGTTATGCCCCTGACGTCAGCGTCGCGGCCTCGGCGAGGGCGGCGGCGAGATACGGTGCTGAAGCGCTGTTTCTCGACGCGGCGACCTCTGCTGGCGTTCCGGACGCGACCACTGTGCCGCCGTTGTCACCGGCTCCCGGCCCGAGATCGATGACGTAGTCGGCGGCGCCGACCACTCGCATGTCGAGTTCCACCATCACGACCGTGTTGCCCGCATCGACGAGAGTCTGAAGGTGGGTAACTAGACGGTCTGCGTCGGCACAGTGCAATCCGGAGGTCGGCTCATCGAGCACGTACAGAGTGTCGCCGCGCTGCGCTCGTTGCAGTTCGGTGGCCAGCTTCACACGCTGCGCCTCCCCACCGGAGAGCTCTGTGGCCGGCTGTCCCAAGCGCAGGTACCCGAGCCCGACATCGACCAGCGAGGTGAGTGAGCGCATCACGTCGTACTCGCCGGCGAAGAAGTCGTGGGCCTCTTCGACGCTCATCGCGAGGATTTCCGCGATGTTGCGCCCTCGCCAGGTGATCTCCAGGGTGCTCGATTGATAGCGGGTGCCATGGCAGTCGGGACACACGGTGTAGACCGAGGGCAGGAAGAGCAGCTCGACCATCACGGAGCCTTCACCCTCACAGGTCGGGCAACGGCCGCCTGCGACATTGAAGGAGAACCGACCGGGCTTGTATCCGCGTGTCCGAGCTTCCGGCGTCTCGGCGAACCGGCGCCGCACATGATCGAAGAGTCCTGTGTAGGTCGCGACGTTGGAGCGGGGCGTGCGGCCGATGGGTTTCTGGTCGATGCTCACCACACGCCGGACGGTCGTGAGATCGCCCTCGACCGACCCTCCGAGTTCATCGGACTCGTCAGTGAGGAGCAGGGCGTCGGCCTCAGCGCTTTCCTCCTCGACGCGAGGGGCGTCTCCTTGCCTGGCGCCGATGAGGGCAGGCAGGACTTGACTGACAAGGCTGGACTTCCCCGACCCTGACACGCCAGTGACAGCAGTGAGCGTTCCGAGCGGTAGCGCCACAGATACGTCCCGCAGGTTGTTGCGGGTGACGTGCTCCAGCTGCAACCAGTCGTGGGCGGCACGGGGCTGGTGCGGTGGAAGGCCGCTGCCCCCGAAGATGTATCCGCGCGTCACCGACTCGTCGACCTCCGCGAGCCCGTCCGTGGGTCCGCTGTAGATCACGCGCCCGCCGCGTTCCCCGGCTCCGGGGCCGATGTCAACCAGCCAGTCCGCGTGCCGCATGACGTCGACGGAATGCTCCACGACGAAGAGGCTGTTGCCGCGCTGCTTCAGCCCGTCGAGGATACCCAGCAGCGCGGTGACGTCGTGCGGATGGAGACCGGCTGACGGTTCGTCGAGGACGTAGACAACACCGAACAGTTCCGACGTGAGCTGCGTGGCGAGTCGAAGTCGTTGTAGCTCCCCTCCGGACAGTGTCGGCGTAGTGCGACCTAGCGAGAGGTAACCGAGTCCGAGATCGATGATGGGGCGCAGGCGGTCCAGCAATTCTGCGCCCAGGCGGGCTGCCGCGGCGCGCTTCTCGACAGACTGATTCGGTGTGCGACGGACATCCGGCGCAGCGGAGTGAGCGGAGCCGCCAGCAGCAACGCGCTGCTCGACGGCTTCACGTTTAGTCGCGACGTCTACCACGGCGGCGGAGGTCTCGCTCTCGCGGTCAGACTCGGCGACGACGGACTCGAGGAGCTCAGCCAATTCACGCAGTGGCAAGGCTGAGAAGTCCGCGATATCGAGTCCTTCGAACGTCACCGTCAGTGCTTCGGGTTTGAGCCGCTTCCCATGGCAAACCGGGCAGACCGCCGCGCTCATGAACTGGGCTACGCGGCGCTTCATCGACGCGCTCTTCGTGTTCGCGAAAGTGTCGAGCACGTACCGCCGCGCGCCGACGAAGGTGCCCGAGTAGCTCGGTTCGATTCCTGCTCGGATTGCCCGGCGCGCCTCGGCGAGTGTGAGTCGAGAGTGGACGGGAACGAAGGGGGTCTCGTCGGTATAGAGGATCCAGTCCCGATCCTTCTTCGGCAGATCCTTCCACGGTACGTCGACGTCGTAGCCGAGCGCGACGAGCACGTCCCGCAACTGGTGGCCGTGCCAGGCGGTCGGCCACGATGCGATGGCGCGCTCCCGGATGGTGAGTGAGGGATCGGGCACCATTCGCTCCTCAGTCACCGCGTACACTCTGCCAATGCCGTGGCACTCGGGGCACGCGCCCTGCACGGTGTTCGCGGAGAAGTCCTCGGCGTAGAGCATCGGCTGACCATCTGGGTATTCACCTGCTCGCGAATAGAGCATCCGAACCACACTCGACAGCGTGGTGATGCTGCCTACAGAGGAGCGCGCGCTGCGCCCTCCGCGCTGCTGCTGCAAGGCGACTGCGGGCGGCATCCCGGTGATGGAGTCGACGTCGGGGACACCCGCCTGGTCGATCAGTCGCCGCGCGTACGGGGCAACTGACTCCAAGTAGCGCCGCTGCGACTCCGCGTACAACGTGCCGAAAGCCAAGGAGGACTTCCCGGATCCGGACACGCCCGTGAACACAACCATCGCGTCACGCGGAACCGTGAGATCGACGTCCTTGAGGTTGTGTTCGCGGGCACCACGCACCCGGACATCGGGCTGGACGTGGGTGGACACTGAGGAAAGGTGATCCATTTCAGAACTGTACCAAGCGGGTCTCGTGGTAAGCAGGTTCATCGACCGTGGGAGGCAAGATGATGCGGCTGTTTACCATCGGGTTCACGAAGAAGAAGACGCGCGAGTTCTTCGGTCTGCTCTCCGACAGCGGCGCGACGGCTCTTGTTGACATACGGCTGCGGAACCGTTCGCAGCTCGCAGGATTCCGAAAGCGAGACGACCTCGAGTTCTTCCTCAGTGAGATTTGCGACATGCATTATCGGCAGGAGTTGCTCCTCACCCCGACAGAGCAAGCGCTACGTGACTACCAGCACGGGGCTGTGCCGCGGGAGCAATACGCCGCTGAGTACGTGCGCCTCTTGGAAGGTCGCCAGGTCGAAGCGGTGCTCAGTCCTGCTGACTTCAACGAGGCAGTGCTCCTTTGCTCAGAGGCCTCTCCTGATCGTTGTCATCGGCGTCTCGCCGCGGAGTATCTCGCGTCCGCCTGGGGTGACACAGGGATCGTGCATCTGTTGTAACAGGTGGTGGCGTCGTCCTCACCCGTCGGATGCGGACGGGTTAGGCTCCGGCTTCAGTCTCGTCGGGAGCGAGAGCGAGCACACGGGGCGGCAGCGCGCGACGTAGCCACGGAAGCAGTACGAGCGCCCCCGCAGGCCCCAATACGAGTAGCACCCACGGCAACCAACCCGACAACGCGAAAGCCGACATCAGAAGAGGCGCGGTGAGGCTGGCGACGCTGAATGAGTACTGGAACGCAGCGAGGTAGCGTCCAGCCTGTTCCGGTGGGGCGGCCTCACTCGCGGCCGCGTTCATCCTCGTGCCGAGCACGACCGTGCCGACTCCGAAGATCAGCGCCGATCCGAACAGGGCTACCGCAAGCCACGCTGAAGGAACCGCGTAGACGGCCACCATTGAGGCGATCCACGCCAAGAGCAGCACTGCTCCGAGCCGCACAGCGAATGCCCGAGAACGTGAGCTCGTCAGCGCCACCGCGACTCCTGTGAGGGTGCTCGACAGCATGGCCAGGCCGGCGTTTGCGAGGCTCGGCAACCATGCCGGCGCGCCGAGTTGTTCGACAGCGATCACCGGAAAGGCAACCGGGAAGAACTCCATCACCAGGGTGATGAGAAAGCCCAGAAGGATGAGCCCGAGAAACGGGCGGTTCCGTAGCACTCCTGGTGCGGCGGACGTAGCCTTCACCGAGCGAGATGACGTGTGCGGCGGCATCCGCATCGTGAACACAAGTATGGCTGCCATCGTCGACGTGACGAGTTTGACCGCCAGCAGCCAAGGCAACATGGCGGGGTCCCAGGCCAGCAGCACGGCACCGAGGAGCGCGCCAGCACCGTAGCCAGCCGAACGCACCATCTCAACGCGAGCGAACTGCGCATCGTGAAACCCGTCGCTGGGACGCAATGCTGTCAGGAAGGCGTATAGCGATCCGTAGTGCAGCTGCATCCCGGCGGCGCAGATCGCGCTCCCGGCAATCGCCCCGGGCCAACCGGGTACGAGTAGGTAGACGAGCATCGCGATGGCTCGGAGCAACTGTCCGGTGCCGATCACCCTGCGAGGGCCAACTCGGTCGACCAGCGTCCCGGCGAGGACGGGGAACAGCAGACCGACGCCTGCCCCGATGCCCAATGCGAGGCCCGCATCCGCAACCGAGAATCCGCGAACTTGGATGAGGAAGAGTGCCGCAACGGGGAGGTACATTCCCGCGCCAGCGCTGTCGAGGGCGACGAGCGCCCTGCCATCGGGTGTTCTTGTTCGCTCGGGCAGGTGTACCGACGCGCCCCGCGACGCTTGACGACTCAGGAGCGCACTTCCTGGGTTCGTGTGCCTCGGCGGCTGGCTTCGAGGGCTGAGGTGAGCGTTCGAGCGTCGTAGCTACCCAGCAACCGTCGGCCGTCTACGAAGAACGTCGGGGTGGCGTGCGCCCCGCTTGCATCGGCGCTTTCGAGATCCCGCTCCACACGGGCACGTACGGCGGCACTATCGAGGTCAGCCGTGAACTGGGCGACATCCAGGCCCAGCTCTTCGGCGTAGCGGATCAGATCTTCGCGCTCGAGCGCATCTTGCCGCGTGAAGACGAAGTCCAGCCACGGCCAGAACATCCCCTGATTCGATGCCGCCTCCGACGCTCGTGCGGCTATGGGGCCGTGAGGGTGATGTGGCAGCTGGCGAACGACATACCGGAGATCGTCCCCGAACCGGCTGCGAAGGTCCTCCCAGGAACCCGTTGCGTGCGCGCAATAGGGGCATTCGAAGTCGATGTACTCGACGAGCGTGAGCTGAGCGTCCTCTGGTCCACGGATGTGGTCGACTTCAGGATCCACGGGCGGTGTGAGCACCATCGGCAGATCTGCCGTCTCCTCTCCCCAGCGTTTCGCAGCAACCCGGAAAATCAGCCAACCAAGCGCGGTAGCGAGCACCATCGCGACCAACACGCCGACGGTCGCTTGCCGACCCAGGTCGGACGTCGAGCCGAACGCGAGGCCGATCACCAGGAGCGACACGGTGAACCCGATTCCCGAAAGCGCCGCGCCGCCAAACACGCTGCCCATCCCGACACCCTCGGGTAGCCGACCGGCTCCAAGCTTCACAGCGACGAAGGTGGCGAGACCGATGCCGAGAAGTTTGCCGAGCACGAGACCCACGATGACTCCCCACGTCACGGAGGACTGGAAGGAATCGACGAGCACGCCGCCGCGCAGGTCGACGCCAGCGTTCGCGAGCGCGAAGATCGGGACGATGACGAGCGCGGTCGGCATGCGCAAAACCTCGTGCATGCGTTCATTTACCGAGATACCTCCCGCCAAGCCTCGATCGACTGCGCGGGCCGATGCCGCGCTCGGCGACTGCCAGAAGTCGCGGAACAGCTGACGAGCCGCGACCACCTTGTGCCGACGCGTCGGGTAGGCGGGGATAAGGAGCCCTGCGACCATGCCCGCGAGGGAGGCGTGGACTCCGGAATCAACGGTCGCGAACCAGAGCACAACGACAATCAGCACGTACGGTGTGGCGCTCCATTGCCGCGAACGACCCAGAAGCCACAACCCGGCGAGGCAGGCAACTGCGATCAGCAGCGGAACGAGCCGGATCTCGTCGCTGTAGACAATGCCGATGATGGAGACGGCGAGGAAGTCATCGACGACGGTAAGGGTGAGTAGGAACACCCGCAACTGGCCGGAGAGTTTCGGGCCGACGAGCGCGAGGGCACCCAACAGGAACGCGGTGTCGGTACCGACCACCGCGCCCCATCCACCGAGCCCGTCGCCGCCCGCGGCGGCCACGATCAGGATGTAGAAAACTGCGGGCAGTGCCACGCCAGCGACGCCAGCGATCAACGCGAGACGCGCGCGGCTGGCGTCTCGGAGCGACCCATGCGCGAACTCCTGTCGCACCTCGAGGCCAACGACGAAGAAGAAGACCACCATGAGGCCGTCGTTGATCCAGTGGTGCAGGTTCATGTGCAGTCCGAACCCTCCGACATCGAACCCGATCTCGACATCCCACAGCCCGAAATAGGCCTCGGAGAGTGGCGAGTTCGCCCAGAGCAAGGCGACCGCTGCGACGACGACCAAGAACACAGCCGAACCCGACTCCGTGCGAATCGTTCGCCAACTCGTGCGCCGTTCCATCTGCCCACTCGTCATGCGGGAAGCGTATCGGAACCCAAGGGCAGCGCCCGACGGCGAGACTTGTCGACCGGGCAGCGCGCAAGGCGGAATGGAGACGAAGCGGGTTATGGGGCTCATCGCATTTGAGGGTGTAGCAGTGGTCTGAATCCTCCGGTTTCGAGGAGCGATCGGGAGATGTAGTTGGTGAGGTTGCGGAAGCCGAGGGCGGAGCCGTGGAGGTGCTCGAGGCGGCCGTTGATCGCCTCGGTCGGGCCGTTCGAAGTGCCGGTCCGGTCGAAGCAGGCGAGCCCCTCGTAGTCACACTAGGGCCCGGTGCGGGCGACGCCAGCGGGACCATGGTTGCAGCTGGCACGCCCGAGCACGTCGCGGACAAGGGCGTCGGCGCTTCCGCGAGATACCTCGCCGCGGCATTGGAGGAAGCCACAGGCGTGACCCCATCGTGACGGCAGAACCATCGCACGGGTACTCGCCGCACCGTCGCCGGTACCTCACCCGTGGACTATGCCAACAAGGGTGAGGTACCGGCGACGCTCGACGAGATCATGGTCTCAGGCGGGGATTTTGGAGCCCCGGACGTCCAACTTTTCGATCGTGGGCTCGCTGAACAGTTTGCCGGCCAGAATCGCGGGTCACCCCCCCGATTGGGAGACACGCCCTAGCTCTGGGCCTCGCCGAGGCGCGCTTCGGGCGTGAGCTCGGCGCGGAGACCGCCGCCGGTCGCAGCCCGGGCAAGAGCGCGACCCAGCACAGGTGCCTGCTTGAACAAATTGTGACCGGCCACAAAAAGGACAGAGCCTGCCTCCCACACGGCCACGCCGTCCTCACTCCACGGGAGGTCGGTCACCCAGCAGTGAAGGAAGTCGCGCGGCTCTGGGTGGAGACCGGGCAGCGCCCGTGTCACGTATTCGCGTGCGCGTTCGTCCAGCGATCGAATCGCCGCCGGGTCGATGAAAGTTCCGTCGTCGCGGACGCCGACGGTGTCGCTGAGTCCGACCGAATAGCTGCTGTTGCCCGGTAGCGGCGTCGCGTAGACGCCGACTTCGCCGAAGACGCCGCTACTGTCCTGCAGGCACGCGACTCGTGCCGGAGCGGCGGCTTTCACGTCGAAGGTCAGCCGGACGTGTGCGGCAAGGCGAACCGGCAGCGACAGGCCGACGCTGCGTGCCAGACGGGCAGTTTCGCGGCCGGCGCACACGACCACCTTGGAGTAGACAGCCCGGTCGGTGACGCTGCGCACCTCGACCGTCCCGTCGGCGCGGGGATCGATGGAGATGACCTCACCGGTGGTGACCGCATCTGCCAGGGCACCCGTGAGTGCCGTGATCGCGGCTCGGGTGCGGATCGCTCCGCCCGACTCGTCGAGCACCGCTGGCCCCGAATACCCAGCGAGCAGCGGCATCCGCTGGGCGACCTCGGCCGCGTCGATCTCGTGCGCTTCCACGCCGCCGACCTGGTCGAGCACCCGCAGCCGCGCCAGGGCGCTGTCTCCGATCGCCAGGACACCGTCCGATGAGACCAGCTCGACATCGAAATGTTCGGCCCACTCATCCCACACCCCACGGCTTTCGCGCGCGAAAGCGACGAGTCGCGGGTCATCGTGCGCATGCCGAAAGATCCGCGACTCGCCTGCGGACTGACCCATCCCAGGCAGACCAGCCTCATACAAGCGCACCGGCACGCCCTGCTCCCGCAGCGCGTACGCCGTCGACAGACCGACGATCCCACCCCCGATCACTGCTACCTCGGGTGCACGCATCGTGGCAACGCCGTCGTCAGTTCCTGTCATCGCGGTTCCCCGATCTGTTGGCGATTAGCGATAGGGCGCAAAAGAAGGGCCGCTGCCACGACGTCAGCGGGCTGTGTAAGCCCGAAGTCACCGCGCGCAGCGACCCCTCCTTTCTGGGACAGTACTCCCGGTCTGTGGTGTCAGGCGGGGAGTTTGGAGCCCAGGACGTCCAACTTCTCGATCGTCGGCTCGCTGAACAGTTTGCCGGTCTGCTCGCCGAGAGCGGTCGCAACCGCGCCAGACAGGTGCGCGTCGCGGCCGGCGCCATCGGGGAACACGTCGAAGATCCCGAAGGAGGACGGGCCGAGACGGATCGCGAACCACGCGATGGTGGCCGGCTCCTCCTCGACGAGTCCTCGCCCGATGCCGAGGAATTCCGCGACCTCGTCTTCCTTGCCGGGCAGGGCCTCCAGCCTGACAAGCAGTCCCTTCGTCACGCTCATGACGTCACCTCTCCCTGAGTTGAATTGCTCGCAAATTTCGCCACGATCGTGTCGCAGAACGCAGGCAGGTCATCGGGCGAGCGGCTGGTGATCAGGTTCCCGTCCACCACAACGTCCTGGTCGACGACGTCAGCACCGGCGTTGCGCAGGTCTGTGCGGATGCTCGGGAAGGACGTCAAGGTGCGACCTTCGACCACACCCGCCTCGATCAGCGTCCACGGTCCGTGACAGATCGCCGCAACGGGCTTGCCGCTTTCGACGAACTCGCGGACAAAGGAGACCGCGTCGGGGTCAACCCGGAGTTGATCGGGGTTAACCGTGCCGCCCGGGAGAAGCAGGGCGTCATAGTGGGCGACAGAGGCGCCCGCGACCAACCCGTCGACAGTGAACGTGCCTGCTGCATCCAGATCGTTCTCACGGGCCTGAATCTCACCGTCGTGGATCGACAGAACCTCGGTCTGTGCACCAGCCTGCTCCAGCGCCTCGCGGGGCTTCTCGAGCTCGACTCGCTCGACCCCGTCGGCGGCGAGGATGGCGACTCTCTTGCCCTGCAGCGTCTCGGCCATATCAGTTCGCCTTCTTCTCGGTCGACATCCCGGGCTTGATGAGGACCTTCGTCCAACCCTTGGACCGGGCGTCGAAGTTCTTGTAGGCATCGGCAGCCTGGTCCAGCGAGATCTCGTGGGAGACGATCCACGAAGGGGTCGCCTTGCCGGCGGCGATCAAGTCCCGCAGCTGGCGGTTGTACCGCTTGACCGGGGCCTGACCGCTCCCCATGGTCTGACCCTTGAACCAATGCGTTCCGAAGTCGATGGCCGCCTTTCCCTGCTTGGCGAGGTCATCCTTGCCTCCGGGGTCCTGGGGGACGAACACGCCGACGGTGCCGATTCCTCCGGTGAAACGCACCGCGTTGATGAGCATGTTCAGGGTAGCGGCCGTGTCCTCGTTGCCTTGAGGATCGTGGGCCTGGTAACCCACGCATTCACAACCCCGGTCAGCTCCCAGCCCCATCGTCTCGTCGAGCACGGCTTGCACGGGATCGACCTTGGAGTCATCGATGGCGATCGCGCCGATCTGCTCGGCCAACGCGAGCCGGTCGGGGTGACGATCGACCACCATCACCTTCGCGGCGCCCTTGATCATCGCGGACAGGGCGGCCATCAGCCCGACCGGACCCGCCCCGGCGATGACAACACTGTCGCCGGGTATCACGCCGGCCATCTCGGTGGCGTGATAGCCGGTGGGGAAGATGTCGGAGAGCATGACGTAGTCGTTCTCCTTCTCCTCCGCATCCTCGCCCAAGCGCAGCGCGTTGTGGTCACCGAAAGGCACACGGAGCAGTTCCGCCTGGCCACCACCGTAGGGACCCATGTCGGCGAACCCGTAGGCCGCACCGGCGAATGATGGGTCGGGCTGGGTGGTGAGGCAGTAGTTGGTCAGGCCGCGTTCGCAGTTCTTACAGAACCCGCACGAGATGTTGAACGGGAGCACAACCCGGTCTCCGACCCTGACCTTCTCCACACCACTACCGACCTCGATGACCTCCCCCATGTTCTCGTGGCCGAACGTCCGGCCTACCTCGAAGGACGTCCGCCCCTCGTACATGTGAAGATCCGAGCCGCAGATGTTCGTTGTCGTCACCCTGACCAGCACATCGGAGGGTCGCTCGATCTTCGCGTCCGGGACATCCTTCGTGCTGACCTGACGGGGTCCCTCGTACACTACTGCTTTCATGTCTACTCCGATCAAATGGTGTTGCTCGAGAACCTACTGGCCTCGATAGCCTGCTGGTAGGGCATTGACAACGCCAGCCCTTCGCGAGACATTGAACGCCCGCCGAAACCACCTTCTGATGTGCGTTTTCGGCGCGATCCGTGGCCTCTATCGCGAGTGCACCGTAAACGATCGTTTACGGCAGGGGACGCGACCTGCCCACCTGACTCGGAGCGGCCATTCCGCCGGGAGTGGGCATCGGAAAGGTCTGCTCAGGTGGAAAGTAGTTGTATACCTAGGGCGTGTCTGAGAAATAGATCGGCGGCTCGCTGAGAGACTCTGATCGTGTCTCGGCGATCCGCGGCGACAAGGCGTACTCATCCCGCGCGATCCGCGGGCACCTGCGCGCCCGCGGCATCAAGGCCGTGATCCCCGAACCATCCGACTAGTAAGGCCACCGCAAGCGCCGCCGGTCAAGCGGCGGACGACCCGTCGGGTTCGATGCCGCCGACTACAAGGGCCGCAACGTCATCGAGCGCCACTACTGCCACCTCAAGCAATGGCGTGGACTCGCCACCCACAACGACAAGCATGCGATCGTCTATCGCGCCGCAGTGATCCTCAACGCCGTCATCGCCTGGACCCGGCAATTGTCAGACACGCCCTAGGTCGTCAGACGATGGCTGCACGGAGTTCCGCGGCGGCAGCACCGACATCGGGAGCGCCGTAGATCGCGCCTCCTGCCACAGCCACCTGCGCACCAGATTCCTGCACCGAAGCGATCGTCGAGCTATTGATGCCGCCTGCGACTGAGAACGGCACGCCAGAAGCTTTGCCGTCCTCGAGCAGGGTGGCAAAGGTGAAGCCCTCTTCGGCCTGCTCGTCGAGGCCCGCGTGCATCTCGACGAACTCTGCTCCAAGTGCTACGACCTCTTTCGCACGCTTCGCCTTGTCGCTCACGCCGATGAGATCGACGACAACGCCCTTACCGTGCTTCTTCGCCGCCTTCACAGCACCGGCAATCGTGCTGTCACCGGCGCAGCCGAGGACCGTCACGAGATCGGCACCCGCAGTGAAGGCAATATCAGCCTCGAGCTCGCCGGCATCCATCGTCTTGAGGTCGGCGAAGACGACCTTGTCGGGGTGGGCCTGCTTGATCGCGGTAATCACCGAAAGGCCAGCACTCTTGATAAGCGGGGTACCGAGCTCGAGGATGTCGACGTGCGGCGCGGCAGCAGCAGCGAGTTCGAGGGCGGCCTCGGTGGAGAGGGTGTCCATGGCAAACTGCAGTTTCATTTGGATTCCTTTCGTGCAGTGGTTTGCGTCATTCGAGATTTGCGTGGCGAGGCCAGAGCTCATCAGCGGTCAAGCCGGAGCGGCGCCAGAGTGTGTGGAAAAGCGCGTCGCCGAGAACAACGACCAATTGCTCGAAGAGACTGCCGGCATACTGCTCAGATGCCGCTTCAGAGCGATCAAGCTTGCCGGCAGCCGGCACGACTACCGTGACGGCGGCCAGCGTTGCAAGCGGAGAGTCTGGGACTGTTGTAACAGCCGCCACCCGGGCGCCAGCATCGACGGCAGTCTGTGCCGCGCGCACGATCCCGCCCGTCGTTCCGGAACCGCTGGCAGCGAGGAGCAAGTCACCTGGTTCGATCGCAGGAGCGGTGACCTCCCCGACGACGTGGACGGCCAGGCCAAGATGCATGAGTCGCATCGCGGTCATTCGCAGCGCGAGCCCCGATCGGCCTGCACCCAGCACGAAGACTCGCGGAGCAGCGCCGACGATATCCGCGAGCTCCGCCAATTCCGCCCGGTCGCGAGCGATCAGTCTGTCGGTTGCGAGTTCGAGTTCGCGGGCAATGCGGCTGAGCGAGTTGCCCACACCGATTTCGAGGACATCCATCGCCCTATCCTCACGGCCGTCGGCCGCTTTGGCCCCCCCGCAAAGGAGCAGGGCCACCTACCCGTAGGCATGGGCCTACCTGAGTGGGTAGGTTGTCACCGTGGACCTCACCGAACTGGCGTCGCCCGCGTCACGTCAGCATGTCGCCGACCACGCCCGAATCGTCGCCGAGCATGCTGACCGGCACGCGATCACGCTCGAATCTATACTCGCGCTTCTGCGATCGCCCCGCCTCGATGACCGCGCAGCACGCAACATGGCGATCGAGGCGGCAACGAGCGCCTTGATCGGGCTGCGCGCTGTCACCGATCAGGAACGCAGCAGCATCCTCGAACCCGTCGTCGGTGCGTTCGCCCGACTGCAGAGCGACCTGCTCCCCCTCGTCCGGTTCGGCGATCTCGACGTGCAGTTCGTTGAGCCGCCCGCGACCGGTCGGGCACTCCCAGGGGAGGTCGCGCACGCGGCGCGGGCCATCGTCCGCAGCTCGGTGCTCGCATTCGCGGATCGCAGCGAGGCTCGGCGGGTGCGCATCCAGTGGGACTGCGACGGCCTAAATCTCCTGATCGGCATCCGAGATGACGGGGCCGGCGAACTTTCCGCACACGACGACTCGATCCGGCCAATCGTCGAACGCGTCACAGCCCTCGACGGCGCGATTGCGGTCTCCTCAACACCCGGCTGGGGGTCCTCAGTCGACATCCGGCTCCCCCTCGATCCGCCGGCGGAACCCGAGCCACTTCCGCAATTCTCACAACTCTCCATGCGCGAACGAGATGTGTTACGGCTTCTCGCATCGGGAGCGCGCAACGCCGAAATCGCGGAAGAGCTCCTCATCTCCGTCAACACGGTGAAGTTCCATGTGTCGAACCTTCTCCGGAAGGTCGGCGCGCGCAATCGGGCGCAGCTTATTGCAACGTCGAGATGATTTTCACCAGCGTCACCCGTGATCTAGGGCGTGTCTGACAATTGCCGGGTCCAGGCGATGACGGCGTTGAGGATCACTGCGGCGCGATAGACGATCGGAGCCTGACCCGCTTTTCCGGACACCTGAGTTGAGGCGATGATGGTCTCGGAAGGAGTCCGTGTAATGCCTGCTGCTCACCCGCCGGAGTTTCGGCGCCGTGTCCTTGACCTCGTTGCGCAGGGCAACCCGTCGGCCAGACGGCTCGTGATCTTGGGATCAGCGAGTCGTGTCTGCGGAACTGGATAAACCGGGACGCGATCGACTCCGGCCGCAAGGCCGGCGTCACCACTGACGAGCACAAGGAGTTGGGACTGCTGAAGGTTTAGGGGCTCTTCCCAGATGAGGGTGTAGGTCGGCCGGGCGCGTCGGTCCGCAGATAGACGTCGAGGTCTCCCGACGACGGAGGTTCCTACGCCATCCGTCCGAAAGACCTCGACGTGACCGACGCTACCCCGCCGGCCGGCTTCGGCCGCCCTGACCTGACCGCCTTCGCGTCTCATCCCAGTCGACCCTGATCGAGTCTGCTGACCCCCTCGACGAGAACGCAGCGACATCACAGCCACCCAACCCCGACCGTCCGGGAAGCCGGGACACGTCACATGACCTGTGCTGCGGGCGTGTCGAGTGGATCGTCCAGGGGCGACGCAGGAGCGTCGACGCGACGTGCTGAGAGGTGGTTCCAGTCGAGTGCTAGGACACCGGCTACAGGCATGGCGATAGGTCAGGAACGGCGTCGCTCCCTGCGCAGGAGGGAGCGCAGAGTCTCGGCGTTCGCGTAGCCGACCCGTAGCGCGATCTCGGCGGAGGTGAAGTCCGTGGTTGCTGAGAGGTGCCGAGCTCGTTCGATGCGAAGCCGTTGGACGAAGCCGAGCGGAGTGAGGTTGAGCGCCGCACGGACTCGTCGTTCGAGGGTGCGCCGGCTGGTGCCGAGCGACTGCGCGACGAAGGCGACGTTGAACGGTTCGTCCAGGCGGGCGCGCACGAAGCGTTCGAACTCGACGACGATCGGGTCCTCGTGCCGGAGATGTTCGTAGGCGACGAAGGCCGCCTGCGACGGACGCTCGTCGATGATGAGGAGCTTGGCGACATGTTGGGCCAGGTCGGGGCTGATCGATCGCACGAGTGAGAGCGCGAGGTCGATGTGGGCGAACGCGGCGCCGGCGGTGACGAGGTTCCCGTCGACCACGACCATGGTGTCGAGATCGAGGGCGACGGTCGGATAGCGCTTCAGGAACTCCGGCCCCAGGAACCAGCTGGTCGTCGCCCTCCGATGATGCATCCGGCCGGTCTCGGCGACAGCGAACACGCCGGTGCACGCCGCGGCGATCCGGGTGGTCGCCTCGTCGAGGCGCCCGAGCGAGGCGATGACCGAACGAGCATCTCGGCTCTGGAGGACGTCGTTGGTAGCGGCGGCCGTAAGGGTTCCAAGCGCAGGGACGACGACCACGTCGAACTCTCCGGACTCCGACAGCGGGTGGTCCACCGACAGGGTCATCGATGCCGTCGTGGTCACTCGCCGTTTCGGTCCGAGGATGGCGAGTTCGATCGGGTCGATCCGCGGGTCGACATCGCCGCGGGCTCCGTCGGCCACCCGCACGATGTCGATGATCGACGCGATAGCCGAACCGAAGCAGCCGTCGATCGCGATCAGTCCGATACGCATGACGTAAACAGTAGCAATACTGCCGTATACGCCACTCCCCACCGGCCCTCGCTCGTCATACGCTGAACTCGTCCCACGAAGAACCCCGACGTCAAGGAGAGTCCCTCATGTCCACACCCGCATCACTTCCGTATGCCTTCGTCGCCAAGATCGTCGCGGCCGATGGACAGCACGACGCGGTCGCCGATCTGCTCGCCGGCGCTGTCGCACTCGCCAACGAAGAAGTAGGAACGATTGTCTGGTTCGCGGTCAGGACCCACGCCGACACCTTCTGGATCTTCGATGCATTCCCCGACGAGGCCGCTCGCGACGCCCACGCCAACGGCGCCATCGTCGCAGCCCTGATGGCCAACCAGCACCTCCTCGGCGCAGCACCCGAGATCCTGGCGGCCGACGTCCTCGCGTCCAAGCTCCCGTAGTCCGCCAACGCACGAGACGATCGCGCCCCGCCGAGCCGTCGCCAGGTCGCGACGCAACGCCACGCTGCGTTGCCGAGCGGTGCGAGGCCTATCGGCACACGGACAGGATGCCGGCCGCGAGCGCTCAGCCGGCGAGGGGTCCATCGCAGAGGAGAGCGACGTCGGTGTCGGGCAGAGCCGTGAGGCCAGCGCATCGCGCGACCACCAGAACGGTTCGCCGGAGCCGCCTGTCGGAATCGAACGGACGACCTAATCACGTCGGCTTTGCGTCTATCGCTTGATGCGCCCACTGGGCGAACGAGCCGCTGACCTGAGCAAACGCCGGGGCCTTGGCCCTTGATCGTGGACACGGTGTCGGTTCGGTTATGCCGCTTCCGCGAGCGTAGCGGAGCGTGCGGCTTCGTAGGCGTTCGGGCTGATGTTGCCGATCGCGGAGTGGCGCCGGCGAGTGTTGTAGCGGTTCGCCCACCGGAACACGGCCCGGTAGGCGGTGGCCTGGTCCGGGAACGCTGACCGGCCGGCGAGGAGTTCGCGCTTGAGCGTGGCGTTGAAGCTTTCCGCGAGTGAGTTGTCGGCACTCGTGCCGACCGCGCCCGTGGACTGGGTCACGCCCAGCTGCTCGCAGAGCGCGGCGTAGCCTTCGAGGTGTAGACGCTGCCGTGGTCAGAGTGGAAGATCGCGCCGACCAGCGA
The DNA here is from genome assembly GCF_014204835.1 of Microbacterium marinum. Taxonomy (NCBI): domain Bacteria; kingdom Bacillati; phylum Actinomycetota; class Actinomycetes; order Micrococcales; family Microbacteriaceae; genus Microbacterium; species Microbacterium marinum. The sequence continues at coordinate 1,348,851 of NZ_JACHMD010000001.1, read as the reverse complement.
CCCGCGGTCGCGGTGCGACCGGTGACGGACGGGAGGCACGGTGCCAGCTGACACCGTGCCTCCCGTCCGTCGTGGCCACCTCGTCTAAATCGCGAGGTACCCGCCGTCGACGGCGAACTGCGAGCCGGTCGCGAAGGCGGCCGCGTCGGAACCGAGCCACGCGACCATCTCGGCGATGTCGTGCGGCGTGCCGAGTCGGCCGATCGGGTGCTTCGTCAGCAGCGCGTCCTTGAAGCCGGGGTAGGTCTCCTCCAGCGCGTCTATCATTGGCGTCTGGATCACCCCGGGCAGCACTGCGTTCACGCGGATGCCTTTGTCGGAATACTCCACCGCGGCGGCTCGGGTGAGGCCGATGACGCCGTGCTTCGACGTGACGTAGGCGGACTGGTGGGCGATGGCGGCCTGCCCGAGGGACGAGGCGGTGTTGATGATGGATCCGCCGCCCTGCGCCAGCATCTGCGGGATCTCGGCCTTCATGCTGATGAACACTCCGGTGAGGTTGACGGCGATCACCTTGTCGAACTGCTCCACCGTGACGTCGGCGAGGTCGGGGCCGGTGAGCTCGATGCCGGCGTTGTTGTGCGCGATGTCGAGTCGGCCGTAGCGGTCCACCGCGGCCTGGACCACGTGCTGCATCGACGCGAGGTCGGTCACGTCCGCCCGGACGAACGCCACGGCGTCTCCGCCGTCGATGTACTCGAGCGTCCCGTTGCCGGCATCCTCGGACAGGTCGGCGACGACGACCCGTGCGCCGTGGTCCACGAGGACCTTCGCGGTCTCGCGCCCGATCCCTCCGCCACCACCGGTGACCAGTGCGACCTTGCCATCGAGCGAGTTTGACATTGTGTGCTTCTTTCTCTCAGGGAGCGGCGTCGGTCGGCGCCGCTCGTTCAGTGCGGGAGCTGCGACGCGGTGTCGGCTGTGGGGCCTTGGCCCTTGATCGTGGACACGGTGTCGGTTCGGTTATGCCGCTTCCGCGAGCGTGGCGGAGCGTGCGGCTTCGTAGGCGTTCGGGCTGAGGCGCTTGACCCCTCCAAGATCAGGGGTCAAGCGTCGGCCATTCTGCCCAGACTGCCGGCCAAGTCATGGCGCCTACCACTAGCACGTGCAACATGGCCAACCGGCTGCACGCGGCCGCGGTGACCAGGAAGGGCTGCGGACGATCTACGGCAATTGATCGAGGATCCGGCTGGCGCCTATCCGCGTCAGCCGGATATTCGTCGGCTCAAGCGGCAGGCTGATCGATCTTCCTCGAGCTTGCGCTTCCAAGTCGACTCGCGGACAGCGCCGCCAGCGCGACAACGACTAGCTGTACTTCCCCAGGAGGTTGTGAACGGGTGACATAGGAGAGACCTCCGAGGATGGCGACTCTCTTGCCCTGCAGCGTCTCGGCCATATCAGTTCGTCTTCTTCTCGGTCGACATCCCGGGCTTGATGAGGACCTTCGTCCAACCCTTGGACCGGGCGTCGAAGTTCTTGTAGGCATCGGCAGCCTGGTCCAGCGAGATCTCGTGGGAGACGATCCACGAAGGGGTCGCCTTGCCGGCGGCGATCAAGTCCCGCAGCTGGCGGTTGTACCGCTTGACCGGGGCCTGACCGCTCCCCATGGTCTGACCCTTGAACCAATGCGTTCCGAAGTCGATGGCCGCCTTTCCCTGCTTGGCGAGGTCATCCTTGCCTCCGGGGTCCTGGGGGACGAACACGCCGACGGTGCCGATTCCTCCGGTGAAACGCACCGCGTTGATGAGCATGTTCAGGGTAGCGGCCGTGTCCTCGTTGCCTTGAGGATCGTGGGCCTGGTAACCCACGCATTCACAACCCCGGTCAGCTCCCAGCCCCATCGTCTCGTCGAGCACGGCTTGCACGGGATCGACCTTGGAGTCATCGATGGCGATCGCGCCGATCTGCTCGGCCAACGCGAGCCGGTCGGGGTGACGATCGACCACCATCACCTTCGCGGCGCCCTTGATCATCGCGGACAGGGCGGCCATCAGCCCGACCGGACCCGCCCCGGCGATGACAACACTGTCGCCGGGTATCACGCCGGCCATCTCGGTGGCGTGATAGCCGGTGGGGAAGATGTCGGAGAGCATGACGTAGTCGTTCTCCTTCTCCTCCGCATCCTCGCCCAAGCGCAGCGCGTTGTGGTCACCGAAAGGCACACGGAGCAGTTCCGCCTGGCCACCACCGTAGGGACCCATGTCGGCGAACCCGTAGGCCGCACCGGCGAATGATGGGTCGGGCTGGGTGGTGAGGCAGTAGTTGGTCAGGCCGCGTTCGCAGTTCTTACAGAACCCGCACGAGATGTTGAACGGGAGCACAACCCGGTCTCCGACCCTGACCTTCTCCACACCACTACCGACCTCGATGACCTCCCCCATGTTCTCGTGGCCGAACGTCCGGCCTACCTCGAAGGAGGTCCGCCCCTCGTACATGTGAAGATCCGAGCCGCAGATGTTCGTTGTCGTCACCCTGACCAGCACATCGGAGGGTCGCTCGATCTTCGCGTCCGGGACATCCTTCGTGCTGACCTGACGGGGTCCCTCGTACACTACTGCTTTCATGTCTACTCCGATCAAATGGTGTTGCTCGAGAACCTACTGGCCTCGATAGCCTGCTGGTAGGGCATTGACAACGCCAGCCCTTCGCGAGACATTGAACGCCCGCCGAAACCACGTTCTGATGTGCGTTTTTCGCGCGATCCGTGGCCTCTATCGCGAGTGCACCGTAAACGATCGTTATCGGCAGGAGAACGCTTCAGTCCGACTATCCGATGATGGGGCGTTCGTTTGCGTAGGTGTACAGGACGTTCCGGTGCCGGATGGCGAGAGCCGCTGCGAGCCCGATGGGGCCGATGCGTCCGGCGAGCATCAGGACGGAAAGGATGATCTTGCCGAACGCGTCCAGCTCGGCTGAGAGACCGACGGAGAGCCCGCAGGTTGCGAAGGCGGAAATGACTTCGAACAGGACCCGGTCCAGTGAGGCGTCGTTGGTCAGAGTGAGCAGGGTTGTCGCGGTGAGAACCAGTGAAGCGCCCAAGAAAGTGACACTGATGGCGACTCGCAGGATGCTGTCGGGAATGGTGCGTTGAGCGACGCGGACGTCTTTGGTGCCGCGAGCCTCAGCGACGATCGCGAGAAACAGCACGGCAAGGGTGGTCACTTTGATGCCACCGGCGGTGGATGCGGAACCCCCGCCAACGAACATCAGTGCGTCGCTGAGAAGCAGGGTTGTGGTGGTGGAGGCGGCGGTGTCGGTGATGGCGAACCCGCCCGATCGCATCATCGTCGAGGCGAACACGCCGTGGAAGATTTTGGCGGCAGGGTCCATGTCGCCGATGGTCGCGGGGTTTGACCATTCGAATAGCGTCCATGCACCGGTCCCGAGGAGCAGGAGGATCAGCGTTGTTGCCAGGGTGAGCTTGGTGTGGAGAGTCCAACGGGTGCGATCCCACTTGTTCTTGATGATGTTGAGGAACACGGGAAATCCGAGCGAACCGACAAAGACCCCCACGACGATCGGGCCGAGGATGAACAGGTTCCCGTCAAAAACCGTCAGCCCTCCGGTGTGTGTGGTGAAGCCGGCGTTATTGAACGCTGACACGGCGTAGAACACGGCATGCCAGGTCCCCGTCGCCCACCCTTCCGCAGCGATGAAGGGTGGGGCGAGTAGCACCGCGAGGGCGCCTTGGATGCTGAGGGTGGTGACGATGACGATCGTGAGGAGCCGGCGGACCTCACCGAGTTCGGGGGAACCGATGCTTTGTTGTGCGAATACTCGACCGCCGAGACCGAGACGGCGCGTGACAGCACGCGCGAGTAGTAACGCGATCGTGATCACGCCCAGCCCTCCGACCTGGATCGCGACGAGAATCACCCCGAGCCCGAAGGGGGACCAGGCAACGGCGGTATCCACTGTGGTGAGTCCGGTGACGGTGATGGCTGACACCGCGGTGAAGATCGCGTCCTGCAGGGGCATCCCCTGTCCGTCTGCTGTTGCGATGGGAAGAGCGAGAAGGGCGGAGAACAGTGCTGCTGCGAGGACGAAGATGGCGACCGCGGCTTGCGCCTGAGACTTTCGCAGGACTGTCTCTAGTGCGCGAAAGGAGAAATGAGGGCCCCTCCGGGCCAGCCGGGCACGCTTGCTCGTCTGGGACCCGATCGGCATCCGTGCTCCGTTGTTCATCGTCCCGGCGCGCTCCGCACCGGCGCCGACCAGACTTCCCGGCACACCAGGGATTCACCGTAATGCAGTGACCGCCACGTGCATAGCCTTCTCAGGGGTACCCGATAGGCTGGGAGTGGTGCGTCGGGAAGCCTGGTCGACATTCTGTCTATCGACCCTCCCGGAGGCCTCCCTGTGACCGTGCCGACCAGCGACCGTACGGAAACCCGCGCCCCACGTTGGCAGGGCTACGCCGAAGCCGCGCGAGTATCCGAAATCCTCCGCAAGGAGGCTGTGGGCGGCGCCCTGCTCGTGATCGCTGCGGTCGCTGCCATCATCTGGGCAAACTCTCCCGCCACGGACAGCTACTTCGCGCTCCGCGACTTCCGCTTCGGGTACGAGCCGTGGCACCTGGAACTCTCATTAGGAGCATGGGCGGCCGATGGGTTGCTCGCAATCTTCTTCTTCCTGGTAGGCCTCGAGCTCAAACGGGAGATCGTCGCCGGCGACCTTCGACGTTTCAGTACCGCAGTCGTCCCCGTCACTGCTGCGATCGGCGGAGTGGCCGTCCCAGCGCTTATCTACGTCGCTGTGGTGCGCGGGCAGGACGGGCTGGCCCAAGGGTGGGCAATCCCCACGGCCACCGACATCGCGTTCGCCGTCGCAGTCCTCGCTCTCGTCGGCTCACACCTTCCCAGCCCACTGCGGATCTTCCTGCTGACTCTCGCTGTCGTGGATGACCTAATCGCCATCGGCATCATCGCCATCTTCTACACCGAAGACATCGCGGTGCTCCCGCTACTCATCGCGGCCGGAGTCATCGCGGGCTACGGGTTTATCGCCCAGCGATACCGTGCACTCTTCGCGAACCGCCCATCGATGGCCTGGCTGGTGTTGCTCCCGATCGGCTTCATCGCATGGGCGTTCCTCCACGCATCCGGCATACACGCCACCATCGCAGGCGTCGCTCTCGCCTTCACGATCCCCGTCAAGCCTGCACGCGGCGTCACAGAAGGACCGCGCGCAAAGGACCTCGCGCACGAGTTTGAGCATCGCTTCCGGCCCGTGTCCGCAGGGTTCGCTGTACCCGTGTTCGCCTTCTTCGCTGCCGGAGTCGCCGTGGGCGGCGCGGACGGGATTCTCCGCGCCGCGACCGACCCGGTCGCTCTCGGTATCGTCGCAGGCCTCGTCCTCGGCAAACCGATCGGCATCCTTCTTGCCGTCCGCACTCTCACCCTTGTGACGAAAATCCGCCTCCACCCCGCGCTGCGGTGGGTCGACATGCTCGGTGTCTCGCTCCTGGCGGGGATCGGGTTCACCGTGTCGCTCCTGATCGCGGAACTCAGCTTCCCCTCCGGCTCGACGGAGGGCGACGACGCGAAGATCGCGATCATGATCGCATCACTCCTCGCCTCCCTCGGCGCAGCAGGAATCCTCCTGGCTCGTAACCGCCGGTACCGCCAAATCTCAGCGGCCGAGGCCGTAGATAAGGACGCGGACGGAACCCCCGACATTTACCAGGAAGAGAGAGGCGCAAGAGCAGACAAGGAGTAGGGTCGCAGGCAAGTCATGGTGAGCCGGGAAGTCTGGTCGGCAACGGTCGTCGACCGTTCCCTCCAACGGAAGGCAAACCATGAGTCACAGCACTGTGCTGCTCGGTGACGTCGACACCCCCTTGGCGCGGGGAATGTCTGCCCTCGACCACGCGTCGCGCGCATCGGCTCCGAACTCTGCACCCCGAGCCGTGCTCGCATTCGCCGACCTTCGCACCGATGACCGCCACACCGGACCGGAGCGACTCCGTGCACTGGGGACTCTTGCGCTTGCCACAGCGGCTCGAACAACATCCGTCCGCCACATCCTGTTCGCGGTCATGCTCGCTCCCCGCCACGCGGGGAGGTTTGATCGCATCGCCTCAGGGCTCGGCGCTCGGCTTCACTCGAACCTCGAACGCGAGAAGGCGCGAGACGTCGAAGTCACTTTCCTCAACGTCAGCGGCTGCACCGATGTGTCAGCTCTCACAGAACGACTTCTCGACCGATGCGACGACCCCACCGGCCTCCACGGCGTCGTGGTTCTCGACTGGGACGACATCCGCGATCATTCGATCGCCCACGCAGCACGATCTGAGTACCTCTAGACGCGCGTCCCCCAGCGCGCTGCGGCACTATCAGTGCCGCAGCCGGCAAGTTACTTCGCAGACTGCGCCGGAGGTTCGGGTGGGCCATTCCCCCCTGGCCCACCCGAACCACTTCATTCGTCAGCGCTGCGCGCGAGATACGTCCTGCGAGACGAGACTGGCCACGAGCTCTTCCACACGGTCCTTGATGTCATCACGAACCTCTCGGACGACGTCGATCGGCTGCCCGGCGGGGCCGGTGAGCTCCCCTCCAACCCGAGGGGCGAGGTGTTCGAGTGGTCATTCCCCAACCTGGAGTCGTGGGACGCGGACGCTGTTCGCCCGCTCCGCGAAGCGGTAGCGCAGCGAACTCGAGTGGAACTCCTCGAGGACTGAGGCAACCCGCCGCCCTGGACTCAGACTTGTGAGAGTTGCTCCATGAACTCGTCGGCCATGGCGACTTGTCGGCTGAGCTTCTCTCGCCGCTCTGCGGTTTCGTCGCGGATCGCGTCGAGCCGCTTCCGCAGGTCGACGTCGTCCGGTGATGCCGCGAGGGCGTCGACAACGTCCAGCAGTTCCCTCATCTCGTCGAGAGTGAACCCGAGCGGCTTCATCCGACGGATCAGGAGGATGCGCGCGATATCGGCCTCGGTGTAGAGCCGGAACCCGCCCTCGGTGCGCGCGGAGGGAGTGACCAGCCCGATTTCGTCATAGTGACGCAGGGTCCGGGAGGACAGCTCTGTGCGCTCGGTGACCTCGCCTATACGGGCGGTCTCTTCCTCCATCGCGACCGTATCCCTTCCGATTCGACAGCAAACCTCACGTTACGTTACATTTGAACTCTCACGTTACGTGATGTTTGTTCCAGGGTGCGATCAGCACCCTCCCCCATTCTCCTGCGTCGGGCATCCGGCGCCGCGCTCACGGGCGCACCCTCAACGACCGCTCTCCTAGGGAGAGCTCTACCCATGGAGGCATGTTGACCGCTGTCAGCCCTGCGCGCGACACCAAAGCGCGATACCGAATCGAACCCACCGTGCTGCAAGCGCTGCGCAGCCCAAAGCTCCTCACCCGCGAAGTCCTCGCCGGCCTCGTTGTGGCCCTTGCCCTGATCCCGGAGGCGATCGCATTCTCGATCATCGCGGGCGTGGACCCCCGCGTCGGGTTGTTCTCCTCGTTCGTGATGGCCGTCGCGATCGCGTTCCTCGGCGGCCGACCCGCGATGATCACCGCCGCGACCGGCGCCATCGCGCTCGTCATCGCACCCGTCGCCCGTGAGCACGGGATGGACTACTTCATCGCGACAGTCCTCCTCGGTGGGCTCATCCAGATCGTGTTCGCCGTCCTCGGCGTCGCCAAGCTGATGCGCTTCATCCCTCGGTCGGTGATGGTCGGGTTCGTGAACGCCTTGGCGATCCTCATCTTCACCTCTCAGTTCCCCCAGCTGTTCGGGGCGAACATTCCGTGGCTGGTGTACCCGCTGGTCGCTGTGGGCCTGGTGATCATGTTCGTGATGCCCCGGTTCACCAAGATCATCCCGGCACCGCTGGTCGCGATCGTGCTGCTCACCGTCGTCGTCGTCACGACAGGCTGGCTTGTCCCGAACGTGGGCGACCAGGGAGAACTCCCCGAGAGCCTGCCGGCACTGTTCATTCCGAATGTGCCGCTCACCTTCGAGACACTGCAGATCATCGCCCCCTACGCCCTCGCGATGGCGGTGGTCGGCCTGCTCGAGTCCCTCATGACCGCGAAGCTCGTCGACGACATCACCGACACCCACTCCCGCAAGACCCGCGAAGCATGGGGTCAGGGCGTCGCGAACGTCCTCTCCGGAGCGTTCGGCGGCATGGGCGGTTGCGCCATGATCGGCCAGACCATGATCAACGTGAAGGCCTCCGGCGCCCGCACGCGCATCTCCACCTTCCTCGCCGGCGTCTTCCTCCTCGTCCTGGTCCTCGCCCTCGGCGACGTCGTCGCCATCATCCCCATGGCCGCCCTCGTCGCGGTCATGATCGTCGTCGCGATCGCGACGTTCGACTGGCACAGCATCCGAATGAACACCCTCAAGCGGATGCCCAAGAGCGAGACCGCCGTGATGCTCATCACCGTGATCGCGACCGTCTGGACCCACAACCTCGCCATCGGCGTGATCCTCGGCGTCATCGCCGCGATGATCATGTTCGCCCGCCGCGTCGCGCACTTCGTCACCGTCACCCGCACCGTCGACGACACCGCTGCCGTCCCGACCGCGTACTACGCCGTCGACGGGGAGCTGTTCTTCGCTTCCAGCAACGACCTGACCACGCAGTTCGAATACAACGATGACCCCGAACGAGTCATCATCGACATGACCCGCTCACACGTCTGGGACGCCTCCACCGTCGCCGCCCTCGACGCCATCGTCACCAAGTACGAACACCACGGCAAAACCGTCCACATCGAAGGCCTCAACGACACCGCCACCGCCTTCCACGGACGCCTCACCGGCAACCTCGGCGGCAGCCACTAACCCAACCGAAAACGCCCGCCGAAACAAGGTTACGAACCGCGTTTCCGGCGGGCGTTCTCGCGCGTTCGACACGGCACAGCCGTAAACGATCGTTTTCGGCAAAGAAGGTGCGCCTTCGCTTTTGGACGAGGTTCGGGCAGGTCGCACCGAAACGACCTGCCCGAACTGGTGATCAGTTGGCACCACCCGTGTGATCACCGTGAGGCACCGGAGGGAGTTGGTGCCCCACCTACCGTCACCCTTACGGGGCGGCAGCTTTCTCGCTACTCCACCAAGGCCGGGGAGAGCGCAGGCTGAGAAGTAAGAGCACAGGGAAGGGGGCGTGGGAGGAGTATGCCAAACCGAGTGGGTTTACGAGGTGAGGCGGCAGACTCTCCACGGTGGCTATGGCGGTCAAAGGTGATTTCAGGTGAGGAGGGTTTCGCCGATGTAGCCGCCTTCGGCGCACCCGGGCGGGGCGGCGAAGACGGCCGAGCCGATCGGGGCGGTCCACTCGTTGAGGAGGTCGAGCTCGTCTAGGCGGCGCTGGATCGGGGTGAACTGTTTTTCGATGTCGGCTTGGAAGGACACGAAGATGAGTCCCGCGTTGGAGATCTGCCCGGGCGTGGGGGTGTCGTCGTAGTTGAACGCGCGGCGGAAGATTCGCTCGGCAGTGTTCTCGCTGCGGGAGCGGCGCAGATGGGAGAACTCGGGGATCACGGGGAACCCGATTGGGGTTTTCGCGGTGAAGTCGGGTTCGTCGAACTCGTCGGTTCCCGTCAGCGGTGCCCCGTTGGACTGGTAGCGGCCCACGGACTGGTCGCGGCCTGGCCGGTCGAGCCGGTCCCACTTGTCGAGGTCCATCGCGATACGCCGCACGACTATGCCGGTGCCGTCGGCTGCCCACCCGTCGGTGGTGTTCCACACGACCGTGTCGAAGTCGGCGGTGCCCGGTTCGGGGTTGCTGGTCCCGTCCACCTGACCAAACAGGTTCCGCATCGTGGTGCCCGGCTTCACCGACCCGTGGGCACGGCGGAACCCTTGCTGCGACCACCGCAAGGTGGCAAAGCTCCGGGTGTCTTTCAGCATCATCCGGGAGGTGTGGGCGACGGTGAGAGGGTCGTCGGCGGCGATCTGGATCAGCAGGTCACCGTCGCTGTACTCCTTCTGCAGCCGGTCGATCGAAAACGCCGGTAACGGGGCGAGCCACCCGGGGCGGGCGCCGCCAGCTCGTTCGACCAGCCCGGGCCCGAACCCGAACGTGACGGTGAGGCGGGAGGGGGTGACGGCGAGTTCCGGTTCCGAGTCGGCCAGGGCCGACTTCCCCTGCGTCATGCGAGCAGCGTCATCGGTGAGGATCCGCATCATGCGGCGCAGCGCGTCTCGGTCCGTGGTGGGCAGCAGGTCGAACGCGAGGAACAGTCCGTGCGCTTGGGCAGCCGTGTCGATCCCGGCCTGATGTGCGCCGTAGAACGGGACCGTGACGTCACCGTTGAGCGGTTCTGAGACCGACGTACGAACGGCGGTGTTGTCCGCGGCGTTCAGGCCCGCGTCGATCGCGATCGCGGCAGCAGCGCCGACACCGGCGACAGCTCCTCCAAGGAGAAACTGCCGCCGGGTCGCGCCGGCACGACCGGGTCGTTCGTTCCGATCGCGGGGGCTCATCAGCCGTCCGAGTCCATGTCGCCGCCCATGTCCATGTCGCCGCCCTCATAGTTCTCGTTCGCGCCGGAGTAGTCCTTCACCGGCGCGGTGAATTCGTACGTGCTGTCGTCGGAGAAGGTGAGGATGAAGGTGGCTTCCTCGCCCGCGGCAAGCGGAGCAGGGAGATCCATCATCATGATGTGGTTTCCGCCAGGTTCGAGGGAGAGCGTGTCACCGGCGGGGATGGTGAACCCACCCTCGATCTGACGCATCACCATCTCGCCGTTCTCGTTCTCGACCGTCTCATGCAGCTCGAGCATCGAGGACACCTCGGTAGTGGCGGATACGACGGTCACGTCGGTGTTGCTGTCGTTGGTGAGCTCACCGAACGCGGCGGACATGCCCGAGTCGGCAGCTTTCACCCACGAATCGGTCATTGACACCGAGTCGCCAGCGACCACCGTATCGGCGTCCGTGCTTGCAGCCGGTCCGGGGGTGGTCGATGCGCAGCCGGTGAGGGTCAGCGCGGCCGCGGCCAGGATCAGGCCGAGACGGGTGGAAGTGGTGCGAGGGATCACAGAAAGTGCCTTTCAAGAGTGTTCCAGCGCCGGGCTTACTGCTCCGGGCTGCTGGTGCCGGCCGCATGCCGGCGGCGAAGGAGAAGTATGGGGGCAAACACCGCTACAGCTACCGCCGCGCCGATGCCACCGATGACGACAACCCGTGGGATGCCGCCCATGTCCTGTGCGTTCTGACTTGCCTGCGCGTCGTTTCCTGCGCCCGCGTCCACCTCAGCGCCGTCGGCTGCAGCGGGTTCCCGTACTAGCGGTTCCCCATCGCCAACAGTGAACGGGATCACTCCGGAGATGGGGTGACCATCTGCGGATACCACCCGCCACCGCACTTCATACCCACCCGAAGGCATGCCTTCCGTGACGGGAATGGTGACCGAAGTTCTGTCAACCGTCGGGGTGCCGTCAGCCCAATCCCCTCCCGCCCCGTCCGCGACCATAATCAGAGCGCCCAGCTCCATCACGTCAGCCGAAAACTCCAATGACAGCCCCGTAGGTGCCGTCTCTAAACGGTCGTCAACGGCGGGAGTGCTGGACACTAACTCGTCGTGGGCCGATGCGGGGACAGCTGTCGTCAACACAACAACGACCGCTGCCGCCACCCCGACCGCGAATTTGCGGAACGGTGACATTCGAGAAACCTCTCGCAGGCACCCGACTGCCGGGCGCAAAAGACATAGGAGCGCTCAACCAGAAGCGCGAAGAGAACGCCGAAGCATGCCCACCACTTGGGAACGGTCGGCGGGAGTCAGAACGCAGCAATCAGCGGCGGCCCACGGCGAGCAGCAGACCATACCAACGGAGAACGCTTGCGCCGAACCGGCACAGCCGCCGCCGGTACCAACTGACTGCATCCCTCGACGGGCAGCACGACCAGGGCGGGCAGCAGAACACGAACCCACGCAACGAGGATCATCGCGATCTCGCGCAGCCGGTTGAACATGCGCTCACCGCGGTACAGCGCAGCGACCGTCACCAGCACTGCAATCGCATGCATCATCGGCATCCACACGTCCTGCGGGACCACCGACGCCGGTGCAGTCATCCCCATGTCAGGCATCACGACGCTGCCGTGCATGTGACGGTCCGCACGCATCGGCATCGGGGACGCAGAGACCGTGCCGAGGATGAACAGGTTGTGGAACAGGAATTGACTGGCCATTACCGCGAGCGTCAGCCGCCACGCCGACAGGCGCCGCCCCGCAAGAACAGTGCACACAACCACAGACAGCACCAGGGGAACGAGGATGCCCACCCAACCCGGCACCTCACCTCCGCCTGAGACGTGCGACACCAACGCCGCGAATGTCGCGACACACGCCGCGAGCAGACCTCGCATAACGCGGGTCACTCGGGACTGAGGCATTCCCCTATTGTGTCAGGCCGTCACCCACGCCGGGGCAGCCCGGGCGGAGGCAAGCATGACGCTCGTTCCGCCCTTCACTTAACAGTGACGCATATGACCCCGCCTGTTGGGGGTGACTCTAGAGTCGTCCCGCCCGCGGTAATGTTGCTCATACCGCATTACAGCGATATCATCGCTCTGTGACGATCAATCAGGTATCTCCCGACACGTTCCGCGATGACGCCAACCGGATCTACGCGCACCTGTTCCAGGCGCTCAGCGAGCCTTCCCGTCTCGCCGTCCTGCAGCACCTTTCCCTCGGTGAGCACAAGGTCAGGGACCTTGTTGCGCATCTCGGCTTGGCGCAGTCCACGGTGAGCCGACACCTCGCATTCCTATTGGAGTGCGGCCTCGTGACAACACGGCCAGTCGGGCGTGCGTCCTGGTATGCGATAGCTGAGCCGACTCAATTGGCGGGGCTGTTCGACGCAGCCGGGTCACTTCTTCGAGCCACAGGCGACAGCGCTGTTCTCCAGGGGCACCTTCACGGAAAGCAGACGCTCGGTTCACAGGAGGTGTCCTGATGGGTGCTGGACACGATCACGCAGTCCCGAGTGCGGGTGCGGCACCACGCGATTTTCGACGGAGACTGTGGGTTGCTTTTGCGATAACCGCCACGCTGGTCATCGTTCAAGCGGTTGGCGCTTTCGTCACGGGAAGCCTCGCCCTGCTCACAGACACCGCGCACGCCGTCACCGACGCGTCGGGGTTGCTGGTTGCGTTGATTGCCGCGAGCTTGATGCTGCGTCCCGCGACGGCGAAGCGCACATGGGGTTTCCGTCGCATCGAGGTAATCGCCGCCCTGGCGCAGGCATCGCTGCTACTGGTTGTAGGGACGTACACCGCAGTTGAGGGTGTGCGGAGGTTGTTTGAGCCGCCCGAGGTTCCTGCCGGTGAGCTGCTGGTATTTGGAGTCGTTGGTCTGGCGGCTAACATCGTCGCGATCGTCATCCTGTCCTCCAGCAGGGCAGCGAACTTCAACATGCGCGCAGCGTTCTTGGAAGTCCTTAACGACGCTCTCGGTTCACTAGGCGTGATCGTCGCAGCCATCGTCATCGCAACCACAGGGTTTCTGCAGGCGGACGCAATCGCTGGCTTGTTCATCGCTGCGCTAATCGTGCCGCGCGCTTTCAAGCTGATGCGCGAGACCGGCAGTGTGCTGATGGAGTTCACTCCTCAAGGCCTGGACCTCGACGCGGTGCGTGCACATATCCTCGAGCTGGATCACGTGAAGGATGTGCACGACCTGCACGCATCGACGGTCGCCACCGGCCTACCGACGATCACTGCTCACGTCGTCGTCGAGGACGAATGCTTCACCGATGGCCACGCCGCCGAAGTTCTCACGAGCGTCAAGGAATGTGTCGCTGACCACTTCCCCGTGTCGATCCTGCATTCGACGTTCCAGATCGAGACCGCACATATCCAGGACTCCGAACCGTCGTCGACTCGACACGCCTAGGCGAGTTCCGTCGTGATCACATCACTGCGAGAAGCGCCGCGCATGCCTCCTCACAGTCGCGGCTGGCCACCAAACGGTCGCGGCATCGAGCTGTGACTGCTGCTCTGCCCTCGCACTCTTGGGCGTACGCGGCGCACGTAACACGGCAGACCGTGAGAGCTGCCCGGATCCGCTCTCGGTCGGATGTCGATGGGCACCCGAGGGCGACCGCCACCTGCCCACATGCCTCAGCCCACTCGATACCTCTGACGTCGCAGGGGTCAACATCGTCCGCGTTCTCTGCTTGAAGCTGAGTGCCCTCGGATGCTTCCGCCGCGCGCGCGAGCCGGACGAATACTTCGATACACGCCGCTCGCTCAGCGACGGTCAACCGACCTTCGATGGGGCGCAGCTGCAGGACGTCACCGATCCAAGTCATGGGGCGGCCCACCGGGTGCGGTTCTGCACAGGCGACCTACGCATTCCCATCACCCTTACGCCGGAGGGATGTGAGGTAGGTGTTGTATGCGTCGAGCTCAGGGTCACCGTGAACGTCGGCATACCGTGCGTCAGCGGCGTCGCGTGCGGTGCTGACGCGGAACCACCGGTGCATTGCGAACATCAGCATCAAGAGGGTGGGAGCTTCCCCGTAGGACCAGGCCAGCCCACCCGCCACCTGCTGATCTGCGAGCGGATCGATCCCGAGCGTCAGTGAGGACGCCTCGAACGAACTGATGAGAAGGCTGGGCGCCACCATCAGGAAGACGCCGAAAAACGCGTGCAGTGCTGTTTCGACGAACACGTCTAACGCCCGGGCGCCCTCACTCATCCGTATGGGAAGAGGGTCGTCGGAGAGCACCGGGATGGTGAACACTATCCCCGCGATGAGGAAGCTGATCTCCAGGGCGATGTGCCCGAAAGGGTTCGCGAGGACGGGGTCGGCAAGGTTGACGAGATAGAGGCCGTAAAACGCAGACAGGTAGACCGGCAGCGCGACCCACGGGCTGAGCACCCATCGTGCGGCGCGGCTGCGGAGGCCACCATGCGCTGCACGTAGCACCGCGCGTCCTACCCCGCGGTGAGGGGTTGCACGGAGTAGCAGTGTTCCCGGCGATCCGAGGACCAGGAGTGGCGGGATGGCCATCATGAGGGTGAGCTGCTGAAACATAAACACTGAGAACAGTGCGTAGCCGTACGCCTCGACGCCCAACCCGGTGATAGCCGCGAGGGCGATGCACCCGAGCAGGAAGCTCAACGATCGCCATACAGGCCAGCGTCGTCCCGCCTTCCACAGCCGTATCGCACCGGCAAGGTACACCGCCGCGAGAAGTACTCCTACGGCGGGAAGTACCGGGAGCTCGAGGGGGATGTAACTGACGAAATCGCTTAACGTCGGCGGGTCGCTCAACGCCGTCCCTCTCATGCGTGTCGCAGCTGAGCCCTGCGACCCACGCTGGCGGCATCGACAGTCATGGGCGGCGCACCTTGATGAGCGCCCCGGCGATCAAGAAGAGGACGGCGGCGGCTGGCTGCGCCGCCGACCAGATCTGCCCCGAGAAGGGGAGGGGGTAGGCCGGGTTCCAGATGATGGCGACAGCAGCAAAGGCCGGTATCCACCACCATTGCTTGGCTTGGAACGCGAACCACGCCACGATGAGCGCGAGGATCGCAACGATGAAGAGCACGAGCAGAAACCACGGTCCGCCAAGCAGCACGGGCGCCAGGAAGAGGATCGCGGCCGCTATGAGACTGGGAGCGAGCGCGTTGCGCTGATAGACGGACGGGGCGCGTTTCTTCGCCATCACTGGGCGGGTCCCACTGTTGACACTGCACTGCCCGAGCTTGATCGTCTCGCCCCGTTTGCTTGGCGCACTCGGTTCTGAGACCACAGCGTGGCAATGAGGATGACCGCGCCCACGGCAAGGGCGAGGTCAGCGAGGTTGCCGATGAACAGGGTGCCGTAGGCCAGGAAGTCGGTGACGTGCCCCACCCCAAACCCAGGCGGCGAGAAGAGCCGGTCAACCGTATTGCCGATCGCTCCTCCGAGAATGATCCCGAGCCCCACCGCCCACCGTGTTGTGCGGGCACGGATCATGGCTGTCGCGATGAGAGCGATCGAGACGATTCCCAAGGCGGTGAGCAGCCATGGAGCCTGAGCCCCGAAGGACAACACGCCGCCCGGGTTGAAGGCCAGCTGTAGCGTCAGGAAATCTCCGAGCAGTGGGAGACCTTCAGCTGTACTCAACCCGGCGACCGCCGCTGCTTTGGTTGCTTGATCAGCCACCACCACGAGGCCAGCGGCGACGCACGCCAGCGCAAACCGCTTTTCCGGGCTGTCAGCCATTGCGTTCGCTCCCTCCCACCGTCTTGGTCGCCGCGTTTGCGTCGGCGCGGTCGCGGCGTCGGCGCGCGCGGGCAACCATCATCACAGACACCAATGCGCCACCGACCACGCCCACACCCGCGATCACCGTCATGATCGGCAGGAACTCGGTTCCCTCGCGAGGTCCGGAGTGAACGTCTGCGGGCTGTGTCGCTGCTGCCGTAGAGGACGGGGCGGGGTCCTGGTCAGCCTCGGAGCTCGACGGCGACGATGGGGTCGATTCCTCGGTACCGGTGTTCTGCGCGAGAGTGTAGGTGTATTCGTCGCTGATGGGGTGGCCGTCGCTAGAGACGACCCGCCACTGCACAGTGAAGGTGCCGGGCGTCGCGGTCTCGGTGATCGGCTGGCTGACGGTGTTGCCGTTGATCGCGGGAGACCCGGCGACGATCTCCTCACCGTCTGGTGCGATCACTGCGATCTGGACCGCACTTCCTGCCGTGAAGACTTCATCGCTAAATGTCAGAGTGACTTCGGCGGGAATCTCAGTCGTTGTGGAGTCCGCCTCAGGACTTGCGGAGAGGAGACTGTCGTGTGCGGTCGCAGAGGTCGCGCCGGCAGTCATTCCCCAGGTGAGAGCGGCTGCGCTGGTGACAAGCAGCATCGCCAGGCGCACCCATCGTGGTTTCCGGCTGAGTCGGCGAATAGGCATATGGGTCATGTTGTGCGGTTCCTTCAGGTGCAGTTGATGATCGGGGGCGAAAAGGGTTACTTCTCGTCAGCGGGATCGGGCGAGGCTGTCGACGTAGGTGCCGGGTCGTCGATGGCGGCGTCAGCGGCGCGGCTGGGCTCGCCGGCTTTTCAGCCGAGCGCGTCACACACGTACTCCTCGGTTTCGGAGGTGCGCTGCGGGATCCACTCGAACGCCGTCGCGATATACCTCGAAATGCAGATGACATCCTGTGGAGGCTCCGGTAGTACCGGCGTAGGCGATGAGCTGACCTGCGCGTACCCGTTGGCCATACCTGACGTTGTAGCCCCCGTTGAGGATGTGCGCGTACGCCGTGGTAGATCCGTCGCTGTGGAGAATCTTGATGTAGTTCCCCCACGAGCCGCTCCACCCGGCGAAGGTGACTGTTCCTGATGCTGCCGCGTAGATAGGTGCACCGCAGCTCGCTGCGAAATCGAGTCCACGGTGCCCGCTAGCGGTGCAGTAGCCATTGCTGCAGATGGTGCCGCGTGATCCGAAGTAGGAGGTCACGCCGCCGTGCGCTGGACGGACCCAACCGGACGGTTGTACTTGTCCGCCACCGCTGGCAGCGCCGCCGCCAGAGGTGTTCCCGCCAGTACCACCACCTCCTGCGTTTGCTGCCTGTTCACGCTCCTCCTCTTGCCGTCGGCGCTCTTCTTCTCTTGCGCGCGCTGCGGCGGCTGCGCGTTCGCGGCGAATCCGCTCCGCTCGTTCCCTGCGTCGAACCTCAACACCCGTCTGGTAATCGGCCACCGTGATCGCGGTCGTATCTCGAAGGGCGGCGAGTTGTGCTTCGAGAACATCTCGGTGCTCGGATTGGGTTTCCAGCGCGACGAGGGCTGCTTGGGCTGCGTTTTGAGCCGCTTGCATCTTCTTCTCGGCGTCGTTCTTCCGCCGGTCACGCTCGGCGCGGGCGACTTCGGCCTGGGCGCTCAGGCTCTGGGCGTTGTCTCTGGCGCCGGTGGCATCGGCATACACCTCACGGTTCGCCTCGACGAGTCTGTCCATCGTGCCCAGGCGCGATAAGAGATCATCAGCACTACCGGGTTCTCCCGAGAAGAAGAGTTCCAGGGCGGGGTCACGCTTCCCGGAACGGTATTGCTCCGTGATGAGGATGCCCAGTTTTTGCGCGGCGGCTTCTGCCCGGGCGGACTCCGCATCAGCTTGCGCCTGGAGCGTTTCTGCCCGATCGACAGCGTCCTCGTATGCTTCGACGGCGAGCACGTGCTCCTGGCCGAGTCGCTCGGCTTCAGCTTGTTTGGCCTCCACATCGGATTGCAGCGACCGGATGAGCGTCTCGATGCGGGCGATCTCCGAGTTCTTCGACGCCTCGTTACGTCGTGCCTTTTCCACGTCGTCCCACGTTGGGTACTTGGCGGCAAAAGCCGGGTCGCCCGGTCCTGACGCGAACCCCGCGATAAGGGCCCCGAGCGCCCCAGCGGCAACGACGGCGCGGCGGGTGACACCTCGGCGAAGGTCGCGAAGTTCGGACGGGGTGGGCCCGCATCCGCAGTCTGACTCAGTTGGACCGCTTCTCATCTCGGCTCCCCCACTGCAGCGCTGGCAGGCTCAGGGCGTACGCGAACCCGACGGTCGCGGCCTGCGGAATGCTTCCGCACGTACAGGAGGACCCCGAGGCCGAACCCCACGCCGATGAAGATGTCGGCCAGGTTGCCGATGAAGAGGTTGCCGTAGGCGAGGAAGTCGATGACGTGCCCGTTGCCTCCGCCCGGGGGCGCTAGGAACCGATCGAGGAGGTTGCCTGACGCGCCTCCGAGCACGAAGCCGATCGCGGTCGACCACCCCTTTGAGCGGGCGCGGGTCGCGCCGATGAGGAGCGCTGCGCACGCGATCGCGGAGATCGTCGTCAAGACCCAGGTGGAGTCGGCGCCGAGCGACATGACAGTGCCCGGATTGAACGCCAGCTGCAGCCCGAAAAGGTCTCCTAGGAGAGGGACACGTCCGCGGGGGGCGAGCTCCATGATCGCGGTCGCTTTCGTTGCTTGATCGACTAACGCGGTGAGCGCGGCAACGGTGACGGTCAAAGAGAACAGCGCGACCCTCTGCGCTCCGGTGAGCGCCGTGGATGTGGATTTGGTGATCATCGGTCAGCTCAGTCCTGAGTACGAGTGGAGACCTTTGAAGAACATGTTCACGACTGTGAAGTTGAACAAGACTGCGGCGAAGCCCACGATCGACAGCCATGCTGACCGCACTCCTCGCCACCCTTTGGTGGCGCGAGCGTGAATGTAGCCCGCGTACAGAACCCAAATCACGAAGGTCCATACCTCCTTCGTGTCGAAGCCCCAGTAGCGCCCCCATGAATCGTTTGCCCAGATCGCGCCGGCGATGAGGGTGAATGTCCACGCAACGAATCCGACGATCGCGAAGCGGTACGCCAACGCTTCGAGAGTGTCCGCAGGAGGAAGGGTGTCGAGGTAGCTTCGCTTTCTCGCAGTCACGGGGGGTTCGGGCGGCGCGATTTGCCGGCGGGTTGGTGCCGTGTGTCGTTCTCGTCTGGACTGCAGGAGCTGCGTGACCGATAGTCCGCAGGCGATGGCGAAAAGTGCCGTCGCGAGGGAAGCGACGAAGACGTGGATCACCAGCCAGACGCTCTTCAGCGGGTCCATCAAGGGAGTCACTTCGACGTAGAACGACAGCGCCGCGCCCCCGAGGAGCAGGACCACCATTCCGATCAAGAAAGCACCGAGGAATCGGAGATCGTACCGTCGCAGCACGGTGAGGTAGACGGCAACGATGAGAAGCGTGCCCGTCAGAGCGAACTCATACATATTCGCCCACGGCACACGGTCCGCGGCGACTCCTCGCGCGAGGGTACCGCCCAGATGGAGGACAAACCCGAGGGTGGTCAGCGTGGTGCCGATACGTGCCCACACATAGCGGGATGCTTTGTCACTCGCGAGGCGACCACGGGCGGCCGCAGTACTGTGCGGATCGTCTTCTGGTGAGGGACCCGTCGCAGGCCCGGTTCGCGAACCTGCCAAGACCGGCGTCTGATGAGGCGTCACCGTGGACGATGAGCGGCGGGAAAGGTCGGTCGCGTACGCCAAGAACCCGAGCGCGTAGATCGCGATAGCCGTCCACACCAGGAGCAGCGAGATGTCATCGAGCGTCAGAGTCGTCGGGTCAGCCATGAGGGACTCGATCCAAGCCGTTGTGCGGTGTCGGTGTGTCGGCCATCAGTCGGAGATCGCCTCATCAAGCGCATCGGTGAGATCGCTCAGCTGGGTGAGTTCGAGCACCTCGCCGTCCAGGAAGAACGTGGGTGTTCCTCGAACGTCCCATGCGATGCCTTCGTTGTAGTCGAGCTCCACGCGCGCTCGTGTTTCCGGGTCTGCGACCGCCGCGTCGAACGCGGTCATGTCGAGCCCGAGTTCTTCAGCGAAGGTGCGGAACCGGGGCGCCTCTGAGCTTTGGCGCTCCCCCCACTCCGCTTGCGTTTCGAACATGCGGTGGTACATGTCCTCGACCTTTCCCTGCTGGGCGGCGGCTTCGACGGCGAGGGCAGCGTTCATCGAGTTGGCGTGAGAAGGGATGGGGAAGTACCGGATGGCGTAGTTGATATCGCCGCGGTACTGCTCGCGGACCTGCTCGATCACGGGGTAGAGACCGCCACAGGCCTCGCACTCAAAATCGAGGAACTCGACAAGCGTGGGAGCGTCGGGGCCGGCCTCATCCAGGATGTGTGTGTTGGTCCGGGTGCCTGGAAGGGCACTTCCGCTGGGTTCAGGTTCGGGGGCTGCAGGCCGGTTCATCACCGCGATGAGGATCGCTCCGATGACCACCGCGATGAGACCGGCGAGGACGAGGATCGTCACTTTCGCGGGTGTTTTCATGATTCGTGTCCTTCTTCCGTCTGCGCAGATCGCGCGCGCCAATGAGAGCCATGGACGGCTCAGATGCGGTGACCTGTGAGCAGCGCGTGCCGCAGAGACCGCGTCGGCTAGTTATCGCGGACGGGACTTGGATGCCGCGATCGAAGAGGTAGCAGGACGGGTCAGAGCGAGGCGTACGGGAGGCGCGGTCAGGGTCTACGCGAGTGCCGTCAGCTACCAGTCACGTCCGCGAGATGCTCAACAGAGAAGGCGTCGGGGCTCGGGGCGGCGCCTGAACCCAAGGAATCAGCGACAGGGGCAGGGGGCGCAACCGAGCGTAAACGTGCACTCGTCGTCGCTGTACTCCGCCTTGGGGTGTCAAGAGGATGAGCAGTCCGCAGAACAGGCCGATCGCGCACAGGACAAGACCGAAGCCTTCTGCCTGCGTCGCGGTAGGAACGGTGACAGCGTTGTCGGACCGTGGTTCTTCCTGATCGGTCTGCACCGTACCCGAATACGGGGCACTCACGTCCGCGGCCTCCGCATGACCGATACCGGCGCCGGTGAGGAGGAGCAGTAACGACAGCGCGACACACGTCACGATTCTCGTTATCAACAAACGGTCACGGGTCGCATCCGGTGCGGACGTCGAGATGCGAAACATGTAGTTCAAAGTTATCTCAGGTACTCGGCGACCTCGGTGATTCAGTGGCTGTGAGGATACGGAGGTGACAGCCCCAGCGGGGACCGTCACAGCGGAGTTCGCGGCGGTGATCCTTGCCCAGTAGCTTCCGATCCACCGACCTGATCCTGGGATGCGTCGTTGTCGCACGAAGCGTCATGAGAGTGCCCGGGCGCCTGACGCTGGGTAGCAGCCAACCTCACGATGAGGACGACGCCGACAATGAGGACGAGCGCAAGAAGTGCGGTCGAGGCCAGAGCGAAGATGAGGCTCGCGGAAGTCCAGCCTGACTGCACCGTACTCACGACCTGCGCAACATTCATTTCGCAGCCAGTTCAGGTGGAGTCGGCGCTGACAACGTTGGCGTTCTGGATGAGATCGGTGCTGACAGTCCCCGGAGGGCGACGGGGCGGCGTGCTGCTCGGATGCCGTTGACGATCACGACCAGCTCCGCGATCTCGTGGACGAGGACGACCCCGGCGAGCCCGAGTACCCCGAACAGGGCCAGGGGGAACAAGACCACGATGATCGCTAGTGCGAGGCCGATGTTGGTGGTCATGATGCGTCGGCCGCGGCGTGCGTGGGCGAGCGCGCCCGGGATGAGGCGCAGGTCGTGCCCGGTGAATGCGACGTCGGCGGATTCGATCGCCGCAGCGGATCCCTTCACGCCCATCGCGATCCCGACTGTCGCGGTCGCGAGGGCGGGGGCGTCGTTGATGCCGTCGCCCACCATCGCGGTCGGACGGGAGCCGACGAGTTCGGTGATCGCGGCGGCTTTGTCGGCGGGAAGCTGCTCGGCGCGGATGTCGGTGATCCCGGCGTCGTGGGCGATCGCGTGTGCGGTGCGGGCGTTGTCGCCGGTGAGCATGACGGTCGAGATGCCCTGCGCGTTCAGGAGCCGGATCGTCTCGGCCGATTCGGGTCGCAGCTCGTCACGCACACCGATCAGGCCCGCGGTCGTTCCGTCCGCTTCGACGACGACGACGGTCATTCCCTGCGCGGCCATATCGTCGGCCGCGTGCGAGAGGTTGCCGGGGGTGAGCCATCGGACGTTCCCCACGCGCACACGCCGTCCGTCGACGTGCCCGGTGATGCCATGCCCGGCGTCTTCCGCCACGTCCACCGCCCGCGGCGCCGTCGGGGCGGCAGCGGTGATCGCCGCGGCGAACGGGTGCGTGCTCGACGCTTCCACCGACGCAGCCCACGCCAGCACGTCCTCCCGGGTCACCCCGGACGCGGGGCGCACATCGACCACGGCAGGTTCGTTGCGCGTGAGCGTGCCCGTCTTATCCATTGCAACGGTGCGGATCGTGCCGAGCTGCTCGAACGCTTCTCCGGATTTGATCACCACACCGAACTTCGATGCCGACCCGATCGCGCTGATCACCGTCACCGGCACCGCGATCGCCAGCGCACACGGCGACGCAGCTACCAGCACGACCAGCGCCCGCTCGATCCACGTACCGGGGTCGCCGATCACGACACCGAACAGCGCCACCAGCGCGGCGGCGATGAGGACGGTGGGGACCAGGGGTCGAGCGATCCGATCCGCCAGCCGCGCCCGCTCCCCTTTCCGAGCGTGTGCCTGCTCGACGAGCGCCACGATCTGCGTCAGAGAGTTGTCTCGCCCGTCCGCGGTCGCCTCGATTCGAAGCGTGGCCGACCCGTTCACGGACCCCGCAGCTACCGCGGTGCCGGGACCGACCTCGACCGGGATCGACTCGCCCGTGATCGCGGAGGTGTCCAGGCTCGAATGCCCTTCGACGACAACCCCGTCGGTTGCGACGCGTTCGCCGGCACCGATCACGAGGACATCGAGCTCACGGACCTCGGATGCGGGAATCGTCTCGTCGCCGGACAGGCGGGAGACCCGCACGGTCTCGGGAATCAGAGACAGCAGGGCGCGGAGTCCTTCTTTCGCGCGATCCATCGCGCGGTCCTCGAGCGCTTCCGCAAGGGAGAACAGGAACGCCAGTGTCGCGGCTTCACCGACATGCCCGAGGGCGACGGCGCCGACGGCGGCGATCGTCATCAGCAACCCCACACCCAACCGGCCACGGATCAGGCGACGGACCGCGCCGGGAACGAACGTCGACGCCCCTGCCAGGAGCGAGAGCCCCAACAGGATGAGGGCCGGGAGTTCGCCGCCTGACCATTCGAAGACGTACCCCACGAGCAGCAGCACCCCGGCTACCGCGGAGGGAAGCAGGGCCGCATCTCGCCACCATGCAGGGCGCACCTCCAACTCCTCTCTATGAGGAGCCGTGTCATCGGGACCGCAGCACGCGTCGCCTTCCGCGCCGGCGGGCGAGACGCCGTGAGTCGCACCGGGCGCGCAGCAGGAGTCATCCGAACGGTGCGTGGGCGGGGCGGTCAGTTCGATCCGCCGGACTATCGACTTCTGAGGCTCAGCGGGGCCGCAGCACTCTTCGCTCACTGCGCGACTTCCGCCGAGCCGGTGGGCGCGCAGCACTCGCACCCATCCGCCGTACAAGCCACGCCCTTGTCCACCGCGACGACCGCCTCGAGCAACTGCCGCAAGCCCAACGCGAGATGCGGGTCCGCGACCTCATATCGCGTGCGTCTTCCCTCCGGGGAAGCGACAATCAGCCCACACCCCCGCAAGCACGCCAGGTGGTTCGACACATTCGTACGCGACAGGTCGAGCTCGCGCGCCAACTCCGCCGGATACCCAGGCGCATCCAGGAGTGACAGCAGGATCCGGGAACGCGTCGGATCAGCCATCGCCCGACCGAGACGGTTCATGACGTCCACACGCGAAGCAAGAGTCAGCATGCAATGACTATACATCCGGCGCTGACCTATTTTTGGGCAGAGTTCTCCCCTGGAAGTGGCGTATGAGCGATTTTCTGGTGTCTGCAGTTACTTCCGCTTGGCGCGCTGCAGCTGTCGGGCGCGCTTGTTCACGCGGTCCGACAGCAAGGGCAGGGCCTTGCAGATGAATACGGTCATCGACGTGATGACCGTCGCAGGCACCGAGATGATGTAGACCATGTGGTCCATCTCGCCACCTCCTTTTCGGAGTGTCCGGCCGTGGCCGAAGCGTGCCTAACCGTCGATGCGGGAAGGCATAGAAAAAGCCGGTCCCAGAGGGGGCCGGCTTGCTACGCCAAAAACGAAATCCCGGTGGGCTCACCGGGATTTTGGGCGCACTTCTCTAACACGTGACACATTACCTGGAGTCCCGCGGGGTGGTGGTCTTTCGGGCCCGCGGCGTCGTGACCGCGACGGGGTGAGCCATCGTGCGATGGTCAGTGAGAACGACCAAGAACTCACACAGAAAGACGACACCGCACGATGGCTCTTGACCAGTCTGCCCTCCTCGAGCTGCTCGGGGAACTGAAGCTCACCGGCACCACCGACCGCATCCGAGCCGCGACCGAGCGGCTCTACCAGGAGCTGATCGACGCGGAGACAGCCGCATTCATCGGCGCCGCCCCCTACGAGCGCACGAGCGAGCGCACGACTACCCGCAACGGTTCCCGGCCGCGGGTGCTGTCGACCACGGCTGGGGATCTGGAGTTGCGGATCCCGAAGTTGCGGCAGGGGTCGTTCTTCCCGTCGCTGCTGGAGCGGCGCCGCCGGGTCGACCAAGCCTTGTTCGCGGTCGTGATGGAGGCCTACCTCCACGGCGTCTCAACCCGGAAGGTCGATGACCTCGTCAAAGCGCTCGGCGCTGACACTGGCATCTCGAAGTCCGAGGTGTCCCGCATCTGCCAAGGGCTCGACGCCGAGGTCGCATCGTTCCGCGACCGCTCGCTGTCTGACATCGCCTACCCCTACGTGTTCCTCGACGCGACCTACTGCAAGGTCCGCATCGACCACCGTGTCGTGTCCCAGGCGGTCGTCGTCGCGATCGGCGTCGCCGCTGACGGGCGGCGGGTCGTGCTGGGCTTCGATGTCGGAGACAGCGAGACCGAGGAGTTCTGGAAGCAGTTCCTGCGCTCGTTGAAGACACGAGGTCTGGGCGGGGTGAAGCTGGTGATCTCCGACGCCCACGCCGGACTGAAGAAGGCCGCAGCGACCGTGTTGCAGGGCGCCGCCTGGCAGCGCTGCCGCGTCCACTTCATGCGCAACGTCCTGACCGCCCTCCCGAAGGGCCGGCAGGAGATGGTCGCCAGCGTGATCCGCACGATCTTCGCCCAACCCGACGCCGAGCACATCGATGCCCAGTTCGACGAAGTCGTGCGCATGATCGAGCGCGTCCACCCCAAGACCGCCGTGATGCTCACCGACGCCCGTGACGACATCCTCGCGTTCAAAGCGTTCCCCGCCCGGCATTGGCGACAGATCTGGTCCACGAACCCGCTGGAACGCCTCAATCGGGAGATCAAGCGCCGCACCGACGTCGTTGGCGTGTTCCCGAACAACGCCGCCCTGCTCCGCCTGGCCGGCTCCGTCCTCGTCGAGCAACACGACGAATGGGAAGCCGCCGACCGCCGCTACTTCTCCGAAGCCTCCATGACCGAGCTCACCGCGACCACCCCCACCATCGACGAGGCGGTGATACTCCCCGAGATCACCGCCGCCTAAACTAACGACAGCTGATCATCGCAACGAAGCGAAAGACCACCACTCAAACGGACGCGGCCGACACATTACGCGACTCCACGTCCGCGAGCGGCGTTGGAGACCGGCGTGTCGAGACCTCGGCGCTTGCCGCTGGGCGCCGAAAACCCTTACCGAAACCAAGTTCTGGACCACGTTTACGGCGGGCGTTTCAGCGTCTTCCACGCGATGCGGCCGAAAACGATCGTTTTTGGCGGGGAGGCCGAGTCTCGGTGTGCGCCTTTGAAGGTCAGCCCCTCAAGATCCGACCACCGTTCTCATCGAGGTCACCAAATGCTCCCGGTGGTCGTCTGCGTTCGACCCGGACATCGATCGCGATCCCCCCTCGGGCGGCTGGTTCGAGCTATAGGCTGACGCCGACGGAGCCCGATCAGAGACGACTGAGCACGTCTTTATCATGCGACTCGGGGGGCAGGAACCAATGCCGACCAGAACGATAAGCGCACTACTTGTTGCATGCTCGATCATCGTGTTGAGCTGCGCGGGATGCAGCACCGCAGCGCCCAACGACGTTGTTATGCCAACAGCAAGTCAATCTGAAGCCGAGGTGGCATCGCCGCAAGAGACCGTCGCCCCGGACAGTTGCAAGACTTCGACGGCAGAATCGATCGAGCTTCTAAATGCAGCGATGGATCGAATGGACAGGGCCTCCTCAGCCGCTGAGATCGACGAGGCCTCAGCTCCCATGAATGATCTGTTCACCCAAACGGGCGAGAACATGGGTCAGCATTGCGGGCCGGCCCGAGCGGGTGCGGCGGTTTCAGAAATGATCGTTTGGGCGTCTTCGTCCGCGAGCAGTCGGCCACCACTGAGTGCGAGTTTCGCGGAAGGCTTCCTCGGGTCCGTTTGCGACCTCGATGTAGAGCTTGGTATCGAGTTCACCCCACCCGCTCAGATCGCGTGCGCCGGCTGACACGCGTCCGCGTGCAGACGATAGCTGAGCTGTTGCCTGCTTCACCCAGTCGAGCTAGCGCCAATCATCTTCCTTGAAATCGGAGCAGGCGGGCCGATCGGTGTTGTCGAAGCAGAATCCGACAACGAAGCCCTCTCGTGCCTCGTCACGGCTGACATACTCGGATTCCTGCAAAGCCCAGTCGGCTTCATCCTTGTGGGCGAAGGCCGTCGCGGACGACCACGACCTTGCCCACGGTGCGGCCCGCCTCGACGTAGGCGAGGGCGGCGCCGGCCTGCGAGAGCGGGAAGGTGCGCTCGAGGTGCGGGGTGAGACGACCGGATGCCGCGAGCTCGACCAGCTGCGCCGTCGTCTCGGTGCGGGTGACCGCGGTGATCGGGCGGAACCGCCCGCGGGTGACGGCGGAGCGGAGGATGCGTCCGAAGGGTCCGAAGAAGGGATGCCCGTCGCCGCCGACCAGGGCAGCGGTGCCGCCGGGGGCGAGCAGGTCGCGGAGGACCGAGAGGGGCGGCTCGCCGGCGATGTCGACCACGGCGTCGAACCTGCCGCGGGGCAGGTCGCTGAGTTCGAGCGCGCGGTAGTCGAACGTCCGCGCGGCGCCGAGACGCTCGAGCACGGGTCGCGCGCGCTCTCCGCACGTCGCCCACACCTCGGCGCCGCGGTCGGCGGCGAGCTGCACGAGGAAGGTGCCGACGCCGCCGCCCGCTCCCGCGATGAGGACGCGCGCGCCCGAGCCGACGCGGCAGGCGTCGAGGGTCTGCACGGCGGTGTTGCCGGCGATGGGCAGGGTCGCCGCGATCGCGGGCGCGACCGTCTCGGGCAGGCGGGTGAGTCGCTTCGCGGGGACGACGACGCGGTCGGCGAGGGTCTCGCGCCCCGACCCCACGACGGCGTCGCCGACGGCGAACTCGGTGACGCCGTCGCCGACGGCGAGGACGGTGCCGGCGACATCCATGCCGCGGCCGCGGATGCGCGGTCCGCGGAGGCCGAGCGCGACGCGGACGAGTCCCGGCTCACCGCGCATGAGGTGGATGTCGCCGGAGTTGAGAGCGACGGCATCCGTCTGCAGCAGGACCTCGCTGGCGCGCGGTGCGGGGACGGGGACGGTCTCGGGGCGGACGGCGTCGGCGGAACCGTAGCAGCGCTGGCGCCAGACGGTCATCGTGTCGGTCATGGGTCAGTCCTCCGGGTACTGGAAGGCCGCGTCGAAGGGGACGTCGAGGACGCGGACGATCTGGAAGGCCATCTCGAGCGAGGGCGAGTACTTGCCCTGTTCGATGGCGATCAGGGTCTGGCGGGTGACGCCGACGGCGCCGGCGAGGTCGGCCTGGGTGAGCCCGCGGTCGGTG
This sequence comes from Microbacterium marinum, assembly GCF_014204835.1. Taxonomy (NCBI): domain Bacteria; kingdom Bacillati; phylum Actinomycetota; class Actinomycetes; order Micrococcales; family Microbacteriaceae; genus Microbacterium; species Microbacterium marinum. Next base: position 1,320,577 of record NZ_JACHMD010000001.1, on the reverse strand, counting down.
CGCAGCTCGCGGATGGCGTTCGTGACGCGTGTCGGCTTGACCATCAGACGAGCCCGCGGCGGTAGGCGACGACGCGGGCGATGCCGCCGACGACGGACGAGAGGGCGAAGCCCGCATAGAGCGTGTTCGCGATCCAGAACGGGGCGGCGTCGATCGCGCAGAGGGCGATGCCGACGACGCCGCCGATGACGAGGAACGCGACACCGACGCGGTCGCCCATCTGCGTGATCGCTCGGTCGCGTTCGTCGGCGGCGTTCTCGCCGCGGAGGGACCCGCCCTCGGCGACGACACCCCAGATGATCGTGACGACGATCGAGACGACGATGCCGCCGATGATCGTCCAGAGCATGGGTCCGAGCCAGTCGACCTCCGCGAGGGGGGTGGATGCCGCCCTCCCCGCGACGACCGCGGCGTACACCGCGATGGCGATGAGCGAGACGACGAGTCCGACCCACGCGGCGCGTTCCTCACGAGCCATGCTGCACCTCCGATGTCAGGAATGTTTGACATGAGGAGGATGACACGACGACCCGCAACGTGTCAAGAATTCTTTACTCGGGGAGGCCTATCGCGTCGAGCGCCTGCTGCAGGGCCGGCGCGATGTGCTCAGCGTAGGCGACGGTGAGGTGGGTCTGGCCGTACTTCGTCGGGATCGTTCCGGCGAAGGGCGGACAGACGATGCTCATTCGTACGTGTCCGTCCAACTCGCGATGTCGACGCCGTGATTGTCGGGTGAGGCGAGCGTCCACCAGGCCGGTGCGTTCGCGTCGTCGACGAGACGTCCGCCGGCCGCGATCGCGGCATCCACCCTCGCCTGCGCCTGATCGGCGGGGACGAAGACATCGAGGTGCGTGCGCCCCCGGCCAGGCGCATCCCCGGTAAGCGGATTGAAGGCGAGAACCGGCCCTGATCGCAGCGGATCCGCCGCGTCGGTGTCGCCGACGGCGTCGTACCCGAGGGCGGCGAGGAAGAACGGGCGCACGTCGGCGCCGGAGTGCTCGGCCACGTAGACGCCGACGCTCTGGACCCGCGCGGGATCCGCCCGCAGCCCGAGGGATGCCGCGCCCTCCGACACCGCTCGGGCGAAGTCGGTCGCGGCAGCCGGGATGCCGTCCTCCCCGCTCGGCACGCGGACGACCACTGCCTCGGGCCGCAGGTCGACATCGGGACGCACCCCGTGTCGCTCGGCCGCGGCTACGACCACCGGAACGAGACGCGATCCCTCGATGAGCGACGGCGCGACGAAGACGGCTTGAGGCCCGATCGCCGTGACGCGCCAGTCGGCGACGCCGGTCGCGCTATGGAACTGGGCGGGAGAGATACTCGTCACCCGCCCAGCCTGACAGAGGCGGGCGGGTGACGCGAGGGGTCAGCTGCCGAGCTTCGACAGCTCCGCGAACTCCTCGTCGGTCAGCTCGATGACGGCCCCCTGCACGTTGTCCTCGAGGTGCGCGACGCTCGATGTGCCCGGGATCGGCAGCATCACCGGCGAGCGCTTGAGCAGCCAGGCGAGCGCGATCTGCGCGGGCGTCGCGTTCTTGCGCTCGGCGATGTCGGTCAGCGGCGAATCCGGGCCGGTGAGACCGCCGGTCGCGAGTGGGAACCACGGGATGAACCCGATGCCTTGTTCCTCGGACCAGTCGAGCAGCTCTTCCGCGTCGCGGTGCTGGAGGTTGTAGAGGTTCTGGACGCTGACGATCTCGACGATCTTCTGCGCGGCCTTCACCTCGTCGATGGTCACCTCGGAAAGACCGATGTGTCGGATCTTCCCCTCGTCCTGGAGCTTCTTGAGCTCGCCCACCTGGTCCTCGAGGGGCACCTTCGGATCGATGCGGTGAAGCTGGAACAGGTCGATGCGCTCGAGGCCGAGGCGGCGGAGGCTCATCTCGGCCCCCTGACGCAGGAACTCGGGCCGACCGAGCGGCGGCCACTGGTTCGGACCGGTGCGGGTCAGGCCCGACTTGGTCGCGATGACGACGTCGTCGGCGTACGGGTGGAGGGCTTCCTTCAGGAGCTCCTCGGCCACGTACGGGCCGTACGACTCGGCGGTGTCGAAGAAGTTGACGCCGAGTTCGACGGAGCGACGGAGCACCCGGATCGCTTCGTCGTGGTCTTCCGGTGGGCCCCAGACCCCGGGGCCGGTGAGCTGCATCGTGCCGTATCCGAGGCGGGTGACCTCGAGGTCGCCTCCGAGGCGGAACGTTCCGGACGACTGTGCAGGCTGCGTGGTGTTCGTCATACGGGGCCCAGCGTTCACCGGTGCCGGAACATTCCCTACACGCCGATCGGGCGGAGACCTTCCCGCGTTTCGACGAGCAGCGCGAGGTCGCCGGGAACAGGCCAGTTGCCGAGCTCGCCGAGGTGGCGGCCGGATTCGTACCAGGCGTCGCGCTGCTCTGCCGCCCAGTCGGCACCCTCTTCGACCACGATGCTCGCGAGCACGCCGTCCGTCACCATCAGGCGCACATCGAAGGTCAGGTCGTCGAACGCGCGGAAGCGGCCGACAACGGGGAACGTCGCGTTCGACGGCACGGCCTTCGGCAGATCGTCCGAGACGGCGAGCTGCGCGTCAGGCCAGAATTCGTCGTCGCTGTCGTCGCTGTCGTCGAAGACGAGGCGGCGGGCATCGGCGAGCTGGGCGCGGAGCTCCGGCGCACCGAAGTCGTCCGTGGCGGAGAGCAGGTGGGCGGCAAGCGTGCGGATGTCCTCTGGCAGGTCGACGACCACTTCTTCTGGTTCCGGGGTGTCCTCGGGGGTGTCGAGCGCGCGGCCGAGTCCCCATGAACCGAGGGCGAGGATCGCACCGCCGGCGGCCAGCCAGCGACGGGGATGTGCGGCACCGGCACGCGCGATCGCTTCGTGCACACGGGCGTCGACCGCTTCACCCGCTTCAGCGAAACCCAGGGTTGCTCCGCCAGTTCCGGCGACGAGCGCGGCCCGTCCCATCGGCGGGATGGAACCGCTCGGGTCGGCGCTGCGGAAGCTGATGCCGACGATCCAGGCGGCGAGCCCCGCGTTCGCGAGCCGGTAGATCGCGCGCTGACCGACCGTCAGACGGCGGGGATCGATGAGGGCGAGGGCGGCGACGACGCCCGTCGACACCACACCGTGCGCGACGGAGTTGGGGTCGTTCAGGGCACGGAGGGCGGAGCGGAAAGGCATACGGCGAGCGTAACGAACGCGCGTTCCCCACGGAGGCGCGACGTCGAGCGCGGGCACGCTGGGGACAGCGCGGGCATCGTGCACGCTGACCCCCTAGGGTCGAGGCCATGGGGACGACGGCGGCTGCATACATCACGGGCTTCGGCCGCTACCTCCCGGGCGAGCCGGTCGACAACGACGGCATCGTGCAGCGGCTCGGCGGCGACGATCCCGTCACCACGCGGATCCGCCGGCGCGTGCTCGACGCCAACGGCATCCGGCAGCGGCACTATGCGCTCGACGAGCACGGCGAGCCGACCGAGCTGAACGAGGAGCTCGCGGTCAAGGCGCTGCGGGCGGCGCTCGACGATCGCGGCATCCGTGCGGAGGATCTGCGCATGCTGGCGACGGCGACGACGATCGGCGATGTGCTTGTGCCGGGCTTCGCCTCGATGGTCCACGGCCGTCTGGGCGGCGGACCGATGCAGCTGCTCTCAGCGTCGGGCGTGTGCGCATCGAGTCTTGCCGCGCTGGATGCCGCGGTGTCGAAGATCAAACTGGGCGACCATCCGCGGGCTGCCGTGGTGGGTTCGGAGCTGGCCAGCCGCAGTCTGCGGCAGCGCCGGTACGACGGCATCCGAGCCGGGATGGATTCGCACTTCCTCCGGTGGATGCTCTCGGATGGGGCGGGGGCGGTGGTCGTGGAGTTCCAGCCGCACCCGTCGCGCATCTCGTTGCGGGTCGACTGGGTGCGGCACATGTCGCTCGCGCACCAGCACGACGTCTGCATGCGCGCGGGAATGGACGGGCCGTCCGCCGAGGTCGGGACCACCTGGCAGGACGTGCCGGTCGACGAGGCTGCTGCCGCGGGTATGTTCCTGCTGCGCCAGGACGTGAGCATGCTCGACGATCTCGCGGGCGCGGGGCTCGCGCAGTTCGAAGAGCTCGTCGACATCGGACTCGTCGACGTGGGACACCTCGACCACGTCGTATGCCACTACAGCACGAACGCGTTCCGCGATCTGGCGTTCGACGGTCTGCGCCGTCGCGTGCCCACGCTCGACACGGACCGGTGGTTCTCGAACCTCGAGACGTGCGGCAACACGGGGTCGGCCAGCATCTTCATCGCACTCGAGGAGGCGTTCCGCACCGGCCGCTTCTCCCCCGGGGAGACCATCCTGCTCGCCGTTCCCGAATCGGGTCGGTTCTCGTTCGCTTTCGCTCACCTGACCGTCGTCGCCCCACCGCAAGGAGCCCCGTCATGACTATTGAATCCACCGCCGACGTGGCGACCCTCGCGGACCGGCTCGCCGACGTGTGGGTCGAGCTGGAGGACCACCTCGCCCGCGTGCCCGTCCTGCAGCGCCTCGAGGAGGGCACGGTCACCCTGCACGACTACGAGCGGCTGCTGTTCAACCTCCGCCAGCAGGTGGTGGACGGGTCGCCCTGGATCTCGCGGGCCGCGTCGAACTTCGACATCGCGCACTTCGAGCTGAGGGCGGCGGCGATCAAGCACGCCGAGGAGGAGCACCGCGACTATCTGATGCTCGAGCGGGACTACGTCGCGATCGGCGGGTCGCTGGACGAGCTGCGCGCCGGTCGGAAGAACCTCGGATCCGAAGCGCTGTCGGGCTACATGTTCACGTATGCCGACCGCCCGAACCCGGTGGGGCTCCTGGGCGCGATGTTCATCATCGAGGGCTTGGGCGCTCAGCGCGCGGCAGGGTGGGCGAAGCGGTTCCAGGAGGTGCTGGGGCTCGCCGATTCGCAGGTGCACTTCATGCGGTATCACGAGGTCGCCGACGGCGGCCACACCGGCGACCTGGAGGCGATCCTGACGTCGGGGATCATCGGCGAGGACGACGCAGACGAGATCGTGCGGTGTGCGCAGGTGGTGGCGCGGCTGTACGCGCTGCAGCTGGAAGAGCTGGATCGCTGATGGCGAAGCGGCCGCCGCTGCCGGTGGTGCCGGAGTTCGTCCGGTCGGATCCGAGCATGTGGGAGGCGATCCACGCCGACCCGTCGGTACCGCTCGATCGAGCGGTGGTGCGCCAGATCATCAACGATCAGCGGCGGCTATCGCGTCGGTGGCTGTATCCGGTGGCTCGGGTCCTGTCGCGGGTGGTCGTGGCGGTCGTGTCTGTGATCAAGCGAGTGCTGCCGTTCCGGTGGATGCCGCTGCGAGTAATGGACGCGCTGTGCGTATGGTTCCTGCGGCACTTCGTGTCGCCGAGTGCGGTGGATCTGCTGATCCGGCATTTCGTCGTGGAGACGAATCTCGTGAACTTCATCATCCGGAACACGCCGGTGGACATGGCGCCGGTGACGTTGCGGCCGACGGCACTGTCGGGGCTCGGCGATCAGGCGGTGGTCGAGCACGACATCAACGTGTACGACGTGCTGATCGCGCTGGACAAGGTGCGGGTGGAGCGGCGGGAGGCGCTGGACTTCACGCACTTGGACATCCCCCGGCTGGATGCCGAACGCCACGTGCGCCGGGTGATCCGCTTGGACATCCAGACGGCGCTGTGCTTCATGAACATCCCGTTCTCGATGGCACTGACGGTGGAGGAGTACCGCCGTGCGGTGCACTCGATGCGGTTCGACGATTCGTTCCTCGAGATCCTGACCTCTGTCACGGGCGACGACACGTTCCGCGCGTGGAAGGTCGGCGCGCTGAGTCTGTGGATGGACTCGAATGTCGACGTGCCGCAGATGGTCTACCGGCACGCGCTGGTCTGCGAGTACGCGCACGCGCATCTGGTGAAGCTCGCGGGCGGCGAGTATCCGCGGGACACCGCGGCGACGTTCGACTGACGGTCTGTGCGACCTACTTCCCCGGCACGACGAGTGTGCTCAGCGAGTCCGCCGGCAGGGTGACGCTGAGCGCCTGACCCTCGATGAGGAAGCTCACGTCGGTGTCCTCCGCGAGGTCATTCTGCACGACGATGACGAGACTCCCGTCGGGGTTCTGGAACACGAGCTGGTTGTCGTGGCCGGTGTAGCTGAGGGTGGGGATGCGTCGGGCGCCGGGTGCCACGAAGTGCGACACGTGTTTGAGCATGTAGTGCTCGTGGTTGAAGGTGTACGTGCGCGTATCGGCGTCGACGGTGACGAGCGAGTTCTGCGCCCAGCCCCACCGGCTGACGCCGCCGCGGAGGAGGGACATGTTCCAGTACATGTAGGCGGTGGCACCGTGACTGAAGAAGTGGCGCATGAGGTGCCAGGCGTAGCGGGCGAGGCGCCAGTCGTTGCGGCCGTCGCCGCATTCCTGCTCGGTCTGGTAGATCGTGAGGTCGGGGTGGTGACGGTGCAGGTACGGCACGGCGCCCTTGCCCGCCCACTGTGCGCCGATGCCGCTGATGTAGCCGGCGGCGGTCTCGTCGGCGAGCACCCGTTCGACGAGCCCGTCATCGGCGCGCTCGAGCGTGCCGATGTAGACATCGACGTCGCGGCGACGCATCTCGGGGCCGAGGTGGCGCACGAAGGCGGCGAGTCCCTCCGGCGTCCAGGTGCAGCTGGGGAAGATCTGCGCCGAGTTGAACTCGTTCTGCGGCATGACCATCGTGATGGGGATGCCGCGTTCGGCATAGGCGTCGACGAAGCGCCCGAAGTAGGCGGCGTAGGCGGCGAGGGTTTCGTCGTCGAGGCGCATCATGTCGGTGCCTTCGGCGCCGAGCTGGTCGTCGCGGATGCCGTTGTCGACGTCGGACACGAGTGGGTTCGCCTTCGCGCCGGCGTAGTGGCCGTTGGTCTTCATCCACGTGGGCGGGCTCCAGGGCGATGCCCAGAGCGTGAGGCGCGGCTGGTGGCGCTGCGCGGCCTGGATGAACGGGATGAGCGCGGCGTGGTCGTGATCGATCGAGAAGTCCTCGAGGGCGAGATCGCCGGGGGTTTCGTCGTAGCTGTACCAGTCGGTGGAGAAGTCGTTGGCACCGACGGGCATGCGGCAGCGGGTGAGACCGAGGCCGGCGCCGGGTTCGAAGAACTCGCGGAGCACGGTGTCGCGGTCTTCGGCTGACAGGTGAGCGAGAGACGTCCAACCGAGCTCGTTGAACGAGGCGCCGAAGCCCTCGATCTCCTGCTGGGGCCGGTCGAGCTCGACGAAGACGGAAGGCATCGCGGTGACGTCGCCGATCAGGGGCGCGGATTGTTCGCGCCACGGATCTTGCTGCGTGGTGGTGATCCAGCGGATGGGTGCGGATGCCGTCGTCGCCATGTGCTCTCCCGAGGTCGTGTGCGTCCACGGTAGCGTAAAATCCAACGCTCGTTGAGCTTTCGTCGGTAGGCTGGGGTCATGGCATCCCCCACCAAGCGCGGACCGTACGCGAAGACGGCGGCGCGGCAGCGCGAGATCCTCGACGCGGCGGGCGAGGTGTTCGCGACGCACGGGTACCGCTCGGGGTCACTCAAGGAGATCGCCGATCGGGTCGGCATCGATGCGTCGACGATCCTGCATCACTTCGCGAACAAGAGTGTGCTGCTGCAGCGGGTGCTGGAGGATCGTGATGCGCTCAGTCCGCGGGATGCCGCGCCGCAGCCGGCCGCTGGGCCTGCGGACACGCCCGCCGCGTTTCTGCGGCTGGCGCGGGCGAATGAGCGGATCCCCGGGATCGTGGAGCTGTACACGCTGCTTGCGGCGGAGTCGGCGACGCCCGGACATCCGAGCCACCAGTACTTCCACGACCGCTACGCACGGGTGCGCTCCGAGTTCACGGCGGCGTTCGCCGAGATGGCGGATGCCGGGCTGCTGCGCCCCGGCGTCGATCCCGAGTTCGCTGCGGTGTCGACGCTGTCGGTGTGGGACGGCGCGCAGGTGCAGTGGATGCACGACCCGGGGGCCGTCGACGTGACGGAGACTCTCCGCCGCCAGTTGGAGCTGCTGACGACAGTCGATCTTGACGACGCGTGAATCCGGCGGCGCGGCGCGCTCACGCGATACGCCCGTGGCCCTTTCGGCGTCGACCCCCAGTGCGCGTGGCTCTGCCACCATCGAAGGAGGACGACGCGACGGAGAAGGGGCGCCCCATGAGCGAGGAAGCGACACGGAAGCTGACGTTGGACCTGGCGGGGAAGACCGCGGTGGTGACGGGTTCGACGCAGGGCATCGGGCTGGCCATCGCACGGCGACTCGCCGAGGCGGGCGCCGACGTCGTCGTCAACGGACGCGACCCGGAACGTGTGGCGCGGACGGTCGATTCCCTCGCCGGGCTCGCGGTGCGAGGCGCCGCCGCCGATGTCACGTCTGCCGAGGGCGCCCAGGCGTTGGTGGATGCCGCAGGCACCGTCGACGTGCTGGTGAACAACCTCGGCATCTTCGGTTCGACGCCGGCTCTCGAGATCGATGACGACGAGTGGCGCCGGTTCTTCGACGTGAACGTGCTGAGCGCGGCACGGTTGACACGCCTGGTACTGCCGGGGATGACGGATCGCGGGTGGGGCCGGGTGCTGAACATCGCGAGCGACTCGGCGATCGTGATCCCCGAGGAGATGATCCACTACGGCGCATCGAAGAGCGCGCTGCTCGCGATGTCGCGTGGGTTCGCGAAGGCCGCCGCAGGCTCCGGCGTGACGGTGAACTCAGTGATCGCCGGGCCGACGCACACCGAAGGCGTGGAGGACTTCGTCTACGAGATGGTCGACCGGTTGCTCGACTGGGAGGCGGCGCAGCGCGAGTTCATGCGCACTGCGCGGCCGCAGTCGCTGATCGGCCGGCTCATCGAACCCGAGGAGATCGCGAACATGGTCGTCTATCTCTCGTCGCCGCTGGCGTCGGCGACGACCGGTGGCGCGCTGCGGGTCGACGGCGGCTACGTGGACAGCATCTTGCCCTAGCGCGGGAGCCGGTCAGAAGGGCGCCGGGGCCGCGGAGGCGGAGGCAACGGCAGGCGCGAAGGCGACGGCCGGGGTGGGTGCGTCTTCGCGGTAGGTTCTGCCGAGGGGTGAGGTCCATTCGAGGACGCCACCCCCGAGTTGTCGGACCCTCCACGCGGTGAACTGCTTCATCGAGGGCAGGGGGCGACTCTTCTCCTGACCGTCTCACGCCGGTCGATGAGAATGCGGGGGGTTGCAATGACCGTCCAGGGACCTCAGTTCGGGTCGCCGGCAGCCGTCGCCAGTTCGCCGAATCCCATCGCGATGAGGAACGAGAGCACCGAGAGCACGAGCGTGACCGGGACCATCGTGAACCGCTCGGGTGTGCTGCGCGAGATGGCGTTCATGAAGATGCCGAGCACGAAGTACGCGAAGACGACCCACATCCCGACCTCAGGGACACCGTTCGGAAGCAGGTCGATGGCGCGGACGCGGTCCCATGCCAGGAGGGCGATGAGCGCATAGATAAGGATCGACACGAGGCTGCCGATGCGGAGGCGCGCGGGCAGGACGCGGTGCTGACCGCCCCACGCGAAGTGTCCGAGCGGAGCGCCCAGGGCGAGGGCGACTTGAAAGACCGCGATCAGAGCGAGCACGACGGTGAGCGCGAAGGCGAAGGGCACGCGCTCAGGCTAGCGGGACGGTCGTACGCCGGCGCTACAACCCGAGGCGTCGCAGGCGCAACCGCGCCATATCCTGCGTCCGCGGCCCTGACCCCAGCGCACGCTCGGTCACGCGCAGGATCAGCCGGGTCGCCGTCTTCACCGGCAGCCACGAGCGGCGCAGGCCCAGCACGCGTCGGATGCGCGGCGGGAAGGTCGCGACCGCCGCGGCGAAGAGGACGCGGTAGGCGACGCCCATCATCCCGGTGAACGGGGGCTTCTTGAGGAACCGCACGACGTCGTCGACGCGCTCGTCCCGGCGCAGCTCGCCGCGGTCGAGGAAGCCATCTATCTCCGCGCGGAGGTCCGCCTCGGTGAGCGGCGGATCGGGCACGCGCATGAGCCGCCCGGCGGTGCCCCAGTCGGCGACATACGCGTCCGGCCCGCCGGGGATGGCGCGGCCGTAAGCCTGGTGGCTCCGCAGGAACGCGTCTGTGAAAGCGAGGTGCACCCAGCGCACGAGGTCGGCTGCCTCGGCGGTGTATGTGCGCCCGGAGCCGTCTCCCGCGACGTACTCCCCCTGCACGCGACGGTGGAATCGGCTGACGCGGGCGGTCTCAGCGTCCGCCTGCGTCGTCGAACCGTAGGTGAGCGTGATGACCCAGCGGACGGTGCCGGTGAGGCGCCCGATCGGGTCGTCGCGATATCGGGACCAGTCGTGCACGCCGGCGAGGGCCCCGGGATGGAGCGCTTGCAGGAGAAGGGCACGGATGCCGGCGACCAGGGTGCCCATGCCGCCGTGCACCGTCCACGCGGGGCCGTCCTCCGCGAAATATCCGGCGTCATCACCGTCGGCGAGCGCACGGACGTACGGCGCCATACCGGTCGGGTCACCGGCGAGCGCGGTGAGCAGGCGGCCCCGCAACCGAGTCACGGGCGGAGAGGGTGGTCCGGACGTCACACTTCCAGCGTGCCACCGCCGCGGCGCCGCGGGGCCGGCTCGCGTGTGGGACCGCCGAGCGGATGCGGGATGGGTCAGGCGAGCATCACTCCGCAAGCGCCTCCGCGAAGGGCCGCGGCTCGCGGCCCTTCGGCTGGGTCGGGTGCTCCCCCGGGTCCGGCAGCGGCGGTGTCGGCATCGTTACGTCCGCACCTGACGTCAGCTCCACGGGCTCGCCGAAGTGCCGGATCGTCAGCGGCGCGCCGGCGCTGATGCGGTAGGTCGTGGCATCCGGCGCGATCTCGAGATGCAGGGTGCGCCCCTGCCAGCGGATGCCGAACGCGAGCCCTGTCAGCTGTTCCGGCAGACGAGGGGCGAACCGCAGGCCGTCGTCTGTGTCGCGCATGCCGCCGAAGCCGGCAACGAGCGCCGTCCAGATACCGCCGAGGGAAGCGATGTGCAGGCCGTCCTCGGCGTTGCCGTGCAGGTCGTCGAGGTCGATGGTCGCGGCTTCGGCGAGGTAGTCGGCCGCGAGCCCGAGGTGCCCGACCTCGGCGGCGACCACCGCCTGGATCGCCGCCGACAGCGACGAGTCGCGCACGGTCAGCGCCTCGTAGTAGCGGAACGCCCGCGCCTTCTCGTCTGCCGTGAACGCGTCGGTGCAGAAGAACAGTGCGAGCACGAGGTCCGCCTGCTTGAGCACCTGTTTGCGGTAGAGCTGCACGTACGGGTAGCGCTCCTGCAGCAGCTCGTCGCCGGGGGTTTCGGCCTCGAAGTCCCACCGTTCCAGCTCGGTGAACCGGGCTGCCTGCGGGTGAACGCCGCGTTCCTCGTCGTACGGCACGTGCATCGCGCCGGCCGTACGCACCCACACGCCGATCTCGGCGTCGTCGACCCCGAGAGCACGGGCGAGATCCGGATGCCGACGCGCGGAATCCGCGGCGGCTTCGAGGTTCGCCCGGGCCATCAAGTTGGTGAAGACGTTGTCGTCGTAAAGGGCGGTGTACTCGTCGGGGCCGGTGACGCCGTCGATGTGGAAGTGACCGTCGGCGTCGGTGCGGCCGAGGGACTGCCAGAGGCGGGCGGTCTCGACGAGGATCTCGAAGCCGGCGTCGCGTTCGAAGTCGACGTCCCCGGTCGCGCGGACGTAGTGGACGACGGCGGCGGCAATGTCGGCATTGATGTGGAAGGCGGCGGTGCTGGCGGGCCAGTATCCCGACGACTCGCGTCCGTCGATGGTGCGCCAGGCGAACGCCGCTCCGCGCAGGTGCAGCTGGCGCGCGCGATCGCGGGCGTGGTCGAGGGTGGCGTGGCGCCAGCGGAGGGCTTCCCTCGCGGCATCCGGTGCGGTCGCCGTGAGGACGGGCAGGACGTAGGCCTCGACGTCCCAGAAGACGTGGCCCGCGTAGCCGGCGCCGGTCAGCCCCTTGCCGGGGACGGAGCGCTGCTCGGCGCGCGCGGCGGCCTGGAACACCGAGAACAGCGCGAATCGCACTGCCTGCTGCAGGCGGGGCTGCCCGTCGACGCGGACGTCGGCGCAGGTCCAGAAGTCGTCGAGGCGTTCGCGCTGGGCGGCGACGAGGCCGCTCCAGCCGTCCCGCATCGCGTCGGCGACGGCGGCTTCGGCGCGGTCGCGCAGCGCGGGCGCCGAGAGTCCGGTAGCCCATGCGTGCCCGACGATCTTGACGACCTCGAGACGTTCGCCGGGTGCGAGGCGTGCGCGGATGGTGGTGCGGGCGAGGTCGTCGGATGCCGCGGTGCGCACCTCGGCGGCCGCGCCCGACACCAGGTGGTCCATGCTGACGGCGACGCCGATCCCGCTGTTGCGAGTCTCGTGGACGAGGGTCGCAGCGCTGTCGAAGACGAAGCTGCCTGCGCTGCGAAGCGGGGTCTCGAGGATGTCCTGCACGCGCGGGTCGGGGTGCGGCTCGGGCAGGGGTTCGTTGGCGACGAGCTCGGACTGAAGGGTGATCGTGACCGGGTCGTAGAGGGCTTCGACCTCGTACCGGACGGCGGCGACGGAGCGGTGAGCGAGCGAGACGAGGCGGGTCGAACGGATGCGGACGGTGCCGCCGGCGGGCGGGGTCCAGGTGAGCGTGCGTTCCAGGGCGCCGGCTCGGAAGTCGAGGTGCTGTTCGTGGTCGTGGAAAGTGCCTTCGCGGATGTCGAGGGGTTCGTCGTCAACGGTGAGGCGGATGACCTGGCCGTTGGGCACGTTGATGACGCTCTGCCCGGACTCGGGGTAGCCGTAGCCGTCCTCGGCGTAGGGCATCGGGTGCTCCTCGAAGACGCCGTTGAGGTAGCTGCCCGGAACGCCGTGGGGCTCCCCCTCGTCGAGCAGCCCCCGCCAGCCGATGTGCCCGTTGGAGAGGGCGAAGACGGATTCGCGGTGCGACAGGCGGTCGACGTCGACGCCGCTGAGGCCGATGCTCCAGGGCGCGACGTCGAAGGGCAGGGAGCGGGTCATGGTGTCACGGTAAAGCACGGTGTCTCTTCACCTGCAAGGGTTGCAGCGGGCGACCGTGGCCGTATCCTCGCGGGCCGTCATCCCGCCCGCTTCGTCGCCGGGAGTCGCTGCGGGTAGCGTCGTCGCATGCCCAGCGATGACATCGACCCTGCAGAGACGCCGCTCGCCGAATGGGTGGACCGTCTCGCCCAGGCGAAGGGCGCGCCGGGCGGAGGCGCCGCCTGTGGCGTGATGACGGGCATCGCCGCGGGACTGCTCGGAATGGTGGCGGCCTACACCGCACACGACCTCGAGGCTCGACAGGCTGAGCAGCGACTCAGTGACAAGCGGGGCCTGGCGATGAGGGCCGCCGAGGAGGACGGCGTCCGGTCCGCGACTTTCGGTGCGGCTCTCGCGATGGACCAGGGAATCGACCGCGAGCGGGCGGTCCGCGAGGCGACGGTCGATGCCGTCGCGTCGGCCCTGGACGTCGGCCGGATCGCGACATCCCTTCTTGAGGAGGTCCGCTTGCTGGCCGACATCGGCAACCCGCACGTCGAGCCGGATCTGCGCGTCGCGGTGGAGGCTCTGCGGGCGGCACTGGAGGGCACGAACCACACGGCGCGAGCCAATCTCGACCTCTTGGCCAGGCATCGGACCGCGGACGACCACCTCGACCCGCAGGTCGCGAACTTCGAACGAGACCTCGTCGACCTCGCCGAGAAGCGGGCGGAGTGCAACATCATCGTCACGGGCTGGGCCTCTGAGTAGCCGGTGCGTCTGCGCTGGTTCGGTCGTGACGGCCCGAGCTCGGCTCATCCGTAGACCCGCCGCAACACCACCCGCTGCCCCAGGGTCCACGTCACGGTCGTCAGCAGGTACACCCCCGCCGCGAGCGGCACGAACACCGCGACGACCGCGGTGGCGAACTGCAGGGCTCCCAGCACGCCCACCGGCATCCCCTCCGCCGACTCGATCCGGAACGCCCGGCGCGTGATCTCCCCCACCGCCGCGATCACCAGCACCAGGCATCCGATCACCAGCCAGGTCACCACGTCCGCCGTCCCTGTCGAGACGGCGTGCAGCAGGCTCGTCCCGAGCGGAACGCCGAGCAGCGTCTGCGACAGCAGCTCGTTGGCGTGCCCGGCGATGCTCGCGTGGAGGAACACGGAGTACAGCAGGCCGACGATCGGCGCCTGGATGAGAATCGGCAGGCAGCCGGCGAACGGCGACACCTTCTCGGAGCGGTAAAGCTCCATGGTCTCGCGCTGCAGGCGTTCCCGGTCACCGCGATAGCGGGTTTGGAGTTCCCGCAAGCGCGACGCGAGCCGGCTGCGCGCCAGGCCGGCCTTGGCTTGCGCGATGCCGGCGGGGATGAGCGCCGCCCGCACCACGAGGGTCACGAGCACGATGGCGAGCGCGCCGGCGAGCGCTCCCGTCCACGGGGTGAGCAGCGAGGTCAGGGCGAGCAGGCCGCGCGAGGTGAGGTCGATCAGGGTGGAGATGACAGGCAGGGTGGTGATGTCCACGGGGTTCCGTTCGTCGGAGCGATCAGGGTCGGCTGATCGGCCGCGAACGGATGCCGGGGCACGGAGTGCCCGGACGGTTCGACGCTACGCGGCCGCAGTCACCTGACTGGGCCCGCGACGGCGGATGTGTCCCGGCGCATCGGGATCGCTTTGGGCGAGCGGCGCCGCGAGTTCGATGCGGCGGGTGGGATGCGGCGCCGCTCCGCGCGTGCTCGCGTGCGCGGCGGTCGCGAGTAGCGCGACCGTGAGAGCAGCCAGCGCCAGCACCGCGACGGCAAAGGCGGAGCCGCCCATCGACGGGTCGACGGCGACGACGAGTCCCAAGACCTCGAGGACGAGGCGCAATACGTCGACCATGCTCGCCTCCTCCGTTCGGCATCCGTGTGGCCTCAGGTTAAACGGATGCCGCCTCGCCGTCGAGGGTGAGCGGTCGACTCCGGGCGACGACATGCAACCAGAGCCCCGAACGCAACGGTGCCCCTGGAGGGACTCGAACCCCCAACCGTTTCCTTAGGACGGAACTGCTCTTCCATTGAGCTACAGAGGCTGGCCCGTCGAGTCTACCGACCCGTCGTGTCGGGTAGGTTCGCGACATGACCGTCCGACGCGCACTGCCCTTCCTCGGCGTCGTCGCACTCCTCCTCACGGGCTGCACACAGACCATCTACGACCCGCCCGCCGGACCCCAGCGTCCGCCCGCCGGAGCCCAGCTCGACTACCAACTCGGCGGCGCCTACGACCCGCCCGCGGGCGTCGAGATCGTCGCTCGCGACCGGGCCGCGGCATCCGTCGACGACGTGTACTCCGTTTGTTATGTCAACGGATTCCAGACGCAGCCGGGCGAACTCGACGCCTGGCCGGACGACCTCCTGCTCCGCGACGACGACGGCGAGCCGGTCATCGACCCGGACTGGCCGGACGAGGTCATCCTCGACACCCGCAAGGCGGACGAGATCGCGGCTATCGTCGGGCCCTGGATCCGCGACTGCGCATCCGACGGGTTCGACGCCGTCGAGTTCGACAACCTCGACACCTACACGCGCACCGACGGCACCCTCACCCGAGACGATGCGCTCGACCTCGCGACGTTGCTCGTCGACACGGCGCACGATGTCGGGCTCGCGGCCGGACAGAAGAATGCCGCTGAGGATGCCGCTTTCCTCCACTCCCGAGCCGGCTTCGATTTCGCGGTCGTCGAGGAGTGCGCCGCCTACGAGGAGTGCTCCGCCTACACCGAGGTCTACGGCGACCACGTCCTCGCCATCGAGTACACCGACAACCTCCCCCGCACGTGGGACGAGGTGTGCGCCGACCCCGAGACCCCGGCATCCATCGTTCTGCGCGATCGGGATCTCGTCCCGCCGGAGGGTGCGGCCTACGTGTTCGAGACCTGCGATTAGCCACATTCGCGAACTCAAACCTAAAGGGTGTAGGTTGACGGAACGTGCCCCGCGCGAACCTCTCTCCTGATGCCCTCACCCGGGCGGCGCTCGACCTCATCGACACTGACGGACCCGGCGCGCTCTCGATGTCGGCGCTCGCCCGCCGCGTCGGCGTGCAGACCGCCAGCTTGTACGCCCACGTCCGCGACCTCGCTGCGCTACGAAGTGCCGTCCAGGCCGCCGTCTTCGCCGAGCTCGCCGACGCCATCGGCGACGCCCCCACCCTCCGCGACCTCGCGAACGCGCAGCGCGCCTACGCCGTCGCCCACCCGGCGCGCTGGGCGATGATCTCGCAGCCGGTCGAGCGCAACGAGATCACCGAGCCGATGGCATCCCGCGTCTCGGCTCTCGTCGTCGGATCGCTCGGCGCCTACGCGCTGCCCGAGGGCGAGACCGTCCACGCGGTCCGCTTCGCGAGCGCCACCATCGCCGGCTACCTCGCCCTCGAATCCGCCACGTCGTTCGCCCACCGCGACGAGGCCACCGACGCCTCCTGGAACCGCGCGCTCGACGCCCTCGACCGCGCCCTCCGCACCTGGACTCCGGAGGACCCCGCATGATCGACATCACCCTCGACACCACGACCGTCCGCGGACTCGCCGAGCTCGAACCCACGAGTCGCGGCTTGCGTCCGCACCGCCTCCCGGCGTGGGTCCGCACCCAGTTCCCCGACCCGCAGCTGCTCGGCGTTGAGGCGCAGCCCGCCGGCGCACGCATCGCCCTACGAACCGCAGCATCCCGCCTCGAACTCGACCTGCACTCGACGCGCGCCACCCTCCGCGGCCTCTCCCGCCCGCGCGGACCCGTCGACGTCCGCATCGACGGTGCCCTGCACGACAGCGTCGAGCTCGAGGGCGGCGACACCCTCGACACCGACCCGGCCACCGGCATCCGTCAGCTCGTCGACGGACCCGCGCAGCGCATCACCGTCGACGGGCTCGACCCGCGCGACAAGCTCGTCGAGCTCTGGCTGCCGCACAACGAGATGATCGAGCTCATCGCGCTGCGCGCCGACGCGCCCGCCTCCCCAGACGCCACCGAGCGCCCGCGCTGGGTGCACCACGGCAGCTCGATCAGCCAGGGCTCCAACGCGACGCAGCCGAGCGCCACCTGGGTCTCGCTCGCTGCCCGCCGCGCCGGACTCGACCTGCGCAACCTCGGCGTCGGCGGCAGCGCCCAGATCGACCCGTTCATGGCGCGCGTCATCCGCGACACCCCCGCCGACGTCATCAGCGTCGCGCTCGGCATCAACGTCGTGAACGCAGACGCCATGCGGCTGCGCGCGTTCGTCCCCGCGGTCCACGGCTTCCTCGACACGATCCGCGACGGCCACCCCGATACGCCCCTGCACCTCATCACGCCGATCTGGTGCGGCATCCACGGGAACACTCCCGGCCCCGGCATCATCGAACCCGAGTCGTTCGCTAGCGGAACCCTGCTCTTCGGTGCTGCGGGGACGCCCGGCGACACCGCCGGCGGACGCCTCACCCTCGAGGTCATCCGCAACGCCCTTGCCGACGTATACGCGCACCGCGACGACCCGAATCTGCACCTCGTCGACGGGCTCGGCCTGTATGGCGAAGCGGATGCCGCGGTTCACCCGCTCCCCGACCGGCTCCACCCGAGTCCCGAGGCGCACCGCCTCATCGGCGAGCGCTTCGCGCGTCAGGTGTTGGGAGTCGCTTGAGGCGCAGGCGCGACCTCAGCCGACCGGGTAGTCAACGTAGGCGAATCGCGACCCGTCGGGCGCCCAGCTGTTCACGTTGATCGTGCCCTGCCCGCCCGGCAGGGTGGCGACGGTCTCGGGATGCCGCCACTGGCCGCCCCGCACCAGGCGCAGCTCCACCTCGAGGTCGGCCGGATGCCCCTCGGTCCCCGGCGGGTAGCTGAGGTACACGGCCGTCTCGCCGTGCGGCGCGAAGTGCGGGAACCAGTTCACCCGCTCATCGAACGTCAGCTGGTCGAGTTCGGTGCCGTCGACGCGCATGCGCGCGATCTGGGCGTGCCCGGGCGCCTCGGAGAAGTGCTCCGTGTTCAGGTAGATCCACTGCCCGTCGGGCGACCATTCGCTGCCGTCGGCCACCTGCCCCGGCGTGATCGGACGATCCATCGAACCGTCGATGTTCGCGATACGGATGCCGCCGTGCTGCGCCGCCCCGTCTACGAAAGCCAGCGCCGTGTACGCGATGAGTGTCGCATCCGGGTCGACCCCGTGCAGGAAGTGCATGAAAGGGCCTGCCGGGTCGGTGAGACGTATCGCTTCGCCCCCACCCCGCGGCGCCCGGTAGATCTGACCGTCGTTCGCCGACAGCAGGATGTCATTGCTCCCCGGCACCAGAACGTGATCGTTGTTCAAGGTCGGAACGGTCGGGAACGGAACCTCGGCGAGCGCCGGATCTGCGGCGTCCGGGTCCAACGCCCACAGCAGCCCGCCGCCGTTCAGCAGCAGCCCCTCCGGAGCCCAGTTCGGCGCCTCGAGCAGAATCTCATCGGTCTCGAACACGATGCGGTCGGCGCTGGTGGTCACGTCGATGACGTGCACGCGACAGTGTTGGCCCTCGAGGGCGAAACCGCGGGCGGGGAAGATGTCGGAGGCCATGCTCCACCGTAACCGGACAGCGCCGCGCGGGTCAGAGATCGCCGGGTGTCTGCCCCTCTTCCGTGGCGCTGAACCAGCCGAGCCAGCCGCCCCCGGTCTCTACCAGCTCGTAAGGCCCGCATGCCAGGACCGTCGTCGGCAGCTTCTCGCCGAGGCTCCCGAACCGGCTGTCGAAGGGCAGCCCGCGGCGCTCTGCCTCCTCGCAGCCCTGCGGCTGCCCGCCTCCGTCGACGGCGATGACGGCGTTCGTCTCGTTCGTCGTTGCGACATTGCGAATCCGCTCGGCGTCTTCTGGGATCCACGCCGGCATCGTCACCCCAACCCAGCCGTCCTCGGCGGCGGCGCGGTCGGCGAACTCCTCGGTGTGGACTTTGGCGGCGACATCGAGCGGGTTCGCGCACGCGGCGAGCGTGAGAATCAGGGCAGGGGCGAGCAAGCCCGCCGCGGCGAGCGCGGTCATGCGGCGGGAAGAGACAGGCGTATTCGACATGACTCGAGTCAACCGAGTGCGGCCGATGAGCGAATCGGTCCACATGATGATCCGGGTACGCCGCGCGGATGATCCCGCGCGACTGGCGCGAACCTCCGTAAACCGTGTGAGTGCCGACCCAGGGTGTGTCAGCGGTTGCAGGTCGCCGGGATTCTCGGCATCGTGGCCGACTCATGCAATCCACGGAAGGAGAGCGCCATGCTCACACTCACCGAGAACGCCAGCAGTGCCGTCAAGAACCTCGCGTCGCAGATCCCGACCACCACCGGCGGACTGCGCATCAGTGAGGCCACCGCCCCTGACAGCGGGTACGCGCTGTCCCTCGCCCAGGCCCCCGAGGCCGGCGACACCGTCGTCGAAAGCGACGGCGCCCGAGTCTTCGTCGATGAGGCGGCGAACGTCGCACTCGACGACCGCGTCCTCGACGCTCGCGTCGCCGAGGACGGATCCGTGGGGTTCGCCCTCGCACAGGCGGTCTGATCCGCCCACGTATTGAAGTGCCCCGAGCCGATTCGGTTCGGGGCACTCGTGCGTTCAGGCGGGCTCGGCCAGCGCGGCCACGACCCCCTGCGCGCTCCGCGCGAGAAAGCGAGTGACCTCGTCGGCATCCGCAGTGTCGTCTTCGGTGGTCTCGATCAGCACCTCTTCGACGAACGACACCCACGATCGCAACGCGACCCGCAGCATCGGGGTGTCGGCCGCACCGAGATCCAGGAACGCGGCGATCACCCGCTCGGCGTGCGCGTCACGCGACTCGTCGACCACCCGGCGCACCACGGGATCACCGCTGGCCACCCCGCGCACCAGAGAGAAGAAGGTGCCGCGATAGTCGCGGACGAACGTGACGATGCGCGCGAGCGTGTCGTGCAGCCGGTCCAGCGGGTCGAGCTCTGCCCGAGGGGCGGATGCCGCGAGCATGCTCTCCGCGGCCGTCGTCACGACCGCGCGGTGCAGTCCCTGCTTCGATCCGAAGTAGTGGAAGACCAGCCCGCGGGACACACCAGCACGCGCGGAAAGCTCCTCGATCGTCAGGTCGTCGAGCGGCCGATCTGCGAGGAACGCCACCCCCAGCGCGAGCAGCTGAGAGCGCCGCTCGTCGGGGGTGAGGCGCCGGCGCCGGTCGGTGTCCACGCGTCGAGCCTACGTCTCGGCCGCGCGTCCGGCTCGGCATGAGAGTCCTCTCACACTGCCCGGCGCGCTGTTGACTGTCTGTCAATGAGGTCTAACGTGGTCCCCCGTACGGCACCGCCGCCGTCCGTCTCACCCGGAGGATCGATGAAGTTCCGCACCCTCACCCGTTCGCGCCTCGGGCGCGCCACCCTCGCCGCCGTCCCCGTCGCCGCGGCATCCGCTCTGCTCCTGGGCGGCGTCGCCCAAGGCGCCGTGCCCGTCTCGTTCGCCGTCTCGGGCAGCCAGTTCCAGATCAGCGCGAGCAAGCTCGACGGAACCGGATTCTCGCAGTACGCCGGCGTCACGAAAGACACCGAAGGCGGTGAGCACGCCGTCGCGATCGCGAACATCAAGCAGGCGACGCTTTCCGACCTCTGCCAGTCGGTCGTCACCGACACCCCGCTCGGCAAGGTCGGCGTGCTCATCACCGCCGGCGGCGGAAAGAACCCCGCCTCGGCGAGCGACCTGCAGATCGGCATGACGGGGCTCAAGGGCGATTCGTCGTTCACCAACATCCGCATCGGCGTCGACGCCTCGACCGTGAACACCGAGGCGAAGGGCTCGGCGGGCGATTTCGCGCAGGATGCCGACGGCATCACCATCGACGGCCTGCAGCAGACCGCCTGGTCGACCCAGGCCTCCGTCTTCACGCTCACCGGCATGAAGCTGGAGCTGACGGACGGCGAGACGTGCTTCTGACGAGCACCGTCGTGACCGAGCGCACCCGCGGACGACAGACCGAGGCGCGACACGTCGAGCGGCGGCGTGCGACGACCGGCCGCTTCCGCGCGTGGCGCCGCGCTCGACCGTTCGCCGGAGGCATCCTCGTCGCTCTCGGTGGACTCGAGATGTTCGGGTCGAGCCAGCTCGACCTCGGCAACCTCCACATCCAGATGGGCATCGAGGGCCTGCAGGCCACGATCATCCCGTTCGCGCTCGTCCTTCTCGGCATCCTCGCCATCGCCATGCCCGCCCACCGCATCTTCTACGGGGTGCTCGCCCTCGCCGTCGCCGTGTACTCGCTGATCGGTGTCAACCTCGGCGGGTTCCTCATCGGAATGCTGCTCAGCGCGGTCGGCGGTGTGCTCGTCGTCTCGTGGGCACCGAAGCGCACGGATGCCGCGTCGCGCGACACCACGGAGGAGGCGACCGCCGACACCGCCGAGGTCGCACCGTGACGCGTCGCGGCACGCGCGCGGCGATCGTGCTCGCCGCCGGCATGGTCGCGGCATCCGCTCTGTCAGGGGCCGCCGCCGCCCCGGTCGCTGCCGCGTTCTGTCTGCCGATCCCGGGCATCTGGGACTGCGATGAGGAGCCCTCCCCGACGCCGACGTCGGCACCGAGCCCGTCGGAGTCCGGCGGCATCGTTCCCGACCTCCCCCTCCCCGGAGAGTCGGCGGCTCCGCGGCCGGATGATCCCGAGACGCCAAGCCCGACGCCGACCCCGGCCGAGCCGGTCGCCGATGACGAGGCGCCGGTCTTCACGCAGCCCCCCGCACAGCTCGGGTCGGACTCCCTGTCGATCCGAGGGCTGAAGGGCATCAGCCTCGTCACCGTTCCGCTCGCAGACGGATCGGAAACCGAGGCGCTGAAGATCTCGGCCGACCACATCACGATCACCGGCTTCTCCCTCACCGTCACCCCCGGCCAGAGCCACCCGGCACTGGTCACCACGGCAGACACGATGGACCTCGACGGCGACGTGCAGGTCTATCTGAACTCGCTGACCGCGACGACCCAGAACGGCAAGGCGCTCACGCTCGGCGCCGACACGCCCCCGCCCGAGGACGGCATCGAGCCGAAGCTGCTGCGCGTCACGTTCGGCCTGGTCGGCACGGTCGCCGACTCCATCACCTACTCGAACACGGACCAGCGCATCGTCGAGTGACCGCTATGACTGCGGCCGCGGGTGCACCAGGTTGCGGATCGTGTAGACGATGCCCGCGATCCCGGCGATGCCGACGATCGCGGCGCCGATGAGCATGCCCACTCCCAGCACCGCATTCGGATTCTCGATCGAGAGCGACAGCGTTCCGAGAATGGCGAAAGCGATCGCGACGATGATGAAGACGACACTGAGCGCCAGCACCGTGATGTTCCCCGTGGTCCAACGTCGACGTTCGATCTCACCCATGCGCGTGCTCCTCTGCGTCCCGTGAGGGCCCACGGTACGGAGCGGGTCGCACCTCGCGCGTGGGCTGGCGCACCGCAGATCGCACGGCTATCGTGTCGGGTCCGCTCACCGGAAATCGCGCGAGCGGTGCTGCACCCCGACGCGCAGGTCGTCGAACGCGTCGGCGACGAGGTTGGTGACCCCTTCCGGCGAGCGCTCGAGCATGCCGCGTGCGATGAGGGCAGGACTGTCGCGCAGGATGCGCCGATACCTGTTCCACACCCCGACCGAGCAGATGACGTTCATCACACCGTGCTCGTCCTCGAGGTTCAGGAACGTGATGCCGGATGCCGTCGCCGGCCGCTGCCGGTGCGTGACCAGGCCCGCGACCTCGATGCGCCGACCCACCTCATGCACGCGCATGCCGCGGGAGGTGATCACCCCGCGTGCATGGAGCTGCGACCGGTAGTGCGTGAGCGGATGGTCATCCGACGACAGACCGGTCGCCCACAGATCGGCGGCGAGGACGTCGTAGCTGGACTGGTCGGGGAACAGCGGCGGCTGCACCGACACCAGCGACCCTTCGAGGAACTCCTGCCGGTCCTGCGCGGCATCCCCGGCCAGCCAGATGCCCTCGCGCCGGCTGATGCCGAGGCCCTCGAAGGCTCCGGCCGTGGCGAGGGCCTCCAGCTGCGCCGCCGTCGCACCGGTCCGACGTACGAGGTCGCGCAGGTCTCGATACGGACCGGACGCGTCACGCTCCGCCACGATTTTCGTCGCCAGCGGTACCCCGATGCCCGTCACCGACGCGAGCCCCAGCCGCACGGCGAACTCCCCGTCGCGCCGGTGGGCGGCCGACTCATCCGGCAGCGACCGGTCGAACTCCGGCACGGGTGGCTGAAGACGATCGGCGCAGGCGTCCCGGCCCGTCGGCGGGCGGCGAAGCTCCGCAGCGGACTCCGACACCGGCTCGAGCCCCGCGTCCACCCCCGACGCGAGCAGGTCGGGGCGACGCACCTCCACCCCGTGCCGGCGGGCGTCGGCGGTCAGGGTCGCGGGCGAGTAGAAGCCCATCGGCTGCGCGCGCAGCAGCGCCGCGAGGAACGCCGCCGGATAGTGCAGCTTCAGCCACGACGACGCGTAGACGAGCAGACCGAACGACAGTGAGTGGCTCTCGGCGAAACCGAAGTTCGCGAACGCCTGGATCTTCACGTAGATGTCGTCGGCAGCCTTGCCGGTCAGGCCGTTGCGCGCCATCCCCTCGTACAGCTTCTTCTTCAGCGAGTCGATCCGCTCGATCCCGCGCTTCGATCCCATCGCACGGCGCAGCAGGTCGGCATCCTCCCCCGAGAGGTCACCGATCGCCATGCCCATCTGCATGAGCTGCTCCTGGAACACTGGGATGCCGAGCGTCCGCTCCAGCACCGGCTTGAGCTTCGGGTGCGCGTAGGTGATCGGCTCGTCGCCGAGCTTGCGCCGCACGAACGGGTGCACCGCGCCGCCCTGGATCGGCCCCGGACGGATGAGCGCGATCTCGACGACGAGGTCGTAGAACTTCCGCGGCTGCAGGCGGGGCAACAGGCCCATCTGCGCGCGGGACTCGACCTGGAACACGCCGATCGAATCGGCGCGGCACAGCATGTCGTAGACCGCCGCCTCCTCCTTCGGCATGGTGTCGAGCGACCACTGCTCCCCCGTCGCCGCCGCGATCATGTCGAAGCAGTACTGGAGCGCGGCGAGCATCCCGAGCCCCAGCAGGTCGAACTTCACGAGCCCCATCCACGCGGCATCGTCCTTGTCCCACTGGATGACGGTGCGGTTCTTCATGCGCGCATGCTCGATCGGCACCACCTCCCCCACCGGCCGATCGGTGAGCACCATCCCTCCCGAATGGATGCCGAGATGCCGAGGCGCCTTCAGCAGCTCCCCCGCGTACGCGACCACCCGCTCGGGGATGTCATGGTCGGGCGGGGTGTCGAGCACCGCACCCCAGCGCTCAACCTGCTTAGACCAGGCATCCTGCTGCCCCGGCGAGTGCCCGAGCGCCTTCGCCATGTCGCGGACCGCGTTCTTCGGCCGGTACTGGATGACGTTCGCGACCTGCGCCGCCCGCTCACGCCCGTACGTCTCGTAGACCCACTGGATGATCTCCTCGCGCCGGTCCGAGTCGAAGTCGACGTCGATGTCGGGCTCCTCGTCGCGCAGCGCTGACAGGAACCGCTCGAACGGCAGATTGTAGAAGATCGAGTCGATCGCCGTGATATCGAGCAGATAGCAGACGGCACTGTTCGCAGCCGACCCCCGCCCCTGGCACAGGATGCCGCGGCGCCGCGCCTCCTGCACGATGCCGTGCACGATGAGGAAGTACCCGGGGAAGTCCTTCTGCTCGATGACGCCGAGCTCCTTCTCGATGCGCGCACGGTTCGCGTCGGTGGCATCCGGGTATTTGCGGGGCACCGCCTCCCACACGAGGTGACGCAGCCACGTCATCGGCGTGTGCCCCTCGGGCACCTGCATCTTCGGCAGCGCGGGCTTCGCGCGGCGCAGCGGGAACGCGAGCTCGTCGGCGAGCTCGACCGTGCGCTCCACCGCCCCCGGATACCGCCGGAACCGCCGCGCCATCTCGGCGCCCGAGCGCAGATGCGCGCTCGCGTGCGAGGGCAGCCACCCGTCGAGCTCGTCGAGGCCGCGGTTGGCCCGCACCGCCGCGACCGCCGCCGCGAGGTGCACTTTCTCGGGCACGGCGTAGTGCACGTTGTTCGTCGCGACGATCGGCAGCCCGCGCTCCGCGGCGAGCGCGGCCAGCACGTCGTTGTCACGCGAGTCGGTCGGCGCGCCCTGATCGATGAGCTCGACATCGACCCGCTCGGGCCCGAACAGGTCGACGAGCCGGTCGAGCTCGTAGGCCGCGGCAGCCGGCCCGTCCTCGGCGAGCGTCCGCCGGACGGCGCCCTTGCGGCATCCCGTCAAGATCTGCCAGTGACCTCCAGCGCGGTCCGCCAGATCGTGGAGATCATAGACCGGGCGCCCCTTCTCGCCCCCCGACAGCTGCGCGTGCGTGATCGCGGCGGCAAGCCGGTGGTAGCCCTCTTCACCCCGGGCGAGCACCAGCAGATGGCTGCCGTGCGGGTCTGGCTCACCGTTCTGCGGACCGGGCAGACCGAGCGACAGCTCGGCACCGAAGACGGTCTGCAGCTGCAGGTGCTCCGCCGCCTCGGCGAAGCGGACGATGCCGTAGAACCCATCGTGGTCGGTCACCGCGAGGGCGTGCAGGCCCAGCCGTTCCGCCTCCTCGACGAGCTCCTCCGGCGACGAGGCGCCGTCGAGGAACGAGAACGACGAGTGCGCGTGCAGTTCGGCGTACGGCACGGTCTCGGTCGGACGCTCGATCTCGGGCGCACGGTACTTTCCGCGCTTGTGCGACCAGGCCGGACTGTCACCGCCGTCCGCACCCGACGGCGCTCCCTCGGGCCGGCGCCGGTCGCTGAGGATCCGCTCCATCTCCGACCACGAGACCGACGGGTTGTTGCCCCACCCCATCAGTCGTACCGTCCCTCGGCGTGCCAGACGCCCTCCTCGCATACCAGCAGCCAGGCCGTCTGCGCCTCGTCGACGACCTGGAACCGGTGCGCGCGGCGCGCGCGCGCGGCATCCCACCCCCGCTCCATGACGGGCCACGGACCCGCCCACGATTCCAGACGACGCGGATGCCGCGGGCGGCGCGCCCCCGACGCGTCCGGCGCTCCTGGGAGGATCAGCGCGACCGGCTCGGCCGTCAGCTCGCCGCGCCCGTCGACCGCGACCATGTCGTCGTCGCGGTCGATCACGGCGACCGGGACCGGTTCGGGGAACACGGTCGCCGGCAGCGGGTCCGGCAGACTCCCCGGCCACGGCCGTGCCCGCTCGGCGATGACCGCGCGGTCGCCCCACGGCACGAGCACCTGCCGCTCGGCGAGCCACCGGCCGCCACCGACCTGCGGGGTGACGACGCCCGTGTGTCCGAGCATCGCCTGTACGCGCGAGAGCGCCGAGTGCACGCGTTCCTCGGGACCCGAGCCGAACAGCCCCTTCACGTGATGGGATGCCGCGTCCACCTTCTCGGGTGCGATCCGCACCTTTCCAACGGCACTCTTGAGCCCACGCTCGGCGAGCTGCCAGCGCACCCGGTCGACGACGGCGGCCGCATCGAATGCTCCGGGGTGCAGCCACACCCGCTCGCTGTGGTCGCCACGGTCGCCCGTCAGCGCGACTCGGAGTTCGGTGCAGACGAGGTCGACCGCACCGAGCCCCGAGATGAACTGCTCCGCCGCGAGACGGATGCCGAACGCCACCTGATCGGCGATCTCGAGCGGCGGCTCGAAGCTCACCTCGCGCTCGAGCTCGGGCGGTGGCGTGCGCGGCTGCACCGGCTGCGAGTCGAGCCCCGACGCGAGCGCATGCAATCGCGCCCCGCGGGGACCGAGGCGTTCGACGAGCCGCGCAGGCGGCAGTGCAGCGAGCTGACCGAGGGTGTGGATGCCGAGGCGTGCGAACAGGCTCGCGACCGCCTCGTCTTCGAGCGCCGTCACCGGCAGGGGCGACAGGAACGCGGCCGCCGCTCCCGGCGGCACGATCCGCAGCGGAGCATCCGGACCGGTGGTGCGGGCGGCCTGCTCCGCCGTGAACGGGCCATCGCCCACCCCCGCACGCACATCGAGCAGACCGAGCTCGGCGAGCGCACCGGTGAGCGCCGTCGCCGCGCCCGCCTCACCGCCGTAGAACCGGGCGGGTCCCTTCACCCGCAGCGCGCACAGTCCCGGCTCGCGCAGCTGCACACCGGGGGCGATCTCCTCGAGCCGGGCGATGAGCGGTGCGAACGTGCGGTGGTCGCGCGACTCGTCGGCGTCGACCACCTGCAGCTGCGGGCATCGCGCCTGCGCGTCGCGTCGCCGCATTCCCCGTCGCACGCCGTCGGCGCGCGCGGCCGGGGAGGTCGCGGCGACCATCCCCTTCGCGAAGACGGCGATCGGCTGCTCGGCCTCGGCGAGCCCCTCGCGGGCGAGCGCGACGACCGGCCAGTCCGGCACCCACACGACGAGGCTGCGGACCGGCTCGGTGCCGGTGTCGACGAGCGCGGGATCCATCAGCTCGCCTCTTCGCGACGCGCTGCGCGCGCGGCATCCATTCGACGCATCAGCTCACCGCCCGCATCGGCAGCTCCACGACCGGAGCCATCGGCTGCTCACGCACCGCGAGCGCGCCGTCGGGAGCGGGCAACAGCATCCGCGACGACCGCGGCACCGGAAAGCGCCGGCTCGTCACCGTGACGGTCAGCTCGCGGTCTGACAGCACGCCGTACCCGTCGCCGAGACCCGACCACCGGGCATCCGTCACGTCGATCATCGCCTCGGTCTGCGGCCACGGACCCTGCACCAGCAGCACCACCCCACGCTCGCGCATCCGTGCCGCGAGCCGCGAGACCTCGGCATCCTTCGCCCGCGACGGCGGCCGCACCGCCACCACCGGCAGCACATCGGCGATCGTCGCCGTCACCGCGAGCCAGCGCGGACCCGGCTCGGGGATCAGCACGAGATGGGAGAGGTCGACGCCCGCCTTCTCGGCCGCCTCGGCGCCGAACCCCGGCATCCCCACCACCCCACACCAGCTGCCCGTCTGCGACGGTTGCGCCAGCAGACCGAACAGCAGCGACATCGAGCCGCCGATCGCGTACGACGAGCCCGGGCGCAGCCCCCCGCCCGGAAGCAGCTCAGCCAGGGCAGGATGGGTGGGAAGGGGCGGCGCATCGAGCTTGCGCCCTTGAATCTGCGCCATCTGCGCACGCAGACGCTGCACTTCTTGTGCAGTCGCAGTGTCGCGCACGATGGATCTCACCTCGACATGGTAGAAGCTTTGTTCGAGTGACTCAAGCGGTCGAGTTCGAAGATACGCACGGGTTCCGACATCGCCGCGAACGATCGGCACCGGATCACGACCGCAGGAGGCCCCGCGCGGCAGGATGGACGGATGCCCTCCGCAATCCCTCTCGAGGTCCGCCGCGCCCGCATCGCGGTCTCCGCCCTGTTCCTCACGAACGGCGCCCTCTTCGCGAACATCGTGCCGCGCCTGCCCGAGATCAAAGAGACGCTCGGCGTCGACACCGCCGTCTACGGGCTGCTCCTGGCCGCCTGGCCGCTCGGCTCCTTCCTCCTGGGCCTGCTCGCCGCGCCCCTCATGCGCCGGTTCGGCTCCGCACCCGTCGCCGCCGTCGGCACTGTCCTCATCGCGATCGCCCTGCTGTGCGCGGGCTTCGCGCCCACCGCAATCCTGTTCGCCGTCCCGATGTTCCTCGGCGGCGCACTCGACGCCATCGTCGACGTCGGACAGAACACCCACGGCCTCGAGGTGCAGCGCCGATTCGGCCGCTCGATCATCAACTCCCTGCACGCGATCTGGTCCGTCGGCGCCGTCCTCGGCGGCGCGATGGCCGCCGGCGCCATCGCCCTGAGCGTTCCGGTGCCCGTGCACCTCGCGATCGCGGGGGCGGTGTTCTCGGCATCCGCCCTCACCGCGTGGCGCTTCTGCCTGCCGCGCACCGGCGAGCAGTCGCTCGACGACACCGCCGGGGCAGCCCCCGTCGTCCCCGCCGTGCGGCCCGGCATCCGCACCATCGCGCTGCTCGCGGCGCTGGTCGTCATCGCGATCGCGGGCGCGATGGTCGAGGACCTCGGCAGCTCCTGGTCGACGCTGTACCTCTCCGACTCCCTCGGTGCGATCGGCGCGATCGCCGCGACGGGCTACATCGCGCTCATCGGCGCGCAGTTCGTCGGGCGGATGCTCGGCGACCGCTTCACCGACCGCTTCGGCGCCGTCGCCGTCGCTCGTGCCGGCGGCATCCTGATCGCCCTCGGCCTCGGGCTCGCGCTCGCCTTCCCGACCGTCCCCGGCACGATCATCGGGCTCGCCGCGGCCGGCTTCGGGTCAGCGACCATCGTGCCCGCCGCGATGCACGCCGCCGACGAGATGCCGGGTCTGCGCGCAGGGTCGGGACTCACATTCCTCGCCTGGCTCATGCGCCTCGGCTTCCTCTTCGCGCCGCCCGCCGTCGGCCTGCTCGCCGAGCAGACCGACCTTCGCACCGCGCTGATCGTCTACCCGATCGCCGGCGCCATCGTCGTGCTGCTCGCGTTCACCTTGCGCCCACGCCGCACCGCGGCGAGCGGCACCGCGCACGGAGACGAGGAGCGGTCCCGCGGCTAGGCGGCGAGCGCCAGGTACGGCTCCCATGCCGGCTCGGTGCGCTCGGTGCCGCGCACCCGCCATTGCGCGCCGCTGGGTGGCATCGGCAGCCACCGCAGCTCCCACCGCATCTCCTGCGGCGTCCGGTCGCCCTTCATGTTGTTGCAGCGCAGACATGCCGCAACGAGGTTCTCCCATGAATCCGCTCCACCCCGGGAGCGCGGCAGCACGTGGTCGATCGTCGACGCGCTCTTCCCGCAGTACGCGCAACGGTGCCCGTCGCGCCGCAGCACACCGCGCCGGGTCACCGGCACGCGGCGCCCGTTCGGGACGCGCACGTAGCGGGTGAGCAGGATGACGGCGGGTCGATCGAACACGTCGTGCGCAGCCCAGACCGGATCCCCCTCCACCCGTTCGATGACGGTCGCCTTGTCGGTCATCACGAGCACGAGCGCTCGCTTGAACGACACGACGGCCAAGGGTTCGTATCCGGCATTCAGCACCAGGGTGCGCATAGGGGTTTCCTCTCGAACGGCCGTGACGGCTTCAGCGGTTGTCCGGTTATCCGACGCGAGAGCGAACAGAGGAGGTGCGGGCACGAAAAAAGGCGCTGTCAAAAGACAGCGCCTTCAATCGCACGACCGAAGTCGCGGCAATCGTGCACACGATGCCGAAGCACATAACGACCTAGCGCATTCCGGTTGCGAATGCGGGGTTGAATGTCCATCGGCTTCCCCTCGGCTCGAACGA
Organism: Microbacterium marinum; assembly: GCF_014204835.1. NCBI lineage: Bacteria > Bacillati > Actinomycetota > Actinomycetes > Micrococcales > Microbacteriaceae > Microbacterium > Microbacterium marinum. Next base: position 1,290,266 of record NZ_JACHMD010000001.1, on the reverse strand, counting down.
GCGTCGGGGTCAGGCTATTACACCCAGGGATGCCGCGGGGCGAACAGCAGGAGAACGGTTCTTCGCGTGTCGTCAGCCGGCGTTGGCCTGCAGCCACGACTCCGCGTTGGTGTATCCGTTGTTCACGCGGATCTCCAGGTGCAGGTGGGTGCCGTTGGCGCGACCGGTGTCGCCGACCTGACCGATGAGCTGACCGGCCGAGACCGTCTGCCCGACCTGGACGCGGCGAGTGCCCCAATCCATGTGGGCGTAGAGCGAGGTGACGTTCGTGCCGTTGATGTTGTGCGCGATCTTCACGTACACACCCCAGCCCGGTCCCGACTCCGACGAAGCGACAACCGTGCCGTCGGCGACGGCGTAGATGCCTTCGCCGCGTCCGTCCATGTAGTCGGTGCCCTTGTGGCCGGCGTAGGGGGTGCCGAAGTTGTCGAAGCGGGCCAGCGGGCGACGCACGAGCCCCGAGCCCGGAGCGACGAGCGGCACGGCACTGGAGAAGCTCGAGCTGGAGCTGGAGCTGGAACTCGAGCTCGAGCTGGTCGCGCTCGCGGCTGCCGCGAGGCGCGCGGCGAGGGCTGCCTTGGCGGCGGCTTCGGCGGCTTCCTTGTCCTTCTTCGCCTGGATCTCCTCGGGCGTGGTGGCCGAGTAGCCTCCGCGCTCGAGAGCCTCGGGGGTAGCCTCCGACGCCACGACGAGCGACTGGGCGTCGTCGGCGGAGACCTGCTGCAGCGTGCGCGCCTCGGCGACGTCGCCGCGGTCGGCTGCCACGAAGGCGGGGATCGCCACCGTCGCGACCATGCCTGCGACGGCGGCAAGGGTCACGAAGCTGCGGACGGGGTGGGGACGGCTCGCGCTCGAACGGGTCGCAGGCGCCTTGGCGGCGGTGCGGCGCAAGAGACGGCCTTTACGGGGGGACGTCGACGCCTCAGAAACTTCAGTCGACGGGTGGAACTCTTCAGCCAAGCTATCCTCCGGCGCCTCTGCATCCAGGGGGGTGGATGCTGGCTCGTCGGCACTCAGTGTCGGGCACAGATGTACGGGTGTCACTGCGCGAATGACGAGCCGGAGAGGCAACTCGCGAAGCGGTCCGTGGCGGGCTTCTCGCCGTTGGACTTTCCGAGGCTACCGGAAGGTAACGAATAAGTCACGCTTCATCCACATGGTGGCGCGGCCTCCCGGGCGATGCCCGGCGGACGTTCAGGTCCGCCGGCACGGGCGATCGCGCGAGTCAGGCGGCGCGGGCGTCGACGATGAAGATGTGCGAAGCCACCTCGACGGGCAGCTCCAGCGCCTCCGATGAGCCGTCCATCTCCACTAGGACGTAGCCCTCGCTGAAGCGGAACGCACCGCTCGCCCCGGGCATCACACCGGCGTCGCGCAGCTGCGTCAGCAGCTCCGGGTCGACCTGAACCGGCTCCGCCAGGCGACGCACGCTGCCCGTGATGGGCCCGTCCGACTCGTTCAGGCGGCGCACGAGACCCACCACCCCGTTGTCGAAGGTGTTGGCCGGCACGTCGCCGAGCTGGTCGAGGCCCGGGATCGGGTTGCCGTACGGCGACTCGGTCGGGTGGTCGAGCAGCTCGATGAGACGACGCTCCACGAGCTCGCTCATCACGTGCTCCCACCGGCAGGCCTCGTCGTGGACGTAGGCCCAATCCAGACCGATCACGTCGCTGAGCAGGCGCTCCGCAAGACGGTGCTTGCGCATGACGTCGACAGCCTTCTGCCGACCGGCATCCGTGAGCTCCAGCTTGCGCACCTCGGAGACGATCACGAGGCCGTCGCGCTCCATGCGGCCGATCGTCTGCGACACCGTCGGACCGGAGTGGCCGAGACGCTCGGAGATGCGCGCGCGCAGGGGCGTGATGCCCTCCTCCTCGAGCTCGAGGATGGTGCGCAGATACATCTCGGTGGTGTCGATGAGGTCGGTCATCACATGCCTTCTCGCCGGCGGACAGTCGCCTCCCAGCCTATCCGCTCCGCCGCCGCGCGAGTCCGCGCGAGCCGCGTCGCGGGGCGTCACGCGACCGGGCGGGAGGTAGGCCTCCCCATAGAATCTGAGAATGGCTCCTGTGACGCTCCCCCGCGAGATCCTGCCCGTCGACGGACGATTCGGCTGCGGCCCGTCCAAGATCCGCGCCGAGCAGCTCGAGCAACTCGTCTCCCGCGGGGCGTCGCTGTTCGGCACCTCGCACCGCCAGGCTCCCGTGAAGGACCTCGTCGGTCGCACGCGCCAGGGTCTCGCCGACCTGCTGCGGATCCCCGACGGCTACGAGATCATCCTCGGCAACGGCGGCTCCACCGCCTTCTGGGACGCTGCCGCCTTCGGCCTCATCGAGAAGCGCGCCCAGAACCTCGTCTCGGGCGAGTTCGGCGGCAAGTTCGCCAAGGCCGCCGGCGCCCCGTGGCTTGAAGCACCTGACGTCCGCTCGGTCGAGCCGGGCACCAGCACCGTGGCCGAGGCGGTCGAGGGTGTCGACGTGTACGCGTGGGCGCACAACGAGACCTCGACCGGCGTGGCCAGCGCGATCACGCGCGTGTCCGGCGACGAGGGCGCCCTGACCGTCATCGACGCCACGAGCGCCGCCGGCGGCATCGACTTCGACGTCACGCAGACCGATGTCTACTACTTCGCGCCCCAGAAGAACCTCGGGTCCGACGGAGGCCTCTGGTATGCCGCCGTCTCGCCCGCCGCGATCGAGCGGATCGAGCGGGTCGCGGCATCCGGCCGGTACATCCCCGAGTTCCTCAGCCTGAAGAACGCGCTCGACAACTCCCGCCTCAATCAGACGCTGAACACCCCGGCGGTGGCGACCCTGCAGCTGCTCGATTCGCAGCTGGAGTGGATCAACGGCAACGGCGGACTCGCGTGGGCGGGCGCCCGCACCGCGGAGTCTTCGGGCGCGCTGTACGAGTGGGCGGATGCCGCGTCGTTCGCGACCCCGTTCGTCGCGAATCCGGCCGACCGCTCCCCCGTCGTCGTGACGATCGACTTCGACGAGAAGGTGGATGCCGCGGCGATTGCGAAGAGCCTGCGCGCCAACGGCATCGTCGACACCGAGCCGTACCGCAAGCTCGGGCGCAACCAGCTGCGCGTGGCGACCTTCGTCTCGATCGAGCCCGACGACGTCCGCCAGCTCATCAAGGCGATCGACTACACCGTCGCGCACCTCGCGGACTGACCCGCGCGCCGCGCCGCGGCATCCGCCCGCCGCCCGAGAGCCACAGAAAACGTGAGGGCCACACGATCCCCTCGGAATCCTGTGGCCCTCGCGGTGATCTGTGCGTCTCGCGGATGCCTCCGGGCTCAGTACTCGCGGAGTTCTTCCGCGTCCTCGTCGTCCGAGTCGTCCTCGTCGCCCGAGTCGTCCTCTTCCGAGTCCTCGTCGTCGGAGTCGTCCTCCGAGTCATCGTCGTCCGCGTCGTCGTCGAGCTCGTCGATGTCGACACCGTCGACGTCGCCGGCGTGCAGGATCGGGGATCCGTCCGTGTCGAAGTCCGCGGCATCCACATCGTCGACGTCCTCGTCGAGGTCGTCGTCGGAATCCTCGTCGTCTTCGTCGTCACCGTCCGCGTCGTCCGACTCGTCGTCGGCCGCGGCGGCCTGAGCCGCCTGGTACTCCGCGAGCCGCTCGGCCCACGGCAGCCACTCCGGCGCGAGCAGCGCGCCGTCGCCCGGCAGCAGCTCCACCTCGAGGACGGTCGGCTCCGCACCGTCGACGACGGCGACGCTGACAGTCCAGAACCACCCGGGGTACCCGGGGAGCAGGTTGGCGAAGCGCAGCGAGACGACACCGTCGTTCTCCACCGCATAACCCGCGGCTGCACCGATGGTGGACGCAGGGGTCACCTCGGCGAGCGCCGAACGGGCCAGATCGTGCGCCTCGAACAGACGCGGATCCGGCTCGCCCGGTTCCGACGGAGCGACCGCAGCCGCCTCGCCGGAGTCGGCCGCCGATTCCACGGCATCGACGGCAGCTGCGTCCTCGGCGTCCGCTGCACCCTCACCGTCGGCTTCCGCCGACTCCTCAGCGATCTCGAGCAGTCCGTCGCCGTCGCCCGCGTCCGCCGCGGAGGCCTCAGCCGCCTCGGCGTCCGCGATCACGTCCTCGTCTCGGTCCGCGACCACGGCATCGACCTGCGGGGCGGCTTCATCGACCACGGCCGCGTCGGGACCGTCCGATGCCGCCTCGACGGGCGCGTCCGAGTCAGGCGTCGAGGTCATCGGCTACCTTGCGCAGGATCGCCGCGACCTTCTTGCCGTGCGACGCACTCGGGTACCGGCCGTGACGCAGGTCGCCGCCGATCCCGTCGAGCAGCTTCACGACGTCCTCGACGATGACGGCCATGTCATCAGCCTTCGGGCGGTTGCGCTTGCTGAGGCTGACGGGCGCGTCGAGCACCCGGACCGCGAGAGCCTGCAGTCCGCGACGTCCGTCGGCGACGCCGAACTCAAGGCGCGTTCCGGGCTTCATCGTCTCGGTTCCGGCGGGAAGCGCCGTCGCGTGCAGGAAGACATCCTGGCCGTCATCGGTGGTGATGAAGCCGAAGCCTTTCGCCTCGTCGTAGAACCTGACCTTGCCGGTGGGCATGTCGCAACCTCACAGTTCGAGCCCGCGTGCGGGCATGGAAAAATCGGACCGTCTCAGCCCGGCCTCCAGCCTACGGCACCCGGGCGAGCCGCTACTCTGATCGGATGAGCACATCTCCCTCGCCCGGTGACCTTCCCGTCCGCCGGATCGACCGGATCCTCGCCTTCATGTCACTGGGTCTGCTGGTGCTCTCGATCGTCTGCTTCTTCGCGATCATCATCGGGACCTCGACCGGCATGCGGCAGGCCGACTTCGGTACAGGCGCGTGGCCGGTGGTCTCCCTCATCGTCTACATCGCGCCGCCCATCGCCTTCGCTCTGCTGATCGCCCTGCTGATCGCGACCTTCGTCAGAAGGGCACGGGCGAACAAGGGCCGGTGACGTGACCGCCTCGGATGCACGATCGCTCGCGAATCACCTCGCGACGCTCGACGCCGACGCCCTCGCCGCGCTCCTCGACGCCCGGCAGATTCCGCCGGCGGCCACCTGGGCCGACTACTTCGACGCCGCCGAGGCGCTCCTCGACCCGGCCCACCTGACTCGAGCGATCGCGACGTTGACCGACGTCGAGGCGCACGCGATCCGCACCGCGATCACGTCCGACTCTCTCGTGTCAGAGTCCTCTCGGTCCACCCTCTCTTCCCGCGCGCTCGTCGACACCGATGGGCGACTCTTCGGTGCCGTCGCCGACGCGTTCAGATCCGCCGAGCCCGTCCCGCGCGCGTCGATCTTCACCGGCTCATCCGAGACGGATGCCGCAAGCGCGGAGCGCGCCTTCGAGGCAGCGGCATCCCTCGCCGACGTCCTCCACAGCGCCGCACGGACACCGCTCGCACGCATCGGCACCGGCGCCCTGAGCGCCACCGACCGCCGCCGACTGGTCGACGGCGGCGCTGTCGCGACGGGCGAGGACGCCGATCGCCTCGTCGCCATCGCGGACGCGGCGGGACTGCTCGTGGGAGGCGAACGAACGTGGCTCGTGACCGCCGAGGGTTTCGAGTGGCTCCGCGTCCGCACCGTCGAGCGGTGGCGGCGCGTCGCGGGGCGTCTGCGCGTCGCGCTGCCGGCAGCCCTCCGGAGCGCCGACGGCGGGTGGCGGTCTCCCCAGGAGTGGAGCGGGGCGTATCCGTTCGACCCTGCGTGGCCCGAGCGGGTGGCGAGCCTCGCATCGCTGTGGGGCCAGTGGGCGATCCTCCGCCCCGATGGCACGCCGCCCGGATGGGCCGCCGCTCTCGCGGACGGCGGCGAGGCCGACACTCAGGCGCTGCAGGCGCTCCTCCCCCACGAGGTCGACCGCGTCTACCTTCAGAACGACCTCACCGCGATCGCGCCCGGGCCCCTCGAGCCGCATCTCGACCTGCGCCTTCGCACGATGGCGCGGCGCGAATCGCGCGCGCAGGCGTCGACGTACCGCTTCACCGCCGACACGATCGGCGCCGCCTTCGCGGCCGGTGAGACGGCGGCATCCCTTACCGAATTCCTCACCGGCTTGTCGTTGACAGGAGTGCCCCAGCCGCTCGCCTACGAGATCGAACGCTCGGCGGCCCGGCACGGTCTCCTGCGCGTCGGGCCAGATCGATCCGGCCACACCCGGATCACCGGCGACCCTGAGCTGCTCGAGGCTCTCGCCGTCGACCAGGCGCTTCGGCCGCTCGGCCTGCTCTTCGATGGAACACACCTGCTCAGTCGGAGTGGCGCCGACACGACGTTCTGGATGCTCTCCGACGCCCGCTATCCGGTCCTGGCGGTGGACGCCGACGGATCACCGCGGGCTCTCGACCGCCACCACGTCGGGGAGGAGGCCGCCGCCCCGCACGCCGCGTCGGACAGGTACCGCCCGCTCGTGGAACGTCTGCGCGCGACCCTGTCCGACGATGCGGATGCCGCGTGGCTGGAGCGCGAGCTCGAGCAGGCGGTCCGCACCCGCGCCATCGTGGTCATCGTCGTGCGGATGCCGGACGGGTCGGACCGGGAGGTGACGGTCGAGGCCGCAGGCCTCGGCGGCGGGCGTCTGCGTGGTCGCGACCGGGCGGCCGACGTGGAGCGCACCCTGCCGCTCTCGAGCATCGTCAGCGTTCGTCCCGCCTGACCGCGCCGACCGTCGCGGCACCTGCGTCGCGGCATCCGGCGCCGGGGTTCATGCGAGCCGACTAAAATGACCCGTTATGGCTGACGGCCCCCTCATCGTCCAGAGCGACCGCACGGTGCTCCTCGAAGTAGCGCACCCCGACGCGGAGAACGCGCGCCATGAGCTCGCGATCTTCGCCGAGCTGGAGCGCGCCCCCGAGCACATCCACACCTACCGGATCACCCGGCTGGGCCTGTGGAACGCCCGAGCAGCGGGGCATGACGCCGAGGACATGCTTGCCACACTCGAGACGTGGGCGAAGTTCCCCGTGCCTCCCTCGGTGTCGATCGACATCCGCGAGACCGTCGGCCGATACGGCCGGCTGGTGATCGAGCGCGACGACGAGGGCACGCTCATCCTCCGATCGACGGATGCCGCCGTGCTCGCCGAGATCGCGCGCAATCGTCGTATCCAGCCGCTGCTCATCGCGCACCCGTCTCAGGGCACCTACGTGATCGACGCGTGGGCGCGCGGGCAGATCAAGCAGGAACTCCTGAAGATCGGCTGGCCCGCGGAGGACCACGCCGGCTTCACCCCGGGCACGCCTCACGAGATCGAGCTTCACGAAGACGGCTGGAGCCTCCGCCCCTACCAGCGCAAAGCCGTCGACATCTTCAGCGAGGGCGGCTCGGGCGTCGTGGTGCTCCCCTGCGGCGCGGGCAAGACCCTCGTCGGCGCGGCTGCGATGGCGGACACGAAGACGACGACCCTCATCCTCGTGACGAACACGGTGAGCGCGCGGCAGTGGCGCGACGAGCTGCTCAAGCGCACGTCGCTCACCCCCGAGGAGATCGGCGAGTACTCCGGGCAGTCGAAGGAGGTAAAGCCGGTCACGATCGCGACCTACCAGATCCTCACGGCGAAGCGGAAGGGCGAGTACGCCCACCTCGCGCTGCTCGACGCGCTCGATTGGGGCCTCATCGTCTACGACGAGGTGCACCTCCTGCCAGCGCCGGTCTTCAAGCTGACCGCCGATCTGCAGGCGCGTCGCCGTCTCGGTCTCACCGCCACGCTGGTGCGTGAGGACGGCCGCGAGGGAGACGTCTTCAGCCTCATCGGCCCCAAGCGCTTCGACGCACCGTGGAAGGAGATCGAGGCGCAGGGCTTCATCTCGCCCGCCGTCTGCTACGAGGTGCGCATCGACCTGCCCGCGTCGGACCGCCTCGAATACGCAGCATCCGCCGACGACGAGCGGTACCGGCTCGCGGCGACCGCGCACGCGAAGATCGACGTCGTCCGCGACCTCGTGGCGAAGCACGAGGGCGAGCAGATCCTCGTCATCGGGCAATACCTCGACCAGATCGACGTGCTCTCCGACGCGCTCGGCGCGCCGAAGATCACCGGGTCGACGCCCGTTGACGAGCGCGAGGAGTTGTTCGACGCGTTCCGGCACGCCCGCATTCCGGTGCTCGTCGTGTCGAAGGTCGCCAACTTCTCGATCGACCTGCCGGACGCGTCCGTCGCGATTCAGGTGTCGGGCTCGTTCGGATCGCGGCAGGAGGAGGCGCAGCGCCTCGGACGACTGCTTCGCCCCAAGTCCAACGGGCACAAGGCGAGCTTCTACACGCTCATCGCCCGCGACACCGTCGACCAGGATTTCGCGCAGAACCGCCAGCGGTTCCTCGCCGAGCAGGGCTACAGCTACACGATCCTCGACGCCGACCGGCTGACCGCCGCCTGAGCCCGCTCAGTCCCGCCGTTCGTCGGGACCGGCGGGGTCGGCGGTCGGCTCCTGCCCGGGAGCGTATTCACCCCACCGAGGTGCGGGCGTACCGGCTTGCGCGGGCGCGCTCGGCACCGGCGGCGCAGAGTTCACGGGCGGCTGCCCGTAGACCGGCGGCTGGCCGTACACCGGCGGCTGCCCGTACCCGGGCACCGGACCCCCGTACCCCGCGTACACCGGCGGCGCGTACACGGGCTCGGGTGCGGGCGTCAGGCGAAGGGTTCGGCGCCCGTCACCACGTCGCCACAGGAGCTCGACCACGGCGCTGTAGACCCCGATCATCACGATCGACGAGACGAGACTCATGATGCTCGTCTCGGTCGCATTAGCGTCGCTCAGCCCGAACGCCGAGAACCCGAAGGCGACGATGTTGTTGACCACGTGCAGCGAGATCGCCGCCTCCAGTCCGCCCGTGCGCCACGTGAGCCAGCCCGCGGCGATGGCGAAGACGGCCACGCTTGCCTGACCGATCCAGTCGTAGAGGTGGCCGATCACGAACAGCGGCACGGGAAGCAGGATCGCCCACGCGGGGTGCTTCAGCCACCGACCCACGCTCTGCATGAGGTATCCGCGGAAGACGTACTCCTCTGCCGCCGCCTGGAACGGCACCAGGAGCAGGATGACGAGCAGGGTCCCGACGAAGGCGGGGTTGTCCTCCGGGGCGACGAGGTTCGCCCCCGACGATTCCTCGGCCGGCAACAGGTAGGTGAGGGCCGTGATCACGAGGTAGACGGCGATGGCGGCCGCCGCACACAGCAGCATCCATCGCCACCGGAGCCGTCCGGCCACCGACGACATGAGGCCGACGCGCTTGCCGTTCACGACGAACGAGGCGAGCAGGTAGCAGGGCCACATCACGATGATCGAGCCGAGGATGAGGGCGAGCATGGTGGGGTTGCGCATGTCGAACGACGTGAGCTGATCGATGATCACGTACGGATCGCCGTTCGGGTCGGACGCGAACGACACGATCGCCATCACCACGCCGATGAGCGTCGTGAGGATGAGGAAGAGCACGACCCCGAAGACACCGGTGACGAGCGGGGTCCACCAGCCTCGACGCTGCCGTGCGAACACCAGCCGGTGGAAGGCCAGGCCGGGGCCGGTGGCGTCGGCGGGCAGCGGGCGGGGTGCGGGCGGCGGCGCGTAGGTCACCCCTCCATCCTGTCCTACCCAGGGGTCGCGATCGTACCCCGAACCGATCACGCCGCGGAATGTCCAGCAAACCGATGGATTCCGGTGCCAGGATGAGGCTATGACTGCAGCGCGCATCCTCGTCGTGGACGACGAGCCGAACATCCGGGACCTGCTGGTCACCAGCCTCCGGTTCGCCGGTTACCAGGTCCGCGCCGTCGCGAACGGCGCCCAGACCATCTCGGCGGTCCTCGAGGAGGAGCCCGACCTGATCATCCTCGACGTGATGCTCCCCGACATGAACGGGTTCAGCGTCACCAAGCGCCTCCGCGGCGCGGGGTACACCGCGCCGATCCTTTTCCTCACCGCGAAGGACGAAACCGAGGACAAGATCGAGGGTCTCAACGCCGGCGGCGACGACTACGTCACGAAGCCGTTCAGCCTCGACGAGATCGTCGCCCGCATCCAGGCCATCCTGCGCCGCACGATGCAGGCCGACGAGGAGTCGGTCATCAAGGCGGGCGAGCTCACGATGGACCAGGACACCCACGACGTGCAGATCGGCGACACCTCGATCGACCTGTCCCCGACGGAGTTCAAGCTCCTGCGCTACCTGATGCTCAACCCCAACCGGGTCCTCAGCAAGGCGCAGATCCTCGACCACGTCTGGGAGTACGACTTCAACGGGGATGCCGGCATCGTGGAGAGCTACATCTCCTACCTGCGCCGCAAGATCGACCCGCACTCCTCCGAGCCGCTCATCCAGACCAAGCGCGGCTTCGGATACATGCTGAAGGCCGACCGCACCTCCTGACGGGAGCGTCCCCCTGAAGACGGCGACGGCGGAACCGCACGATCGCGTCACCCGATGGTGGCGCGGCATCAGCCTGCGCGCGAAGGTCACGGGCGTCACGGTGAGCGTGCTCGCCTTCGGACTGATCGGTGCCGGCGTCGGGACGATGATCTTCCTCCGGAACGCGCAGCTCGGCGCCGTGGACCAGTCGCTCACGCAGACCGTCACCACCGACCTCGCCAGCTCGCTGTTCGACGTCGAGGTGTCGGGAGGTGAAGCGTCGTTCACGCCCGCGTCGGCTGCGCCGACCGACTTCCTCGTGGCGGTGTACGAGGCCGACGGCGACCTGGTCGCCGTCGCCGGCGGCGACGACGCGATGCCCGCGCCCGACTTCCCCGAGACCTTCACCATCGATCGCACCTACATCTACGGCACCGCGCCGTTCGATCTCGGGTCGGCCGACGGCTCGGCGAAGTTCCGGGTCAGCGTCGACGTGCTCGAGATCCCCGGCGCGCGCGAGTACTACTCGCAGATGATCGCGCTGCCGCTGAACGAGGTGAACCGCACGGTCACCAACTACATCGGCATCTACACGGTCCTCGCCCTGTTCGTGATCCTCTGCAGTGCCGTTCTCACCCGCGGCCTGGTGACCCTCGCCTTCCGAGGTCTGGGGCAGGTCGAGGACACCGCCATGACCATCGCGAAGGGCGACTTCAGCCAGCGCATGGGCGACATCAGTCCGGGCACCGAGGTGGGCAGGCTGAAGACCGCCATCAATGTGATGCTCGACCGGATCGACAACGCCCTCGGACAGCGGGATGCCACGGTGCAGCAGATGCGCCGGTTCATCGGCGACGCGAGTCACGAGCTCCGCACCCCGCTCGTCACGGTCCGCGGCTACGCCGAGCTGTACCGCATGGGCGCGATCGACGGACACGAGCAGACCGCGCAGGCCATGGAGCGCATCGAGAAAGAGGCGATCCGGATGGGCGCCCTCGTCGAGGACCTGCTCGCACTCGCGCGACTCGATGAGCAGCGCGACATCGCGGTCTCCGCGGTCGACCTCCGGCCGATCGCCCGGGACGCGGCACTCGATGCCCGCGCCGCCGCACCCGACCGCGCCGTGACCTTCGCCGGCCAGTCGCCGACCGCCGCCATCCAGATCGCGACGATCAGCGCCGACGATCCGACACCACGCCGACGGGGAACGGGCATAGCCGGCGCGACGCGATCGCTCCTGCGACGCCGTCCCAAACCTACCGACAAGCCGTCGGACACCGCTCCTCCCCTCTTCACCGAGCCGATCCCGCTCCAGCTTCCGCCCGAGCCCGTGCCCGTCGTCCTCGCGGACGAGAACCGCGTGCGTCAGGTGGTCGCGAACCTGCTCGGCAACGCTCGGCGCTACACCCCCGAAGGGTCTCCGATCGAGCTCTCGGTCGGCGTCGACGTGACGAACGAGCGGGGGTGGATCGCGGTCTCCGATCACGGCGAGGGCGTCCCCGAGCAGATCCGCGGCAAGATCTTCCAGCGCTTCTGGCGCGCCGACTCCTCCCGCACCCGGGAGACGGGCGGGTCGGGACTGGGGCTGTCCATCGTGGCATCCGTCGTCAGCGCCCTGCAGGGGTCGATCGAGGTGACCGACACCCCCGGCGGGGGCGCGACCTTCACGGTGTCGTTCCCGTTGGCCGTCGACCGGGCGTTCGCCGGCCCGTACCTCGACCTGGCGACGCAGCCGCTGCCGCGGACGCCGCGGCCCTCCGAGGACTGATCCAGCGCAGGCGGCCGCCTCCTCCTCCCCAGGGTCGGCCCTCGCATCTCGGTCCACCTCGGCACGCGTCATGCGTCGCGGCCCCCGAGCGCTCCATAGCGTGGTGCCACCACCTGCCGAAAGGATCCTCATGACCGTGTTCACCGTCGACAGCGACGCCGTCCTCACCGCCACCTCCACGATCCGGGCCACCGGTGACCGCCTCCAGAGCGAGACGGCCGCCATGCTCGGCCAGCTCACCCAGCTCCAGGGATCGTGGACGGGCTCGGCCTCCGTCGCCTTCCAGTCCGTCGTCGAACGCTGGCGTGGCGCTCAGCGCGAACTCGACGCCGCCCTCGCCGACATCAGCACCGCCCTCGGCGTCGCCGGCCAGCAGTACGCCCAGACCGAACTGTCGGCCGCGGGCCTGTTCCGCTGACCTGCCCGAAACCACGAACGGCCCCTCCCGCGCGGGAGGGGCCGTTCGTGTCGATCAGGACGGGATCAGAAGTCCATGCCACCGGTCGGGTCGCCGGCCGGAGCCGCGACCTTCTCGGGCTTGTCCGCCACGACCGCTTCGGTCGTCAGGAACAGGCCGGCGATGGATGCCGCGTTCTGCAGTGCCGAACGCGTGACCTTCGCGGGGTCGATGATGCCGGCGGCGAACATGTCGACGTACTCACCGGTCGCCGCGTTCAGGCCCTGGCCCGCGGGGAGCTCGGCGACCTTGTTCGAGACGACGCCGGGCTCGAGACCGGCGTTCAGCGCGATCTGCTTCAGCGGCGCCTGGATGGCAACCTTGACGATGTTCGCACCCGTGGCCTCGTCGCCCACGAGCTCGAGGCTCGCGAACGCCTTCTCGCCGGCCTGGATCAGCGCGACGCCACCACCGGGGACGATGCCCTCTTCGACGGCTGCCTTCGCGTTGCGGACGGCGTCCTCGATGCGGTGCTTGCGCTCCTTGAGCTCGACCTCGGTCGCGGCACCGGCCTTGATGACGGCGACGCCACCGGCGAGCTTGGCCAGACGCTCCTGGAGCTTCTCGCGGTCGTAGTCGCTGTCGGTGTTGTCGATCTCGCGACGGATCTGAGTGACGCGACCCTCGATCTGAGCGGCCTCACCGGCACCCTCGACGATGGTGGTCTCGTCCTTGGTGATGATGACCTTGCGGGCACGGCCGAGCAGGTCGGTCGTCGCGTTCTCGAGCTTGAGGCCCACCTCTTCGGTGATGACCTGGCCGCCGGTGAGGATCGCGATGTCCTGGAGCTGAGCCTTGCGGCGGTCGCCGAAACCGGGGGCCTTGACGGCCGCCGACTTGAAGATGCCGCGGATCTTGTTCAGCACGAGCGTCGCGAGAGCCTCACCCTCGACGTCCTCAGCGATGATCAGGAGCTCCTTGCCCTCCTGGATCACCTTGTCGACGATGGGCAGAAGGTCCTTGATGTTGGAGATCTTCTGGTTCGCGATCAGGATGTAGGGGTCCTCGAAGACCGCTTCCTGGCGCTCGGCGTCGGTGACGAAGTAGGGGTTGATGTAACCCTTGTCGAAGCGCATGCCCTCGGTGAGCTCGAGCTCGGTGCCGAAGGTGTTCGACTCCTCGACGGTGACGACGCCTTCCTTGCCCACCTTGTCGATGGCCTCGGCGATCAGGGCGCCGATCTCGGGGTCGGCAGCCGAGATGGATGCCGTCGCCGCGATCTGGTCCTTGGTCTCGATCTCCTTCGCGCCGGCGAGCAGCTCGTCGGAGAGAGCCTTGACGGCCTTCTCGATGCCCTTCTTCAGCGAGATGGGGTCGGCGCCGGCCGCGACGTTGCGCAGGCCCTCGCGGACGAGCGCCTGAGCCAGGACCGTGGCGGTCGTGGTGCCGTCACCGGCGACGTCGTCGGTCTTCTTGGCGACCTCCTTGACGAGCTCCGCACCGATCTTCTCGTACGGGTCGTCGAGCTCGATCTCCTTGGCGATGGACACACCGTCGTTCGTGATCGTGGGCGCGCCCCACTTCTTCTCGAGCACGACGTTGCGACCACGCGGGCCGAGCGTCACCTTGACGGCGTCGGCCAGGGTGTTCAGGCCGCGCTCGAGGCCGCGGCGGGCCTCCTCGTCGAAAGCGATGATCTTTGCCATAACTGTGTCGTCCCTCCCGGACGTAGGCGATGTCTTTAGCACTCAGGATGAGTGAGTGCTAAATCATTCTGGCACTCGACCATGGGGAGTGCAAGCCGCCGGGAGCGGCGCGTCACAGACGCGTCGGCCCCGGCGGCGGGGTGACGGTAGGCCGCCGGGAGCGGCGCGTCACAGACGCGCCCGGTCACGCGGCATCCGGTCAGAGGACCGTGACCGAGCCTGCCTTCGGGACGAGTTCGACCCAGGTGTTGCCGGGCGCGAGACGCACTTCGGTGCCGGCGTCGTTGCGCAGGACGATGCGGGAGTCACGGCTCTTCTTCGACCAGGTGACGCCCATCGCCGACCCTCCCGTCGAGACCCAGCCGCGCCCCTTGCCGACCATGACGGTCTTCGGGATGTCGCCGTAACGCCAGTCGATGTCGACCTCCAGCACGACGACGTTCTTCGCCGAGATGCGCCCTGCCCCGGCCACCCGGTCGGGCTTGCCGGCCTGCGAGCGGAGGTAGGCCTTCTTTTCGCCGTTCCATCGCCAGTTGCGCTCCGACGCCGGCGAGAACCGGACGTCGACTCCCTTCGACGCCCGTCCGAACAGGGGCGCCCACCCGGAGGGCGAGTAGCGGAACTGGGCCGCGGGCGCGTCGAGAGCGTCGTAGTGGTCGACGATGGCGTCGGCGCGCAGGATCACGTTGTGCGGAGCCTGTCGCGCGTCGGTCCGGTACATGAACCGGTCGTCTTTGCCGCCGTGGACGGCGTTGTGAAGCTCGGTCTTCTTCATCATCGAGACGAAGCGCTCTTGCCCTCCGGAGTACGCGATGATCCCGCCGAGGGGGCCCGCGATATCCGGATCCATCGGACGGATGCTGCGCACCGGTCCGATCTTCGCCGGCACCTCGGAGTGCCACACCGCGACGTAACGTGTGAGTCCGCCCTCGACCAGCTCTTCGAAGACGATGTCGGTGCGGTCGAGGCCCCACTGTGGCCGCGCATCGATCTGGTTGTCGATCTTCGCCGACAGCGCGGGTCGCGACGCCTCGCCGATCGGCATCTCCGTGCCGCGCAACGGCGCTGCGGCGGTGGTGGGCGGCGGAGACGGGGCGGGCGTGAACGTCGACGTCGCGCGTGGCGTTTCGGACGGCGTCGCACTCGGCGTCGGCTCGGCCTGCGGTGAGCATGCGGCCAGGAGCGCCACCGTCAGCAGCATCGGCACGACGATGCGCCGACCGCGGAGGCGGGAGGCGCGGGAGGTGGCGGTGATTCGGGTCACTCGGGAAGGATACGCGCCGAGGTCAGGCGACGACGCGAACCGACTCGGCCTGCGGGCCCTTCTGCCCGGTACCCACGGTGAACTCGACGGTCTGGCCCTCTTCGAGCACCCGGAAGCCGGACATCTCGATGCTGGAGTAGTGGACGAACACGTCCTGACCATCGACCTGGGTGATGAAGCCGAAGCCCTTCTCGGCGTTGAACCACTTGACGGTTCCCTGTGTCATGCGAATCTCCTGAAGCGGTGGGACGTCGCCAGATTAGCCACGCCGCACGAGCTCCGATCACCGATCCGGGGTTTGTTGACCGGCACGCATCGAAGTGTTTACGACACGGAAACACGGCCTGGCCGCAGGAGGGATGCCGCGGCTCCGAGCCGCGGCCGTGCGTCACTCGGTGCGCATGTCCAGTCCGACGACGACCACCAGCTGCGCGCCGGATTCGCCGTCGACGCCGGGCGTGCTGGGGTCGCTGACCACCTGATACGTGTCGTCGAGCGACACCTCGGCTCCCCCGATCACGTCGGCGAGGCCCCGCGCGGCAGCCTCGTCCGCCGCCCCCTGGTAGTACACGGTGGTGGTCGAGAAATCGGTGGAGCTGGCGTTGTTGTCCTGGACGTCTTCCTCGGCCCACCCGGCCGCGACGATCGTCTCGCGGATCTGCGCGCCCAGACCGGCCTGGTCGGTGGCGTTCAGCACCATCACCGGGTAGGACGTGTCGACCTCGGGCGCGACGGGACCGGCCGCCTGGGTCTGCTCAGCGGCCGGCGCGAAGCTCAGGCGGCCGGTCGCCAGCATCGTGCCGAAGATCCCCACCAGGATGATCGCGATGGTCGCGACAGCCGACCACAGGAGCACGCCGCCCAGACGCAGCCGCGGATTCTCCGCGCGGTGCGCGCCTCGCCGACCGGGCTCATCCGGCAGATCGTCGAAACGATCGGCAGGGAACGACCCGCGCGAGGGTGCGAGAGCGGCCGGGGTGTCGGCGGCATCCCGCGGAGCGGACGAGTCGATCTCGGAAGACGGGGATGGCACTCCGGGATTCTACCGGGATGCCGCAGGCACTACCTGAGCGGGGCGAGCGAAGCCGCGCCCTGACCGCCGTGCAGACGCCGCAGACGGTGCACCAGGACGGGGTCGTAAGCGACCGCGTCGGCGGTCTCCACGATCCGACCGAGAAGCTGGTAGTACCGCGCGGGGGTCAGGGCGAGCTCGGCCCGCACCGCTTCCTCCTTCGCTCCGGAGTGTCCGTTCCAGGCTCCCTCGAAGTCGAGGAGCGCACGGTCGCGGTCGGAGAGGGGCACCTCCTCACGGTAACTCCGGGCCGGCCGTGCGGACGGCAGCGCGGCCCGGGTGTCGACATCGCCGTGGACGGAACACCGCGACCCGCCGTCGGGTTGAATAGAACGAGCGGAAGGAATCAGACATGAGCTATCGCGTGAAGAAGACCGACGAGCAGTGGCGTGAGGAACTCTCACCCGACCAGTACGCCGTGCTGCGTCAGGCGGGGACGGAGCGCGCCTGGACGGGCGAGCTGCTCGACGAGAGCCGAGCGGGCCTGTACGCCTGCGCCGCCTGCGGCGCGGAACTGTTCCAGAGCGGCACGAAGTTCGACTCGCACTGCGGGTGGCCGAGCTTCTACGAGTCGGTGCGTCCCGAGGCGGTCGAGCTGATCGAGGACAACAGCCACGGCATGGTGCGCACCGAGGTGCGCTGCGCCAACTGCGGCTCGCACCTGGGGCACGTGTTCCCCGACGGTTTCGGCACCCCCACGGGCGACCGGTACTGCATGAACTCGCTGTCGCTGTCGTTCACGCCCGAAGGCGCCTGAGGGTCACCGGCGAGTCCGCCAGAACCCCGCCACGAAGACCGAGCACAGCGCGATCGCGACCGTGACGATTTCGACGGCGAGGCCGGGGCTCGCCGGTGCAGGCCACGCGGCATCCAAGACGAGGGATGCCACGAGTTGCCCCGACACGGCACCGAGGCCGAACAGCAGCACCCCGGTGTGGGCCACCAGCGCGGCCGACATCACGATGTAGACCACCCCGAGCGCCCCGCCGAGATAGAGCCACGGTTCCGCGGGGAGCGGGCGCGGCGGGCCGGTGAGGATCGTGACGACGAGTGCGCCGACGACGAGGAGCGTCGAGCCCACCAGGAAGTTGACGAACGTCGCGGTGAGCGGGCTGCCGACGCGCTGGCGGAGCCGGCCGTTGGTGGCCTGCTGCCAGGAGAGACCGACGCCCACGATGAGCGGGAGCGCGAGGATCCACACCGGAACGTCCGCCACGCCTTCGCCGGCCAGCAGCATGACGGCGACGGCGACGAGCGCCAGCGCACCCCCCACGAGGCGAGGAACCGTGACCGGGACCACGCCGCCGGGGCCGTAGCCGATCCTGTCGATCGCGAGGCCGCCGACGGTCTGACCGGCGACGAGTCCCACCGTGAACAGCGACACCCCCACGATGCCCACCGTGAGACTCTGCGTCGCGACGGTGAGAGCTCCGGCGGCGCCACCGATCAGCATCCACCAGGGAATCGTCCGCTCGCGCAGCCCTCGACCCAGTGCGGCGAAACCGCGCCGACCCGACGGCACGAGCAGCGCCACCGCGGTGACGAGGAGCAGACCGCTGCCGAAGGAGATGACGGCGGCCGCCATCGGATGGTCCAGACGCACGCCCAGCTGCCCGTTGATGCGTGCTTGCACGGCGGTGAGGACACCGACGAAGACCGATCCCGCCAGCGCGAGCCAGAGCGAGGGTGCCGGCGGGGCCTGCGTCTCAGCCAAAGAGCGCGGCGGCTTCTTCGTACCGGTACAGCGGAACGGTGTTCAGCTCGCCGAGCGCCTCCGCGAACGGCACCCGCACGATGTCGGTGCCCTTCATGGCGACCATCTGACCCCACGCGCCGTCGACGACGGCGTCGGCCGCGTGAAGGCCCAGCCGGGTGGCGAGGACGCGGTCGAAGCCCGACGGCGAACCGCCGCGCTGAATGTGGCCGAGGACGGTGGCACGCGTCTCGATGCCTGTGATCCGCTCGATCTCGGGGGCGAGGATCTCGCTGATGCCGCCCAGGCGCGGGCGGTTGAACGCGTCGAGGCCCTTGTCGCTGAACGCCTCATCCATGCCGGTGAGCTTGAAGCCCTCCGAGACGACGACGAGGGGCGCGCGCCCGCGGTCGTGGGCCTTGGTGACCTGCTCGGCGACCTCGTCGATCGACATCGGCACCTCGGGGATGCAGATGACGTGGGCGCCGGCGGCGATCCCGGAGTGCAGCGCGATCCAGCCCACGTGGCGCCCCATGACCTCGGCCACCATGCAGCGCTGGTGCGAGTCGCCCGTGGTGCGGAGGCGGTCCATCGCCTCGCTCGCGATGTTCACCGCGGTGTCGAAGCCGAACGAGTAGTCGGTCGCGTGCAGGTCGTTGTCGATCGTCTTCGGCACACCGAGGACGTTGATGCCGTCCTTGTGCAGACGGTCGGCCGCGGCCAGCGTGCCCTCACCGCCAATCGCGATGATGCCGTCCAGGCGGTGGCCGTACATCGTCTTGGAGATGTTCTCGGCGCCGCCGCGCGGGCCCTCGTACGGGTTGGTCCGGCTCGTGCCGAGGATCGTGCCGCCCACCTTGGAGAGACCCTTGACCTCGTGGCGGGTGAGCGGGAAGAAGTCGCCGTCCACGACGCCTCGCCAGCCGTCGCGGATGCCGACGAACTCGATGTCGTACGTCGTCGTGCCCTTGAGGACGACGCCGCGGATGACCGCGTTCAGGCCCGGGCAGTCGCCGCCGCTCGTGAGGATGCCGATCTTCATGAGAGATCCTTCGTGATTTCGGGATGGTGCTGACGGCGACGCTGCCTGCTCCGACACTATCGCCGGATCAGGCAGCCTGCCAGCCGACGCGGCCGGGGCGGATGCCGCGCCTCAGGCGGCGCCGAGCGCCTGGCGGAGCAGGTGCATGAGCGCCGACAGCTGCACCGAGTCGCTCGACGTCGGATCGACGGCGTCGCCGTCCAGCGCCCGCTGCGCGAGCCCCTGCTTGCTGTCGATGAGCTCGGCGATCTTCGTGTCGATCGTGTGTGCCGCGATGATCCGCCACGCGGTGACGGGCTCTTCCTGACCGATGCGGTGCACGCGGTCGATCGCCTGCGTCTGCTCCGCGGCGGTCCAGCTGAGCTCGGCGAGGACGACGTTGGATGCCGCCTGCATGTTCAGCCCGACGCCGGCCGCCGTGAGCGAGCAGACCGCGATCGCGACCTCCGGATCGCCGTTGAAGGCGTCGATGGCCTCCTGGCGCGCCGGCGTGGACTGGTCGCCTCGGATCGAGACGGTGCGGAGCCCAGCGGAAGCGAAATGCGCCTCCGCGGCATCCATCACGTCGATGTGCTTCGCGAAGAACACGACCTTGCCGACCGAACGCTGCAGCTGCACGGCGTAGTCCGCGGCGAGCTGCGCCTTGGCCTGACCGATGCGTCGCACCATCGTGAAGACGTTCTCGGAGCCGGAGCCTGCGGCCTTGGACTCCTCGAGCTCACCGTGCGCGACGAGCCGGACGATGTCGTCGTCGGCTTCGCCGGGAACGACGCGGTCGCCGCGCGCCTCGATGATGCGGCGGTACTTCGCCGCCAGTCGCTCGCCCAGCTCGCGCTCGGCGGCGCGAATGGAGCGACCGAATTCGTCGTCCAGCTCGACGGGGAGGTCGGCGATGAGCTTGTCGGGCAGGTCGGCGGCGACGTCCTTCTTCTTGCGCCGGACGATGCCCATCGAGATCACCGCGTCGCGCGCGGCCGGATAGAAGGCCTTGTCGGCGGGCGTCAGGCCCGTGGTATCCAGCTTCTCCATCAGCTCGGGACCGGGCTTCTCGCCGTTGGTCCATCCCAGGAATCGCCAGATCGCGTCGAAGTCCTCGACGTCGTTGATGAGCGGCGTGCCCGTGAGGGCGAGCAGGAGCGGGTCGCGGACCTGCTCGCGGATGCGCGAGGCGAGGGCGAGCACGTTCTGGGAGCGCTGCGAGGTGAGGTTCTTGATGAAGTGCGCCTCGTCGACGACCATGCCCTTCAGGCCGATCGAGCTGAGCCACGACAGGTGCCGGTCGAGCACCTCGTAGTTGACGATGAAGACGTCGGCGAATGCGTCCATCGCCTCGCCGTCGCCGTGGATGACCGTCGCACGCCGCTGCGGCGTCCAGCGCTCGACCTCACGGGCCCAGTTCATCTTCACGACGTTGGGGACGACGACCAGCAGCGGGTACGCATCGGCGACGGATGCCGCGAGCACCGACTGCGCGGTCTTGCCGAGGCCCGGCTCGTCGGCGAGGAGGAAACTGCGGTGACCGGTGCGGACCGCTTCGAGGAACCGGGACTGGTGGGGCATGACCTCCAGTCCCTTGGGCGACAGGCGGTCGAACTCGGGGACCTCCGGGAGGTCCATGGAGGCGGCTCCCCCGCCGGCACCCGTCTCGAACGCCTTGTACAGAGGGCCCATGAGCTCCCAGCCATCCAAGCGGCGACGAGGCGAGGACGCCGGTGCGCGGAGCGCGACGTCGGGCGCGAGGAACGGGTTCGACTCGCGGCGGGCGTCGATCTGGGGCGGGACGACCTGACGCTCGGCGAGAGCGGCGGGCACGACGGGCGCCTGCACCGGCTTCACGTCGGTGATGATCAGTTCGTCCTCGGGCAGTTCGGCGCCCGACTCGAGCAGCCAGTCCCGGCGCATGCGGCGGGCCACGGGCGACGTCGCCTGATCCACCTCGAGCAGCTGGATGAGCGAGGTGTCCCGGGCGGCCGTCTTGGCGAGGATCGTCGCGACCCCGTCGAGACGCTTCAGCAGCTCGGCACGGGCGCCGTCGGCGATCTCGCCGTCGGCCTTGACCCGCGCGCGCTCCTCGCGAACGAGGAAGGCGATGACCTGGAACTTCACCCGGTTGGTGGGGCCGAGCTTTCCGCGCTGGGACTTGGCCTCGACCTCGCGCACCTTGCGGGCGAGGATCGGGATCAGTGGTGCGTCGTCGTCGCGGCGCGACGAAGAGCCCTTGCGACGCCGTGACGACGTCTTCTGGGCGGTGGATGCCGTGGTCGGCATGCTCCTCCTGAGCGTGACACCGGTCGGAACCGGTGGGCCCGGCCGCGCGCGGCGGGCGGATGGACCACGGCGATACGCCGCGGCGAGGGGATGTACCCGGGTCGTCTCGGCTGCGGGCACTCGCTTCTGCGAGCAGCGGCGACGGGACGGACCCTTGCGGCCATTCTAGCGCGTTCCCGCGGTCCGCACCGTCGCCTGCCGGAAGGAGGGGGCCTCGGACGCGTACCCTGGAGTCATGCCCACCGAACGCGAACTCGCCGCCACCATCGACCACGCGATCCTGAAGCCGGAGCTCACGCGCGCCGACGTCGACGCCGAGCTCGACATCGCCGCCGAATGGGGCGTCTTCAGCGTCTGCGTCCGCCCGAGCGACATCGCGTACGCCGTCTCGCGCCTCGCGGGCACCGGCGTGGCCGTCGGCACCGTCATCGGCTTCCCGCACGGCACCACGTCGACCGCCGCGAAGGTCGCGGAGACCCGCCAGGCCCTCGCCGACGGCGCCGCAGAGGTCGACATGGTCGTCAACATCGGCGCCCTCCGTTCGGGCTTCGACGACGTCGTCGCAGACGACATCCGCGCCGTGGTCGAGGCGGCATCCGGCCACATCGTCAAGGTCATCCTCGAGACCGCGTTGCTCGACGACGAGCAGATCGAACGCGGCAGCCGACTCACCGAGCAGGGCGGCGCCGATTTCGTCAAGACCTCGACGGGCTTCGCCGGGGGCGGCGCGACGATCCCCCACGTGAGCCTGATGCGCGCCACCGTCGGCGAGGGCGTACAGGTCAAGGCTTCGGGCGGCGTCCGCAGCTACGCCGACGCGCTCGCGATGCTCGAGGCCGGCGCGACGCGTCTGGGCACGAGCGGCAGCGCGGTCATCCTCGGAGAGGCGCGCCGGGTCGACGCCGGCGAGGAGAGCACCGGCGCCGTCGACAGCGGCTCGTACTGAACCTGCCCGCCTGAACCGGCGACTCCGGGTCGCAGGTCACTGGTGCGTCCCCGCGGTCAGCGGGCCGCCCGTCGACTGCCCGTCAGCGGCCCGGCAGCAGCGCGGCCCGCACGGCGGCGACATCACCGCGCATCGTCTCGATGAGCACGTCGATGCCCTCGAACTTCACCATGCCGCGGATCCGGTGCGTGATCTGCACCTGCACGGTGTGGTCGTAGAGATCGAGATCGGTCTCGTCGAGCACGTACGCCTCGATCTGACGCTCCGGCACGTCGTCGAAGGTGGGGTTGGTTCCGATCGAGATGGCCGCCGGATAGCGCGTCGCCGCGCTCAGCGCGCCGGCATCCTTCCCCTCGTCGATCAGCCAGCCCGCGTAGACGCCGTCGGCGGGGACGAACCCCTCGAGCTCGGACGACAGGTTCGCCGTCGGATACCCCAGTTCGCGACCGCGCTTGAGTCCGTGGACGATCTCACCGCGCACGGCGTGCGGGCGGCCGAGCAGCCGAGCCGCGTCCTCCACCTGCCCGGCGGCGAGGAGTTCGCGCACCCAGGTCGATGACACCCGGCGGCCGCCGCCCTGGACGTCCGAGACTACGTCGACGGTGAAGCCCAAGTCGGCGCCGAGGTCGCCGAGCACCGCGGGCGTCCCCGCACCGCCGCGGCCGAAGCGGAAGTCGTCCCCCACCATCACGCAGACCGCGCCGAGTGCGTCGACCAGGACGTGCTCGACGAACTCCCGCGGAGACAGGGCGGCGAGCGCCTCATCGAAGCGGAGCACGAGCGTCGCGTCGACACCGGCATCGGCGAGGAGTGCGATCTTCTGGTCGACGCTCACCAGCGCCTCGGGGCAGCGGTCGGGTCGGAGGATGCTGAGCGGGTTGCGGTCGAAGGTGACCGCGACGACCCGCGCCGCGGCATCTGTCGCCGTCACGCGCGCACGATCGATGACCGCACGGTGGCCGGAGTGGACGCCGTCGAACTTCCCGATCGCGACGACGCTCGGACCGAACCCCGCGGGGATCTCGGTCGGGTCGAAGAAGACCTTCATGCCGCAGTGCCCTCCGCGACCCGCGCCGTCCGGTGGGTCTGCAGCCACCAGATGCCGAGGAACGGCAGCACGAGCGGGATCAGGACGTATCCGATGCCGTAGCCCGACCACACCGTCGGGTGATCGAACCACGCCGGCAAGACGAGCGAGAGCGTGCCCACCACGAGCACGCCGATCAGCTCGAAGACGATCGCGACCCACGCGACCCGGTACCACGCGTCGGAGGCGCTGAAGATGAGCGCCAGGGTCGCGAGGATGTAGACGACCGCCGCGAGCGCGGACAGCGAGTAGGCCAGCGGGGCCTCGTCGAACTCGCGGACGATCTGCACGAACGAGCGTCCCGTCGCACCGATGGCCATGATGGCGTACACGACGACGAGGACGCGGCCGATCCCGGTCATTCGGCGAGAGGGAGGCGCCGTCGGCGCGGTGATCGAGGCGGTGTCAGGCATGGCACCTCAATCCTACGTTCGCGCTCACGCCACCTGGATCGTCCAGATGACGTGCATGCGCCACACCATGACCGCGATCGCGAACGACGCCACGCCCATGACGACCGTGCTCCACCGCCCGCGCTCGATGAGCGCCCACAGCACCGCGGCCGGCGGGATCAGGACGGCGGAGACGAGATACACCCAGTACTCGAGCAGATCGCCCGTAGGCGGGTTGCCTGCCAGCGGAGCGACGATCGCCATCACGACCTGCGCGATGAGGAGGAGGAGGATGACGGCCTGCGTCCCGACGCTGAGATCGCTGGGCCGCCGCCCGGCGAGCCCGAGCACCGTGCACAGTAGACCGGCGGCGCACGCCGCGGCGATCTGGACGATGGTGAACCACAGGATCATCCCTGAGCCTCCGGCATGTTCATGAAGCTCTTCACGTCGTCTCCGCGCCGGCCGACGATGCCCACGAGCACCCCGTCGGGATCGATCGCCGCCGGGTTCTCGCCTTGGAGGCGGGATGCCGCGCCGTGCAGCCGCTTGCCGTGTCGCAGATCGCGCGCCTCGTCCGCCGTGACCGAGAAGGCGCCGAGCACACGACGCGCGGTGTCCGCCGCGCCGAGCAGCGTCGCCTCGGGCGTGATCTCGGTCACGGCGTCCGCGACGTCGAAGTCGCCGATACGGGTGCGCCGGAGGGCGGTGAGATGCCCGCCCACCCCGAGCGCAGCGCCGAGGTCGCGGGCCAGCGCACGGATGTACGTGCCGCTCGAGCAGTCGACGATCACGTCGAGGTCGATGGCATCCCCCTCCCGGCGGGTCGCGAGCACGTCGAAGCGCGAGACCGTCACGGCACGCGCCTTCAACTCCACCTGCTCCCCCGCACGTGCGAGATCGTAGGCCCGTCGACCGCCGACCTTGATCGCCGAGACCGTGCTGGGCACCTGTGAGATCTCCCCGGTCAGGTCGGCGATCGCGGCGGTGATGGACGCATCGCTGACGGCCGCGGCATCCGTTCGTCCCGTCTCCTGCCCGTCGGCGTCGTCGGAGTCGGTGGACACCCCGAGCCGAATGGTGGCCTCGTACGTCTTGCCGAGCCCGACGATGTAGGTCAGCAGGCGGGTGGCGGGCCCGACGCCGAGGATGAGGAGGCCCGTCGCCATCGGGTCGAGGGTTCCGGCGTGACCGATCTTGCGGGTGTTCAGCGCGCGGCGCGCACGCGCGACCACGTCGTGACTGGTCACCGCGCCGGGCTTGTCGACGAGCAGGATCCCGCTCGGGCTCGGGGGCTGGTGCATGACTTCCAGCCTAGTTCGGCGGACCTGACCGGCCAGAGTCCGCGGCATCCCCGTCGGACGCGAAATCGATGCGACCACGCGCGGAACGTACGCTTGAGTGATGTCCGCCGACCTCGCTCCGCCGCTTATCGCGTGGTACCGGGACAATGCGCGCGACCTCCCGTGGCGGGCCGAGGGTTTCGGTGCATGGGGCATCCTCGTGAGCGAGTTCATGCTGCAGCAGACGCCCGTGGCCCGGGTGATCCCGCGCCTGACCGAGTGGCTCCAGCGATGGCCGACGCCCGCCGCTCTCGCGGCATCCCCTCCCGCAGACGCGGTACGGCTGTGGGCGAATCTCGGCTACCCGCGCCGGGCCCTCTGGCTGCACCGGGCCGCGACGGAGATCCGCGACCGTCACGATGGTGTCGTGCCGCGCGACGTCGACGCGCTGCTTGCTCTGACCGGCATCGGCGACTACACCGCGCGTGCCGTCGCCGTGTTCGCCTACGGAGACCGGCATCCGGTCGTCGACACGAACACGCGCCGGGTGCTCGCCCGCGCCGTCGACGGGCGTTCGCAGCCGGGGCAGCCCGCCACAGCTGATCTGGCGGCGATGACGAGAGTCCTCCCGGCGGACGACACGGATGCCGCCGTCGTCAACGCGGCCGCGATGGAACTCGGCGCGGTCGTGTGCACCGCGCGCTCCCCGCGCTGCGAGGCGTGCCCGCTCGCGGCCGTCTGCGCGTGGCGTGCTGCCGGCTACCCCGACACGGGTGATGCCCGGCGCAGACAGGCCCGGTACGAGGGCAGCGACCGGCAGGCGCGCGGCGCCGTGCTGAAAGTGCTCCGCGCCGCGCCGGACCATTCCGCCGCGGCGGAGGAGGTCATCGCCGAGTGGCCCGATCCGCTGCAGCGCACGCGCGCGATCGATTCGCTCATCACCGACGGTCTCGTGGAAGCCACCGGCGGGGCGCTCCACCTTCCGCGCTGAGGCGGTCAGTCCTCGTCGTCGTCTTCGCGCGGCTTCACGTACGGGTCGGACTCGCCCGCGTACGTGCCGGATGCCGCGATCCCCGCGACGGCCGCATCGCGCTCGCGCGCTTCGCGCAGGAGGTCTTCGATGTGCCCGGCGTTCTCGGGGAGACCGTCGAGGATGAACTCCAGCGACGGGGTGAGACGGATGCCGAGCTGGCGGCCGACCTCGCGGCGCAGCATGCCGGTGGCCGCCGCCAGTGCCGCGGAGCTGTCGCTGCGCGCCTGGTCGTCGCCGTAGACGGTGTAGAACACCGACGCGTGCTGGAGGTCGCCCGTCACACGGACGTCGGTGATCGTGACGAAACCGAGCCGCGGGTCGCGCAGCCCCTTCTCGAGACGCTCCGCGATGAGCACGCGGATGCGATCCGCGAGCCGTGCCTGTCGTTCTCCAGCCATGTCCTTCTCCTCTTCCCACCTCTGCCCGCGATCGGCGGACGGAGGAATTGCGGAGGCGATGGATGCTTCGCGCGAAGTCGGGGTAGGGGCCCTGTTTCGCGCGAGGCATCCATCGCCGTAGCAACAGACGAACGGATCAGCCGCGCGGCTTCTCCACCATCTCGGTCGTCTCGATCTCGTCGCCGACCTGGATGTCGTTGTACTTGCCGAGGCCGATACCGGCTTCGAAGTCCGTACGCACCTCGGTGACGTCGTCCTTGAAGCGGCGCAGCGACTCGATGGCCAGGCCGTCGGCGAGCACGACGCCGTCACGGATGACGCGCGCCTTGGCGTTGCGCGTGATCGTGCCCGAGCGGACGATGACACCGGCGATGTTGCCGAACTTCGAGGACCGGAAGACCTCGCGGATCTCCGCGACGCCCGACTGGACCTCTTCGTACTCCGGCTTGAGCATGCCCGTGAGCGACTGCTCCACGTCATCGATCGCGTTGTAGATGACCGAGTAGAACCGGACGTCCACGCCCTCGCGAGCGGCGCGCTCGCGCGCCTTCGTGTCGGGGCGGACGTTGAAGCCGATGACGATCGCGTTGTCGATCGTCGCCAGGTTGATATCCGACTCGGTGATCGCACCGACGCCGCGGTGGATGATCCGCAGCTGCACGCTGTCGTCGACCTCGATCTTGAGGAGCGATTCCTCGAGCGCCTCGACGGCACCCGAGACGTCACCCTTGATGATGAGGTTGAGCGACTCGACCTTGCCCTCTTCGAGAGCGCGGGTGAAGTCCTCGAGCGAGATGCGCTTGCGGGCCTTGGCCAGCTGGGCGTTGCGCTCGACGGCTTCACGCTTCTCAGCGATCTGACGCGCCATGCGGTCTTCCTCGGTGACGATGAACACGTCACCGGCGCGGGGCACGGAGTTGAGCCCCTGCACCTGGACCGGACGCGACGGGTAAGCCTCGTCGACCGCGTCGCCGTTCTCGTCGATCATGGCGCGGACGCGGCCGTAGGCCGTTCCCGCGACGATCGCGTCGCCGACCCGGAGGGTTCCGGACTGGATCAGTACCGTGGCGACCGAACCGCGACCCTTGTCGAGCTTCGCCTCGATGGCGACACCGCGCGCCGCCTTGTTCGGGTTGGCCGTGAGGTCCAGACCCGCGTCGGCGGTGAGGAGGACGGCATCCAGCAGTTCCTGGATGTTCGTGCCCTGGCGGGCCGAGACGTCGACGAACATGACGTCGCCGCCGTACTCCTCGGCGACCAGACCGTACTCGGTGAGCTGCTGGCGCACCTTGCCGGGGTTGGCGTCGGGCTTGTCGACCTTGTTGACCGCCACCACGATGGGCACGTTCGCGGCCTGAGCGTGGTTCAACGCCTCGACCGTCTGCGGCATGATGCCGTCGTCGGCCGCGACCACGAGGATGGCGAGGTCGGTCACCTGCGCACCGCGAGCACGCATGGCGGTGAACGCCTCGTGACCCGGGGTGTCGATGAAGGTGATCGCGCGCTCGATGCCCTCGTGCTCGGTCCACACCTGGTAGGCACCGATGTGCTGGGTGATGCCACCCGCCTCACCGGCGACCACATTGGTCTGGCGGATCGCGTCGAGAAGGCGCGTCTTACCGTGGTCGACGTGACCCATGACGGTGACCACGGGAGGACGGATCTCGAGGTCGTCCTCGCTTTCCGCCTCCAGCTCGGCCTCGAGGTCGAGACCGAAGCCCTCGAGGAGCTCTTTGTCCTCGTCCTCGGGCGACACCATCTGGATCTTGTAGCCGAGCTCTTCACCGAGGATCTCGAACGTCGCCTCATCCAGGGACTCGGTGGCCGTGGCCATCTCGCCGAGGTTGAAGAGGATCGTCACCAGGGTTCCGGGCTGCACGTTGTAGCCGCGCAGCGCCTCGAGCTTGTCGGCGAAGTCCGAGATCGACGCGCCGCGACGCAGGCGGATGATCTCGCCGTTGCCCTTCGAGACGTTGACGCCGCCGACGACGGGCGCCGACCGCATCTCGAATTCCTGCCGCTTCGCCCGACGCGACTTACGCTGCTTGGACTTGCCGCCTCCCTTACCGAAGGCACCCGCGGTGCCACCGCCGGGACCACGGCCGCGGCCACCGCCGCCACCGGGACGACCGGCGAAACCGCCGCCGGGAGCGCCGCCGGGACGTGCGGCACCGAAGCCGCCGCCACCGGGACGGCCGGGGCCGCCGGGACGCTGCTGGAAGGGCGCGCCGGGACGACCGCCGCCACCGGGACGACCGGCGCCACCGGGACGCGGAGCACCCGGACGCGGAGCGCCGGGACGCGGCGCCTGCGGGCGCGGGATGTTGCCGGGAGTGGGTCGCTGACCCATGCCCTGCGCCGAGGCGAAGGGGTTGTTGCCGGGACGCGGGCCGGCGGGTCGCTGACCCATGCCCTGCGAGCTGGCGAACGGGTTGTTACCGGGGCGCGGTGCGCCGCCTGCCCCACCGGGACGGGGAGCCTGCGGGGATGCCGGCTTGCCGGGGGTGGGCGCACCGCCGGGCTTGGGGGCCGCCGACGGAGTCGCGGTCTCTGCTGCCGGGGCCGCCGGCGCTGCCGGAGCTTCGGACGCGGCCGGAGCGGCAGCCGCCGGCGTGGGGGCAGCGGGTGCCGGGGCAGCCGGTGCCGGAGCTGCCGGCTTCGGGGCTCCCGGACGGGGGCCGGATGCCGCGGGCTTCGCGGGCGCGGCGGCCGGAGCCTTCACGCCTTCCGCCTCGAGGGCGGCGCGGAGCTTGCGAGCCACGGGGGGCTCGATGGTGGATGAGGGGCTCTTGACGAATTCGCCGAGCTCCTTCAGCTTTGCGAGGGCGACTTTACTGTCGACGCCGAGCTCGGAAGCGATCTCGTGTACGCGTGGTTTTGCCACAATTCTCCTGTCTGGGGCCCGCCCCGGACAGGGCGGACCATCACTGGCGGACGGGTCTCATTTCGAGCCGTTCACTTTGTGTCCATTGCCGTTCAGCCTTTGCGCTGGGTGGTCAGTCGGTCCGCGCATCGATGTCCGCCGTCTCCAGCGGGCTCGACACCCGTAGTGCTCGTCCGAACGCCCGCCTCCGCAGAGCGGCGGTCAGACAGCTGTCCGTGTCATGCACCCACGCGCCCCTCCCCGGCAGGACGGCTTTCTCGTCGGGGACGAGGACGCCGTCCCGGGCGACGACGCGGAGCATCGAGGACCGGGGGGCACGCGCGCGGCATCCCACGCACGTTCGAACAGGTTCCATCCTACCGCGTCAGGACTCGTCGAGAATGCTGTCGGGCTGGATGTCGATCTTCGCACCGGTCAATTTCGCCGCCAGCCGCGCGTTCTGACCCTCTTTGCCGATCGCGAGCGACAGCTGGTAGTCGGGGACAAGGGCGCGCACGGCCTTGCTGGCCTGGTCGAGGACGAAGCTCGAGGTCACCTTCGCGGGCGACAGTGCGTTCGCGACGAAGGTCGCGAGGGTCTCGTCGTAGTCGACGATGTCGATCTTCTCCCCGCCGAGCTCCTCGGTGACGGCGCGCACGCGGCGGCCGAGCTCGCCGATGCACGCACCCTTCGCGTTGATGGAGGGGTCGTTGGCCTTCACGGCGATCTTGGTGCGGTGACCCGCTTCGCGCGCCAGCGACACGATCTCGACGAGACCGGCCGCGATCTCGGGCACCTCGAGCGCGAACAGCTTGCGGACGAGACCCGGGTGCGTGCGCGACACGGTGATCTGGGGCCCCTTGAGACCCTTGGACACCGAGGTGACGTAGACGCGCACTCGCGAACCGTGCGCGTAGTCCTCGCCCGGCACCTGCTCCTCGGGCGGGAGGATCGCCTCGACCGTGCCGAGGTCGACGTGGACCATGCGGGGGTTGGGTCCCTGCTGGATGACGCCGGCAACGATGTCGCCTTCCTTGCCCTTGAACTCTCCGAGCACCGCGTCGTCGGCGATGTCGCGGAGGCGCTGGCTGATGACCTGCTTGGCGGCGAAAGCCGCGATCCGACCGAAGTCGTCGGGTGTCGACTCCTCCTCGCCGATGACCGCGCCTTCCTCGTCGCGCAGCGGCACGAACACGGCGACGTGACCGGTCTTGCGGTCGAGGTGGGCGCGGGCGCCGTCGGGCAGTTCGCCGTCGAGTGAGGTGTGCTTCGCGTATGCGGTGAGGATGGCCTGCTCGATGATCCGGATCAGTTCGTCGAACGGAATCTCCCGCTCGCGCTCGACAGTCCGCAGCAGTCCCAGGTCGATGTCCATAGGAGCCTCCCTCTTCAGTTTGATGTCCGCATGGCCGCGTGCCCGCCGATTCGACGAGCCTCGCGGCATCCCATCAACGTTACCCGATGACCCGGCCTGAGACCTGAGAAGATCGTCGGATGACCGATGCCGCCAGGGACGCCGCGAGGGCCGCCGAACGCTCGCCGGTCATGCGCGGTCTGGCTCGGGGCGGGTATGCCGCCAACGGCGTGGTGCACGGCGTTCTGGGTGCGATCATCATCGCGATCTCCCTGGGCGGAAGCGGCGAGCCAGATCAGGCGGGCGCGTTCGACGCACTCAGCACCGTCCCCCTGGGCTTGGCGGGTGTGTGGCTGCTGGCAGGACTGCTCGGCGCGCTCGCGCTGTGGCACGCGGCGCAGGCGGTGCTGGTGCGCGGCCGCGACCTGCGCGCCTGGGGGCGCCGGGTCTCCCCCAGCGCCCAGTCCCTCGTCTACGTCGTCTTGTCGGGCATCGCTGTGACCGTGGCTCTCGGCGCGCGTCTCGACGGCGACCGCAGTGCGCGTGAGGCCAGCGAAGGACTTCTCGCGACGCCCGGAGGCGTGTTCGTCCTCGGCGCCGCCGGGCTCGGCATCGCGATCGCGGGGATCGCCTTCGCCTCGATCGGAGTGCGGCGCTCGTACGACAAGGTCGTGCGGATCCCGGACGGCGGGCGCGGCGTGACCCTGAACGTGGTCGCCGTGATCGGCTACATCGGCAAGGGTGTGGCGATCGGGATCGTCGGCATCCTCCTGCTCGTCGCAGCCTTCCGTCAGGAGGCGCGGGCAGCAGGCGGAATGGATGCCGCGGTGCACGCGCTGCTCGAGCAGACGCTCGGTCCCCTGCTCGTCTTCCTGGTGGGGCTCGGACTGCTGTCCTACACGGTCTTCAGCTTCTTCCGCGTCCGGTACGCGAAGCTCTGACGCATGCGCTCAGCGTACGGCGCGCGGCTCCTCGGGAGGAGAGGCCGCAGGCGCCGACGCGAACGTGTTCACGGCACGGATCAGCTGGTGCAGCTCGCCCACCCGGTGCCGGTCGAACTCCATGGTCAGGCGAGGCTGATCCACTCGGTCGTCGTCGCGCCGCTCCTGTTCGGTGACGGCCGCCCGCTCGATGCGTCCGCCGGTCAGGAGGGTGCTGAATCGATCGTTCAGCGCGGCCACTTCGTCGTCGCTGGGCTCGGCGCACAGGCGCAGGACCAGCCGGGACCCGAACCAGCGGAGCGAGTCGTAGTTGCGCCAGAATCCGGTGATCTCGGATGCCGCAGCGTCGACCGAATCCGTCACGAGCACGCGGTCGAGGTCGTCCGGCGAGATCACCCCGGTGGGGATGAGCTCCTCCGCGGCGAACCGCTGGAGGCCCTGCCAGAACGAGCCTCCCGGCGCATCGAGGAGGACGATCGGGGTCGGCTCGGCCTTGCCCGTCTGCTGCAACGTGAGGAGCTCGAACAATTCGTCCAGGGTGCCGAAGCCGCCGGGGACGCAGACGAATCCGCGCGACTCCTTCACGAGCATGAGCTTGCGGGTGAAGAAGTACTTCATCGCGACGACTCGATCGGCTTCGGCGATCACCGCGTTCGGCTTCTCCTCGAACGGCAGACGGATCGACACACCCAGGGAGCGCTTGGGGCCTGCGCCCTCCGCGGCCGCTTGCATGATCCCTGGTCCCGCCCCGGTGACCACCATCCATCCCTGCTCCGCGAGAGCAGCGGCGACCGCGGCCGCCGCTCGGTAGAGCGGGTCATCGGCTCGAGTGCGCGCCGATCCGAAGATCGTCACCTTGGGAACGTCGGCGTACGGTGCGAACAGACGGAACGCCGAACGCATCTCGGTGAGGGCCGCCGAGGCGATCTTCAGGTCGAGGCGATCTGTGGCATCCAACCCCAGACCGACACCCGTAGCGAGGATTCGCGCGACGAGGTCGGCGTTCGCCGCGACACCGGCTTCCTCGATGACGGCACGGATGTGGTCGGTGACGTCGCCGCCTACCGGGTTCGTGGAGCTCGTCGACATGACTCCAGGCTGTCACGAAGCGGCATCCGCCGGGTGAACTCCCGGCCTCGCGGAGGAGGCGATGCGGGAGTCAGCGTGCGGCGAGCGCCGCGACGGCCTCGTCGACCGTCACGTTCTGCCGGTCGCCCGTGCGCCGATCCCAGAGTTCGACCTGGCCCTCGGCGGCGCCGCGCCCGACGATCACGATCTGCGGCACGCCGATGAGCTCGGCGTCGCCGAATTTCACACCGGGCGAGACCTTGGGACGGTCGTCGAACAGCACGTCCTTGCCTGCGGCCTCGAGCTCGGCGACGAGCTTCTCGGCGACCTCGAACGCGACAGCGTCCCGGCCGGTCGCCACGACGTGGACATCGAAGGGCGCGATCGATGCCGGCCAGATCAGCCCCTTCTCGTCGTTGTTGAGCTCCGCGAGGATCGCGAGGATGCGCGTGACGCCGATGCCGTAGGAGCCCATGGTCACGGTGACGAGCTTGCCGTTCTCATCGAGCACCTTCAGCCCGAGCTTCTCAGCGAAGAAGCGGCCCAGCTGGAAGACGTGCCCGATCTCCATGCCGCGGGCGAGCTCGACCGGGCCCGATCCGTCCGGAGCGGGGTCCCCGGCGCGCACCGTCGCGACGTCGATCACGCCGTCGGCGCCGAAGTCGCGACCGTAGACGAGCGAGTGGACGTGCTTCTCGTGCTCATTCGCGCCCGTGATCCACGCCGTGCCGGCGACGACGCGGGGATCGACGAGGAAGCGGATGCCGGTGTGCGACTCCTCGCCGAGCACCGCCCCGCGTGCCGACCAGGGTCCGATGTACCCCTTGACCAGGCCGGGGTGCTTCGCGAAGTCCGCCTCGGTGGCGGGCTCGACCGCGGCCGGGGCGAACGCCACTTCGACGCGCTTGTCGTCGACGTCGCGGTCGCCGGGCAGACCCACGACCACGAGCTCGCGCTGACCGTCGAGGTGCGTGAGGGCGAGCACGACGTTCTTGAGCGTGTGCGCCGCCGTCCACTGCACGGCACCGTCCGTGGCAGGTCCGGCGATTCCGGATGCCGGTGCATCCAGGTGCGCGTTGCTGTGGGCAACGAGCGTCTCGATCGTGGGTGTGCCCGGCGAATCGAAGACGACGGGCGCGCCGGCGGGGATCTCGAGCGCCGCGGGTGGGAGGGTCACGAACGCCTCGACGTTCGCCGCGTATCCACCGGAGGATCGGACGAAGGTGTCTTCGCCGACGGCGATGGGGTGGAGGAACTCCTCGCTGCGGGCGCCGCCCATCAGGCCGTTGTCGGCGGCGACGATGACGTATTCCATGTTCAGGCGCTGGAAAATCCGCTCGTACGCGTCGCGCTGCGACTGGTACGACGCGTCCTGGCCCTCGTCGGTGTAGTCGAACGAGTAGGCGTCCTTCATGGTGAACTCACGACCGCGCAGGAGTCCGGCGCGGGGCCGAGCCTCGTCGCGGTACTTGTCCTGGATCTGATAGATCGACAGCGGTAGGTCCTTGTAGGAGGAGTACAGGTCCTTCACGAGGAGGGTGAACATCTCCTCGTGCGTGGGCGCCAGCAGGTAGTCGGCACCCTTCCGGTCCTGCAGGCGGAAGATCCCGTCGCCGTACGACGTCCACCGCCCCGACTCCTCGTACGGGTCGCGCGGCAGCAGGGCCGGGAAGTGCACCTCAAACGCGCCCGCAGCGGCCATCTCGTCGCGGATGATCTGCTCCAGCTTGGCCTTCACCCGAAGACCGAGCGGCAGCCAGGTGAAGATGCCCGGGGCGGCGCGGCGGATGTAGCCGGCGCGCACCAGCAGGCGGTGGCTGGTGACCTCGGCGTCGGCCGGGTCTTCGCGGAGCGTGCGGAGGAAGTATGTCGAGAGACGGGTGACCACGAGGCACAAGTCTAGGCGCGCACGCTCGACGCTCGTGGCGGCGGCCCGCCTAGCCTGGAGTGATGCGTACTGTGCTCCTGACCGGATTCGAGCCCTTCGCGGGCGATGCCGCCAACCCCTCGGGAGACGCGGTCCGCCTCGTCGAGGGCCGGTGGAAGGGACCGGAACGCCTCGTCGTGGAGGTGCTGCCCGTTGCCTTCGAGGCAACGACCGCGCGTCTGGCCGAACTCCTCGCCGCGCATCGCCCCGACGTCGTGATCGCGACGGGGCTGGCCGGCGGACGCGACGCCGTCACCCCGGAGCGCGTCGCGATCAACCTCGCCGACGCCCGTATCCCCGATAACGCAGGGCATCGGCCGCAGGACGCTCCGGTGATCGCCGGCGGCCCCGCCGCCTACTTCGCCACTCTCCCCGTGAAGGCGATCAGCACCGCCTTGGCGACGAGCGGCATCCCTTCGACCGTCTCGCACACGGCGGGAACCTTCGTGTGCAACGCCACGATGTACGCCGCACTGCACGCCAGCGCGCAGTCGACCGTGCGAGCGGGGTTCATCCACGTGCCCTGGGCCGACGGCGCCGCCCCGGTCGGCGCCCCCTCCCTCCCGATCGAGCGGATCGCCGGCGCCCTCGAGATCGCCGTGCGCGTGTCGCTCGATGTCCCCGGCGACATCAGCGCGGCCGGCGGCGAGATCAGCTGAGCGCGAGGAGCTGCCGCGCCACCGTGCGGATGTCGTCCATGCTTTCGGCGTCCCCCGGCTCGCCGAAACGGCCTTCGACCAGCAGGAGGTCTTCGCTCCCGCGCACGAGGATCCTGAGCCCGTGGTCGCCCTGGCTCTCGGTGGCATCGGCGCCGTCGATCGGCGAGACGGTGCCGCCGAACCGGTCGGTCACTTTGTCCCATCTGTCCGCGCCACCTGGCACGATGACGACCTGCAGCTCCCGGAAGTCGGTGAGCTCGGACCAGTCACAGGCCCGCACGAGGTCCGTTCCCTCGACGACCCGCCGATCGAAGGGGAAGTCGCCCTCCATGATCGGTACCGGGAATATCTCGTCGGCTCGCAACACCGCGGATGGGTCGATGAGGTCGGCGAGGTCGTTGCAGGACGGGGGCACGGCCGGCGGCTCGGCCAGCGGCGTCCGGGCGGCAACGCGGACAGCGTCGACAGCGGCATCGCGAAGTCGCGCGACGGTGTCCACCTCCGCCTGCGTCTGCGTCACCGTGAGGAACGACACGGCCACCGTGAACTCGTCCGAGGATCCGGTTCCGATGCACTCGACGGCGTCGTAGAACGGCGCACACTCGGCTTCCGTCACGGCCAGCGATTCCGCCCGATCAGCAGGAAGTGCGACGATCGTTCCCGAGAGTTCGTCGGTCTCGAACCCGCACAGGAGCCCGCCCGCTACCTCTGCCGCCGTCGACCACAGCGTTTCCGGTTCCGTCGCGACGGCTGAGCCGGTCACCGCGCTCAGCGATGGGTTCGCAAGCAGCTCATCGCACGTGGACGCGATCCCCTGAGCGACATCCGGCGCCTCCGGCGAAGGCGTCTGTCCGACGGATGGCGTGGGCGATGACGTCGGGGTGGGCGACGGACTGGCCTCCGTCGGACCCCCGCATCCGGCGAGGAGTATCGCCGTGAGCACGGTAGCCATGCTCGGCAGGATGAACCTCAGGCACGTGTCGTTCCCCCGTTGCCGCACGAGACGACCCTAGCGGTTGACTCTCGCACGCGAGGAGACCCGCGCCGCGGCTCGACACGGGAGTCCGCGCACCCGTCGCGGTCCGCCCATCCCCCGTGAGGGCGTCCGCGGGAGAGCGAACCGAACCCCGCCCGTACTCCATACCGGCACTCCCGCCCCGATCATGAGGTCGCTGAAGGGCTGATCACCCGGCTTACACTGGCGGCGTGCCCCGACGTCGTGCTCGACTCGTCTCCCCCGCCCAGACCGAACTCCGCGCCTCGCTTGCGGCGCTTCGCGACGAGCTCGGCCTGCCGAGCGCATTCCTGCCGGAGGTGGAGGCGGAGGCGGCGAGCGCCGCGGTCGGCGTGGCCACTGACCCGACTGCCGCAGGCCTCGCCGATCTCCGCGGCATCCCGTTCCTGACGATCGATCCGGAGGGGTCCACCGACCTCGACCAGGCGATGCACATCGACCGCGCCGACGACGGCGGCGCCGTGCTCCACTACGCGATCGCCGATGTGCCGGCGTACGTAGCGTTCGGCGGCGCCGTCGACGCCGAAGCCCGCCGGCGTGGCCAGACGCTTTACGCGCCCGACGGCCGCATCCCTTTGCACCCCACCGTGCTCAGCGAGGACGCCGCCTCACTCCTGCCGGATCGTGATCGCCGCGCGTTCGTCTGGCGCTTCGTGATGGATGCCGCCGCCCGACCGACCGAGACGACGCTCACTCGCGCCGTCATCCGATCCCGCGCGCAGTGGTCTTATGTCGAGGCGCAGCGGGCGGTCGATGCGGGCACCGCACCCGACACCCTGCGTCACCTCGTCTGGTTCGGCGAGGAGCGCTCGCGGCGGGAGAGCGAGCGGGGCGGTGCGAGTCTGAACCTGCCCGAGACCCGCGTCGTGGCCACGGACGAGGGATATGCACTCGAGGTCGATGAGGGCGTACTCCTTGAGGACGCCAATGCACAGGTCTCCCTCCTGACCGGGATGGCCGCGGCCGAGCTGATGGTCTCGGGACGGGTCGGGATCCTCCGGACGATGCCTCCCGCCTCCGCCGAGGACATCGCCGCGTTCCGCGCGCAGACCGTCGGTTTCGGGCTCCCCTGGGCGACCGGGGTGGCATACGGCGATTATCTTCGCGACCTGCCGCGGACGCCGCTCGGGCGGGTCGTCCGCGAGCACGCCGCCGGTCTGTTTCGCGGTGCAGGCTACGCCGTCTTCGACGGAGAGGTGCCCGAGGCCACGATGCAGTCGGCCATCGCTGCGCCGTACGCGCACGTGACCGCGCCTCTGCGCCGGCTCGTCGATCGATGGGCGCTCCTGATCTGCGAGGCTCTCGCGAACGGGCGCGAGGTACCCGCTGACGTGAGGTCCTCTCTCGACGAGCTGCCCTCGATCATGGGCCGTTCCTCTCAGATCGCGGCACGGCTCGACGGGGGCACAGTGGACCGTGTGGCCGCCGCCCTCCTCCACGGGCGAGCGGGGCAGGTCTTCGATGCCGTCGTCCTGCGCCGTCGCGAGGAAGACGCTGAGGTCGCGCTGACCGAGCCACCGGTAGAGGTGCGTGTGCCGGACGTGGCCGGTGAGCCCGGGACGACCGTTCGCGTTCGGCTCGTGCGAGCCGACATCCGTGCCGGCTCGACGGAGTTCGTCTCCCACGTGTGACGGACGAGGTTGCGGGGATGTCCCCTCTCGTGTGCAATATATTGCATGCCGGTTCCGTCGTCTCCCCTGCCGCCCCGCCCGTTGCTCCGCGACGAGGTGCGCCACCGGCTGCGCGACGCGATCGTCGACGGGACGCTCGCCCCGGGTGAGCAGCTCCGCGATGGCGAGCTGGCGACGTGGCTGGGCGTGTCACGGACGCCCGTGCGCGAAGCCCTGCTCGATCTGGCTCGTTCCGGGCTCGTTCAGACTCTGCCCGGGCGCTCCACCGTGGTCGCGCCGGTCGACGGCGCCGAGCTGAGCGACGCGCGGGCCGTCGTCGCCGCCATGCACCGCCTCGCGGTGAGTGAGGCGATCCCCCTCCTCACCGATGAGGACCTGGGCCGGATGCGACAGGCGAACGATGCCTTTATCGCGGCACACGAGGCCGGTGACACGGATGCCGCTGCGGCCGCGGATCA
This sequence comes from Microbacterium marinum, assembly GCF_014204835.1. Lineage (NCBI taxonomy): Bacteria > Bacillati > Actinomycetota > Actinomycetes > Micrococcales > Microbacteriaceae > Microbacterium > Microbacterium marinum. Next base: position 1,251,635 of record NZ_JACHMD010000001.1, on the reverse strand, counting down.
CGCCTTCCACGCCGTCACGGTCGAGCGCGCGGGCAACGTCGCCGTCCGCACCGTGCTCGCCCTCTACAGCCCCGTCCTGGAGCGCGCGGAACGGCTTCGGTTCGCCTCGCACGACGCCGCCCTCTCGGCCTCGCGGCATGCCGACCTCATCCGCCTGTGCGAAGAGCGGGACGTGCACGCCGCGGCATCCGTGGCCGAACGCATCTGGCTCGACCTGCCCACCGACCCGAACCCGACACAGGAGACCGCATGATCCTCGACCAGTTCCCTCGCCACCCGCTGACCTTCGGGCCGAGCCCGCTGCAGCACCTCAAGCGACTGACGCAGCACCTCGGCGGCGCGCAGGTGTGGGCGAAGCGGGAGGACGTCTCCAGCGGTCTCGCCTTCGGCGGCAACAAGACCCGCAAGCTCGAGTACATCGTCCCCGACGTGCTCGCCAGCGGCGCCGACACCCTCGTCTCGATCGGCGGCTACCAGTCGAACCACACCCGCCAGGTCGCCGCCGTCGCGGCGCACCTCGGGCTGAAGGTTCGGCTGGTGCAGGAGAAGTGGGTTCCCTGGGACGAGCCGGTCAACGACAAGGTCGGGAACATCCTCCTCTCCCGGATGATGGGCGCCGACTCCCGCCTCGACGACGCGGGATTCGACATCGGGATCCGCGACTCCTGGAAGCAGGCGCTTCAAGAGGTGGAAGATGCCGGCGGCACCCCGTATGCGATCCCCGCGGGAGCCTCGGAGCACCGCCTGGGCGGACTCGGCTTCGCCAACTGGGCCTTCGAAGTGGCCGAGCAGGAGAAACAGCTCGGCGTCTTCTTCGACACGATCGTGGTGTGCACGGTGACCGGATCCACGCACGCCGGCATGATCGCCGGGTTCGCCGCACTCGAAGACCTGACCGGTGTGAAGCGCCGCGTCATCGGCATCGACGCCTCCGCGACGCTGCGCAAGACCCGCGACCAGGTCGCGCGCATCGCTCGGAACACCGCAGAGCTCATCGAGCTCGGGCGCGACCTCCGCGACGACGAGATCCAGGTGCTCGAAGGCTGGGCGGGCGACCTCTACGGCATCCCTGTCGAATCGACCATGGACGCGATGGCCCTCGGCGCGCAGCTGGAGGCGATGATCACCGACCCCGTGTACGAAGGCAAGTCCCTCGCCGGGCTCATCGACCTCGTGAAGACCGGCGACATCCCGAAGGACTCCACCGTCCTCTACGCGCACCTGGGAGGACAACCGGCGATCAACGCCTACCACTCCCTCTGGAGCTGATCGGGGTGAGTGGGATGCCGCGCACCGGCATCCCCTCAGCCCGATGCGAGTGCTGCCAGCGCCCGCTCGGCGACGTCGGCCGCGAACTCGACCCCTTCCGCACCGCCCGCCACGACCACGTTGACGCCGTCCGTTGCGTAGACGTTGACGAGATGCTCGTCGTACGACACCGCGACGGCGGCCCGTGCGCCTGTCAGTTCGACGTCGACTCCTCCGTCGAGAATCACGTCCCACATCCAGTGGCCGCCCGGATAGACGGAGACGGAGAAGATGCGGTGCTCCTCGTCAGGCGCGAGCCGGTCACTCGACGAGTAGTACGGGCAGTCCTTCGAGACGTCGGCAGCGGCCATCAGCGATTGCTCCGCTTGCTCGGAACCTTCCCAGTAGCCCGATTCGAAGCCGCCCTCTGTCAACTCGTCGAAGCGCATGTGAGACGCGAACTCCTCGCAGGATGGCAGCGTCCACCATTGCGCCGTGCGGGTGGCAGGCACGGGGGCTCCGCCACGCGACGCGACACCGGCCGCGGCGGCGGCAATCGTGCGGTCCAGAAACGCTTCGGAAGGCTCTCCCATCGATCCCTCGCCGTAATACGGGGGGGATGCCATGATCCAGACGCCGTCGACCGATCGCGACAGCCGACAGATGCTGGTGTCGTAACTCGGATCGCATCGCTTCGCGTCGAAGGTGTCGAGGAACTCGGCGGGCACCTGATCGACCGGGAGCAACAGAAGGCTGAGGTTGTGCACCTCCGAGGAGGAGACCTCATTCGCCACCCACCGGCATGTCAACCCACCGAGCGTGCCCTCGGGTAGCGGGTCCGGGAGCGCGATCCCGTCCACTGCCGCGAGGTAGTCGTCGAATGTCGTCCATCCTTCACCGAGGAGGTCGTCGAGCTCGGCCCCCGTCAGAACGGCCGCGCAGTCACCGTCGAAGAACCTGGTGGGCACCGTGACGGTCGGTGGCTCCGAAGGAGTGGGCGTGGCTGACGACGACATCTCGGGCGTCGGCGCGGCCGTGCCGACCGTCTGAGGCAATGTCGGCGACGCCGCGCACCCGACGAGGACGAGAGCAGAGACGAACGCGATGAGGATGCCGACACGGAGGCGCATAGGTCGATGCTCTCAGCTCCGTCCAGGATCGGCGCACCGACCTCCGCAACGATCCGATCACGCTCATGCCCCAGCAGGAATGTGCCTCGCCACGCGTCGGAATTCGCACTTCGACGTCACCGCCCCTCGCGATGAGGAGGGGAATCCGCTCCTGGAGCAGGAGCGCGACCCTGAGGGCAACGAGTTCTGCCTGCAGTGAGGCCGATCAGGACGTGACGACCTGCGCCGTTCCGATGGGCGCATCGGGTCCCATCTCGTCCGCGATGCGGTTCGCCTCCTCGATGAGCGTGGCGACGATGTCAGCCTCGGGAACGGTCTTGATGACCTCGCCCTTGACGAAAATCTGGCCCTTGCCGTTACCGGAGGCGACGCCGAGGTCGGCCTCACGCGCCTCGCCCGGCCCGTTCACGACGCAGCCCATGACAGCCACGCGGAGCGGCACCGTCATGTCCTTGAGGCCCTCGGTCACGTTGTCGGCCAGCGTGTAGACGTCGACCTGCGCGCGGCCGCACGAGGGGCACGAGACGATCTCGAGCTTGCGCTCGCGGAGGTTCAGCGACTGCAGGATCTGATGCCCGACCTTGACCTCCTCGGCCGGCGGCGCCGACAGGGAGACGCGGATCGTGTCGCCGATACCCTCGGAGAGCAGGATGCCGAACGCGGTCGCGGACTTGATCGTACCCTGGAACGCCGGGCCGGCCTCGGTCACGCCGAGGTGCAGCGGCCAGTCGCCCCGCTCGGCGAGCATGCGGTAGGCCTTCACCATGACGACCGGGTCGTTGTGCTTCACCGAGATCTTGAAGTCGTGGAAGTCGTGCTCTTCGAACAGCGACGCTTCCCACACCGCGCTCTCTACGAGGGCTTCGGCGGTCGCCTTGCCGTGCTTCTCGAGCAGACGCTTATCGAGCGAACCGGCGTTCACACCGATACGCAGCGAGACGCCGGCCGCCTTCGCAGCCGCGGCGATCTGGCCGACATTGCCGTCGAACTCACGGATGTTGCCGGGGTTCACACGCACCGCGCCGCATCCCGCGTCGATGGCACTGTAGATGTAGCGGGGCTGGAAGTGGATGTCGGCGATGACCGGGATCTGGCTCTTGGCCGCGATGATGTGCAGCACGTCGGCATCCGCCTGGTGCGGCACCGCCACGCGGACGATCTCGCAACCGGACGCGGTGAGCTCGGCGATCTGCTGCAGCGTCGCGTTGATGTTCGTCGTCGGCGTCGTCGTCATGGACTGCACGGTGACCGGGGCATCGCCGCCGACGAGCACCTTGCCGACCTTGATCTGACGGCTCTTACGACGGGGGGCGAGGACCTCCGGCACGCGGGGCATCCCGATGTTCACAGCTGGCACGACTCCAGCCTAGGCCGCGCGGGCTGGAGTCGGGCTGAACACCCGGCGTCGAGCCAGCCACCCATCGCCGGGCGGACGCGGTCGCTGTGGTAGGTTCGCCCCATGTTCGCGAACCGTTCCTGGTGGCGCTCCGCCTGAGGCGGACGCTGCGTGCATCCCGACGACCGCCTGAGCCTCCAGCCCGGCGGTCTTTTCGTTGAGACGGCGACCGCCCCGAACGAAAGAACCCCGATGTCCGGCACCGCCCTCGTCGACCTCGCCGAACTCGCCGCCTCCGGCGCGCCGTTCGCCCTCCTCGCCCGCGACGGCTCCACCGTCGAGGTCCTGACCGGCGATGTCGTCGACGTCGAGCTTCTCGCCGACATCCCCCTGACGGATGCCGCGGGCACCCCGCGCGAGGTGCTCGCCCTCGTCCCGTTCCGCCAGGTGGTCGAGCGCGGATTCGAGTGCCACGACGACGGCGCACCGCTCCGGTGCCTCGTCGTCTCGGGTCGCGACACGCTCGGCCTCGCCGATGCCCTGTCGCAGCTGCCCGGCGCGCCGGTTCCCCTGCGGGACGCAGGCTTCGACATCGCGGATGAGGATTACGCCGACATCGTCCGGCGGGTCATCGCCGAGGAGATCGGCCGGGGCGAAGGCGCCAACTTCGTCATCCGGCGCGACTACACGGCCGCGGTCGACACCGACCCGGTGATCGCGGGACTCACCTGGTTCCGGGCCCTGCTCGAACACGAACGCGGGGCGTACTGGACTTTCCTCGTCTCCACGCCCGGCCACCTCGCCGTCGGCGCGAGCCCGGAAGCGCACGTCAGTGCGCAGGCAGGCGAGTCCGGCGTCAGCACCGTGACCATGAATCCGATCTCGGGCACCTTCCGGCATCCCGCCGGGGGCCCCGCCCGAGAGACGCTCGCCGACTTCCTCGCCTCGACCAAGGAGACCGAAGAGCTCTTCATGGTCGTCGACGAGGAGCTGAAGATGATGTCGGCCGTGTGCAGCGACGGTGGACGGATCACCGGGCCGCACCTGAAGGAGATGTCCCGGCTCACCCACACCGAGTACATGCTCCGGGGCACAAGCACGATGGATCCGCGCGACATCCTGCGCGAGACCATGTTCGCCCCCACGGTCACCGGCTCCCCCATGCAGAACGCCTGCACGGTCATCACGCGTCACGAGCGCTCTCCGCGCGGCTACTACTCGGGCGTCGCCGCACTCTTCACACCGCGCGGCGACGGAGGTCACGACCTCGATGCCCCGATCCTCATCCGCACCGCCTACCTCGTGGACGGTCGCCTGCGCGTCCCCGTCGGTGCCACCCTCGTCCGCCACTCCGACCCATACGGCGAGGTCGGCGAGACGCACGGCAAAGCGGCCGGCGTCCTCGGCGCGATCGGCGCGATCGACCGGGCCGTCGCCCCGGTGGACGAGGACGCCCCCGCGGGCGCACCCCGGCCGCTCGCGGACGATCCCGGAATCGCCGAGCTGCTCGCCTCACGCAACGCACGACTCGCGCCTTTCTGGCTCGACCCTCAGGCCGCGCCCGGTGGGGGTCCCTTCGCCGGTCGCGACGCCGTCGTCGTGGATGCCGAAGATCGCTTCACCACGATGCTCGCCCACCAGCTGCGCCACCTCGGCTTCGCGGTGTCGATCCTCCCCTGGCGCGAGGCGGACCCGGAACGGATCGCCGCCGCAGCGCTCGTCGTGGCCGGACCCGGCCCGGGCGACCCCCGCGACGACACCAGCGAGCGCATCCGGCGGATGCGCGAGATCGTCGGCTCCCGCCTGGCCGCCGGCTCGCCCCTGCTCGCCGTGTGCCTCAGCCATCAGGTGCTCGCCGATCGACTCGGCATCGATCTCGCGCCCCTGACGAGTCCGCACCAGGGCCTGCAGAAGACGGTCGACGTCTTCGGCAGCCCCGCCTCGATCGGGTTCTACAACACCTTCACCGCCCGCGTCGCGCCCGGGACACAGCACCTGGGTGAGACGGAGGTCGCGGCCGACCTGTCCACCGGCGATGTCTACGCCCTCCGCGGGCCGCGCTATGCGTCGATCCAGGGCCACCTCGAGTCGATCCTGTCCGGCGACGGACTCATCACGCTGGAGCGCCTCGTCACGCACGCGCTGACGCCGACGCACGCCTGAGCCGGCGCGGCATCCGCCCGCTCAGCCGAACAGCTGCACCGGGTTGACGATGTCGGCGAGGATCAGCGTGCCGCCCATCAGGATCAGTCCGATCACCACGACGTACGTCACCGGGACCAGCTTGGTCGCATCGACCGGACGCGGGTCTCCCCGCCGGGTGAGGCGAGCCCACAGCCGCTTCACCCCGTCCCACAGCGCCACGACGACGTGCCCGCCATCGAGCGGGAGGAGGGGGATCAGGTTGAAGATGAACAGTGCGATGTTGAGCGATCCCAGCAGCGCGAGAATGCCCGAGACGCGGTTGACGATCGGCTGATCCGTCGCCGCCACCTCGCCCGCCAGCCGACCCGCGCCGACGACGGAGAGCGGACCGTTCGGGTCGCGCCCGGCACCGGTGAAGGTGTCGACCGCCGTCTCGTACACGCGCACCGGCAGCTGCCACATGATGCCGACGACCTGTCCCGCCTGCTCGATGGCGGCCTGGGGACCCTGCCAGATCGGCTGCGGAACGTACTCGACGCTCGCCGTCATGCCGACGAAGCCGACCTCGGCGGTCCGCACCTCACCGTCGGCGCCCTGCACCTCGCGCTCGGCCAGCACGGGAGTGACCTGCAGAGACTCTCGCGCGCCATCCCGGTCGACCACGATGGTCACCGGCTCCTCCGGGGATTCCTGGATGATCGCCGATGCCTCGGCGAACGTCGCGACGTCGGCGCCGTCGACCGAGACGATGACATCCCCCGGCAGGATGCCGCCGGCGGCAGCCGGTGATGCGGGATCGCCCGGAGCACACTCGGTCTGCTCCGTGCCGGCGGGCAGGACGCATTCGTTCACGGCGGCGACCGTCGTGGTCGCCGTCTGCACCCCGATACCGGAGAACATGATCGCGAAGAGCACCAGGGCGAGGAAGAAGTTCATCGCCGGTCCGCCCAGCATGATGACGACACGCTTGAGGACGGGAAGCTGATAGAACGCACGTCCCGCGCCGTCGCCGGCGAGCGTCTCGTCGTTGACCGCGCGTGCGTCTTGGATCATCGTGGCGAACATCCGCCCTCGACGCGACGGCACGGCGTCGTCCGTCGACGAGGGCGGATACATGCCCGCCATCGAGATGTACCCGCCGAGCGGCAGAGCCTTCACGCCGTACTCGGTCTCGCCGAAGCGGCGCGACCACAGCGTGGGCCCGAAGCCGATCATGTACTGGCCGACGCGAACCCCGAAGGCCTTCGCCGGAAGAAGATGCCCGATCTCGTGGAGGGCGATCGAGACGGCGAGCCCCAGCACGAGGACGACGACACCGATGACGAATGCGAGAACGGTCACGAGGCGACGCTACTCCGGCCCGCTATGAATGCGCCGCCACCTCCCCCCGCCGGGCGGGGGCGGCGATCCCGGTACGCTCGGAGGGTGCCCGCCCGTCAGAACGCCGATCGTCGCATCCGCACGATCCGGGCAGGCGCAGCATCGGCCACGGCTGTGATGATCGCGGGCGCCTCACACACCCTCGCGGGCGGCGCCGCTCCCCCGGCGTGGCTCATGCTCGCCGTGGTCATCCTCGCCTGGCCCCTCGCGCTCACGCTCGTGAGTCGACGCGCGTCGACAGCCCGCACCGCCGCCGTCGTCGCCGTGGCCCAGGTGCTCCTGCACACGGCGTTCGCCACGGTCGGCACCGGATCGCCGGAGGGTCTCGGTCATCACCCGCACGGGATCGTCGAGCTCAGCGCCGTGACCGGGACAGCGACGGTCCACCCGTCGATGGTGGTCGGTCACATCCTCGCCGCGATCGTCACCACCGCGGCTGTGCGCCACGGCGAGCGCCTCCTCGCGGTGATCGCCGCCGGTGTCCGTGCGATCCTCCCCACGGTCCCGGTGCCCCTGCCCGCCCCGTCGTCCGTGCCGGCGACGGTCACCGCCTACGCAGCGCCCCACTCGTCGCCCGTCTTCCTCACCGGCCTCTCACGCCGCGGCCCTCCGAGCTGAGCCCCGTCGCCCGGCGCGACACACGCTCACCCTCATCCGCGGCATCCGCCGCACGCTCAGAGAGACCTGCAATGACCCTTCGTTCCTCGCGCCGTTCGGCGCTCGCGCTCACCGGAATCGCCCTCGGAGGCGCCCTCGCCCTCGCCGTGCCGATGGCCGCCTCCGCTCACGTCCACGCCCATGCCGACGGCGCCGCCGCCGGCGCCACCAGCCGCGTCGAGTTCAGCTTCAGCCACGGCTGCGACGGCTCGCCCACGACCGCGCTCATCGTCGACGTCCCGGAGGGTGTCGACAACGCGACGCCCGTTGTCGACGGTGCATGGACCATCAGCCGCGAGATCGGTGACGACGGACTCGCCACCCAGATCACCTACACGGCGGTGACCCCCGTCGAGGACGGTCTTGCCGCCTCGATCGAACTCGACGCCCTCTTCGGGTCGGAGACGGGCGGCACCGAGATCGCCTTCCCCGTCACCCAGACGTGCGAGACCGGCGAGACGGCGTGGGTCGAGGTCGCCGAAGACGGCGAGGACCCCGAGCAGCTCGAGTCCCCCGCCCCGACCGTCGCCGTCGCCGCAGCCTCGGATGCACCCGCCGACGAACACGGTGAGCACACGGATGCCGCGGACTCGGCGTCCGCCGCGTCCGACGACTCCGCCCCCGTCGCGACCTGGCTGGCCGGTGGCGCCCTCGTCGTGAGCGTGGCCGCGCTCGCGGCCGCGCTCATCCGCCGCCGCCGCGCCTGACCCGCTTCCGGCTGCGCCGGAGGCGGGTGAGATGATGGGAGGACCATGCCACAAGCAGCGTCCGCCCCTCTCCCGCCCGTGCTCCGGCCGTCGGAACCGCCGCGCCGCTCGCTCGCCGAGCTGGCCGATGTCTTCGATGCCGCGACGACCTCCGATCTGAGCGGGATCGAGGTGCGCGGGGTCACCCTCGCGACCGGCGACCTCCGCGAGGGAGAGCTGTTCGTGGCGGTGCAGGGGGCTAACCGGCACGGCGCCGAGGTCGCCGACGTCGCCATCTCGAAGGGTGCGGTCGCGGTCCTGACCGACGCCGTGGGTGCCGCGGCGCTCTCAGGCGCGGGTGTTCCGGTCCTCGTCGTGGACGACCCGCGCGCCCGCCTCGGCGCGATCTCGGCCTGGGTGTACGGCACCGGTGCCGACGGGGATCTCCCCCCGATCCTCGCGGTCACCGGGACCAACGGCAAGACGAGCGTGACCCACCTCATGCAGGGGATCCTCCACGGCCTCGGCGTCGTCACCGGACTCTCCTCGACCGCCGAGCGCCACATCGCCGGGCAGGTCGTCCCCTCCCGGTTGACCACACCGGAAGCCTCTGAGGTCCACGCTCTGCTGGCTCTCATGACGGAGCGGGAGGTGGGTGCCATCCTGCTCGAGGTGAGCGCGCAAGCACTCACCCGCCACCGCGTGGACGGCATCCGATTCGACGTCGCCGGGTTCACGAATCTCTCGCACGATCATCTCGACGACTACGGCGACATGGCGACCTACCTCGAGGCGAAGCTCCAGCTGTTCCGCGAGGGGCGCTCCCGTCGCGCGGTCGTCGTCGTCGATCAGCCTGAGGGTGTCGAGGTGGCATCCCGATCGGAGATCCCCGTCGTCACGATCCTGACCCCCGAGATCGCCACCGATCCCGACGTGCCGGCCGACTGGCGCGTCGACCTCGTGGGCGAGACGCCCGACGGCGTCACCTTCACCCTCACGGGGCCCGCCGGAGCACTCACCACGACGGTCCCCGTCATCGGTCCGCACATGGCGTCCAATGCCGCCCTCGCGATCGTGATGCTGCTGGAGGCGGGCTTCGAGTGGAGGCGCATCTCCGACCTCATCGGCGGGGCACGGATCGACGCGCACCTCCCCGGCCGGATCCAGCGCCTGTCGGGCGCGCGCGGCCCGGCGCTGTATTTGGACTTCGGACACTCCCCCGACGCCTTCGAGAAGACCCTCTCCGCCGTGCGGCGGGTCACGCCGGGCTCGGTGATCATGGTGTGCGGCGCGAACGGTGACCGCGACACCACCAAGCGCGCCGACATGGGACGCGCGGCCGCCCTCGGCAGCGACATCGTCGTGTTCACCGACCAGCACCCCCGCTCGGAGGACCCCGCCGCCATCCGGGCAGCGTTGGTCGCCGGCGCGCTGGATGCCGACCCTCACGCCGTCATCCATCAGGTGACTCCCCCCGAAGACGCGATCGCGTTCGCGGTGACTCTCGCCGGTGAGCAGGATGCCATCCTGTGGGCGGGGCCGGGCCACCAGCACTATCGAGAGATCGCCGGGGTGCGGACGCCGTTCGACGCCGAGGCCGCGGCTCGCTCGGCGCTGCGCGCGGGCGGCTGGCCGATGCCGGACTGAGACGACCGCGTCTCAGTGGGCCGCGATGAGCCGGTCCGCTTCAGCGCGCGCCCAGCGCTCGGCGTCGGCGAGCGCTTCGCGAGTGAGGTCCGCCGGGGCGTCGTGCGCGTCCACCACGCGCGCGATCGTCTCCACGATCCCGAGGAAGCCCAGCCGCCCCTCGTGGAAGGCGTCCACCGCCTGCTCGTTGGCGGCGTTGAAGACCGCGGGGTAAGTGCTCCCCGCGCCGCCGACGCGTTTGGCGAGGTCGACGCTCGGGAATGCCGCGGCATCCAACGGTTCGAACGTCCAGCTCGATGCCGTTGTCCAGTCCAGCGGCGCGCCGACGCCGGCGACACGATGGGGCCAGTCCAGCGCGAGCGAGATGGGCAGCCGCATGTCGGGCGGCGAGGCCTGGGCGATGGTGGAGCCGTCCACGAACTCGACCATCGAGTGCACGATCGACTGCGGGTGGACGGTCACGTCGATCCGGTCGTACGGCACGTCGAAGAGGAGGTGCGCCTCGATGACCTCGAGTCCCTTGTTGACGAGCGTGGCGGAGTTCGTCGTCACCACGCGCCCCATGTCCCATGTCGGATGCGCGAGCGCCTCTGCAGGGGTCACCTCGGCGAGTTCGTCTCGGCTACGTCCGCGGAAGGGGCCACCGGATGCCGTGAGCACGAGCCGCCGCACCTCGTCGGGCGATCCGGCACGCAGGGCCTGAGCGAGTGCGGAGTGCTCGGAGTCGACGGGCACGATCTGCCCCGGGGCGGCGAGGGCGGTGACGAGCTCGCCACCGACGATGAGGGACTCCTTGTTGGCGAGGGCGAGGGTTCGTCCGCACTCGAGTGCCGCCAGCGTCGGCCCGAGGCCCACGGACCCGGTGATGCCGTTGACGACCACGTCGGCGTCGACCGCGCGGACCAGCTGCTCCGCCTCTTCCGCTCCGAGGGCGGTGTCGGTGACGCCGAAGGTGCGGGCCTGCGCGGCCATGCCCTCGCGATCCCGGCCAGCGGCGAGCCCGACGACCTGGAAGCGATCGCGGTTGGCCGCGATCACATCCAGCGCCTGGGTGCCGATCGAACCTGTGGACCCGAGGATGACGACGCGCCGCATGCCGTTCAGCCTATCCGCGGGCGCGCGTCATGAACGGCCCGGCGCCTCACTCGGTGCCGGTTGCGGCCGCCTGTCCCCCGAGGATGTCGACCACGAAGACGATGGTCTCGCCCTTGAGGTCCTCTTCGTTGATGGTGCCTTCGCCGTAGCCCTCGGCGGGCGGGATGACGACGAGCACCTGGGAACCGACCTTCTGCCCCTCGAGCGCCTTCTGGAAGCCGGCGACGTAGTTGGTCGTCGGGTACGCGATGGGCGCGCCCCCGTCCCACGTCGAGTCGAAGGTCTCGCCGTTGGACCAGCGGACGCCGGTGTACTGGATCAGGGCGTAGTCGCCCTTCTTGATCTCATATCCGTCGCCCTGCTTGAGGGTGGCGATCTCGGTCTCCGTCGGTGCGTCGCCCTCCGGGATCGTGATCGACGGCGCTCCGTCGTCGGCGAGCTTCACGGTCGGCATGCCGGCCACGGGCTCCTGAGCATCGCCGGATGCCGCCGTGGGCACCGTGCCGAGCAGGTCGAGCACGTACACCTCGGAACCGGCGCTCTCGGTCGCGGGGAAGGCCGCGACGACGCGCTTGCCGACATGGCCGCAGCCGAAGACCTGGCCCTGGATCGTGTCGGCCGCCAGCTGCGAGGGCAGCAGCTCTCCGGGCTCGTAACCGACGGTGGCGAGCGGCTCGCCCGTCTCACCGTTGTAGGCGGTCATCGCGTAGGAGATGAACTCACCCGCTTCGACGGCCTCGCCGTCGCCCTCGTCGAGCACGGTGACCTCGAGGTCCTCGGGCGCGATGGGGGTGTCGAAGGTGGCCTCCGCGGCCTCGCCGACGTCGCCCGAGACCTTCACGGAGTCCGAGGCGCTGCCCGAAGCGGCCGCGGCGTCGCACAGGTTTGCGGCGGCGGTCCCGCTGGGGGACGGGGCGGCTTCACCGCTGGCGCAACCGGCCAGCAGGAGCGCGGAGACCGCGGCGGCGGACAGGGCAGCGAGGGGGCGCAGGCGCACGAGAAACCTCTCGATCGAAGCAGGGGATCGTCCCATCCTCCCCCATCTTCTTCAGAGCGGGGTGTGAGTGCGGGCGCCCGGCGCCATGCCAGGGGTGGCATGGAAATGGCAGTACCCTCTTCTGGTGACCGAAGCGACGACTCCCTCAGAGACCCCCGCCGAGGTGACCGATGACGAGCTCGCTCGCGCTGGCGCCCTGTACTACCTCGTCCGCTGGGGGCTCGGCCCCCTGGCCCGGCTCATCTACCGCCCCCGGATCGAGGGTGCCGCGAACATCCCGCGCAGCGGCCCCATCATCCTGGCGAGCAACCACCTGAGCTTCATCGACTCCTTCGTGCTCCCGCTGTTCGCTCCGCGCCCCGTGTACTTCCTCGCCAAGTCGAGCTACTTCGAAGGCGGCGGCCTCGCAGGGTGGTTCAGCAACCGCTTCTTCCGCGCACTCGGCGCGACTCCGGTGCGTCGTGGTGCGGGTCAGGCGGCGCTCGACGCCCTCGACCAGCAGCGCCGCATCCTGCAGTCCGGCCGCGCGATCGCGCTGTACCCGGAAGGCACGCGCTCGCTCGATGGGCGGCTGTACAAGGGGCGCACCGGCGTCGCCTTCCTCGCGCTCGAGACCGGTGCGAAGGTGGTGCCGGTCGGCATCAGCGGGACGAACGACGCGATGCCCGTGGGGGCCAAGTGGCCGGCGCTGTCTCCGCGCGTCACGATCCGCTACGGGGAAGCGATCGACCTGTCGGGGCACGGTCCCGCATCGTCAGGTCGTGCGCGGCGGCAGGCCACCGATGAGATCATGACGGCCATTCACGCTCTGTCCGGCCAGGAGCTGGCGAACGCCTATAACGAGGTGCCGGCACAGAACCCGGTCGAGCGGCTGAAGCAGGTCCTCCCGCACGAGCGGCGCTGACCCTCAGGCGACGGAGACCGTCGCCTCGTGCCGAACCGGGAAGTTCACGGAGTTCGCGATGAAGCACCATTCGTTCGCCTGCGCGTGGGCCGCGTGCGCCGCCGGGATCATGGCCGCGTCGGCGACGGTGACGCGCGGCCGCAGGACGACCTCGCGGAAGGCGCCGCCTCCCCTTCCATCGAGCACCATGGTCCCGCTCGCGTCGTCCTCGTAGGAGGTGACCACGACGCCGGCCGTGACGCAGGCGTGCAGGTACGACAGCAGGTGACACTCCGACAGCGCCGCCAGGAGCATGTCCTCCGGATTCCATCGCGCCGGGTCACCGCGGAAGGGGCGGTCAGCGGAGGCGAGGAGCTCGGGCTTGCCCTCGACCTGGATCGTGACGGCCCGGTCGTAGTCGCGATAGCCGCTCGTCCCGGTGCCGCGATCGCCGGTCCAGCGGCTCGTCAGTCGGTAATGGTGTTCGCCGTGCACGTCGTCAGTCTCGCACAGGGGGCGATCCCCGCCGCGGCTCGACCGGGGCGAGGGGCACGCGTCGGTAGGCTGGTGCGGTGCCTGAGACCTTCGCCGTGACCGATGCCGTGGAACTCGCCGTCGTCGAGCGCAGCGGCTTCGTGGAGTCCCGTCACAGTGGCTCCGCGATCGTGCTCGCGCCGGACGGCGCGGTGGTGAACGCGCTCGGCCCCGTCGATGAGCCGATCCTCCCGCGGTCGACCCTCAAGCCCTTGCAGGCGCTGGCGAGCGTCACTGCCGGTGCCGCTCTCGAGGGCGCGCACCTGGCGGTGGCGACCGCGAGCCATTCGGGCACAGACCGGCACGTGTCCCTCGTCACCGACATCCTGTCCACGGCGGGTCTGAGCGAGGACGCGCTGCAGTGCCCGCCGTCGTGGCCGGGGGATGCCGCGGCGCGGGACGACATGACACGGGAGCTCATCGGACCTCAGCGCGTGCGGATGAACTGCTCGGGCAAGCATGCGGCGATGCTCCTGGCCTGCACCGCCAGCGGGTGGGACCCTGCGTCCTACCTCGACCCGATGCATCCGTTGCAGGTGCACACCCGAGAGGTGATCGAACGCCTCACGGGGACGAAGATCACGGCGACGGCGACGGACGGCTGCGGCGCCCCGGTCTACGGGATGAGTCTGCAGGCGCTCGCCCGCGCGGTGCACCGCATCGGAGCATCGTCTGAACGCTCCCCCTTTGCGCTGCACCGATCCGCGGGGGCATTGGTCCGCGCTGTACGCGAGAACCCGTGGGTCATCCAGGGGCCGGGCCTCCCCGACACCGTGGTCGTCGAGCGTCTCGGCGTCTTCGCGAAGCACGGAGCCGAGGGCGTGATGATCATGATCGCCCCCGACGGGACGACCGTCGCGATGAAGATGCTGGATGGCAGCAGTCGCGCATCGGCGGTCACCGCGCTCACCCTGCTGGTGCGGGCGGGGGCCCTCGGCGCAGCCGACGTCGCGGCGATGCTCGCCGATCTCCCCCTCACCATCACCGGCGGTGGGCGGGACGTGGGCGTCATCCGCCCGACCGTCTGACGCCCGCCCCGTCAGTCCGCCGCAAGGACGATACGTCGCGGCATCCGGTCCGGCGCATTCCACCAGGCGCGGTCCGCTCCGGGCAGCGCGAACGGCGGCAGGTCGCGCGCACCGACGAGCGCGCGATACTCCGCCGCGCACGCGGCATCCACGATGAGATCCGCCTCGGCGCGCGCCTGCGCGAGCAGCCGCCACTGCGCGAGCCACGCGTCGGGGGGTCCTACGAGGACCGTCCCCCGGCGGAGTTCGGTCGCCCCCTCGACCGTCGCCACCTCGACACCCCAGCTCTCCCACTGGGCCACCAGCCGCCTCGAGCGACGCCCCGCCGGGAGCACGACGGCCGCGGCGCGACGCCCGGGCTGCCACGATAAGACGCTCCCCGCCCCGGCACTCCGCACCGTCGCCTCGTCCGACGCGACGGCGAACTGCACGAGGGTGCGGCCGATCCGACCGCGACCGACCGGGAGATCCGCGACGTGGTCGGAGGCCTCCCCTCCTGCGGCGACGTGATCGGCCCGGGATGCGAACCCGAGGATCACGCGGCGATGCATCCCTTCGATCAACCGCGCGACACCTCCGTGAAGGCGTTGCGCCGAGACGCACACCCGGATGCCGCGGGCTCGACCGCCGCGCACCGCGCTCTCGAGCGCGTCGAGGACCTGGGCTCCGTACTCCCCAGGCAGCCGCGCGACGAGGGCGTCGAGATCGTCCACGACGACGGTCGACCCCGCGGGGAGGTCGGCCAGCCGGGTGATCCCGTCCCACGCGCCCTCCGCATCGGACGGGATGACCACGGCGCCGGTCTGGTCCGCGATCGTGCGGAGCACGCTCGAACGCCCGCTGGACGGACCGCCGATGACCGCGAGCGAGGTGTCCGCCGGGTGCCACACGACGGGGCTCTGCCGCTGGAGCTCGGGCTCGTCCGCGATCCCGAGGACGACGGCGTCGGCGCGCCGGATGCCGTCGAGGTCGATCCGGGGTGGCAGGGCGGGCAGCCAGGGCCTCCGCGCCGGATCACCGCCACGCCCCGCAATCTCCTCGATCGTCCCGCCCTCGCAGCGCGCGACCTGCGCCGCCTGCGGCACCGTGTCGCCGGCCCGCCGGATCAGGGCGACACCGCGGGCGTGGGGGCGACCCGAGAGTCGGCTGGCATCGTCGACGCCGAGGACGGCTCGAGAATCGGCGGCATCCGTCACGCGCAGAGCGATCCGCAAGGGCGCGTTCGCGAGGACGGCGTCTCGGAAGACACCCGCGGCTCGCTGGGCCGAGAGGACGAGGTGGATGCCGAGCGCCCGGCCGCGCGCAGCGAGATCGCCGAAGAGGTCATGGAGCCCCGGTTGGGCGGCGACGAGCGCCGCGTACTCGTCGACGACGATCACCAGCCGGCCGAGAGCGTCGCCAGCCTCGGCCACGTCACGTGCGCCGAGGCCGCCGAGGACCCGCTCGCGATGACGCACCTCGGCGCGCAGGCTCTCGATCGCCCGCACGGCTGCCGCTTCGTCGAGATCGGTCAGCACTCCGGTGACGTGCGGTAGCGGCAGGAGGTGGTCGAAGGTGCGACCTCCCTTGAAGTCCACGAGAAGGAAAGCGACCTGCTGAGGCGTGTGACGCGCGCACAGAGACACCACCCACGACGTCAGGAGTTCGCTCTTCCCCGACCCGGTGACGCCGATGACGACGGCATGCGGCCCGTCGCGGACGAGGTCCACGGCGAGCGCCTCGGCCGTCACCGAGGCGAAGGACGCCACCAGCGCGTCGGGGCGCGGAGCGGGCGCGAGACGGATGAGATCGTCGAGTGGGAGCGGGGCCTCACCTGCGCGATGACCGAGTGCGCTCTCCGCGCGCGTGGTCAACATGTTGGCTGCCTGAACCGCCTGGCCGAGGGAGATCGGCTCGACGTCGACATCGTGCGTGCGGCCGTCGATGTCGAGTCTCGCCCGCGCCGGACCGGTCAGACGGAGGACAGCCGCGCAGCGCGGCGGGGGCGGCGCGCCCTCCGCGACGACGACGATGGGGATGTCCACGTCGGCGCCGACCAGGCCGCCGTCTTCGCTGAGCTGCAGGAGGTGACCGGTGGCGGCGTGCCGGTGCGGCGCGGCATCCGCCCACGACGGGCCCTCGTCGCCGAGCCGCACCCTTCCGGGAGCCAGACACAGGCACGCCTGCAGCGCCAAGCCGCGCGCGACCGCCGCGGCGAACGGCTGCGGGCCGATCACGGCGACTCCCGCCGTCATCGGGACCAGCACAGGCACCCGCGCGATGCGCGCGGCGTCTCGGCGGACGTCGATCGCCTGCTGGTCCCCCTCCCCACCGCTGATCCTCACCTCGCTGCGCCCGTCCCCGGCACCGACGACCAGGACCCCCTCGCGCTCCGGCACCGCCCGCCAGATCGACGCGGGATGGCGCAGGTAGCCGAGCACGTCCGGATGCCGGGTCCACCGCTCCTCCCGTTCGACGTCGTGCCGTCGTGCGACCTCGCGTCGGGTGCGGTCGATGGCACGCGCGGCTTCGGCGGTGTCGCGACGCCGCAAACGCCGGGAATTCCGGGCGCCGTCCGCGATCGAGGCGACGGCGATCAACGGACCGAGGAGGGCGAACCACAGCGCGTAGACGGAGCCGGTGACGGCCCAGAGCACCACCGCGCCCGCGACGGGAACGATCGCGGTCAGCAGCGGCAACGGCGGACGAGGCGCCGGCATGGCGGCGCGAGGAAGCGTGAGCGGCTCATCGGGCAGGACGGGGATGGAGGTGGTCACCCCGCCAGGATCGTGCTGCCGCGGCACTGCGACCGGGGTCGGTGCGACCGACGGGAGGGAACCCGATCAGTCGGCGGCTGGGGAGGAGTCGGTGCGCGCGACGTTGAGGACGATGATGGTCACGTTGTCACGACCGCCGTTCTCCAGGGCGGCCTCGAGCATCGCGTCCACGGCCTCGGTGGGGTCTTCGTGCTGGAGCAGGAAGTGAAGGATGCCGTAGTCGGTGAGCTCTTTGGTGAGACCGTCGCTGCAGATGACGAAGCGGTCGCCGTCCAACACTTCGAGTCGCACGTAATCGGGCACCACACCGTCGCTCGGACCCACGGCCCGGGTGATCACGTTGCCGTAGGGGTGGTTCTCGGCCTCTTCGGGGCTGAGCCGTCCGGCGGAGATGAGCTCCTGGACGACCGAGTGATCAGTAGTGACCTGCGCGAGAGCACCATCGCGGAACAGGTACACCCGCGAATCGCCGATGTTCAGCGTCACCCAGGTCGGGTCATCGCCGGTCAGGTCGAGGAACACCCCGGTGACCGTCGTCCCGGTGCCGTCGTCGGTCGTCTCCGTGTGCGAGGCGATGTCGTCGACAGCCTGCTCCAGAGCCGACTCGATCGTCGCCGGGGACACCTCCCCCGCAGCGACCGCGGCCGACAGGCGCTCGATCGTGCGGGAGCTGGCGATCTCGCCGCCGATGTGGCCGCCCATCCCGTCGGCGACGACGAAAAGAGGGAAGGCCGAGAGGACGGCATCCTGATTGTTCTCGCGGCGTCGACCCCGATGCGTGACATCGGACCAACGCAGCTCGATCGTCCCGGACGCGAAAGGCACGACGCGGGATTCGGTGGCTTCGGGCACGCTCCCACCCTTTCGTGATCGGTGCGGCGGCGTCCTCACACTCTAGTGGACGGTGCCGCCCGAGCCGCGCGACGCCACGACCATTGCCTCCGAGGTCGTCACGGCGCTACGGTGACGCTGTGGCGGCGCGTGGGCGTCGCCGCAGGCGTACGCCGCCGGTCGCGGCTCATGCAGATGCCGCGACGCACAACAGAAGGGCACGAGCCATGACCGACCCGACCACGCCCGCCCCGCAGGGCGAGCCGACTCCCCCGCCGCCGGGCGCGACAACTCCCCCTCCCGCAGGCGGGCCCGCGTCGCCGCCGCCGAGCGGATACACCGCACCGCCTCCCGGCTACGGCCAGCAGCCCCCCGCCTACGCGCAGCAGCCGCAGGGATACGGCCAGCCCGGCGCCGCCCCCGCCGGCGCACCCCTGACCCCCGATCAGGACAAGCAGTGGGCGATGTGGGCCCACATCGGCGGCATCATCGGCTTCCTGCCGTCGCTCATCATCTGGCTGGTCTTCAAGGACCGGGGCCCGCGGGTGGACACGGAGGGCAAAGAGGCGCTGAACTGGCAGATCACGTTCACGATCATCTACATCGCCGCGTACATCGTGTTCACGATCCTGTCGTTCATCCCGTTCGCCGGGCTGATCGTGTGGATCCTCCCCCTGGGAGTCTGGGTCGTGAACATCGTCTTCAGCATCCAGGGCGGCATGAAGGTGAACGCGGGCGGCAGCTACCGCTACCCGATCAACTTCCGATTCATCAAGTGACGCGCTCCACGCACTGAACGGACTGAGGGCCGGATGCAGCTCGCATCCGGCCCTCAGTGCATTCCCGTCACATTAGGAGCTCGACGACACCGTCCCCGGCGTCGCGGAAGCTCCAGTCGTGCGCACGACCCCAGGCAATGAGGTCGGCGAGCGATGCGACCTCGGGGCGGGCCTGCGCGAGCGCGCGGACCAGATCGCCCTTCGCGTGCTTGTTGAAATGGTTCAGCGCCCGGACGACGCCACCGTCCGACTCCGTCACGACGCGGACGTAGGCCTGCGGCACCCCCGCCGGCACCGGCCCGAGCGCGACATACGCCTCCGAGCGGAGGTCGAGCACGAATGACGGCTCGGATGCCGCGATCGCCGCGCCCGCGGCATCCGCCCACAGCCGCCGCAGTGGCGGCAAGCCCGGCACCGACGTCCCCGCTGCGAGACGGTACGCGGGGATCTCGTCCAGTGCGCAGATCGGACCGAACGGCGCGGACTGGATCGCGACGTGCGCGCCGAGCCACTCGCGCGCGGCGACATCCAGCGAACCCGCGTCGAGCGCATCGAAGAGAACACCGGTGTACCGGTCGACGGCGGGCATGGTGGGTGAGGTCCGGAGTGTCGCGTTCGCGGCGACGTCACCGCGTTGCCGCTCCGACAGCTTGAGGACGCGCATCGCCGTGTCCGCGTCCGCGCTGAGCTCCACGAGCGCGCGCACGACCTGCGTACGCAGTCGCCGCAGCGACCCGAACGCGGGCGACGTCTTCGGCCACGGTGCACCGTCACCACCGGGACGCTTCGTCTCTGACGGCGGGAGGAGGATCAGCACGGGCGGCTCCAGGAAGAACGGCGCAGCGCCGCCCGACGAACCGGACGGCGCTGCGCGTGAAAGGCGATCAGGACTGCAGAGCTGCGTTCCCGGCCACGATGGTGAGCTCGTCGCCCTCCATCGAGAGGAAGCCGTCCTGAGCCGTGGCGACGATCTTCGCCCCGTCGGTCTGCGTGATGCGGACCTGACCCTCGGCGAGGATCGCCAGGACGGGCTCGTGACCGGACATGAAGCCGATCTCGCCCTCGACCGTCTTGGCGACGACAAGGCTCGCCTCGCCGTGCCAGACCTCCGCTTCAGCGGAGACGAGGGTGACGGTCAGAGCCATGTCAGCTGTTCTCCTTCTGGATCTGCGCCCACTTCTCCTCGACGTCGGAGATGCCACCGACGTTGAAGAAGGCCTGCTCGGCCACGTGGTCGAAGTCACCCTTGACGATCGCGTCGAACGACTCGATGGTCTCCTTGATCGGGACCGTGGAGCCCTCGACACCGGTGAACTTCTTCGCCATGTAGGTGTTCTGCGAGAGGAACTGCTGGATGCGACGTGCACGCGACACGACGATCTTGTCCTCTTCGGAGAGCTCGTCGACACCGAGGATCGCGATGATCTCCTGCAGCTCCTTGTTCTTCTGCAGGATCTGCTTCACGGCGGTCGCCACGCGGTAGTGGTCCTCACCGATGTAGCGCGGGTCGAGGATACGGCTCGTCGAGGTGAGCGGGTCGATCGCGGGGTACAGACCCTTCGAGGCGATCTCACGCGAGAGCTCGGTGGTCGCGTCGAGGTGCGCGAACGTCGTCGCCGGGGCCGGGTCGGTGTAGTCGTCGGCGGGGACGTAGATCGCCTGGAGCGACGTGATCGAGTGTCCGCGGGTCGAGGTGATGCGCTCCTGGAGCACACCCATCTCGTCGGCGAGGTTCGGCTGGTAGCCCACGGCCGAGGGCATGCGGCCCAGCAGCGTGGAGACCTCGGAACCGGCCTGCGTGAAGCGGAAGATGTTGTCGATGAACAGGAGGACGTCCTGCTTCTGGACGTCACGGAAGTACTCCGCCATCGTCAGCGCCGACAGGGCGACGCGGAGGCGCGTCCCCGGCGGCTCGTCCATCTGGCCGAAGACGAGCGCGGTCTTGTCGAAGACACCCGCCTCTTCCATCTCGCCGATGAGGTCGTTGCCCTCACGGGTACGCTCACCGACACCGGCGAACACCGACACACCACCGTGGTCCTGCGCGACGCGCTGGATCATCTCCTGGATGAGGACGGTCTTGCCGACACCGGCACCGCCGAAGAGGCCGATCTTTCCACCCTGGACGTACGGGGTGAGGAGGTCGATCGACTTGATGCCGGTCTCGAACATCTCGGTCTTGGACTCGAGCTGGTCGAAGTTCGGCGCCTGGCGGTGAATGCCCCAGCGCTCGGTGACCTCGATGGTCTCGCCCTCGGCGGCGTTGAGCACGTCGCCGGTGACGTTGAAGACCTTGCCCTTGGTGACGTCGCCGACGGGGACCGTGATGGGGCCGCCGGTGTCACGGACTTCCTGGCCGCGGACCATGCCGTCGGTGGGCTTCAGCGAGATCGCGCGGACGAGGTCATCGCCCAGGTGCTGCGCGACCTCGAGCGTGATCTCGCTCGACGTGTCGCCGATCGTGATGGTGGTCTTGAGGGCGTTGTAGACCTCGGGGATCGAGTCGTGCGGGAACTCGATGTCGACGACCGGCCCGGTGACGCGCGCGACGCGACCGACGACGGGGGTCTCCGTCTTCTCAGCGGTGAGGCTCATGGCTTCTCTTCTTTCGTGTGGTCTATTTGCCCGACGCCAGCGCGTCGGCGCCGCCGACGATCTCGGCGATCTGCTGCGTGATCTCTGCCTGACGCGCGTTGTTGCGCAGGCGGGTGTAGTCGGTGATGAGCTTGTCGGCGTTGTCGCTCGCAGACTTCATCGCCTTCTGCGTCGCGGCCTGCTTCGCGGCGGACGACTGCAGCAGTGCGTTGAAGACGCGGCTCTGCACGTACACCGGGAGCAGTGCGTCGAGCACCGTCTCGGGGCCGGGCTCGAACTCGTAGAGCGGGTAGATCTGGCTGGACGCCTCGTCTTCCGCCTCGACGACCTCGAGCGGGAGCAGGCGGACCGTCTCCGGCGTCTGCGTCATCATGCTGACGAAGCGGTTGTACACGAGGTGGATCTCGTCCACGCCGCCGTCGGTGCCGCCCAGCTCGTAGGCCTCCAGCAGCGCGCCGGCGATCTCCTCGGCCGTCGAGAACTGCGGGGTGTCGGTGTCACCGATCCACTCCCCGGCCGTCTCGATGCGCCGGAACTGGAAGAAGCCCACGGGCTTGCGTCCGACAAGGTAGTACACCGGCTCGCGTCCCTCGGAACGCAGCAGCTGCCCGAGCTCCAGAGCCTCGCGGATGACCTGCGAGTTGAAGGCGCCGGCGAGTCCGCGGTCGGAACCGAAGACGACGACGGCGGACCGACGGATCTCTTCGCGCTCCGTCGTCAGCGGGTGCTGGACGTTCGAGTGCGTCGCCACGGCGGAGACGGCCCTCGTCACGGCACGCGCGAAGGGATTCGACGCGCGTACGCGCGCCATCGCCTTCTGGATGCGCGAAGCCGCGATGAGTTCCATCGCCTTCGTGATCTTCTTGGTCGTCTGAGCAGAAGAGATCTTCTGCTTGTAGACCCTGAGTTGTGCGCCCATTGGTTATGAGTCTCCCGTCGGCGTCAGCCGCGGCGGCCCTTGACGATCTTCTCCTGGTTCACGTCGTCGACGTCCGCAGCAGCGACCTCTTCGTGGCCGGGCTTGTTGATGGCCTGGCCCTTTCCGCCCTGGAACTCGAGCACGAAGGCATCGGTCGCCTTGTCGAGCTCGGCGAGCGTCGCGTCGTCGAGGACGTTCGTCTCGCGCAGGGTGTCGAGGATCGACGAGTTGCGCTTCAGGTGGTCGAGCAGCTCGCGCTCGAACCGCAGCACATCCTCGACCTCGATGGAGTCGAGCTTGCCGTTGGTTCCGGCCCAGATCGAGACGACCTGCTCCTCGACGGGGTACGGCGAGTACTGCGGCTGCTTGAGCAGCTCGGTCAGACGTGCACCACGCGCCAGCTGGCGACGCGATGCGGCATCCAGGTCGGAGGCGAACATGGCGAACGCCTCGAGCGAGCGGTACTGCGCCAGCTCGAGCTTGAGCGTGCCGGAGACCTTCTTGATGGACTTGACCTGTGCGTCACCACCGACACGCGAGACCGAGATACCCACGTCGACCGCCGGACGCTGGTTCGCGTTGAAGAGGTCGGACTGCAGGAAGATCTGGCCGTCGGTGATCGAGATCACGTTGGTCGGGATGTAGGCCGAGACGTCGTTCGCCTTGGTCTCGATGATCGGGAGACCCGTCATCGAACCGGCGCCCAGCTCGTCGGAGAGCTTCGCGCAACGCTCGAGCAGACGCGAGTGCAGGTAGAAGACGTCACCGGGGTACGCTTCGCGGCCCGGCGGGCGGCGGAGGAGCAGCGACACGGCACGGTAGGCCTCGGCCTGCTTCGACAGGTCGTCGAAGATGATCAGGACGTGCTTGCCCTCGTACATCCACTGCTGGCCGATGGCCGAGCCGGTGTAGGGGGCGAGGTACTTGAAGCCGGCGGGGTCGGATGCCGGGGCCGCGACGATCGTCGTGTACTCCATGGCACCGGCGTCCTCGAGGGCGCCCTTCACCGAAGCGATGGTCGAGCCCTTCTGGCCGATGGCGACGTAGATGCAGCGAACCTGCTTGCTGACGTCGCCCGACTCCCAGTTGGCCTTCTGGTTGATGATCGTGTCGATCGCGATGGCGGTCTTGCCGGTCTGGCGGTCGCCGATGATCAGCTGACGCTGGCCGCGGCCGACGGGGATCATGGCGTCGATCGCCTTGATGCCGGTCTGCATCGGCTCGTGGACCGACTTGCGCTGCATGACGCCGGGCGCCTGGAGCTCGAGGGCGCGACGACCGGTCGTGGCGATCTCGCCGAGACCGTCGATCGGGTTGCCGAGCGGGTCGACGACGCGGCCGAGGTAGCCCTCCCCGACGCCGACCGAGAGGACCTCGCCGGTGCGGGTGACCTTCTGACCGGCTTCGATGCCGGCGAAGTCGCCGAGGACGACGACACCGATCTCGTGCTCGTCGAGGTTCTGCGCGAGGCCCTCGACACCGTTCTCGAAGCGCACGAGCTCGTTCGCCATCACGCCGGGGAGACCCTCGACGTGGGCGATGCCGTCTGCGGCGTCGACGACCGTGCCGACCTCGGTTGCCGCGGCGCCCGTGGGTTCGTACGCGGCGACGAAGTCTTTCAGCGCGTCCCGGATGACATCGGGGCTGATGGACAGTTCTGCCATGGTCTTCCTTCTTGTGAGGTCTTGGACGGGCTCAAAGCCCGCCGGGTCCGCTCCGGTGGAGCGGGAAGTCAGCCCGCCAGGCGGTGGCGGAGGTCGCCCAGACGGGACGACACGGTGGCGTCGATGACGTCGTCACCGATCTCGATACGGACACCGCCGACGACAGCGGGGTCGATGACGACGTTGAGCGAGACGTCCGTGCCGTAGCGACCCGCGAGGGTGCGCTCCAGACGGGTGGTCTGCTCCTCGGTGAGGGCGGATGCCGCGAATACGGTGGCGACCGTGCGGCCGCGCTGGTCTGCGACGATGCGCAGCGCGCGGCTGAGCATCGAGCGCACCCGACGCTCACGAGGAAGCTGGGCGAGCGACGACGTGATCAGCACGGTCGGTTCCGACGCGCGTCCGACCAGCAGCTTCTCGATGAGCGCGCCCTTCGCCGACGCGTCACCGAGTCGGCTGCCGAGCGCGAGCTCGAGTTCGGGGTTCGCGGCGATGGTGCGCGCCACGGCGAACAGCTCGGCCTCGACGTCCACGGACGGCTGCGCGATGGCGGCGGCACGGATGCCGGCCTCCTCCACACCCGAGAGCAGGTCGTCGACCGACGACCAGCGCTCGGCGACCGCCGCGTGCAGGACTGCCACCGTGGCCGGCGAGTAACCGGCGAACACACTCGTGACGACCTGCTGGCGGGCCTGCGCCGGCGCCGACGCGTCGGACAGCGCGCCGCTCAGCTGCGACGAGCCGGCCAGGGTGCGCACCGCAGCGAAAAGCTCGCGGGCGACGCCGAGGTCGACGCCCGGCGCGGCCTCGAGGGCCGACGTCGTCGCCGCGAGGGCCTGAGTGGTCGCGCTGCCCATTACTGGGCCGCCTTCTCGGAGGCTTCGAGGTCGGCGAGGAAGCGGTCCACGACGGCCTGGGCCTTCGCGTCGTCGGACAGCGTCTCACCGATGACGCCACCGGCGAGGTCGAGGGCGAGGGTGCCCACCTCGCTGCGGAGGGTCACGAGCGCCGTCTGACGCTCGGCTTCGATCTGCGAGTGCGCAGCGGCTGTCATCCGCGAGGCCTCAGCCGACGCGGTGTCCTTCGCCTCGGCGACGATCTTCTTGCCGTCCTCGCGGGCGGCATCGCGGATCTCACCGGCTTCCTTGCGGGCCTCGGCCAGCTGAGCGGTGTACTCCTCGAGCGCCGCCTCGGCCTTGCGCTGGGCCTCGTCCGCCTTCGCGATGTTGCCCTCGATGGCGGCTGCGCGCTGGTCGAGGAGCACCTGCATCTTCGGAAGGGCGACCTTCCAGAAGACGAAGAGGATCACCGCGAAGCAGACGGCCGACCAGAGGATGTCGTAGACAGCGGGGAAGAGGGGGTTGTGAACCTCCCCATCCTCCGCCGCGTACGCGACAAGAGCGTTCAGCATCCTGTCTCCTTAGAAGTCTGGGTCTGGATCAGACGAAGATGAAGTAGGTGGCGATGCCGATGAAGGCGAGCGCCTCGGTGAAGGCGATACCGATGAACATCAGGACCTGGAGGCGACCGGCCAGCTCAGGCTGACGGGCCACACCCTCGATCGTCTTGCCGACGACGATGCCCACGCCGATGGCGGGGCCGATGGCGGCGAGGCCGTAACCCATCGTCGCGACGTTGCCCTCGAGGGCGGCGAGAACCGTAGTTGCGTCCACGGAGGTGTTTCCTTTCGGTTGGATGGCTCGGCGTGCGCCGGACCGCTTAGTGCTCTTCTGCCACCGCGAGCTGGATGTAGACCGCGGTGAGGATGGCGAAGACGTAGGCCTGGAGGAAGGCGACGAAGATCTCGAACAGCGTGAAGGCGAACCCGAAGGCGAGCGTGCCTACTCCGAGGGCCGAGTACCAGCCGCCGAGCTCCGTGATGAAGAAGTTCGTCGCTGCGAAGAACAGGACGAGCATGAGGTGCCCGACGATCATGTTCATCAGCAGACGGAGGGTGAGTGTCACCGGACGGATGATGAAGGTCGACAGGAACTCGAGCGGGATGATGATGATGTAGAGCGGCCATGGCACGCCCGACGGCATCAGCGAGTTCTTGAAGAACGCGGCCGGATTGCGCTTGATGCCTGCGTAGATGAAGGTCACGTACGCGACGATCGCGAGCAGGAGGGGCACGGCGACGATCGAGGATCCCGCGATGTTCAAGAAGGGGATGACACCGGTGATGTTCATGAACAGCACCATGAAGAAGATCGTGGTGAGGATCGGCAGGAACCGCTTGCCGTCCTTCTTGCCGAGGATGTCCTCCGCGATGTTGACGCGGACGAAGTCCAAGCCCATCTCGACGATGCTCTGGAACCGGCCCGGGACGACAGTCATGCGACGGGTGCCGAGCCAGAAGATGAGCACGATAGCGATCGTCGCGAGGAACTGGATCAGGTGGATCCGGTTGATGACGAGGTCGCCGATCTGGAAGACCGCTTCCGGGAAGAACTCGGAGATGGAAGGCCCGTGGAATTCAGGGGCTTCTTCGGCGGCAGTGGCGATCAGGGTCGCAGCTTGAGTGAACAGCGCTAGCTCCAGCATTGGGGCGTCGGTTGCGAGACCGAGGCGACGATGGTCGGTGAGCTTACTCCGCAGATGTTCCCGTCGGGATCAGGCGGGCTCGAGATAAGCCTATCAGTCTCGGAGCGGCGGCGAGTCCCCGCCCGGTCCTCCTTCAACGCCGAGGTCTTCGGCGGTGGGCAGGGAAACGTCGCTCACGTGGGGAATGCGCATCTTCAGCATCACGACGACATCGATCACCAGCGATCCGATGATGCTGACGACGAGCGAGACGAGGAAGATGAGCGGCTGCAGCCACGGCAGGTCGCGCACGACGAACAAAACGACGAGGAACAGGACGAACTTCAGGATCCAGGCGCCCATCACCGATCCGAAGAAGATCGGCACGAACAGCGCCTCCCCATACCAACGGTTCGCGAACAGGATCGAGCCGGCGGTCATGGCGAGGAAGACCGCGGCCGTGAGAACCGCGACGAGTGCGCTCCACATCCCGGGAACGCCTGCGATGAGCAGCCCCACGACCGCGCCGACGACGACGAGCGCCCCGGTCACGGCAGCGGACCACAGCAGGGTGCGCCGGAGGACGAGCGTCGATGACAGGGAGGAGGTGGTCATGAGGAGGCTTTCGTATCGGATGCCACACGGGCGGCGCGGCGGGACGGCGGAAGGGTGACCAGCACGCAGGCCACTCCCCCGATCAGGAGGTAGGCGAGGCCGGGGAGATAGAGCCCGGGCCAGCCGGCGGTGGTGCCGATGTACATGAGGAGGACCGAGAGGGAGACGACCGCGGTCCACGCGTAGAACACGAAGACGGCGTTGCGGTCGGTGTGGCCCATGTCGAGCATGCGGTGGTGCATGTGCTGACGATCGGGAGAGAAGGGTGATCGGCCTTTCGCGGTGCGCCGGATCACGGCCAGGCCGAAGTCCAGGAGCGGCAGCAGCACCACGACGATGGGGAGGATCATCGGAATGTAGGCACCGATGAGCTGCGAGCGACCGAACTGGTCGTTGTCGGCGAGCAGCTGCGGCGGCAGGTTCCCCGTCACGACGATCGCCGAGGACGCCATCATGAGCCCCAAAAGGAGCGCGCCGGCATCCCCCATGAACATCTTCGCGGGGTTCCAGTTGAACGGCAGAAAGCCCGCGCAGACGCCCAGCAGGACGACGGTGATGAACACGGCGGTGTTCGTCTCGGGGCTGTTGTCGAAGTCGCGGGCGAGCAGGGCGGAGTAGGCGAAGAACACCGCGTTGGCGATGAGGCACACTCCCGCCACGAGCCCGTCGAGGCCGTCGATGAAGTTGACGGCGTTCATCACGATGACGATTGCGAGGATGGACAGGCTGATCGAAAGCCAGCTCGAGACGACGACCTGACTGCCGAAGGGGAGGAACAGGATCTGGATCCCGCCGATGCCGACGACGATCCACGCCGCGGCGAACTGCGCGCCCAGCTTGATCATCCAGTCGAGATCCCACAGGTCGTCCGCCACGCCCACCACGACCATGAGGGCGGCCGCGGCCAGCAGGGCCCACATGCGGATCGGCTGCTCCCAGACGATCGCGAAGCCCGGCAGCTGCGTCGAGATGAGGAAGAAGGCCACCAGGCCGAAGAACATCGCGATGCCGCCGAGGCGCGGCGTCGGCGTCTTGTGGACGTCGCGTTCGCGGATCTCGGGGTGGAGCCGGTACCGGATCGCCACCTTCCAGACGATCCACGACAGGACGAAGGTGATCGCCCCGGTGGTGAGGAAGGCGATCAGGTAGTCCCTCACGCGTCGTCGTCTTCGTCGGGATCCGCAGGATCGGGCTCGAGGAGGTCGCCGAGGACCTCCCGCAACTCCGCGCGGCTCACGGCGCCCTCGCGCAGCACCGCGACCGGGCGCCGCTCATCGCCCACGAGACCGGTCGCGTCGACGATCGTGGAGGAGACACCGGTCGAGACGAGACCGCCGTCGAGGTAGACGGCGACGCTGTCGCCGAGCATGTCGACGGCGGCATCCACCTGCAGAGCCGCCGGCCGGCCGGTCTTGTTCGCGCTGGAGACGGCGAGCGGCCCGCACTCCTCCAGCAGTTCGAGGGCGAACCGGTCGTCGGGCATCCTCACCGCGACGGTGCCGTGGGTCTCCCCCAGATCCCAGGTGAGCGAGGGCTGAGCGGGCAGGACGATCGTGAGCCCACCCGGCCAGAACCGCTCGACGAGGCGGTCGACCTCGGCCGGGACCTCCGCCACGAGCGCGCGCATGGTCGCGGGTCCCGACACCAGCACCGGCGGCGGAGACTGACGTCCGCGGCCCTTCGCGGCGAGCAGCCGGGCCACCGCGGCGGCACTGAAGGCATCGGCCGCGACGCCGTACACGGTGTCGGTCGGCATCACGATGAGCTCGCCGCGGCCGATGGCCTGGCGGGCACGGCGAAGCGCGGGGAGCAGCTGATCGGCATCGCGGCAGTCGAGCACAGGAGACATGTCGGGATCAGTCTACGGGCCCGCCCTGCCGGTCACCCGTGCGCCGGGGCGCGCGGATCAGGGCCGGAGAGCGGTCGTCGCCCGGTCTCGGGTCGTCAGGTCGGGATGCGTCGCCGCGGACCGCCATCCGTCCGCCGTCAGGAGCCGACGGATCGGCTCCCCCTGCCACTCGCCGTGCTCGATCACGAGCGTCCCGCCGGGGTGGAGCAGGCGCAGGGCGACGCCGGAGAGCACGCGCACCACATCGAGGCCGTCGGGGCCGCCGTACAGCGCCGCCGGCGGGTCCCAGAATCGCACCTCGGGGTCGCGCGGGATCGCCTCGTCGGGAACGTAGGGCGGATTGGAGACCACGACCGAGACGCTGCCGTCGAGCTCGGGGAACGCCTGGGCGAGATCGACGAAGGCCAGTCGTGCGTGGGGTGCGTGGGCGGCGAAGTTCTCCTTCGCCCAGATGAAGGCGTCGACGGAGTTTTCCGCGGCGTGCACACGGGCGTGGGGCACCTCCGTCGCGAGCGCGAGGGCGAGCGCGCCGCTCCCCGTCCCGAGGTCCACCGCCACGGGCGCCGGCGCGGCGGTCGCACGCAGCGCGTCGATCGCCAGCTGGGCGACCATCTCCGTCTCGGGTCGCGGGACGAACACCCCGGGACCGACCCGCAGCTCCAGGTGCCGGAACGGCGCGGTGCCTGTCAGATGCTGGAGCGGTTCGCGCGCGGCGCGGCGCACGACGAGTTCCTCGAGTCGGGCGGCATCCTGCGCACTCAGACGGTCACCGCGGAACGCGGCCGCGGCGAGCTCTCCCCGACTGCGTCCGAGCACGTGAGCCGCCAGCAGCTCGGCGTCGGCGTCGGGCGTGACGACCCCGGCGGCGCCGAGCCGCGCGGATGCCGCGCGGATGATCTGCCCGAGGTCGGGCTCGACCGGCGCGTCGGAAGGAGGAGGAGTCGACATGGGAACCTCCAGCGTACCGCCGCGCGATGGGTCGCCCAGGAGGATCCGGCGCGGAGCACGGCGTCACACTCGGCCCCTCGTTCCCTGTGCCGCGTAGGCTTGTGGCGTTTCTGCGAACCGCATCCGACCGTTCTCTCCGCACGAAAGGCATCCCATGCCCGGCATCCACTCCGACATCACGAGCGCATTCGGCAACACCCCCCTCGTCCGCCTCAACCGCGTGTCGGAGGGTCTGCCCGGCACCGTGCTCGCGAAGCTCGAGTTCTACAATCCGGCGTCATCGGTCAAGGACCGTCTGGGTATCGCGATCGTGGATGCCGCGGAGGCGTCGGGCGAACTGAAGCCCGGGGGCACGATCGTCGAGGGGACGAGCGGCAACACCGGCATCGCACTCGCGATGGTCGGCGCCGCGCGTGGGTACAAGGTCATCCTCACCATGCCGTCGTCGATGTCCGTCGAGCGCCGGATGCTCCTGAAGGCCTACGGTGCGGAGCTCGTGCTCACCGACCCGTCGCTCGGCATGAAAGGCGCAGTCGCCGAGGCCGAGAAGATCGCCGGCGAAACGCCCGGCGCCGTGCTCGCGAAGCAGTTCGCGAACCAGGCCAACGTCGAGGTCCACAAGAAGACGACGGCCGAGGAGATCCTCCGCGACACCGACGGCGAGATCGGCTACTTCGTCGCCGGCATCGGCACCGGCGGGACGATCACCGGTGTCGGCCAGGTGCTGAAGGAGCGCGCCCCCGAGGCGAAGGTCGTGGCTGTCGAGCCGAAGGACTCGCCGCTCCTCACCGAAGGCAAGCCCGGACCCCACAAGATCCAGGGCATCGGCCCGAACTTCATTCCGCCGATCCTCGACCAGGGCGTCATCGACGAGGTGCAGGACGTCACGTTCGACGACGCGATCGCCACGGCCCGCGAGGTCGCGACGAAGGAGGGCATCCTCGTCGGCATCTCCTCCGGCGCCGCCGTCTGGGCGGCACTCCAGGTCGCCGCTCGCCCCGAGGCCGAGGGCAAGAACATCGTCGTCATCATCCCGTCGTTCGGCGAGCGGTACCTCTCGACCGCGCTGTACGAGCACCTCCGCGACTGATCCGCACCACCGCCCACCCGATCGAAAGCGAACCCGTGCCCGGCATCCTTCCCGACATCACCCACGCCTTCGGACGCACCCCGCTCGTGCGGCTGAACGCCCTGACCGAGGGCCTCCACGCCGAGGTGCTCGTGAAGCTGGAGTTCTACAACCCCGGGGCCAGCGTGAAGGACCGGCTCGGGTTCGCTCTCGTCGAGGCGGCAGAGGCCGCCGGTGAGCTCGCTCCCGGCGGGACGATCGTGGAGTCGACCAGCGGGAACACCGGGATCTCACTCGCCCTCATCGGCGCGGCGCGCGGGTACAAGGTCATCCTCACGATGCCCGCCTCGATGTCGAAGGAGCGCCGCACCCTGTTGAAGGCCTACGGTGCCGAGCTGGTCCTGACCGACCCGCACAAGGGCATGACGGAGGCCGTCGACACGGCGAAGCGCATCGTGGCCGAGACCCCGGGGGCGATCCTCGCCCGCCAGTTCGAGCATGAGGCGAACGCCGCCATTCACCGCCGCACGACCGCGGAGGAGATCTGGGCAGACACCGACGGTCGCATCGACTGGTTCGTCGCAGGCTCCGGCACCGGCGGCACGGTGACCGGGGTCGGCCAGGCCCTCAAGGCGAAGGATGCCGCCGTGAAGGTCGCCCTCGTCGAGCCGAAGGACTCCCCCGTCCTCACCGAGGGGCGCGCGGGCGGCCATCGCATCCAGGGCATCGGCCCGAACTTCGTCCCCGCCGTCCTCGATCGGGAGGTCGTCGACGAGATCTTCGACGCCGAGTTCGACGACGCGCTCACCGTCGCGCGGGACCTCGCCACCCGTGAGGGGATCCTCGCGGGGATGTCGGCGGGCGCCGCCGTGTGGGCAGCCCTCCAGATCGCGCGCCGGCCGGAGTCCGCGGGCGGTCGGATCGTCGTCATCGTCCCCGACGCCGGGGAACGCTACCTCTCGACCGCGCTCTACGCACACCTCCGCGAGGAGGAGACGGCGTGAGCGTCGGTGACATGCTCCGCGCGGCGCGCGAAGACATCGCCGCCGCGAAGCTGCGCGATCCCGCCGCCCGCGGTGGCGTCGAGATCGCGCTCCTCTACCCCGGTCTCCACGCCGTCTGGAGCCACCGTGCGGCGCACGCCCTCTGGGTCCGAGGGCTCCGCTTCCCCGCTCGCGCCCTGTCACAGATCACCCGATGGCTGACCGGCATCGAGATCCATCCCGGCGCCCGCATCGGGTCGCGATTCTTCATCGACCACGGGATGGGCGTGGTCATCGGCGAGACGGCCGAGGTCGGTGACGACGTCATGCTGTACCACGGCGTCACCCTCGGAGGGCGCACGCGGGATGCCGGGAAGCGGCATCCGACGCTCGAAGACGGCGTCGCCGTGGGGGCGGGGGCGAAGATCCTCGGTCCGGTGCGGATCGGCGCCCACTCCGTCGTCGGTGCGAACGCTGTCGTCACGAAGGACGCACCCGCGGACTCCGTGCTCGTCGGGGTTCCGGCCCGCGCGCGACGTCGCACAGCCAGTGAGGACACCCGCGCGCTCCTGACCGCGCCCGAGTACCACATCTGAGCGCAGCTCAGCGGAGTGGAACTCCCGCGAGAGCGGCTCCGATCCGCTCGATCGCGACCTCCAGCAGCGGGCGCGGGAGGGCGAAGACGAAGCGGACCTGCCCCACGCCGGCCTCCCCGCACGCGCGGCCGTCGGTCATCGAGACCTGAGCATTCTCGCGGAACCACTCCCCCAGGTCTCCCTCGAGGGCATAGGCCCGCAGATCGATCAGCGCGATGTAGGAGCCTTCGGGCATCGCCACCCGTGCGTGCGGTGCGTGCCGAGCGAGGCCGTCGACGAGCGCTCGGCGATTGCCGTCCAGATAGTCGACGACGCCCTCGAGCCACGATTCACCGTCACGGTACGCCGCGATGTTCGCGATGACTCCGACCGTGGCCGTGCCGTGCCCTGCCCACGGACCGAACTCGGCCCAGGCCGCCGCGTCCACGTCGTTGGACAGGATGACCTGCGCGCACTTGAGCCCTGCCAGGTTCCATGCCTTGGAGGCGGATGCCGCCGTCACGGTGTGCCCTGCTGCGACCTCCGACACCGACGCGTAGGGGACGTGGACGGTATCCCCGTAGACGATCGGGGCGTGGATCTCGTCCGAGAAGACGCGCCCGTCGTGGGCGTCCACGACCTCCGCCAACGCGAGCAGCTCGGTGCGGGTGAACACGGTGCCGAGAGGGTTGTGGGGATTGCAGAGCACGACGAGTCCGCCGCCGTCCTCGAAGGCCCGGGAGATGCTGTCGAGGTCCATCGTCATGCGCCCGTCGACCTCGATCGAGGGCACTTCGATGACGCGCCGATCCTGCATCGGCGGCACGAACAGGAACGGCATGTACGCGGGCGTCGGCACGATGACCGCAGACCCGGGAGCGCTGAAGCGCTCGATCGCGACCTGATATGCGGTGATGACATCGGGGACGGGATGGATCCGCTCCGGGTCGGGCCGCCATCCGTACCGGCGTTCGTACCACTGCGACGTGGCCGCAGCGAGGTCCGTCGACAGCGCCGCGGGGAGGTACCCGGTCAGCCCTGACGACAGGGCGTCGGAGACCGCTGATGCGATGGGTTCGGCGACACCGAAGTCCATCTCCGCCACCCACGCGCCGATCGTGCCCGGGTACGCGCTCCATTTCATGCTGCCCGCGGCGCGCAGACGCTCCTCCGAGATCGCATCGAAATCAGTGGGCATGCGCGTCCTTTCCGCGGGAGTCAGTCGTCGGCGCCCAGCGCCGCCAGCTGCGCCTCTTCGTCGGCGGAGATCGCCGACTCGATGATCGGCGCGAGAGCGCCGTCCATCACCTGGTCGAGGTTGTAGGCCTTGTACCCCGTGCGGTGATCCGCGATGCGGTTCTCGGGGAAGTTGTAGGTGCGGATGCGCTCCGAGCGGTCCATGCCCCGGATCTGCGATCTCCGGGCATCGGATGCCGCGGCATCCCGCTCTTCCTGCTGTTTGGCGAGCAGGCGCGCGCGCAGCACGCGCATGCCCGCCTCGCGGTTCTGCAGCTGGCTCTTCTCGTTCTGCATCGACACGACGATGCCGGTGGGCACGTGCGTGATCCGCACGGCGGAGTCGGTCGTGTTCACCGATTGGCCGCCGGGGCCGGAGGAACGGAAGACATCGATCTTCAGATCGTTCGGGTCGATCTGAACCTCTTCGGGCTCGTCCACCTCGGGGAACACGAGCACGCCCGTGGTGGAGGTGTGGATACGGCCCTGCGACTCGGTCGCGGGCACGCGCTGCACGCGGTGCACGCCGCCCTCGTACTTCAGGTGCGCCCAAACGCCCTGCGCCGGATCGGAACTGGAGCCCTTGATCGCGACCTGCACGTCCTTGTAGCCGCCGAGGTCGCTCTCGTTGCGCTCGAGGAGCTCGGTCTTCCACCCCTTCGACGCGGCGTACTGCAGGTACATGCGCAGCAGATCTGCGGCGAACAGCGCGGATTCCGCGCCGCCCTCGCCCGCCTTGATCTCCATGATCACGTCCCGCGCGTCGTCGGGGTCACGCGGGATGAGCAGGCGCCGCAGCCGTTCCTGAGCCGCCGCGAGGCCGTCTTCGAGGACCGGAACCTCATCCGCGAACGCGGCATCCTCGCGGGCAAGCTCACGCGCCGCCGCCAGATCGTCGGACGCAGCCGTCCACGCGTCGTACGCCGCGACGATGCGCGACAGCTCCGCGTACCGACGGTTGACGCGCTTGGCGCGTGCCGCATCGGCGTGCACCGCGGGGTCGGAGAGCTCCTCCTGCACCGCGCGGTGCTCGTCGATCAGCGACTGGACGGACTCGAACATCGCCGCGCCGGCTCAGCGGATGCTGTTGTCGTGCCCGCCACCGTGGCCGCCGGCTGCGGGTGCCGGGATCGACTTCTGCATCTGCACGAGGAACTCGACGTTGGAGCCGGTCTCCTTGAGCTTGCCGAGCACGACCTCCAGCGCCTGCTGCGGGTCGAGGCCCGCGAGGGCCCGGCGCAGCTTCCACGTGATCTTGACCTCGTCGTTCGAGAGCAGCATCTCTTCGCGGCGGGTCGAGGACGCGTTGACGTCGACGGCCGGGAAGATGCGCTTGTCGGCGAGCTGGCGCGACAGTCGCAGCTCGCTGTTGCCGGTTCCCTTGAACTCCTCGAAGATGACCTCGTCCATCTTGGAGCCGGTCTCCACGAGCGCGGTGGCGAGGATCGTCAGCGAGCCGCCGTTTTCGATGTTGCGGGCCGCGCCGAAGAAGCGCTTGGGCGGGTAGAGCGCCGAGGCGTCGACGCCACCGGTGAGCACGCGACCCGAGGTGGGCGCCGAGATGTTGTACGCGCGGCCGAGGCGGGTGATCGAGTCGAGCAGCACGACGACGTCGCGACCCAGCTCGACGAGACGCTTGGCGCGCTCGATGGCGAGCTCGGCGACGGTCGTGTGGTCCTCGGCGGGACGATCGAAGGTGGAGGCGATGACCTCTCCCTTGACCGTGCGCTGCATGTCGGTGACCTCTTC
The DNA here is from genome assembly GCF_014204835.1 of Microbacterium marinum. Lineage (NCBI taxonomy): Bacteria > Bacillati > Actinomycetota > Actinomycetes > Micrococcales > Microbacteriaceae > Microbacterium > Microbacterium marinum. The sequence goes on along the minus strand of NZ_JACHMD010000001.1, from coordinate 1,215,778 downwards.
GGGCCGCTCGTCGACGAGCACCACCATGAGGTGGACCTCGGGGTTGTTCGTCGCGATCGCGTTCGCGATCTGCTGCAGCACGATCGTCTTGCCGGCCTTGGGCGGCGCGACGATCAGGCCGCGCTGTCCCTTGCCGATGGGAGCCACGAGGTCGATGATCCGCTGGGTGAGCTTCTCGGGCGCCGTCTCCAGACGCAGGCGCTCCTGCGGGTAGAGGGGGGTCAGCTTCGAGAACTCGACACGGGATGCCGCGTCGTCCACCGACAGACCGTTGATGGCGTCGACCTTGACCAGCGCGTTGTACTTCTGGCGGCTGGACTGCTCGCCCTCGCGGGGCTGCTTGATGGCACCGACGACCGCGTCACCCTTGCGCAGGTTGTACTTCTTCACCTGACCGAGCGAGACGTAGACGTCGCTCTGGCCGGGGAGGTATCCCGTGGTGCGGACGAAGGCGTAGTTGTCGAGGACGTCGAGGATGCCGGCGATCGGGATCAGGACGTCGTCCTCGCCGATCTCGGTGTCGAACTCGTCTGCGGGACCGTTCTGGCCGCGGCGCTTGTTGCGCTGGCGGCCGCGGCCCTGGCCCTGCTCGTCGTCGTTCCGGTCGTCGATCGCGGGCTTGTCGGAGCCGCCCTGGTTCTGGTTGCCCTGGGTGTTCTGGTTTCCCTGGCCGTTCTGGTTGCCCTGGCCGTTCTGACCGTTCTGGGAAGCCTGGCCGTTCTCGCCCTTATTGCGGTTGCGGCTGCGGCTGCGCGACCGGGAGCGGCTGCGCGCCGACCCCTCGCCCTCGGCGGGCTTGTCGCCCTCGGCAGACGTGTCGCCGTCGGCGGGCGCGTCGGCCTCGGCGCCCTGCTCGGGGGCGCCCTGCTCGGGAGCGCCCTGCTCGGGCGCGGACTCGTCGGGCGCGACCTCGGGAGCAGACTGCGCGGGCGCCTCGGTGGCTTCCGCTGCGGCGGCTTCCTCGGCGGCCTTGGCGGCCGCAGAACGGCGCGCGGGCTTCTTGCGCGCGGGGGCGGCGGGGGCCGCCTCGTCGGCCTCGACGGGCGCCTCCGCCGCGTCGGCGGCGGGGGCTGCGTCGGCGGCTGCCGTGTCGGTGCCGGCTGCAGCGTCCGGAGCGTCGGTGCTCTTTGCGCGGCGCGGTGCGCGCTTGCGCGGCGCCTTCGCGGGCTTCTCAGCCTCGGCGGGTGCTGCCGCTTCGGTGTTCTCGACGGCGGCGGATGCCGGGGCGTCGGTGGTGGTGGCGACGTCGTCGCCGGTCTGGATCTCGGAGATGGACTCCACGAGTTCTCCCTTTCAGATGTGGAAAGTCATGAACCGCAGCTGGCCCCGTCCACGACGGAGACCGATCCTCAGGTGGGTGTTCACGCGAACACAGGTGACGCGCCGACCCGGATGAGAGGGGATGTGCGGTGCTTCGCAGATTGCGATGGAGGGCAGATTCACGTGATTACGTGGCATCCTCCGCGTTGTCCCTCACTGTACCACCCTTGACATCGACGGCCAGCAGGCGTGGAAGCCACCGCGTGTCGGTGAGCGCAGCGGCATGGTCGACGGCATCGAGCCGCCTTCCGGGGCCGTCCGCCAGGACGAGCACGCTCGGCCCGGCACCCGAGACGACGGCGGCGAAACCGCCCGCTCGGAGCCCTCGGACGAGCTTGTCGGTCTCGGGCATGGCCTGCGCGCGATAGGACTGGTGGAGCTTGTCCTCGGTCGCCGCCATGAGGAGTTCCGGGCTCTGGGTGAGCGCGGCGATCAGCAGCGCCGACCGCGACACGTTGAAGACCGCATCCTCACGGGTCACCTGGAGCGGCGCCAACCCTCGGGCGACGGAGGTGGACATCGTGAAATCCGGTACGAACACGAGCGGCGACACCCCACGGTGCACGGCGAGCTTCTTGTGCTGAGGACCGTGGTCGTCGACCCACGCGATCGTCAGTCCGCCGAACAGGGCGGGTGCGACGTTGTCGGGGTGTCCCTCGAGTTCCGTCGCCAGCCGCAGCAGCGTCTCCGGGCCGAGCTCGACGTCGCCGGCCAGAAGTCCCTTGGCCGCGAGGAGTCCCGCGACGACGGCAGCCCCGGACGAGCCCATGCCGCGCCCGTGTGGGATCGCATTGCGCGCCTCGAGGCGGATACCGGGCATCGCCCGCCCACACGCCTCGAACGCGTAAGCCATCGAGCGCACGACGAGGTGGGACGCATCCGTCGGCACGTCCTGCGCGCCCTCTCCGGCGACGACGATCTCGAGGCCGGGCCCCGGGAGCACAGTCACGACGAGCTCGTCGTGGACGCTGAGAGCGAGACCGAGCGTGTCGAACCCGGGGCCGAGGTTGGCGCTGGTCGCCGGCACGCGGACGGCGACGCTGCGGCCGGGGAGGGTCATCCCTGGACGGGCGTCAGGTCGAGCGCGGACGCGACTTCGCTCGTCGCGGCATCCACCACGAGAGGCTCGACCTGCGATCCGTCGGTGTTGCGGAGGGCCCACTGGGGGTCCTTGAGCCCGTGACCGGTGACCGTGAGCACGACGGTCGCCCCGGCCGGGATCACGCCGGCCTCGGCGCGGTCGAGAAGGCCGGCGACGCTGATCGCCGAGGCCGGCTCGACGAAGACGCCGACCGTGCCGGCGAGCAGCTTCTGCGCGGCCAGGATCCGGTCGTCGTCGATCGCGCCGAACCAGCCGTCGGTGGCGGACTTGGCCTCCAGCGCGAGCTCCCAGGACGCCGGGTTGCCGATGCGGATCGCGGACGCGATCGTCTCGGGGTGCTTCACGACCTCACCGCGCACGAGCGGCGCGGAGCCCTCGGCCTGGAAACCGAACATGCGGGGCACCTTCGTCGCGACGCCGCGCGCGGCCTCCTCGCGATAGCCGCGGGAGTAGGCGGTGTAGTTGCCGGCATTGCCGACGGGGATGAAGTGGAAGTCGGGGGCGTCGCCGAGCTGGCTGACGACCTCGTATGCGGCCGTCTTCTGTCCCTCGATGCGGTCGGGGTTCACCGAGTTGACGAGGTGCACCTTGTACCCGGTGGCGAGCTCGCGTGCGATCTCGAGACAGTCGTCGAAGTTGCCGCGGATCTGGATGAGGCGTCCGTCGTGGGCGACCGCCTGGCTCAGCTTGCCCATCGCGATCTTGCCCTCGGGCACGAGCACCGCCGCAGTGATCCCCGCGTGTGCGGCGTACGCCGCGGCGGATGCCGACGTGTTGCCCGTCGAGGCGCAGATGACGGCTTCGGCGCCATGCTCGACCGCGCGCGAGAGCGCGACCGTCATGCCGCGGTCCTTGAACGAGCCCGTGGGGTTCATTCCTTCGAACTTGACGTAGACGTCGGCGCCGGTGAGGCGCGACAGCGACGCGGCGGGGATGAGCGGGGTGCCGCCCTCGCCGAGCGTCACGACGGTGGAGGCATCGGTGACACCGAGCCGATCGGCGAATTCGCGGAGGACTCCGCGCCAGACGTGTGCCATGTCAGTCTCCTTCTACGCGCAGGACCGAGACCACCCGGCGCACGGCGGCGTTGGCCGCCAGGCGCTCGACGGTGTCGGCCAGGTCCTGCTCCCGGGCCGTGTGGGTTCCGATGACGAGGTGCGCGACGGCATCCTCGCCCTCCTCGGCGGCGGCGCCGCCGGAGGTGGTCTGCTCGACGGTCGCGATCGACACGTTCCCGTCGCTGAGGATGCCGGCGACCGTGGCCAGCACACCGGGACGGTCGTCGACCTCGAGGGTGATCTGGCAGCTCGTCGTGATGCGGCCGATCGGGACGATCGGCAGGCCCGCGCGGGTGGACTCCCCCACCCCCGGCCCGCCGACGATGTGGCGTCGGGCAGCCGAGACGACGTCGCCGAGCACGGCCGAGGCCGTCTGAACGCCGCCGGCGCCGGCGCCGTAGAACATGAGGGGACCGGCGGCTTCGGCCTCGACGAAGACCGCGTTGTTGGCGCCGTGCACCGAGGCGAGCGGGTGGTCCCGGGGAACCAGAGCGGGGTACACGCGGACCGAGATGGCCTCCCCCGACGGCGCCGCGTCGGGCTGATCGACGAGGCGCTCGCACACGGCGAGCAGCTTGACGACGTATCCGGCCTTGCGGGCGGCGTCGATGACACCGGCGTCGATCGAGGTGATGCCCTCGCGGTGGACGGCCGTCAGCGGCACGGAGGTGTGGAACGCCAGGCTGGCGAGGATCGCCGCCTTCTGGGCCGCGTCGAATCCCTCGACGTCGGCGGTCGGGTCGGCTTCGGCGTATCCGAGGCGCTGCGCCTCGGCGAGCACCTCGTCGAAGTCCAGCCCTTCACGGTCCATCCGATCGAGGATGTAGTTGGTGGTCCCGTTGACGATGCCCATGATGCGCCGAACGCGGTCGCCGGCGAGGGAGTCGCGCAGCGGCCGGATGATGGGGATCGCCCCGGCGACGGCGGCCTCGTAGGCGACCGTGGCACCCACCTGGTCTGCCGCCTCGAAGATCTCGGTGCCATGGGTTGCCAGCAGGGCCTTGTTGGCCGTCACGACATCGGCGCCCGACGTCAGTGCGTGCAGGATCCGCGTCCGCGCGGGCTCCAGCCCGCCGGTCACCTCGATGACGATGTCGGCCCCCGCGATGAGCGTGTCGGCGTCGGTCGTGAACAGCTCGGCGGGCAGATCGGCCTCACGGCGGGCGTGGACATCGCGCACGGCGATGCCGACGAGATCCAGCGGCGCGCCGGCGCGCTCGGCGAGCTCGTCGGCGTGGGCCAGCAGCAGACGCGCGACCTGGGAGCCGACCGCGCCGGCTCCCAGCAGCGCGACGCGCAGGCGACGGGGTTCGATCATGCGGACTCCTCCGAGGTGCCGGGGCGGACGATGCCGACGTCGCGCGAGAGGAGGTCGTCGACCGTCTCCCCTCGGACGATGAGCCGCGCCTCACCTCCGGCGACAGCGACCACGGGCGGTCGCGGCACGTAGTTGTAGTTGCTCGCGAGCGAGAAGCAGTAGGCGCCCGTAGCCGCGACGGCCAGGAGATCGCCGGGCTCGATGTCACCCGGCAGATACTCGGCGTCGACGACGATGTCGCCGGATTCGCAGTGTCGCCCGACCACGCGCGCCAGCGCGGCCGCGGCGTCGCTGCGGCGGCTCGCGATGCGCGCCGAGTAATCCGCTCCGTACAGGGCGGGCCGAGCGTTGTCGCTCATGCCGCCGTCGACGCTGACGTAGAGCCGCTCAAGATCGTCCGACACCCGGACCGGTTTGACGGTGCCGACGCGGTACAGCGTGATCCCCGCTCTGCCGACCACGGCACGTCCCGGCTCGAACGCGAGCTCCGGAAGCGGGATGCCGCGGCTCGCGCACTCACGGGCCACGGCCGCGACGATCCCCTCGGCGAGGTGGGCGATGGGGGTCGGGTCGTCGGCGGCCGTGTAGGCGATGCCGAAGCCGCCGCCCAGGTTCAGGAGGGGCACCTCGCCGCCGGCGAGGAGGTCGGCGTGCAGTTCGACGACGCGCGCCGCCGACTCCGCGAACCCGGCGGTTCCGAAGATCTGGGAGCCGATGTGGCAGTGCAGACCCGCGAACCGGAGCGAGGGCAGTTCCCGGATCCGGGTGACCGCCGCCGCGGCATCCGTCATCGCGAAGCCGAACTTCTGGTCTTCGTGCGCGGTGGCGAGGAAGTCGTGAGTCTCGGCGTGCACGCCGCTGTTCACGCGGACGAGGACCGTCTGGACGCGTCCCGCGGCAGCGGCCGCCTCGGCGACGCGCTCGATCTCGACACGGGAGTCGACGACGATCGACCCGACACCGGCGCCAACGGCCTGCGCGATCTCGGGGAGCAGCTTGTTGTTGCCGTGCAGACCCAGTCGAGCGGGGTCGGCCCCCGCCGCAAGGGCGACGGCCAGCTCACCGCCGCTGGCGACGTCAACTCCGAGTCCCTCGGCGCTCACCCACCGCACGACCTCGCTCGAGAGGAACGCCTTGCCGGCGTAATAGACCCGCGCCGTGCCGCCGTGACGGGATGCCGCGTCACGGAAAGCGGCGAGCACCTCGCGCGCGCGGGCACGGACGCCGTCTTCGTCGAGCACGTACAGCGGCGTCCCGAACCGGGCTGCCAGATCATCCGCCGCGAGACCGCCGACCCGCAGGACGCCGTCCTGATCACGCTCGGCCCCCTCGGGCCACACGATCGGCACGAGCGCATTCGCGTCGTCGGGCGCCGCGAGCCACGCGGGCACGGCGGGACGGTCGGAGGCGGTGGACACGCAGGGGCACCAATCGAGCGGGGTACGGGTGTTCCCGGGCGGTGTGGCCACGCCCGGACGGTGCCCACAGTCTAGGGCACCGGGCGCGCCGGCCCTGGCCGGGTGACGCTACGAGGCGTCCCCGCACGTGCCCGGCTGCTGGGCCTTCTCGTCGCTCAGGATGGCGCTGTCGATGTCGAAGGATGCCACGACCCCGCGATCCTCCACCGCGACGTCCGTGAGGGTGAGTGCGGACGGCAGGTATTCGGCGAGGCAGACCGGCCAGCTCTCGGCGAAGGAACCGACGAGGGGGCCGACCTGCTGGCGGAGCGCGTCCGCCGAGACGTCCACGCCGCCCAGTCGGAAGGTCGTCGGCGATAGGACCAGGTCGCCGTCTTCGGCTGTCGCGGCCAGGCGGACGCCCAGGGGGACGCTCGCACCGAAGAGGCTGAGCTCCGTGTCGAGTGCGACTTCGGGGGCGTCGAGACTGACGGCATCCACGGGGAAATCATCGACGCGGCCCAGCAGGGTGCGCAGCTGCTCCTCGTCGAGGACGACGACCGCACGGGCGCTGCTCCAGTCGCCGCTGCCCCACACCGGTGCATCCTGGATGTCGACGCGGGCGTCCCCGGAGATCCCCTCGATCTCGACGTCGTCGGCGCGCAGGCTCATCTCGGCGATGCTGCCCACCGCGAGCTGGGGCAGGAGAACGCCGGGCACGTCCACGTCGATCGCCTGATCCTCCGGAAGACCCAGGTTCGCCACGATCTGAGAGCGGACGACCTGGGGCACGATCGCGCGGGCGGCGAGTTCGAGGGCGACCAGCAGGGCCGCGATCACCGCGACGACGATGATCGCGGCGATCCACCCGCGGGAGCGACGCCGACGGGCGGGGACGCCGGTCACGTCACATCCGCTCGGGCGCGCTGACGCCCAACAGGTCGAGGCCGTTGCGGAGCACCTGACCGGTGGCGTCGTTCAGCCACAGGCGTGTGCGGTGGACGTCGGTCACGGCCTCGTCTCCGAGCGGCGTCACCCGGCAGGTGTCGTACCAGCGGTGGTACAGGCTCGCGAGCTCCTCGAGGTAGCGCGCGACGCGGTGGGGCTCGCGCAGCTCGGCGGCGAAGGCGACCAGGCGCGGGAACTCCTGGAGGGCGCCCAGCAGCGCCGACTCGGTCTCGTGGTCCAGGAGCTCGGGCACGAACGCGTCGCGGGCGACGCCGGAGTCGGCGGCGTTGCGCGCGACGTTGTGGGTGCGCGCGTGGGCGTACTGGACGTAGAACACGGGGTTGTCGTTGGTGCGCTTGCGCAGGATCTCGGGATCGAGCGTGAGCGGCGAGTCGGCCGGATACCGCGCGAGCGAGTAGCGCAGCGCGTCGGTCCCCAGCCACTCGCGGAGGTCGTCGAGCTCGATGATGTTGCCCGCGCGCTTCGACAGACGCGCACCGTTGACCGACACGAGCTGCCCGATGAGCACCTCGATGTCCTTCTCGGGGTCGTCCCCGGCGGCACCGGCGAGCGCCTTGAGGCGGTGCACGTACCCGTGGTGGTCGGCGCCCAGGAGGTAGATCTTGTGCGCGAACCCGCGGTCACCCTTGTTGAGGTAGTACGCGGCGTCGGCGGCGAAGTACGTGTACTCCCCGTTCGACCGGCGGATGACGCGGTCCTTGTCGTCGCCGAAGTCGGTCGTCCGCACCCAGACCGCACCCTCGTCGTCGAACACGTGTCCCTGCTCGCGGAGGCGGTCGACAGCGTCGTCGACGAGGCTCGGTGCGCCGTCTGCGCCCGCAGCGTGGAGGGTGCGCTCGCTGAACCAGACGTCGAAGTGCACGTTGAACTTCTCGAGGGATGCCTGGAGGTCGCCGAGCTGGAACTCGTAGCCCCGGTCGCGTGCGACGATGACCTGTTCCTCGTCGGGGAGGTCGAGGATCGCAGGCTCGGCGGCCTTCACGCGGGCGGCGAGATCGTCGATGTAGGCACCGGGGTACCCGTCCTCGGGCGTGGGCTCACCCTTGATCGCAGCCAGCACGGACCGGCCGAACCGCTCCATCTGCGCACCGGCGTCGTTGATGTAGAACTCGCGGACGAGCGTGGCACCGCTGGCGAGAAGCAGACGCGCGATCGCGTCGCCGAGCGCGGCCCAGCGGGTGTGCCCGATGTGCATCGGTCCCGTCGGGTTCGCGCTGACGAATTCCAGGTTGATCGTGTTGCCGTCCTGCGAGCGGTTGGCGCCGAACGCGGCGCCTGCCTCGACGATCGTCTTGGCGAGGGCGCCGGCGGCGGCGGCATCCAGCCGGATGTTGATGAAGCCGGGTCCGGCGACCTCGACGGACGCGATCCCTTCCGTCTGCGCCAGGGCATCGGCGACCTCGGCGGCGAACTCCCGCGGGTTCACACCGATCGCCTTGCTCAGCTTCAGCGCAGCGTTGGAGGCCCAGTCGCCGTGGTCGCGGTTCTTCGGCCGCTCGACGGGGAAGTCCGCGGCGGTGAGCGCATCACCCGCGCCGGGTCGTCGCGCCTCGGCGAGAGGGACGATGACGGCGAGCAGGGCGGCGGAGAGGGCTTCGGGATCCATAGCCCGTCAAGTCTACGGTCGCTCGGACGGCCCGCCGAAGTCCGCGTTCAGGCGGGCAGGATCACCCAGATCCGGGCGCCGCCGAGCGGCGAGTCGTCGATCCCGATCCGTCCGCCGTGGGCGGCGACGACGCGTCGACAGGTGGCCAGGCCGATCCCGAAGCCGGGCGCGTCGGTGTTCGAGCCTCGCTCGAGCGGCTCGAAGACGAGATCGCGCTCGGCAGACGGGACGCCGCGGCCGTTGTCGTCCACGGTGAGCCGGACTCCGCCGACGACCGTTTCGACCCCGACGGCGATGCGAGGCTGCGGCCCGTGCGCCGCCGCGAACTTCACGGCGTTGCCGACGAGGTTCTGCACCAGGACGGCCAGGAGCGTGGGATCGCCGTTGACGGTCGTCTGCGCGTCGACGGCGACGTCGACCCCGCCGTCTTCGCCCGCGCTGCGAAGGTCTTCGATCGTCGACGACACCAGAGCCCGGACGTCCACCGGCTTCGGACGAACCGGAGCTCCGCCGACACGCGCGTAGTCGAGGAGACGGGCGATCATGCCCGACATCCGGTCGGCAGCCGATTCCGCCCGCGCGAGCGCGCGCGAGGCGGTCGGCAGACCCGCGACTTCGGGGACCTCGGAGGCGAGCTCGATGTAGCCGGCGAGCGCCGTCAGGGGGTTCCGGAGGTCGTGGGCGACTTGAGCGGCGAAGTTCTCGAGCTGCTCGTTCGATTCGCCGAGTTCCCGGCTGATGCGACGCAGTTCGAGGACGTCGACGATCTGGTGGGCGATGAGCTTGAGCGCGTCGCTGTCGTCGTCGGCGAGGTCGCGCGGGCGCTCGTCGAAGACGCAGATGGTGCCGATCGGCACACCGACCGGAGTGACGAGGGGGCTCGACGCGTAAAAGCGGACGTTGCCGATCTCGCCGGTGACGAACGGATTCTCCGCGAAGCGGTCGTCGAGGGTCACGTCCCGGATGACGGTGTGGCCGGGTTTGCGGAAGACCACGGCGCACATCGAATCCTCGCGAGCGCAGATGGCGGGCTCCATGCCGACGGCGGCGATCTGATGCTGGAAACGGTCGTCGATGATGTTGATCACGGCGGTGGGGACGTCGCACACCGTCGCCGCGAGTCTCACGAGTCCTTCGAGGTCGGGCTCCGGCGCTCCGCCGAGGACGCCGTAGTCCTCGATGATGGCGCGCCGAACCGCGTCGTCCGCTGTCTTCACGTGAGCTCCCGGGTCCCTGCTGGTCCCTACACCTTAATGAGCGAGGCGCTCGCGGGCACGGGAAGATCTGCGATCGGAGGAGAAAGTATTTCTCATGCGATGGCGAGCAGCTCCTGGCGATCGTCCCGCAGCGGATCGGATGCCGCGGCCACCTCGTCGTCCGTCCCCTGCACCTCGGCGTCGACGAGCAGCCGGCGCAGGGCCAGATTGCCGCCGTAGTAGCTGAGGAACGCGCAGTCGGCGGCGTCGCGACCGGTCGCGATGCGGACCAGTCCGCGACGATTGGCCAGTCGGGTCGCATCGAGCACGTGCCATCGCCCGTCGAGGTAGGCCTCGGCGACGGCGTGGAAGTCCATCGGAACGAGTCCCGGCGCATAGCAGGAGACATAGCGGGCGGGGATGTCCATCGCGCGCAGCAGAGCGATCACGAGATGGGCGTAGTCGCGGCAGACGCCCTGCCCGGTACCGAGCGTCGTAAGCGCCGAATCGGTCCCCTGCGACAGTCCCGGCGAATAGGTGACCGTCTCGAACACGTACGACTCCACCGCCCGGATCAACTTTTCGCCCCGGAGCCCCGAGAACTGCCGGCGCGCCTGACCGAAGACCGCGTCGGACGGCGCATACCGGCTGGGACGGAGGTAGACCGCGGTGTCGAGCTCTGTCGCGCCCAGCGGCGGGGCCTCTCCCACCACGGTCGCGCGATAGCGGATCTGCAGCGGCCCGGGTCCGACCTTCAGCCGGTGCAGCCGAGATCCGGCGGCGTCTTCGAGGACGTCGGGGCTGAGGTCGACACCGGATCGTGAGATCGCGAGCGACTCCCCCTCGCGCGGCGCCGCATCTGCGACCGCGACGGACAGGAAAAGGTCCAGCGCACCCTCGATCTCGAGGTCGAGTTCGGCTCGGACGACGCGCTGCACCGGGCAATCCTCGCACGCGGACCGGTGCATGGCGCCGGCGGCATCCGGAATCGCTTACCCTACTTCGCATGACCTCTGATCGCCGCGCGCGCACCTGGGGCCTCGGCGTCCTCGCGGCCGGGGTCGCCGCTGTCGTCGCGCTGTCCGCGTGGCAGCCCTGGAGTCGCACCCCCGGGATCGACACCGCCGCGTCCGGCGCCTACGGCCTCGGCTCCCAGCCGCTGTCGGTCCCCGCCGGAGCGGACGTCCTCGTCTTCGGGGACTCCTGGACGTACGGGTCGGCCGCAACACGGCCCACCGACGGCTACGCGTACCGGCTGGGCGACCTGATGGGGTGGGACGTCACGGTGGACGGCGTCCGCGGATCGGGCTACATGAAGCCCGGGATCGACGGACCTGATTTCGGGACCCGCGCCAGTTGGCTGGACCCCGAGGCGGATTACGACCTGGTCGTCATCCAGGGGTCGATCAACGACCGTCTGCAGGGCGAGCGCGGATACCGCGACGCCGTGTCTGAGACGTGGGATCGGTTCGAGCGCGCGTATCCCGGCGCACAGTTCGTGATCTTCGGTCCGACGCCGCACGAGTTCCCGGTCTTTGAGGGCACGGCGCGGATCGACCGCGACCTCGCCGCAGAATCCGCCGAACGCGGCTGGTGGTACATCTCTCCGCTCGCGGAGGAATGGATCACCCCGGCGAACTATCTCGACATGATCGACACCGGAGTCGGCGCCAAGCATCCTTCGGACGCCGGGCATCGCTACCTCGCCGAGAAGCTCGCGCAGGCCCTGCGGGACCGGAGCGCCACCACCGATGCCGGTGTGGACGCCCCGCTCGACCCGGCAGGGCCGTAACCGCCTCAGCGGGAGACGGCGTCTTCGATCGGCACGTCGCCGGCGTTGAAGGAGATCGTGCGTCCGGCGGTGCGGGGCTCGTCAACGGATGCCGCGATGACGTGGGCCACATCGGCGCGTGACACCGAGGCGGCGTCGGCCGCGTCGACGTCGATCCTGCCGGTCGCGTCGTCGAGGGTGAGTGCGGAGGGCGCGAGGATCGTCCAGTCCAGGCCGCTGGAGCGAAGGTGCTCGTCCGCGGCCGCTTTCGCCTCGGCGTACGGGAAGAACGCGTCGCCGGGGTCGACACCGTGGTCGGGGCCGGCTCCGAAGTACGACACCATCACGTAGCGACGCACGCCCGCCGCCACGGCGGCGTCGATGGAGCGGATCGCCGCGTCTCGGTCGACCGCGTAGGTACGTTCGGGCGAGCCGCCGCCCGCGCCGGCCGACCAGATGACGACGTCGTTCCCCGAGACGAGGTTCGTGAACTGGTCGGCGTCGAAGCTCTCGACATCGGCGACCAGCGGGGTCGCACCCGTCGCCGCGACGTCGTCTTCGTGCTCGGGGTTCCGGATGACAGCGGTGACGTGGTGACCGACCGCGACCAGTCGGGGCTCGGCGAGGAGCGCGACTTTGCCGTGCCCGCCGATGAGGAGGATGCGTGCCATGAGTGTTCCTTTCCGGTGCCTCGATCGTAGGCACGGCTCACGGGCGTGAGCGGGCCCTTGCGCTTGTACGCTCGACGTGAGATTGGGCCGCACGGAGGTCGCCGGACGAGAGCGACAGCGAGTCGTTCATCGAGTTCTGATCACCGCGGCGGCGGTGCGAGAGGGATCTCCCAGCGGTCGTCCCACGGCTCCGCCCACCCCAGTCGCGTGAACAGCGCATCGAGGATCATGGCGGTGAACCCCCAGACGAGCCGGTCTCCCGCCTCGCTGGGCAGCAGGAACGCGGGGCCGCGGAAGGTGACGCCCTCCCGGCGGAGCACCGTGACACCGCGGTGCGCGGGATCGATCAGGTCGGCGATGGGTGCCCGGAAGACGTCCGCCGACTCCGCGTGATCCACCACGCCCACCGGGGACGGTGCACGCCACCAGCCGAGCACCGGTGTGACGAGATGGCGGGAGTGCTCCAGCGGGATGGGCTCCAGCGAGCCGAGGACCTCGACGCCGTCCGTGTCGAGGCCGGTCTCCTCGCGGGCCTCACGCAGGGCGGCCGCCGTCTCGTCGGCATCCCCCGGGTCGACGCGACCGCCGGGGAAGGCGACCTGCCCCGGATGAGACCGCAGCGTCTCGGCGCGCGAGAGCAGGAGCACGTCGAGGTCGCGCGAGACCGCCGCGGCCTGTGCCTCATAGGCGCTCGCCCGGCCGTCGAGGATGCCGAACAGGATGAGCACCGCTGCCGAGCGCGGGTCGGCCACCGTCGGCATCCCGCGGAGCAGCTCGAGACCCGCGCCGCCGGCGACGGATTCGGCGAGCGCCGCGAGCTGGGCGCGCGCACCGATCGGCGGAGTGGATGCCATGCTCCCAGGCTAACCAGCCGCCATGGACGCGTCGCCGCGGTGCGGGAGACGGCTCAGCCGGTGATAACCTCGACCGGTACGCCTCCGTAGCTCAGGGGATAGAGCGTTGGTTTCCGGTACCAGAAGTCGGGGGTTCGAATCCCTCCGGGGGCACGGCGTACACAAGGGGAGTCGAGGAATCGGCTCCCCTTTGGTGTACCCGGAGGTGTACCCGATCTCCGCGAAGCGACCGATCGAGAGTGTCGGCCACGTGCCGTACATTGTTCGAACAGATGTTCGAAGGGGGAACCACATGCATCACATCGGCATCGACGCAATGACGCTCACTGAGGTCCGCGACGCGGCTGCCGCCGAGGGGCGCTCGACGGCCGACTTCTACCGCCGTCACAGTGACTTCTCTGCCCGAGTGATGACGTCGGCAGGGTCGAGCTCCAGCACGGAGGCGATCCGTCGCAGCGCAGAGCTGTTGGCGGTGGATTCGACGCTGTGGGGCGGCTATATCAGTGGCGTCCGCGTCGATGGGTCGAATGTACGTGACACTGCAGGTGTCGGCCGATGATCCCGACCGCCAGAGTCTCGGCAAACGGGCCACGAATGCGATGTCGACTCTGCTCCCCGCATCTGCGGTTCAAGGTGTCGACTGGATCATCGTGGAAGATGCGTCCGGGGCGGTCACCGCGCAAGAGCAGCCGAACCCTTTGTGAGTCTCGTGACTCGGTGAGCTGTCACGGGGTCGCGCGCCTGCCCCTCGATCGCGTCGGCCGCGCGCACCAGAAGCTGGTAATACCTGGCGGCCGGCATCCCGTCGAACGCGGCCTCGATCTCGTGGACCTTCGATCCCGGGTGGCCGGGGTGTGTGGCTTCGAAGTCGAGGAGTTCGGCGGCGGTGGGCATGGGTCGATTCTCTGACCGGCCGCCAACATCAGCTGGTGCCTCATGTTCGCGGGATCTTCTCGATGGCAACGGCAACTACCTGCGCTCGAAGAAATCGAAGGGCAAGTACAAGGGCGTTGAGACTCGGCGAGCGAAGAAACCGCCCCGCGGCTGACCAAAACCTTTGCAGGGCCGCTCAATTCACCCCCTGGGAGTGCGAGTCATCGGGTCCAGGTGCGCGCTTCGTTCGCCATCGTGGCACGAGCCGATTTGAGGTGAGGCGCCGGGTGCGGGTTCCCGGCGAGGTTCAACGGCGGAACCCATTTCCTGATGAGGGCGCTCTCGACGTCGCGGAGCGGCACCGTGAGCTCGTGGGCCGGCCAGACGGCGAGCGTCAGGTACCGGTGCATCCATGCTGTCAGGAGGCTGTCGTGCTCAGCGCTCAGGCCGTAGTTGCTGAAGTGGCCTGGATTCGCGGGATTGCGGGGTATCCCTCTGAGGCCGAGCGCGTCGTGCAAGAGTGCGGCGAAGGATCTGCGCACGGTGCTGCTGCCCGTCTGAGCGCGCCGAGTGGGATCAGCGGTGAAGTGGCCACGGAGTTCTCGACTGACGAGGCTGTCTTCTGCCTTGCCGACATATAGCAGGCTGTCCGGGCGATGAGGCAACCCGAGCTGTCCCCAACCGCCATCGTTGCCGAAGATAGCGTACAGCCCCGGTTCATCGGGAACGTGGCTCCCGGCATCCGCTATGGACCAGCGGGCACCGGTCAGCGCCGCTACCGCGTCATCCAGATGGGTCATGGAGGCACGCTAACGGAAACCGCGGGTCTCGGTCATCGTTGGCTCTGTCCGACCATCGCGCGATGATGTGGCCATGAGACATATCGACTCCGCGGACGGGGCAGGCGTAATCGCATCGGAGATTCTCCGGGACCGGTCACGGCCTCTCGTCCTGATCAGCGCGAACGCAGAAGGCGAGTTCGCGTTCGATGCGGAGGCCATTGCCCATGCTCTTGCGGGGGATGCGGACGTCGCGACGATAGAGACTGGCGAGCCAACATACGCACTTGAGAGACTTCTTCCCCCGAAAACGCATGTCTTCGGGGGCGCTGCTCGCTCCTACCCACCGGACTTCGCAGCGAACCCGGAATGGCAGAGATCCCTATTGCGCTTCCCGGGCCGGCGGGACGACGACCTCGTGGAAGACGCCCTGGCGCAGATCGTGATTCGTCCAGTCGTCGCACCGGTCCGCCGCTCATGGGTCCGCGCAACGGTCGACCTTCTCTCAGGGTCGGCTGCAGGCAACGTCGCGCACCTCGAAGATGGTCAGCGAGTGATGATTGTCGCCGATGGACTCCCGGCGAGCATCCGAATCGCAGACGCGCTCGAGGTAGGCGCGCACGTCGAAGGGTGGCTCACTGGCGTTGATCTTGCCCCAGAAGCGGAGCCGGTTGACCTAGCGCCGCTCACCGAAGGGTCGGTGACGTTGGCCCGTGTGATCAAGGTGACCGATCTTCGAGCGAGTCTTGTGCTCCATCCCCTCGCGCCCGAGTTCGTTCTCCGGAAACGCGCTGTCGTGCCCGGCGTTGATAACGGTGAGAACGAAGACGTGCGGGTGAGTGATGTGCTCCGCGTGGGTGAGAC